>NZ_KQ949087.1:217520-230718 GCF_001514305.1 Streptomyces dysideae
CGCCGCGCGAGGGAGAAGGGAGACGGTCCGGCGGTCACCCGAACTCACTCGACACCCCATCCCCCTGTGGGCACCCAGCGATCAGTCCGGCACTACAACTCCCGGCAGCACGAACCATGCCGTCTTCGTTGTCTTCCGGCTCTGGAACCCCCAGGCACCTTTGGTGAGTTCATGGACGATGTGCAGGCCGCGCCCGTGCTCGGACAGCAGCGTGCACAACGCCTCCAGACCGCCTCCGCGGTTCTCCTCGGCCGGGGCGTACGGTGCCGTGGCTGGAAATGTAGGGATCTCCGGGATGCGCGGATCGTGGTCCTCGACCTCGCAGATGACCTCGGCCGCGGTGCGACGCAGGCGCATCTCGTACGGCCCCACCGCGTGCTGGGTGGCGTTGGTGACGAACTCGGAGACGGCCAGTACCGCATCGCTGATCACCTCGCCGTCGAAGCCAAGCTGGTCGAGGGCACAACGCAGGGCGGAACGAGCTTGAGCTGGGGCGTTGGGGGTGCAGCTGGTCCAACGCCACACGACGCACGAGGTGGCGCCCAGGGCGGCGCGGCGCGCGGTCATCGACGGCCTCCCCGGGCCGCGTGACGCCCACGTACGACGCGGCGGTGCCGACCGCGTCCAGGACTTACGCAATCGCGCGCTTCGCATAGCGCGAACGGGCCGGCGGCCATGACGAATGGCAGCAACAGCACAGCGGTGAACAGAATCGGCGCCACGGCAGGGACCTCCCCGGTGATCGCGACTGGGTCGCGACCACCACACCGTGGGGCCCAGGAAGAGCGGAACCCTTCTCTGACCAGTGCTTTCAAGGACTTTTCGCCGCGCCGGACGCGTCAGTCGGCCGACGGCCATGCATAGATGCCGCGGCTCGGTCTCAGCCGAGCCGAAGCCGGTTCGTGGGCTGTTGAGGCTCCTGAAATTCCCCACCGGCGCTCATCTCGTTCCCCAGATCTGCTCTTGTTCCGCGAGGTGGTCGATGTCCGTGAAGCGGATCCGCCTGGCCTTCGAGGGTGCGGGAACGCTACAGCCGGTCAAGGGCTCTCTTCGAGCGTCGCTCCGCGATGCCCTACGGCCACCCACCAGAGAAGGTGAGAAGCTGTCACATCCTCCCCCCTGATCGCCGCAGCACAAAGTGGGCACCAGGCTGTACGGTGTCCCACCGCTCCGCGAAAGTGGGACGTCAGTCCCGCTCCCATTCCCGCCCATGCAGAAGACCGCGCAGGTCGTTGATCCGACCCGCAGCTGTCAGCAGATTTTCCAACTGCTTGTTAACAGCGTCCGGCAGCAACCCTCCCGCCGTATCCAGCAGCCAGGCCGCGTGCTGGTCCTGGTCTTGCGACCGCAGTGCCGCCACCAGTTCGGCGATCTCCCGGGGCGGACGCCGGACGGCCTGAACCACGTAGCTCTGGGCGCGCTCCTGCAGGGCACGGGCGTCCTGCTGCATCCCGTCGATGGTGCGCTGCGTCACGCGCTCGGTCAGCAGAGTCCCGGCGAGCGTGGTCGCCCCCTGAGCGTCCAGTACATGGATTACTCCGGCGAAAGCATCGGCGTCCAGGAGTCGCAATGCCGTCACGTGCAGGTCGGCTTTCGTGACCTGCCGGTACAGGGCGGACAGCTGGGCACGCATCCCCGAGCTATCGGTGGTCGACGCATCGCCCGCAACCGGGTCCCAGCCAGTCCCCGCGTCAAGCGCCGCCAAGAGATCCGCGACACGGGCTGGCGACCAGCGCAGCACGAGGTCCTCAAGCACTGCCCTGGCGTCCTCGATGCCCACCCGGGTACGCAGATGGCCGATGAACTCCCCCGCTCCATCGGGACGATCGAGCTCCGAGACTGCTTCCAGGGCACGCTCCCGCCGATCGGCCGGATCGACGATGCGGGCTACTTCATCGGCCGCGTAGCGGGCCGTCTCCAATGCCGCGGTGGGGTCTCCGGACGCGGCGAGCCTGAGCTGCAGCTCGACCAATTGCTTCTTCAACCGTCCGATCTTCCGCCTTGCTGCCCGCAGATCCTCCTCGAGTTCGCTGATGCGCTGCAGCAGCGCGGCCTGATCGTCGCCGCTGGCTGCCGTGGACTGCTGATGCAGGGCGTCACGCTCCTGGCGCAAGTCGGCCAGCTCCTGCACATGCTCCTGGATCTGGGTCTTCAGTCGGTCGATCTGGTGGACCGTGGGTGTGGCCTCCTGTTCCGCGGCGGAGAAGGCCTCTTCCAGCTGGCCGAGAAGTTCGTCATCCACGGTCCCGCGCAGTTCCACGGCGACGGCGACCAGCCGCTCGTAGTCCTCCCGCGGCCACCATTTCGGGTCCGTCACGTAGTGGCTGAGGCTGGTCGGGCTGCACTTCAGGCGGCGGGCGATCTCGCGGCGGCTCACATCCCCCAGTAGCTCAAAGACGCGGCACTTCAGTTGATACTGCTCGGGGCGCCCTTGGAAGTTCTCCCGATTGGGCGGGGCGAGCGGCCGCCCTGGACGCCGCGCTCCCCCCGGCCCCTCAAGGACCTCGGGGTCCTCGGGGTCCTCGGGGTCCTCGGGGCCACCTAGCCCCTCCAGGTCCCTGGGTCCCGACGGGCCTCCAAGGTCTCCGGGGCTTGCCCCGGGGACATTGTCCTCCCACTCATCCGGTCCGCCCATGTCCATGAAACTCTCCGGGAATGTGCGCTTCAGCTCGTCGAAGTCGATGCGTGATTCCGCCCACGGGGCCTGCTCCGGCGGTGCGTGCTCCGGTGGAGGTGGGCCTTCCGGTCGCTCAGGCCTCTGGGGCCTTCCCGGGCCATCAATCGGCGGACTCATGCGCATCTCTCCGACCCGGCTTAGGTGCTAGTTGGGCGCAACAACTCCCCTGCCTAGATGCTCCATTGAGCAGCAATACCCGCCGGCTGTCACCTGGATGCCCCACAACGCTGCACCCATTCCGCGTCCACGGAGGCACCGATGCCCATTCCGAAGACAACACGGCTCCGCCGCCGGCTAGTGCTGTGACCGGGAAGGTTCTCGGGTTGGCGGTTGGGGCGGTTGGATGGGCGGTGACGTCCGTTCCGACCGTTGGAGGTGTGGTGGCCGAGCCTGTGCGGGTGCGCAGACTGACCGATCAGGAAGGGCAGAAGCTGCAGCAGATCGTGCGCCGGGGCAGTACCTGCTCGGTGCGCTACCGGCGGGCGATGATGCTGCTGGCGTCCGCCGGCGGGAACCGCGTCCCGGTGATCGCCGAGCTGGTGCAGGCCGACGAGGACACCGTCCGCGATGTGATCCACCGGTTCAACGAGATCGGCCTGGCCTGCCTGGACCCTCAGTGGGCGGGAGGCCGTCCCCGCCTGCTCACCCCTGACGACGAGGACTTCGTCGTCCAGACGGCCACCACTCGCCCGACCAAGCTCGGCCAGCCCTTCACGCGCTGGTCGATCCGCAAACTCGCCGCCTACCTGCGCCGCGTGCACGGACGTGTCATCCGGATCGGCCGGGAAGCCTTACGGTGCCTGCTTCGGCGTCGCGGCATCACCTTCCAGCGCACCAAGACCTGGAAGGAGTCCCCCGACCCCGACCGCGACGCCAAGCTCGACTGCATCGAGCAGGTGCTGGAACGCTTCCCGGACCGGGTCTTCGCCTTCGACGAGTTCGGGCCCCTCGGGATCAGGCCCACCGCGGGCTCCTGCTGGGCGAAGCAGGGCAAGCCCAACCGGCTTCCCGCGACCTACCGCCGCACCCACGGCGTCACCTACTTCCACGGCTGCTACTCCGTCGGCGACGACCGGCTGTGGGGCGTCAACCGCCGCCGCAAAGGCACCGCCAACACCCTGGCCGCGCTGAAGTCGATCCGCGCCGCCCGGCCCGACGGCGCACCCATCTACATCATCTTGGACAACCTCTCCGCCCACACCGGCGCGGACATCCGCCGCTGGGCGAAGAAGAACAAGGTCGAGCTGTGCTTCACCCCGACCTACGCCTCCTGGGCCAACCCGATAGAGGCGCACTTTGGCCCGCTGCGGCAGTTCACCCTGGCCAACTCCAACCATCCGAATCACACGGCGCAGACCCGGGCCCTGCACGCCTACCTACGCTGGCGCAATGCCAACGCCCGCCACCCCGACATACTCGCCGCACAACGCCGAGAACGCGCTCGTGTCCGCAGCGAGAAGGGCATCCGCTGGGGCGGCAGACCACTACCGGCAGCAGCCTGACCACCCAACCCGCCACGGCCCTACGAGCTCGCGGCCTCCGCCAGGACGCGGGCGAGCTCGCGGGGGCGGGTGGCCATCGGCCAGTGGCCCGAGTCGAGGTCCACGTACTCAAGGTGGGTGGCGCGGGCGAGGTCAGGGCTCTCGCCGGCGGCGATCCACTCCTTGGCCTGGGCGGGGGTGAACTCGGGGCAGACGACCACAATGGGGACGTCGAAGCGGCGCTCGTCGGTCAGGCGCATGACTCCCCGGGCAACCCCCTCGGGGACAGGGATGGCGGCCGACGCAAGGCGGTGCCGGGTCTCTTGGTCCAGGTCGGCGGAGTCCGCTCCCTCGAAGGGGCCCCAGCCTGGGAAGGGCATGGCGCCGTCCTCAATCGCGAAGTGATCGGCGTAAGCCCGCCCGTCGGCGGCGGGGAAGCCGCCGATCATTGCGACCTTGGCCACCTTCTTCGGTCGCGCGTCGGCGGCCAGCCAGGCCAGGCTCGACGCTGCGGAGTGCCCCACCACCAGGGGCTTCCCGGGCGCCGCGTCAACGGCGGCGAGTACTGCTGCCAGTTGGTCGTCGAGCGTCGCGGAGGCGGTGCCGTCGCCCTGGCCGGGGAGGGTGAGCGGCACGGGACGGTGGCCGAGCGCGGTGAGTTCGGGCACGACGTCGTCCCATGCGGATCCGTCGAGCCACAGGCCGGCGATGAGCAGGATGTCCACGGATGTTCTCCCAGAGAGGAGTTGGATCTGGCTGCCAGCACGCTATCGGGAGGCTCTGACAACGGGCTCGGGCCACCCCAACCCGGCAAACCTTCCTGGTCACAGCACTAGCCCGAACCGCTCTCTTTGCCTTGGTCCAGGGAGCCGCATACGCGGCGGGCAGCGCGCTGGTCGGCGCTGGAGTGTGGTGGCTGCAGGGGCTGTTGTGAAACCCGAGGTGGAACGCCTGGCGGCCCACTCAGATGCGCACATTCAATGAGCATCGGTCCCCGCCGACCCTCCTGGCAGCCACTTCGTGAAGCGGTGAGCAGCCGAAAGAGGATGTGACGGCTTCTGACAGTCCGCAACGCTCCCGTATCTGGGTGGCCTTCAGGCGGACCCTCCTCCTTGGTTGAGCCCGCAACCAAGGAGGGCGAAGAGCAGGGCTGGGGATTTCAAGAGGCCCCAACAGGGCGGCCCGCGGTCGACGTAGAGGTCAACTTCGGCCGGCGCCACACCTACGGCGAGCGGAACCCGGACACAGGAGGGCCCCGACTCTCCGGGGCGAGAATCAGGGCCTTGGTCTTGCAGTCCAGACCCCAAGAGCAGCGGCCGATGTCGGCGAACCACGGGGGCGTTCCACCGGTAGCCGCCAGGTCCTCCACTCGCGGAACCGGTCCTCAGACAGACGGGCTCCAGCCTGGTTACCAGGCCGGACGGCCAGGTAACCATCCAAGAACGGGCTGACGATCAACTCGTACATAGGTCCCCGTTCACGGCGCGTCATCCGTTGGCGGGCGTGCATACGGGCCTGGGGTTGGGCTTCGTTCTCGATGTAGCCCATCCTCACTTCTCCAGTTGCGACATCGGCGCAGGACCCTCCGCGCGCCGTTCGTGCTGGCTGCCGCCTCGCCCCCCGAGGGCGCGGATGAGGGTCTTGCGGGGCGGATCCGCCCCGGTGAGGAGCCCGTGCTGACGGGGCGGAGCGGGGTCATGCAACGCCCGGCACCGGGCGCTCCGGTCTTCGGCACCGGGTGGCTCAAGAGGTGCCGCCTGCTGCGGTTGGCGGCGACTCGTGGCCCGGATCCAATGACGTTCCGCAGGAGATCTCTGTCCGCGCCCTTCCACCAGCGCAAGCACTGTGGTGACACAGCGCCAGGAGGGGCGACCGATCGACGCAAAGCTCAGTGTGCGCGTAGCCGTGGATTCCGCCGCTGGAGTCGCTGCCGAACGTCCGCCGCTCGTGCAGCTCGTCGTCAGCGATCGGTTCCCAGCAGGCACCGCACAGGCGCCGACGGATCTCCTCGGCGATCTCGTCCGCGCCGGTCGGTACCCCGAGCGGGCCGGGGTGCCGGTACAGCGTCAGGAGTGCGCGGGCGATGGTGGCGAGGTCATACACGTCGCATGCCGGGGGGCCGTCGGCGTATTCCTCCAGGAGCTGGAACGCACGCACGAGGACGTGGACCGTCAGCCGTCGCATCTCACCGCGCATGCGGGCTGCGAGATCCTGCACGTCCGGGACCAGGAGCTGCACATGCCCCTGGAGCTGCTCCTTCAGGGTGTCCAGCTCCTCGCCGGTCGGCAGGCGGGGAGCCCACAGTACGGAGTCGTACGCCATCCGGATCGTGTCCGCATCGAGCGGGAGCAGCGTGTTCTCAGGCACCGGTGTTCGCCTCCGCCACCGTGAGCCGGCACAGACCGTCCTTCAGGAGCTGGGCGACCGCCTCGGGGCTGCACAGTGTCTCGGGGTCGTGCGGCGGCACGCACCAGTACGAGAAGCCGACGCCCGGGTCAGTGTGCGTGGGGTCGGGTACGCCGAGGTAGGCGTTCGGGCCGAGGCATTCCGCGTCCTCGCTGCGGTAGCTCCAAGACGGCAGGCGACCGGTGCCCTCCGGTACGAGGGCGTAGTACAGGCGCCACCTGGTGTCGGCGAACACCGGCCCGCCGAGCAGCGCCTGACCGAGGTAGGCGTCGACGTCCCGCAGGTCGTTGCTGTCGGCGGCGGCGTGCACGAGGCTGGCGGCGAGACGGACGGCCGTGAAGAGAGTTCCGCACCGTAGGAGCGTGATCCCGTTTTCGGCCCATTCCTTCCGGGCCCGCTGCGTGTCTTCCGCGGCGGAGAGGAGCCATTGACCGGCCGCCAGATGCCGGTCTGCTCTGGTCTGGACGAGGGCGCCGGGTTGTGCCTCGACATGGTGGGCGGTGTTCGGGGGCGTCATCGATGAGCCTCCGTGGGCAGCCGGTTGCCGGGCCCGGTGGGGGCCGGCCGTGGCCGGGGTTCCGAGTGCGAGCATGCGGGCGATGCGTTCGGCGCAGGCTTGCTCATGTCCGTGCTCGCCGATCGCGTAGTCGAACCCGGTGACGTACTGCTCGCCCTCGGTGAGAATCTCTTCAGTGAGGCGGCTGTTCAGCGGGTTCTTCACATTCAGCCGCATCGCGCTGTCGTCCACGGTGACCCGGAGGCCGTACTTCTCCAGGTGACCGGCGAGTCGTTGCAGGTCGTTACTGTCCACACGCAGACGATCCCAACAGCCAACGATGGGCGGGATATGACGATCTATGACACGGAGTTGATCATGCGGGCGGTAGCGATCACGGGAACGCGGAGCACGGGGCACAGGAGCCTCGACGAGTACGCGCGTCTCTTCGCCGACTACCTCGGCCCATTCGCTCAAGACGCGCACTTCTACATCGGGGGCGCGAAGGGAATCGACAGCCTGTCGCTGCTGTGGCTCGCGGGGAACACCGCAGCTGACATCACCGTCGTCACGCCCGGCACCGTCGATCAGCAGCCCGCAGAGGCCCGGCAGGCGATCGCACGCACCCGCGAGCGCATCAAGGAAGTCGTCGAGCTGGGCGCTCCTGAGCTGAAGACGCCCGCCTACCACGCCCGGAACCGGTGGATGGTCGACCGCAGCAGCATGACGATCGGCTTCCCACACGGCGACGATCCCTCATCCGGGACGTGGCAGACGCTCAACTACACAGCGGATCGGGGGAAACCTCGGCTGATCGTGCCCGTGTAGCCGCCATTCTGCTGCACTATGTGCCCTATGGAGGGGGCAGCCGCGGGGGCGGCCCAGCTGAAGGCGCTGCGACACCGGCGCGGCCTGTCGCTCGCCGACGTCGCCCGTGCGCTCATTGTCCTGGCCGGGGAACTTCATCAGCCGCCGCTGCCGTCCGTGGCGAGCGTGCAGCGGTCCGTTGCCCGCTGGGAGTCCCCGAAGAGGCCGACGCTGCCCGACGAGCGGTACCAGCTGCTCCTTGCCCACCTCTACGCGCGCACGCCCGCCGGCGAACTCTCCCTCGGCGCGGGCTCCGACTTCGCCGAGTACCTGGATGCCCTATGCCTGCTCGGGGAGAGTGAGTGGCGGACAGCGGAGCTGCGCCGCCTCGTTCTCCGCGCAGCCACCGACACGGGCGGCGGCCTGCTTGCTCTTCTCTCCCCGACCGTCCAGGCCGCGCTCACCGCAGCTCTTGTGGACCCGAGGCGGACCGAGGGGGAGGCCATAGCCGGACTGGCCTCCGTGGTGGCGGACGTCAACGCGGAGGTCGGCAGCCTGCCCATGGTGCGGCTGCAACTGCTGCTCGCCCCGGCCATCGAGACGTGCAGGCGCCTGCTCGTCGGTCCCCTCCCCGATCCGCTCGTCCCACAGCTCCGGGAAGTCACGGTAGCCGCGGCGACGCTGGCCGGCCGTCTGGCGTTCGAGACCCGCGACGACACCGCCTCCCGCGCCCTGTACGCGGAGGCGACGCGCGAGGCGGAGCGTCTTGCGCGGCCGTGGCGGAAGGCCAGCGTCCACATGAGCCACGCCCTGGTCACCCTGTACTCGACGCAGGGCCTCGACGAGGCGCGGCGCCTGGTCGACCAGGCCGTACGCGCGGCCCGCTCCGGAGAGAGCACGCTCGTGCGGGCGCGGGCGCACGCGCTGCAAGCGGAAGTCGCCGCGCGGTCCGGGCAGGAGCGGCAGGCGCAGGCCGCGCTCGGGTTGGCCTGGTACGACATCGAGGTCGACCACACCGGTGATCCGGCGCCCACGTCGTTCTCTCCCGGTCACCTCCGCGGCTTCGAGGGCGTGTGCGAGCTGTATGTCGGTGACCCCTCCGCAGCGCACGACCGCTTCGCCCGGTCGGCGGAGGTGTTGTCGGCGCCGAGGGAGCAGGTGCAGCGGGCCATCGTCACCACTGACCAGGCGCTCGCCCGGATCCGGCTCGGGGAGCCGCGCGCGGCGGCCGATCTACTGCACAAATGCGTGGCCGCAGCAGCGACGACCGGCGGCCGGGTGCCGGCGCTGCGGCTGCGGAAAGCGCGGCAGGAGTTGCGGCCGTGGCGGCGGGAGGAGTGGGTGGCCGACCTCGACGACCACCTGATGGACGTCCTCGGCTCCTGACAGCGGGGCTACGCGGCCGACCGGGCTCGGTTCGTCCCTCGGCGCGGTGGGTAGCGGCTGGATGTTCAGCTTGCTGAACCCTGTACCGCCGTGTCGAGCCTGGCAGGCTGCGGCGGTGAGGGGATTGGCCGGCTGAGGTCCGCCGTCTGATCCACACGATGGGGCAGTCGGCAGCGGGACACGGGATACTTCTGCCCGTAGGACGATGACGTACCGCCGATGCGGCCGCCGGTCGCAGCGTCCTACGCCTTTCTGCCCCCGCCCCGTAGAGACGACAGGACCAGGCGCCCGTACCGTGTGGTGAGGGCTGCGGCTGTGGCGGCGACCGATAGGGCGAGCGCGATGAGCAGGTGCGCCGTGGAGTTGTCATCGAGGACTTGCAGGATGCTGAGGGCGGTGCCGAGGGGGAGGCCGAGAATGGTGAGGACTCCCAGGGCGCCGCTGATCTGCTGGCTCTCCTGTGTCTGTACGAGCCTGCTGTAGTCGGCTGCTTCGGCCAGGATTTCGTCGAAACGTGCGGGCAGTCGGTGCTGGTTCTGGAATGCGAGGAGCAGATCGTTGGCCGCGCCGTGTGCGGTGAGGTGCTGGCGCCAGTAGGTGCTGCGGAAGACGGCGATGTTCCGCTCCAGCGTGGCGACGCGGCGTGCGAGCCGTGAGGAGTTGAACACTTCGGAGAGTCCGTCGGTGAGCTCATCGATGTGATCGCGCTGGAGCGAGCCGAGGAGCAGGGCGTCGAGATAGACGGTACGCGAGTGCAGCGCGCCGAATTCAAAGAAGTCGCCGGCACCGGTGTCGGGCCGGTGGCCGAGGAAGGCGGCCCCTTGGCGTAGCACCAGGGCGCTCCAGTCCGCCGAGATTCTTACGGCGTCCTTGAGCTGTTCGGCGGTGGTCTCCGGGGGCAGGGGGAAGTCCTCCGGTGTGGAGCGCGAGGCCAGCTGCCACAGCCAGTGGTCCGCGGTGGCGGGCAGTGCCGCTTCGCCGCCGGTGCGGAGAGCGGGGGTGTGCCGCTCGGTTGGGGTCATGAAGGCGATGGTGTAGGGCCGGGCTATGGCGAACGGCTGATCGGGGTCGCGAACGTCGGCGATACCGGCGAGGAGCCCGGCCGGGTCGAAGGGTCCGGTGAGTGGTTCGTCGGCGGGGTTCGGCCGCCGCCCGGCCAGGGCCCGCAGTGTGGGCAGCAGGGGTCTTTCCGCGCTCAAGTGCATGACAACGAGGGCGTGTTCGGGATTGCGGGCGGTGGCTGCCCGGAGAAGTTCCATGCCCAGCAGGTGCAGCCCGTCGTTCTTGACGTCCAGCGGCAGGTGCCAGCGACGCGGCCGTCCGGGCGCCCCATACAGTGCGCGGGCGGAGGCGGGGGCGAAGTAGGTGGACCGAGTCTGGGCGTCGGTGCGACGGCTCCCCAGCTCGAACGGGAAGGGACCTTCGGGCCAGTCGGGGAGGCGTTTCAGCCGCACGGGCAGGACGACGGTCAGCTCCTGGCGCGCCCCCGTGACGATCTCGAGCAGCGGAACCCCGTAGGTCGTCATCGGTAGTACTCCGCTGGGTCGGGCTGGTCGAGGCGGATGACGAACTCCGCCCGGTCGGGGCTTTCCGCGCTGACATGAAAGCGGACGTGTTCGCCCGTGCGGATGGTCCGGAAGCCCTCGGTCACGATCTGGCGGTAGTCGAAGCTGTAATACCGCTCGTCCTCGTCGTCCTGGACGACATAGGTGCCAAGCGCACCGCTCAGTCCTCCGCCACTCGGACGCCTGTCGACAATGGTTCCGTGGCGCGGTCCGCCACCGCTCATGCCGTCGCCTCCTCTGCCCCGGACGTGACGATGTCCTGCACGCACCGGAAGCCGACCGCGTTGCTCCCGCCGCGCTTGCGGTAGATGCCCTTGCTGCTGGTCTGCACCGCACGCATCGGGTTGTCGTAGCTGCCACCACAGATGACCGCCTCGCCGGGGTCGTCCAGGCTCGTGGAGGTCCATTCCCAGCAGTTGCCCACCATGTCGAGGACACCGAACGGGGAGCGGTTGCCCGGCCGTTCGTCGACGGGTGTCGCCCCGGCCCGCCGGACGGCGTCGCCCGCGAAGTCCCGGTACCACGCCTGATACGTCACGACAGGCCGGCCCACCCATGTGTCGGCGCAGTTGACGCGGGTGCCGTCGGGGGTGTCGCCCCAGGGGAAAAGACGCCCGTCGGTGCCACGGGCGGCGGCCTCCCACTCAAGGGAGGTCGGCAAGCGTTTGCCCTCGAACGTGGCGAAGGCGTAGGCGCTCCACCAGCTGACGCAGATGGCAGGGTGTGCGTCGTAGCGCGGGTTCTCGTAGTAGTCGGGCCGCCGCAGCCGGTCGGTCCAGGGGCGGTGTGTGATGTCGCCGGGCTGGTCGGGGTGGTCCCACTGCGAGGTGCCATCCGCGTCGAGGGCGTCGAGGAAGCGGCGGTAGCGGGCAACGGTCACGGCGTGGCGGTCGAAGCGTGCGGGGCGCTCGACGCGGCGGATCAGCAGCCGTTCGGCCGGACCGACCAGGTACGCCCCGGCCGGCAGCACGCAGTCGTCCGTCTCCGGCCTGCCGGGCATGCCGGCGAGGAATGCGCGCACCTGCTCGGTGAGGAAGGCACCGCCGGGAAGGTCGGCTGCCAGGTCCCGGTTCGCCGGCTCGGCCAGAAATCTGGAAGCGAGTAGCTCCTGGTATGCCGTGTGCACGAAGGCGACGTGATCGGGCCCGGCGGGCCGCAGCAGCGGAGCGAGGACACAGGCATCGAGATCGAGGCGTCCGTCCTTGAAGGCGTTGGCCCCCAGCTGCCGGTGGACATCGGCGAGGGAGAACACGGTGCGGTCGGTGAGGAAGGCGTGTCCGAACGCGGCAGGCAGCCGCTGCTCCAGGTCGGGCTCCCCCCGCTCGGCCAGCGTCCGGGTGATGTGAGCACCCAGGATGTCCGCGAGGGGCGTTCCTGTGGGAAGGTTCAGCGCCGTGGTGAGGTGCGTCTCAAGAGGGGTTGCCTCGGGTTCGGCCAGGCGCACGACGTGAAAATGCGGTACCCGGGACGGGTCGACGCCGTTGGCGTACATCTGCTCGACCAGCTGCTCGGAGCGGCCCGCGCCGCTGTCCAGCAGCTGACGAACCTGGGGCGAGTCCGCGAGGAAGGACACCCGTGAGCTGATGACCACCGCCGATTCGGCGGACAGCACGGCCGCAAGATCGGTGAAGAGCCGCAGGAAACCGGCAGCGCTGGGTTCATCGACGCCCTCGTCGACGGCATCAAGCACGCACAGCGCGGTCCCGGAACGGATGAGGTAGAGGAAGAGTTCGTAAGCGCGCGAGCGGTCCGACGTCATGGCCGGCGCGAGAAGGCGGGCCGCGTACTCGGAGAACGGTTCGTCCTTCGGTTTGAGACCGAGGTCGAAGTAGAAGCGGAAGCGGCGTATCTCCGGGTTGGTAGCCAGCGAGCGCAGGAGCGTGCTCTTGCCGCTCCCCGGACGACCGGTGACCAGGACATTCGCACTGCCGCGCGCCAGGCGCGTCAGGAGCTCCGCCGCGTCGCCGGACTGCTCCATCGTCGACTCGCCGGTGCGCAGGTCGGTGGTCAGCGCCGCCGCGGCGAGCGCCGCCCGCGGTTCCTCCTGGGCTGCGGCGGAGGTGAGATCAGCGAGGTGGGTGTCTAGATTGACGATGGTGTCAACGAAGCCGTTGTAGCGCACGATCCGGAAGTCCAGACCCAGCATCTGGTGGAGGGCGCCGGGCGGCGCACCGCCATCGTCGTCCAGGACGACGAACCGAGTGAGCTTGGGCAGCCGGGTGCGCAACAGCTCCCCACCGCTGGAGGCAAGCACGGTACTCAGGTCGTCGGCGTCCCTGGAGAGCGTCAGCTCCACGTACTCCAGCCGCATCCCCGACTCGCGGCAGAACAGCTGGTACACAGTGTCCGGGCTGAGGACGAACCGCTTGGCCTGCCGGTA
>NZ_KQ949088.1 GCF_001514305.1 Streptomyces dysideae
TTGGGCCTCGTCATCGACTGCGTCGTACTGCCCGCCTCCGCGCATGAGAACACCGCCGGCATCGCCCTGCTGGACGGTGTCGCCGCGCAGTGCGACACGGTGGCCAAGGCCCTGGTCGACCAGGGGTTCAAGAAGAGCGTCGTCGATCATGGCAAGAACCTGGGCGTCGACGTCGAGATCGTCGAGCGCAACCCGGCCGGCGAGGGCTTCGTTCCGCAGGCGAAGCGATGGATCGTGGAGCAGACGAACGGGATCTTGATGTTCTACCGCCGTCTCGTACGCGACTACGAACACCGGCTCGCCTCCTCCCGCTCCCGCGTCCTGTGGGCGATGACCTCCGTCATGAGCCGCCGCCTCACCAGAGCCACCATCACCGGCTGGAGGGCCGAATGAGCGAGAACCAGCAGGTCAAAGCCATCCTGGAACACATCGAGACCCGCGAGCGTGAACTGGCCGACCAGGCCGGGCAGTTCCGGGCCCGCATCGAGGAACTCACCGCGCAGCTCGGCGAGATCGAGGCGGAGAGCGAGAACCTGCGCACCACCCGCAAGACCCTTCTCGCTTTCCCCGCGCTCTCACCCACCCCCGAGCCGGAGCGTCCCGACATTCCGGACCACCCTGCCTACCAGCAGATCCTCACCGCCCTGGCCGACGCGGGCCGGCCGATGCGCGCCCGCGACCTCTGCTAGGCCCTCGACCTGCCGATCCTCCCGAAGAACACCGAAGGCATCCGCTCCAAACTGAAACGCCTGGTCAGCCGCGGCATCCTCGAAACCGAACCCGGCCTGTTCACCCGCCCCGCCGCCTGAGGGCAACACCGTGTCCGCGACCAGCAGCCCTTCCCCAACCTCAACCACGAAACGGACAAGAGCTCACGTTCCGCACTCTGAGAACGTTCGCTACCGGAGGCAGTGGCTGGCGCCCGGCTGGGGCCTTGACCGGCCAGCGCCTGAGCAGAAGGCTGACCCATTGCTGCGGCGTCCTCGGCGACGGGTCCTTGCGGGACGCAGGCAGTGGCGGGGGTGGCGTCCAGATTCGCCCTGCCTGTTCGATGTGACGCAGCATCCATGCCCGCGCCTCCGGGCCGGCGGTGTTCCAGACCCAGCTCATCGGTCGTTCGGCCATCGCCTGATCGAAGCTCTCAGGGGACTTGCCCCGACGGGACGGCTTCCTGGGGCGTGGCCGCGCGACGTCCGGAAGATTGTGGCTCAAGTTGGCCAGGAATCTGATGCGGTCCAGAGCCTCGTCAGGGGAGTTGTCCTGCGCCACGTGCTGCGCGCCTCCGGCCAGATGGCGGATCTCGGTGAACGCCCTGGCCGCCAGAAGCGCGGCTATGTCCCGGTCAAGCTCGGCCTCCTGGCCCCTCATGCCGATCCGTCCTTACTGCCGCCCTCAGGGCGGGTTGTGCGGGCCTGGGCGTGCGACAAGGCAATGCGGCGGCGCGCGATATCGACCTCAATGATCTTCACGGTGAGGGCGTCACCGACCTCGATGTCTTTCTCGGACGATGCATTCAGCTCGCTGGTGTGCACCAGCCCCTGGAAGCCGTCCTCTCGGTCTTCGATGCGGACGAACACGCCGAACGGGACGATCTTGGTGACCGGTCCGGTGACCACCTGCCCGATTCGCTGTGCGACCTGCGGCCACGGGTCTTCCTGCACTGCTCGGAGCGACAGAGGCACTCGTTCCCGGACCATGTCGACGTCGAGGACCTCGGCTGTGATCTCCTGGCCGACGCTGACGACGTCGGACGGGTGGTTGATCGGACGCCAGGACAGTTCCGGAATGTTAATCATTGCGGTGAAGCCGCCGATGTCCACGAAGGTGACGCCGAAGCTGGCGATGGTCACGACCGTGCCGGTGACAACCTGGCCGCGCCGCAGGGTCTTCAGGAAGGCCCAGTCCCGGTCGCTGGGCGTTGGTTCGGTCTGCCAGCGTGCGCGGAGAACGCCGTCCCCGTCGGGCAGTACAGCGGTGAACAGCGGGTGCCGCTCATCGGTAGCCAGGGATACGACGCCGGCAGCACGCGCGCTGGTGATCTGGGAGGTCGCTGCCTCGAATCGGGTCTCGTCCACGACCATGCTGCTGATCCGCCCGTCCTTGTCCTCCCAGAGGATTTCCATCAGGCCCTCCTTGGGCAGAGAGCCCATGGCCGCGTCTACGTCGGTGAGCAGGTCCGGCCACACGGCCAGTTGGGCGCGAGGGGCCAGCTGGGAGCGCACTGCCTCGATGTCGTCGCGGGTGAGGCGGTGCCAGCGGGAGGCGTTCGCGGCGTAGGTCTCCTCCAGGAACGTGGCGCGGTGGGCGCTGACCGTCCAGTGCAGGCGGGCCCAGAAGTCGGCGTCGGCCGGGCGCTGTACGTGCTGAGGGGCATCGGGGGCGAAGTCGTACGGCGATGCGTGCAGGCGTTCCGGGAAAAGTCCGAGCGAGCGGGTGCGGGCCAGCGCCGCTTCGCAAGGGCGGCTGCTGCCGATGTAGAGGTACTGGTCCCAGCCGACGTGCACGGTGAATGCCCCCTCCGCCTCCAGACGGCACCAGGCGCCGTTGTCGCGGAGCATGGCCCGGACGAGTTCCAGGCCGGCGGCCATCGGTACCAGGGCACCGTCGTGGAACCCGGTGAGGCCAGCTGGGAAGAGGTCGGCCAGGCCGTAGCCGTCGACCGGTGGCTCCAAGCCGAAGTGGGCGAAACCGCCGATCTGCGGCTCGCGTATGGCCAACTGGTCGACACCGGACTCTTCGGCGAAGGCGGCGATGGCCTGCAGGTATGCGGTTTCGACCGGTCCGTGGTCACTGGTCGCAGGCTCGACGCCGGCGTAGTGGCCGTGCTCATCGCGGTCGGCAGGGTCGTACTTGGTGACCTGGTAGACGTATGGCAGCACGTCACTGCCCGCCGGAGGTTGAAGGCGCTGCTGCTGGGGCCTGGTGGCGTTCAAGGACGCGGTACACCGTGCCGGGTCAGACGTCGAGGCGGTGAAGGATCTGTGTGAACTCGTCGGACTCGATCAGACCGGTGAGTACCTGGATCATGTTGCTGATGCCAGGATCGCGGACGATCAGACCGTCCGAGCACCAGAAGTAGCGGCCTCCCAGGGCTTCCCCGCTTTCGGCCCATCTCGCCATAATGGCCTCGACTTGTCCGAGGGTGATGATGGTCGCGCTCCAGCGGGATCCGTCCTTCAGGTCCACGAAGACGTCGATATTGTCCACAGATTCCAGATCCTCGCCGGAGTTCGGCAGGAAAGCGGCTTCGAAGTGCTCAGTGCGAACCCGGTACCAGGGCCCGTCCCAGCGGCCCGGCTGTGTGCTGTGGCTCATCGGGCGAGTGTGCCGGGCTGAACCGTCCGGCTCAACTGAGTTCTCCGGGCACCCTTCACGCCGAGGTGCGGTTCACGGGACAGGGGCGTACGGCGGGATGGTCCAGCGCAGTACCGTTTCGCCTGCGCGGGCTTCGATGGTGGCAGGGTAGACCTGTCCGTGAGCCCGCTCTCCGCGGTGGCGTATGGAGTGGTCCCCGGGATCCCAGCCGAGACCGAGCACTGGGCATCCGCCCAGGTCGATGGCACCCGCCAGCAATGGGTGACTCCAGCCGGCTCGGTTGAATCGGTGGAAGTCGGTGTGGGCGTCCACGGAGATCATCAGCCCGTTGCCGGGGCCTTCCTGGGTCCAGGCCCTGAGCCGTTCGGCGACCGCTTCGGCCTCGGCCAGGGGGAGGTCGAGCCACCCGCGCGGCCCGTGTCCGCTGGGGTGCTGCGGGATGCGGTCACCGCCGAACTGCGCATGGACGGTGTCTTCGTACTTGCCCCAGTAGGTGACGTCCGCCAGGCCGTCGGTGGACTGTCCGTCCAGGCCGGTGAAGTCGTCCAGCGCCTGAGCGTCGCCGAGGACCATGCCACATCGGTCGACCGGCAGGTCGCCGAGCTGCAGGGGTTCGCCGTCTTCGGAGCCGGGCCAGGGCAGGGCGAGGTCGACCTCCAGGACGGCGATCGTCGGTTCCCCGTCGAAGGGTGAGGCCGATGTCTGGGCCCGAACCTGCAGGGGCCGGTCTGCGGCGGCTGCTACAGCGATCGCCTCGCACATCCAAACAGACGGCTCACTGCCCTCGGGTCCGTGCAAGTGCCCGCCGCCGGTGGCTATTACGATCCGGGCCCGCTCGGACAGCGGCCGGCCCACCTGCGGCCAGTAGTCGATCCAACCCGCCATCCCCAGCACGAGCATCCCGGAGGGCGCGGTGACGGTGCCCAGGTCGACATCGGTCTCAGTCATCTGCTGATTGAACAGGCACGGAACCGAAAGGATCAAGGTGCCGTCGCGTCCGCGGTCCGCGTGGAGTGGTCCTGCGGGGGTGCGCTGCTGCGGCAGGAGCGGGCCGAGGTGCAGGTGGCGATCCCTGCGACGGGACACGAGTGGCCGCCCCATCAGCGGGAAACGATCTCCGGGCAACTGGGAAGCGATCTTCAGCCGCTTCTGTCCCGCCTGGCCAGCGGTACTCGTGAACACCCCACCGCAGCACTGTTCACGAGTCAACTCGTAGACGGTTCAATGAGATCCCGTCCGATCGCTTCGATCGGACGGGATCTCGGCGTTTCCTGGCGCAGGACTTCACGGGCCTGCGGCGAGATCAGGACAGCGACTTCTGCAGCGCCCTCTACAGCGCCTTCGCGAAGCACCGGCTCGACTCGTAGTCGCGGTAGTAGCCGAACTTGGTGCACGGCTCGTAGCCGCTGGACGTGTACAGGGCTATCGCCTCCGGCTGCTTGGTGCCGGTCTCCAGGACCATGCGGATACGGTCGGCCGCGCGCGCGTCCTCCTCGAGCGCCGCCAGGATGCGCCGTGCGAGCCCCTGCCCGCGCGCCTGCTCGATGACGAACATCCGCTTGACCTCGGCGTCCCCGTCCAGGTTGCCCTCGCCGTTCTCGTCCCGAACCCGCCAGGCGCCGGAGGCCACGGGCACGCCCAGCGCGTCGTACGCGATCAGGTACAGCCCGTTCGGCGGGTCGAAGTCGGACGCGTCAAGGGGCGTGGCGTCGCCGCCGTCGCCGTAGCGGACGTCGTACTCGGCCTGGACCTGGTCGTTGAGCTTGACGGCGTCGGGGTGGTCGAAAGAGACCCGGCGAATATCCATGCCGTTTACCGTATATCAATGCGGTAAAGTGGTTCCAGGGCAGGACCGAGTCCAGTGTGCCGGTATCGTGCCGGGGTGCTCACTGTGACCTCTGTCAACGTCAATGGACTGCGCGCCGCCGCGAAGAAGGGCTTCGTGGAGTGGCTCGCCGACACCGAAGCCGATGTGCTGTGCCTGCAGGAGGTGCGCGCCGAGCCGCAGCAGCTGCCCGAGCAGGTCCGCACGCCCGACGGCTGGCACGTCGTGCACGCCCCTGCCGCGACCAAGGGTCGCGCCGGCGTCTCCCTCTATACACGCCGCGAGCCCGACCGTATCCAGGTCGGCTTCGGGTCGGGCGAGTTCGACGGCAGCGGGCGCTATGTCGAGGCCGACCTGCCGGGTGTGACGGTTGCCTCGCTCTACCTGCCCTCCGGCGAGGTCGGCACCGAGCGGCAGGACGAGAAGGTGCGCTTCATGGGCGAGTTCCTGGCGTATCTGAAGGGGCTCAGGGAGCGGGCGGCCGCCGACGGGCGCGAGGTCGTGGTCAGCGGGGACTGGAACATCGCCCACCAGCAGGCCGACCTGAAGAACTGGCGCGGCAACACCAAGAACTCCGGGTTCCTGCCGGAGGAGCGGGCGTGGCTCGGGCAGGTCTTCGATCCGGCCGACGGCGGTTACGTCGATGTCGTACGGGCGCTGCATCCGGATGTGGAGGGGCCGTACACGTGGTGGTCGTATCGGGGGCGGGCCTTTGAGAACGATTCAGGTTGGAGGATCGACCTTGCCGTGGCGAGCCCCGGGCTCGCAGTGCGGGCTGTCAAGGTGGTTGTGGAGCGGGCGGCCAGCCATGCGGAGCGGTGGTCGGACCACGCGCCTGTGACTGTGGTGTTCGACAGGTGACATGGGCTGTGCGGGGCGCTCCGAGATGTCACGCGCCCCGCACAACCCGCCCGACAGGCCTCAGTTGTGCTGCCGTGTCTCAGGGCGTTCCCCGAGCGTGAAGGTCAGGCGAGAGGTGTCCGGCCCGGCCAGCCGGTCCGGTCCACCGCCCGACTGTCCCTTGGTGACTGTGACGCGAACTCCGTCCCTGAGGAGTTGCTCCCGTGTCACCACGCCGTCCGTGGCGAACACCTCGCGGTAGCGGCCGACGGTGTAGTCGTCCAGCCAGTCGGCGCGCACAGCTGCGGGAGCGGGGCAGGTCGTGCCGCGGGCAGAAGCACGGCAGACATAGTCGCCGTATGCATAGGCCTTCCGTGTGGCGAAGTACATGCGGCCGCTGCACCCGGCGCAATACGCGACCCCGATCAACAGGGATGTCTCCCGGCGCTTGGGGTGAATCCCGTTCGAGCGGGTGTCGAGGATGCCTTGGAGAGCTTGGAACTCCTCCTCGGCGAGCAGCGGTGGGCCGATCAGCACGGGTGAACCCTCTGCGTCACGGACGGTCTTCCCCCTGTGTACCCGGTGTCCCCTCAGCGTCGGCGTGCGGAGGATCTTGGACAAGCTGCCTGCTGTCCAGCGGAACCGCTCGAAGTCACGTCCGTGGCGCCTCCCACCCATGGGGCGTCCTTGAAGTTGGGCATGGCGGTCGCGTGGTACCGGAACGCCCGCGGCTTCGAGTTTGCGGGCGATGGTGACCAGGGACAGTCCCGAGTGCACGTCGTCCACAATCGCGCGGACAATGGCGACGGTCTCCGGGTCAGGAGCGAGACACCAGCCGACACCGGAGGGATGCGGCGCCTTCTTGTACCCGAACGGAACAAGGCCGCCGCCGTATCGGCCCGTCGCGCGCAGCACTTCGTGGGTGCTGGCGAGACGAGCGGAAATGGCGCGAGTCTCCTGCTCGGCTGCGTAGGCCAGATTCATGCAGCGGCGGATGGCGTCGCCATCCACCTGTGGCGTGACCACGAGCCGCTGCTCTTCGGGCATCCCGAAGATGAGTGTCGTTGCGTGCTTTTGGCCCCACTCGATCAACTCGGACATGTGGACAACGGATCGTGCAGCGCGGTCCACATGTGACCACACGATGGCGTCGTATTCGTCCGGGCACCGCAGCCAAGACGACAAGGAAGGCCTCTCGAAGGGGGACATCTTGCGTGCAGATACCTCGAGATCCGTGGCTTCGGCGATGAGCCTGAAGCCCAGTTGCTCGGTGCACAGCTGGATTGAGGCACGCTGCCTACCGGGTGAGGTGGTCACTTCGGTCAGGTTGCTGAGACGCACGGCTCCCAGAGCTCGCGGGTATTCGGTGGGAGCCGAAGCCGGCTGCGGGGGCTGAGGACTAGGCTTGGACATGTCGGCGCTCCGTGAAGTGTCGGCCATACCCCGGGGCTGGTAGGACAGTCGCCGGGGCCTTTTCGATCTCACTCTCGGAGTGCGAACGCGATTCCGTCTGTGATTCTCTGGAAAGTGCCTCGATGGAGTGAACATTGGTAAATTGCTGGACATTTGAGAAGTCGGCTCTTCTCGGGGGCTAGCCCCGCTTCCGCAGGCGCCGGTCCAGGGCCAGTGACAGCTCCGCCTCCACCACGCTCCGCGCCAGCGGGCGCAGCCGCGGGAGGTCCTCCTCGGGGGCGTGGCGCAGGACCAGTTCGGCGAACAGTTCGGCGAGCGCGTCGGCGTGTTCGCGGACCCGCTCGCCCGCCGCCAGGACCTCCGCCAGCGGGATGCCCTCGCGGACCAGGGCCGAGGAGACGTCGAGGAGACGGCGGCTGATGTGGACGATCTCGTCGCCGTCCGTGCCCAGGTAGCCGAGGTCCATCGCGGCGGCGAGGTTCTCCGGGGTGACCTCGCCCGCGAAGCGGTCGGCGAGTTCCTCCGGGGTGAGCCGGACCGGGGTCTCCTCGGTGGGGGTGTCCACGCCGAGCAGCTCACCCACGTTGCGGCCGTGGTCGAAGGCCTCCGCCAGTTCGGCGATGCCGTTCAGGGTGTGGCCGCGTTCCAGGAGGGCCGAGATCGTGCGCAGACGGGCCAGGTGGTGGTCGTCGTACCAGGCGATACGGCCCTCGCGGCGGGGCGGCGGGATCAGCTTGCGTTCGCGGTAGAAGCGCAGGGTGCGCACCGTGATGCCGGCCAGACGGGCCAGCTCCTCCATGCGGTACTCGCGTCGTTCTCCCTCGGCTGCCACGTCGGCAGCCTATGTTGTACCGCCGGTAACTTTCGTCGTCACGACCCCTACCCACGAGTACGGAGCTGCTCTACCCTCCCATTGCGCCAGTGTTCACTGGCGGAGTCACGAGCGATGCGTGGAGGCTTCGGGATGGCCGAGCACGAGCATGTACGAGTGGCGGTGGTCGGGTCCGGGTTCGGCGGGCTGGGGGCCGCCGTACGGCTGCGCCGTGAGGGCGTCACCGACTTCGTCGTCCTGGAGCGGGCCGGCGGTGTCGGCGGCACCTGGCGGGACAACGAGTACCCCGGGTGCGCCTGCGACGTACCGTCCCACCTGTACTCCTTCTCCTTCGCGCCCAACCCCGACTGGCCGCGCACCTTCTCCGGGCAGCGGCACATCCGCGCGTACCTGGAGCATGTGACGGACACCTTCGGGCTGCGGCCACACCTCCGTTTCAACTCGGAGGTGCGGCGGATGACCTGGAACGGGGAGCGGCTGTGCTGGGACATCGAGACCAGCAGCGGCAGCCTTTCCGCGGACTTCGTCGTGTCCGCCACCGGGCCGTTGTCCGATCCCAAGGTGCCGGACATCCCGGGGCTCGACTCCTTCCCCGGCAAGGTGTTCCACTCCGCACGCTGGGACCACGACTACGACCTGCGCGGCAAGCGCGTCGCCATGGTCGGCACCGGCGCGTCCGCCATCCAGATCGTGCCGGCGATCCAGCCCCTCGCCGGGAAGCTGACCCTCTTCCAGCGCACGCCGCCGTGGGTGATGCCCCGCGTCGACCGGGCGATCAGCGGGGCCGAGCGATGGCTGCACCGGCGGCTTCCCCTGACGGCCCAGGTGCGGCGCGGACTCCTGTGGGGCATCCGGGAGTTGCAGGTCCAGGCGTTCACCAAGCGTCCCAACGAGCTCGGCCTTGTCGAGCAGTTGGCCAGGCGCAACATGGCCCGCGCCATCAAGGACCCGGCCCTGCGCGCCAAGCTGACCCCGGACTACCGCATCGGCTGCAAGCGGATCCTGCTGTCCAGCGACTACTACCCGGCGCTCACCCGGCCCAACGTGGACGTGGTCGCGAGCGGGCTCGGCGAGGTCCGCGGCTCCACCCTCGTCGCCGCCGACGGCACCGAGGCCGAGGTCGACGCCGTCATCTTCGGTACGGGCTTCCACGTCACCGACATGCCCATCGCCGAGCGGGTCGTGGGCGCGGACGAGCGGACGCTCGCCGAGGTGTGGAAGACCGGGATGACGTCGCTGCGGGGCGCTTCGGTGGCCGGGTTCCCGAACTGGATGTCGATCATCGGGCCCAACACGGGGCTCGGGAACTCGTCCATGATCCTGATGATCGAGTCCCAGCTGAACTACATGGCCGACTTCGTACGGCAGTTGGCTGTGCTTTCCGGGGGGAATCCCCCCGGACCCCCCGGACCCCCCGGACCCCCCGGACCCCCCGGACCCCCCGGACCCCCCGGCCTCGGCGGCCGTGTCGCCCTCGACGCCCGGCCCGGCGCCGTGCACGACTGGAACGCGCGCGTGCAGGAGCGCATGAAGCGGACGGTGTGGAACACAGGCGGGTGCACCAGCTGGTACCTCGACGCGGAGGGCCGTAACACCACCATCTGGCCGGGGACGACGACCGAGTTCCGCCGGGCCACACGGCGGGTGGATCTCGCGGAATACGACGTCCTGCGCGTGTCCGCGGACACAGCTGCCGACAAGGGCGCGGAGGTGACCGCGTGAGCCGTCTCATGCACGTCCGCTCCGGGCCGTACGCCCCGCCCGCCCCCGCGCGTGAACTCGTCGCAGTCTCCGCCGACGGCGCGCGTCTGCACGTCGAGGTGCACGGGCCCGAGAACGCGCCCCCCGTCGTCCTCGCCCACGGCTGGGCCTGCTCGACCGCCTTCTGGGCGGCGCAGATCCGCGAACTGGCCGCCGACCACCGTGTCATCGCCTACGATCAGCGCGGCCACGGCCGCAGCCCGGCCGGCCTCGCGTACAGCACCGACACCCTCGCCGACGACCTCGAAGCCGTACTGGCGGCGACCCTCGCGCCCGGCGAGCGGGCCGTGATCGCCGGGCACTCCATGGGCGGCATGACGGTGATGGCCGCCGCCGCGCGCCCCGGGTTCCGGGAGCGCACGGCCGCCGTCCTGCTGTGCAGCACCGGGTCCTCGCGGCTGGTCGCCGAGTCGACGGTCGTACCGATCCGGCCCGGGCGGCTGCGGACCGGGCTGACCAAGCGGCTCCTCGGCTTCCGGGCACCCCTCGGGCCGGTCACGCCGCTGGCCAGACGCATCCTCAAGTACGGGACGATGGGCCCCGGTTCGGCGCCGCACATGGTGGAGGCGTGCGCGCGGATCGTGCACGCCTGTCCGCGCAAAGTGCGCCACGCCTGGTCGCGCGTGCTCGACCTGCTCGACCTCGACCACGGGATACGGGATCTCACGGTGCCCACGGCCGTCGTCGTCGGAGCGGCCGACCGGCTGACGCCGCCGGTGCAGGCGCGGGCCCTGGTCGCGGGGCTGCCGCAGTGCGTCGGGAGCACCGAACTGCCGGGCGTCGGGCACATGACGCCGGTCGAGGCGCCCGAGCTGGTCACCGGGAAGATACGGGAACTCGTCACCACCTACGTCCACGCCGGTCACGTGAAGGAGGGCGCATGAGCAGGGTGAGCCTCGAAGGACAGGTCGCCGTGGTCACCGGAGGGGCGCGCGGCGTCGGCGAGCTCCTCGCCCGCAAACTGTCGGCGCGCGGTGCGAAGATCGCGCTGGTCGGTCTCGAGCCGGACGCCCTCAAGCAGGTCTCCGAACGCCTGCACAGCGAAAGCGGCCACTGGTACGCCGACGTCACCGACCACGAGGCGATGGCGCGGGTGGCACAGGAGGTCAAGGAGCGGTTCGGGAAGGTCGACATCGTGGTCGCGAACGCCGGTGTCGCGAACGGTGGGCCGTTCGTGGACTCCGATCCGGAGGCGTGGCGGCGAGTCATCGAGGTCAATCTCATCGGGTCGGCGGTGACGGCCCGCGCGTTTCTGCCGGTGCTGATGGAGAGCCGGGGGTATCTGCTGCAGATCGCCTCCCTGGCGGCCATCACTCCCGCGCCGATGATGACCGCGTACTGCGCGTCCAAGTCGGGCGTGGAGGCATACGCGCACAGTCTGCGCGCCGAGGTCGGCCACAAGGGCGTACGCGTCGGCGTCGGATACCTCTCGTGGACCGACACGGACATGGTGCGCGGGGCCGATCAGGACGACGTCATGCGGGAGTTGCGGCAACGGCTGCCGTGGCCGTCCAACAAGACGTATCCGCTGGGGCCGGCGGTGGACCGGATCGTCGCCGGCATCGAGCGGCGGTCAAGCCATGTGTACGGGCAGTGGTGGCTACGCGGGATGCAGGGGGTGCGCGGGTATCTGCCGGCGCTCATCGGGACGGTCGGCCAGCGGGAGGTACAGAGGTTCGCGGCGCGGCTGGACGGGATGCGGACGGGGCTGGTCGGTGCGGGTGGCGCCGCCGATGAGCAGGCGCGGATTACGCGGCGTAACTGATCGAAATGCGCAGTGTGTCCGGCCGTGTGAATCTGGTCGAGGCCCCACCACGGGGCCCCATCCCCCACCCACTACGGGAGTGAACCCACATGGGTATGAAGGACCAGTTCCAGGACCAGTCGGAGCAGTGGCAGCAGAAGGCCAAGCAGAAGGCCCAGCAGGCCAAGGAGCAGGTGCAGCAGCGCGGGCGTCAGAAGGACGAGCCCGGCCGGCCCGCCGAAGAGCGCGGTGAGCGCGGTGAGCGCAGCGAGCGTGGCCGCGGGCGTGAGGACGAGACCGAGCGGGCGATGCGGGAGGAAGAGGACCGCCTCAGCCAGGACTACGATGCGTAGCCGCTGCGCTTGGCTTTAGCCGGGTTGCATGGGGTGCCCTGTTTGTTGGGGCGCCCCATGTCTGCGTTTTGGGTGCGTTGTTGGGTGCGGGTTTGTGGGGGCTTGTCGCGCCCCGCGGCGGAGCCGCTGATGTCACCGCCCCGCGCCCCTTACGGGCGCGGTGGGAGCCTTGGTCTTGATCTGTTCGGGGCGTTTGTGTAGTCCGGGGGGGTTGCTGGGGGGAGTTTTTCCAGTAGGTCCAGGGCCAGTTGTACTGCGTCGTCCAGTTGGGCATGGCGGCCCTCCGCCCAGTCGAGGGGGGTGCGGAGGATTTCGAGGTCCGGGGTTACGCCCTTGTTCTCGATGGACCAGCCGTATGCGTCGAACCAGGCCGCGTTCATCGGCACCGTGATCACCGTGCCGTCGCCCAGGCGGTGGCGGCCGGTCATGCCGACCACTCCGCCCCAGGTGCGCTGGCCGACCACCGGGCCGAGCTTCAACAACTTGAACGCCGCCGTGATCATGTCGCCGTCGGAGGAGGTCGCCTCGTCCGCGAGGGCGACCACGGGGCCCCTCGGGGCGTTCGAGGCGTACGACACCGGCTGGGCGTTTCTCGTCAGGTCCCAGCCCAGGATCGTCCGCGTCAGCTTCTCCACGACCAGTTCGCTGATGTGGCCGCCCGCGTTGCCGCGTACGTCGACGATGAGCGCCGGGCGTGACATCTCCATCCGCAGGTCACGGTTGAACTGGGCCCAGCCCGAGCCGCCCATGTCGGGGATGTGGAGGTAGCCGCAGCGGCCGCCGCTCAACTCCCGTACCACTTCCCGGCGTTTGGCCACCCAGTCCTGGTAGCGCAGCGGACGCTCGTCGATCAGGGGGACCACAGCGACCCGACGTGCCCCTCCTTCCCCCGCCGCGGGAGTGAACGTCAGCTCCACCGTCGTACCGCCCGCCCCGGCCAGCAGCGGATACGGACCGGTCACCGGATCCACCGGGCGTCCGTCGACGTGGGTGAGCACCGCGCCCTCCCGGATGCCCATGCCCGCCAGCGGTGAGCGCGCCTTGGAGTCCGAGGAGTCGCCGGGCAGGATCCGCCTGACCGTCCAGCCGCCGTCCCGGAGGACGAGGTTGGCGCCGAGGAGGCCCTGCCAGCGTTGGTAGTGGGGTGGGCCCTCGTTGCGGCGCGCGGCGGAGACGTACGCGTGTGACGTGCCCAGTTCGCCCAGCACCTCGCGCAGCAGGTCGGCGAACTCGTCGGGGGACGCGACCCGTTCGACCAGTGGGCGGTACTGCTCCAGCACCGTGTCCCAGTCGATGCCGCACATGCCCGGCTCCCAGAAGTACGCCCGGATCAGCCGGCCGGCCTCCGCGTACGCCTGGCGCCACTCCGCGCCCGGGTCCACCTGGTGCAGGATGCGACGCAGGTCGATCCAGACCGTCGTGTCGCTGTCGCCGGACTCGGTGGCGGGGACCGCCCGCAGGTCGCCCTCGTCCATGACCACCAGCCGGGTGCCGTCGCCGCTCACCGCGAACCAGTCCAGATGGTCGACCAGTTCGGACTTCTTGGCCTTGCTGATGTTGAAGTACTCGAGGGTCGGCCGGCCCGTGGTGTCGTCCGGGTTGGCGAACGTCTCGCCGAGCGCGCCCGAGATCGGCCAGCGCAGCCAGACCAGTCCGCCGCCCGCGACCGGGTACAGCGCCGAGTACTTGGAGGCGGTCACCGGGAAGGGGGTGACGCGGCTCTCCAGGCCCTCGATCTCGACGGTCACCGCGCCGCCGTCACCGCTCTCGTCCTCGGCGGGGTCCAGGCCCCCGGCGGCGGGCCGGCCCTCCGGGTTCAGCGCGAAGGGGGACGGGGTCGCCGAGGACAGGGGCACCAGGTACGGGCGGCAGCCCAGCGGGAACGACAGGTCGCCGGTGTGGACGTCGTACACCGGGTCGAAGCCCCGCCAGGAGAGGAAGGCCAGATAGCGGCCGTCCCTGGTGAACACCGGGTTCTCGTCCTCGAAGCGGCCGTTGGTGACGTCGACGATCAGCCGGTCCTTGATCCGGGCCATCTTGATCTGGCGCAGGGAGCGGCCGATGCCGGGGTGCGACCAGGTCAGCCACGTTCCGTCCGGCGAGAAGGCGAGTTCCCGGACCGGGCCGTTGATCGACTGGATCAGCTCGGTGACCTCGCCGTCGGAGTCCTCGGACACATCGAGCAGGAGGAGGCGGCCGTCGTGCGAGGCGATGGCCAGGCGCTCGCCCGCGGCGTCGGAGACCAGTTCCAGGACGCGGCCCAGCCCGCCCGAGGCGAGGCGGCGGGGCTCGCGTTCGCCGGTGGCCCTCGGCAGGTAGGCGATCTCGACCGCGTCCTCGCCCTCCGCGTCCGTCACATACGCCACCTGGCCGGCCGAGCCGAGCATCTCCGGGAGCCGGACCCGTACGCCGGGCGTGTCCGTGATCGTGCGCGCCGGGCCGTCGCGGTGGGTCAGCCAGTACAGGCTGCCGCGGATCACCACGGCGCTCGCGCGGCCCGTCTCGTCGACCGAGAGGCCGTCCACATGCTGGGCGGCAGGCACCTGGTACGTACGGCGGCCCGCGCGCGGACCGGACAGCCGTACGTCGAGCCGGCGCGGCTTCGCGTCCGCGGCCAGGTCGTCGACGATCCACAGGTCGCCCGCGCACTGGTACACCACCCGGCTGCCGTCACTGGACGCGTGCCGGGCGTAGAAGGCGTCGTGGTCGGTGTGGCGGCGCAGGTCGGAGCCGTCGTGGGCGCAGGAGTAGAGGTTGCCGACGCCCTCGTGGTCGGAGAGGAAGGCGATCCGGCCGCCGACGAACATGGGGGAGTGGAGGTGGCCGTCCAGGTCGGCGATGATCCGCTCGCCGTGCAGCCAGAGGCGACCCGTCGCGCCGCCCCGGTAGCGCTTCCAGGCGGCCGGTTCGTGCGGCGGGGTGCCGGTGAGGAGCAGGGTCTTGCGCTCGCCGTCGAGGTCGGCGACCTGGATGTCGGAGGCCGGGCCCCAGGGGAGTTTGCGGCCGGGGGCGCCGTCGGTGAAGACCTTGTAGGCCCAGGTGAAGTGAGAGAAGGGCTCGCCGTGCGAGGCGACCGCGAGGATCACCCCGTCCGGGGTCCAGCCGCAGACCTGGGTGTCCGCAGAACCCCAGTAGGTGAGCCGGCTGCCGGGGCCGCCGTCCACCGGGACCAGATGGATCTCGGGGACCAGGCTGCGCCAGCTCGTGTACGCGATGAGGCGGCCGTCGGGCGAGAAACGGGGGTGGCCCGCCTTGGTGCGGTCGACGGTGAGCCGCCAGGCGCGGCCGGGACCGTCGAGGGGGGCCAGCCACAGGTCGTCCTCGGCCACGAAGCACAACAGGTCGCCGCTCAGATGTGGAAGGCGCAGATAGCTCACCTCCCCATGCTTTTCCGGGGGATGGACCGCAGCAACTTATGACAAATACCGGACACGTGAGCCACGACACGAACGAAACCGTTTCGTTTCGCTGAGAGGTGCGCTACATTCGTCATGTACGAAACCGTGTCGTTCGGAGTGCAAGCCGGAGTGGAAGGTGAGTGGCATGACTGAGATCGCAACGGCGCGTCGCAGTCGCATCACGCCCGAGCGCGAGGCCGAGCTGTACACGGCCGTGCTCGAACTGCTCCGGGAAGTCGGCTACGACGCCCTGACCATGGACGCCGTGGCCGCCCGTACGCGATCCAGCAAGGCGACGCTCTACCGTCAGTGGGGCGGCAAGCCGGAGCTGGTCGTCAAGGCCATGCGGCACAACAAGCCGGGCAGCATCGGCGACGCCGACACCGGGTCCCTGCGGGGTGACTTCCATACCCTCGTGTCACGCGAGGACGACTGCGCCATGGAGCGGAACTCCGACCTGATGCGGGCCCTGGCCATGGCGGCGCACACCAATCCGGATCTGATGCGGGCTCTCAAGGAGCTGCTGGTCGAGCCGGAGATGGACGAGTTCCAGCGGGTGCTGCGGCGCGCGGTCGACCGCGGTGAGATCCGGGCCGACAGTCCGGCGCTGCCGTACATCCTGCACATGCTGGTCGGCGCGTTCGTCGCCCGCACTCTGATCGACGAACTGCCACCCACGCAGGAGTTCCTGCGTTCGTACATCGACGCCGTGGTCCTCCCCGCCCTCGGCGTCCAGTCCCACTGACACGTCCCCCAGTAAGCCCTCCACCTGACGTAACCGCTCACGTCGTCGGGCTGATCATCCCTGCCCTGATACACCCACGACCTGACCGGGAGACGCCCTCGTGGCCACGTTCCTGTACAAACTAGGCCGGCTCGCCTTCCGGCGACGGCATTTCGTCGCCCTGATATGGGTCGCGCTGCTGGCCCTCGCCGGCGTCGGCGCGGCCAGCGCGCCCTCCGCGGGCGCCACCTCCTTCTCCATCCCCGGCACCGAGGCGCAGAAGGCCTTCGACCTGCTGGAACAGCGTTTCCCCGGCGCCAGCGCCGACGGCGCGACCGGGCGCATCGTCTTCAAGGCGCCCGAGGGCCAGAAGATGACGGACGCCGCCAACAAGGCGACCGTCGAGAAGACCGTCGAGGAACTGTCCGACGGTTCCGAGGTCGTCTCCGTCACCGACCCGTTCACGACGAACGCCGTGAGCAAGGACGGCACGGTCGCCTACACCTCGGTGAGGTACGAGCTCCCCGGCATGGAGCTGGCGGACTCGACCAGGGACGCCCTCGAGGCGGCCGGGGACGAGGCCCGGGCCACCGGGCTGACCGTCGACGTCGGAGGTGACGCACTCCAGGCCGCCGCCGAGGCGGGGGCCATCGGCGAGGTCATCGGCCTCGCGATCGCCGCGGTCGTCCTCGTCGTCACCCTGGGCTCGCTGGTCGCGGCCGGACTGCCGCTGCTGACGGCGATCATCGGCGTCGGTATCGGCGTCTCCACCATCACCGCCCTCGCCAACGCGCTCGACCTCGGGGACACCACGTCCACGCTCGCGCTGATGATCGGTCTCGCGGTCGGCATCGACTACGCGCTGTTCATCGTGTCCCGCTACCGGGGCGAGCTGGCCGAGGGCCGCGAGCGCGAGGAGGCGGCCGGCCGGGCCACCGGTACCGCCGGTTCGGCGGTGGTCTTCGCGGGTCTCACGGTCGTGATCGCCCTGGCGGGCCTCTCGGTCGTCGGTGTCCCGATGCTGACCAAGATGGGCCTCGCGGCGGCGGGCACGGTCGTGATCTCCGTCCTCATCGCGCTGACCATGATCCCGGCACTGCTCGGGTACGCGGGCCGGAAGATCCGGCCGGCGGGCGAGAAGCGCAAGCGGCGCGGCGGCAACAAGGCCGAGAACTCCTCCGAGAAGCCCGAGCGGTCCGAGACGCCGGCCAAGCCCGGCATGGGCACCCGCTGGGCCAGCTTCGTCATCCGCCGTCCGGCCGCCGTGCTGCTGCTCGGCGTGGTCGGGCTGGGCGCGATCGCCGTCCCGGCCACCCAGCTGGAGCTGGGCCTGCCCGACGACGGCTCGCAGCCGACGTCCACCACGCAGCGCCGGGCGTACGACCTGCTGTCGGAGGGCTTCGGCCCCGGCTTCAACGGCCCCCTGATGATCGTGGTCGACGCCAAGAACAGCGACGACCCCCAGGCCGCGGCCACCGCGGTGACCGACGGGATCAAGGACCTCAAGGACGTCGTGACGGTCACCCCGGCGGCGTTCAACAAGGCCGGCGACACCGCGACGATCACCGTGATCCCGAACTCCAAGCCCTCCTCCGTCCAGACCGAGGACCTGGTGCACGCCATCCGTGACCAGGGCGCCGACGTCAAGGCCGACACGGGCGCGAGGGTCCTGGTCACCGGCACCACCGCGATGAACATCGACTTCTCGCAGAAGCTCACCGACGCGCTGATCCCGTACCTGGCCCTGGTGGTAGGCCTTGCCTTCCTGCTGCTGATCGTGGTCTTCCGCTCCATCCTGGTCCCGCTGAAGGCGGCTCTCGGCTTCCTGCTCAGCGTGCTCGCCGCGCTCGGTGCGGTGGTCGCGGTCTTCCAGTGGGGCTGGCTGTCCGGCCTGATCGGCGTCGAGGAGACCGGCCCGATCATGTCGATGATGCCGATCTTCATGGTGGGCGTGGTCTTCGGTCTCGCGATGGACTACGAGGTGTTCCTCGTGACCCGCATGCGGGAGGCGTACGTCCACGGCGAGTCGCCGAGCCAGGCCATCGTGACCGGCTTCCGGCACAGCGCCCGGGTGGTGGCCGCCGCCGCGGTCATCATGATGGCCGTCTTCGGAGGCTTCATCAGCTCCAGCGAGTCGATGATCAAGATGATCGGCTTCGGCCTCGCGATCGCGGTGTTCTTCGACGCGTTCGTCGTCCGTATGGCCATCGTCCCGGCGGTCCTGACCCTGCTCGGCAAGAAGGCCTGGTGGCTGCCGAAGTGGTTGGACCGTGCGCTGCCCAACGTGGACGTCGAGGGTGAGGGTCTGCGTGCGCTGGACGAGGACGGCCGCAAGGATCCGGACGAGGACCGGGAGCTGGTGGGCGTCTGACCGTGCCGACGGTACGCGTCTGACGCATAGCACCTGGTGAAGGACCAGCCGGTGAGGGCTCCGTGGGGACGGGGCGCCCTCACCGGCTTCTTTGCCAGAGGAGGATCAATGCGCTCCACGAGGCCTCGGTCGGAGTCGGAGTCGGGGGTGGGGGTGGCGAGTGCGGTCACATCCTCGGGCCGCCCGCGGGCGGCTGCGGGTACGGGGCCCACAGGTCCTCGTTCTGCGGCGCGGCAGCGCTCTCGCTCTGGGCGGCAGCGTCGTCCATCGCGTGGGTCCAGTCGCGTGTCGGGCGGCGTCCGACGTACTTGCCGAAGAGCAGCGCCGCCGCGGTGGCGGCGAGCACGCCGGGCACCATCTCGTAGATGCCGGTCTCCAGCGGGCCGAGGAGCGGGTCGATCTCGTCCCAGACCAGCACGGTGAGGGCGCCGGCGAGCATCCCGGCCTTCGCCCCGGCCGCTGTCATCCGCGGCCAGTACAACGACAGGAGGATCACCGGGCCGAAGGCCGCGCCGAAGCCCGCCCAGGCGTACGCGACGATGTCGAGCACGGCGCCGCCGCTCAGCGCGATCACATAGGCGACCAGTCCCACGGCCACCACACTCACCCGTCCGACCAGCAGCAGGATCGTGTCGGAGGCCCGCCGGTTGAAGAAGGCCCGGTAGAGGTCCTCGGCCAGGGACGTGGCCGAGACCAGCAGCTGGCTGTCCACCGTGGACTTGATCGCGGCCAGCACGGCGACCAGCAGGATCCCCGCGAGCCAGGGGGAGGTCAGTAGCGCGGAGAGCGAGATGAAGGCGGTCTCCGGGTTCTTGAGCGGTTCGTTGAGCGCGGCGATCCCGGCCAGTCCGATGAGCGAGGCGCCCACCAGGACGACGGTCACCCAGAGCACACCGAGACGGCGGGCCATCGGTATGTCCCGGGTGCTGCGGATGCTCATGAAGCGGATCAGGATGTGGGGCTGGCCGAAGTAGCCGAGCCCCCAGGCGAGCAGCGAGATCATCGCGACGACACCGAGCGCCCCGCCCTCTGTCCACGTGTTGGAGGCGAAGGATGCCTCGGCAACCGGGTCGAGCAGGGCGGGGGACGCGGCGTCGAGCTCACGGGTCAGCGCGCCGAAGCCGCCGAGGTGCCAGAGGATGATGGCGGGGAGGGCGATGGCCGCGAGGAACATGATCGTGCCCTGGATGGAGTGGGTGATACTCACGGCGCGGAAACCGCCGAGGATGGTGTAGACGACGATCACCACGGCGAAGAGGGTGAGCCCCAGTCTGAAGCCCGCGCCGAAGAGCTCGTCGAACAGGAGGCCGCCGGCGAGCAGCCCGCTGGCGACGTAGACGGTGAAGAACACGACGGTGACGACGGCCGAGAGGAGCCGGATCATCCTGCTCCGGTCCTCGAAACGTTCCTCCAGGTACGCCGACAGGGTCACGGAGTTGGTCCGCTCGGTGTAGACCCGCAGGCGTGGTGCGACGAGGCGCCAGTTGAGATACGTGCCGATGATCAGGCCGACGGCGATCCAGGTGGCGCCGATCCCGGCCATGTACACGGCGCCCGGCAGGCCCAGGAACAACCAGCCGGACATGTCGGCGGCTCCGGCGGACAGAGCGGCCATCGGGGCGTTGAGTCGGCGGCCACCGACGGTGAAGTCCTCGAACGTGGCCGTCTCGGACTGCGTCACGACGCCGACCATGACCACCGCGATCAGAAAGACGCCGAACGTGATCATGACCGGGACGGTCAGAGTGATCATGCGATACCCCCCTGTGGGCGTGCTGGAAGGGCTGGAGTGTAGGGGGTTGCGGCGCGTACCTGCGAGAGCGGTCGGTGGCAGCCGCCTTGATCGGTTCCGGATCGTGATGCGCGGCTCGGACCGGCGTCCGGACCACCCCGGGCGGGCGCAGAACCCGGTCGCATGCTCCGTACACGCACCGCTAGCGTGCCGTTCATGACGACGACCGACACTGAAGAGTCCGGAGCCCATCCACGTTTCGCCGAGGCCCTCGAAGAGCTGGGGCTCGGCGAACTGCACGCCCGTATCCGCCGTTTCCCGGACGCGACGCGCACCGCCGAGGAGGCCGCCGCCGCGATCGGGTGCGAGCTGAGCCAGATCTGCAAGTCGCTGATCTTCGCCGCCGACGGGGTGCCGGTGCTGGTGCTCATGGACGGGGCGTCCCGCGTGGACGTCGAGCGGGTGCGGCAGGAACTCGGGGCCGAGAAGGTGACGCGGGCCAAGGCCAACGTCGTACGCGAGACGACCGGCTACGCCATCGGCGGCGTACCGCCCTTCGGGCACAGGTCGAGGACGCGGGTTCTGGCGGACCGCTCCCTCCTCGGCCACGACACCGTATGGGCCGCCGCCGGAAACCCGCACGCCGTCTTCCCCATGGACCCCAGGACCCTGATCGCCCACGCCGGCGGGACTTTTGTGGACGTGCGCGAGCAGACCGTATGACCCCGCTGGTCACCGTGGCCGTCCTGCTCGCGGCCGTGACGCATGCCAGCTGGAACGCCATCGCCCACCGGATCACGGACAAGCTGGTCGGGTTCGCGCTCATTTCGGGCGGGGGCCTGGTCATCGGGCTGGCCATGGTGCCGTTCGTGCCGTTCCCGGCGGCGGGGGCCTGGCCCTATCTCTTCGCCTCGGCCGTCATCCACATCGCTTACTACGCCCTGCTCATGAGGTCCTTCCGGCTGGGTGACTTCGGGCAGGCCTACCCCATCGCGCGCGGCACCGCGCCCCTTGTCGTCACCGTGCTCGCGGCCGTCTTCGCGCACGAGGTGCCCGACGGGTGGGCGGCCGCCGGGATCGGCCTGTCCTGCGCCGGGCTGACCGGCGTCGCCCTGTGGGGGCTGCGCGGGCACCGGCCGAACTGGGCGGCGATCGGTGCGGCCCTCGCGACGGGGCTGACCATCGCGGTGTACACCGTCGTCGACGGGCTCGGCGTGCGTGCCTCGGGCTCGCCGCTCGGGTACATCGGGTGGCTCATGGCAGTGCAGGGTGTGGTGATACCGGCGTACGTGATCCGGCGCCGGCGCGGGCAGACGGTCGCCGTCCTGCGGCCGTTCGCCCGGCTGGGACTGCTGGGCGCCGCACTGTCCGTCGCCGCGTACGGCCTGGTCCTGTGGGCGCAGACCCGGGCGGAACTGGCGCCGATCGCGGCCCTGCGGGAGTCCTCGATCATCGTGGGCGCGGTGATCGGCGCCGTGTTCTTCAAGGAGCGCTTCGGTGCGCCCCGGATCGCGGCGGCGGGGCTGCTCGTCGTGGGTATCGGGCTGATGCTGCACGCCGGGTAGGCGCTGCGGCCGTACGGCAGTCACCGAGTCCACCTCGAACAGCGCCTTGCCGAGGACCTCCAGCTTGTCGCCGGGCACCCGCGCGTGTCCCCACCATCCGGTACTACGATCGGTGAGCGGGAGTTCACCGAGGGGGCGGGCCAGTGACGGGGCTCAGTGAAGGGCCGGACGCCGGAGTCGGCGGCCGGGTGGCGTTGGACGCGGACCAGGTCAAGCATCTGGAGTTCATCCAGGGGGTCATCACCCGCCTGGGCACCAACTCCTTCCTCGTCAAGGGCTGGGCCCTGACCCTGTCCGCCGGTTTACTCGCCCTCTCCGCCAGCCAGTTGAGCTGGCAGCTGGCCGCCGTCGGCGTGGTGCCGCTGCTGTGCTTCTGGTACCTCGACGGCTTCTTCCTCCGCCAGGAACGGCTCTTCCGGCACCTCTACGACGACGTCCGCCGACCCGGCAGCCAGGTCGAGACGCTGTCCATGAACGTCGGCCCGTACCTGGACCGGACACCATGGGCGCGCATCACGTTCTCGCAGACGCTGGCGCTGTTCTACGGGCCGCTGCTGGGGGCGGAGATCGCGATCCTCGTCATCGCGCTCTGAGGTCAGGCGTGGTTCTGGGGGCCCGTCATCTCCGTGACCCGGTGGGCCAGTTCGTCCAGCACGGCCGCGTCGTCGTCCGGGAACCCTTTCCCCTTCGGCGGCCAGATCGGGCCCATCGCGTCGCCGGGCCAGCGCGGCACCAGATGCACATGGGTGTGGAACACGGTCTGCGAGGCCACCGCGCCCGCCGAGTTGACGACGTTCAGACCCTCGGGCTCCAGGGCCGCGCGCAACGCCCTGCCCACCACCAGCACCGCCCGCGTCAGCTTCTGCACGCCGGTCTCGTCCATCGCCCACAGGTCCGCCGAGTGCGTCCTGGGCACGACCAGCGTGTGCCCCCGGGTCGCGGGGGCCAGCGGGAAGAAGGCCAGGGTGTGCGCGTCGGCGTACACCACGCGCGCCCGGCTCGGGTCCGCGACGATGCCGCAGAAGGCGCAGGCCGCGTCGTCCATGGGACCTATGCTCCCTCGTAGGGCTGGATCGGTCATGTTCAGCACGTCTCGCCCTCGCCTCTCTGATACGAACGCCGGCAATGATCTCCGGCGCGGGAGACCGGGACGAGGGCGGGTGGGAACGGCGGCATGGGCGGCATCTTCATCAACTACCGCAGAGGCGAGCACGAGCACGTCGTGCACAGGGTCGCTAACAGCGGACGGATTGGCTTGGGTTTCCTTGGTGTTGCTGTGATCTTTCCGGTCTCTTCGGGGCTCGTGCGGTTGCTGCGTGACCTTTCCGGGCGGAGCGCGTTGTGTAAGTGAGTTCGATGATCGGACAGCAGTCTTGAGTAGCTGGGCGGGGGTGACAGGGTGCGGCGGAAGGTCCAGTTGGGTGAGGGGGAGACGGGGCGGGTGGCGTGCGCGTCGGCGTCCGCGTTCCGTGGCCTGGATACCGTCACCGGCGAGGTCCTGGGTGCCGATGCGCTCAGTGAGCGGGTGGGCTGGCTCACGGCTTTGGTTGAGAGCATGTGTGCGGAGGTGACCGGCGCCCGCTGGAACCGCCCGGATCTGGCCCGGCTCGCTTCCGGGCGGGACCTGTCGGGGCAGCGGCTGCCGTCGCATGCGTGGATGGCGATGCGCATGCTGGGCTGGGCGGCGAGTGCCCCAGAGGGTGTGTACGTTCCCGACCGGGTGCGGCGGATCGCCGAGGAGCAGGCCGGGCGGGCGCTGCGTTCGGCCTGGTGGCGCACGCAGATCACCGATGCCGTGCTGGCGACCTGGCCCACCGGCCCGGACGCCGATCCGATCCGGCGTACCGGGGCCGAGTGGGAGGCGCTGCGGGCGGCGTGTCCGGACGGGCAGGCGGTGGCGGCCTCAATCCTGCGTGCCCGGACCCGGCAGGCCGCTGCTTTCCACGCAGCCCGTGGCCGGCTGCCCGCCGACATCTGTGAGCTGGAGGCGGCGCCGGGCGGCGGCCGTCAGGTGGTGCTGGCCGCCGCGGACAAGCAGCTGGCCACCCTGGCCCGCTGCGAGGACGACCCGGCCCGCTACGCGGTGCTGACCGTGCGCCTGCCGGTACGGCCCGACCCCCGCACCCGGGGTGACTGGCACCCCGTGGTGATCCGCTTCCGGCTACCCCCGACCATCCCGCTGACCGCCGCCCTGCACGCCCCGACCCTGCGCCTGCGCGGCGGACGCCTGTGCCTGGACGTCGCGCACACCACCGCCGTCCCCCAGGCCCGGCGGGACGGGCATGTGCGGGCGGTGGCCTTCGACTACGGGCTCAACACCCTCCTCACCGGCGGAACGCTGACCCTGACCGGCGGGGTGCAGCCGCATGTGCTCACCGACGCCCGCCCCGTCTTCCTGCGCGTGGACGGGGTGCTGGCCAAGGTCGACCGGCTGCGGATCCAGGCCGAACAGGTCTGGGCCAGGGCCGCCCACCTGCAGACCCTGACCGACGGCCATGCCGCGCGAGGGCGGCGCCCCGACCCGCTCACGGCGGCGAAACTGGCGGTGCTGCGCACCGAGCATGCCCGCCTGGGCCGCAAGCGCGGGCGGCTGAACGAGCAGCTGGCCCAGACCGCCGCCCGCTTCATGGTCGGCCACGCCCGCGCCGTAAGAGCGTCGGTGATCTACCTGGAGGACCTGCGGGACATGGAGGCCCGCGGCAAGGGCCGCACCCTGAACACCCGCCTCTCACAGTCCGTGCGCGGGCAGATCGTCACCCACACCCGCCACCAGGCCGCGAAATACGGGATCGCGGTGGTCATCGTTCCCGCCCGCGGCACCTCCCGGTACTGCCCCGCCTGCCTGACCGCCTTCCGCCACCGCGCCGCCCCCGACCGCACCACACCGGGCTGGAAATGGGCCATCTGCCCCAACGCCGCCTGCGGTTACAGCGCGGACCGGGACGTCGCGGCCTGGCAGCGGATCGGCGCCCGCGGCCTGCGCCACCAGCACCTGACCGTCCTGGACCGGGCGAGCGACACCTACGTGATCCGCCGCACGGTCGAGGAGCTGGACCAACCGGTCCGGCACACCACCCAGCCCGGACCCGCCACCCCGGCCGAGCCGCAGCAGCAGCCTGCTTCTGCTGCGGACCGGACGAAGGCGGGGCCGACGAGAAACCGCCCTGTGCCCAGGAAGCGACGCAGGGTCCCCGCCCCACCCGGAACATCCGCAGCAGCGGGCCCGGGTGGAAAGCGTCCGGCGGGGCGGATGCCCCAGCCACCCACCCGTCGCACCCAGCGGCGGCGCAGGCGGCAGGCACCGCACACGATGAGCACCCCCACCCGGCACCAGCCACGCGGGGCCAGACTCGGCGCAGGCTTCCACCTGCACACCCACGCCACGCCACACCACACGGACGGCATGGGCGACAGCCGGAGTCTCTTTTCCACCGGGACCGGGCCGAAAACCCAGCCCCACGCAGGAAAACCTAAGCTCATCTGAGACGCTGTACGCGGACCTGAAAGGGCACTTCGGCGCGGACCAGGTGTTCCTCGACCGGCCGTCCATCGTGCCGGGGCAGCGCTACTCCGACGTGCTGCGGGAGCGCGTCGCCGACTGCGACGTCCTGCTCGTCGTCGTCCACCGGGGGTGGGTGGACGCGCGGGACGACGAGACCGGCGTACGGCGGCTGGAGGTGGCGGGCGACTGGGTCCGGCGCGAGATCGACCAGGCCCTGCACAGCGGCAAGACCGTCGTCCAGGTGCTGCTGGACGACGCCGAGCCGCCCAGGCCCGCGCAACTGCCGGAGCGGATCCGGGAGTTGGCGATCCGGAACGCCCAGGCGCTGCGGCAGGAGGCGTACGGCTCGGATCTCGCGGAGCTGATCGCCGTACTGGAAACGGACGTGTCCAGGACCTGGGAGCCGGTTCCGCCGCCACCGGCGCCCTACCGGCCGGGCCGGTGGCTGGGCGTCGTCACCGCGGTGCTGTCCTGCGCCGGGCTCGTCACGGTCCCCGCGTTGCCCCAGGACGACGGCTGGGCCCGCGCGGACGGCCTCCCCCTCACCCTCTACGCCGCCCTGTTCTCCTGCCTGCTGCTGTGCGCGCCGCTGATCGCGGTCGCCGTCGGCCGTCATCTGCTCCGGCGGCCCGTCGACGCCTGGGAGCGGGACCTGCACGCCGTCAAGCACCGGACCTACGTCCGGCAGACCTGGCCGATGGCCGCGGGGCTGGTGCTGATCGCGGTGTTCGGCGCGCTGTCGATGTGGGGCGACGAGGGCACGCAGGCGTCCCTGATCCTGCTGCTGGTCCTGGGGCTCGCCGTCGCCCGCTCGGGCGCCCTGCACATCCGCCTCGAGCGGCGGGACGCCGACCTGTGGACCCGCTGGCCGCAGGGCCTGCCGGACCCGGTGACCCGGCCCGTGCTGCGCCGGGCGGTCGCACGGCTGGAACTCCGGCTGGCCGGGTTCCGGCCGCCGCTCTCGCGCGAGCAGCGGGAGAAGGCGAAGTGGGAGCTGGCCGGCCTGCGCGAGGCGCTCGGGCGGCTGTCGGGTGAGGCGCGGCGGTCGCGTGTGACGTGGCTGCGCCAGGACCACCCCTGGATGTTCGGCGGCTGTGTGCTGTGGCTGAGCCTCACCGCGGCGACCGCCCTGGAGGCCGGCATCGCCTTCGGGGCGGCGGGACGAGGGACGCCGCGTGTCTACGCCGCACTGGTCGTCGTGGCGCTCATCGGCACCGCCCTCGCACTGGCCACCATGGAACTCGGCCACCGCCACCAGCGCCGTATGCGCACCGACCTGGTGACAGAGGCCGGCGCGCGCGTCGCCGACCTGGCCGAGCGGGTCACCGCCCTGAGCGCTCCCGCCCGCACCAAACTGTCCTCCCCCGCACCGCGCCCCGAGGAATACGCCGAGCCCGACTAGGCGCCGGTACCCCCGAAGGAGCACTCTGGAAGCAGGTATTCCGGAGGTGATCGTCATGATGCACACCGCAGTGGGATGGCATGTCGAGCTGGAGTTCAGGGAGGACGAGACACACACCCGGGCGGTCGCGATGGTGCGGTTGCCCGACGGCTCGGAGGTGAAGGCCCACGGGCACGCCACGCGCCACCACACCGACTCCAATCAGCCACGGGTCGGTGAGGAGATAGCGGGCGCCCGGGCGCTGAACGAGCTCGCGATGACGCTGCTCACGAAGGCGCACGGGGAGATCGACTCGGCATCCGGACGGACGTCGCACCCGATCCACGCCTGAGTTACGCCTGAGCCACGACGCGTTCAGGCCAGCGAGGCCCTTACCGCCCGTACCAACCCCTGCGCCCTCGGATCCGCCGTCACCGTCTTGCGGAAGCCGTTCGTCACATAGCCGAACGCGATGCCCGCTTCGGGGTCGGCGAAGCCGAGGGCGCCGCCGCGGCCGGGGTGGCCGAAGGAGCCGGGGGAGAGCAGGGGCGACGCGGTGCCGTGCAGCATGTAGCCGAGGCCGAACCGGGTGTTGACGACCAGGACGCGGTCCGGGCCCGCCGACTCCTCCGCCCTCGCCAGCTCCACCGTCGCCGGGTCGAAGAGGCGTACGCCGTCGACGTCCCCGATCAGCGCCGCGTAGAAGCGGGCCAGACCGTCGGCCGTGGCGATGCCGTTCGTCGCGGGGAGCGCGGCGGCGCGGTAGGCGGGGTCGTTCTGGTCGGGGAACGGCGTGATCGCGGCGAAGGCGCGGCGGGTGAGGGACGCCGGGTCCTGGTAGGCCTCGGTGACACTGCGCTTCGGTCGGGCGCGCAGGGCGCCGGACGGCTCGGGCCCTTCGACGCGGCTGGAACGGCCCACCCGGTGCGCCTCCGACTCCGGCAGTCCCAGCCACAGGTCCAGGCCCAGCGGCGCGGCGATCTCCGCCGCGATCCACTCGCCGGCCCACCGTCCCGTCACGCGCCGCACCAGCTCGTCCAGCATCCAGCCGTACGTCAGCGCGTGATAGCCGTGGTCGGCGCCCGGCTCCCAGACCGGCGCCTGCGCGGCGACCGCCTCGGGGCCGCGCCGCGGGTCCAGCGCCTCCTCCGGCGTGATCGGGCGGTCCAGCACCGGGAGCCCGGCACGGTGGTTCAGCACCTGCCGCACCAGCAGCCGCTCCTTGCCGTGCGCCTTGAACTCCGGCCAGTACTCGCCCACCGGCGCGTCCAGGTCCAGCTCCCCACGCTGGTGCAGCAGCAGGAGTACGGCGGCGGCGACGCCCTTGGTCGCCGAGCGCACGACCTGCGCGGTGCCGGGTGCCCAGGGGGCCTCGCCGTCCACATCCCTGGTGCCGGCCCACAGGTCGACGACCTTGCGGCCGTCCCGGTACACGGCAACCGCCGCGCCTCGCTCCCCGAGCGCCTCGAAGTTCCGCACGAACGCGTCCCTGACCGGCTCGAAGCCCTCGGCCACTGTGCCGTTCACGTCGTCCACGCCGCGCTCCCTGTCCTGGCCCTGCTCGCCTCGCTCGCCTGCGACAGCCAGTGCAACACGGGGGTACGGCCTTGGATTCCGGTGTGTGGCCGACGTCTCGCCGGACAGACCCTAGCCGAGCAGGATCGTGACGTCGATGTTGCCGCGGGTCGCGTTCGAGTACGGGCACACCTCGTGGGCCTCGTCCACCAGCTTGGCCGCGATGTCCGCGTCGAGCACCGGCAGCGAGACGCTGAGGGCGACCGCGAGCCCGTAGCCGCGCTGCTGGTTGGGGCCTATGCCGACCTTCGCGGCGACCGTCGAGCCGGTCAGGTCGAAGCCGTTGCGGCGGCCGACCAGGACCAGCGCGTTGTGGAAGCAGGAGCTGTAGCCGGCCGCGAACAGCTGCTCGGGGTTGGTGCCGTTGCCGTCGCCGCCCAGCTCCGGCGGCATCGCGACCCTCAGCTCGAGCTGGCCGTCCTGACTGGTGACATAGCCGTCCCGGCCGCCGTGCGCGGTCGCCTCGGCGACGTACATGATCTTCGTCGGACGGGTGTCGACGGCGGTGCCGTCAGTCATGGCTGGCCTCCCCCAGGAAAGGTGCACGCAAATACATCGTGCACAAGGTACCGGCCAGTAGGAGAAGCTTCGATTACCAGGGGGTAGCAACCGCGGGTAACCGGAGCTCAGCGGGAGCGCTCGGCCACCGACTCCGCCCGGAGCGCGAGCTGTCGCAACTCCTCGCGCAACCGCGCGACCTCCGCGCCGCCGAGCCCGGTTGCCGTGCGCAGCACGCCGGGCACGCGCGCCGCGCGCTCCCGCAGTTCTTCCCCGCGCCCGGTGCACGCGACGAGCACCGAGCGCTCGTCATGGGCCGCGCGCTCCCTGCGCACCACCCCCGCGCTCTCCAGTCGCTTGAGCAACGGCGACACCGTGCCGTAGTCGAGCCGCAGTGCGCCCGCGAGCTCCTTGACCGTGATCCGGCCGCGTTCCCAGAGGACGAGCAGGACGAGGTACTGCGGGTAGGTGAGGCCCAGCTCGTCGAGGAGCGGGCGGTAGGCGGCCGTCACCGCGCGCTGTGCCGCGTACAGCGCGAAGCACAGCTGGTCGTCCAGCAGCAGCGAGCCCTCGCGCGCCGTCTCCTCGCCTGTCGGCTCCTCGTTCGTCACGCGCCCATTGTCACGGACGCCCCGGCGCGGCAGGCACCGAACGCGGGTCGAAGCCGTACGGCAGCTCCAGGCGGTGGGCGCGCATCAGCTCGTCGTCGGCGAGCAGATCGGCGGTCTTGCCGTCGGCCGCGATCACGCCGTCGCTCAGGACCAGCGAGCGGGGGCACAGTTCCAGGGCGTAGGGCAGGTCGTGCGTGACCATCAGGACGGTGACGTCCAGGGAGCGCAGGATGTCGGCGAGTTCGCGGCGCGAGGCGGGGTCGAGGTTGGAGGACGGTTCGTCGAGGACGAGGATCTCCGGCTCCATCGCGAGCACCGTCGCCACGGCCACCCGGCGGCGCTGGCCGAAGGAGAGGTGGTGCGGGGGCCGGTCCTTGAACGCCGCCATGCCGACCAGCGCCAGCGCATGGTCGACGCGCGCCTCCAGCTCGGGCCCCCTCAGGCCGGCGGCCGCCGGTCCGAAGGCGACGTCCTCGCGGACCGTCGGCATGAACAGCTGGTCGTCCGGGTCCTGGAAGACGATCCCGACCCGGCGCCGGATCTGCGCCATGTGCTCCCTGCCGACGGGCAGCCCGGCGACCCGCACGGTGCCGGTGCCGCCGGTCAGGATGCCGTTGAGGTGGAGGACGAGGGTCGTCTTGCCGGCGCCGTTCGGGCCGAGCAGCGCGACCCGCTCGCCGCGCGCGATGGTGAAGTCCACGCCGAACAGGGCCTGGTGGCCGTCGGGGTAGGCGAAGGCGAGGCCCGAGACCTCGAGAGAAGCTGTCACAGCAGTCACAGGGTCCATCCCAGCAGACACACGACGAGGGCGGCGAAGGGGAGCGCGAAGGCGTACGACCACTGCGCCCGGGACGCGGTCACCTCGTCGATCACCGGCATCGAACCGGTGTATCCGCGGCTGATCATCGCCAGGTGGACGCGCTCGCCGCGCTCGTAGGAGCGGATGAACAGGGCACCGGCGGACTTGGCGAGCACACCCCAGTGGCGCACGCCCCGCGCCTCGAAGCCGCGCGACTCCCGGGCGATCCGCATGCGCCGCATCTCGTCGGTGATGACGTCGCCGTACCGGATCATGAAGGACGCGATCTGCACCAGCAGGGGCGGCAGTTTCAACCGCTGCAGGCCGAGGAGGAGTTCGCGCAGCTCGGTCGTGGACGCCAGGAGCACGGACGCGGCGACGCCCAGGGTGCCTTTGGCGAGGACGTTCCAGGCGCCCCACAGGCCGCTGACGCTCAGCGACATCCCCAGCACCTCGACCCGCTCGCCCTCCGCCACGAACGGCATCAGCACCGCGAACGCCACGAACGGCACCTCGATCAGCAGCCGCTTGAGCAGGAACCCGGCGGGCACGCGCGCGACGTACGCGACGAGCGTGAGCAGGACGGCGTACAGCCCGAAGGCCCACATCGCCTCCCGCGGCGTCGACACCACGACCACCACGAACGCGAAGACCGCGGCGAGTTTGGTGTGCGGCGGCAGACCGTGCACGGGGGAGTGCCCGTGCCGGTAGAGCTTGTGCGCGTGCCCGGCGCCCATGTCGTCAGACGCTCGTGCTCGTGGGGGAGACGTCCTGGGTGGTCCGGCGCCTGCGCACCGCCCGGAAGACGCCGGTGCCCGCGACCGCGGTCACGCCCACCCCGATCACGCCCGCGAGACCGCCGGAGAGGCGGGCGTCGGTGATGTCCTTCACCCCGTAGTCGGCGAGCGGGGAGTCGGCGGCCGCGTGCTCCTCGGCCTTCTCGTCGATGCCCTGGTCGGCGGCGACCTTCTCCAGGCCGTCGGGGTTCGAGGAGGCGTAGAAGCTGACGAAGCCGGCCAGGACCAGGGAGGTCGCGAGGCCGGTGAGCCACAGCGCGCGGCGGGAGGTGCGCGCCGCGACGGGCGCCGTGCGCGCCGGCTCGGGAGCCGGTGCGTCGACGAGTGCGCCGTTCACCCGCAGCTGGAGGCGCCGGCGCAGGTCGCGCGCGCCGTACACGAGATCCGGGCGTACGGCGACCACGGCGCCCACGGTCAGCGCGGTGATCGTGGCCTCCCCGATGCCGATCAGGATGTGCACGCCGACCATGGCGGTGGCGACCTTGCCGATCGAGATGTCCGTCGTGCCGCCGACGGCGTAGAGCAGGGTGAAGGCGAGGGCCGCGGCCGGCACCGAGAGCAGGGCGGCGACGAAGGTGGCGGCGGTGATGGAGCGGCGCGAGCGGGGCAGGACCTTGACCAGGGCGCGGAAGACGGCGTAGGCGACGACCGTCGTGACGATGGCCATGCAGGTGATGTTCACGCCGAGGGCGGTCAGGCCGCCGTCCGCGAAGAGGATGCCCTGCATCAGCAGGACCACGGACACGCACAGCACCCCGGTGTAGGGGCCGACGAGGATCGCGGCGAGCGCGCCGCCGAGCAGGTGGCCGCTGGTTCCCGCCGCGACGGGGAAGTTCAGCATCTGCACCGCGAAGATGAACGCCGCCACGAGGCCGGCCAGCGGCGCCGTGCGCTCGTCGAGCTCGCGGCGCGCGCCGCGCAGGCTCACGGCGACGGCGGCCGCGGCGACGACACCGGTCGCGGCGGAGATGGGAGCGTCTATGAATCCGTCAGGCACATGCACCGTTCGATGATAGTGGCTTGTTGCGAACGATTCGCAAGAGCGAGTCGACGGGAAGAGTCGGGGGGAGGGTGGGAGGAGGCCATACGGCCCAGGGAGCGCGATCCCGGAAATGTGCGACATTGGAAAGGGAGTGGACGCATAGCTTCCACACAGGTCACGCACCGTAAGGGGCTGGACGATGTCTGTAGTCGAGCAGTACGCGCGAGCCCACATAGTCACGGACGCGGACATCCTCGAGGAGGAGCAGGACGCCGTCCCGGTCGTCCTGCGCTACGACCCGGACGACGACCCGCGCTCGGTGCGCGTCGGACTGCCCGGGCGCGGGGCGCACGAGTGGACCTTCTCGCGCTCCCTGCTCGAACAGGGCCTGCGCGCCCCCGCGGAGAGCGGCGAGGTGCGGGTGTGGCCGTGCGGACGGGTGCAGGCCGTGGTGGAACTCCACTCCGCGCAGGGGGTCTCGGTGGTGCAGTTCGAGACGAAGGCGTTGATGCGGTTCCTGCGGCGGACGTACCTGGCCGCAGACCCCGTGAGCCGCTGAGGGCGGTCAGCCGCCCATCTTCAGCAGCGCCGCCACGATCGGCCCCGCCGTCTCACCGCCATGTCCGGCCGCCTGGACCACGCCCGCCGCCGCGAGATCGCCGCGATACGCCGTGAACCAGCCGTTGGGCTTCTTCTGGTTGTCGACCTCCGCCGAGCCGGTCTTCGCGCCGGCATCGCCGGTGACCCCGGACATCGCCTCCGCCGCCGTGCCGTAGGCCGCCGTGTACGCCATCAGCTCACGCAGCTGCGACAGGGTGGACGCGGACATCGTGCGCGACGCCGTGGCGAGCGTGCGGTCGTCGACCGACGGGGACACCAGGTACGGCTGGCGGAAGACGCCCGCCCTGACCGTCGCGGAAACGGACGCCATGTTGAGGGGATTCATCCGCACCCCGCCCTGACCGATCAGCGAGGCCGCCATCTGCGCCTGCGACTGCACCGGCACGGACCCGTCGAAGGTCGGGACGCCCACGGACCAGTTGTTCAGGCCCAGGCCGAAGACCTGCTGGGCCTGCTTGGTCAGGCTGTCGTTGTCCAGCTCCGGCGCCTGGCTGATGAAGGCCGTGTTGCAGGAACGGGCGAAGCTCGCCTTGAAGGTGCCGCCCTTGATATCGAACTTGTCGTCGTTCTGGAACTTCCAGCCGCCGTACGTGAAGTACTTCGGGCACGGATGCGGCTCGTTGACCGACGCCAGGTCCTTCTCGATCAGCAGCGACGAGGTGATGACCTTCATGGTGGAACCGGGCGCGAGCGAGCCCTGGAAGGCGACGTTGAAGCCCTTCGAGGAGTTCGCGGCGGCCAGGATCTCGCCCGTCGACGGACGCAGCACCACCACCGACGCCCGTGACTTCGCGGCCACCTGCTTCTCGGCGGCGGCCTGCATACTCGGGCTGAGCGTCGTCTTCACCGTGCCCGGCGTGCCCTTGCTCAGCTCCAGCAGGGTTTTGTCGGACAGCTCCGCCGCCTTGGACTCCTTGCCGCGGATCACCCGCAGCTCGACGCCCGCCTTGCCGCCGGCCTTCTTGCCGTACTTCTCCCGCAGCCCGTCCAGCACCGAGCCCAGCGACGGGTACTTCGCCTCCGTCAGCTCGCCGCCGTCCCGGTCGAGCGCCTTGACCGGCGGGGTCCCGGACTCACCGGTGACCAGGGTGTCGCCGTCCTTCAGATCCGGGTGCACCACGGAGGGTGCCCACTCGACGATCGGCTCGCCGTCCTTCTCGGCCCGTACGACCGTCAGCGAACTGTCGTACGCCAGCGGCTTGCTGGTGCCCTTGTACGACACCGTGGCCTTCACGGAGAAGGGCACCTTGGCGCCGCTGCGGGTGCCCTCGGTGAGGGCGACGTCCTTGATGTACGCGGCCTTGGTGTAGCCGGTGAGCAGGGCCGACGCCGCCTCGGTGTCGTCCGTGGCGGCCGCCGCGTCGGTGACCTCGCCCTGCTGCCAGGCGGTGAGGAAGGCGCGGGCCGCGGTGGTGACCTCGGTCGCCGACAGCGGGCCCTTCTTGACCGGCTCCCCCTTGTCGTCGGCCGCCGACGACGCCGTCTGCGTACGGTCGTCGGCCGCCGCGCCGCCGCCGTACAGCGCGTAGACACCGAACCCGGCACCGCCCACGACCACGGCGATCATCCCGCCGACCACGACGGGTCTCGTCTTCCGTCGCTCAGCGACGCGCCTTCTGTTGCCCACAGCTCCCGATCCTCCGCGAAATCCCCAGGGTCCCCGTTGTCCTCATGCACCTCAGTCAACGACGGCAACCACCCTAGAGTCCCGTCCTGTGCGGGTGAGTTCAGCCACCCGCCGCCAGTACGGCCCGTACGATCGGGCCCGCCGCGTCACCTCCCCGTCCGCCCTGCTCCGTCATGGCCGCGGCGGCCACATCATTGCGGAAGCCGGTGAACCAGCTGTTGGCGGTCTGCCCGTCGACCTCGGCGGTACCGGTCTTCGCACCGATGTCGCCGCCCAGCGTTGCCATGATCTTCGCGGCGGTGCCCTGTGTCGCGGTGAGCCGCATCATCTGCTTCAGCTGCGCGGTCGTGTCGGCCCGCAGCCCCCGGGCGGTGGCCAGTTCCCGGTCGTCGAGCTCCGGCGACACCAGGTACGGCTGGCGGAACTCGCCCGTCATCGCGGTGGCCGTCACCGACGCCATGGTCAGCGGGTTCATCTGGACCTGGCCCTGGCCGATGGCGTTGGCCGCGCGGTCCGGGCCGGCGGAGGCCGGGACGTTGCCGTCGAAGGAGGTGATACCGGTCTTCCAGTTGTCGCCGCGAAGCCCGAACCGCTCCTCGGCCTCCGCCGTCAGCGAGGCGTCGGTCAGCGGCTTCTCGTCGACGAGCTTGATGAAGCCCGTGTTGCAGGAACGCATGAAGGTGTCGGCCAGCGTGGCGCTCGACGTCTCGTTGGGTTCGAGGCCCGGCAGGTTGTTGAAGGTCTGGCTCTGCCAGGTCGCTGTCGACGGGCAGGGCGCCGGGCCGTTCATCGAGGTCACGCCGTTGTCGATGAGCATCGCGGCGGTGATGATCTTCATCGTGGAGCCGGGGGCGACCTTGCCCTCGAAGGCCGCGTTGAAGGCGTCCTCGCGGTGGTTGGCCACGGCCAGCACCTCACCGGTGCTCGGCTTCACCGCCACCACCGACGACTCGGCGTACTGTTTGACCGCCTTCTCGGCCGCCGCCTGCACGCCCGCGCTGAGCGTGGTGCGCAGCTTGCCGGGCTCGCCCTCGGTGACGGTCAGCAGCGAGGTGTCCGGGGCGCCGTCGGCCGGGTGCCGGATCACCAGCTCGACACCGGGCTTACCGCCCGCCTTGTCGCCGTACTTGGCGCGCAGCTGGTCCAGGATCGGGCCCAGGGACGGGTACTTGGCCTTCGTCAGCACCGTGCCGTCGCGGTCCACGGCCTCGATCGGCGGATTCGACGCCGCCTCCGTGACCAGCGTGTCGTCCTGCTTCAGCTGCGGATGGACCACGGACGGCTTCCAGTCGACGAGCGCCCGCCCGGTGGTCACGCCGCGCACGACGGTCAGCTCGCTCTTGTAGGTGAGCGGCTTGGACGTCCCGTCGTGCGACACCTTCGCCTGCACCGTGAACGGCACGGTGGCGCCGCTCACCGTCCCGGTCGTGATCTTCACCCCGGTGATGCCGGCGTCCTCGCCGTACGCGGTCAGCAACGGCCTGGCCGCCCCGTCGTTGTTCGTGTACGACGCCGCGGTCACGGCCTCGCCCTTCTCCCAGGCCGCGAAGAACTTCTCCGCCGTCTCCTCGATCTCGTCACTGCTCGGCGGCCCGCTCTTCTTCGGCGACGCCGCTCCGCTCGCACCGCCGCCGTTCAGCGCGGACACGATGTTGTAGGCGCCGTAACCGGCACCGCCCACCATCACGGCGAACACCCCGCCGATGACGGTGACCTTGACCCCCTTGCCCATGAGGTGGATCCCCTCCCCGTTTTCCAGTCTTCCGCACTGTAAGAGGCGTGAGCGAAAACTGTGAGAGGTGTTTCCTTTTGTTGTCCGAAGAGAGATCGGCCGAGGGGGTGCACCCCGGTCGCGAATCCTCAGACCCAGGTGTCCAGCCACATCCGCGACCGCCAGGAGTCGATCGGCACCGCCGTCCCCGTGTACAGCGGCCAGAAGTAGATGAAGTTCCAGGCGATCAGCAGCACCAGCACGCCGGCCCCCGTCGCCCCCGCCACCCGCCGGGTGTCGTTCGACCCCGGCGGCCCGACGATCGCGCCGAGCAGCATCGCCACCGCCAGACACAGGAACGGCAGGAAGACCACGGCGTAGAAGAAGAAGATCGTCCGCTCCTGGTAGAAGAACCAGGGCAGATAACCGGCCACGATGCCGCAGGCGATGGCGCCGGCCCGCCAGTCGCGGCGGAACAGCCAGCGCCACAGGACGTACAGGAGTGCGAAGGCGGCCACCCACCACAGCAGCGGCGTGCCGATCGCCAGGACCTCACGCGCGCACTTCTCGCCCGCGTCGGCGGGGCAGCCGTCCTTGCCGGGGGAGGGGGACTCGTAGAAGTACGAGACCGGGCGGCCGGTGACGATCCAGCTCCACGGGTTGGACTGGTACGTGTGCGGGGACGACAGGCCGACGTGGAACTCGTACACCTGGTGCTCGTAGTGCCACAGGCTGCGCCACCAGTCGGGGAAGAGCCACGACCAGCTGCTGTCCTTGCCGTCGGTGGCCGCCCAGTTGCGGTAGTAGCCGCCGCTGCCGTTCGTGGCGGAGAGGATCCAGCCCGTCCACGACACGATGTACGTGACGATCGCGACCGGCACGGTGGCCAGGACGGCAGGCCCCAGATCGTGCTTCACCACCGCGAGGTGCGGGCGGCGGGCGCCGGCGACGCGGCGGGAGCCGACGTCCCACAGCACGGCCATGATGCCGAAGGCGGCCAGGAAGTAGAGGCCGTTCCACTTGGTGCCGATGGCCAGGCCCAGCATCAGACCGGCCGTCCAGCGCCAGGGGCGCAGGCCGAAGGTGGTGTTCTCGGCGGTGTACGCGTGCGGCCGGACCCGGCCCTCCGCGTCGGCCGGCAGCGCGGTCGCGAGTTTCTCCCGGGCCTTGTCCCGGTCGATCACCAGACAGCCGAACGCCGCCAGCACGAAGAACATCAGCACGCCGTCGAGCAGCGACGTACGGGCCATCACGAACGCCAGCCCGTCCACCGCCATCAGCGTGCCCGCGAGGCAGCCGAGGAAGGTGGAGCGGAAGACACGGCGCCCGATCCGGCACAGCATCAGCACGGACAGGGTCCCGAGCAGCGCCGTCATGAACCGCCAGCCGAACGGGGTGAACCCGAACATCAGCTCGCCCAGCCCGATGACGTACTTGCCGACCGGCGGATGCACGACGTACGCCGCGTCCGTCGGGAGCGGGACATGGCCGTTCGTGGAGAGGATGAGGTCGTTGGCCTTCTTGTCCCAGTTGACCTCGAAGCCGCGGTGGACGAGCGCCCAGGCGTCCTTGGCGTAGTACGTCTCGTCGAATATCACGGCCTTCGGGCTGCCCAGGTTCCAGAACCGCAGCACACCCGCCAGCAGCGTCACCAGCAGCGGCCCGACCCACGCCGACCAGCGCACGAGCCGCTCGGTCAGCGCCTTCGGCAGCCCGAGCACCGCCCACAGACGCGGGCTGGGCTGCGCGTACGGCGGCACGAGCCGGTCGCGTACGTCGCTTCTGGGCCGCGCCGTGTAGCCGAAACGGCGCAGCCGCTGTTGCCACGACGGCCGCTGCTCATGCGGTGCCTGGTCCTGCCGGGTGTCCGTGGAGGACGCGGTACTGGTCACCGCGCCATCGTAGGGAACGGCGCTGTGTGAGTCCCGTGCATGTCGTGTAAGCGTGCGGATGCGTTTGCCTCCGGCCGTCCCTGCGAGGATGGGAGCGTGATTGGAACCCTCGTACTGGCAGGCACGCCCATCGGCGACATCGCGGACGCCCCGCCCCGGCTCGCGGAGGAACTGGCCGGTGCCGACGTCGTCGCCGCCGAGGACACGCGGCGGCTGCGGAGGCTCACACAGGCGCTCGGGGTGACACCCAAGGGGCGCGTGGTGTCGTACTTCGAGGGCAACGAGACGGCTCGTACGCCGGAGCTCGTCGAGGAGCTCCTGGGCGGCGCGCGTGTGCTGCTCGTCACCGACGCGGGGATGCCGTCCGTCTCCGACCCCGGGTACCGGCTGGTCGCCGCCGCCGTCGAGAAGGACGTCCGGGTCACCGCCGTCCCCGGGCCGTCCGCCGTGCTCACCGCGCTCGCGCTGTCCGGGCTGCCCGTCGACCGGTTCTGCTTCGAGGGGTTCCTGCCGCGCAAGGCCGGGGAGCGGCTGTCGCGGCTGCGGGAGGTCGCCGGGGAACGCCGGACGCTCGTCTACTTCGAGGCCCCGCACCGGCTCGACGACACCCTCGCCGCGATGGCCGAGGTGTTCGGCGCCGAGCGGCGGGCCGCCGTCTGCCGGGAGCTGACCAAGACGTACGAGGAGGTCAAGCGGGGCGGGCTCGGTGAGCTGGCCGCGTGGGCGGCCAAGGGCGTGCGCGGCGAGATCACCGTCGTCGTCGAAGGGGCGCCGGAGAAGGGTGCCGAGGAGATCGACGCCGCGGAGCTGGTGCGGCGGGTGCGAGTGCGGGAGGAGGCGGGGGAGCGGCGCAAGGAGGCGATCGCCGCGGTGGCGGCGGATGCGGGGGTGCCCAAGCGGGAGGTGTTCGACGCGGTGGTGGCGGCGAAGCACTCCGCGGGGTGAGGCCGTTACCGGGTAGCCCCGTTGGGGGGTGGGGTTCGCTGCGGGCTGGGGGGGTCCGTTGTGGCTGGTCGCGCAGTTCCCCGCGCCCCTTTGGGGGCGCCTTGCGCCCCATGGGTGGGCAAAGGGTTGTCGTGGAAGGCAAAGCTCAGGCCGGGCCGCCAGGGCCTTTTGGCAAGGAACCGCCAAAACGCCGCCAACACTCGACAGGCCTGCTGCGTTCGCGTCGGTGGAGGCGTCCACTGGGGTGAGGGGCGTACCCGTCCCTCCAGCGGACAACTGGAGCTGGCATGAGTGAGATCGCAGGGCAGACCACCGGCCTCCGCAGTGCGGCGACGGCCGTCGTTCACGAGTCGTACTCCTTCGCCTGCATGCGCTGCGGGCACGGTTGGGAGCAGTCGTACGAGATCGAGCACCACACGGACGCCGACGGCCGCGAGTTTGTCATGTACGTGGCCAACGGCCAGGTCGTGCCGTCCCCGCTGAGCAGGCCGACCTGTCCCAACTGCGAGAACCACGTCGTACGGATCATGCGGCCGGGGCGGGTCTCGTCGGTGCACGACGCGGTGGAGCGGATGCACCGCAAGGTGCCGCGCAGCCGTACCGCGGAGGGCGCGGACACCGGCGCGGACACCGGGGCGCCCGCGCCGAAGGAGCACCACCACTGGCATCTGTCCGATCTCCTGCACCCGTTCCAGCGCGGGGCGAGCTGACCCGGGCGCCGACCGCGCGGGCATGCCCCTTTCGTAGGATCGGGGCATGCCTTCGAACGCCTCCGCCGCGTCCTCCGACAAGAACGCGGCCCCGCCGCTCCCGGAACCCCTCCGGGTGCCTGTCGCCGACTCCCACACCCACCTCGACATGCAGTCGGACACGGTGGCGGAGGGGCTCGCGAAGGCCGCGGCGGTGGGCGTGACGACGGTCGTGCAGGTGGGCTGCGACGTCCGCGGCTCGCGGTGGGCGGCCGAGACGGCGGCGACGTACGACGCCGTCCACGCGGCCGTCGCCCTGCACCCGAACGAGGCCCCGCGCATCGTGCACGGCGACCCCGACGGCTGGTCCCGGCAGGGGGCACGCGAACCGGGCGGGGACGCCGGGCTCGACGAAGCGCTCGCCGAGATCGACCGGCTGGCCGCGCTGCCGCAGGTCAAGGGCGTCGGCGAGACGGGACTCGACTACTTCCGCACGGGCCCCGAGGGCAAGGCGGCCCAGGAACGCTCCTTCCGCGCCCACATCGAGATCGCCAAGCGCCACGGCAAGGCCCTGGTCATCCACGACCGCGACGCCCACGCGGACGTGCTGCGCGTCCTGAAGGAGGAGGGCGCCCCCGAGCGCACGGTCTTCCACTGCTACTCGGGCGACGCGGACATGGCCGAGATCTGCGCCCGCGCCGGCTACTACATGTCCTTCGCCGGCAACGTCACCTTCAAGAACGCCCAGAACCTCCGCGACGCCGTGGCCGTGGCGCCCCTTGAGCTCCTCCTCGTGGAGACCGACGCCCCCTTCCTCACCCCGGTCCCGTACCGCGGACGGCCCAACGCCCCCTACCTCATTCCGGTCACGGTGCGCGCGATGGCCGCCGTACGAGGCCTCGACGAGGACGCGCTGGCGACCGCCCTCGGCGCGAACACGGCGCATGCCTTCGGCTACTGACGCATAACCGGCCGACAACGCTCGCAAGGGTTCACCTCGGACACGGTCGCGACCGTGTGTAGTCGCGCCGCTTTGGAGAGTCACCCCCGCTCCGCTAGGTTCTGTGGGCCCGATCCGGACCCCTCTGGACCCCTCCGGCCCCTGGAGCGTGTCGGCGTGAACAGCAACCCGCAGTACCAGACGTTCGAGACGTACGGCCCTGACGATCCCTACGACCCCGACCCCGACCCCGACCCCGACCCCGACCCGGGACCGAGACCCGAGTACCAGCCCCCGCAGTACGGCTACGGGGTGTATGGCATGGAGGGGGCGCACGGGTTGGTCGGGGCGCCGGGTGTGTACGGGATGAGCGGGGCGTACGCGGACACCTACGCGCCGGCTTACGAGACGGCCCGCGAGGCGGGCGGCACCCTCGGCGGCGAGCCCGGCCACGCGCCCGCCTACGCGCTCGGAGACGCAGCGCTCCCGCGCCAGGGCGGGAGTGTGGCGGTCGACCGGGCGCCCGCGCCCGTGCCTGTTCCGCGCGCCGGAGTGGGGCGGCGGGCCGCGCGCCGGCGTGAGGCGCAGAGCGCCGAGCGGGTGGACGGGCCCATGCGTCGGCTGTTGCCGCAGGCGCTGGTCGTGGCGTTCCTGGCCGGCGGCACCACCGCGTTCGTCGCCGAGGACAAGACGATCGAGCTGAGCGTCGACGGCAAGCCGCGCACCCTGCACACCTTCGCGGACGACGTGAGCGAGTTGCTGGCGGAGGAAGGTGTCGAGGTGGGGGCGCACGATGTCGTCGCACCCGCCCCCGGTACCGAGCTCACCAGCGGTGACGAGATCGCGGTGCGCTATGGGCGCCCCGTGCGGATCACGCTCGACGGGCACCAGCGCGAGGTGTGGACCACGGCACGCACGGTGGAGGGGGCGCTCAAGCAGATGGGGGTGCGTGTGGAGGGGGCGTACCTGTCCGCTTCGCGCTCCCTGCGGATCGGGCGCGCCGGGCTCACGCTCGACGTGCGCACCGAGCGGTCCGTGACGATCATGGCGGACGGTCGGGCGCGCACCATCCGCACGAACGCCGCGACCGTGCGCGAGGCGGTCGAGCAGGCAGGCATCGCACTGCGCGGCCAGGACACCACCTCGGTCGCGCCCGGAAGCTTCCCGCGCGACGGGCAGACGGTCACCGTGCTGAGGATCAGCGGCAGCAGGGAGGTCCGTGAGGAGCCGATCCCCTTCGAGGTGCGCCGGACCGAGGATCCCGGGCTGTTCCGGGGCACCGAGGTCGTCGAGCGGGCCGGACAGGCGGGGCTCAGGAGGGTCACCTACTCCCTGCGCACCGTCAACGGCGTCAAGCAGAAGCCGCAGTGGACCAAGTCCGAGCTGGTGCGGGAGCCGCGGACGCAGGTGGTGAAGGTGGGGACGAAGCCGCTGCCGACGTCCGTGCAGGGCGCCGACCACCTGAACTGGCAGGGGCTCGCGGCGTGTGAGTCCGGGGGGCGGGCGGACGCGGTGGATCCCTCGGGGACGTATGGCGGGCTGTACCAGTTCGACACGCAGACCTGGCGGAGCCTCGGCGGCACCGGACGGCCGCAGGACGCGCCGGCGGCGGAGCAGACGTTCCGGGCGAAGAAGCTGTACGTGCGGCACGGGGCCAGTCCCTGGCCGCACTGCGGGGCGCGGCTGCACGGGTGAGCGGCGGCCCCGTGCCGCCCCGTACCCTTGTCGCCGTGAGCAGCCCCTCCCCCGACGCCCTTCTGGGCCCCGCCGACGTCCGTGAACTGGCGGCCGCCCTCGGCGTACGCCCCACCAAGCAGCGCGGCCAGAACTTCGTGATCGACGCGAACACCGTCCGCCGTATCGTCCGCACCGCGGAGGTCCGCCCCGACGACGTGGTCGTCGAGGTCGGCCCGGGGCTCGGGTCCCTCACGCTGGCCCTGCTGGAGGTGGCGGAGCGGGTCGTCGCCGTCGAGATCGACGACGTACTGGCGGGCGCGCTGCCCGCCACCGTCGCGGCGCGCATGCCGGAGCGCGCGGACCGGTTCGCGCTGGTGCACTCCGACGCGATGCACGTGGCCGAGCTGCCGGGCCCGGCCCCGAGCGCGCTGGTCGCGAACCTGCCGTACAACGTCGCCGTGCCCGTGCTGCTGCACATGCTCGACACCTTCCCGACCATCGAGCGCACCCTCGTCATGGTGCAGGCCGAGGTCGCCGACCGGCTGGCCGCGCCGCCCGGTTCGAAGGTGTACGGCGTGCCGTCGGTGAAGGCCAACTGGTACGCGGAGGTCAAGCGGGCCGGCTCCATCGGCCGCAGTGTCTTCTGGCCCGCGCCGAACGTCGACAGCGGGCTGGTCTCGCTCGTCCGCCGGACCGAGCCGGTCAAGACGACCGCTTCCAAGCGTGAGGTCTTCGCCGTCGTCGACGCGGCGTTCGCGCAGCGCCGCAAGACCCTGCGGGCCGCGCTCGCCGGGTGGGCGGGTTCCGCGGCCGCGTCCGAGGCGGCCCTCGTCGCCGCCGGGGTCTCGCCGCAGGCGCGCGGCGAGTCGCTGACCGTCGAGGAGTTCGCGCGCATCGCCGAACACAAGGAAGCCGGCGCCGAGACCGAGGAGCAGGCCCAGCCGTGAGCGTCACCGTGCGCGTCCCAGCCAAGGTCAACGTCCAGCTCGCGGTGGGCGCCGCCCGCCCGGACGGCTTCCACGACCTGGCCAACGTCTTTCTCGCGGTCGGCCTCCATGACGAGGTCACCGTGTCGCCCGCCGACGAACTGCGCGTGACCTGCGCGGGGCCGGACGCCCACCAGGTCCCCCTCGACCGGACGAACCTGGCGGCGCGGGCGGCGCTCGTCCTCGCGGAGCGCCGCGGTCTCGGGGAGCCCGCCGTGCACATCCACATCGCCAAGGACATCCCGGTGGCGGGCGGTATGGCGGGCGGCAGCGCGGACGGCGCGGGCGCGCTCCTGGCGTGCGACGCGCTGTGGGGCACGCACGCCTCCCGCGAGGAACTGCTCGACATCTGCGCCGAGTTGGGCAGCGACGTGCCGTTCAGCCTGGTGGGCGGGGCGGCGCTCGGGACCGGGCGCGGGGAGAAGCTCCGTGCGCTGGAGGTCGGCGGGAGCTTCCACTGGGTGTTCGCGATGGCCGGGCGCGGGCTGTCCACGCCGGCCGTCTTCCGGGAGTTCGACCGGCTGGCGGAGGGGCGTGACATCCCCGAGCCCGTCGCCTCCGAGGCGCTCCTGGACGCCCTCGCGGACGGCGACCCCGGCGCGCTCGCCGCCGCCGTCTCCAACGACCTGCAGCCCGCCGCCCTCTCCCTCTTCCCGGAGCTCGCCGACACCCTCGCCGCGGGCCGGGCCGCCGGTGCGCTCGCGGCGCTGGTCTCCGGGTCGGGTCCGACGACGGCGTTCCTGACCCGCGATCCCGAGTCGGCGGCGAAGGTGGCCGAGGGGCTGACGGCGTCCGGAACCTGCCGGTCGGTGCGTACGGCGGCGGGGCCGGCGGCGGGGGCGACGGTGCTGTCCGCGTAACGGACGCCGGCCGGGCACCTCCAGCCGGCCACCTCCCGGGCGTAAACCCCATCTCCCTCTCGTAACCGCATCTTTGCGCGATCTCCACAGGGAAATACTGCTTTCGGAGTACGGATGGGGCGCGTGGGGCGACTAGGGTCCCTTGATGTTTCAAGTGCCCGTCGTGAGGTTTCCGGCGGGGCTCCCGTCATGCGTACAGCTGGAAGGGGACACTTCCGTGTCCGAATCCCCCACCCCCTCCCACCGCAGGAAGCGGCCGCTCTCGCGTCGCGGCATGATCGGCGCCGCCGGCGCCGTGGCCGCCGGTGCCGCGCTGACCCCGGTGGTCTTCGCCGCGAACGAGTCCGACGACAAGGGCAGCACGTCGTCCGGATCCGGTGACCCCGGTACGACGCCGGAGAAGTTCCCCACGACCCGGACCGAGGCCGCCACCGGCACCGGCGAGGCCACCACCGCGATTGCCGCCTCCTACGTCGGCCTGCGCTGGAGCGGCGCGAAGGACGGCGCCGCCATCCGGCTCGCGGATGGCGACTGGCTGTCGGCGACCGGCGGCTGCGCGACCGTCGAGGGCGGCGGCACGGCCCTGGTGGCGGCCGGCAACGCCACCGCGTACGAGGTCAAGGCCGAGGCCGGTGTGTCCGGCCTGCGCTCGCTGGCGATCGACACCACCGACGGCCCCGGCCGCACCTTCAAGGTGCCCTCGGAGCCGACACGCGTGCGTGGCGTCGGCTACCTCTCGCGCCCGGCATGGGGCGCCGACGAGTCGAAGCGGTTCAAGGCGGACGGCACGGTCAACTCGCCGGAGACCTACTACCCGTTGCAGACCATCACGGTCCACCACACCGCCACGCCGAACGACGACCCCGACCCGGCCGCCACGGTCCGCGCGATCTACGAGTTCCACGCGATCACCAACGACTGGGGCGACATCGGCTACCACTTCCTCATCGACGAGGCCGGCACCCTCTACGAGGGCCGCTACTCCGGCGACGACGTAGTCCCGGCCTTCGACAAGGACGGCAACGTCGTCACCGGCTTCCACACCGGCGGCTTCAACTCCGGCAACCTCGGCATCGCCCTCCTGGGCACGCTGAACGACCGCGGTCCGACGGACGCGGCCAAGTCCGCGCTGACCCGGCTGATCAAGGTGATCTCCCGCTTCAAGGGCCTGGACCCCGCCGGGCAGACCACCTTCGTCAACCCGGTCAACGGCGCGACGAAGGACGTCGACACCGTCAGCGGCCACCGCGACTGGATGGCCACCGAGTGCCCCGGCCAGACGATGTACGACCTCCTTACCGAGGTCAGGGCGGCCGCAGCCCGCTGACCTGCGGTGACCTGCCCGGGATCGGTCACCGACCGGCGCGCATTACGCTGGGAGGCTGACCGATCCCCCTGGGCAGGAGAAAAATGGCCGTCAATCTGGTCAATGTCGAGAACGTCAGCAAGGTGTACGGCACCCGTGCCCTGCTCGACGGCATCTCGCTCGGCGTCTCCGAAGGGGACCGCATCGGGGTCGTCGGACGGAACGGTGACGGCAAGACGACCCTGATCCGGATGCTGGCCAAGCTGGAGGAGGCCGACACCGGGCGCGTCACGCACTCCGGCGGGCTGCGGCTCGGCGTCCTCACCCAGCACGACTCCCTCGACCCCGAGGCGACCGTCCGGCACGAGGTCATCCGCGACCTGGCCGACCACGAGTGGGCCGGCAACGCCAAGATCAGAGACGTCCTTACCGGGCTCTTCGGCGGGCTCGACCTGCCCGGGTTCCCGCAGGGCCTCGACACCGTCATCGGGCCCCTCTCCGGCGGCGAGCGGCGGCGGATCGCGCTCGCCAAGCTGCTCATCGACGAGCCGGACCTGATCGTCCTCGACGAGCCCACCAACCACCTCGACGTCGAGGGCATCGCCTGGCTCGCCCAGCATCTGCGGGAGCGGCGGTCCGCGCTCGTGTGCGTCACCCACGACCGGTGGTTCCTCGACCAGGTCTGCACGCGCATGTGGGACGTCCAGCGCGGCGACGTGTACGAGTACGAGGGCGGCTACTCCGACTACGTCTTCGCCCGCGCCGAGCGCGAGCGCATCGCCGCCACCGAAGAGGTCAAGCGGCAGAACCTGGTCCGCAAGGAGCTGGCGTGGCTGCGGCGCGGCGCGCCCGCCCGTACGTCCAAGCCGCGCTTCCGTATCGAGGCAGCCAACGAGCTCATCGCGGACGTACCGCCGCCCCGGGACAGCAGCGAGCTGATGAAGTTCGCCTCCTCAAGGCTCGGCAAGACCGTCTTCGACCTCAAGGACGTCACCGTCCAGGCCGGCCCCAAGGTGCTCCTCAAGCACGTCACCTGGCAGCTCGGCCCCGGCGACCGGATCGGCCTCGTCGGGGTGAACGGCGCCGGCAAGACCTCGCTGCTGCGGGCCATGGCCGAGGCCGCCCGCAGCGAGGGCGAGACACAGCCCGTGGGCGGGCGGATCGCCGTGGGCAGGACCGTCAAGCTCGCCTATCTGTCGCAGGAGGTCACCGAACTCGACCCGGCCACCCGGGTGCTGGAGGCCGTGCAGCAGGTGCGGGAGCGCGTCGACCTCGGCAAGGGGCGCGAGATGACGGCCGGGCAGCTCTGCGAGACCTTCGGGTTCAACAAGGACAAGCAGTGGACGCCCGTCGGCGACCTGTCCGGTGGTGAGCGGCGGCGGCTGCAGCTGCTCCGGCTCCTCATGGACGAGCCCAACGTCCTCTTCCTCGACGAGCCCACCAACGACCTCGACATCGAGACCCTGACGCAGCTGGAGGACGTCCTCGACGGCTGGCCCGGGTCGATGGTCGTCATCTCCCACGACCGGTTCTTCGTCGAGCGGACCACCGACCGGGTGTTCGCCCTGCTCGGCGACGCCACCCTGCGGATGCTGCCGCGCGGTATCGACGAGTACCTGGAGCGGCGCCGCCGGATGGAGGAAGCGGCCGCAGCGGCCGCCCCCGTCGCCGAGAAGGCGACCCCGGAGAAGAGCTCCGCCGACTCGCGCGCCGCCAAGAAGGAGTTGCAGAAGATCGAGCGTCAGCTCGACAAGGTCGCCGAGAAGGAGACCAAGCTGCACGCCCGGATCGCCGAGAACGCCACCGACTTCGCGAAGGTCGCCGAACTCGACGCCGAACTAAGGGACTTGGCCGGTCAGCGGGACGAACTGGAGCTGCGCTGGCTGGAACTGGCGGAGGACGCGTAGCGCCGAAGGCCGCTCGAAAGGCGGCGCGCGCGTCACGTGAAGGGGGCGTGAAGGCGCGTAACGAGGGCATCACGGGCCGGTCCTCCCTTGGGAACAGGGGAGGATGCGGCCCGCTGTGTTGTCGGTCCCGAGTGATAGAAAGGTCCGTCTGAGAACAGTCTGAGAACCGCTGGTGTGGCGGAAACGCGACGGCACAGGGCGCGGCACCACATCGGTCACAAGGGGGAACCAGCTCATGAGCCAGCCGCCCAACCAGCCGCCCCAGGGCGGTTTCGGCGCACCGCAGGACCCACGGCAGGGTGGCTTCGGCGCACCGCAGCCCCCGCAGCAGCCTGCGCCGCAGACCCCGCCCCCGCCGCAGGGCGCCCCCCAGGCACCCCCGCCGCCCCAGGGCCCGCCCCAGGCGCCGCCGCCCCCGCAGGGCCCGCCGCCCGGCGCCCCGCAGTCCGGCTACGGCTACCCGCAACAGCCCGGCTACGGGCACCCGCAGCAGCCGGGCGCGTACCCGTCCGGCCCGTACGGGCAGCCGCAGGAGCAGCCGGGACCGTACGGCTATCCGCAGCAGCCCGGGCCCTACGGCCAGCAGCCCGCCCCCGGTTACGGCTTCCCGCCCCAGTCGCAGTACCCGGGCGCGCCCGGCACCCCGGGCTCCGGCTCGCGCAACCCCTTCAAGGGCAAGCCCGGCCTCGCCATCGGCGCCGCGGTCGCGGCGCTGGTCGTCATCGGCAGCACCGTGTTCGCGGTGACCAGCGGCGGCGACGACGACCCGAAGAAGCCGGTCGCCCAGGGGAGCGACGACCCGAAGGTCTCCGCGTCCCCGACCGGCACCGGCAGCGGCAGCGGCGAAGGCGGCGCCGACCCGGAGAACCTCAACGGGGGCCGCCAGGCCGGTGAGGCGAAGGTGCTCTGGTACAAGGACGCGCCCGACGCGCCCAAGTCCGGCGCCGACGCGCCCGGTCTGTGGATCACCGACAGGGCCGCGGTGAAGGTGGCGTACAAGCAGCTCTTCGCCTTCAACGTCGGTGACGGCGAGGAGGCCTGGGCCCCGATCACCTTCCCGCAGAAGATCTGCTCGGTCACCCCGCAGAAGTCGTCCGACAACAAGATCGTCGTGGCGTACGAGAGCGGCAGCAGCGACCGCGCCAAGTGCAACCAGCTCCAGCAGGTCGACCTCAACACCGGCGCCAAGGGCTGGAAGGACACGGTCTCCAGCAGCGGACTGTTCGACAGCACGCTCAAGGTCGAACTGTCCATCACCGGCAAGACGCTGATGGCGGGCCGCTCGCAGTCCGGCACGGCGTACGACGTCAACACCGGCGACAAACTGTGGGACAAGAAGCGGTACGGCGACAAGTGCTTCCCGGACGCGTTCGCGGGCGGTGAGAAGCTGATCGCCGTGGCGTCCTGCGACGCCACCGGCACCAACGAGCACGACGAGATCCAGGAGCTCGACCCGGCGACGGGTAAGGCCAAGTGGACGCAGAAGATGGACAAGGGCTGGAAGATCGCGCGCCTCTTCTCCATCGACCCGTTGGTCGTCTACAGCACCAACGAGGACAAGAAGGGGTGGAACATCTCCACCTTCGGCTCCGGCGGCAAGTTCCGCTCGCAGGTCGGCGTCGACCTCGACATCGGCGTCCAGTGCGGCTGGGCCATCCTCGAGCGCAACCTGGGGGGCTGCGCCGGTGCGGCGGCCGACGCCGACACGCTCTACCTGCCCACCAAGGCGATCTCCACGGCCAACGAGATCGTCGCGATCAACCTCGCCGACGGCAAGGAGAAGTGGCGCGTCAAGTCCCCGGCGGACGAGCCGATGCTGCCCATGAAGGTCGAGGACGGCAAGCTCATCGCCTACGTCAAGCCGTCGTACGACGCGGGCGGCCAGGTGCTGTCGATCCCGGTCACCGGCAGCAGCCACCAGCCGACGAAGCTGCTGCAGAACCCGGCGGGCGCCGCGCGGATCGAGAACGGCTTCTTCTCCCGGGTGTACGACTGGGTCGACGGGCGCTTCTACCTCGCGAGCGCGCGGCTGACCGGCAACGACGAGGCGAAGGAGAAGCTGATGCTCGCCTTCGGCAAGTGAGGCGTGCGCCCGCTGTCCCCTTCCCCGCAGTCCCCACCGCGTCCGCCGCTCCCCTTCCCTGAGGTACCCACGCCATGACCCAGCCGCCGCCCCACCAGCCCCCGCCCGGGGGAGGGTTCGGCCCGCCGCAGGACCAGCCGCCCCAGCAGCAGGGGGGCGGCGGCTTCGGCGCGCCCCAGCCGCCGCAGCAACCTGCGCAGCCGCCCGCACAGCCTCCGCAGGCGCCGCCGGGCCCGCCGGCCGGAGGGGCGCCGGGGTACGGCTACCCGCAGGCACCTCAGGCTCCCCAGGGAGTCGCGCAGACTCCTCCGCCCGGGTACGGCTATCCCGGGCAGCAGCCCCATGCGTACGGGCAGCAGCCCGGTGCGTACGGTCAGCCGCCGAATCCGTACGGGCAGCAGCCCGGCTACGGCTATCCGCAGCCGGGCATGCCGCTGCACCCCCAGCCCGCCGGGCCGGCCGGTGGCGGGCGGAAGGCCAACACGCGGCTGGCCGTCATCGTGGCGGCCGTCCTGGCCATCGCGCTGGTCATCGGCGGTGGCGTGCTGTACGCGAAGTCAGGTGACGAAGGCGGCAAGGACGACACCGCCGGCTCCAGCGGTGGCACCGGCGGCGGGGACAACGACAACGGGGGCGGCGGCGCCACCACCCCCGGCAAGGAGAAGGTGCCGGCCGACCCCAACTCCCAGGTCCTCTTCCAGGTACCGGCGCCCGATGTCGACGACGACACCAGCATCGACGTGGCCGGCTCGTGGCTGACCGACAAGGCGTACGTCAAGAGCGGCGTCTCCGAGATCGTCGGCTACGACCCCGAAAAGGGCACCAAGCTGTGGACGATCCCGCTGCCGGGCCCCGTCTGCCAGGCCAGTAAGCACACCACCGAGGACAACCTCACGGCCATCGCCTTCCAACCCGCGAAGCCGACCAAGGCGAAGCCCTCACACGGCTGTACCCAGGTCGCGGCGATCGACCTCGACGCCGGCAAGAAGCTGTGGACGAAGACCGCCGAGGTCGAGGGCGAGCCGATCCGCTACGACAACATCACTGTCAGCGGCGGCACCGTCGCCGCCGGCGGCACCGGCGGCGGCGCCGGGTTCGACGTCGAGACCGGCAAGCCGCTGTGGACCCCGAAGGCCGACGCCGACTGCTACGACCTCGGGTACGCCGGCGGCGAGAAGCTGGTCGCGGTCGGCAAGTGCGGCTCCTACGACCAGCCCCAGCTGCGCATCCAGACCCTCGACCCGAAGTCCGGGACGGTGATCTCCGAGTACAAGATGGCCGAGGGCATCGAGTACGCCAGCGTGGTGTCCACCGAGCCGCTCGTCGTGGCCGCCAAGGTCGGCGACGTCGAGGGTGCCGTCGGCATCACGGACGCCTTCTCGATCGACAACAAGACCGGCAAGCTGCGCATCCGCATCTCCGTGCCGGCCGACAAGTACGCGGCCCGCTGCTCCGGCGTCACCACGATCGAAGCCTGCACGGGAATCGTGGTCGGCAACGACCGTCTCTACGTGGAGACCGACCAGCACGACGGCGGCGGCGAGTTCGGCCGGACCAACGAGATCGTCGCCTTCGACCTGGCCACGGGCAAGCAGACCGGGCAGCGTGCGGACGCGGGCGACAGGTACACCATCACGCCGCTGCGGATGGACGGCGGCAACGTGATCGCCTACAAGCGTCCGCCGTACGACAAGGGCGGGCAGATCGTCAGCATCGACGGTGGGAGCTTCAAGGAGACGAAGCTGCTGGAGAATCCGGCCGCGAAGGCGGTACGGGATGTGGAGACCCGGATGTCTCCGGATTACGCCGAGCTCGTCTATGCGCAGGGGCGGCTGTACATGTCTGCCAAGTTCGCGAGCGAACTGGGCAGTTCCAACCAGAAGAAGTACCACGTGATCGCGTTCGGAGCGACGGGCTGACGAACCATCGCCCATGGTCGTGACGACGGCCCCGTTCCTGTTCAGGGACGGGGCCGTGCACGTACCGCTCATCACCCTCGAATGCGGGGAAAGCCAGAAACTCCGTCGATCCGGGGCACTTCTCACCGGTAGGGGGAGCGCAACGTCGAACAAGCGTGTAGCTTCCGGGGGCATGAAGGGCGGGGAGCCGGGAGGGGGCTTCTGTCCGCGCGGACCAATGGGCATCCATAGTGCGGCGGTATCCGAGGGGATCCATTGGGGGGACTGGGGGGTTGCTCGATGGGAGTGCGGCTGATGGTGGTCGATGACCACCGATTGCTCGCCGAGGCGTTGGCCTCGGCGCTGAAGCTGCGGGGACACCGGGTGCTGGCCGCGGCGGCGCCCGCCGCGGGTGCGGCGGAGCTGGTGATCGCCCGTGCGCCTGAGGTGTGCCTGCTGGGTACGGCCACGCCGGCCGAGCCGGGGATGTTCGACCCGGTGGTGAAGATCAAGCGGGAGCGGCCGCAGGTGGCGGTGCTGGTGCTGGGGCCGGTGCCGAGCCCTCGCGGGATCGCGGCGGCGTTCGCGGCGGGGGCGTCGGGATATGTGCGGCATGACGAGCGTATTGAGGGCGTCGAGCGGGCGATCATGAAGGCGCGGGCGGGGGAGGCGGCGGTGGCGCCGCAGCTCCTTCAGGGCGCGTTCAGTGAACTGCTCAATCCGGCGGCCCAGCCGGACGACGAGGGGCAGCGGCTCCTTCAGATGCTGACGCCGCGGGAGGTGGAGGTCCTGGTCCGGGTTGCTGACGGCGAGGACACCCGCCTGATCGCGGCGGGCATGGGCATCGCCCCGTCGACTGCCCGGACCCATGTCCAGCGGGTCCTGATGAAGCTGGGGGTCGGGTCGAGGCTGGAGGCGGCGGCGTTGGCGGCGCGTACGGGGTTGCTGGATCGGGCGGGGCCTGTGCCGCACGCACAGCCGGAGACGGGGACAGGGCCGGAGTCCTGACCGGGGGGAGACCACCGGGGGGAGACCGTCGCCACGGGGAGGGTTTTCATCGCCATGCCGATCCTGCTGGCTGGCCAGCAGGATCCATGCCGCGATTCCGGCTGTTCACGCATGCCGTTCTGGCCTGGGCCGCCTGCCGTTTCTGCCTCGCACCGGCCTTGGTCCGGGGCTCCCAGGCCATCCCCGAGGGGCCTATCAGGGAACCTTGATCACATTTCCCTGAGCGGCACTGTCTGCGCGTTGCCGCGCTCTGCGGCGGAACAGCCACGCCGCCGGCCCGGCCCCTGCCAGGGCAACCACTGGTTCGATGGTCGAGCCAGTTCGTGGCGGAACCTATGCCTGCGCGTTCAGTGATCGACACGTCTGGTGATGCTCTTTGTTTGATTGTGATGTTGACGGTTGTGGGGAGTTGTGTTTCGATGTGTTGAGTTCTGTTTGATGATCAGAGTGGCTCGAATGAGGAGTCCGGCGTGAAGAAGACCTCGACCCGGCTGGCCGACGGTCGTGAGCTCATCTACTACGACCTGCGCGACGACACCGTGCGGGACGCCGTGGACCGGCGGCCGCTGGAGCGGACCGTCACCACGTCCGAGGTGCGCCGGGATCCGCTGCTCGGCGACTCGGTCGCCGTCGCCTCGCACCGGCAGGGGCGGACCTACCACCCGCCGGCCGACGAGTGTCCGCTGTGCCCCTCGCAGGGTGAGCGGCTGAGCGAGATTCCGGACTCGTCGTACGACGTTGTCGTGTTCGAGAACCGGTTTCCCTCGCTTGCCGGTGACTCGGGGCGGTGCGAGGTCGTCTGCTTCACCTCCGACCACAACGCCTCCTTCGGTGATCTGACCGAGGAGCAGGCGGGGCTGGTGCTGGAGGCGTGGACCGACCGGACGTCCGAGCTGTCGCATCTGCCCTCCGTGGAGCAGGTGTTCTGTTTCGAGAACCGCGGTGCCGAGATCGGTGTGACGCTGGGGCATCCGCACGGGCAGATCTACGCCTACCCCTTCACCACCCCGCGTACGGCGCTGATGCTGCGTTCTCTCGCGGCCCACAAGGACGCCACCGGCGGGGAGAACCTCTTCGATGCCGTCCTGGAGCGCGAACTCGCCGGTGAACGGGTCGTCCTCGAGGGTGAACACTGGGTGGCCTTCGTGCCGTACGCCGCGCACTGGCCGTACGAGGTCCACCTGTATCCGAAGCGCCGGGTGCCCGATCTGCTCGGGCTGGACGAGGACGCGCGCACAGAGTTCCCCAAGGTGTATCTGGAACTCTTGAGGCGCTTCGACCGGATTTTTGGTGAGGGTGAACCTCCTACGCCGTACATCGCCGCCTGGCATCAGGCACCGTTCGGCTCGCTGGAGGAGTTCGAGGGTGTCCAGCGTGAGGACTTCGCGCTTCACCTCGAGCTTTTCACCATCCGCCGCACTTCCGGCAAGCTGAAGTTTCTCGCGGGTTCCGAGTCCGGCATGAACGTGTTCATCAACGACGTGCCGCCGGAGCGCGCGGCCGAGCGACTGCGAGAGGTAGCGAGTTCATGAGTGGGAAGTACCTGGTCACCGGTGGCGCGGGGTACGTCGGCAGTGTCGTCGCTCAGCACCTGATCGAGGCGGGGCACGAGGTCGTCGTTCTCGACAACCTCTCCACCGGGTTCCGGGAGGGTGTGCCCGCCGGGGCGTCCTTCGTGGAGGGTGACATCCGTGACGCCGCCAAGTGGCTGGACTCCTCCTTCGACGCCGTGCTGCACTTCGCCGCCTTCTCGCAGGTCGGCGAGTCCGTCGTCAAGCCCGAGAAGTACTGGGACAACAACGTCGGCGGCACCATGGCGCTCCTCGGCGCCATGCGTGAGGCCGGCGTGCGCAAGCTCGTCTTCTCGTCCACGGCGGCCACCTATGGCGAGCCCGAGCAGGTGCCGATCGTCGAGTCCGCGCCGACGCAGCCGACGAATCCGTACGGTGCCTCCAAGCTCGCCGTCGACCACATGATCACCGGTGAGGCGGCCGCCCATGGTCTGGGTGCCGTGTCGCTGCGGTACTTCAACGTCGCCGGTGCGTACGGGGAGCAGGGCGAGCGGCACGATCCCGAGTCGCACCTCATCCCGCTGGTCCTCCAGGTCGCGCAGGGGAGGCGGGATGCGATCTCCGTCTTCGGCGACGACTATCCGACGCCGGACGGCACGTGCGTGCGTGACTACATCCACGTCGCCGATTTGGCGGACGCCCACCTCCTCGCGTTGGATGCCGCTGTTCCGGGCGAGCACCTGATCTGCAACCTGGGCAACGGCAACGGCTTCTCCGTCCGCGAGGTCATCGAGACGGTGCGGCAGGTGACGGGGCATCCGGTCCCCGAGGTCGTGGCTCCGCGCCGGGGCGGCGACCCGGCGGTGCTCGTGGCGTCGGCGCAGACGGCCCGTGAACGGCTCGGCTGGAACCCGTCCCGCGCGGACCTCGCGGGGATCGTGGCGGACGCGTGGGAATTCGCGCAGCGGCGCGGCAACTAGGTACGTGGTACGGAAAGGTCAGGGGCAGGGATGAGCGAGGCTGTCGCCGAGCGGTTCGAGGAGCTGTACGGGGCCGGGCCCGAGGGGGTGTGGGCGGCGCCGGGCCGGGTCAACCTGATCGGCGAGCACACCGACTACAACGACGGCTTCGTCATGCCGTTCGCCCTGCCGCACACCGCGGTCGCCGCCGTCTCACGGCGTGCGGACGGCGTCCTGCGGCTGCACTCGGCGGACGTCGAGGGTGGCGTCGTCGAGCTGCGGGTCGACGCGCTCGAGCCGCAGTCGGACAAGAACTGGACCGCGTACCCGTCGGGTGTGGTCTGGGCGCTGCGGGAAGCCGGACATGCCGTGACCGGCGCGGACATCCACCTGGCCTCGACCGTGCCGGCGGGCGCGGGACTGTCCTCGTCGGCGGCGCTGGAGGTCGTCGTCGCCCTGGCGCTGAACGACCTGTACGAACTCGGGCTCAAGGGCTGGCAGCTGGCCCGGCTCTGCCAGCGCGCCGAGAACGTCTACGTCGGTGCACCCGTCGGGATCATGGACCAGACCGCGTCCGCGTGCTGCGAGCAGGGCCACGCCCTGTTCCTCGACACGCGGGACCTGTCGCAGAAGCAGATCCCCTTCGACCTGGCCGCCGAGGGCATGCGCCTGCTGGTCGTCGACACGCAGGTCAAGCACTCCCACAGCGAGGGCGAGTACGGCAAGCGCCGCGCCGGCTGCGAGAAGGGCGCCGCCCTGCTGGGCGTCGACGCGCTGCGGGACGTGGCCTACGACGAGCTGGACGCGGCGCTGGAGCGGCTGGGCGACGACGAAGAGGTACGGCGGCTGGTGCGCCACGTCGTCACCGAGGACCAGCGCGTGGAGCACGTCGTCTCGCTGCTGGAGTCGGGTGAGACGCGGGCGATCGGGCCGGTGCTGGTCGCGGGCCACGCCTCCCTGCGGGACGACTTCCGCATCTCCTGCCCGGAGCTGGACCTCGTCGTCGACACGGCCCTGGCCTCCGGCGCCCTCGGCGCCCGCATGACCGGCGGCGGCTTCGGCGGCTCGGCGATCGTGCTCGCGGAGGCCGCCGACGTGGAGGCGATCACCAAGTCGGTCGAGGAGGCCTTCGCGGCGGCCGGCTTCACGGCGCCGCGCGTGTTCGCGGCGGTGCCGGCGGCGGGGGCACGGCGCGTGAAGTAGCGGTACGGGGGTGGGGGCGGGTGCCCTCACCCCCGTAAGGCCGCTGCCGCTAGAGGTATCCCCACGCCCGCTGCCCGCGTCGTCGGGGTCCGGCACCGACTCCCGAGCAAAACCGGAGCGGGCCGTGCGTCTGGACCCCGCCGCACCTGCCGGAAGCGGTCTGACGCTCACCCCAGCCGCTTGGTCAGCGTGTACTCCGTGATGCCCGGCGGATAGTCGGGGATCACACACACCACGTCGTACCCCTGCTTCCTGTAGAACTCGGGCGCCTGGAAGTCCCACGTCTCCAGGCGTACGGCCGTACAGCCCCGTTCCTCGCGGGCCAGCCGCTCCGCGTGTGCGAGGACATGCGAACCGAGCCCTGTCCCGCGGTGGTGCTCGGCGACCCAGAGGCAGGCCACATGGAGCCAGGTCGTCCAGGTGTGGCCGACGAGTCCGCCCGCCAGTTCGTTCCCCTCGGTCAACGCCCACACATGGAGCGGAAGTTCCCGTTCACCTGGGGTTCCGCGCAGCGCGCGGATGACGGAGGAGGCCGCGGTGTTCGTGTCCCGCAGCCGGACGCGGAGCAGATCGCGTCGTTGTCTGTCGACTTCCGTCTCGATACGAAACATGCGGCACACCATAAACGCGCTGGACAACCAGTTCTGCAAATTACCTTCCGCTCCCGGCCCTCGGCCGTACCCTGATGAACAGCACCGGTGGGGGCCGGTGCTGATCAGGGGGCGAGACAAGTCGGGTACGACGCCCGAAGTGGGGGTAGCAGTCCTTGCACGGCGGCGGCCGTGCGGCCGTCTCGCTTCGGGCGTCGTGCCTGCGCCGGAGTCCGTCTCCCGGTGTCGTCCTTCGACGATGAGGTATCCCCTGCTCTTCGAGAGCTTGGGGAAGGGGGTTTCGTGGTTCGCATCCGAGTCCTGGTCGTCGACGACCATCGCATCTTCGCCGAGTCGCTCGCCGCCGCCCTGGCCGCCGAGCCGGACGTCGACGTGTCCGCGGCGGGCAGCGGTCCGGCCGCGCTGCGCAGTCTGGAGCGGGCGGCCGCCGAGGGGCGCCGGTTCGACGTGCTGCTCGTCGACGCCGATCTGGGGGGCAACGTGCCAGGTGTACGGCCTGCCGTGCCCGTTCAGGACGGCAATGAGGACGGGCTCGTCGACGGCATCTCGCTCGTCGCCGGAGTCCGGACCGGGCAGCCGGCTGTCCGGATCGTCGTCCTCGCCGAGAAGGACGATCCGCGGCGGGCCGCGCTGGCCCTGCAGGCCGGGGCGTCCGGGTGGGTGGCCAAGGACTGCTCGCTGTCCCGGCTGCTGACCGTCATCCGCGGGGTGCTGCGCGACGAGACCCATCTGCCGCCCGCGCTGCTCACCGGCGTACTGCGGGAGCTGACCGCCGCGCGCAAGCACCGCACCGAGAGCGAGCGGCTCGTCGAGTCGCTGACGCCGAGGGAGCGGGAGGTGCTGCGGTGCATGGTCGCCGGGCTGGGCCGCAAGGCCGTCGCCGAGCGGCTGTTCCTGTCCCCGCACACCGTGCGGACGCATATGCAGAACGTCCTCGGGAAGCTGGGTGTGCACTCCACCCTCGCCGCTGTCGCGCTCGCGCGCCGGGCCGGGGTCGGGCCAGTGGATCTAGCCGGGGATGTTGTCGAACGGGGCGGTCAGCTGGCGTAGCAGGCCGGCCAGTTCGCTCCGCTGGGCGCGGGACAGCTCGGCGAGGATCGCGCGCTCCTGCTCCAGCAGGCCGGCCAGGGCCTGGTCGGCGCGGTCCTTGCCGTCGTCCGTGAGGCGGACCAGTACACCGCGGCGGTCGCTCGGGTCGGGGAGACGCTCCACCAGGCCCTTCTTCGCCAGGCGGTCGATGCGGTTCGTCATCGTGCCCGAGGTGACCAGGGTCTGTGTCAGCAACTGCCCAGGCGAGAGCTGGTACGGCGTTCCCGCGCGTCTCAGCGCGGTCAGCACGTCGAACTCCCAGGGCTCCAGGCTGTGTTCCGCGAAGGCCAGCCGGCGCGCCCGGTCCAGGTGCCGGGCCAGCCTGCTCACCCGGCTGAGCACCTCGAGCGGTTCCACGTCGAGGTCCGGGCGCTCCCGGCGCCATGCTGCGACCAGCCGATCGACCTCGTCCTCCATGACGATCAGTGTAGTGGTTGTGTCGACGTGAAGTCTCTTGATGTCGAGTCTCTTGACGTCAAGCTAAATCGGTGAGGATGCTGGGTACCCGTCCTGTACGGTCACCACCTTCCGGAGGCTCCCGTATGTCCGCCCCCACCTGGGACCCCGCCCAGTACCTGCGTCACGCCGGCCACCGCGCCCGCCCCTTCACCGACCTCCTGGCCCGCGTCCCCGGCCTGCCCAGCGAGCAGCCTCGTATCGCCGACCTGGGCTGCGGTCCCGGCAACGTCACGGCCCTGCTCGCCGAACGCTGGCCCACCGCGCACATCACCGGCTACGACAACTCGCCCGAGATGCTCGACAAGGCCCACGTCGAGTGGGAGGGCCGCACGGTCGGAGGCGGCCGCCTGGACTTCTCCCACGCGGACGTACGGACCTGGGCGCCCTCCGAGCCGTACGACCTGATCGTCAGCAATGCCACGCTGCAGTGGGTGCCGGGGCACGGGGAACGGTTCGCGGAGTGGGTCGCCGGGCTGCGGCCCGGGGGCAGCTTCGCCTTCCAGGTGCCCGGCAACTTCGACGCCCCCAGTCATGTCCTGATGCGCGAACTCGCCCACTCCGCGCGGTGGCGGGGCCGCCTCGCGGAAACCCTGCGGCACGACGACGCGGTCTCGGCGCCCGCCGCCTACCTGGAGGCGCTCACCGGACTGGGCTGCGCCGCCGACGTCTGGGAGACGACGTACGTCCATCTCCTCACCGGCGCGGATCCGGTGCTGGACTGGGTCAAGGGGACCGGGCTGCGGCCCGTGCTCACCGCGCTCGCCGACGACGAGGAGGCCGCCCGGGACTTCGTCGCCGAGTACCGCACCGCACTCCGCGCGGCCTACCCGGACACCGCCCACGGCACGCCCTTCCCGTTCCGCCGCGTCTTCGCCGTCGCCCGCAAGGAGGCCTGACCATGATCACCGCCGTCGACCATGTGCAGCTCGCCGCGCCGCCCGGCTCGGAGGACCGGCTGCGCACGTACTACGCGGGCGTCCTCGGCATGACCGAGGTGCCCAAGCCGCCGGCGCTCGCCGCGAAGGGGGGCTGCTGGTTCCGGGCCGGACCTGTGGAGCTGCACCTGGGGATCGAGGACGACTTCCGCGCGGCGAAGAAGGCGCATCCGGGGCTGCGGGTCGAGGGGATCGTGACGTACGGGGCCCGGCTGGAGGCCCGAGGGGCGCAGGTCGAATGGGACGAGACCCTGCCGGGGCACCGGCGGTTCTACTCCTACGACCCCGTGGGGAACCGGCTGGAGTTCCTGGAGCCGGTGACCGGCGTTTGAGGGCCGCCGCGAAGGGTCACCCGCTGTGGTGAGACCGGGGGGAATCTTGCTGGGAGTGAGGGACGTGGCGCGAGAGCAGAAGGCCAAGGCCAAGAAGGAGCAGGTCAAGGGCAAGGCCAAGGAGGCGATGGGCCGCGCGGTCGGCAACGAGAAGATGACGGCCGAAGGCCGGGCCGAACAGGCCAAGGGCGACGCCCGCCAGGCGAAGGAGAAGACGAAGGACGCCCTCCAGGACTGAGCGTGCCGGAAGCGGCGGGGCCCCGTCCGCCGGGAGCGGGCGAGGATCCCGCCGCCGTGTCCGGCGTCAGCTCTTCCGGCGCCCTATCAGGTGCGGCTTGGCCTCCAGCCCGTCCAGACCGTGCCACGCCAGATTCACCAGATGGGCCGCCACCTCCGCCTTCTTCGGGCGGCGCACGTCCAGCCACCACTGGCCGGTCAGCGCCACCATGCCCACCAGGGCCTGCGCGTACAGCGGGGCCAGCTTGGGGTCGAAGCCGCGGCTCTTGAACTCGCGGCCCAGGATGTCCTCCACCTGGGTGGCGATGTCCGAGATCAGCGAGGCGAAGGAGCCCGTCGACTGGGGGATGGGGGAGTCGCGGACCAGGATGCGGAAACCGTCCGTGTACTCCTCGATGTAGTCGAGGAGGGCGAAGGCGGCCTGTTCGCAGAGTTCGCGGGGGTGGCCGGCCGTCAGAGAGCTGGTCACCATGTCCAGCAGGCGCCGCATCTCGCGGTCCACCACCACCGCGTACAGGCCCTCCTTGCCGCCGAAGTGCTCGTACACCACCGGCTTGGACACCCCGGCCTTCGCCGCGATCTCCTCCACCGACGTGCCCTCGAAGCCCTTCGCGGCGAAGAGGGTGCGACCGATCTCCAGCAGCTGCTGGCGGCGCTCGGCACCGGTCATCCGGGTGCGACGCGCTCGCCGCGGCTTCTCATTGCTCGGGGTGCTGCTGGAGTCGGTCGCCACGGCATCAATCATGCCGCCTTCGCCGTCTCCCGCCCTCGCCGGGAGCCGCCTTCACCGTCGTTCCGGCGCGAATCGATACGCGAGCGTGACGGCCAGCGCACGTCGTACGCCCAGCCGAGCATCTCGAACCAGCGGATGAACCGGGCCGAGGAGTCCAGCTGGCCCCGCTCCACACCGTGCCGCGCGGACGTCGGGTCGGCGTGGTGCAGGTTGTGCCAGGACTCGCCGCAGGACAGGACCGCCAGCCACCACACGTTGCCCGAACGGTCCCGCGACTTGAACGGGCGCTTGCCCACCGCGTGGCAGATCGAGTTGATCGACCACGTGACGTGGTGCAGGAGCGCCACCCGGACCAGCGAGCCCCAGAAGAACGCCGTGAACGCGCCCCACCAGGACATCGTCACCAGACCGCCGACCAGCGGCGGCAGCGCGAGCGAGACCATCGTCCAGAGGATGAACTGGCGGGAGATCGTGCGGATCGCCCTGTCCTTGATCAGATCCGGCGCGTACTTGTCCTGCGGCGTCTGCTCCTCGTCGAACATCCAGCCGATGTGCGCCCACCACAGGCCCTTCATCAGGGCCGGAACCGTCTCACCGAACCGCCACGGCGAGTGCGGGTCGCCCTCCGCGTCCGAGAACTTGTGGTGCTTGCGATGGTCCGCGACCCAGCGGACCAGCGGCCCCTCGACCGCCAGCGACCCCATGATCGCCAGCGCGATCCGGAGCGGCCGCTTGGCCTTGAAGGAACCATGGGTGAAGTAGCGGTGGAAGCCGATGGTGATGCCGTGGCAGCCCAGGAAGTACATGAAGACCAGCAGGCCGAGGTCCAGCCAGCTCACCCCCCAGCCCCAGGCCAGCGGCACCGCGGCCAGCAGCGCGAGGAACGGGATGGTGATGAACAGCAGCAGCGTGATCTGCTCGATCGAACGCTTCTGCTCGCCGCCCAGCGTGGCGGAGGGCACGGGGGTGTCGTCGTTCGCCTGCGGGGCGTCTTCGATCACATCGGAGCTCGTGGTCATGGGCGTCCCCTGTGGGGTTCGAGGGTTCAGGAGGGTGCCGAGCGCGGAAACCGCGCACAGCTTCCTACGGTTCCGTAACCTACGGCATCGTAAGTATGGCAGCGCGTCGGCCGGCGGCAAGAGCCCGAAAGCCTGCGCGTCCGGCCGGACACCTATCCTGGAGTCGGTCGGACAGCGCGGTCCGCTCTGATTCATTCCCGGATGCCCGGCCCGTATGCGGCACCCGCCGCGCGAGCCGCGCACTCCGGGTTCCCTCCCAGACGAGCTTCAGACGAGCTTCAACACTGCAAGGAGCCGCACCTGTGAGCAGTGCCGACGACCAGACTGCGTCCCGGACGACCACCAGCACCGAGCTGCGCGCCGACATCAGGCGACTGGGTGACCTCCTCGGCGAGACCCTCGTGAGGCAGGAAGGCCCCGAGCTGCTGGAACTCGTCGAGAAGGTACGCCGCCTCACCCGAGAGGACGGCGAGGCCGCCGCCGAGCTGCTGCGGGGCACCGAACTGGAGACCGCGGCCAAGCTGGTCCGCGCCTTCTCCACCTACTTCCACCTGGCCAACGTCACCGAGCAGGTCCACCGCGGCCGCGAGCTCCGGGCCAAGCGCGCCGCCGAGGGCGGCCTCCTCGCCCGTACGGCCGACCGCCTCAAGGACGCCGACCCCGAGCACCTGCGCCAGACGGTCCAGCACCTCAACGTCCGCCCGGTGTTCACGGCCCACCCGACCGAGGCCGCACGCCGCTCGGTCCTCAACAAGCTCCGGCGCATCGCCGCCCTGCTGGAGACCCCGGTCATCGAGGCCGACCGCCGCCGCTACGACACCCGACTGGCCGAGAACATCGACCTCGTCTGGCAGACCGACGAACTGCGCGTCGTCCGCCCCGAGCCCGCCGACGAGGCCCGCAACGCCATCTACTACCTCGACGAGCTGCACGCCGGCGCCGTCGGCGACGTCCTCGAGGACCTCACCGCCGAACTGGAGCGCGTCGGCGTCACACTTCCGGACGAGACCCGTCCGCTGACCTTCGGCACCTGGATCGGCGGCGACCGCGACGGCAACCCGAACGTCACCCCCCAGGTCACCTGGGACGTCCTGATCCTCCAGCACGAGCACGGCATCAACGATGCCCTGGAGATGATCGACGAACTCCGCGGCTTCCTGTCGAACTCCATCCGCTACACCGGCGCCACCGAGGAGCTCCTCACCTCCCTCCAGGCCGACCTGGAGGCGCTGCCGGAGATCAGCCCCCGCTACAAGCGCCTCAACGCCGAGGAGCCCTACCGCCTCAAGGCCACCTGCATCCGGCAGAAGCTGGAGAACACCAAGCAGCGCCTCGCCAAGGGCACCCCGCACGAGGACGGCCGCGACTACCTCGGCACCGCCCAGCTGCTCGCCGACATGACCCTGATCCAGACGTCCCTGCGCGAGCACCGCGGCGCCCTGTTCGCCGACGGCCGCATGAACCGTACGATCCGTACGCTCTCCGCCTTCGGCCTCCAGCTCGCCACGATGGACGTACGCGAACACGCCGACGCCCACCACCACGCCCTCGGCCAGCTCTTCGACCGTCTCGGCGAGGAGTCCTGGCGGTACATGGACATGCCCCGCGACTACCGGGCCAAGCTGCTCGCCAAGGAGCTGCGGTCCCGCCGTCCCCTCGCACCCACTCCGGCGCCGGTGGACGCGGCCGGGGAGAAGACCCTCGGCGTCTTCCAGACCGTCAAGCGTGCCCTGGAGGTCTTCGGACCGGAGGTCATCGAGTCGTACATCATCTCCATGTGCCAGGGCGCCGACGACGTCTTCGCCGCCGCGGTGCTGGCCCGCGAGGCGGGTCTCATCGACCTGCACGCCGGCTGGGCGAAGATCGGCATCGTCCCGCTCCTGGAGACCACCGACGAGCTCAAGGCCGCCGACACCATCCTCGAGGACATGCTCTCCGACCCCTCCTACCGGCGACTCGTCGCGCTCCGCGGGGACGTCCAGGAGGTCATGCTCGGCTACTCCGACTCGTCGAAGTTCGGCGGCATCACGACCTCGCAGTGGGAGATCCACCGCGCCCAGCGCCGCCTGCGCGACGTCGCTCACCGCTACGGCGTCCGGCTGCGCCTCTTCCACGGCCGCGGCGGCACCGTCGGCCGCGGCGGCGGCCCCTCCCATGATGCGATCCTCGCCCAGCCCTGGGGCACCCTGGAAGGCGAGATCAAGGTCACCGAGCAGGGCGAGGTCATCTCCGACAAGTACCTCGTGCCCTCACTGGCGCGGGAGAACCTGGAACTGACCGTCGCGGCCACCCTCCAGGCCTCCGCCCTGCACACCGCACCCCGGCAGTCCGTCGAGGCGCTGGCCCGCTGGGACGCCGCCATGGACCTCGTCTCCGACGCCGCGCACGACGCGTACCGCCGGCTCGTCGAGGACCCCGACCTGCCCGCCTACTTCTTCGCCTCCACGCCGGTGGACCAGCTCGCCGACCTGCACCTGGGGTCGAGGCCTTCGCGGAGGCCCGACTCCGGCGCCGGTCTCGACGGACTGCGCGCCATCCCCTGGGTGTTCGGCTGGACCCAGTCCCGGCAGATCGTGCCCGGCTGGTTCGGCGTGGGGTCGGGGCTGAAGGCGCTGCGCGAGGCAGGCCTGCGGCAAGAAGGGGACACCGTCCTCGACGAGATGCACGAACAGTGGCACTTCTTCCGCAACTTCATCTCCAACGTCGAGATGACCCTCGCCAAGACCGACCTGCGCATCGCCTCCCACTACGTCGACACCCTCGTCCCCGATGACCTGAAGCACGTCTTCGCCACCATCAAGGCCGAGCACGAACTGACCGTGCGTGAGGTCCTCAAGGTGACCGGCGAGCAGGAACTCCTCGACGCCACCCCGGTGCTGCGGCAGACCTTCACCGTCCGCGACGCCTACCTGGACCCGATCTCCTACCTCCAGGTCACCCTGCTCAAGCGCCAGCGCGACGCCGCTGCCGCCGGCGAACAGCCCGACCCGCTCCTGTCCCGCGCCCTGCTCCTCACCGTCAACGGCGTGGCAGCCGGCCTGCGCAACACCGGCTGAGCGCTACGCAGACGAGGGTGCCCCCCGTGCTCGCACGCAGCACGGGGGGCACCCTCGTTTGTCCTGCTGGCCCGCCGGTCAGGCCTTACGGCGACGGAACACCAGGTAGCCGCCCGCACCGAGCAGCACGGCCGCGGCCGCCGACAGCAGGCCCACCGGGGCACCGTTGCCGGTCTCGGCGAGGTCGCCCTCGCTGTCGCCGCCCGGCGCCGCCGGCGACGCGCCGGCGACGACGCCCTCCGAGGGCGACGTGGACGGGCTCGCGGTCGGCTCCTCGCCGTTGGTCTCGTCCGGCGTGGGCGAGGCGGAGGCGGAGACGGACGGGCTCGGAGAGGCGGTGGGCGACTCCGTCCCCGGCGTCGTGTCCTCCACGGGGCAGGTGTGCGACAGGTTGAACAGCTCCAGGTCGCCACCCTTCACCTCGGCGACGGCGGAGGTGAGCTTCGCCTCCGGCGCAGAGCCCACGTACGCGTGCTTGTCGGAGGGCGGACCGAAGTCCGTGACCACCTGCTGGCCGCCCGGCTCGAAGGTCACCTTCAGCTTGACGAAGTCCGTGGAGTTGCCGGGCAGCACGAAGTGCCAGCCGTCCTGTCCGTCGGGAATGCCGGGGCACTCCTCACGCCCCTCCTGCGGGGCGCCGCCGTCGTCGGTGGTCGACGTACGCGGAAGGCTTTGCCGCAGCTGCACGGTGTACGTGTCGTCGGTGGCGTGGGCCGGAGCGGAGAACAGCGTGACCGCGGCGACGGCGGACAGCGCGCCGGCGCGGATGAGGGTTCGCATGAGGCAGTAGTCCATCTTCGAGAACGAACGGGAAGATGTGGAGGGGGCAGCTAAGCATCCAACCACACTTGTCACCGGGTCAATCACGAACAGAGAACGAACAGACTGCCCATAGCCACGACGGCCACTGAAACCCTCTCAGATCGCGACAAAAGCCGCCGTGAGCAAGGCAACTCCCGCCCCCGCCATCACCCACGCCACCCGCGTCCGCCGCAACCCACCCGCCACGACCACCGACGCCAGCAGCAACGCACCACCCAGCGGCACCCAGGCATACAGAATCCCGGCCGGCCCGGACCGCACCACGTCATCACTGCCCGGCTTCACCACAACCGTGTACGTCTGCCCCTTCACGACGGCCACGGACTTCTCGATGACGACCTCGTCCCGCGCCCGCGAACCCGCCGACATCGGCGTGTACGGCCCCGCGCACACGTCCTCGCCGCACCGCGCCACCTCGACCGTGCCGCTCTCCCGGCCCTTCGTCAGCATCACGTGCTGCGCGGTACCCCACGACGCCCACACACCCGCGATCAGAATCAGCGCCGTGACCGTCCCCATCGCCACGACCCGTCCGAACCGCAGCACGGCGAGAACGCCCTGACTGGAAGTGACGGCAGAAGGCATGGCCGCGATCCTTGGCCATGCCCCTGCGCTCGGTCAACTTCGGCAGGACCCAGCGGGGGGACAAGTCACGAGTTGTACGTGCTTTGCGCCCGCTCAAGACCCTCGATGACGAGACACTCCACGGCATCGGCGGCCCGGTCCACGAAGTAGTCCAGCTCCTTGCGCTCCGCCGCCGAGAAGTCCTTCAGCACGAAGTCCGCCACCTGCATGCGCCCCGGCGGCCGCCCGATCCCGAACCGCACCCGGTGATAGTCCGAACCCATCGCCTTCGTCATCGACTTGAGCCCGTTGTGCCCGTTGTCCCCGCCGCCCAGCTTGAGCCGGAGCATCCCGTAGTCGATGTCCAGTTCGTCATGAACAGCCACGATGTTCGACACCGGCACCTTGTAGAAGTCCCGCAGCGCGGTCACCGGCCCGCCCGACAGGTTCATGTACGACATCGGCTTCGCCAGGATCACCCGCCGGTTCTCCCCCAGTGCCTTAAGGGCCTGGGAGGTGCCCCCACGCCCCGGCGGCCCGATCCGCCCCTCGACGACCTGCGCCTGAGCCTTCCCGGCCCGCTTGAACCTCCCCCCGATCCGCTCGGCCAGCAGATCGGCCACCATGAAACCGACGTTGTGCCGGTTCATGGCGTACTCGGGTCCCGGATTGCCGAGGCCGGCGACGAGCCAGGGAGCACTCGGATCGGACGTCACGTGCATGTCTCCTTGATACGCGCCAGCCGCTGCCCCCTACGGGAACAGCGGCTGACGAACCGATGACAGAGCTGAGGATCAGGCCTCGGCGGACTCTTCGCCGCCCTCGGCACCCTCGGCGGCCTCCTCGGCCTGCGCGGACAGCACCTGCAGGACGACCGTGTCACCGTCGACGGCCAGCTTGGTGCCGGTCGGCAGGGTGATGTCCTTCGCCAGGACGGAGGCACCGGCCTCCAGGCCCTCGACGGAGACCGTCACGGACTCGGGGATGTGCGTGGCCTCGGCCTCGACCGGCAGCGCGTTCAGCACGTGCTCCAGCAGGTTGCCACCGGCGGCCAGCTCGCCCTCGGCGTGCACCGGGATCTCGACCGTGACCGTCTCGCCGCGCTTGACCAGCTGCAGGTCGACGTGCTCGAGGAAGCCCTTGATCGGGTCACGCTGCACGGACTTCGGGATCGCCAGCTCGTTGGTCTTGCCGTCGATGTCCAGGGAGATCAGGACGTTCGGCGTACGCAGCGCCAGCAGCAGCTCGTGGCCCGGCAGGGTCAGGTGCAGCGGGTCGGAACCGCGGCCGTACAGCACACCGGGAACCTTGCTGTCACGACGGATACGGCGGGCGGCACCCTTGCCGAACTCGCTACGGGTCTCGGCGGAGATCTTGACCTCGGACATGATCACTCCTCGTAGAAATCAGGAACGGACGTGGTCACCCGGCCACGAACGGCCTGCTACGAAGAGCGCGTCGATAACGGATCGCCGTATCCCTGAACAGGAACGGCCTCCCTCGCCGAGCAACTGGAACAGTCTACTCGGCGAGAGAGGCCGCGAAAAATCGATCAAGCAGCGTGCCTATCGGCGGCTCACTGCTCGTCGAACAGGCTCGTCACCGAGCCGTCCTCGAACACCTCACGCACCGCGCTCGCGATCGTCGGCGCGATCGACAGCACCGTGATCTTGTCCAGGTCACCACTCAGCTCACCCGGCGTCGGCAGCGTGTTCGTGAACACGAACTCACTCACCCGGGAGTTCTTCAGCCGGTCCGCCGCCGGACCAGACAGCACACCGTGCGTCGCCGTCACGATGACGTCCTCCGCACCGTGCGCGAACAGCGCGTCGGCCGCGGCACAGATCGTGCCACCCGTGTCGATCATGTCGTCCACCAGGACACACACCCGGCCCTTGACCTCACCCACGACCTCGTGGACGGTCACCTGGTTCGCCACGTCCTTGTCCCGCCGCTTGTGCACGATGGCGAGAGGCGCCCCCAGCCGGTCACACCAGCGGTCCGCGACGCGCACCCGGCCCGCGTCCGGGGACACGACGGTCAGCTTGTCCTTGTCGACCTTGGTACCCACATAGTCCGCGAGCAGCGGCAGCGCGAAGAGGTGGTCGACCGGGCCGTCGAAGAAGCCCTGGATCTGATCGGTGTGCAGATCCACGGTCAGGATCCGGTCGGCACCCGCCGTCTTCATCAGGTCGGCGATCAGACGCGCCGAAATCGGTTCACGCCCACGGTGCTTCTTGTCCTGCCGCGCGTAACCGTAGAAGGGCACGATGACCGTGATGGAGCGGGCCGACGCACGCTTCAGCGCGTCGATCATGATCAACTGCTCCATGATCCACTGGTTGATCGGAGCCGTGTGGCTCTGGATCACAAAGCAGTCCGCGCCACGCGCCGACTCCTCATAGCGGACGTAGATCTCACCATTCGCGAAGTCGAAGGCCTTCGTCGGGACGACCCCGACACCCAGCTGGTGGGCGACCTCCTGGGCAAGCTCGGGGTGGGCGCGGCCGGAGAAGAACATCATCTTCTTCTCGCCGGTCGTCTTGATCCCGGTCACAGCACTGTCTCCTCAGAGGTGTCTCAGCTGGGTGTTTCGAGAGACCTCACGATCACGCGCGAGAGGCCGTCTCAGCTGGTGGGGTGCGGGTGTGCACTTATCACGGTACGCCGTGTTCGGAGCACCTGTTTCCGGTCAGCTTCCGCCTTCCGGCTCCCGAGAAGCCGCCTCGGCCGCCTTCGCCGCCGCGCTCCCCGGACGCTTACGGGCCACCCAGCCCTCGATATTCCGCTGCTGACCACGGGCCACGGCCAGTGAACCGGGCGGCACATCCTTCGTGATCACAGAGCCGGCCGCCGTATAGGCACCGTCCCCGATCGTGACAGGAGCCACAAACATGTTGTCCGAACCGGTACGGCAGTGCGAGCCGACCGTCGTGTGGTGTTTGCCCTGCCCGTCGTAGTTCACGAAGACACTCGCGGCACCGATGTTGGTGTGCTCACCGATCGTCGCGTCACCGACATAGGACAGATGCGGAACCTTCGTCCCCTCACCGATCGACGCGTTCTTCGTCTCCACGTACGTGCCGATCTTGCCCTTCGCACCCAGACGGGTCCCGGGACGGAGATAGGCGTACGGCCCGACCGTGGCCCCCGGCCCGACATGCGCGCCGTCGGCCACGGTGTTGTCGACCCGGGCACCGGCGTCCACCCGCGTGTCCTTGAGCCGGCTGTTGGGCCCGACCTCGGCACCCTCACCGAGATGCGTGAAGCCGTGCAGTTGGGTCCCCGGGTGGACGACCGAGTCCTGCTCGAAGGTGACGGTGACGTCGACCCAGGTGGTCGCGGGGTCGATGACGGTGACGCCGTCGAGCATGGCGCGCGTCAGCAGCCGGTCGTTGAGAATCCGCCGAGCCTCGGAGAGCTGCACCCGGTTGTTGATCCCGGCGATCTCACGGTGATCGCCGGCCACGGCGGCACCGACCCGATGCCCGGCCTCACGCAGAATCCCGAGAACGTCCGTCAGATATTCCTCGCCCTGACTGTTGTCGGTCCGCACCTTCTTGAGGGCGTCGGCGAGAAGCTGCCCGTCGAACGCGAAGACCCCGGAGTTGATCTCCCGGATCGCCCGCTGCGACTCGCTGGCGTCCTTGTGCTCGACGATCGCCGTGACGGCACCCGAGACACCGTCGCGCACGATACGGCCGTAGCCGGTCGCGTCCGGGACCTCGGCGGTCAGCACGGTGACGGCGTTGCCGTCGGCGGTGTGGGTGGCGGCGAGGACGCGGAGGGTCTCGCCGGTCAGCAGCGGAGTGTCACCGCAGACGACGACAACAGTCCCGTCCACGCTTCCGCCCAGCTCCTCGAGGCCCATCCGTACGGCGTGCCCGGTGCCGTTCTGCTGCGCCTGCACGGCGGTGCGTACATGGGGGTCGGTCTCCGCGAGATGCGCGGTGACCTTCTCACGCGCGTGTCCGACGACCACGACGAGGTGCTCGGGCTCCAACTCGCGGGCCGCGGCGAGCACATGACCCACCAGGGAACGGCCACAGATCTCGTGGAGAACCTTGGGTGTGGCCGACTTCATACGGGTGCCCTCACCCGCTGCGAGAACGACGACGGCTGCCGGGCGAATGGCGCTCACGGGATGCCCTTCGGCTGTGGAGGGGGTGGGGTGGACATCCGCAGGATACCGGGGCGTTTCGGGGGGGACATGGGAGCGGGCCCTGACAGTGCTGTCACTAGTCAGGGCCCGGACTCGGCTGGGCTCCCCCGCCAGGACTCGAACCCGGACAGATGGCACCAAAAGCCACAGTGCTGCCAATTACACCACGGGGGAACAAACTCGGCTAAACCGGACATTTAGCCAGGTCGCCGAACGGCGCCTCCTACTATGCCGTACCAGGCGCCTTCCATGCGACGGTATAGGTCAGCACTCTGTCGGACGTAGATCGCGAGGCATCCGTGATAGGCGTCGCTGGTGTTCTTGCGGACAGTCCGAGGGTTGTGCTTCTTGAGCGTCGCCTTGCTGAGCGCTGACACGTCGACGCCCACGATCTCGGCCCAGAAGTTCTCGGCCGCCTCCACGTCTGCGGTTACGTGAATGCTGACCCGGAGCGTCAGGCGGTCGCGTGTCACCTCGAGTAGCTCGAGCCAGCGGAGGAAGAGCTTGATCACGTTGGGGTCGCTGTTGATGAACTGCAGGACCTCTGTGCGCCGGTACGACTTGTCCTTGGAGCCCTCGGCCCAGTAGAGGGCGACGCCTGCGATGAACAGCTCCCGGTCCGACAGTTCTCCGATGGCTGCCGCGGCCGCCTGTTTCGTTGCCGCACGCTCCTGGTCCCGGGAGGCATGCAGTCGTGCGAGACCCGCGTTCATGCGCGCTCGCTGCTCCTCTGGTGTGCACCTGGGCTCTGGATGCGGCAGATCCCGCACCCACAGTGAGACCGAGCTCTTGGAACAGCCCAGCTCGGCTTGGATCTGGTTGTACGTCCAGCCCTGCCTCCGCAACTCCCGCGCCCGTTCCCGCAGGTCGTCCTTCGCGCGCGGTCGCTTCGTCCACTCCGGCGGTGGCTCGCCCTCGACGAGGCGCTGAAGGATCTCCTTGTTGTGCACCTGGAGCTCGTCGCGGATCTGCCGAAGGCTGTACCCCCGCCGCCGCAGCGTCACCGCCTGCTCCCGCAAACCTTCGAAGTCGGCGTATTTGCCTTGCACATGTGCCATGGGCATACCGTCCTGGCGGAATGATCGCTTCCGTGGTCGAACGGTGAGCGATTCAGCAGTTCGAGGGATATCGGGCGGTTTCGCAACCGTTCGGTCACGGACTGTGGTGTAGGCCAGTCGTCGAAACTCGCCGGAAAACGGGGCCCGACCGCCCGTAGGGTGGAGGCATGACCACGTCGGGGGAAGACCACGCCGAGGCCCTGTCAGGGGCGGGGCCGTGGTGGTGGACCAGGTGGCGCAGTGCGGTGCTGGACATCGGTCTGGCTGTCGTGTCCGCGCTGGAGTGCGGGACGGAAGGGTTCCGGTTCGCGGGGGATGCGGGGATTCCGGAGGCCGCGGGGGTGCTCTTCGGTGTGCTGGCCGGTTCCGTGCTGGTGTTGCGGCGTCGGTGGCCGATCGCCGTCGTACTGGTGTTCATCGCGGTGATGCCGGCCCAGATGGGCTTCCTGATGGGCGTCGTCGGCCTGTACACGCTCGCCGCGTCGGAGCTGCCCCGCCGGATCATCGCGTCGCTGGCGGGGATGTCGCTGGTCGGCATGCTGATCGTGACGTTCGTGTGGGTGCGGCAGGGCGTGGCGCGGGGGGAACTGGGGTTCGGGGACTGGGTCGGTCTGTTCGTGTCCGTCACGGTCGCGTTGGGGCTGACCGCGCCTCCGCTTCTGCTGGGGCTGTATGTGGGGGCCCGGCGGCGGTTGATGGAGAGTCTGCGGGAGCGTGCGGACAGTCTGGAGCGGGAGCTGCAGCTGCTGGCCGAGCGGGCCGAGGAGCGCGCCGAGTGGGCCAGGAACGAGGAGCGGACCCGGATCGCGCGGGAGATGCATGACGTTGTCGCGCATCGGGTGAGCCTGATGGTGGTGCATGCGGCGGCGCTGCAGGCCGTGGCCCGGAAGGATCCCGAGAAGGCCGTGAAGAACGCGGCGCTGGTGGGGGACATGGGGCGGCAGGCGTTGACCGAGCTGCGGGAGATGCTCGGGGTGCTGCGCAGTGGCGGTGGGGTTGCGGAGCGTTCGGTGGGGTCGGGTGTTCCGCTGGTGGCTGTGGGGGTTGCGGCCGCTGCGGCTGCTTCGCGGGCTGTCGATGAGGACGGGGCGGCCGAGGGGCCGTGTCTGTCGGAGCTGGATGAGTTGATCGGGCAGTCGGCCGCCGCGGGGATGGTGGTGGATCTGTCCGTGGAGGGGGAGTCGCGGGCGTATGCGCCGGAGATCGAGCAGACGGCGTACCGCGTGGTCCAGGAGGCGTTGACGAACGTCCACAAGCACGCGGCGGGTGCGAAGACGCACGTACGGCTGGCGCACCGGGTGTCGGAGATCGCGATGCAGGTGGAGAACGAGCCGCCGCCGGAGGTGTCGTCGGCGTCGTCGGCGCGATTGCCGTCGGGGGGCAACGGTCTGGTGGGGATGAAGGAGCGGGTTTCCGCGCTGGGCGGGGTGTTCGTGTCCGGGCCGACGGATGCGGGGGGTTTCCGGGTGTCGGCGGTGATTCCGGCGGCGTAGGGGCCGCGCCCGCGGGTCAGCCCGCTGTCAGCCGTACCGGCTCTATGCCGGCGACGAGGCCGGCGAGGGCCTGGTCGATGTCGGGGCCGAGATACCAGTCGCCGGTGTGGTCGAGGGCGTAGGCGCGGCCTTCGGTGTCGATGGCGAGCAGGGCGTGGGTGTCGGTTTCGGCGCCGAGGGGGCAGACCTCGGTGTCGAGGGCGCGGCCGAGGTCGGCGAGGGTGCGGGCCATGTGGAGGCCGTGCAGGGGGTCGAAGTGGATGGCGGTGGGGGCGATTTGGCGGCCGTTGCCGGTGGGCGTGAGGTGGAGGCCGCCGAATTCGGCCCAGGCTTCTACGGCGGCGGGGAAGACGGCGTGGCGGTGGCCGGCGGGTGAGGCGTGGTCGCGGAGGGTGTCGGCCCAGATCTCGGCCTGTTTGATGTCCCAGCGTCCGGGTTGCCAGCCGGCGGCGCGCAGGGCGGCGTCGACGGGTACGGGGAAGCGGGTGGTCGAGGTGCGGTCGGTGTGCATCTGCCCTTCGTTCGTCGAGTTCGTCGAGGTAGTAGACCGGTTGTGCGTGGTGACGGGGTCAGTCGTCGGTCACTGTGGGGTCGACGATGCGGACGCCGAAGTGGGCGCTGAGGGCGGTGCAGGCGCGGCAGGGTGCGGCGAAGCTGCCGTGCAGGGGGTCGCCGTCCTCGCGGATGCGGCGGGCGGTGAGTTTGGCTTGCTTGAGGGCTCTGCGGGCTTCGCCGTTGGTCATGGGTTTTCGGGCGGCGCGTTTGCTGCGGGCTGCGTCGGCGGTGGCGATGCGCCGGGAGATGAGGATGGTTTCGGCGCAGCGGCCGGTGAAGCGGTCGCGTTGGCCGCTGGTGAGGGTGTCGAGGAAGTCCTGGACGAGGTGGTGCAGGGCGGGTGGCTGGTCGCCGCGGGCGGCGGTGCCGGTGAGGGTGGCGCCGCGGACGGAGAGGGCGGCGGCGATGGTGGGGAGTATGCCGTCGCGGCGGTGGCGGAGGGTGGGGGCGTGGCGGGTGTCGGTGCTGCTCCAGCCGACGCGGGGGTCGCCGTTCCGCGGATCGCCGGATGTGCCCGTGTGCGCTCCTGCGCGCGGTCCTGTGTGTGGTCCCGTCTGCGTCGCGTTCATGATCGTCATTCCCTCCCGAGCATCCCCGGACGACACAGAGTGCCAAACAGCGTGGCTGGTGCGGAAGCTGGGTCGGTGCGACACGCCCGGGTTTGGGCGGGCTGTCACGAGGGGGTGACGGCTGGTCACGGAAGCGGAGGGGGTCATGACCGGCGCCGGTGACCGGTGTCGTCGTACCGCATAGGCTGTCGCCACCGCGATCCATGCGGTTGACGCGTGGAGACAGTCGGGCGGACGTCGTTGAGGCGGACGCCGGACGGACGAGACAGTCGTTACGGGGCGTAGTGGTCGAGGGTGGTCACTACGGGTCGTACAGAACGCCGCAGGGGGCAACCGCCATGACGACAGGTCGGCTCGGGCAGCAAGCCGCGCCGCCGAACGCGGCCTACGCCGGGCAGGTCGTGCATTTCCCGGATCCGGTCCGTGCGGCCCGTCACCCGAGAGGAGTACGGGTGGACGAGCACGGCTACCCCGACTTCTCGGCGTATGCGCGGGCGGCCGCGGAGATCGCGGAGCCGCCGGAGGGCTTCGGGGTCGACGAGTTGCGGCTGACGGACTATGTCTCGGCGAACGCGGCGCTGGCGGCGTCCGGCCACGACTTGTGGGACACGATTCCGGCGGTGGCGACGCCGCACGGCTGGACGTGGCATCACGTGGTGGGTTCGCGGCGGCTGGAGTTGGTGCCGGTCGAGGTGAAGGCGCTGCTGCGGCATCACGGTGGGATCGCCACATCCGCGGTGGACCAGGACAAGAGGGGGACGCGGCCGTTGCAGGAGACGCGTCCCGCGCATTTCGGGCTGCCGAAGTCGGGTGTGGCGGTGACGGAGGCGCAGGTGCTGGGGGTTGAGGAGGACCTCGGGTACCGGCTGCCGGGCGGTTACCGGTCGTTCCTGAAGGCGGCGGGCGGTTGCGCGCCGGTGGGGACCGCGCTGGACGCGGAGTTGGGGCTGCTGGTCGACCAGCCGTTCTTCACGGTGCGGGACGAGGCGGCTGTCAACGACCTGGTCTACGTCAACAAGTGCCTGCGGGACCATCTGACCAAGGACTACCTGAGTGTCGGGTTCGTACAGGGCGGTCTGCTGGCCGTGAAGGTGAGGGGCGACCGGATCGGTTCGGTGTGGTTCTGCGCGTACGACGACGCGCGGGACGTGGATCCCTCGTGGGCGCCGGCGGAACGGGTGGAGCGGTTGCTGGTGCCGTGCGGTGAGGACTTCGACGCGTTTCTGTCCCGACTGGCGGGCAGTCCGCCGGAGTTGGAGACGGTGGCGAACCTGATGGTGGACGGCGGGTTCGCGCGTCCGGTACCGGTGCCTGCGGCGTCTTCGGTGGGGGAGTGAGCTTCGGCCATGGTGACTTTCGCGCAGGCGCAGGAGCGCGCCGAGGAGTGGGTCAACGGGGATGTGCCGTCGTACCAGCATCGTGAGGTGCGGGTGCGGGAGTTCGAGCTCGGGTTCGTGATGTGGGCCGAGGACCGTGCGGACGGTCCGCGTTCGGACGGCGGTACGCAGCGGCTCGTGATCGCCCGGGACAGCGGGGACGCGACGCTGTGGCCCTCGCTGCCGGTGGGTGAGGTGATCCGCCGCTATGAGGAGGAGTACGGCCGGGCGGACGCCCCCGCCGAGCCGGCGCCGGCTGCTGCGGCTCGGGTGGACCTGAACCAGACGTCGTTCTTGTTGACGCCACCGGAGTGGTTGCAGGAGGCGGCGGACAAGTTGGGGATTCCGGATGGGCGGGGTGCGGCTGGGTCTGGGGGTAACGGTGCCGGGACCGATGGTGTCGGTACCGGGGCGGGGACTGGCGCGGGTGGGCCTGTGGGGGCGCCTGGCGCGGCTAGTGCGCCGGGGGTGCCTGGTGTTCCTGAGGGGGCGACTCCTTGGGCCGGGACCGACACGAACGCCGATCCCGGCGATGACCGTTCCGTTCCGTTGCCGGAGACTGTGTTCGCTCCGCCGTTGAGCGCCGAGGACGACACTCCGCCGCCCGCTGCCGGGTCGGACGCCAAGACTGCGCTGATGTCGGGCGGCAGTCAGCTTCCGCCGACGTCGCTCGCTCCGGAGATCGCTGACTCGAACGCGCCGGGCGCGCAGAGCGATACGGCGGCGCGCGGGGTTCCTGGTGCGCCGGGTGGGGTGAGTGGTGCGCCGGCGCTCGGGGCTCCGGGTGCGCCCGGTGTGCAGGGCGTGCACGGTGCGCCGCCGCAGGGCAGTACGCCGCCCCCCGGGGCTCCGGTGGGGCCGGGTGGGGTGTCGTACGGGTATCCGCAGGGTGGTGTGGGTGGAGTAGGTGGTGTGGGTGTGCCGGGCACGCCCCCGCCTGGGGCTCCTGTGCCGGGTGCTACGCCGCCGCCTGCGCCGACGTATGGGTATCCGCAGGGTGCGGGTGGTGTCGGTGGTGCGGGTGTGCAGGGCACGCCCCCGCCGGGCGCCTCTGCGCCGGGTGCCACGCCGCCGCCCGCGTCTTCCTACGGCTATCCGCAGGGTGGGCCCGGTGGTGCGGCTCAGGGGCCGGGTGGGCGGTCGCTTCCGCCGAACGCCGAGGACATCGCCGACGCCGCGACGAGCAAGGCGGCGCCTCCGCCGCGTCGTGCGCGGGGCGGGGCCAACCCGCCGCCTCCGCCCGGTGCGCCCGGGACGCCGGGGGCGCGGCCGGGTACGCCTGCGCCGTCCGGGCCGGGAGTGCCGGGGACGCCGGCGGGCGGGTATGTGCCGACGCAGCTGGTGTCGGCGCTCGATCCCAACGCAGGGGCTCCAGGGGCTCCGCAGGCGCCGGGCGCGCCTAACTCTCCGGGCGCCCCCAATCCGCCCGGTGCGCCGAACCCTCCCGGCGCTCCCCAGCCGCCCGGTGCCCCGGGTGTGCCCGGCGGTACGCCTCCGGGCGGTGTCCACCATGCCGCCACGATGTTTGCCGACCCGGGTCAGATGGGTGGGGGCGTGCCGCAGCCGCCGGGAGCCCCTGGTGTGCCGAATGCGCCTGGCGCTTCGGGTGTTCCGAGCGCCCCGGGCATGCCTGGTGCGCCTGGCGTACCGCAACCTCCAGGCGCCCCGGGTGCCCCCGGAGCCCCGGGTGCGCCGCAACCTCCTGGCGCCCCCGGTGTACCTGGTGCGCCCGTCGGCCCCGGTGCGCAGGGTTCTTCCGGGGGCGCGCGGGGTGCTGTGCATCACGCGGAGACCATGCTGTCAGCGCCGCCGGTGGGCGGCCCCGGTGTGCCTCCGCCGCCGCAGGCCCCTGGCGTACCGCCCGGCGCACCCGGTGTTCCGGGCGCCCCTGGTATGGCGCCGGGCGCCCCGCAGCCGCCGATGCCGCCCGGTGCGATGCCGCCGCCCGGTCAGCCCGGGCCCGGTCAGCAGCCGGCGTACGGGTATCCGCCGCAGGGGCAGCCGACGGTCGGCCCTGGGTATCAGGCTGTGCTGCGTTATCGCGCGCAGGACGGGTCGGAGCAGCAGCTGATCCGGCGTTCGGCGCCGGGGACGCCGCATCCGGAGTGGCAGATCTTCCATGAGCTGCGGGCGATGAACGTGCCGTCGGACCAGGTGCTGGAGCTGCACACGGAGTTGGAGTCGTGCGAGCTGCCGGGCGCGTACTGTGCGCGGATGATCCGGGAGCAGTGGCCGCAGGCGCGGATCACGAGCATCGCGCCGTACGGCACGGATCACGCGAGCCGGCAGCAGGGTATGCAGCAACTGCTGGCGCACCAGGGTGAGTTGCACCAGGTGGCGGACGGGCCCGCGCGCCCCGCGCCGGTGCGCGCGCCGCTTCCGCAGGTGCAGCCCGCGCCGCCGGTTCCGCCGGAGGGTGTGGCGCAGGAGCTGGCGGGGGCGTTCGGGCCGGGGATCTTCCGGTTCGAGCAGGCCGCCGTGTCCCGGCAGGGGGTGCCGCCCCTCGTGGCGCACTCGCTGGTGGTGGCGGGGCTGCCGGTGGACATGGGTCCGTTCTTCTGGGCGCAGGCTCAGCCGGGGCGGCCCGTTCCGACGCTGGCGGAGTTGGCGCAGGAGCGCGGGGTGCAGCCGGCCTCGGACGCGGGTTCGTACCTCGTCATGGGCAGCGACTTCGGCCGGGCGCTGTGCGTGCAGTACGGGACGGCGAACATCGTGGCCGTGCCGGTGGAGGCGGGGCTCGGCGGGGTGCCCGTGCCGCCGCAGTTCGTGAACACGGGGCTGCCCGAGTTCCAGCGGTGTCTTGCGCTGCTGGGGCGGATGTGGCGGCTGCGGTTCGGGCTGAACCAGGAGCAGGCGGGCCGCTGGACCGTCGACTTCCAGGCCCAGCTCGCCGCGCTCGACCCGGCGGCGCTCAGCTCACCGGAGAGCTGGTGGTCGGTGCTGCTGGAGCAGATGTGGGACGGGTTGCTGTGACGCGCCGCGTGCGCTGACCTCCGAATCCCTTGGCTGGAGTGCCGGGCCCGGTCGTACGACGTCGTACGACCGGGCCCGGCACTTTCGTGTGCACGCATGACCGTGACCTGTGCGCGGAGTGTCGCGTTATGAACACTTCCGTCCGATACATCAAGATGTCCGCGAAATCATCATTTCGCGTCCGCTCGTGTCAGTTCGGCGGAGAGGGGCTCCAGGATGAGCAGCGCACCGGTCACGCCGCACGGCTTCGTGGCCGTACGGGGGCGTGGCTACCGGCCCGAACAGGTCGACGTCTACGCCGACGCCCTCTCCCGGGACCGCGACGCCGCGTGGGAACGCGCCGCCCGGCTCACCGTGCTCGCCAGGGAGATGGAGGCGGAGCTGGTGCGGTTGCGGGAGGTGGTGGCGGGGCTCGCGCCGCAGACGTACGAGACGCTCGGGGAGCGTGCGCGCCGGATCTTCGAGCTGGGGCAGGAGGAGGCCACGGCCGTGCGCGAGGGCGCCCGGCAGGAGGCGCAACGCCTCGCGGAAGAGGCGCAGGCGTGTGCGGACGGCGTGCGCGACGCGGCACAGGCACACGCCGACGCCGTACGCGCCGAGGCCGATGAACGCGCCCGCCAGCGGTTGCTCACGGCGCGCGCCGAGGCCGACGAGATCCGTATCGCCGCGCGGCGTGAAGTGAAAGAGGGGCGCGGGGAGGCGCTCGCGGCGTTGCGTGAGGTACGGCAGCGCGCCTCCGTGACGCTCGCCGAGCAGGCCAAGGAGCATGCCGAGCAGTGGGCCGAGGTCGAGCGCGAGGAGGCGGAGCGGGTGGCCGCGTTGGGGGCGTGGGAGGCGGAGCGGGCGGCGCGGGCCGAGGCGGCGTTGTCGGAGGCGCAGCAGGCGCTGGCAGAGGCGGAGGTTTCGGGACGGCAGTGGCAGGAGGAGGCGCGGGAGCGGGCGGGGGAGGTGGTTGCGGAGGCGCGGGCTCGGGAGGAGCGGACTGCGAGGGAGACCGAGCGGGTGCTTCGTGAGCATGGGGAGGCGTGGGACGACATGCAGGCCCATATGGATTACGTACGGAACAGTTTGACGGCGTTGACCGGGCGGGTGGCGGAGTGAGTGACGGCGTCAGCTGGTGCCCGGCGGTGTGAGCGAGGCCGGTTGCCGGTGACCGGCGTTGAGCGTGCGGGGCGGTCAGTGCACAGGGGTGGTCGCGCGGCCCGGCGCCGGCGGGGTGCCAGACGACAACAGCCTGAGCCCCCGCATCCGGTCCTGACCGCCCCCCCGTACCCTCTCACCCACTCCTCCGCACCACCCCCGCCAGTATCCACCCCTCCACAGCCTCATACTGCCGCCGCTGCTCCTCAGCCGTCCGTCGCCCCGACGCCACCGTCCCCAGCCACCCGAAGGCGAAGCCCGCCGGGATCGACACCAGCCCCGTCGTGGTGAACGGGAACCAGTTGAAGTCGGCCTCGGGAAAAGCGGAGCCCGGGGAACCGGAGACCAGGTTCGTCCCCGGCATCAGCAACAGCACGACCACCGTGCCGCCGATCAGCGTGCACAGCAGCCCCAGCCGCGTGTACCGGCGCCAGAAGAGGCTGTAGACGAGGGCGGGCGCGATGGCGGAGGCGGCCAGGCAGAAGGACAGGGTCACCAGCGGTTGCAGGCTGCGGTGTTGGACCAGACAGGCCAGGAGGATCGCCGGGACACCGACCGCCAGCGACGACAGCCGTGCCAGCGTCATTTCGCGGCGGCCCGTCATCGGCCGTCCCCGGCCCGCGAAGACGTCGTGGGCCAGGGAGTTGGCGCAGGCGAGGATCATGCCGGCCACCGAGGCGAGCAGAGTGAGGAAGATGGCCGTGGTGACGGTGGTGAAGAGGAGGGTCTCCGCCGTTGAGACGTCCGGGCCGAACGCCGCCCGCGAACCGAGCAGGTATGCCGTGTTGCCCTGCGGATCGGCCTGGGTGATCGCCGCCCGCCCGATCAGGGCCGTCGCACCGAAGCCGACCACCGTGATCACCAGCACGAACAGCACCACGCTCGACACCGCCCACGACATCGAGCGCCGTACCTGACGCGCGCTGGACGCCGTGTACATGCGCATCGTGACGTGCGGCAGACACGCGCCGCCCAGGACCACCGCCAGCTGGGAGCTGATCATGTCGAGGCGGGGATGCGGGCCGCCCGCGAACTGCAGCCCCGACCGCAGGAACGCCGGTCCGACCCCGCTCTGTTCAGCCGCCGCCGAGAACAGCGCCCCGGGATCCCAGTCGAACCGCCGCAGCACCAGGACGGCGATCACGGCACCCGACCCGAGCAGCATCACCATCTTCAGCATCTGGATGAGAGCCGTGCCCTTCATCCCGCCGATCGCCGCGTAGCTGATCATCAGCGCGCCCAGCCCGACGATGCACCCCGTCTTCAGTGAGTCACCGGAGAAGCCCAGCAGGAACGCCACCAGCTGCCCCGTGCCCGCGAGTTGCACCAGTATCAGCGGCAGCAGCGCCGCGAGGGTCACCAGGCACGCCGTGATACGCACCGAACGCCCCGGCATACGACGGGCGAACGCGTCCCCCATCGTGAACCGGCCCGCGTTCCGCAGGGGTTCGGCCAACAGGAACATCAGCAGCATCAGAGACAGCGCCGTACTCAGCGCCAGCACGATCCCGTCGTAGCCGAACAGCGCGATCACGCCGCCCGTCCCCAGCACGGTCGCGGCGCTGATGTAGTCGCCCGCGATCGCCAGGCCGTTGCGCATGGGGGACAGGGAGCTGTAGCCGGTGTAGAACTCGTCGAGGTCGTCCTGGTCCGGGCCCGTCATCACGCACAGCAGCAGCGTGATCGTGGTGACGGCGGAGAACGCCACCAGGGACATCGTCTGCGCGCCGCCTGTGAGGTCCGTCATCGCCCCGCCTCCCGTTTGGCGTCCACCGCGGCCTGCTTGCGGATGCGGTCCGCGAGCGGGTCGACGTAACGGCGGGCGGTGTGCTCGTACAGTGCGATCGCCAGCCAGGTGACGGGCAGTTGGAGCAGGGTGAGGAGCAGACCGGCGGGCAGGCCGTCGGTGACCGTGCTCGTCATGAAGCCGGGGGCGAAGGCGGACAGGATCAGGAAGAGGAGGAAGTAGCCGAGCGCGGTGAGGGTGGCCACACGCCGCTGCCAGCGGTAGGCGCTGCGCAGGATCCGCAGATCGCTGTGGTGGCCGAGGGGCGGGTGGTCCGGGACCCGTCTTCTCGGTGGTACGGCCGGTTCGGGCGGGGCAGGCGGCTGCCAGGGATAGGTGGCGTACGACGGTGAGGACAGCGAGGGGGGCGGCGGCGAGGGCGACGCGTACGGGTCGTAGGACATCCCGTTGCTCCTTGCGTGGCTCGGGTCCGCGAGGGTGGCGCGGACCGCAGGGAGTTGGGGGGTGGGCGAGCGGAGTCACGCACGCTACTCGGCCGACCGGATGTGCGCGGCCCTTTCTCCAAACTGAGCGGTCGGTATGCGCTTACTACGCCGTACCGTGTCTGACCTCAGGTGTTACCCGCGTTAACTCGGATTTTGAGCGCGCACATCGGGGCGGCCCCGCACCACTCCCTCCCCGGGTGGTGACTCCTCGTCAAACCCTCTCCCCACACGCGTCGTTGAGCCATCATGTATCCACTCGATGTGGTGTGCGGCAGGCAAGGGGGAGACGCATGGGGCAGGTGCCGTCGCGGCAGCGGGTGTTCATCTCGTACGCGCACGACGACGAGAAGCATGTCGACAAGGTCAGGGAGTTCCGGCAGTTCCTGCGCTCGTCAGGGATCGATGCCGACATGGATCTGCCCGCCGCGGAACGCCGCCAGGACTGGGCTGTGTGGATGCTGCGCGGCATCCGGGACAGCCGGCACGTGATCGTCGTCGCCTCACCGGCGTACAAGCGGCGGGCGGAGGGCGACGCGGCGCCCGGTGAGGGCGCGGGCGTGCAGTGGGAGGCCCGGCTGCTGCGGAACATCGTCTACGAGAATCCCGATGCCGCTCTGGACAAGGTCATCCCTGTTGTCCTGCCGGGTGAATCCCCTGCCGACCTGCCCTTGTGGCTGGGGGGCAGTACCCACACCTACTACTCCCTCGAGGACTTCACCGCCGACAGTGCGGACCCGCTGCTGCGGCTGCTGACCGGCCGGCCGTACGCGACGATGCCGGAGCTGGAGCCGGGGGCGCAGCCTCCACTGCCGACCCAGCAGCCTCCGCCTCCGTCCTTCCGCCTGCCCGAGCAGCGGGCCCTGGTCGACGCCCTCATGGGTGTCCCGGCGCTGCGCAGACTCGACTCCCGGCACGAACTCCTCGCCGAGATGGGCGAGATCCTGGGCCTCGGCGGCCCGTTCGAGGTGCGTGAGGACTCCGACGCCCGGACGCATCTGCGCGATCTGGTCCGCCGTATCGGACGGACCAGGCTGACCCCTGACGTGGCGCTGAAGGCGATGTACCTCGCCCTGGAGGACATCGCGCCCGACGACATCGGGACCGAGCGGGTGCGGGCCCTGCTCGTCGCCGGTGGACTCGTGCTCGGGGAGGAGTGAGTGCTCCGCCGTCTGCTCCGCACACTGTCCGTACGCCGGTCCGAGCCGGACACGGCACAGGACCAAGCACAAGCACAGGACCAGGACCCGACGCAGGACGTCGACGAGCCGCTCGTCGCGATCCTCGCCGACATCCCGCGGCTGCAGCGGCTCGACGGCCGTCACGACCTGCTCCAGCAGGCCGGCCCTCAGCTCCGCCTCGCCGTCGCCGAGCACCGCGTCGCCCGTGACCATCTGCGTGCCGTCGTCGGCACCGCCCGGCGCACCGGCACGCTGGAGGCGTTGCAGGGCGCGCTGCTGGCCCTCGAGCCGGACGATGTCGGCGCCGACTGGTTCAACCTCGCGGTCACGGTGCAGACCGCGCCGAGTGGACCGTTGCCCGCCGACTTCATGATGGGCCTCATCGGGGAACTGCGAAGACAGCCGCAGGGGTTCGGGCAGCAGGCCATGCGGCGCTACCTTCCCGAGCGTCGGCTCGCCCGCCGCCCGCTGGAGCCCGGCTCCCTCCCGCACGTCCTCTTCCAGCTCTACGACGCCCGGACGACCCCCAGCACCACCCCTGGCACCCCCGGCGCCTCCGACACCGCGAGCAGCGAACTGCGGTACTTCCTGGGCCTGTTGGCGGAGGAGGCCACGACACCGGAGCTCACCAGCCTGCTCGCCTCCGTCCAGGATCCGGCAGCCGCCCCGGCCCCGGCCCCGACGACGCGCACCGAACGCCAGGTCATCGTCCAGGTGCGGGTCGAGGAGGAGGGCGCTCCCAGTGACCTGCCGTACACCCGGCGCCAGTACTCCCTGCGGGGCTACTGCTACGAGCGTGTCGGCGACGACGAGCCCGCGTTCCGGGGCTCGAAGGCCCTGCCCGGCCTGTTCACCGGCCGGGAACTGGACCGGCACGGCTTCCTCGCCGCCTGGCAGGACTGGGCGGAGTCGGGCTGGGGGGTGACCAAGAGGGTGGAATTCCTGCTGCCGCACTCGCTGCTCAACCACCCCGCCGAGGCATGGCCGAGCGGTCCGGCCGACGTGGAGCTCAGCCACACCTGCCAGGTCGTCGTGCGGTCCCTGACCCGGTACAAGGACAAGACGGTCCACGACCCGTGGCTGCGCCGCTGGGCGGCGCTGGACCACGGCTGCCCGCCCGGTGACGCGCTGGAACGCATCGGCTGGATGGGCCCGGACGCGTCGGCGGAGCAGCCGGGTGCCGCTGGGAAGCCGTGGAGCTGCCCGGGCAGCAGGTACCCGTCCCTGCGGCTGACCCATCCCGCGGACGTCGGGGACTGGCTTCGTGCGCACCCCGACCTCGCCTGTCTGGGCCTGGGCACGCCGTACGACCACGACCTCGACCTGCTCCGGGACGCCGTACGCGACGCGCTGCTCCTGGACGGCATTCCCGTCATGGTGTGGCGGCGCGACGAGGGCGACCCCGGTCCTCTGGTGGACGTACTGCGTGACTGCCACAAGCCCGACCGGCTGGCCGACCTGCCGCACACCGTGCACGAGGCGCGTCGGCAGGGGCGGCGGGACCCGCGGAGCGTGCACAACCAGATCTCCCTGCTCTGGGACGATCCGACATGCGTCTTCACCAGCCAGGACCAGCAGATGACCGGCACCCGCGTGGCCGGCGAAGGAGCAGCATGACCACGAAGCCGGACTGGTGGGTCTACGAGGGCACCGGCACCCCGCACGACGGTATCGACGACCTGCCCGACGCCCCTCCGTGGCGGGCCTTCCGGCACGGCGGCGCACAGCTCCTGGAGCCGCCTCAGGCCCCGGACGACGACGCCGCCCACCGTCACCTCGGCCGGGAGGGCCAGGGCATCGCCTACCAGGCGGGCGAGCGCGAGAAGCACCTCGTCAACCTCGCCCTGCACCTGCGCCGCCCCCTGCTGCTCACCGGCAAGCCCGGTACCGGGAAGTCCACGCTCGCCTACGCCGTCGCGCACGAGCTGAAACTGGGGCCGGTGCTGCGCTGGAACATCACCAGCCGTACGACGCTCAAGGACGGCCTGTACGAGTACGACGCGGTGGGCCGTCTCTACGACGCCGGGCTGCGCAACGCGGGCACGCTCCCGAACCGTGACGCTGAGGCGCCCGAACCCCCGGCGATCGGCGAGTACATGTGGCTGGGGCCCCTGGGGACGGCGTTGCTGCCCTGGCGCCGCCCCCGGGTCCTGCTCATCGACGAGATCGACAAGAGCGACATGGACTTCCCCAACGATCTGCTGAACGTCTTCGAGGAGGGCGAGTTCGTCATCCCCGAACTGGCCCGGCTGGGCGGGGGCAGGCAGGACGTGATGACCGCCGACCGTAGGAAGGTCGGCGTCAGCGGGGGTGAGGTGGCCTGTGCGGAGTTCCCGTTCGTGGTGCTGACCAGCAACGAGGAGCGGGAGTTCCCGATGGCGTTCCTGCGTCGTTGTGTACGGCTGGAGATCGGGCCGGCGGACAAGGAGCGGCTCGCGGGCATGGTCGCCGCGCACCTCGGGCCGCCGCCGGCCGGGAACGGATCCGCCGAGCTGCGGGCCGGGATCATCGCCCAGTTCCTCGCCCGGCAGCGGGAGACTGGCGCGCTCGCCAACGACCAGCTGCTCAACGCGCTGCTCATGGCGGAGCGGGGGCTCGGGGACGACGAGACGGGGCGGGCGCTGCTCGGCGACGATCTGCTGCGGCCACTGGACCGGGGCTGAGCGGGCCGTGCCGGGGGCCGAAGGGGCACAAGGGTCGGGGCAGGCACAGGGGCAGGATGGCGGTGACATCCTGCGCGAGGAGCTCGCCCGCCTGCTGGACGCCGGGGGCGGCGCGCCGGACGCGGGCGACGCCCTCGACGTGCTGTGGATCGCCCGGCTGAGCGGGCTCGAGCCCGTCGACCCACGGCAGCTCGGCGGCAACGGTACGGATCCGAGGCCCGCCCCGGTGCCCACGGATCCCGAGCCGCCCGTACCGCCGGCCGACCGCCCCACTCCGCACCCCGGCAACCCGTCGGCCCGCCTCCACCTCCCCGACGGCGGGACCAACGGCGGGGGCACAACCCCGCCCCGCCCCGGCGGCGCCCACACCGTCCGCGTCGCGCAGCCACGGGCACTCGCCCAGCCCCTCTCCGTGGCCCGGGCCTTACGCCCCCTGCGCCAGACGGTGCCCTCCCCGTACGCCCGCGCGCTGGACGTCGACGCCACGGCGGCGGCCTCCGGCGACACGGGACTGTTCTTCCCCGTGCTGTGCCCCGCCCCCGAACGCCGTTTCTCCGTCGACCTGTTGATCGACACAGGGACGACGATGACGGTCTGGCACCGCCTCGCCGACGAACTGCGCACCCTGCTCGCCCGCCACGGAGCCTTCGCCGACGTGCGCGCGTGGGCGCTGCACACGGACGGGCCGGAACCGACGCTGGCCCCGTTCCGCCGGGTCGCGCGGGGCACGGGAGGCGCGGGGGCCACCCGGCGCTGGCGGCAGGCGCTGACCGACCCGACCGGACGCCGGGCGGTCCTGGTCCTCACCGACGGGGTGGGTCCGTCCTGGTACGGCGACGAACTCCCGGCCGCCCTGGCCGGCTGGTCCCGGCGGCGCCCCGTCGCCGCGCTCCAGGTGCTGCCCAGCCGACTGTGGCACCGTACGGCGCTGCGTACGGCACCTGTCCGGGCGCGCGGTACGGAAGCGACCCGCGCCACGATCGAGGTGCGCTCCTCGGGCCCGTTGCCGGGCATCGCGCGCGGCCGGGCGGGTGCGGCGGGCCGGACGAGGATCCGCTGGCTGCCGGTGCTGGAGGTCTCCGGCGACTGGCTGGCGCCGTGGGCCCGGCTCGTGTCGGGTGCCACCACGGACTGGACGCCGCTGGAGGCCGTACCGCTCACCGGTGCGGACCGCCCCGGCCGGGGCACCGAGGCCGACGAGCCGACCCACCCCGCGACCCTGATCGAACGCTTCGAGGAGGGCTACCTGCCCGAGTCGTTCCGCCTGCTGCGCCTGCTGGCCGCGGCGCCCCTCAGCCTGCCCGTGATGCGCCTGATCCAGCGGACCATGCTGCCCGCCTCCACGCCCATGCACCTCGCCGAGATCTTCCTGTCCGGCCTCCTCGTCCGCCGCACCCCGGCCGAGCCCGGCGAGGACCCGGACAGCGTGCTGTACGACTTCCGAGACGGCGTGCGGGAGGCGTTGCTGGACCGGCTGACGCGTACGGAGTCGAGGCGTGTGCTGCGTCAGGTGATGGACGGCGTGAGCGATCGGGTGGCGGCCACGCTGGGCGGGGTGACCGACTTCCCGGCACTGGTGGCGGGGGCGGACGGCGGGCCGGGCGGGCGCGAGCTGCCCGCGGAGAGCCGGGCGTTCGCGGAGGTGGCCGTGGCGGTCATCAGCGGGGCCGGCGGGGACTACGCGGAGGTGGCGGAGCGGCTGAGGCGGACGGTTGCGCCGACTGAACCCGTGCCGGAGGAGGGGGAGGGGGAGAAGCGGCGGCGCGGGGTGTGGCCGTTCTCGCGGCGGCGGGCGCGGGACGTGGAAGTGGCCGGGGCCGGCCGTGAGGCGGAGGTGGTCCTGGGCGGGGCGAGGGTGCCGAGCCAGATCCCCCTGCGACCGTGGTTCTACGGTTTGCGGCTAGAGGCCGGGGCAGACGTCATGAACGTGTTGACCCGGGGTATGCCCGAGGAGGCCAAGCGCTATCCGATCTTGCACACGGCGACGTGCGTGATCGAAGGGGCCCGCGGGGTGGGCAAGACCACAGTCGCCGCGGTCTGCGCTGAGGCATTGGCCCCGCAGTTCACCATGGTTCGGTGGATCCGCGCACACAGCCGCGAGGCGCTGATGGAAGACCTCGTCGATCTCGCACACGACCTGGGGATTTCCCGACCCCCGGGCGGTGTCTTCCCCAGCTCGCTCCTGGACGGTCTCCACGACTACCTACGAGCTCACCCCGGCTGGCTGCTGATCTACGACGACGTCAACCCGGAGTCGTTCACGCTCGACATTCGTCGTACGGGAGCCCCGACCACGCTGTGGCGGCCGCCGGAGCGCTACGGGAGCTTGCTGGTGACGCTTCGCGAGGGGACGGAATGGCTGTGGCCTCACGAGACGGTGACGCTGAGTGAGCTCCGGCGTGAGGCGGCCCTGGAGTACCTCCGGGAGGCGCTCGACTCCCATCGTGGGGACCTGTGGGACCGGAGCGCGGAACTGGCCGATCTCATCGACGTCGTGGGGACGCATCCGCTCACTCTGACCCGCCTCGTGTCGTCGCTCACGGCGGGTGGTGTGCCGGTCGCCCGCCATGTCCAGGAGGAGTTGGCGAGCAGCCCGGGAGTCAACAGGTTCCTGCGGTCGTTCGTCTGGATCACCCGGGGTGGCGAGTTCCTCGGCACGGGAGTCGCCGTGCGGCCCGGCGTCGTGCTCACCACCGCCGTCAAGCCGAGTCGAGACGTACTGCACGTTCATCGACTGGGCGGTAAGGACCTACGTGTAACCGACCACACGATGCGAGGCGGCACCGGGCCGACCGTGGGCGTACTGCACGTCGATGGGGACGACCTGACGGCGGCGCCCCTCGCCTACCGCGACGACGACCCGGCCGTCGCGGTGTGGCACACGTGGCCCGAGCGGGGCGCGAAGGTCCCCGGAGTCCGGCTCAGCCCTGCCGGCTCCGAGGTGGTCGTGCCTCCCCCGGGCACGGCACTGATCGATGCGGAGGGGCGACTGCGCTCCATGGTCGCGCGGGTGGTCGACGACGGCACGACTCGGATCGACGTCACGCATGAGCTCATCGAGGATCTGGTGTCGGGGCACAGCGAACGCGTCGCCATGTTCCGTGAGATGAGGGAGGAGATGAGGCGGGCGCCGCTGATCTATCTGAGCTACGCCCGCGCACCCGTTGATGACCCCCTGGAACTCGAGTTCTTCGGCGACCTGCTCAGGGAGCTCCAGGAACTGGTCCAGGGCCCTGTCATGCCCGCCGACTTCTCCGAAGGCATGCACGGAGACGAAGACTGGCAAGAGCGGATGAAGGACGCGCTGGCCGGCGCTCAGGTATTCGTGCCTCTCTACTCCCCGGACTACTTCAGCAGTCAGCGGTGCGGCATGGAGTGGGACGCCTTCAGCCGCAGACAGACGGAGGAAGGCCGCTTGGCGATGGTGCCGGTGGTCTGGGCGCCCGTACCCCGCGCGCAGTTGCCTCGAGCCGTACGGGGCGTGCCGTACCGGACCTGGTACGGCGGCGGCAGCGGTTACCCCCGGGATGGGCTGATGAGCCTGTACGAGAACAAGCCCCGCGACTACCGGCGCCTGGCGGGGAGCATCGCCAGGCACATCGTGGAAGTGGCGCTGGGGGAAAACCGGCTCAGCCCCTGTGACCCCAGCCTCTTCGACGACCTGCGCAACGCCTTCGAGGACCGTTAACGGACCTCGCCGAGGAACGCGGACCAGGCCGACGCCGAGAAGACGATCGCCGGGCCGGTGGGGTTCTTGCTGTCGCGGACGGGGACCAACGGGCGGGCCGCGTCGTTCACTTCGAGGCAGTCGCCCCCGCTGTCGCCGCTGTGACTGGACTTGCGCCAGTCGGCGACTTCGAGGCAGTCGCCGCTGCTGCCGCCGCTGTAGCTGGACTTGCGCCACGAGGTCAGCACTGAGGCGTCAGGAATTGTGGGTGCGTTGCGCTTCATGCTCGTACTCCTCCGCGACCGACCTGAACAGCGCCAGGGACTCCTGGTGCGACAGCGCGTCGCCCAACGCGTGATCGTAGGCCACCTGGCATTCGCGGACCACGGACGGGAGTTCCCAGACCCGGCCCGACTTCAAGCCTTCCACATAGGCGATGGGCGGGAGGTCCTCGAACCACATCAACGAGACGAAGCCCTCCATGAGGGCGTGATATCCGGCCGAGAAGGGCAGCACGTGCACGCGGATTCGGTTGCTCTCGCCCAAGGCCACGATGTGCCGGAGCTGCCCGCACATCACGGCCGCGTCACCGATGGCGCGACGCAGCACCGCCTCGTCGAACAGCGTCCACACCCTCGGGGAGTCGAAGTTGTCGAGGATGCGGGCACGTTCGAGTCGCGTGGTGAGGAGTCGGTCGAGTTCCTCTGCGCTCTTGGGCGAGGCGCCGGAACTGAGTACCACGCGCGCGTACGCAGGCGTCTGCAGGATGCCGGGCACCAACTTGGGGGCGTACTCGCGGATCTCGGTGGCCTTGCCCTCGAACTCCAGCGCATCTGCGAAGTGCTCGGCCACCTTCCTGCCGTCCAGGGTCGGCAGAAAGCGCACGAAGAAGCCACCCGCTTCCAGCACCTGATCCAGCCGTTGCGCATCACGCACATCCGGCCTTCGCCGCCCCGCCTCGATATGGGCGATGTGCGTGCGTGACATCACCGCACGCTGGCTCAACGCCTCCTGTGTGAGTCCCGCGGCCTCTCGCCTCCGCTTGAGCTCCTCCCCGTACTCTTCCCGCGTCCGCGGATTGTCCTCGATAGCCACCCCGCCCAACTCCCCTCCGTGCCGACCTCGTTGTCACGCTGAGCCACCTTCCGAGCGTACCCACGGTGACGTCACTCTGTGCATGCAACAGCACAGAAAGTGAAAGGCGTCCGCGTGGAAGACCAGGACCAGGACAAAAACCCGTACGAGGGCCTACCCGGCCCCTCCCTCACCCTCCGCGTCTCCCGCGACAGCGGCCGAACCTGGGGACCCAGAGTGACGTACCAACCGTCCCGCAAGGACACCCCCTTCGACCTGGCAGGCCGCTTCCCGCCCTGTCAGTGCCCGAGATGCTCGCGCCGATAGCGGACCCCGGGCCGGCCGTCGACCTCGACGTCTCCGACGACGGCGAAGGCGTTGCGTTCGAGGACGGTCCGGGAGCCCAGGTTGTCCAGAGTCGTCACGGCGACCAGCGAAGTCAGCCCGTACGCCGCTCCAGCCACCCGGCACAGCTCCGCAACCGCCGCCGTGGCGACGCCCTTACCGGCAGCTCGCTCACCGACCCGGTACCCCAACTCGGCGCACCCGTCCGCCGCGTCGACCAGATTCACGCGCCCGACAAGGCACCCCTCGTCGTCCATGACGACATGGAAGTGGCAGTCCCCGGCGTCCTGTTCGGCCAGCAGAGCCCGATGTCGCGCGGCGAACCCGGCGAGTTCGAAGTACGCGTCCCCCCGGTCCGGCACCGCCCGCGCGAAGTACTCCCGGTTCTCCCGCTCGAAGGCCAGCAACGCATCCGCATGATCGGCCCGCAGCCGCTCCACCCGCACCATGCCGTCAGCCTACGGACGTCTCACTCGCCGATCACCGGAAATTTCCGTGGCGCCAGGAACAGCAGCACCAGGAACGCCAGCGCCGCCGCGCAGGACGCTCCCAGGTACACGGCGTGCACGGCGTCCGCGATGGCGTGCCGCGTGGCTTCCGGCGCCGCTCCCGAATCCAGCGCCCGCGTCACCGAGTCCAGGTCGCCGGCGCCGCCCAGCCGCGAGGCCAGCACGCCGTTCGCCACGGCACCGAACAGCGCCGCCCCGACCGTTTGCCCGGTCTGCCGACAGAACAGCACCGACGCCGTGGTCGTACCCCGCTCCGACCAGCCCACCGTCGACTGCACCCCGACGATCAACGGCAACTGGAACAACCCCAGCGCCGCCCCCAGCAACAGCATCAGCAACGTCGGCTGCCACGCCTCCCCGGGATACGGCAGGAACGGAAACGCCAGCAGGATCAGTGACGCCGTACCGATCCCGAGCATCGCCGTGTTGCGGAAGCCGATCCTCCGGTACACGTGCTGACTGAGCGCCGCCGACACCGGCCAGGTCAACGTCCAGACCGACAGCACGAATCCGGCGGCCACCGGCGCCAGCCCCAGCACCGACTGCGCGTACGTCGGCAGGAACACCGTCGGCGCCACCATCAGCAGCCCCAGCGCACCCAGCGCCAGGTTCACCGCCGCGATGGTCCGCCGCCGCCACACCCACCCCGGGATGATCGGCTCGGCCGCGCGCCGCTCGACGGCCACCACGACCGCGACCAGCCCAAGTCCGGTACCCAGCAAGGCGATCGACGGCCAGGACAGCCAGGGCCAGGCCACCCCGCCCTGCACCAGCGCCGTCAGCAGTACGCCCCCGCATGCGAACACGGCCACCGCCCCCGCCCAGTCGACACGCGCGCGTGCACCCGTCGTATCCCGGTCCGGCTCATGCAGGTACCGGACGATCAGCCACAACGCCACCGCCCCGATGGGCAGGTTGACGAGGAAGATCCACCGCCAGTCGGCATACGCGGCCAGCACCCCGCCCACCCCGGGCCCCGCGACCGCCGACACCGCCCACACCGTGGACAGCCTGGCCTGGATCTTCGGTCTTTCCTTGAGCGGGTAGAGGTCGGCGGCCAGGGTTTGCACCGTCCCTTGCAGGGCTCCGCCGCCCAGACCCTGCACCACGCGGAACGCGATCAGCGCCCCCATGTTCCAGGCGACGGCACACAGCAACGACCCCACCAGGAACAGCGCCGCCCCCGCCACCAGCACCGGCTTACGTCCGAACGTGTCGGACAGCTTGCCGTACACCGGCAGGGTCACCGTCACGGCGAGCAGATAGCCGGAGAAGAGCCAGGAGAAGACGGAGAAGCCGCCGAGATCGCCGACGATCTGCGGTACGGCCGTGGAGACGATGGTGGAATCGAGGGCGGCCAGCGCCATCGCGAGCATGAGCGCGGCGACTACCGCCCCACGCCGGTCGGTTCCGGCGCCGGGTGCCGTGCCGCGTATCGCGGGTTTGGTGTCGCCCACCCTGGAGTCCCCTCCCGTTGCCCCCTGCATCTATCTGCCGCCGAACAGCTTGCCACTTGACCTTCACGCGACGGGAGGGTGGAGAGTGACTGGGTCGGAGGGTGGACCAGGCCCCGGAGATGGCTCCACCTGGCGGTGGAGTGCCCCTAGGGGTACCTCCGTACTACGTCTCGGGGAGGGGTCGTACCGCCGGAGGACGAGAAGGCGCGGGGGCGGTCCTTAGTCTGGCTTTACGCCGCTGGGGGGCGGCTGACCGAACCGCCGGGGGTGGGGTTTTCCCCCGTACAAGACGGGGCCGGGCACCAGCGCGCCGGACCCCCTCCCGGCGACAGACTTGACTCATCGACGTAAGCCACTCGCAGTAAGCCACTCGCATCAACTGATGAACGACATAGGAGATATACCGTGACATCGGCTGTGACCATTCCCAGGCACGGGGGTACTGGAGGGCGTACGGCCGTTGCCGCGCGGGCGCGGCAGGTCGTCAAAGCGTACGGGTCCGGGGAGACCCGGGTCGTCGCGCTCGACCATGTGGACGTGGACATCGCGCGGGGACAGTTCACCGCGATCATGGGCCCTTCGGGGTCCGGCAAGTCCACGTTGATGCACTGCCTCGCCGGGCTCGACACCGTCACGTCCGGGCAGATCTATCTGGACGAGACCGAGATCACCGGGCTCAAGGACAAGAAGCTGACCCAACTGCGGCGGGACCGGATCGGGTTCATCTTCCAGGCGTTCAACCTGCTGCCGACGCTGAACGCGCTCGAGAACATCACGTTGCCCATGGACATCGCCGGGCGGAAGCCCGACAAGCAGTGGCTGGGACGGGTCGTCGACACCGTTGGACTTTCCAACCGACTCAAGCACCGGCCGACCCAGCTGTCCGGCGGCCAGCAGCAGCGCGTCGCCGTGGCCCGGGCCCTGGCCGCCCGCCCGGAGATCATCTTCGGTGACGAACCGACCGGAAACCTCGACTCGCGGGCCGGGGCGGAGGTTCTTGGATTCCTGCGGAGGTCCGTCGACGAGCTGGGCCAGACCATCGTGATGGTCACCCACGACCCGGTGGCCGCCTCGTACGCGGACCGCGTCCTGTACCTCGCCGACGGGCGCATCGTCGACGAGATGTACAAGCCGACTGCCGAGGCCGTCCTGGACCGCATGAAGGACTTCGACGCCCGGGGGCGTACGTCATGACCGTCCTGAAGACCTCGATGCGCAACTTCTTCGCGCACAAGGGGCGGATGGCCCTCTCCGCGGTCGCGGTGCTGCTGTCGGTGGCGTTCGTGTGCGGGACCCTGGTGTTCACGGACACCATGAACACCACCTTCGACAAGCTCTTCGCGGTCACCTCCTCAGATGTGACGGTCTCCCCGAAGGAGGCCAAGGCCGACGACACCCCGCAGAACGGCAGGCCCGAGTCGCTGCCGGCCTCGACGCTGGAGAGTGTTGAGAAGGCGAACGGCGTCAAGGCCGCCGAGGGCGCGGTCAGTTCGATGAACGTGACCGTCGTCAACAGCGACAACAAGAACATGGGGTCCACCACCGGCGCCCCGACCATCGCGGGCAACTGGACGAAGAACGAACTGCGTTCGATGGAGATCACCTCCGGACACGCCCCGCGTGGGCCGACCGAGGTGATGGTCGACGCCGACACCGCCGACAAGCACGGCCTCAAGCTCGGCGACGAACTGCGCACCATCTCCGTGACGGGTGACTTCACGGCGAAGATCGCCGGCATCGCCACCTTCAAGGTGACCAACCCCGGTGCCGCCGTCGTCTACTTCGACACCGCCACCGCCCAGCGCGAACTCCTCGGCGCCACCGGCCGGTTCACTCAGATCTACGTCACCGCCGCGTCCGGCGTCGCCGACGCGCAGCTCAAGCAGAACGTCGCCCAGGCCCTGGACGGCACGCACAAGGTCCAGACGGCCAAGGAGACCGCCGACGAGAACCGTGAGGGCGTCGGCGAGTTCATGAACGTCATCAAGTACGCCATGCTCGGCTTCGCCGGGATCGCGTTCCTGGTCGGCATCTTCCTGATCATCAACACCTTCTCCATGCTGGTCGCCCAGCGGACCCGCGAGATCGGCCTGATGCGGGCGATCGGCTCGTCCCGCAAGCAGGTCAACCGGTCCGTGCTGGTGGAGGCCTTGCTGCTGGGCTTCGTGGGCTCGGTCCTCGGTGTCGGCGCGGGCGTCGGCATCGCGATCGGCCTGATGAAGCTGATGTCGATGGCGGGCATGAACCTGTCCACGGACGACCTGACGGTGAAGGTGACCACCCCGGTGGCCGGCCTCGTCCTCGGCGTCCTGGTCACGGTCGTCGCCGCCTACATGCCGGCCCGCCGCGCGGGCAAGGTCTCCCCGATGGCCGCACTGCGCGACGCCGGTACGCCGGCCGACGGCAGGGCGGGCCGGGTGCGCGGGCTGATCGGCCTGGTGCTGACCGGCGCGGGCGCCGCCGCCCTGTATGTCGCCGGTACGGCCGACAAGGCGAGCGAGGGCGCGGGCATGCTCGGCATCGGCGTGGTGCTGACCCTGATCGGCTTCGTGGTCATCGGCCCGCTGCTGGCGGGCGGGGTGGTCCGGGTGATCAGCGCGGTCCTGCTCCGTGCCTTCGGCCCCGTCGGCCGCATGGCCGAGCGCAACGCCCTGCGCAACCCGAGGCGTACGGGGGCTACGGGTGCGGCCCTGATGATCGGCCTGGCGTTGGTTGCGTGTCTCTCGGTGGTCGGCTCCTCGATGGTCGCCTCCGCGACGAGCGAGCTCGACAAGTCGGTGGGCGCGGACTACATCGTGCAGAGCAGCAACGAGGCACAGCGGATCGTTCCGCAGGCCGAGAAGGCCATGGAGCAGTCCCCGGGCCTGCACCACGTCACCCGCTACAAGGAGCTCGAGGCCACCTTGACCTCGCCCGACGGCAAGACCGACGACAGCGGCATCACGGCCACGGACCCGTCGTACGCGGACGACCTGCGCCGCACCATGACGGCGGGAAAGCAGTCGGCCGTCTACGGCAAGGACACCATGTCGGTCGGCTCCGACTACGCCGAGGAGCACGGCGTCCAGGTCGGCGACACCATCAAGGTGGCCTTCAAGCGCGGCGAGACGGCCGAACTGAAGGTCGCGGCGATCACGGACGACAGCACGGCCCTCGACCAGGGCGCGCGCTACACCAGCATCGAGACGATGCGGAAGTACGTGCCCGCCGACCAGGTCCCGCAGAGTTCCATGCTGCTCGCCACGGCGAAGGACGGGCAGGAGGCGGAGGCGTACGCGGCCCTGAAGAAGTCGCTCGACGACTACCCGCAGTACCAGGTCCGCGACCAGACCGACTACAAGGAGGAGCTGAAGAACCAGATCGGCCAGCTCCTGAACATGGTCTACGGCCTGCTGGCTCTGGCGATCATCGTGGCGGTCCTGGGCGTCGTGAACACCCTGGCCCTCTCGGTGGTGGAACGCACTCGCGAGATCGGCCTGATGCGGGCGATCGGCCTCTCCCGCCGCCAACTGCGCCGCATGATCCGCATGGAGTCCGTGGTCATCGCCCTGTTCGGCGCCCTGCTGGGCCTCGGCCTGGGCATGGGCTGGGGCGCGACAGCCCAGAAGCTCCTCGCCCTGGAAGGCCTGAACGTCCTGGACATCCCCTGGCCGACCATCACCGGCGTCTTCATCGCCTCGGCCTTCGTGGGCCTGTTCGCGGCCCTGATCCCGGCGTTCCGGGCGGGCCGGATGAACGTCCTGAACGCGATTGCAACGGAATAGCCATCCCGACGGAAGAGCCAATCCCAACCGAATAGCCATCCAGACGGGGGAATCCGGCGCCGAGAAGCCACGGGGGTCTTCTCGGCGCCGGGTGTTTGTCTGTACGTGTCGGCCCACCTTTCTCCCGACAGCAAACGGGCGGTGGGTGGGCATAGGCCGGGGGTCCAGGGGGCGGAGCCCCCCGGTACGCCCACACAGACGCCGCGCACCACAACAGCGGACGTTCGGCCGTTATCCACAGGCCGTTATCCACAGCCCCGACACCCGCCGACACACCGTCGTACCCTGGAGACCCCCGGCCGGTCCCCGCGTCGGGCCCTTCGTGTTGCCCACCCCGGACGGAAGAGCGCCCCTCCATGAGTTTGCACGGTCTGCTCGACGCCGTAGTCAAGGACACCGCCCTCGCCGAAGCGATCACCGCGGCCGCAGACGGCAACCGCATGCACGTCGACCTCGTAGGCCCCCCGGCGGCCCGCCCCTTCACGATCGCCGCCCTCGCCAGGGAGTCCACCCGCCCGGTCCTCGCCGTGACGGCGACGGGCCGGGAGGCGGAGGATCTGGCCGCGGCCCTGCGCTCCCTGCTCCCGCAGGAGGGCGTCGTGGAGTACCCCTCCTGGGAGACCCTTCCGCACGAGCGCCTCAGCCCCCGCAGCGACACCGTGGGCCGACGCCTCGCGGTCCTCCGCCGCCTGGCCCACCCCCGCCCCGACGACCCCGAGACCGGCCCGGTCTCCGTCGTCGTCGCACCCGTACGCTCCGTACTCCAGCCCCAGGTCAAGGGCCTCGGCGACCTGGAACCGGTAGCGCTGCGGACGGGCCAGACCGCCGACCTCGGCGAGATCGTCAAGGCCCTCGCCGCCGCCGCGTACGCGCGCGTGGAGCTCGTCGAGAAGCGCGGCGAGTTCGCCGTACGGGGCGGCATCCTCGACGTGTTCCCGCCCACCGAGGAACACCCCCTGCGCATCGAGTTCTGGGGCGACGACGTAGAGGAGATCCGCTACTTCAAGGTCGCCGACCAGCGCTCCCTCGAAGTCGCCGAACACGGCCTGTGGGCCTCGCCCTGCCGCGAACTCCTCCTCACCGACGACGTCCGGGCACGCGCGCGTGCCCTCGCCGAAGAGCACCCCGAGCTCGGCGAGCTGCTCGGCAAGATCGCCGAGGGGATCGCGGTGGAGGGCATGGAGTCCCTCGCGCCGGTCCTCGTCGACGACATGGAGCTCCTCCTCGACGTCCTGCCCAAGGGCGCCATGGCCGTCGTATGCGACCCGGAACGGGTACGCACGCGTGCCGCCGATCTCGTGGCCACCAGTCAGGAATTCCTCCACGCGTCCTGGGCGGCCACGGCAGGCGGCGGCGAGGCCCCCATCGACGTCGGCGCGGCCTCCCTGTGGTCCATCGCGGACGTCCGGGACCGGGCCCGCGAGCTGGACATGATGTGGTGGTCGGTGTCGCCGTTCGCAGCCGACGAGGAGCTGGACGCAGACACCCTCAAGCTCGGCATGCACGCGCCAGAGGCCTACCGCGGCGACACCGCGAAGGCCCTCGCCGACACCAAGGGCTGGCTCGCCGACGGCTGGCGCACGGTCTTCGTGACCGAGGCCCACGGCCCGGCCGCGCGCACGGTCGAGGTGCTCGGCGCCGAGGGCGTCGCCGCGCGCCTGGAGGCGGACCTCGGGGAGATCTCCCCGTCCGTCGTCCACGTGGCGTGCGGCTCGATCGACTACGGCTTCATCGACCCGGCCCTCAGGCTCGCCGTCCTCACCGAGACCGACCTCTCCGGCCAGAAGGCGGCCGGCAAGGACGGCGCCCGGATGCCGGCCCGCCGCCGCAAGACCATCGACCCGCTCACCCTGGAGGCGGGCGACTACATCGTCCACGAGCAGCACGGCGTCGGCCGCTACATCGAGATGGTCCAGCGGACCGTGCAGGGCGCCACGCGCGAGTACCTCGTCGTGGAGTACGCCCCGGCCAAGCGCGGCCAGCCCGGCGACCGCCTCTACATCCCGACCGACCAGCTGGAGCAGATCACCAAGTACGTGGGTGGCGAGGCGCCCACCCTGCACCGCCTGGGCGGCGCCGACTGGACCAAGACCAAGGCCCGCGCGAAGAAGGCCGTCAAGGAGATCGCCGCCGACCTGATCAAGCTGTACAGCGCGCGTATGGCGGCGCCCGGCCACATCTTCGGCCCGGACACCCCCTGGCAGCGCGAGCTGGAGGACGCCTTCCCGTACGCGGAGACCCCGGACCAGCTCACCACGATCGCCGAGGTCAAGGAGGATATGGAGAAGTCCGTCCCGATGGACCGTCTGATCTGCGGCGACGTCGGCTACGGCAAGACGGAGATCGCCGTACGCGCCGCCTTCAAGGCCGTACAGGACGGCAAGCAGGTCGCCGTCCTGGTCCCGACGACCCTCCTGGTCCAGCAGCACTTCGGCACCTTCTCCGAGCGCTACTCGCAGTTCCCGGTCAACGTCCGCGCGTTGAGCCGCTTCCAGACCGACACCGAGGCGAAGGCCGTCCTGGAGGGCCTCCGCGAAGGCGCGGTGGACGTCGTCATCGGCACGCACCGGCTGTTCTCCTCGGAGACCAAGTTCAAGGACCTGGGCCTGGTCATCGTCGACGAGGAGCAGCGCTTCGGAGTCGAGCACAAGGAGCAGCTGAAGAAGCTCCGCGCCAACGTCGACGTGCTGACGATGTCCGCGACGCCGATTCCGCGCACCCTGGAGATGGCCGTCACCGGCATCCGCGAGATGTCGACGATCACCACGCCTCCGGAGGAGCGCCACCCGGTGCTCACCTTCGTCGGTCCGTACGAGGAGAGGCAGATCGGCGCCGCCATCCGCCGCGAACTGCTGCGCGAGGGCCAGGTCTTCTACATCCACAACCGCGTCGAGTCGATCGACCGGGCCGCGGCCCGCCTCCGGGAGATCGTCCCGGAGGCCCGCATCGCGACGGCGCACGGCCAGATGTCCGAGTCGGCGCTGGAGCAGGTGGTCGTCGACTTCTGGGAGAAGAAGTTCGACGTGCTGGTGTCGACCACGATCGTCGAGTCCGGCATCGACATCTCCAACGCCAACACCCTGATCGTGGAGCGCGGCGACAACTTCGGCCTCTCCCAGCTGCACCAGCTGCGCGGCCGGGTCGGGCGGGGGCGCGAGCGCGGGTACGCGTACTTCCTGTACCCGCCGGAGAAGCCCCTGACGGAGACCGCCCACGAGCGGCTCGCCACCATCGCCCAGCACACCGAGATGGGCGCGGGCATGTACGTCGCCATGAAGGACCTGGAGATCCGCGGCGCCGGCAACCTCCTCGGCGGCGAGCAGTCCGGCCACATCGCGGGCGTCGGCTTCGACCTGTACGTCCGCATGGTCGGCGAGGCGGTCGCGGACTACCGGGCCTCGTTGGAGGGCGGTGTGGAGGAGGAGCCGCCGCTCGAGGTCAAGATCGAGCTCCCGGTCGACGCCCACGTCCCGCACGACTACGCACCCGGCGAGCGGCTGCGCCTCCAGGCGTACCGCTCGATCGCCTCCGCCAACACCGAGGAGGACATCAGGGCCGTACGCGAGGAACTCGTCGACCGCTACGGCAAGCTGCCCGAGCCGGTGGAGAACCTCCTCCTGGTGGCCGGGCTGCGGATGCTGGCCCGCGCGTGCGGTGTCGGCGAGATCGTCCTGCAGGGCACCAACATCCGCTTCGCGCCGGTGGAGTTGCGCGAGTCGCAGGAACTCAGGCTCAAGCGGCTGTACCCGGGCACGGTCATCAAGCCGGCCCTGCACCAGGTGCTCGTACCGCGCCCGAAGACCGCGAAGGTGGGCGGGAAGCCATTGGTCGGGCGGGAACTGCTCGGCTGGGTCGGGGAGTTCCTGACGACGATTCTGGGGTCGTAGGGCGCGATTCCGGGCTCGTAGGGCGTCGGCCCCCGTTGCTGGCAAGGTCAGGAGCGGGGGCCGTCCGGTTTCCCGCCGGTGCGGAACAGCATCGCCGCCAGCGTCCGGAACACCTCCTCGGGGTCCTTGTCGCCGACCGGCCCGTCCAGGTTGTGGCCGAGGAGCAGCGTGGCGAAGCCGTGGGCCAGGGACCAGGCGGCGACGCCGGCGAGGCGGGCGTCGATGCCGAGGTCGTCCGGGCGTACGGCGGAGACGGCCGTGCGCAGGGCGTCGGCGGCGAGGGCGCGGGCCGTGGCCAGTTCGAGGTCGTCGGCGCGCAGCAGCTGGGGCGTGAACATCACCTGGAAGTGCGCCGGGTGCTCGCGCGCGAAGCGCACGTAGCGCACCCCGGCGTCCTTCAGGTCCGAGGCGTCGGCGAGCGTGGCCGCCAGCAGCCCGAACCCCTCGGCGGCGATGGCCGTGAGCAGTCCGGTGCGGTCCTTGAAGTGGTGCGCCGGCGCCGCGTGCGAGACCCCGGCACGACGGGCCAGGTCGCGCAGGCTGAGCGCGGCGGGGCCGTCGACCGCGATGACGTCGAGGGCGGCGGTGAGGACGGCACGGCGGAGGTCGCCGTGGTGGTAGGGGCGGGCGGCCGGCTTCTTGGCGGGGGGCATGGTCAGCAGCGTACGCCGAATCTAGGCATTGACAAGTTCGGACGGCCGAGGCAATCTAGGCAATGACAAGTTTGGCTTGTTACGGGGAGGGAGTCACGTCATGACACAGTCCGACGGCGGCCTGGAGCCGGGCCGCGTGCGCCAGTTGTGGCATCTGCTGGAGCCGCTGCACGCGGTGCTGTACTACGCACCCGAGGCATCCCAGGAGGCCGCGGCCCTCGGGTATGCTATGGAGGAGCGCTGGCCGAGCTACTTCCCGTACCGCGCCGCCCCGTTGGGTGCGGTCGGTGCCGGGCGCGTGACCTCAGCCTTCTACAGCTTCAGTCCCCGCATGGTCGCCGAGCACATGGACCCGGCGTGGAAGGCGGCGACCCCCGAGGCCGTACTGAAGGCGCGGGAGCGCGCGATCGACCGGGCGTACCGCACGCTCTTCGGCGACCGCGCGGACAGCCCCGAACTCGCGGAGGCCGCCGCCCTCGCGCGTCGCGCGGCCGAGGCGGCGGACACCGCGGGCCGGCCCCTCGCCGCCGCCAACGCCGCACTGGACTGGCCTGACGCCCCGCACCTCCAGCTCTGGCATGCGGCGACGATCCTGCGCGAACACCGCGGCGACGGCCACCTCGCCGCCCTGCTGGTGGCCGGCCTCGACCCGGTCGAGTCGCTGGTGTCGTTCGCCGCGACAGGCGCCGCGTCCGTGGAGCGCTTCGAGAGCCGCGGCTGGAGCGCGGGGGAGTGGACGGCCGCCCGCGACTGCCTCGCCGCCCGCGGCCTGGTCGACGACGACGGTACGGCCACGGAGGCGGGCCGCGCCCGGCGCCGCACGGTCGAGGAGGACACCGACCGCCTCGCCGCCCAGCCCTGGCAGTCACTGGCGGCGGCGGAGGTGGACCGACTCGTCGAACTTCTCGGCGAGTTCTGGGTCGCCGTGCTGTCCTCCGGACTGCTGCCGCCGGTGACGACGCTGGGGATCGGCAAAGCCTGAGCCCCGGGCCGGGGCTCCGTGCATGGCGAAGCCGTCCGCGGCTGGTGGGTCCTCCGTGGACGGCCTCTCTTCTCAAGGTGGTTCAGCCGACATGTGAAGTGCGCCCATTTATGCACCCGTATGGTCTGAACCTCTCGGCCGCTACGGTGGAGGCACGCGACATCCGCCCGCGCGGGGTCGGAAGCGCAGGCAAGGGGAGGGGCACAGCGTGACGCGTCTGAGGGGCGGGACGGCGACGGCCGCGGCGATATGCGGCATGGTGCTGGCACTGGCGGGATGCGAGGGCGTCGACCTGCCCGTGGACAGCGCACCCTCCGGCTCCGCGCCGGCCGCCGGATCCGGCCGCGCGACGAGCCCGCTGGACAATCCGGACGGCACCAAACCCGGCCTCGCGCCCCTGACTTCGGACGCCGACCGGGCCGAGGCGCGAACCCTCATCGAGAAGGTCGCGACCAAGGGGCGCGGCCCGAAGACCGGCTACGACCGCGACAAGTTCGGCTACGCCTGGATGGACACCGCCGACGGCGTGCCATGGGCGAGGAACGGCTGCGACACCCGCAACGACCTCCTCCAACGCGACGGCGAGGACGTCCGCTTCCGCTCCGGTTCGGACTGCGTCGTGATGTCCATGACCCTGCACGACCCGTACACGGGCCGGACCATCGACTGGACCAAGTCCAAGGCCACCGCCGTCCAGATCGACCACGTCATGCCCCTGTCCTACGACTGGCAGATGGGCGCCGCCCGTTGGACCAAGGCCAAGCGCCAGGACATCGCCAACGACCCCCTCAACCTCATCCCCGTCGACGGCCCCAGCAACGGCTCCAAGGGTGACTCCGGCCCCGCCTCCTGGCTGCCCCCGAACAAGCAGATCCGCTGCTCGTACGCGGTGCGCTTCGCACAGGTGTCCCTCAAGTACGAGCTGCCTGTCACGGCCGCCGACAAGGAGACAATGCTGCGGCAGTGCGGTGGCTGACCCGCTGGCCCGCGCTCTTCGTGGTCGTGCGGAAATTCGTTTCCCGGCCCGCCGGAGCCCGCCTACGGTGACCGCATGGAGCTGAAGGTATCGAGCCTCGCCGACCGCCCCGAGATGCTCGGCGCGGTCGAGGGGATGGCGGACTCCTGGCCGGAGTTCGTGGTCCAGGACCCCGTGGGCAACACCCACTACGGCCGGATCCCCCGCGAACTCCCGCAGTACGTGCAGTTCGCCGAGGACGAGCGGGGCGAGGTCGTCGCCCACGCCTACAGCGTCCCCTTCGCCCTGGCCGCCGAGGGGTGTGGCCAACTCCCCGCCCGCGGCTGGGACGAGGTGCTCGGCTGGGCCTTCGCCGACCTGCGCCGTGGGGTGCGTCCCGACACCGTCAGCGCGATCTCCGTCGTCATCGCCCCGCACGCCCAGGGCCAGGGCCTCGCCGCCCGCATGCTCTCCGCGATGCGCGACAACGCCCGCGCCCTCGGCTTCCGCGAGGTCGTCGCCCCGGTCCGCCCCAACGCCAAACACCTCGAACCGAACACCCCCGTCGAGGAGTACGCCCACCGCGTACGCCCCGACGGCCTGCCCCACGACCCCTGGCTCCGCGTCCACGCCCGCGCCGGCGCCGTCATCGACTCCGTCGCCCCGGCCTCCATGACCGTCGCCGGCTCACTGGAGCAGTGGCGCACCTGGACCGGGCTGCCCTTCGACACCGCGGGCGACGTCGAGGTGCCCGGGGCGTTGGTGCCGGTGCGGTGCGAGCCGGAGCGCGGGTACGCCGTGTACGTCGAGCCGAATGTGTGGATGCGGCACGCGGTGTGACGCTGTGACGCGTGTTCGTGTGGCCGTGGGGCGTTGCTGTCGCTCTCCGGAGGGCGGCCGGGTCAGCCGGTCTTCTTCCAGTCCTGGCAGCCGGCCGTCTTGAAGTAGGCGTCCTTGGCGCTGATGGTCACGACGGCCGTGCCGGTCACGTTGTTGTTCGCGATGATCGACTCGACGCGGTGCTCGGCGTCCTTGGTGCGCTCCCAGTAGCAGGCGTCGTCGGTGTTGCCGGTGGACTTGTAGGTGCCCGGGACGATGTCCGCGCCGACTCTGAACATGCCGCCGTCGCCGGACATCTTGGTGGCCGGGGTGCCCTTCGCCTTCTCGTCCACGGCCTCCCAGTCCCCGCAGCCGCTCGACGAGAAGATCTTGTCGGTGGCCTTGACGGTGACGTAACTGGTGCCGGTCACGTTGTCGTTGGCCAGCAGCGAGTCCAGCTCACCCGAGGAGTCCTTGGCGCGCTCCCAGTAGCACAGGCCGTCGCTGTTGCCGGTGGTGCGGTAGGTGCCCGGCTTGATGTCGGTACCGACCTGGAAGTCGCCGTCCCCCTCGAACGCGGCCTTCTTCTCGGTGACCTCGGCCGCGTCCTTCTTCTGCTCGCCCTTCTGCTCGCCGCCGTTCTCGCGCTCCGCGGACGCCGAAGAGCCGTTGCCGCCGCTGCCGGAGCCACCGCTCTTGCTGTCGTCCCCGGCGTTCGCCGAGACGGCACCGATGACGACGATCCCCACGACGGCGCCCAGCGCGATCTTGCCCTTCATGCCCATGGCTGTGTCCCCTCCCTACGCGGCGACCGCCTCCGATCGGACGGCCGCTCGTTCGCTGGGTCAATAAGAGCAGAGCGTGTGAACCGAGTCAACATGATTCACGCACAACCTTATGTACACGGCCGTGAATTGGGTGGTCTTGTGCGCGCCGCTATGCTCGGGGTCACACAAGCGGGGACGACGAGGGGAGCGGCGCCGGTGCAGGACAACGCGACAGAGGTGACCGCGGCCGGAATCGCCCGGCTCGCGGGCGTCGGCCGCGCCGCCGTGAGCAACTGGCGCCGCCGCCACGCCGACTTCCCCAAGCCGGTCGGAGGCACCGAGACCAGCCCCTCCTTCGCCCTCGCCGAAGTCGAGACCTGGCTCCGCAAGCAGGGCAAACTCGCCGAGGTCCCCCTACGTGAACGCGTCTGGCAGCAGCTCGCCGGTCACCCCGAGGGCCCGGTCACCGCCCTTACCCACGCCGGCTGCGCCCTGCTGCTCATCCAGGACCGGCCGACGGTCTGGCTGGAGGTGAGCGCCGGCTCCGACGAGCGGCTGGCCGCGATGCTGCCGGGCGCGCTGGAGCAGGTGCTGACACCGAGGTTCGGCACGGTGGCCGCGGCGCCGGCCAGCAGGGCTGGTGTTCACAAGGCCGCCGCTGTGAACACTCCGGTGCCCGTGAACAGTCCAGCGTCCGTGAACAGCCCAACGCCCGTGAACAGTCCAGCGTCCGTGAACAGTCCAGCGTCCGTGAACAGCCCAGCGTCCGTGAACGGCTCACCCGCCGTTCACGCCCCCACCGGCCCCGAACTCCTCCCCTCCGCTCCCCTCCTGCGCGGCGCCGCCGAGCTGGCCGCCGAACTGGGCGCCCGGCAGACCTTCGAGTTCCTGCTCGGGCGGTACCTGGACGCCAACCCGCGCCAGTACACGCTCACCCCTGCCGAACTCGCCGGCCTCATGGCCGACCTCGCCGGTCCCGCCCGTACCGTCCTCGACCCGGCCTGCGGCACCGGCGCCCTGCTGCGCGCCGTCGCCCCGCGCCCCGACCAGGAGTTCTACGCCCAGGACAGCGCCCCCGACCTGGCCGCGCTCACTGCACTCCGGCTCGCGCTGCATGCCCAGGTCGCCGTGCGCGGCGCCGTCGGTGACACCCTGCGGGCCGACGGGTATCCCGGACTGCGGGCCGACGCCGTCCTGTGCCATCCGCCGTTCAACGAACGCAACTGGGGGCACGACGAACTCGCCTACGACCCCCGCTGGGAGTTCGGCTTCCCGGCCCGCAACGAGTCCGAGCTGGCCTGGGTGCAGCACGCGCTGGCCCGGCTGCGGGACGGCGGCATCGCCGTGCTCCTCATGCCGCCGGCCGCCGCCTCCCGGCGCTCCGGCCGCCGTATCCGCGCCGACCTGCTGCGCCGCGGCGCGCTGCGGGCCGTCATCGCGCTGCCGGTCGGCGCGGCACCCCCGTACAACCTCCCGCTCCACCTGTGGCTGCTGCGTCGCCCCGACCGGACGCCGGGCCGGCCGGAGGTGCTGCTCGCCGACGCGGGGCAGTTCGCGACCGAGGGGCGCGGCGGGCCCGACTGGCGGGCCGTGCGGGACGCCGTCCTCGACGCCTGGCGGGTCCACGACCGCACCGGCACCCTCGACGAACGCCCGGGCCTGGCCCGCTCCCTGCCCGTCATCGACCTCCTCGACGACGACGTGGACCTCGCCCCGGCCCGCCACCTCCCGCCCCCGACGGCGACGGACGGCGCGGAGGCGCTCACCGCGGTGCGCGAGCGGCTCGGCGAGACCCTGCGCCTGACCGCCGGCCTCACCCCGCCGCCCGCCGCCACCGCCCCGCCCGCGCGCTGGCCGCTCACCACCCTCGGTGAACTCGCGCGCGGGGGCGCCCTGGTGATGCGCACCGGCGGCAACGGCGGCCACGCGCGCGTGCCCGTGCTCACCGACCACGACGTGCTCGCCGGTACGGCGCCCTCCGGTTCGCTCCCCGAAAGCGACGAGGAGGCCGTACTGACGGAGGTGGGCGACGTCGTCGTCCCGGTGCTCGGCGGCGGCTCGGTGGCGCGCGTGATCGACGACGCGACAGGGGGCGCCGCCCTGGGGCGCAACCTCGTGCTCCTGCGCCCCGATCCCACGGCGCTCGACCCGTGGTTCCTCGCCGGCTTCCTGCGCGGCACCGCCAACAACCGCCAGGCCAGCAGCTACGCCTCCACCGCCACCCGCCTCGACGTGCGCCGCCTCCAGCTGCCCCGGCTCCCGCTCGGCGAACAACGGCGCTATGGCGCACGCTTCCGCGCACTCGACGAGTTCGAGCGGGCGCTCAGGCGCGCGAGCCGGCTCGGAGAGCAGCTCGTGCGCGGGATGTACGACGGCCTGACGGACGGGACGGTCACGCCCGACTGACGCGCACGCCCGACTGACGCGCCCGGCTGAGGCGAAGTGATCAGCATGACAACGGTTCGGTACAACCCGGGACCGGTTGTCCGTGTCGGCCTATACGCTCGAAGCGACTCTCACGCGACGGGCGTTGTCGGACCTCGGCCGCCCTCGTGCGTCCGCCTCAGACACAGGAGCTGTCATGCATGGCCACGGCTACACGCAGCCGGTGAAGCAGCCGCCCCCTACGGGGTGGCTGGTCTTCCTGCGCGTGCTGTTCGTGGTGATCTCGATCTTCAGCATCGGGCTGCTGGCCTGGACGATGCTTCTGCGCCTTGCGATCGTCACGCGCAAGGGGCTCGACTGGGGGCTGTTCGTGGCCGCGATAGCGGCGGACGCCCTCGCGCTCGTACTGGTCGGCACCGAGCCCGGCGACGAGGTGCACACCGTGCCCGGCTGGACGGGCATAGGCCTGCTCTTCGGCACGCTCGTGGCGTCCATCGCGTACTACCTCGCCGCGGACGTACGCCACTTCCACCAGCTCCGCTACGGCGGATACGCGCCCCAGCCCCAGCCCGCGCCGGCGTATGGCTACCCGAACGCCGCGATGCCGTCGCCGTACGCGACGACCGTCCCGCAGCCGCCCCTCGCGCCCCTCACACCCCACACCCCGCCCCCGGCGTCCCCGACGCCCGTGCCGCAGCCGCCCCCGCCCACCACCCCGCCGCCGCAGCGCCCCGCGCCCGCGCGCATCGACCAGGTGCGCGCCGAGCTCGACGAGCTCAGTGACTACCTGCGCAGCCACGACGGCCGACAGGACGGCGACCACGAGGGCGGAAGGTGACCGTGACGACGGGGCGTGTCGTCTCCGGCCGCTACGAACTGTCCACGCTCATCGGACAGGGCGGCATGGGACAGGTCTGGACGGCGTACGACCAGCGGCTCGACCGGCGCGTGGCGGTGAAGCTGCTGCGCCCCGACAAGGTGGCCGGCCAGGACGCGGACGAACTGCGCCGCCGCTTCGTGCGCGAGTGCCGGGTGACAGCACAGGTCGACCACCCCGGCCTGGTCACCGTGCACGACGCGGGCAGCGAGGGCGAGGAGCTGTTCCTCGTCATGCAGTACGTCGACGGCGCCGACCTCGGCGACCACCTCGCCGAGCACGACCCGTACCCGTGGCAGTGGGCGGTCTCGGTAGCCGCGCAACTGTGCGCCGTGCTGAGCGCCGTGCACGCCGTGCCGATCGTCCACCGCGACCTCAAGCCGCGCAACGTGATGGTGAAGCAGGACGGCACGGTCACCGTCCTCGACCTCGGCGTCGCCTCCGTCATGGACACCGACACCACGCGCCTCACCCACACCGGCTCCCCCATCGGCTCGCCCGCCTACATGGCCCCCGAGCAGGCCATGGGCGGTGCGGTCGGCCCGTACACCGACCTGTACGCACTCGGCGTACTGCTGCACGAACTCCTCAGCGGCGACGTGCCGTTCGCGGGCTCCACGGCGCTCGGCGTGCTGCACCGGCACCTGTACGAGCCGCCGCAGCCCGTGCGCCGCATCCGCCCCGAAGTCCCCGAGGCGCTCGAAGCCCTGGTCCTGCGCCTGCTCGCCAAGGACCCGCAGCACCGCCCCGCCTCCGCGCAGGAGGTGTACGAGCACCTGGCGCTGCTCCTGCCCGCGCGCGGGACGCCCACCGGGGCGCCACTCGACCCCACACGCCCCTTCCTGCGCCCCCACGCCCCCTGGCCGGACCGCGCCCGCACGCCCGCGCCCCAGCCCGCCCCCGTCACACCGGCCGCGCCCGCCGCCGAGAAACCGGACGTCGCGCGCGCCGTCGACGAGGTCAAGCGCCTCCTCGGCGAGGGCCGCATCACCCAGGCCGTCGACATCCTCGGCGCGATCCTGCCCGCCGCCGCCGAACAGCACGGCGAGCACTCCCCGGTCGTGCGCACCCTGCGCAAGCAGTACGCGGCCACGCTCATGGACGACGGCCAGTACCGGCGCGCGCTGCCCGAACTGCGCCGTCTCGCCGACGAACGCGCCGCCGAGGCCGGCCACGCCGACCCCCAGTCCCTGCGCTTCCGCTACGACGCCGCCCAGTGCCTGGAGCAGCTCGGCGAACCGGTGGCCGCGCTCGCCGAGTACCGCGCGCTGCTGCCGTACTACGAGAACCAGTACGTCTCGGCCGGCGACCCCGCACTCGCCCACGACGTCCGCCGCCGCATCGGCCACCTTCTCCTCGCCCTCGGCGACCGGCCCGCCGCCCACGACACCCTGGCCCGTCTCCTGGCCGACGTGGAACGGCTGCACGGCCCCGGCCATCCGCTCGTCGCGGAGGTGCGCCGGACGCTGGCCTGGCTGGGACAGGTGCGCGGCTGAGCCCCCGGAGGCCGCCGGCGCGGCGTGGTGGTGCCCGAAGTCCTGGTGAATCCTTGGTCGAATGGGTTGGCCAGAGCCCGGCCACTGCCTACCATCGATCACCGCAAGACTTTGTGCGCCCGCCCGTCGCCCGACCACCACCCCTCAACGAGGCGCTGGCGCGCCGCACCTGTCATTGCAGTCTCCTCAGGAGGTCTCCTTGCACCGCCGCCGACGTCGCACCGCGCTCCTCCTCTCCGCCGCAATCGCCGCGGCCCCCCTCATCACCGCCTGCGGAAACGATGCGCACCCGGGCGCGGCGGCCGTCGTCGGCGGCCAGCGGATCACCGTCTCGCAGCTGGAGAACAGGGTGAGCGAGGTGCGCGCGGCCCAGCGGGCGGCCGTGCCGGACGACGCCCAGTACGCGCAGGCCATCGCCAAGACCGGCACCCTCGCCCGCGACACCCTGCACAGCATGGTCCTCGACCGGGTGCTGCACCGCGCCGCCCAGGACGCGGGCGTGACGGTCACCCGCAAGGAGATCCAGCAGATGCGCGCCGGCCTGGAACAGCAGGTCGGCGGCCCCGAGGCACTGGAGACGGCCTGGCTCCAGCAGTACGGCATCGCCCCGGAACGCCTCGAGGAGAACCTCCACCTCCAGCTGGAGGCCCAGAAACTCGCCGCCGCGCTCGGCACCGCCACCGACAGGCCGGACTTCTGGAACGCCCTGGCCGAGGCGTCCAAGAAACTCGGCATCGACCTCAACCCCCGGTACGGCACCTGGGACGTCCAGCGGAGCAGCCGGGTCGACACGAAGACGCCGTGGGTGCGCGAGGTGACGGCGGCGGGGACGCAGCAGACGACGTGAGGCAGCGGACGGCTGAGGCAGCGGACGGCTGAGGCGGCGTAACGGTCCTGCGCCGCGGTCAGGGCCAAGGGCTGGGGCAGAGCCAGGGGCAGGGCCGACGATCATACGATCGCACTGTCACCCCCACCCTGTGGACAACTGATCGTCTTGCCCGGCGGTGTGCGTTAGCTTCGAATCGTGAACGCAACCAGCCCCGAAGCCACGTCCGGCCCCGGCCGTATCGTCCTGCTCACCACCAGCCACCGCGTCGCGCCCGGCCTGCTGTCCTGGCCCGCCTGGCAGGCGCTGCACGCCGCCGACCGGGTGCTGTGCGCGGACGGCGCGCACCCGCAGCTGCCGTATCTGCGCGAGGCCGGCATAGCGGTCGACGAGGCCGCCCCGACCGCCCAGCAGCTGGTCGACGCGTGCGTCGGCGGACGGACGGTCGTGGTCGTGGCGACGGGCGAGGGCGAACCGGCGCTCACCGACGGCCTGGCGCGCCTCGCGGGCTCCGGCCGGATCAACATGCCGGACCTGGAGCTCCTCCCCGCCTCCTACGACCTGCCGGGCGCCCGCCTCCTCGACCTCGTCCAGGTCATGGACCGCATCCGCGCCGAGTGCCCCTGGTCGTCCCAGCAGACCCACAAGGGCCTGGCCAAGTACGGCATCGAGGAGGCGTACGAACTCGTCGAGGCGATCGAGGAGGGCGACCGCGACGAACTCCGCGAGGAACTCGGCGACGTCCTGCTCCAGGTCGTCTTCCACGCCCGCATCGCGGAAGAGGACCCGGACGCCCCCTTCTCCATCGACGACGTCGCCGGGGGCATCGTCACCAAGCTGATCCACCGCCACCCGCACGTCTTCGGCGACGAGACGGCGACGACCCCCGAGGAGGTCAAGGAACACTGGCTGCGCACCAAGGCCATCGAGAAGCAGCGGGAGTCGGTGACCGAGGGCATACCCCTGGGCCAGCCGGGCCTCGCCCTCGCGGCGAAGCTGGCGTCCCGGGTCCGCACGGCGGGTCTCGACGTACCGCTTCCGGCGGGGGAGGGCATCGGGTACGAGCTGCTCGCGCTGGCGGTCCGGGCCGAGGCGGCCGGGGTGGATCCGGAGGCGGCGTTGCGGGTTGCCGCGAGGGCCTATCGGGATGCCGTGCGGGCTGCTGAGGGGCTCTCCGGTTAGTACCGTTGCCCCTACGGGCGGGTGCGAGGCGTGGGGGCCGGTGTGGCAACGGAGTTGGAGCAGCTCAGAGGCGACCTTGTGCGCGCGATGCGTCGCTCGCCGGACACGGCACGGCGGGTCATGGAGGTGCTGGAGCGGCTGGACGTCATCGGGATCACCGAGGCCTGGAACCCGAAGCTGGTCGGGCGGAGCACAGCCAGAGCGCGGCTCAGGTCGTTGGAGAACCTGCGCACCCGGTATCCCCGCGCCTTCGCGGAGCTCCAGGCCATCGCGGCGGAGCACACCGACGCACCCGCGTCGAGAAGCGTCGCCGCCGGCCGCGACATCGGTGTCGCCGTCACCGGAGACCACAACCAGTTCGTCATCGGCAACCCCGGTCTTCCCCAGACCTCCGGAGACCACGTCGACTTCCGCGACGGCACCTTCCACGACCCGGTCATCGGCGTGCAGCACAACCACTACGGCACCGTCCCCGCCCCGGTGGAGTGGCGGCCGGTCGGGCAGGTGGAGCCGCTGGAGTTCGGCGTACACCGGACCAGACGGGTGCCGGGGGAGCCCGACGTACCGCCGTACGTCCAGCGGGACCGCGACGAGGACCTGCGTGCCGAGCTCGCCCACAGCGGCCTGGTGCTGATCCTGGGGGAGCCGTACGCGGGCAAGTCGTACACGGCGTGGCACGGTGTGCGGTCGCTGGCGGACCCGAACCAGCCGGCGTCGGAGGAGCACCGGTTCCACGCCCCGGACCCCGGCGAGGACATACGGGCCCTGCTCGCCGCACTGCGCGGGAAGTCCGGCAAGTACGTCGTCTGGCTGGACGAGCTGACCGACCATCTCGACGGCGGTGACCTGGAACCCCGGCTGCTGGTACGGCTCACCGGCCTCGGTGCCGTCGTGCTCGGCACGATGAGCCCCGACGAGTACTACCGGCGGCGCGCCGGAACCGGCCCCGGCGACAAGGTCGTCGCCGCGGCCCGCACGGTGACGCTGTCGCGCGAGTGGAGGACGGCCGAGCTGGAGCGGCTGGCGGTGCTCGACGATCCGCGCGCGTTCCCGGCGTACATGTGGAGCGGAAGGGAGGGGGCGGCCTCGTACTTCGCGGTCGGGCACCTGCTGTTCGACGAGTGGCGCCGCTCCGGGACCCGACTGGAGCACCCGCGCGGGCAGTTACTGGTCCGGGCGGCGGTCGACCTCGCCCGGTGCGGGGTCACGGGGGCGGTACCGGGCGAGCTGCTGAGGAGGGTTCAGGAGCAGTACGGGGAGGAGGAACGGGAGTCGTTCGAGGACGCGCTCGCATGGGCGACGGCGCCGCTGTTCGGGGTGTCGGGGCTGCTCGTGCAGGGCGACGAAGGTGACACGGCCGGCACCTGGCGGGCGTACGGCGCCCTGGTCGCGGAGGCGCTGAGCTCGGGCGACCTGGAACCGGTACCGGACGAGGTGTGGTGGACGCTGCTCGACGCGGCCGGGGAACAGGACTCCCCGCTCGTCTTCCGTGCCGTACTCGATGCCGCCTGCACGGCGCTGCAGGCCCGGATCGAGGCAGGGGATCCGGCGGTGGCGCTCGGGTTCGCCCGGCGTACCGAGGGCGAAGAGCGGGAGGCATGGCTGCGCAGGGCGGCGGACGCCGGGCACCCGGACGCGGCCGTGGACCTGGCGGAGATCCTGCGGGACCGCGCCGACGAGGCCGGCGCGCTGACGTATCTGGAGCAGGCGGCCGAGGTGGGCAGCTCCCGTGCCGCGGCGGCGCTCGGCAGCCTGCTGCGGAAGCGGGCCGAGTACTGGCTGCGCACGGCGGCCGAAGCCGGTGACGGGGCGGCGGCGCACGAGCTGGGCGACATGCTGGTGGGGTCGGGGCACGAGGACGAAGCGGCGCGCTGGTACCTCAAGGCACTGACCGCGGGCCACCACGAGGTCGCCGCGAGCATGGGCACGCTTCTCAACAGCTGGCGGGATCCCTATGCGGAGGTCTGGCTTCGCTACGGTGCCGCGTGGGGTGACCTGCGTGCCGTGGCCGAACTGGCCTTCCACCTGTCGTGTCAGCCCGAGCACGACAAGGACGAGGTGGACCGCCTCTACCGGCAGGCGGCGGAAGGCGGAGACGCGAACGCGGCGCGCGCCCTCGGCACGTCGCTGGAGCGCCAGGGCCGGTTCGACGAGGCGATGGCGTTGTACCACCAAGCCTTCGAAGGGGACATCCCGGGTGCCGCGCGGTCCATCGGGCTGCTGCTGAGGAGACAGGGCAAGTCCGAGGAAGCCGAGGAATGGCTGAGCAAGGCCGTCGCCACTATCCCGCCCCCGCCACCCATCCCCACCCCCACCCCCACCGACTCTCCGGATACCGTCGGGGAGTGACCAACCAGCCCCACCCTCCGACCCCCACCCCGGCGGCACCCGACCTCTTCACCTGGGAGTTCGCCACCAACCCCTACCCGGCCTACGCCTGGCTCCGCGACCACGCCCCCGTCCACCGGACACAGCTCCCCAGCGGCGTGGAGGCCTGGCTGGTCACCCGCTACACCGACGCCAAGCAGGCCCTCGCCGACCAGCGGCTCTCCAAGAACCCGGCCCACCACGACGAACCGGCCCACGCCAAGGGCAAGACGGGCATCCCCGGTGAGCGCAAGGCCGAGTTGATGACGCATCTGCTGAACATCGACCCGCCGGACCACACGAGACTCCGTCGGCTGGTCAGCAAGGCGTTCACGCCCCGCCGGGTCGCCGAGTTCGCGCCCCGCGTGCAGGAGCTGACGGATCAGCTGATCGACCGGTTCGCCGCGGAAGGGTCCGCCGATCTCATCCACGAGTTCGCCTTCCCGCTCCCCATCTACGCGATCTGCGACCTGCTCGGCGTCCCCCGTGAGGACCAGGACGACTTCCGGGACTGGGCGGGCATGATGATCCGGCACGGCGGAGGACCGCGGGGCGGCGTCGCGCGGTCGGTGAAGAAGATGCGGGGCTATCTCGCCGACCTCATCCACCGCAAGCGCGAGGCGCTGCCCGCGGAGCCCGCCCCCGGCGAGGACCTCATCTCCGCCCTCATCCGCGCCTCCGACCACGGCGAGCACCTCACCGAGAACGAGGCAGCGGCGATGGCGTTCATCCTGCTGTTCGCCGGCTTCGAGACCACCGTCAACCTCATCGGCAACGGCACCTACGCCCTCCTCACCCACCCCGAGCAGCGCGCCCGCCTCCAGCAGTCCCTCGCCGCCGGCGAACGCGGCCTCCTGGAAACCGGCGTCGAGGAACTCCTCCGCTACGACGGCCCCGTGGAGCTGGCCACCTGGCGGTTCGCCACCCAGCCGCTCAGCATCGGCGGCCAGGACATAGCCCCCGGCGACCCGGTCCTCGTCGTGCTCGCCGCCGCCGACCGGGACCCGGAGCGGTTCGCCGACCCCGACGTCCTGGATCTCGGACGGCGTGACAACCAGCACCTCGGCTACGGCCACGGCATCCACTACTGCCTCGGGGCCCCGCTCGCCCGTCTGGAGGGCCAGACCGCGCTCGCCACCCTCCTCACCCGTCTCCCGGACCTGCAACTCGCCGTGGATCCCGCCGACTTGCGGTGGCGCGGCGGCCTCATCATGCGGGGACTGCGCACCCTGCCCGTGGAGTTCACGCCCCTCCGGTAACCAACCGGAGCAAGTACCATCGCCGCGCAAAGCCGCCGCAAACGTGACACACCCTCAAGTCTGTGATCTTCACGTGATCTACGCGACGTTAACTTGTGACAAGTGATCGTCTGCCTATACGTTCACGGATCAACGCGGCGCCCCGGCAACACCCGCCGCGCCGCACCCTGCCGTCTCGCGAAAGGTCCCCGCATGCTCTCCGGGAACGGTCGTCACCGTCGCCCCCGCCAGGCCCCGGCGCTCCTCGTGGCAGCCGGCGTGACCGGGTCCGCCATCGCCATCCCGCTCCTCGGCGCCACCGGCGCGAGCGCGGCCGACGGCACCACGTGGGACCGGGTCGCGGAGTGCGAGACCGGCGGCGCCTGGAGCGAGAACGACGGCAACGGCTACTACGGCGGCCTGCAGATGTCCCAGGAGAACTGGGACAAGTACGGCGGCCTCGCCTACGCCCCCACCGCCGACCAGGCCAGCCGCCAGCAGCAGATAGCCGTCGCCGAGAGGGTCCTCGCGGACCAGGGCACCGTCGCGTGGCCGACCTGCGGGCCGCTCTCCGGACTGGGCAGGGACTCCGCGTCGGCTGACGTCGACACGGGCGTCGGGGGCGACTCCTCGTCCGGGTCCGGATCGTCCGACACCTCCGACTCGCCCGGACTGCTCGACTCCATAGGCGGCTCGGCGGACAGTTCGAAGGGCGACCCGCCCGCTTCGCCCTCTCCGTCCATTTCGCCGGATAAGACGGATAAGACGGATAAGACGGATAAGGCGGATGGTGGCACTGGATCAGACACCAAGTTCGATACATCCCCCGACGTCGATGCGGGTAAGTCGCAGGAAACCGACAGTTCACCCACCGAAACCCCCAAGAGTGACGAGTCGGGCGACTCTGGGCAGAGCGAAGGCTCTTCGGCCCTGACCGACACCGGCCCCGACGTGCCCGCCGACGCCGCCGCCGGCACCGGCCGTCATCGCGGCGACAGTGCCGACGAGGGTGCCGTCGACGGCTCCTACGTCGTCCGCCCCGGGGACAACCTCTCCGCCATCGCCGACTCCCTTGACCTGAGTGGCGGATGGCGGGGCCTCTACGCCGAGAACAAGTCGACCCTCGGCAATGACCCGGACCTCATCATCCCCGGTCAGACCCTTGAAGTCGGTGTCGAATCGGGCGAAAAGTAGCGGGAGTTCGCGTCATGGTTCGTCGCTGAATGTCCGTTTTGATAGCGGTGAGAGATAGATCTCAGAAGCCCTGATCGTCTTTGAAATTCCGGGAATCGCATGTCTACGGTCGGGACCGCTCGTCACCACGAGCCCCGGCTGCCGCAACGCCGAATCCTGCCAGCGGCCGTACGGGAACAGTCGTCGCGTCAAGCGCCGTAGGCAGGAGCGGGGGACCCAAGGTAAGCGCCGGGTCCGGGAGTTGAGGCCCTTCGGGGTGGCTCGCGACCGGAACCGGCTTGGGGTGAAGCCGTGCCGCGCACGCAACGTGCGGGACACGACCGGGCAACTCAACCGGCCCGAACCCGACAGCTCACCTCGTAGGCGTCGGTGAGGGGATCTCTCCATGCTGTTCTCCGGCAAGGGCAAGCACCGTCGTCCGTCCAAGGCCACCCGCGCCATCGCCATCGCCGGCGTGACCGGTGCCGCCGTCGCCGCACCGCTGATGGTGTCCGGCACGGCCTCCGCCGCCACCGCCTCCGAGTGGGACGCCGTCGCCCAGTGCGAGTCCGGCGGCAACTGGTCCATCAACACCGGCAACGGCTACTACGGCGGTCTGCAGTTCTCGGCCTCCACCTGGGCCGCGTACGGCGGCACGCAGTACGCCTCCACCGCCGACCAGGCCTCGAAGGCGCAGCAGATCCAGATAGCCGAGAAGGTCCTCGCGGGCCAGGGCAAGGGTGCCTGGCCGCACTGCGGCACCGGCCTGTCCAGCGCCGCCTACACCGGTGGCGGCGACTCGTCGGGCTCCTCCTCGACCCCGAGCACCACCACGCCGCGTGAGACCGAGCAGCAGTCCTCCCGCTCCGCCGAGCGTCCGGCCGCCAAGAAGACCGTCACCACCCCGACCGGCAAGAAGGTCGAGAAGGGTGACGGCGAGTACAAGGTCGTCAAGGGTGACACCCTCAGCTCGATCGCCGAGGAGCACGACGTCAAGGGCGGCTGGGTGAAGCTGTTCGAGCTGAACAAGGACATCGTCTCGGACGCCGACCTCATCTACCCGGGCCAGCAGCTGCACCTGAAGTAACAGAAGGCGCGTAGCTGAACCACAGCGCCCTCACATCCGTGGGTTCCATAGTGGAGGCCTCGTGAGGGCCACCCCCGTCCCCCACGGGCTCCCCGCTCCGGTGCGTCTTCCCCCGTACGCACCGGGGCGGGGCTTTTTTCGTGCGGGTTCTTGCACAGGGGTTTTTGTTCCGTTCGGAAACAATTTACTCTCGGTTCTGCTCAAGGGGCGGTCGACCGGCTGGTGGATCGCCCGGAGCCGGTTAGGCTCGTCTCGCAGAGCCACCGCGCTCCTGCGTACCCGCGTCACATTGAAGAAGGAGATGCTCGTGCCGTCCATCGACGTCGTCGTAGCCCGGGAAATCCTGGACTCCCGAGGCAATCCCACGGTCGAGGTCGAGGTCGGCCTCGACGACGGCAGCACCGGTCGTGCCGCCGTCCCGTCCGGCGCCTCCACGGGCGCCTTCGAGGCCATCGAGCTCCGCGACGGCGACCCGAACCGCTACCAGGGCAAGGGTGTCGAGAAGGCCGTCCTCGCCGTCATCGAGCAGATCGGCCCGGAGCTGGTCGGCTACGACGCCACCGAGCAGCGCCTGATCGACCAGGCGATGTTCGACCTGGACGCCACCGACAACAAGGGCTCCCTCGGCGCCAACGCCATCCTCGGCGTCTCGCTCGCCGTCGCCCACGCCGCCTCCGAGGCCAGCGACCTCCCGCTCTTCCGCTACCTGGGCGGCCCGAACGCGCACCTGCTGCCGGTGCCGATGATGAACATCCTGAACGGCGGCTCGCACGCCGACTCCAACGTGGACATCCAGGAGTTCATGATCGCCCCGATCGGCGCGGAGACCTTCTCCGAGGCGCTGCGCTGGGGCGCCGAGGTCTACCACACCCTGAAGAAGGTGCTGAAGACCAAGGGCCTGTCCACCGGCCTCGGCGACGAGGGCGGCTTCGCCCCGAACCTGGAGTCCAACCGCGCCGCCCTCGACCTCATCCTCGAGGCGATCAAGGAGGCCGGCTACACCCCCGGCGAGCAGATCGCCCTTGCGCTGGACGTCGCCGCCTCCGAGTTCTACAAGGACGGCGTCTACACCTTCGAGGGCAAGGAGCGCTCCGCCGCCGAGATGACGGAGTACTACGCCGAGCTCGTCGAGGCGTACCCGCTCGTCTCCATCGAGGACCCGCTGTTCGAGGACGACTGGGCCGGCTGGAACGTCATCACCGAGAAGCTGGGCGACAAGGTCCAGATCGTCGGCGACGACCTCTTCGTCACCAACCCGGAGCGCCTCGCCCGCGGCATCGAGGAGGGCTCCGCCAACGCCCTGCTCGTCAAGGTCAACCAGATCGGTTCGCTGACCGAGACCCTGGACGCCGTCGAGATGGCCCAGCGCAACGGCTTCAAGTGCATGATGTCCCACCGCTCCGGCGAGACCGAGGACGTCACCATCGCCGACCTCGCCGTCGCGGTGAACTGCGGTCAGATCAAGACCGGTGCCCCGGCTCGCTCGGACCGCGTCGCCAAGTACAACCAGCTGCTGCGCATCGAGGAGATCCTCGACGACGCCGCGGTGTACGCCGGCCGCTCGGCCTTCCCGCGGTTTCGCTCTGCGAACCATTAAGCACAGCGCTCTGCGAACCATTAAGCACAGCGCTCTGCGAACCATCAAGCACAGCAAGGGCTGACCCTCACCGGGTTAAGGGCTTAGCCAGTCGTACGTACGTCCCCGTACTCGGTCCCGTACCGTGTGCGGGGACGTACGCGCGTGGGAAACGGGAGGCGGGCATGGCCGTGAAGGACCGGGACCGGTTCTCCACTACGACCAGGATCCGGTTGCTCGGCGAGCAGACGGCGGCCCGCGTCTACCGCTCCCAGACCAAGCGGCAGGCCCGGCGCTCCCGGCTCACGGGACGCGCCGCGTTGCTCGCGCTCGTCGTCTGCACCCTGGTGGTGGCGCTCGCCTACCCCATAAGGCAGTACGTCTCCCAGCGCGCCGAGATCGCCGATCTCCAGCGGGAGAAGCAGCAGGCCGCCCAGCGGGTGGAACGGCTGCGCGACATCAAGGCGCGCTGGCAGGACGACGCGTACGCCGAGCAGCAGATCCGGCAGCGGCTGCACTACGTCATGCCGGGCGAGACGGGCTTCGTCGTCATCGACCCGGACGCGGCGAAGCAGTCGCGCGCCGACCTCGGGGCGGCCGACCGCCCCTGGTATTCGAACGTCTGGGACGGGGTCGACAAGTCCGACGCCTCCGACCAGTGACGGACAGACAGACAGAAAGACAGCTTCAAGACAGATGGAAACGCCCCCGCCGACCACGCCTCGTACCGAGCCCACCGACGCCGACGTCGAGGCATTCAAGCAGCAGCTCGGGCGTCCGCCGCGCGGGCTGCGCGCGATCGCGCACCGGTGCCCGTGCGGACAGCCGGACGTCGTCGAGACGGCACCCCGCCTTCCCGACGGCACGCCCTTCCCGACGCTGTACTACCTGACGTGCCCGAAGGCCGCCTCGGCGATCGGCACGCTGGAGGCGAACGGCGTGATGAAGGAGATGACGGCCCGGCTGGAGTCCGACCCGGAGCTGGCCGCCGCGTACCGCTCCGCGCACGAGGACTACATCCGGCGCCGGGACGAGATCGAGGAGCTGACGGGTTTCCCGAGCGCGGGGGGTATGCCCGACCGCGTGAAGTGCCTGCACGTCCTGGTCGCGCACTCCCTCGCGGCGGGCCCCGGCGTGAATCCCCTCGGGGACGAGGCGCTGGAGATGCTGCCGGAGTGGTGGCGCAAGGGGACGTGTGTGTCGACGGCGCAGGAGCAGATCCAGCAGCTCGGCGACAAGGGCGGCGGCTTCTTCGAGGCGACCCCGCTCAACGAGGAGGACGGCAAGTGACCCGCGTCGCCGCCATCGACTGCGGTACGAACTCCATCCGGCTCCTCGTCGCCGACGCGGACCCGCTGACGGGTGAACTCGTCGACCTGGACCGCCGGATGACCATCGTCCGCCTCGGTCAGGGCGTCGACCGCACCGGGCGCCTCGCCCCCGAGGCGCTGGAGCGGACCTTCGCCGCCTGCCGGGAGTACGCGGCCATCATCAAGGAGCACGGCGCCGAGCACCTGCGTTTCGTCGCCACCTCCGCCTCCCGGGACGCCGAGAACCGGGACGACTTCGTGCGCGGCGTGCTGGACATCCTGGGTGTCGAGCCCGAGGTCATCTCCGGCGACCAGGAGGCCGAGTTCTCCTTCACCGGCGCCACCAAGGAGCTCGCCGGGCGGGACCACCTAGCCAAGCCCTACCTGGTCGTGGACATCGGCGGCGGCTCGACCGAGTTCGTCGTGGGCGACGACCACGTACACGCGGCACGCTCCGTGGACGTCGGCTGTGTGCGGATGGCGGAGCGGCACCTCGTGCACGAGGGAGCCGTGTCCGACCCGCCCACCGAGGCGCAGATCGCCGCGATGCGGGCCGACATCGAGGCGGCCCTCGACCTCGCCGAGCGGACGGTCCCGCTGCGCGAGGCGCGCACGCTCGTGGGGCTGGCCGGTTCGGTGACCACGGTGTCGGCCATCGCGCAGGACCTGCCCGAGTACGACTCCGCCGCCATCCACCACTCCCGCGTCTCGCACGACCGCGTCCGCGAGATCACCGACTGGCTGCTGCACTCCACCCACGCCGAGCGAGCGGCCGTACCGTCCATGCATCCCGGCCGGGTCGACGTCATCGCCGCGGGCGCTCTCGTACTGCTCTCGATCATGGAGCGGATCGGCGCGGAGGAGGTCGTGGTGAGCGAGCACGACATCCTCGACGGCATCGCGTGGTCGGTGGCGTAGACCCCGTTCATGACTCCCGCTGGACCTCTGGTGAGCAGGTCGGACAACGTATGAGCGCGCTCGAGGGGTCCTCGTGAGCGGCTCGATGACGCGCCGCCGAGAAAGTTCGTGAAGTTCTTCACAAGGATTTCGGCCCTGGTGGCACGGGAAAGGGGCCCGGTAGGCCCTTCCGGGGCCCCAGCAGGTCGTTGAACGTGTTCAGAGGGGTCGTGGGAGTCGGCCGGGCCCGGTCCTCGCGGGCGGGTCGAGGGGATGGGTCACAGGGGGTCCGGCCGCCCGGAGAGGCAGCTCACGCGGCATTGACAACGGGGCGTACTGGATCATGGTTCCCGGTCGTGGCCATGACCTGTGTCACGTGAGCGGCGGAGGATAACACATCCTCTGTCGGAGCTTGTGAAGGGGCGCACGAGCTACCCCCCTGGGCCGGGTGGATACTCGATGGCATGAGCACCACGGAGCGTCCCAGGATCCTCGTAGTAGGCGGTGGGTACGTAGGCCTGTACGCAGCTCGGCGCATTCTCAAGAAGATGCGCTACGGCGAGGCGACCGTCACGGTCGTCGACCCCCGGTCGTACATGACCTACCAGCCCTTCCTCCCCGAAACCGCCGCCGGCAACATCTCCCCGCGCCATGTCGTCGTCCCGCTGCGACGCGTGCTGCCCAAGGCGGAGGTCCTCACCGGCCGGGTCACCACCATCGACCAGGACCGCAAGGTCGCCACGATCGCCCCGCTGGTCGGCGAGGCGTACGAGCTGCCCTTCGACTACCTGGTCATCGCGATGGGCGCGGTCTCCCGCACCTTCCCGATCCCCGGCCTCGCCGAGCAGGGCATCGGTATGAAGGGCATCGAGGAGGCCATCGGCCTGCGCAACCACGTCCTCGAGCAGCTCGACAAGGCCGACTCCACGAACGACGAGGAGATCCGCCGCAAGGCGCTCACCTTCGTCTTCGTCGGCGGTGGCTTCGCGGGTGCGGAGACCATCGGCGAGGTCGAGGACCTGGCCCGCGACGCGGCCAAGTACTACACCAACGTGTCCCGCGAGGACATGCGGTTCATCCTCGTCGACGCCGCGGACAAGATCCTCCCCGAGGTCGGCCCCAAGCTCGGCCAGTACGGCAAGGAGCACCTGGAGAGCCGCGGGATCGAGATCTACCTCTCCACCTCGATGGACTCCTGCGTCGACGGCCACGTCGTGCTGAAGAACGGCCTCGAGGTCGACTCCAAGACCATCGTGTGGACGGCCGGCGTCAAGCCGAACCCGGTCCTGTCCCGCTTCGGCCTGCCCCTCGGTCCCCGCGGTCACGTCGACTGCGAGCCGACCCTCCAGGTCAAGGGCTCCGACTACATCTGGGCCGCCGGTGACAACGCCCAGGTTCCGGACCTCGCCGCCCGCAAGGCGGGCAACGAGAACGCCTGGTGCCCGCCGAACGCGCAGCACGCGCTCCGTCAGGCGCGCGTCCTCGGCGACAACGTGATCTCGGGTCTGCGGGGCTTCCCGCAGAAGGACTACGCCCACGCCAACAAGGGCGCGGTGGCGGGCCTCGGTCTGCACAAGGGCGTCGCGATGATCGTCATGGGCAAGATGAAGATCAAGCTCAAGGGCCGTCTCGCCTGGTACATGCACCGTGGCTACCACGGCCTGGCGATGCCGACCTGGAACCGCAAGATCCGCGTCTTCGCCGACTGGACGCTCGGCATGTTCCTCAAGCGTGAGGTCGTGGCGCTGGGTGCCCTCGAGTCCCCGCGCGAGGAGTTCTACGAGGCCGCCAAGCCCGCCCCGGCGCCGGCCGCCAAGGCCGGGCCGGCTCCGGTGAAGACCGAGGAGAAGGCCAAGGCCTCCTGACCTCCGGTCACTGAACAGCCCGAAGGGGCCGCCCGCCATCCGTGGTGCGGGCGGCCCCTTCGGCATGCGGGGGTTTTTCCCAGTTGTAACGCTGATGGGGGACTGCGCACCGGCCCGGTTGGTGTTTACGTGGTGTTGGGCATCTCGGTTTCCCTCATCACGGAGGTGTGCGCCATGGCAGAAGCCGCGCTGCGGCTGAAGGGCCTCATGGAACAGTTGCTGGGGGTGCCGCTCCCGGTGCGTATCCGCGCCTGGGACGGTTCGCAAGCGGGTCCGCCGGGCGCGCCGACCCTCGTCGTACGCAACCGCCGCGCCGTACGCCGGCTGCTGTGGAAGCCCGGCGAACTGGGCCTGGCCCGCGCCTGGGTCGCGGGGGACCTCGACATCGAGGGCGATCTCTACGCCGCCCTCGAGCTGCTCGCCGGGCTCGTCTGGGAGCGCGGGGAGGACGCGCGGGGTCTCGTAGAGTCACTGCGCGATCCCGACGTACGCGCCGGGGCACGCGGGCTCGTGAAGATCGCCGGGCTCCCGCTGCCGCCCGCCCCGCCCGTGGAGGAGGTCCGCCGCCGACGCGCCCACCTGCACACCAAGCGCACCGACAAACGCGCCATCAGCCACCACTACGACGTCGGCAACGACTTCTACGAGATCGTCCTCGGCCCCTCGATGGTGTACTCCTGCGCCTACTGGGAGGCCCCCGACGCCACCCTCGAAGAAGCCCAGCGCGACAAACTCGACCTCGTCTGCCGCAAGCTCGGTCTGCGGCCCGGCCTCAGACTCCTCGACGTCGGCTGCGGCTGGGGCTCGATGGCCATCCACGCCGCGCGCGAGTACGGCGTGACCGTCGTCGGCGTCACCCTCTCCCAGGAACAGGCCGCGTACGCCCGTAAGCGCGTCGCCGGCGAGGGCCTCACCGACAAGGTCGAGATCCGCGTACAGGACTACCGGGACGTCGCCGACGGACCCTTCGACGCCGTCTCCTCCATCGGCATGGCCGAACACGTCGGCAGCGAGCGGTACCTGGAGTACGCCACCCATCTGCACCGGCTCCTCAAGCCCGGTGGACGGCTGCTCAACCACCAGATCGCACGGCGGCCCCACCGGGACGAAACCACCTACAGCGTGGACGAGTTCATCGACGCCTACGTCTTCCCCGACGGCGAACTCGCCCCCCTCGGCACCACCGTCACCCAGCTCGAGCGCGCCGGATTCGAGGTGCGCGACGTCGAGTCGATCCGCGAGCACTACGCCCTCACCCTGCGCCGCTGGGTCGCCCGCCTGGAGGCCGACTGGTCCCGCGCCATGAAGCTCACCAGCCCCGGCCGAGCCCGCGTCTGGCGGCTCTACATGGCCGCGTCCGCCCTCGCCTTCGAGCGCAACCGCATCGGCGTCAACCAGGTGCTGGCCGTCCGGACACCCGAATCGGGTGGCTCCGCAATGCCCCTCCGGTCACGCGTCTGGGTGTAAAGCGGCCAAGCGGTTGAACGGTTGAACGGTTGAACGCGAAGGGGCCCCGCGGCAACTGCCGCGGGGCCCCGATCCGCTCACGTCCGCTCAGATTCCTCGCCGCTACTCCGACTTGATCGCCGTCAGCATGTTCAGCCGGGCCGCCCGCCGCGCCGGCCACAGCGCCGCCAGGACGCCCACCGCCGCCGCCAGCAGCAGGAACAGCGCCATCCGGGCCCAGGGCAGGACCAGTTCGTACGTCGGCATGCTCGTCCCCAGCAGCTCACCGGCCGCCCAGCCGAAGAACACGCCGAGCCCGATGCCGAGCACCCCGCCGAACAGGGAGATCACCAGGGACTCCAGGCGGACCATCCGCTTGATGCCCTTGCGGTCCAGGCCGATCGCGCGGAGCATGCCGATCTCCTGGGAGCGCTCGAAGACCGACATGGCCAGGGTGTTGATGACCCCGAGGACCGCGACCAGCACCGCCATCGCGAGCAGGCCGTAGACCATGTTCAGGATCAGCGTGAACATCTGCGCGATGTCGTTGGAGAGGTCCTTCTTGTCCTGGACCTTGATCGCCGGGTTGGAGCCGAGGGCCTTCTCCAGCTTGTCCTTCGTGGCGCTCGTCGCGCCGTCGGACGTCTTCACCATGACCTGCATGTCGGCGGCCTCCGACAGGTGCGGGGTGAGCGTGGCGTTGTCGAGGAGGATGCCGTTGAACAGCTCGTTGCCCTCGTAGACCCCGGCCACGGTGAGCTGCTGCTTCTTGCCGTCCTCGTAGGCGACGGTGAAGGCCGACCCGGCCTTCCAGCCGTACAGCTTGGCGCGCGCGTCGTCCACGACGACCTGCGTCCCGCCCACCTCGAACGTGCCGTCGTCGACCTTCAGGTCGGTGAGCTCGCCGATCGAGGCGCCGTTGACGCCGGTGAGGAACTCGGTCTCGCCGTCGATGCGCGAGGCCGCGTTGCGCATCGGGCTGATCTCCGTGACGTAGTCGGCCCGGCTCAGCTGCTTCTCGACGTCCGTCGACAGCTCGTTGCCGTTCGCCATCGACACCACGTAGTCCGCGCGGATCTCCGCCGCCGCCATCTTGTCGATCGACTTCTGCAGGCTGCCCGCCATCACCGTCATGCCGGTGATCAGGGTGAGCCCGATCATCAGCGCGGAGGCCGTGGCGGCCGTACGGCGGGGATTGCGGACCGAGTTCTGGCGGGCCAGCTTGCCCGAGATGCCGAAGACGCGCAGTACCGGCGCCGCCGCCGCGATCAGCGGGCGGGACAGCAGCGGGGTCAGGATGAACACGCCGATGATCAGCAGCACCGCCCCGATGCCCATGGGCGCCTGGCCGTCGGAGCCGCTCATCGACGTCGCCGCCAGGACGACCGCGATGCCCGCCCCGCTGAACAGCGCGCCCAGCGTGTTGCGCAGCACCAGGGACTTGACCGTCGGCGCCGCGTGCATGCTGCTCATCGCCGCGACCGGCGGGATCTTCGCCGCCCGGCGGCCCGGGAGCCACGCCGCCAGCATCGTGATCAGGACGCCGACCGCGAGGGCCGCGCCGACCGTGCCCGGCGTGACGACCAGCGGCCCGTCGGGAACGGTCGCGCCGAGCGTGCCCATGAGCGCCCGCAGTCCGGCGCCGATGCCGATGCCCGAGACCAGGCCGGTGACGGCGGCGACCAGGCCGACCACGAACGCCTCGGCCAGCACCGACCGCGTGACCTGCCGGCGGGAGGCACCGACCGCCCGCAGCAGCGCCAGTTCCTTGGTGCGCTGGGCGACCAGCATGGTGAAGGTGTTGGCGATGATGAACGTACCGACGAACAGGGAGATGCCCGCGAAGACCAGCAGGCCCTGTTTGAGGCCGCTCATCGACGAGGAGATCATCTCGGCCTGGTCGGCGGCGAGTTGTTCGCCGGTGGTGGTCTCGGTGAGGTCCTTCGGCAGCGCCTTGTCCAGCGCGGCCCGCAGCGCGGTCTGGGAGGTGCCGCCGGCGGCCGTCACGTCGATCTCGTCGTAGGTGCCCGTCTTGCCGAACAGATGCTGTGCGGTGGCCGTGTCGAACAGGGCCAGGCTGCCGCCGGCCGCGACGTTGCCGTCGTCGGTCGTGAAGATGCCGGTGATCGTCGGCGTCAGCACCGGCCCGTCGACCGAGATGCGTACGGTGTCGCCGACCTGGAAGCCGGCGCGCTTCGCGGTCTCGGCGTCGATGAGGACCTGGTCCTTGCCGCGCGGCGCGGAGCCGGACTTCAGCGGGTAGCGCGGGTCCTTGTCGCCCCAGTAGTTGCCGCCCTGGGACTGGAACCCGCCGCCGATGAGCTTGCCGTCCTTGTCGGCGATGGCGGTGAAGCCGGTCACGACACCGATGGCGTTCGCGGCCCCCGGCACCTCGGCGCTCGTGTCGAGTATGGCCTGCGTCAGTTCGGCCCGCTTGCCGAGCCGGTCGCCCTCGCTCTCCTGGTAGGCGGGTTCCACGGCGACGTCGACATGGTCGAAGCCCTTGGCGGAGCTGTTCTGGTAGGCGTGGGAGATGGTGTTGGTGAAGACCAGGGTGCCGGAGACGAAGGCCACGCCCAGCATCACGGCGAGCACGGTCATCAACAGCCGGGCCTTGTGCGCGAGTACGTTGCGCAGGGCGGTGCGGAACATCAGCTGGTGCGGCCCTTCGCGTCGAACTGCTTCATCAGGTCGAGCACGGAGTCGGCCGTGGGTTCGTACACCTCGTCGACGATCCGCCCGTCCGCCAGGAAGACGACCCGGTCCGCGTACGCCGCCGCCACCGGGTCGTGGGTCACCATCACGACCGTCTGCCCCAACTCCCGTACGGAGTTGCGCAGGAAGCCCAGCACCTCGGCGCCGGAACGCGAGTCGAGGTTTCCGGTCGGCTCGTCGCCGAAGATGATGTCGGGCTTGGAGGCGAGGGCGCGGGCGACGGCGACGCGCTGCTGCTGGCCGCCGGAGAGTTGGGAGGGGCGGTGGCTGAGCCGGTCGGCCAGGCCGACCATCCCGATCACCGAGTCCAGCCACTGCTGGTCCGCCTTGCGGCCGGCGATGTCCATCGGGAGTGTGATGTTCTCCAGCGCGGTCAGCGTCGGCAGCAGGTTGAACGCCTGGAAGATGAAGCCGATCTTGTCCCGGCGCAATTTGGTGAGCTGCTTGTCCTTCAGGGAGCCCAGTTCGGTGTCGCCGATGCGTACCGAGCCGGAGGAGAAGGTGTCCAGGCCCGCGACACAGTGCATCAGCGTGGACTTCCCGGAACCCGACGGGCCCATGATCGCGGTGAACTCGGCCTGCCGGAAGTCCACGGAGACCTGGTCCAGGGCGACCACGCGGGTCTCGCCCTGTCCGTAGATCTTCGACAGATCCGTGGCACGCGCGGCCACGGCGGTGGCCCGGCCGGCGATGGATGCGATGGTCACGAGAAGGCGCTCCTGAGGGATGACGGTGTGTTCGGGGGACGTGTTCCATCGTCCTGGCCGGCCGCCGCCGTGTAGTCAGCCGCTGTTCTGGTTCCGTAGGCAGACTTCGGGCGGACGGCGAGCCTCGGTGTCATACCTGGGGATGACGAGCGCCCCCTACGCGCGCGTGCGTCGAGAACCGGTGGAGCGACCTCGTTCGGGCGGTGAAATTCCGTCATTCCGCATACGCGCGGACGTGTCACGCGTAAGGCTATTGGCAAGTGCGGATGGCCCGTTCCGCGGGCTGATGCACCCTCAGGCATCAATAAAATAAGACAACATCGGTCCGCCCGTCCGCTGTTCGGGGGACGCACCCCGATAGGCTCGGAACCTCGATGCGGAGCCCATGGCCTGCCCGGATGGTGGAATGCAGACACGGCGAGCTTAAACCTCGCTGCCCCTCGCGGGCGTACCGGTTCAAGTCCGGTTCCGGGCACCTCCGACCTCACGCGCGGCCGCTGTTTGCGGCCGCTTTCGCATGCACCCTCCATTGAAGAGTTCACCGCACAACCGTTGACAGCGGGCGTGCGCGGTCGGAGACTCACAAGAGAAACGTGAAGTAAATTTCACTGGACGAACAGAAGGGTACGCCCGATGCGAACCACCGTAGGCATCATCGGCGCCGGCCCGGCCGGACTCCTCCTCGCCCGGCTGCTGCACAACGCCGGCATCGACTCGGTCGTCCTGGAGGGCCGCGACCGCGCCTACGTCGAGCAGCGCCAGCGCGCCGGAATCCTTGAGCAGGGCACGGTGGACGTGCTGCGCGCGGCCGGCGCCGGCGAGCGCATGGACCGGGAGGGCCTGCGGCACGACGGCATCGAGCTGCGCCACGACCGCAAACGCCACCGCGTCGACTTCCCCGCCCTCACCGGCGGCCGGTCCGTGATGGTCTACGCCCAGACCGAGGTCTGCAAGGACCTCATCGCCCTCCAGCTCAAGGAGGGCGGCCCGCTGCTCTTCGGGGCTGAGGCACTGGCCGTCGAGGGCGCGGACACCGACTCCCCGCGCGTCCGTTTCCGGCAGGAGGGGCACGAAGGAAACGACGACGTCCTGGAGTGCGACTACGTCGTGGGCTGCGACGGCTCCTGGGGCGTCGCGCGCAAGGCGATCCCGGCCGAACTGGTCCAGGTCTTCGAACGGACGTACCCCTTCGGCTGGCTCGGCATCCTCGCCGACGTCGCCCCCTCGCACGACGAGCTGGTCTACGCCCGCCACGACCGCGGCTTCGCCCTCCTCTCCATGCGCTCCCCGTCCGTCTCCCGCCTCTACCTCCAGGTGCCCGAGGGCACCGACGCCGAGGAGTGGAGCGACGACGAGATCTGGGCGGAGCTGGAACGCCGCTTCGAGACCGCGGACGGCTGGCGGCTGGAGCGTGGGCCGATCACCCAGAAGTCGGTCACCCCCATGCGCTCCTACGTCCACGAGCCCATGCGGCACGGCCGCCTCTTCCTGGCCGGTGACGCGGCGCACATCGTGCCGCCGACGGGGGCGAAGGGCCTGAACCTCGCCGTCGGTGACGTCGTCACGTTCGCGAAGGCACTGACGCATCAGAAGGACACCGGTTCGGCGGAGCTCCTCGACGCCTACTCGGAGACGTGTCTGCGCCGCGTCTGGCAGGCCGAGCGGTTCTCCTACGACATGACGACGCTGCTCCACCGGGCCCCCGACGCCACCCCGTTCGAGGACCGCCTCCAGGTGGCGCGACTCGAGCGGCTCGCCACCTCGACGGCGGCCGAGACCGACCTGGCCGAGGGCTACACGGGCTTCCCGTTCGAGTGAGACAAGCGGATGATCTCCGGCCGGTTCCGGCCACGTCGCAGGTTGGTCATGAATGAGCCCCTCCGTGGCTGGGAATCAACGAGCCGCGTAGCGTGTTGCGCAGCACGACGAGGGAAAGATCCTCCCCAAGCACTAGGGTCAATCCTTTGCCTACCTATTACTCTTAGGCCAAGGCCACGCCTGGTGGCCATGGAGGAGTGAAATGAGGAGCAGCAACCCGGTCTTCTCGCGACGGGGGTTCAGCCGCGACAACGGCCACGCGGGCTTCAGCACCGCGCCGCAGGCCGGGGGCGCCGCTGTCGGCACGCAGGCCAACCCGTACGCGCAGGGCAACCCGTACGCCGCCCAGCCACAGGCCGGCAACCCGTACGCGCAGAACCCTTACGCCCAGCAGGACCAGCAGTACGGCGCGCCGCCGCAGGCCCCGGTCACCACCGGCCGGATGACGATCGACGACGTCGTCCTGCGCACCGGTACCACACTCGGCATCCTGGTCGTCACGGCCGCGCTCGCCTGGGCGCTGCTGCCCGTCGACGACGCGAACCTCAGCCGGTCCTACGGCATCGGCATCGGTGCCGCGCTGATCGGCATGGTCCTGGCGCTCGTCCAGTCCTTCAAGCGCAAGGCCTCGCCCGCGCTGATCGTGTCGTACGCCGCGTTCGAGGGCGTCTTCCTGGGCGTCATCTCCAGCGTCGTCGACAACCGCATCGCCAGCGGTGCGGCCATGCAGGCCGTGCTCGGCACCATGGCGGTCTTCATCAGCGTCCTGGTGGCGTACAAGGCGGGCTGGATCCGCGTCAACCGCCGCTTCGTCGGCTTCGTGATGGCGGCCGCGCTCGGCTTCATCCTGCTGATGGCCGTGAACCTGCTGTTCGCGGTGTTCGGCGGCGGTGACGGCCTCGGCTTCCGCAGCGGCCCGCTCGGCATCGTCTTCGGCGTCATCGGCATCCTGCTCGGCGCCTGCTTCCTCGCCCTCGACTTCAAGCAGGTCGAGGACGGCATCGCCTACGGTGCCCCGCGCGAGGAGGCGTGGCTGGCGGCGTTCGGCCTCACGCTGACGCTGGTGTGGATCTACCTCGAGTTCCTGAGGCTTATCGCGATCCTCAACAGCAGCGACTAGTCTCCGACGGTCGTAACGGTCCTAGGCGAAAGGGCCCCGGCGCTCACATATGCGGCTTCCGCCGCGTGGCGACTCGGGGCCCTTCGTCGTTGTGCGCGCCTACATGAACTTGCGCGCGGCCCTCCTCAGGTCGTACTCGTGAATGATCGCCTTCGCGTGGCCATACGCGAGGTTGTGCTCGTGGCGGAGCCAGCTGACCTTCTCCTCGAAGTTGAAGAGAGCCGGGCCTTCTTCGACAGCGCGAAGCCAGTCGGAGACTTCACGACCGGTGCAGTGGGGGATACGGGCGAGCAGATTGCGATGGGTCTCCTCGGAGAAGACTTGGGACATCGGCGCCTCCGGACGCATGGGATGTAAGCCGGTCCTTCAGGTCACCGTGCCTGAGCGTTGGCCTGTTGGCAACAGTCGCGGTGCGGCGCGTACGCTCGCGGCGTGGTGGATACGACGCGTCTGACCCAGGCTGTGGATCACTTCGCCGATCGGTTGCGGGCGGCGCCGCAGAGTCGGTTGCAGCGGGGCGCTGCCGCCGAGGCCTTGCGGTTGGCCAGGGAGTTGGCCCTGCGGGCGCAGCGGATCGAGGATCCCCTGGGGGAGGGGCGGGTGATGCCTGACGCCGGGATGTTTGCTGCCGCTGATCAGATCACCGTGGCTGTGCATGACCTGGCTGTGGTGATTTCCAGTGACGCGGAGGTAGAGGAAGCGGTGGGGTTGGTGGCGGAGGCGCAGAAGAGGGCGGGGGTTTGAGGTTCGTACGCGGCTGCCGGTTCGTTGTTGCCCGGCGCCTGAGAACTCAAAGGCTTGCTATGACCCTGTCCGCCAGGATGTAGACGTTCTCCTCGCCGCACGCGAACGTCAGGGTGTACGCGCCTGAGACTCCCGAGCCGCCCAGCAGGACCGGGGTTTCGCCTGCCCTGAGGGCTGCTGCGAGGCGTTCTGCTGTTTCGCGGTGGCCGGGGGTCATGCAGAGGGTGGTGCCGTCGGCGAAGACGTAGACGTCGAGGGTGCCCAGGGGGCCGGGGCGGACGTCGGAGAGTTCGGTGGCGGAGGCGGCCAGGTCCTCGAGGGTGGCCACCGTGCGCTCGTGGTCGCCCACGACCGGTGAGGAGACCGGGACGAAGTCCGGGTGGGAGGGGTGGCGGCGGCGGGCCGCGGCCAGCTCCGGGGACTCCCCGGTGAACTCGTCGGTGTCCGCGGTCGGCTCGGTCACCGGCTCCAGGTGCTCCAGGCCCGCGAAATCGGCCTGCCGGGGCAGGAACAGCTCGCTGTCGGGCAGGCCCAGCAGGGTGGGCGCGTCGGAGGCGTCACGGGCCTCCTGGGCGGCCCAGAACGCCCGCGCCTCGGCGAGCTCCCGCTCGCGTTCCTCGGCAAGTGCCTCGGCGACGGCGGCGCGTATCTCATCGGCGTCGGCGGAGCGGCGGGAGGCCGGCACGAGACCACGGGCCGCGGCCGCGTTGGACGCGGCGAGCTCGGTGTGCAGGGCCGCGACCTGTCGGCGCAGCACCAAGAGGGTGCGCAGGACGGCGACGCCCACGGCGCCCGTGGCGGCCGTGGTGAGCAGCAAAGCGATCGGCATGGCGCTCACTGACGTACTCCCGGTTCAAAGTCGACCCCCGACTTCCTACATCAGCTTGAAGGGCGGACTGACCTGCTGTCAGTGCGTAACGTCACGAAACGGACAGGACTTTGGGTCCGGGGTTTAGTGGTGAAACGGCTCTGACCTGTGCGAATACCTCTCCGGAGGGAGATAGGTCACATCCTGGGGGAGATTGGATCACAAAACGGCCCAGAACCCTGGTGATTCAAGGGTTCCGGGCCTGAGGGTCACGCTGGGTTTGCGTACGGCTGCGGGGAGTTGGTCAGCTCAGGCGCTCGATGACCATCGCCATGCCCTGGCCGCCGCCGACGCACATCGTCTCCAGACCGAACTGCTTGTCGTGGAACTGGAGGGAGTTGATCAGCGTGCCGGTGATGCGGGCGCCGGTCATGCCGAAGGGGTGGCCGACGGCGATGGCGCCGCCGTTGACGTTCAGCCTGTCGAGGTCGAGGCCGAGGTCGCGGTAGGAGGGGATCACCTGGGCGGCGAACGCCTCGTTGATCTCGACCAGGTCGATGTCGTCGATCGTGAGGCCGGCGCGGCGCAGGGCCTGCTGGCTCGCGTCGACCGGCCCGAGGCCCATGATCTCGGGGGAGAGGCCGGAGACGCCGGTGGACACGATGCGGGCGAGGGGCGTGAGGCCCAGCTCGCGGGCCTTCGTGTCGCTCATGATGACGACCGCGGCGGCGCCGTCGTTCAGCGGGCAGCAGTTGCCGGCGGTGACCAGGCCGTCGGGGCGGAAGACCGGCTTGAGGCCCTGGACGCCCTCCATGGTGACGCCGGCGCGGGGGCCGTCGTCCTTCGAGACGACCGTGCCGTCGGGGGTCGTGACCGGGGTGATCTCCCGCTCCCAGAAGCCGTTCTTGATGGCTTCCTCGGCGAGGTTCTGCGAGCGGACGCCGAACTCGTCCATCTCCCGGCGGGTGACGCCCTTCCAGCGGGCCAGGTTCTCGGCGGTCTGGCCCATCGAGATGTAGGCGTCCGGGATCAGGCCGTCCTCGCGCGGGTCGTGCCAGGTCGTGCCCTCCTGCTGCGCGACGGCGGCGGTACGGGCCTCGGCCTCGGCGAAGAGGGGGTTGTGCGTGTCCGGGAGGCCGTCGGAGCTGCCCTTGGTGAACCGGGAGACCATCTCCACGCCGGCCGAGATGAAGACGTCGCCCTCGCCGGCCTTGATGGCGTGCAGGGCCATGCGGGAGGTCTGCAGGGAGGAGCTGCAGTAGCGGGTGACCGTGCAGCCGGGGAGGTGGTCCATCCCCATCTGTACGGCGACGATGCGACCGAGGTTGTGGCCCTGCTCGCCGCCGGGGAGACCGCAGCCGAGCATCAGGTCGTCGATGTCCCTCGGGTCCAGCTCGGGCACCTTGGCGAGGGCCGCCTGGATGATCGTGGCGGTCAGGTCGTCCGGGCGCAGGTCCTTGAGGGAGCCCTTGCCGGCGCGGCCGATGGGGGAGCGGGCGGTCGAGACGATCACGGCTTCGGGCATCACGGCTCCAGTCGAAAGGGGCGGCGCGTAGCGCCTCGTTGAGGGGTGGCGGTCGGGCGACGGGTGGGAGTACGTGTGTGATGGGCAGGGCTGCTTGGGAAGTTACCCGCACGTACCTCCAGGGTCACCGGTGGCGCGGTGTGACCCTGACCGCAATTTTCTAAGCGCTTGCTTTTTTCGCGCTGGGTGTGGGGCGAGACCCACTCCTTTCCCGGCCGAGTCGGGCGGCGGGTGGGCGCAGGCCGGGGGGCCAGGGGGCGGAGCCTCCTGGCTACGGAGCCGGCGTCGCAGGGGTCGGCTCGGCTTCCGGGACCCTCCGGCGGCGGCGCCGCTTCAGAAGCGCCCACGGTCCCCTGGGTCCCGTCGGCATCGCTGCCGCGACCTCCGTGCCTGCCTCCGAGGCGGCCTCGGCGGCAGCGCGGGCCACGGGGAGGAAGCCCTCGCGGCGGGCGACGTCGGGGCGTTCCTCTTCCGCCGGCCAGAGGTTCAGCGCCGCGCAGACCGTCGGCAGGACCGCCATCGCCGCGGTGGCATAGCCCTCCGCCGAGGGGTGGTAGTTGTCGGGGCCGAACAGCTCCCGCGGGTTCGCCTCGAACTCCGGGCCCAGCAGATCGCCCAGCGACACCGTGCGGCCGCCCTGCTCGACGACGCCGATCGTCTGGGCGGCCGCCAACTGGCGGGAGGCCCGTCGGGCCAGCCAGCGCAGGGGCTGCTGCACCGGCTCGATCGTGCCCAGGTCGGGGCAGGTGCCGACCACCACCTCCGCGCCGGCGGTACGCAGCCGCCGTACCGCCGCCGACAAATGGCGTACCGACCGCGTCGGCGGCATCCGGTGCGTGACGTCGTTCGCGCCGATCATGATCACGCAGACGTCCGGCACCGCGGCCGCGTCCGCCAGCACCAGCGCCACCTGACGGTCCAGGTCATCCGACCGCGCCCCCGGCGACGCCACGTTCCGCAGCTCCACCGGCCGCTCCGCCACCGCCGCCAGCCCCGACGCCACCAGCGCGCCCGGCGTCTGTCCCGCCCGGTGCACGCCCTGGCCCGCGGCCGTGGAGTCGCCGAGCAGCGTCAGCCGCAGCGGCGGTTCACCAGGGGCGTCGTACGCCAACCCGAACCGGCCGTCGGCGTTCGGTACGTGGTTGCTCGTGCCGTTGCCGACCTGGCGTCTGGCCAGCCGCACCTCCGCCAGGACCAGCCCGACGGTCGCAGCGCCGACCAGACCGATCCCGCCGCCGCCGTACGCCGCACCGGCCGCGATCCGCCGGGCCACCCTCGCCCTCGACATGCGTGTCATACGTCGCCGCCACCTCCTCATAGCCGTACATCCACTGCTTGCCCCGCACGGACCGTCGCCCAATCCCAACGGCGAGTGAACGACCGTCACGGGCCCCGAACAGGCCATAGGCTGGCGGAACCACTATGACCACTTCTTTTGCAAGCATCCGGAGACAACGGTGCAATTCCACGACTCGATGATCAGCCTCGTCGGCAACACCCCGCTGGTGAGGCTCAACAACGTGACCAAGGGGATCCGGGCGACCGTCCTGGCCAAGGTGGAGTACTTCAACCCGGGCGGCTCCGTGAAGGACCGCATCGCCCTGCGCATGATCGAGGCGGCCGAGGAGAGCGGGGCGCTCGAGCCCGGCGGCACGATCGTCGAGCCGACCAGTGGGAACACCGGCGTCGGGCTCGCCATAGTGGCCCAGCAGAAGGGGTACAAGTGCATCTTCGTGTGCCCCGACAAGGTGTCGACGGACAAGATCAACGTCCTGCGTGCCTACGGCGCCGAAGTGGTCGTCTGCCCGACGGCCGTGGACCCGGAGCACCCGGACTCCTACTACAACGTCTCCGACCGGCTCGTCCGCGAGACCCCCGGTGCCTGGAAGCCCGACCAGTACTCCAACCCCAACAACCCGCTCTCCCACTACCACTCCACCGGTCCCGAGCTGTGGGAGCAGACGGAGGGGAAGATCACCCACTTCGTGGCGGGCGTCGGCACCGGCGGCACCATCTCCGGCACCGGGCGCTATCTGAAGGACGTCAGCGACGGCAAGGTGCAGGTCGTCGGCGCGGACCCCGAGGGCTCGGTGTACTCGGGCGGGTCGGGGCGGCCGTATCTCGTCGAGGGCGTCGGTGAGGACTTCTGGCCGACCGCCTACGACCGGACCGTCGCCGACGAGATCGTCGCCGTGTCCGACAAGGACTCCTTCCAGATGACCCGCCGGCTGGCGAAGGAGGAGGGGCTGCTGGTGGGCGGTTCCTGCGGGATGGCGGTGGTGGCCGCCCTGCGGGTCGCCGAGCGGCTCGGTCCGGACGACGTCGTGGTCGTCCTGCTCCCCGACAGCGGGCGCGGCTACCTCAGCAAGATCTTCAACGACGAGTGGATGGCCGACTACGGCTTCCTCGAGGACGAGGGCCCCAGCGCCCGCGTCGCCGACGTCCTGAACGACAAGGTGCACGGCGCCATCCCGTCCCTCGTCCACATGCACCCGGACGAGACCGTCGGCGAGGCCATCGAGGTGCTGCGCGAGTACGGCGTCTCGCAGATGCCGATCGTCAAGCCCGGCGCCGGTCACCCCGACGTGATGGCCGCCGAGGTCGTCGGGTCCGTCGTGGAACGGGAGCTGCTGGACGCCCTGTTCACCAAGCGGGCCTCGCTCGACGACCCGCTGGAGAAGCACATGTCGGCCCCGCTCCCGCAGGTCGGCTCCGGCGAACCGGTCGGCGACCTGATGTCCGTCCTGGGCGGCGCGGACGCCGCGATCGTCCTCGTCGAGGGCAAGCCGACGGGTGTGGTCAGCCGACAGGACCTGCTGGCCTTCCTCGCCAAGGGCGGAAAGTAGCGGGAAACATCCGGTGAACTGCCCGGGACGGCGGCGAACTTGCTGTGATCGACAATCCTCGTGGACTTCGCGGAAGTGGTACGAGCGCGTCACGTCCGCGCAGCACCCGCTTAACACGGGTCCGGCACATTAGTGGATGTCGGCAAGGGCGGGAGCGGCTCCCCGCCCCGGCCGGCAACCAAAACGGCGCCAAGGACCTCCGGAGCGGCTCCCGGACCTCCATGGACGCCTAGGACGCGCAAGCCCGGCCCTGACCCGGCCCGCGTCCACTCGCGGGGACCGCCGTCGTCCCGCCCCCCGGTAACGGGGGTGCGGCGGTCCCCGCGCATAATCTTTTCCGGGCCCGCTCAGCCGACCTGCGCCGAGGCCCAACTCCCCAGCGGCGCCGGCCTCTTTCGGCGCAGGCGTGAGGTCAGTCCTCCCAGGCGTCGTCGTCCTTGGCCGCCTTGCGGCCCGGCCGGCCGCGGAACAGGCCGGGGTTGACGCGGGCGGCCTGGACGACGTTCACGCCGACGATGCCGAACCAGGCGACGAGCAGTCCCTTGAGGCCGGCGACGCCGCCGCCGATCCCGGACAGCGGGATCGCCAGTACCAGCGAGACGATGCCGAAGCCGAAGCGCTCGCCCCAGGTGTCCGTCGGCCGCGGCGACCGGGCACCCCGGGCCGCCACCATCTGCTGCTCGGCGAGCTGCCGGCGCAACCGGCGCTCCACCGCCCCGTCGATACGCTGGTCGACCTTCTCCAGGAAGGAGTCGACCAGCGCGGACTCGTATTCCTCGCCCAGTTCCCTGCGGGCCTGCAGGGTGGCGTCGAGTTCCTTCTTGAGTTCGGTGTCCCGTGCGTCCGATCCGGTCATACGGCCCACGGTAGGCAGCCCGGAGGACGCCCGCACTGGGGTTAGCCCCCCTGTTCGGGAGGGGGTGCGCCGGGGTCAGGGGCGCAACCGGCCGCCGTTCACTTCACCAGCCCGTGCTGCCGGGCGTACGCGTTCGCCACGTCCTCCGGGCCCTTCTTGTCCTTGTCGACCTGACGGTTGAGTTCGGTGAGCTGGGCGGTGGTGAGGACGTTGCCGAGTCCGGCGAGGGCCTTGCGGACCGTCGAGTCGGCCTTGCGGTCGGCGATGAGGGGACGACGTGCCGGCCGGGGATCAGGTTCTTCGGGTCCGTCAGCACCACCCAGTCGTTGGCCTGGATGTCCGTGTCGGTGGTGAAGAGGCCCCGACTGCCGGATGACGTATCCGATGGAGCGGCGCAGTTCGGCGGCGGCTGGCGCTGGACGTCCTTGCCGCCGACCCGGAGTGTGAGGTCGTGGACTGCTGTGGTGCCGATGGGGAAGCGCTTGTGGATCGCGTCGAACTGGATCACGAGTTGTCCCTTGCCCGACTGTATAACATCATGCAGAGTTCTTAGTGTGTGAATAGATTGTCAACGTCTTGGCGTTGATCCGAGGTAACGGATGACCGGCGAACAAGATCGGATGTCCTTGTTGAGGAGGTTTGGGTTTGATGTCGTCTCGGATCGTGGACGCACCGCGGATAGCGGCCTCTGCTCTTGTCGTCCTCGACGGGGTCGGCCTCGGCGTCACCGACGTCGTGCGCCTCGCCGACGGGGCCGCGCGGCCGGTACCGGGGAGCGAGGGGATGCGGCGCGTCGAGGAGTCCTGGGACGCCGCGCGCCGCATCGCCGCGACCGGCCGCGTCTACGGCCGGTCCACCGGCGTCGGCGCCAACCGGAACGAGGACGTGCCCACCGAGGCGGCCGCCGAGCACGGCCTGCGCCTGCTGCGCAGTCATGCCGGTGCCATCGGCGAGGAGTTGCCCGCCCGGCAGGTACGCGCGATGCTCGCCGTCCGCGCCAACCAGCTGCTGGCCGGCGGGGCGGGGCTCAGGCCCACCGTTGTCACGGCCCTGTGCGAGGCGCTGGAGAGCGGGGCGTACCCGGTCGTGAACGAGTTCGGCTCGGTCGGCACCGGCGACATCGCCGCCCTCGCCCAGGCCGGCCTCGCGCTGGCCGGCGAGCACCCCTGGCGGGGGCCGGGCGCCCCCGAGCCCCAGCCGCTCGACAACAACGACGCGCTGGCCTTCATCAGCAGCAACGCCCTCACGCTCGGCCAGTCCGCCCTCGCCCTGCGCGAACTGCGCGGGCTTCTGGAGGCCACCCAGGTCGTCGGCGCCCTCTCCCTGCTCGCCGTCGACGGCTCACACGAGGCGTACGCGGCCCCCGTGCACGCCGCCCGCCCGCACCGCGGCTCCAGCGAAGTCGCCCGCCGGATGCGGGAGTTGATCGGCGCCGCCGACCGCCCGACCCCGCCGCTCGGCCGCCTCCAGGATCCCTACGGCTTCCGCTGCCTGCCCCAGATCCACGGCCCGGCCCACGACGCGGCCGACGCCCTGGCAGAGGTCCTCGCGATCGAGATCAACGCGGCGGCGGAGAACCCGCTGATCTGCCCCGAGGACCTGGCCGCCTACCACCACGGCGGCTTCTACCAGGCCCAACTCGCCCTCGCCCTGGACCACTTCCGACTGGCCATGACCCAGGCGGCCCGTCTGTCCACATCCCGCCTGTCCACGCTCAACGAGCCCGCCTTCACCCGGCTCAGACCCTTTCTCGCCGACCAGGAACCCGCCTCCTCCGGCGTGATGATCCTGGAGTACTCCGCCGGGGCCGCCCTCGGCGACCTGCGGGCCTTCTCGGCGCCCGCGTCGCTCGGCCACGCTGTACTCTCCCGAGGCGTCGAGGAACAGGCCAGCTTCGCCTCGCTCGCCGCACGTCAGACACTGCGTGCGTGCGGCGCGTACCGTCTCGTCGTCGGCTGCGAACTCGTCGCCGCCGTACGGGCGCTGCGCCAGCGTGATGTCCGGCCCGACCCGGAGCTCGGGGTGGGCCGTGCGCTGGAGCTCGCCGAGTCGGTGCTCGACGAGGACCCGGCCGACCGGCCGCTCACGGGCGACGTGACGACGGCGGCCGCACTGCTCGACCGGTTCACGGACATCTGGAGGGGGAGCAAGTCATGAGCGCGGACGGGAGTGCGGGCGTGGGTGCGAGCGTGGCGGACAAGAGCGCGGGCGCGGCGGGCCGTGGCGCGGGGGTGCCGGACAGTCCTGCCGCGCGGCTGCAGGCGCTCTTCGAGGGGCACCGGCTGACGCCGACCCAGCGGCGCATCGCGCACAGCATGGTGCGGCGGGCCGCCGACGTGCCGTTCCTGTCCAGCGTGGAACTGGCCGAACTGGCCGGGGTCAGCCAGCCGTCGGTGACCCGTTTCGCGGTCGCCCTCGGCTTCGACGGCTACCCGGCCCTGCGCAAGCACCTGCGCGAGGTCGCGCCCGCCGAACCGGCGGCGGACTCTGCGTCGTACAACGAGTACCAGCAGGCCGTCGAGGCCGAGATCGAGAACCTGCGGCACCTGGCGGAGGTGCTGGCCGACCCGCGGCCCGTGCAGAAGGCCGGGCGGCTGCTCGCGGCCTCGCGCCCCCTTCCCGTCCTCGGGCTGCGGGCCGCTGCCTCACAGGCGTACGGCTTCGCCTACTTCGCCGCCAAGGTCCATCCGGACGTACGGCTGCTGAACGAGGGCGGCACGATGATCCACGACCGGATCGACTCCGCCGTCCGGGCCGGCGCCACGACCCTGCTGTGCTTCGCGCTGCCCCGGCATCCGCGTGAGGTCGTGGACACGCTGACGTATGCGAAGGAGGCCGGGCTGACGGTGGTGACGGTCGCCGACTCCGCCTTCGCGCCGGTCGCCAAGGCCTCCGACCTGCTGCTGCCGGCCGCCGTCGGCACGGGGCTCGCCTTCGACACCGCCTGCGCCCCGATGCTGCTGGGCCGGGTCCTGCTGGAGGCGATGTGCGACGACCTGCCGGACGCCCAGGCCCGGCTGGAGGAGTTCGACGCGAGAGCGGCGGCGCGCGGGCTGTTCGTCGAGTGAAGGCGAGTGAATTTCGCGTGCTCTAAGACTCGTCTCACGTTCGCTCGCTAATCTGCGCGACCAGGAATCCCTGTCAGGAATCCCTGTCAGGAATCGCAGTGCTGTGAGGCGACAAGGAGGCGGAACGTGGCACGCGGGGATCACAGAGCTCATGGCCTGGCTCGGGTGGCTGTCGTCGTACGCGCCGGAGCCGCGCCGATGTGGTGGCTCGGGGTGTTCGCGGCGGGCATCGGTGTTCTGGTGCCGGGCATCACGGGGCGACGGATCGGGGTGATGGCCGGGGCCGCGCTGTTCATCGTCGCGACCGCGGTGGTGGCGTACTGGCGCCGTAGGCGCTACACCGACCTCGCCCGCTCGGCCGCCCGTGCGAGCAAGCACGATGTGCTCCAGGACCGTGCGGTGAGCGCGCGCAACTGGCGGCGGGGACACCGCTGGTGGCTGCTGCTCGCCTTCCTGGCCGTGCTGGGCAGCGCGTTCGCGGTACCCGCCGCGGGCGGCATGCTGCTCGCCGGCTGCGGTGCCGGGCTGCGGCTGAAGGCCGCCTGGCTCGGGCGGCGCGAGCGGGCGGAGGACGCGCTGCTGTGGGTGCGTGTCGACTGGCTCGCGGCGAACGGCGGCCGTCCGGCAGGCAAGGCGGTCAAGGCCTACCGCAGCACGGGCATCGCGGCGGGCGACGCGGCCCCGGGTGGGGCACGCCGCCGCACCGCGGCCCTGGTCTAGCCGTCAGACGTGGTCCGGCCGTCAGACCTCCAGCTCCTCCTCGATCCTTCGGAGTTGGTGGCGGGCCATCGCCAGGTTGGACCTCTTCACGTCGAGGACCAGGTAGAGGAAGAGTCCGTTGCCGCCCCGGCCGCGGATCAGGCGGATCAGGTGGTACTGGTCGGACAGCGTGATCAGGATGTCCTCGATCTGGCTCTTGAGCCCGAGGTGTTCCATGGTGCGCATCTTGGCGCGGACCACATCGGTGTTGCCGGCGGCGGCGACGTTGAGGTCGAAGCTCTTGCCGCCGCCCAGCGTGCCCAGCGCCATGCCGCTGGTGTAGTCGACGAGCGCGACGCCGGTGGCGCCCTCGATGGAGGCGAGCGCCTCTTTCAGTGCGGTTTCGGTGTTGGTCATGACTGTTCCCTCGGTTCCTCTCAACTTTCGGTGGTGGTGCGCGCCACCGTTGGTGCGGCGGGCGCTTCGGTGGCCGGGGTCGGGGTCGGGGTGGGGGTGGGGGTGGGGGCGCGGGTAGCGGGGGGCTTGGAGCGGGAGGCGCGTGGGGTTCTGGCGCGGGGCGCGGTGGTCTTGGCGGCCGTCTCCGCCGAGGGCTTCGCCTGGGACTTGGTCGGAGGCATGTCCGGGGGCTTGTCCGGGGGTGCCGTGGCGGCGTCGACGAGTTCCCCGATGCGGGTGGCCGCCCGGCGGCCCTCCAGATGGAGGCGGCCGACGTTGACGGGGTCCTGGGCGAGCAGGGTCAGGACGGCGGCAGGGCCCGCCGCGTACGTCGCCACACAGCCGTGCACGCCGTGTACCAGCAGTTCGCGGAAGTCCCCCTGGCCGGTCGCCTCCGCCAACTGTGCGGCGAGGCCGCGTGCGGTCGTGGTGAGCGCGGCCAGGTTCTCCGGGTCGATGCCGGGGGTGTCCTGGGCGAGGACGAGACCGTCGGCGCAGGCCACGAGGGCGCCGGTGAGCTGGGGCACGCGGGCTCTGAGCCGGCGCAACTCCTCGAGGATGTCGCTCTCCGCTGCCATCAGGTCTCTCCTCTCGGCGCGGGTCCACTGCCGCTGCCGCCGCTCAAAGGGTCTCCAGCGCATCCCTGAGCCTCTTCAGCAACGTGATGTGGGGATCGGTGAACTCGGGCGGAAGTGCTTCGAGCACGTCGAGCCCCTCGAGTGCGAGTCCATCGGGCGGTTCGGTGCGGGCCTGCGGGCGGGGCTCGACGACTCCGGCCGCCGCCAGCCGCCGTAGGTCCACCAGCGTGTGGAACGACGGGCGGCCCAGGTCCCGGGCGATCTCCGTCGCCGTGCGGACGCCGTCCAGCCGGGCCAGGACCGCCCGCTGGCGTGCGCTGGGCGCCGGGAGCGCCAACCGGTCCGCCCGGGTGAGCGGGGCGTGGTCCGTGGCCGGATCGGGCCAGATGCCGTGCAGCAGATCGCGGCGGCGCAGCGTCTCGCGCTCCAGGGCGGCCACCGGCACCGGGCACTCACAGCCGGGTCCGGCCTCGCCGCCGTAGCGGAAGCGGCCAGGGGCGCTGCTGGGGGCGAGGACGAAGTACGCCGCGTCGTACAGCGCGGTGAGCCGGCACAGCTCCAGCGCTCCCGGGGTGAGGCGTCCGCCGTCGACCAGGTGGTGGCCGGCGCGGTGCCGGTCGCCGGTCTCGGCCTCCGCCTCCCGCCAGGCCTCGGCGTCCAGCGTGCCGCGGGCGGTGAGCAGGACGTCGAGGCCGGGTGCGGAGGGGCTCTCGGCGTGCACCACCCGGCCCTCGGCGAGGTGGAGCATGCCGCGCTCCCGGACGAGGACGCCGGTGGCGTGCTCGGCGGCGAGCCGGGTCAGCATCGGCGAGACGCCGCCCGAGCCCCGATCCCGTGCCGCCGCCTTGTTCCGCACGGGTAGCCGGGGCGGCGGAGGGGTCCGTACGACGGTCATTCCAGCACCAGCCGTCCGGCCATCTCGCCGAGCCTGATACGCGCCAGCGCGAGGTTGCCCTCCGCGCGGGCCAGCCACAGGTGCAGGCACACGCTGCTGTCGAAGGACGTCCGCACGAACCGCAGCACGTGGTAGCTGTTCCGGTTGCTGATGATCAGGTCCTCGACGGGTGGATCGGCGCCGTCTTCTTCGGTGCCGTCCCCGTCAGGGTCGGGCGCGAAGGCGTGCTGCTCGGCGGCGAGCCGGGCGAGCTCGGCGGCCTCCACCGCGGCCGTCTCCCGGTCGCCGCCCGGGGACTCCCCGACGATGCCCAGGGCCAGTCCGCTCGTCCAGTCGACCAGCGCGGCGCCCCGGGCACCGGGCAGTCGCATGGCTTCCAGCAGGCACTCGTCGATTCCGGGCACCGTGGCTCCCCTCCCGCCTGTAGTTCGGCTGAGTGACCCCGAAACTACGCACCGTGTGGGAGAGGAGTGAGGCTTCTGGCATTTTCCAGTGGAACATGCGGCAGATGACTAGGGTGGGTCAACTGGCCTGGCTTCCGGGACAGTTGATCAGTGGTGCTCCGGCGTGCGTCAACGCCCCCCGGGTGCGCGGAGGGTGGTGAGGGCGGCCGCGTGCGCCCCTCCCGACTCGGCCACGATCTCCTCGACGCTCTGCGGCTCGCGTACGGTCGCGAAGGCGATGCCTCCGGCCCCGTCCGGGGCGAAGCCGTAGATCCCGGGTCGGGCGAGGGAGTTGTAGGCGTAGTGGTGCGCGAAGTAGTACGCGCCCGTGTCGAGCGCCGCCGCGTAGTCGCCCTGTTCCAGCAACGGCAGCGCGCGCCCCGTCGCCAGCAGGTCGCCCGCGAAGCACGCCGGACCGGCGACGTCCTGCACCACGTCGGGCCCCTCCTTCGGCCGCCCCTTGCCGTCGTACGCGGCGATCCTGAGCGGCCACGCTCCCGGCGCGTACACCGTCCGGGTCGCCACCTGCACGCCCGCGTGCGTGACCGCGACCGGCCGTCCGCCGGCGCTCTTGGCGTACTCGACCCGGGCCACCACCGTGCCGTGCTTGGCCAGCAGCGACCGCCCGAACTCCGTCACCAGTCCGTACCGCTCGTCGAACAGCCCCGGCACCGCCTCGCGCAGCACGCGCGCGTAGTCCGCGTACGTCGGTGTCGTCGCGTCCGACCTGAAGTTCACCGGCAGTCCGCCGCCGATGTCGATCGTGTCGATCTGCGGCCGCCCGATCCGCCGGTTGATCTCCTCGGCGAGCCCGTACGTCTCCGCCACGCCCTCGGCCATCAGCGACAGCGGGATGCCCTGCGAGCCGGTGTGCGCGTGCAGCCGGGTCAGCCAAGGGCGCTCGGCGTACGCCCGGACCACCCACTCGCGCGCCCCCTCGTCCCGCAGCGCCACCCCGAACTTCGAGGTCGCCGTGGCGGTGGACAGTGCCTCGATGGAACCGCCGCCGACCTGCGGGTTCACCCGGATCCCGATGGGGGAGCGGCTGACCGCCGACCGCATCAGCCCGGCGATGCGGTCCAGCTCCTGCGGATTGTCCGCGTTGACGGCGATCCCGAGCGCCAGCGCCTCCCGAAGCTCGGCCGGTGTCTTGGCGGGTGAGTCCAGGACCGTCCGGCCCGGCGACAGCCCCGCCGCCCGGGCCAGCGCCAGCTCTCCCGGGCTCGCCACCTCGGCGCCGATCCCCTCCTCCCGCAGCAGCCGCAGCACCGGCACCAGCGGGGTCGCCTTCACCGCGAAGGCGTGCAGCACGGGCGTGCCGGGCGCGGTGACCGCGTCGAAGGCCGTCCGCAGAGCCGCCGCCGACTCCTGGATGCCGGTGACGTCGAGCAGGCCGACGACGGGGGTGGTCGGCCCGAGCAGCCCCTGCTCCACCGCGGCCCGCACCGCCTCGTCCCGCCGGCCCGCCCGCGCGGCGTCGGAGCGGCTCTCGTGATCGCTGTCGTGATCGTCGTTGACGTTGCCCACAACATCCCCCGTCATGTCGTTGCCTGCGTCCATGCGTCCAGCCAAACACAGCGCCGCGCCCGGGCCGACGGGCCGGTGTATTGACTAGTTCTATTCATGGCGTCAGGATGTGAATATCGGCAGTAACAGTCCACTGGGAGCAATCCGCACAGGAGGCAGACCGTGTCAGGACCCCGCCCCGTACGAGCGCCGCGCGGCACGGAACTGAGCGCCCTGGGATGGCAGCAGGAGGCCGCCCTGCGGATGCTGCAGAACAACCTCGACCCGGAGGTCGCCGAGCACCCGGACAAGCTCGTCGTCTACGGCGGGACGGGCAAGGCCGCCCGCGACTGGCGTTCCTTCGACGCGATGGTGCGCACGCTCAGGACGTTGAAGCAGGACGAGACCATGCTCGTCCAGTCCGGCCGCCCCGTCGGCGTCATGCAGACCCACGAGTGGGCGCCGCGCGTGCTCATCGCCAACTCCAACCTCGTCGGCGACTGGGCCAACTGGGAGGAGTTCCGCCGTCTGGAGGCCCTCGGGCTGACCATGTACGGGCAGATGACCGCCGGCTCCTGGATCTACATCGGCACCCAGGGCATCCTCCAGGGCACCTACGAGACCTTCTCCGCCGTCGCCGCGAAGAAGTTCGGCGGCACCCTCGCCGGGACGATCACCCTCACCGCCGGCCTCGGCGGCATGGGCGGTGCCCAGCCCCTCGCCGTGACCATGAACGACGGTGTCGTGATCTGTGTCGACTGCGACCCGCGGGCGATCGAGCGGCGCATCGAGCACCGCTACCTGGACGTGAAGGCCGACTCCCTGGACCACGCCCTCCAACTGGCGGTGGAGGCGCGGGACCAGCGCAAGGCACTCTCCATCGGCGTCCTCGGCAACGCAGCCGAGCTCGTCCCGCAGCTGCTGGCCATGGGCGCCCCCATCGACATCGTCACCGACCAGACCTCGGCGCACGATCCGCTGGCGTACCTGCCGCTGGGAGTCGACTTCGACGACATGGCCTCCTACGCGGCCAAGGACCCGGCGGGCTTCACCACCCGTGCGCGTGAGTCCATGGCCCGGCACGTCGAGGCCATGGTCGGCTTCATGGACGCCGGCGCCGAGGTCTTCGACTACGGCAACTCGATCCGCGGTGAGGCCCAGCTCGCCGGGTACGAGCGGGCGTTCGCCTTCCCCGGGTTCGTGCCCGCCTATATCCGGCCGCTGTTCTGCGAGGGCAAGGGCCCCTTCCGGTGGGCGGCGCTGTCCGGCGACCCCGCCGACATCACGAAGACCGACAAAGCGATCCTCGAGCTCTTCCCCGAGAACGAGTCCCTCGCCCGCTGGATCAAGATGGCCGGCGAGCGGGTGCACTTCCAGGGGCTGCCCGCGCGTATCTGCTGGCTGGGGTATGGCGAGCGGGACAAGGCCGGTGAGCGGTTCAACGACATGGTCGCCAGCGGTGAGCTGGCGGCGCCGCTGGCGATCGGGCGCGATCACCTGGACTGCGGGTCGGTGGCGTCTCCCTACCGTGAGACCGAGGCCATGCTGGACGGATCCGACGCGATCGCCGACTGGCCGCTGCTGAACGCCATGGTGAACGTGGCGTCCGGGGCGTCGTGGGTGTCCCTGCACCACGGGGGTGGCGTGGGGATGGGGCGGTCCATCCACGCCGGGCAGGTGACTGTGGCCGACGGGACGAAGCTGGCCGGGGAGAAGATCCGGCGTGTCCTGACGAACGACCCCGGTATGGGTGTCATCCGGCATGTCGATGCCGGTTACGACATCGCGGAGTCGGTCGCCGACGAGCGGGGTGTGCGGGTTCCCATGCGCGAGGGTGACGACGCGTGACTCAGCATGAGGGCGGGCACGGCAGCTCTCCGGTGGGGGCCGATGTCTCGTCGCCGGGCGCGGGCCCGGCTGTGCCCACCCTCCCCCACTCTCAACTTCGTTCGAGCGGGGGGACCCCCAACGCCCCGCGGAACGACTGCCCGCAGCCTGTGGCGGGTGACGGCCGTCCGGAGCCTGTCGCGGGTGAGGGGCGACCTGGACCGACCGCGGGTGAGCCTGTGGCGGGTGCGGGCCGGCCTGGGCCGGCCGGCGGGCCGAGCGGTGCCGCCCGGCGGCCTGCGGGCAGCGATGCACCGCAGCCTGGGCCGGCTGTGGGCCGGACTGGCGGATCCTTCCATGAGATGTGGCGCGAGCTGCTACCCATCGGTCGTCACCCCGCCTCCGGCGGCTACCGCCGCTACGCCTGGACCGGTGCCGACGCCGAATGCCGGGCCTGGTTCAAGGAGCAGGCCGAGGGACGCGGGCTGACCTACGAGGTCGACCGCAACGGCAACCAGTGGGCCTGGCTCGGGGATCCCGCTGCCGGGGACGCCGTCGTCACCGGGTCTCATCTCGACTCCGTGCCCGACGGCGGCGCCTTCGACGGGCCCCTCGGGGTCGTCTCCTCGTTCGCCGCGCTCGATGAACTCCGCGCCCGCCAGGTCACGTTCACCAGGCCCCTCGCCCTCGTCAACTTCGGTGACGAGGAGGGCGCGCGGTTCGGGCTCGCCTGCGTCGGGTCACGGCTCACCGCCGGGCAGCTCACCGTCGAGCAGGCGCACCGGCTGACCGACGGGGACGGGGTCAGCCTTCCGCAGGCCGTGGCGGCCGCCGGGTACGACCCCGACCGCATCGGGGCCGACCCCGAACGGCTCGCCCGTATCGGCGCCTTCGTCGAGCTGCATGTCGAGCAGGGGCGGGCCCTCGATCTGAGCGGTGATCGTGTGGGCATCGCCAGCGCCATCTGGCCGCACGGGCGGTGGCGGTTCGACTTCCGGGGCGAGGCCAACCACGCCGGCACCACACGGCTCGTGGACCGGCGTGACCCGATGCTGTCGTACGCCGAGACCGTCCTGGCGGCACGGCGAGAGGCTCGACTCGCCGGTGCCGTCGCCACCTTCGGCAAGATCACCGTCGAGCCGAACGGCGTCAACGCCATCCCCTCCCTGGTACGCGGCTGGCTCGACTCCCGTGCCGCCGACCAGGCGAGCCTCGACCTCGTGGTCAACGGCGTCGAGAAGGCCGCCCGCGAGTACGCCGCCGCGCACGGCGTCGACCTGGACGTCGTCCGTGAGTCCTTCACGCCCGTCGTGGAGTTCGACCACGCCCTGCGCGACGAGCTCTCCCGGATCCTGGGCAAGGACAAGGAAGCCGAGCTCAAGGTCCCCGTCCTAGGCACTGGTGCCGGACACGACGCCGGGATCCTGTCCGGGAGCATCCCGACCGCCATGCTGTTCGTACGCAACCCCACCGGCGTCTCGCACTCCCCGGCCGAGTTCGCGGCCGAGGACGACTGCGTGGCCGGGGTGCTCGCCCTCGCCGACGTACTGGAAGGACTGGCCTGCAGGTGACGCCGACCCAGCAGACACGGACGTACTGGCTGGAGCATGCCTGGCTCGGCACCCACGTCGAGCCGGGTGTCCTCCTGGAGGTCGCCGACGGTCGCATCACCGCCGTCCGCCCGGACACCCCGGCCCCGCCCCCCGGCGCCGAGCTCCTGCGCGGGCTGACGCTCCCAGGGCTCGCCAACGCCCACTCGCACGCCTTCCACCGCGCTCTCCGCGGCACCGTCCAGGGCGGCTCCGGAACCTTCTGGACCTGGCGTGAGGTCATGTACTCCGTCGCCGACCGGATGACCCCGGACACCTACCACGCCCTCGCCCGCGCCGTGTACGCCGAGATGGCCCTCGCCGGCGTCACCGCCGTCGGCGAGTTCCACTACGTCCACCACGCCCCGGGCGGTACCCCGTACGCCGACCCCAACGCCATGGGCGAGGCCCTCATCGCGGCCGCCGCCGAAGCCGGTATCCGGATCACCCTCCTCGACACCGCCTATCTCTCCGCCGGCTTCGGGCAGCCGCCCAACACCCACCAGCTCCGCTTCTCCGACGGGACGGCGGACGCCTGGGCCGAACGCTGTTCAGTTCTCAAGGAACGGGATCACGCGCGGATCGGCGCGGCCATTCACTCCGTACGGGCCGTGCCCGCCGGCCAGTTGGCGACCGTGGCACGGTGGGCCGAGGAGCGGCGGGCCCCGCTGCATGTGCACCTCTCCGAGCAGACCGCCGAGAACGACGCCTGCCGGGAGGCCCATGGGTGCACGCCCACCCAGCTGCTCGCCGAGCACGGTGTCCTCGGGGCACGCACCACCGGCGTGCACAACACCCACCTCACCGACGAGGACATCGCCCTCGTCGGTGGCAGCGGCACCGGTACCTGCATGTGCCCGACGACTGAACGCGACCTCGCCGACGGCATCGGCCCGGCGGCCGCCCTCCAGGTCGCGGGCTCCCCACTGTCCCTCGGCTCCGACAGCCACGCCGTGATCGACCTGCTCGAAGAGGCCCGCGCGATGGAGCTGGACGAGCGCCTGCGCACCCGTACGCGAGGTCACTGGACGGCGGCGGCCCTCCTGCGGGCGGCCTCGGCCGACGGCCACGCGGCCCTCGGCTGGGACGACGCGGGCACCCTGGAGCCCGGCGCGCTCGCCGACTTCACGACGATCGTTCTCGACTCGGTCAGGACGGCAGGGCCGCTTCCGCGGCTCGGTGCCGAGACGGCTGTATTCGCCGCGTCGGCAGCAGACGTGTCGCATACGGTCGTGGGAGGTCGGCACGTCGTGCGCGACGGGGCGCACGCCCTCGTACCGGATGTGCCGAAAGCCCTCGCGGACGCCGTCGCAGTCCTGCGCGGATGACCCCGGCCCGCCCACCCGCGCGGCCGGCCCCCGCCCCCGAACCTGACCCCACCACCGACCAGGCCAACAAGGACGCCATGAGCAGCCCGACGACCGTCAGCCCCGCCAGCTCGGCGAGCACCGCAAGCACGCTCATCACCAACATCGCCGCCCTGGTCACCAACGACCCCTCCCTCGGATCCCCCCTCGGACTGATCCAGGACGCGGCCGTCGTCATCGACGGTGAACGCATCGCGTGGACCGGTGATCAAAGCAAAGCACCCGCCACTGACAATCGGGTCGACGCAGGTGGCCGCGCGGTCATCCCCGGCTTCGTCGACTCCCACTCCCACCTCGTCTTCGCGGGCGACCGCACGCAGGAGTTCAACGCCCGGATGTCCGGGCGGCCGTACAGCGCGGGCGGCATCCGTACCACCGTCGCCGCCACCCGCGCCGCGAGCGACGAGGAACTGGAAGCCAACCTCACCCGCTATCTCGCCGAGGCCCTCCGCCAGGGCACGACCACCTTCGAGACCAAGTCCGGCTACGGCCTCACCGTCGCCGACGAGGCCCGCGCCCTGCGCATCGCCGCCGCCCAGACCGCCGAGGTCACCTACCTCGGCGCCCACATCGTCCCGCCGGACCACGCCGACGACCCGGCCGGCTATGTCGCCCTCGTCACCGGCGAGATGCTCGACGCCTGTGCCCCGTACGCCCGTTGGATCGACGTGTTCTGCGAGAAGGGCGCCTTCGACGGCGACCAGGCCCGCGCGATCCTCACCGCGGGCAAGGCCAAGGGACTGCACCCGCGCGTCCACGCCAACCAGCTCTCCTACGGCCCCGGCGTCCAGTTGGCGGTCGAACTGGACGCCGCCAGCGCCGACCACTGCACCCACCTGACGGACGCGGACGTCGACGCGCTCGCCAACAGCCGCACGGTCGCCACCCTCCTCCCCGGCGCCGAGTTCTCCACCCGCGCCGAGTGGCCCGACGCCCGCCGCCTCCTCGACGCGGGCGTCACCGTCGCCCTCTCCACCGACTGCAACCCGGGCTCGTCCTTCACCTCCTCCGTCCCCTTCTGCGTCGCGCTCGCGGTACGGGACATGGGCATGACTCCGGACGAGGCGGTCTGGTCGGCCACCGCGGGCGGGGCGCGGGCCCTGCGGCGCGACGACATCGGCCGGCTCACGCCGGGGGCGTACGCCGACCTGACCCTGCTCGACGCGCCGAGCCACGTGCATCTCGCCTACCGGCCAGGAGTTCCGCTGGTCAGCGGGGTGTGGCGGCGGGGCGTACGGGTGGTCTGACCCTCGTCCCCGCCTCTCACTTCACGCCGCCCCGGCCCGCCACCGCTGCTCCGTCCGTCCCGCCTCCACGGCCAGGGACACCGAGCCGTCCCCGCCCGGTGTCACAGCGTGGTCCGGTGCGATGGCCGGGCGGATCACCCCGCGCGAGTCCACGGCGAACCGGAGATTCTGTCCGTTCCAGCCCTCCACCGAGGCGCACGTCCAGATCCCGACCCCGTTGTCCACCGAACCCCGGCTGTCCAGGCAGTAGTCGGGATCGGCGGACGACTGCAGGACACCCCGCGCGGAGTCGACCCGCCAGCGCTGGGTGCGGGACGAGGTGCAGGGAACCGTGACGACGTCCGTGCCGTTGGAGAAGTCACCGGCCACGTCCAGGCAGAGGCCCGAGGCGACGTTCACGACCTGGGCGTAGCTGCCGCTCGGCGGGCGGGTCGGAGGCGGCGTGGGCGAAGGCGGCGGCTTCGGCGGTGTCGTGGTCGGCGGTGGGGGTGAACTCCTGGTGGGGGAAGGGGACTTGGACGGTTTCGAGGGAGAGCGCGAGGGCGAGGGTGACGGGGTGGGCGGTGCCGTCGCGGTCACCGTCACCGCCACCGGCGGCCTGCTTGCCGGCGTGCTGACCGCGCCCGCGGCCCCCGGGGTCGGCGCGTCACCGCCCCGCGACAACAGGAACACCAGCAGCGGAGCCAGCGCCACACCGAGGGCCGCCGAGGCCAGCGCGAAGCGGCGACGGCGGTACGGCGGCCAAGTCCCGTTGGGCGCAGGGGTGTCGGCATCCCGGTCGCCCGCGGCGTACGCCGTGCCGCCCCATGGCAGTAGCCCCTCCGCCAGCACCGCACGCGGGGAGTCCCGCAGGGCGGACTGTTCCTCGTACGCGGCCGCGCAGTGCGCGCAGTGGGCCATATGGGTGTGCAGGTCGGCGCTGTCGCGGGGGCTGTCCGGGCGTACCGACTCCTCGATGAGGCGGCGGAAGTCACGGCAGCGCGGGTCGTCGGAGGCGGCGAGGCGGGTGCGCAGACAGGCCTGGGCCAGCTGCTGGAGCGCCGGGGCCGTGCCGTAGGCGACGTCCTCGCGGGTCAGGCCCAGGAGGCCGGCCGTCGCTTCGGTCGGTTCCCGCTCGACCACCGCGTACCAGATCAGGCCCTGTGCGCGGGGCGGGAGCGACTGGAACGCGGCGAGCATCGGCGGGACGGGGTCCGCCGTGTTCAGGACGAGGAGCAGGCCCGCGTCGAGGCCCGCCGCCCGTTCGTCCCTGGCCCAGGGTGCGGCCAACTGGCCTACGAGCAGGAGGAGTCGGTGGCGCCACGGTACGCCCGGGTCGATGCCGCGTGCCGTGTCCCGGGCCGCGCGGGTGAACGCCTGGGCCGCGAGCTGCCGGGCCGTCGACTCGCCCGTGGTGCACAGCCGGGCGTAGGTGAGGACGGGCCGGTGGTGGCGGGCGCGGAGTTCCTGGAGGGCGGTGTACGCGGTGGCGGTGTCGGCGCGCAGCAGTTCGGTGAGCCGCGCGTCGGACGCGCCCGCGTTGATCCCGGGGCCACCGCCCATGCCGTCGTCGGTCCGCGCCATCCGCCCATCTCCTCGCCGCCCTGCCGCCCGCGGACTCCTGACCTACCAGCGGGTATGACGGCTCATAGTGATGGAAGGCACCTCGCGAGGAAAAGGTGTTCCCACGGGTAACTCACGGGTCGGCGCCCGGGTGTCCACAGAAAGCGAGGAGCAACCCGGCCCGATGAGGGCAGGGTTGCTCCGCCGGTACTGGGAAAAGAGGGGCGGGCGCCGTCACTCCTCGAGTGTCAGACCCTTGCGCAGCCGCACCAGCGTCCGCGACAGCAGCCGTGACACATGCATCTGCGAGATCCCCAGCTCGTCCCCGATCTCCGACTGCGTCATGTTGGCGACGAAGCGCAGGGAGAGGATCTTCCGGTCCCGGGACGGGAGTTCGGCGATGAGGGGCTTCAGCGACTCGACGTACTCGATGCCCTCGAGCCCGTGGTCCTCGTAGCCGATCCGGTCGGCCAGCGCGCCCTCGGCGTCGTCCTCCTCGGGCTGGGCGTCGAGCGAGGACGCCGTGTAGGCGTTCGACGCGGCCATGCCCTCGACGACCTCGTCGTTGCTGAGGCCGAGGCGCTCGGCGAGTTCCGCGACCGTGGGGGCGCGGTCGAACTGCTGGGCGAGTTCGTCGCCGGCCTTGGCCAGGTCGAGGCGGAGTTCCTGAAGGCGGCGCGGTACGCGCACGGACCATGACGTGTCGCGGAAGAAGCGCTTTATCTCACCGACGATCGTCGGCATCGCGAAGGTGGGGAACTCCACGCCGCGGCTGAGCTCGAAGCGGTCGATCGCCTTGATCAGGCCGATCGTGCCGACCTGGATGATGTCCTCCATCGGCTCGCTGCGCGAGCGGAAGCGGGAGGCGGCGAACTTGACCAGAGCCAGGTTGAGTTCGACGAGCGTGTTGCGGACGTACGAGTACTCGTGGGTGCCTTCCTCCAGCGACTCCAGCCGCTCGAAGAGGGTCTTGGACAGGGCCCGTGCGTCCACCGGCCCCACCTCGTCGTAGGGCGGGATCTCCGGAAGCCCGGCGAGTACGTCGTCCTGCTCGATGGGTTCCAGATGTTCCGGGGGGGATGTCGACGTCGCCCTGGGGGTATGCGATGCGTCGAGCCGGGGTGACATGATGTCCTCCATCGTTCTCGGCATATGGCTGCCGAAGCCAGTGCGTGCACTGCGGTGTGCGGCGCCTCCAAAGCCGGCCGTGTTTGGTTACGTGTTCCTACTAGCCCTACCCGCTCTCCGGAGCTCACCGCAAGTGCGTTCTATGGTGAAATGTCCGATTTCAGGCGGTTGTTCGGGTGTCGAAGGGTGTGGAGAAGGCGTAGTGTTCGGGGGCGTCAGTCAGCAGCCACGACGTCGGGAGTGAGACACGGCATGGACCGCGGGACGGTCGGCAGCGCACAGTCTGGCCGACTTCTGGTCGAGGTGCGGGAAGAGGGCGCCAGCGCCGTCGTGACCCCGGCGGGTGAATTGGATCACCACACCGCCGATTTGTTGCGTGAGCCACTCGGGGAGTGCCTCGTGCGGGGGTTCAGCAGGCTGGTCGTCGACTGCTCGCGTCTGGAGTTCTGCGACTCCACGGGGCTGAACGTGCTGCTCGGCGCGCGACTGAAAGCGGAGGCCGCGGGCGGCGGAGTCCATCTCGCCGGCATGCTGCCCGTGGTGGCCCGGGTGTTCGAGATCACGGGAGCCGACGCCGTCTTCACCGTCCACGACAGTCTGGCGGCCGCCCTGGCCGACGAGGCCCGCGACACCCGCGAGGCCGACGGGTCCGGCTGATTCCTCCGGCCGACGTCCGGCACCGCACCCCGCCCGTCCCTGTGTGACCGGCACGTTTCGGACGTCACATCATTCGTGCCGAATCCGGGGGTGTTCCGGCGGACCGCTCGGGCAGGAGACATCCTGAACGTGTCGGCCGCATGGGCGGCGGGGAGCTCCGTGGACCGGCGTGCAGGTACCGATCGCGTACTGCGTACTCCGTGGGCTACGTACTCCGTGCGGCACCGCGTACTGAACTTCTGAATCATGTGAATCGTTGAACTTGGTGAATCGGTGAGGTGAAGCGCTGATGAGCACCACCCGGCCTTGCTCGCCGGGCGACCGCGGCCCGGAGCCCAGCGGCGCTTCCGGGGCGTCCGAGGGGGGCGTGGCGGCGTCGGGGGGCCCCGGAGGGGGCGCGTCGGCGGCTGGTACGCCCGCCGGGGGTGCGGCCGTGCCGTCCGAGGTGTCCGAACCGTCGGTGGCGGCGGCCACGGGCCGGCAGGTCCGCCGGCTGAGTTTCGCCGGCGAGAGCGGTGTCGTGCCGCTCGCCCGCGACTTCGCCCGTCAGGCGCTGTACGCGTGGGGCTGGCTGCCCGCTGCGACCGCCGACCAGCGGGCGGTCGCCGAGGATGTGCTGCTCGTCGTCTCCGAACTGGTCACCAACGCCTGTCTGCACGCCGAGGGGCCGGACCAGTTGTGGATCGCCTGCGACAACAAGGTGATCCGCCTGGAGGTCTCCGACCGCGGCACGGGCCAGCCGTCCCCCCGCACCCCGCACCGGGCCGGCCGCCCCGGCGGCCACGGCATGTTCATCGTGCAGCGGCTGTGCCTGGACTGGGGGGTCGTACGCACCCCCGGGGGCGCGGGCAAGACGGTGTGGGCGGAGTTGGGGGCACCGGCCTGACCCGGTGAGAGAACCGTTTCCGCCGAAGCCGGACCGAGGTCCCCTCCCGACCTCACCTACGACGGACCGGCGGAGCGAAGCGCCCCGGGGCCCGTGAGCCGAGAGAGCCGACGCGAGTTGTGAGCGCGGCCTCGCGACCTGAGACGGATCCTCTCCGCCGTGCGGGGAGGAACGACCCGCCTCGGAGTTGCGGACCCCGTGTCCACCGCCCGGGAGCCGTGGACCCGCCCGGTCCCCATCGTCGGGCCCGAGTGAGACCGCCGTACCTCGGTGTCGAGCGTCCGTGCCCGCCGGCCCCGGGGTGGCGTCCCGTGAAGTGGGTAGCGGCGCGGAGTTCATGACTGCGCAGGTCAGCACTGCTGCGGTCCGTCGCCGCGCAGGATTGCGGCGCAGCCGCCAGTGACGCGGCGCGGACGGCTGCGCGGAGGACCGGGCGGTGCCTTCCCTCGGCGCGCCGAGCGGATTCGCGCGGTCCGCATGGCTGTGCCAGGCCATGGGACGCCACCAGCCCCGGCACCCTCCGGCCGGCCTGAAGTTACCCAGGGTCACCCCCATCATCCGAACCCCCTTTCGTGCGCGCCGGATCGTCACAAACTCCGGCGCGCGTCTTGTCTTCCCTCCTCACGACCCCGGGCGTACCTTGACGGCCCGATCTGATGTGCCGTCAGGAACGAGTAAGGGAGCGGAACCGTGTCGTACCGGAAACGAACCGCCGCGCTCGCGTCCGTCGCGGCCCTGGCCGGCTCGGCGGTGCTGATGGCCGCCCCCGCAGCCCGGGCCGAGGTCGTCGACGTCAACTACCAGTGCAAGACGCCGATCGGTGACAAGAGCGCCGTCTCGCCCATCGACATCAAGGGCGTCAAGAGCGGCGGCGCCTACAAGATCACCATGTCGTGGCAGAAGGGCGTCTCCTCCAGCCCGGTCGAACTCGGCAAGGGCGCCATGAACCCGAGCGCCACCATCAAGCTGGGCGGCGCCGACAGCGGCACCCTGTCGGTGACCGGACCGGCCAACCAGGAGGCGATTCCCGCCAACACGCCCATCAAGATCAACGACCTGAGCGGGACGTACACCCCGAAGAAGTCCGGCGAGGTCACCTTCACGGCGGGCGTTCTCACCATCAAGGCCCTCGGTACGACGACCACCTGCACGCCGTCCAACAGCCCCGGCCCTTCGCTCACCCTCGACGTCACGGCGGCGGGCGGCGGCGGTGCCACCGGCGGGACCCAGAGCGGCGGCGGCTCCGGCGCCGAACTCCCGCAGACCGGCCCCGAGGACTCGGCGATCGCCCTCGGCACCCTCGGCGGCACGGTCCTGCTCGCGGGCGCGGCGGGCGCGCTGTGGCTGACGCGGCGGAACCAGACGGTACGCCGCTGACCGCACGCAAACCGACCGCTGGAGCCGCCGATGTCGTCAGCCGTCCGTGTCCTGTGCCTGTCCGTGGCCCTGCCGGCGCTGCTGGGCGCCGCCCCCGCGGCAACCGCCGCCGACGGGTGGTCCGTCGCGCCCTCCGGCGGCGGCCGGCCGTCCTTCTACGCCGAGGGCGCGCCCGGCACGGTCCTGCAGGACACGGTGTCCCTGACCAACCGCGGCGGCGAGCCGGTCACCGTACGGCTGTCCGGCACCGGCGTCCCGGTCACCTTCGCCGAGCCCTCGGTACGCGTCCCGGCCCGCACCCGCGCCGACATCCCCTTCACGGTGACCGTCCCGGCCGGCGACCGCGCCGCGGAGATCGTCGCCCGCGACACCGACGGCCGTACCCGGCGGGTCGCTCTCCAGATCCGCGCCGCCGTCCCGGAGCTGTCCGCGCTGACCGTCGAGCACGTGTCCGTACGCGGTGACGGCATCGCGTACGAGGTCGTCAACCGCGGTACGACGACCCTCGCGCCGAAGCTCGCCGTACGCGCCGACGGCCTCTTCGGCCGCCTCCTCGACCGCGCCCCACGCGACCTCTCCGTCGAACTCCCCCCGGGACGACGCGTCAGGCTCACCGAGCCCTGGCCCGACCGGCCCGCCCTGGACGCGGTCGACGTACGACTGACGGTGACGGCCGGGGGAGGGGCGCGCGACACGGCGGAGGTGTCGGCGCGGTTCGTGCCCTGGGGTGGTGCGGGGGCGCTGGCGGGGAGTGCCGCGGGGGCGGCGATCGGCTCCTTCTTCGTCGTACGCCGTCATGGGCACCGTACGGCCGGTGACGGCGCGGCGGTCGAAGCCCCGGGCGCGGAAGTCGAGTTGACGGGAGCTGTGAAGTGAACGGCAAGGTGCGGATATCGGCGCTGCTCGCCCTGCTGCTCCTGATGGCGGCGGCCGTGGCCGTACCCGCCTCCGCCGCCGATCCGCCGACCGTGAAGCTGTCCAAGTCCCAGGCGGGGACCGGGGGTTCGATCACCGTCACCGGTGACGGCTGGCGGGCCCGGGCGCTGCTGATGATCCTGATCTGCGGCCAGTCCGTGCCGTCGACGGGGGTGACCGGCGGCACCAACTCCTGCGCCAACGCGGACGGCCGGGCCGTCACCACGGACGCCGAGGGGAGGTTCAGCCGGAAGCTGCCGGTGGCCGAGCCGCCGGTGCCGTGCCCGTGCGTGGTGCATGTCGCGACCGTGCAGGGGGCGAAGGCCGAGGCCGACGCGGTGTTCCAGGTGGCCGGGCACGCCGTCGAACCGCTGCCCGCCGACGCGGCCGGCGGACGGCTGTCGGTCCTCACGGACACCCGGCTCGACGGCTCGGGCGGGCTGCTGACCTGGTTCGGGGCGCCGCCCGCCCGCACCCTCGTCTTCACCGTCGGCAACGTCGGCACGTCCCCCGTGAAGAACCCGGTCTTCCAGGTCGGCACCTCCCACGGCGTGTTCGCCCCGCAGTGGGAGGAGCAGCAGTGGCGCGGCACCATCGCGCCCGGCAGGAAGGCCCGCATCGAGCTGCCGGTCGAGCTCGCCGCCGGAGCGCACGGCGACTACACCGTCTCGCTGAAGTACGGCGGCAGGGTCATGGCCGAGCAGCCCTGGGGCGTGGGCCGGCCCTGGGGTGTGACCCTGTTCTGGATCCTGGTCGCCCTGGTCGTACCGGCGGCGCTGTTCCGCGTCGGGATGGCGGTGGTGGACCGGGTACGGCCCCGCAGGTCCGGAGGCCACCGCGGCTTCGGGCTGCCCGAACTGGCCCTGCGCCTGCCGGGTTCGAAGCAGCCTCAGCAAGAGGCGGCGCCCCCCTCCAACTCGACCCTGCCGTGGTTCACCCCGGACTCCGACCCGGGGACGGCCGGTCGGCTCTCCGCACCGCACGACGACAGCCCGACGAGTCCGACGACTCCCACCAGGAAGGGACCCCCGTGAGCAAGCGAAGGAGAGCCACCCCGGCCACCCCGGCCCCCCGGCGCAGAGCCGGCGCCGCCGCCCTGACACTGACCGCAGCCTGTGTGCTGCTCGGCGTCGGGGCCGGCCCGGCCCAGGCGGCGGAGGTGTCGTACGCGACCGAGTGCGTCCCGCCGTCGATCTCGGGGCTGCCGCCGGTCCAGGGCACCACGAAGGTGGAGATCACCGCACCGGCGACGGCGAAGGTGGGTGACGAGGTCGAGGTGGTGTGGAAGTTCGTCCAGGCCGCTTCCAAGAACCCCGACCTCATCGACCTGCCGGCGAACTCGGTGCAGCCGAGCGGCACCCTCAAGGCGGCCGGCGCGCAGTCCGCGGACCTCGCGATGCAGGGGCCGCGGGAGAACCCGGCCATTCCCAAGGGCGGCGACATGGTGCTGTCCGACATGAAGGGCACGCTGAAGCTGACGACGCCCGGGGAGGTGACGCTGACGCCGGACGCGTACGCCATCAACGCCCTGTCGACGGACACGAAGTGCACGCCTGAGGAGGCGGTGAAGTCGGCGGCGACGATCAACGTGACGCCGGGGGAGGGGAGCCCACCGCCCGAGTCGCCCGACCCCACGGACAGCGCGACGCCGACCACCTCACCCACTCCTACACCCACCCCTACACCCACCACTTCACCCACCGAGGGCGACGGCGGCGGCCAGACCGACTTCACCGGCAAGGAGGTCCAGGTCCCGTACGAGTGCAAGACGCCCATCGGTGACAAGGACGCCACCTCGCCGGTCCAGATCAACGCCAAGAAGAACGGCGGGAGTTTCGACCTCACCGTCCAGTTCAAGAAGTCGGTGATGGACAGCCCCGCCGACATTCCCAAGGACTCGGTCAAGCCGTACATGGAGGTCGTCCTGGGCGGCGCCGACAAGGGCACCGTGCATGTGGAGGGCCCGACCAACTCCGAGGACATCAAGTCGGGCGAGCCGATCGAGATCCCCGACCTCACCGGCACCTACAAACCGGGTGCGAGCGGCGAGTCGACCCTCGCGCCGGGCATCCTGACGATCGAGGCCCTCGGCACGACCACGACGTGCACCCCCGCCAAGAGCGAGGTCTCGCTGACCCTGGACACGACGGAGCAGGCGGGCGGCGCGTCCGGCGGTTCGGGATCGTCCTCGGGCGGCACGTCGAGCGGCGGCACATCCCCCGACGGCGGCCTCGCGGACACGGGCGCCGACGACCACGGCGTACTGAAGGCCCTCGCCCTGGTGGCCGGCACGGCGGTGCTGCTGGGCGGCGCGGTGTTCACGTTCATGCCGGGACGGAGGGTGCGCTAGCTCACCTGAGGTGTGCGGGCCGTATCAACGCGCGGAAGGCCACTGCACCCACGTGAAGTGCAGTGGCCTCCGTCGGCTCAGCCGGGCCGGCCAGGCCTCAGTGGACGTCGCCCATCTGCGCCTTGACCTTCTTGCGGTACATGTAGACCGCGAAGCCCGCCACGGCGGCGAGCGTCGCTTCCACCGCCACCGCCACCGCCACCGCCACCGCCACCGCGCCCGTGCCGCTCAGGTCGACGCCGCCGACCGCCGGGTTGGAGAGCAGGCCGGTGACCGAGTCGCCCGCGGTGACCGCGAGGAACCACACGCCCATCATCTGGCTGGCGTACTTGGCCGGTGCCATCTTCGTCGTCACCGACAGGCCGACCGGGGAGAGGCAGAGTTCACCGACGGTCTGGATGAAGTAGATGCCGACCAGCCACATCGGGCTGACCGCGGTGCCGCCCGCCGCCATGGCCAGCGGGATCAGGAAGAAGAACGACACACCGATCAGGACCAGCGCCATCGCGAACTTCACGATGGTGCTCGGCTCCTTGCGTTTGCCGTTCAGCCACAGCCACACCCAGGCGAAGACCGGGGCCGGCGCCATGATGAACAGCGGGTTCAGCGACTGGTGCCAGGAGGTCGGGAACTCGAAGCCGAGCAGCGAGTCGGCGACCTTCTGGTCGTTCGAGCCGAACGCCTGCACCGTGGACGCGCCCTGGTCGTAGATCATCCAGAACACTGCAGCCGCGACGAAGAACCAGATGTACGCGGTCATGCTGGACTGCTCGGGAGCCGAGAGGTCCTTCTCCCATGATCGTGACGGCGGCGATGGTCACCGTCTTGCGCGGGCCCCAGACCCGGTCACCCAGCCAGCCGCCCGGCATGGCGAGCAGGTAAGAAGAAGGTTCTGCGGAGGTAAGAATCCCGGCCCTCGATCACACCCCGGCTCTTGTCATGGTCGGACTACCATCAGCTCATGACCCGTGTACTGCTCGCCGAGGACGACGCGTCCATCTCGGAGCCGCTGGCCCGCGCACTGCGCCGGGAAGGGTACGAGGTCGAGGTGCGTGAGGACGGACCCACCGCGCTCGACGCCGGAACGCAGGGCGGTGTCGACCTGGTCGTGCTGGACCTGGGCCTGCCCGGCATGGACGGCCTGGAGGTGGCCCGCCGGCTGCGCGCCGAGGGACTCACCGTCCCGATCCTCATCCTGACCGCGCGCGCCGACGAGGTGGACACCGTCGTCGGCCTCGACGCGGGCGCCGACGACTACGTCACCAAGCCGTTCCGGCTCGCCGAACTGCTCGCCCGGGTCCGGGCGCTGCTCCGCCGCGGTGCCGCGGAGCCTCAGCAGCCGCCCGCGACGCACGGTGTGCGGATCGACGTCGAGTCGCACCGCGCTTGGATGGGCGACGAGGAGTTGCAGCTCACCGCCAAGGAGTTCGATCTGCTGCGGGTGCTGGTGCGCGATGCGGGGCGGGTTGTCACTCGCGACCAGCTGATGCGTGAGGTGTGGGACACGACGTGGTGGTCGTCGACCAAGACGCTGGACATGCATATCTCGTGGCTGCGGAAGAAACTTGGCGACGATGCGGCTAACCCTCGGTATATCGCCACCGTGCGTGGGGTTGGGTTCCGGTTCGAGAAGAGCTAGTCGCCGCGGCGGGCCCGGGTGGGTGTGCGGCTGCGAACCGTGGGGGGCTGGTCGCGCAGTTCCCCGCGCCCCTGTCGGGGCGCTTTCGCCTCCCCTTGTCATAAAGTCACCGCCGCCCGGAGGGCCCTGTGCGTCGCCGTCTTATTCAGTCGACCCTTGCTGTCGTTCTCGTCGTCATCGCCGTCTTCGGGGTGTCCCTGGTCATCGTCGAGACCCGGACCATCAGCAACACCGCCCAGGAGCGGGTGGACACCGAGGCGGTGCGGCTGGCCAGTATCGTGGACAGTCGGCTGCTCGGTGCCGAGACCGTCGACGCGGAGGCCCTCCGGGAGCAGATCCAGGGCGACCGCTACGCCGAGATCCGTATCCCCGGCAAGCCGCTCATCGAGGTGGGCACCAAGCCGACCGGTGACGTCATCAGCGCCAAGGAGCGGGGCGAGGAGGGCGAGACGGTCCTCGTGCAGGAGCCGCGTTCGTCGGTGACGCGGGAGGTCGGCCGTACGCTGCTGATCATCGCGGCGGTGGCCCTGCTGGCGGTGATCGCGGCCGTGCTGCTGGCGGTACGCCAGGCCAACCGGCTGGCGTCGCCCCTGACCGACCTCGCGGAGACGGCCGAACGCCTCGGCTCGGGCGACCCGCGCCCCCGGCACAAGCGCTACGGCGTCCCCGAGCTGGACCGGGTCGCGGACGTCCTCGACTCCTCCGCGGAACGCATCGCCCGCATGCTCACCGCGGAACGCCGCCTGGCCGCCGACGCCTCCCACCAGCTGCGCACCCCGCTCACGGCGCTGTCGATGCGCCTGGAGGAGATCACCCTCACCGACGATCCGGACACGGTGAAGGAGGAGGCGACGATCGCGCTGACGCAGGTGGAACGCCTGACGGACGTGGTGGAACGCCTGCTGACCAACTCCCGCGACCCGCGCACCGGCTCCGCCGTCTCCTTCGACCTGGACGAGGTCATCCAGCAGCAGCTCGCGGAATGGCGCCCGGCGTACCGCAGCGTGGGCCGCGCGATCGTGAGCTCCGGCAAGCGGCATCTGCGGGCCGTGGGCACGCCGGGCGCGGTGGCCCAGGTGCTGGCAGCCCTGATCGAGAACTCCCTCATGCACGGCGGCGGCACGGTGGCCCTCCGCACCCGCGTCACCGGCAACCAGGCTGTGATCGAGGTCACGGACGAGGGGCCCGGCGTACCGCCCGACCTCGGCGCCCGCATCTTCGAGCGCACCATCAGCGGCCGCAACTCCACGGGCATCGGCCTGGCGGTCGCCCGCGACCTCGCGGAGGCGGACGGCGGCCGCCTGGAGATGCTCCAGGTGAAGCCGCCGGTGTTCGGCCTGTTCCTGTCCCGTACGCCGCTGCAGAAGCCGGAGTCGGACGAGGAGCCGACGGTCAGGTAAGAAGTGAAAGGTCCGGTGCGGAGTGCGGGGCGGATCAGCTGACGTGCTGCTTCGGTTTCGGCTTCTCCGTCGGCGGCGTCGGCTCCGACGCCAGGAACGATTCCGCGCCGGCCACCGCCTCCCGCGCCGGAAGCGCCCGGAACACCCAGGTCCGGTACGACCAGAAGCGGAACAGCGTGGCGATCCCGATGCCGAGGAACTTGAAGATGTTGCTCTGCAGCGGGCTGTCCCAGCCGAAGCCGTACGTCGCCGCGTACAGCAGGCCGTTCTCGATCACCAGGCCGACCACGCTGAACAGCAGGAACAGCGACATTTCCTTCGTACGCCGGCTCTTGTCGCGGTCCCGGTACGTGAAGTAGCGGAAGCCGACGTAGTTGAAGGCGATGGCGACGACGGTCGCGATGACGCTCGCCCGGACGACCTGCAGCTCGGTGACGCTCCGTACCAGGTTGAAGACCGCCAGATTGACGAGGAGCCCGGCGCCGCCCACGGCGCCGAACTTGGCGGCCTCGTGCACGAGACGCCGAAGCCTCGATGAACCATGTCCCATGGTCGTGAAGGCTCCTGTCCGGTCGGTTTCGTCAACCCAGCCATGCTAACCACCCCCCCTCCGGATTGCCTGTGCACGAGCCCACAGGTCGGCAAGAAGCCCGGAATGGGCCTGTACGAGGCATGGAGTCCGGTCCCGTCGGCGTGGCCGATACCCTAGGGGCGTGACATTCCCGGTAGTCGGCATGGTCGGCGGTGGCCAGCTTGCTCGTATGACACACGAGGCAGGCATCCCGCTCGGCATCAGGTTCAAGCTCCTCAGTGACACCCCTCAGGATTCCGCGGCGCAGGTCGTGAGCGATGTCGTCATCGGCGACTACCGCGATCTCGACACGCTGCGCGACTTCGCACGCGGGTGCGATGTGATCACCTTCGATCACGAACACGTACCCACCGAGCACCTCAGGGCCCTGGAGGCGGACGGCATACCCGTCCGCCCGGGCCCCGACGCGCTCGTGCACGCCCAGGACAAGGGCGTGATGCGGGCGAGGCTCGACGCGATCGGCGTGCCGTGTCCGCGCCACAGGATCGTGTCCGACCCCGGTGACGTGGCCGCGTTCGCTGCTGAGCTGGGTGGGCGGGAGGGAACCGGCACAGACGGCTTCCCCGTCGTCCTCAAGACCGTCCGCGGCGGCTACGACGGCAAGGGCGTGTGGGTCGTGGACTCCGTCGAGGAGGCCGCCGAGCCCTTCCGCGCCGGTGTGCCCGTGCTCGCCGAGGAGAAGGTCGACTTCGTGCGCGAGCTGGCGGCGAACGTCGTACGGTCGCCGCACGGCCAGGCCGTCGCCTACCCGGTCGTCGAGTCCCAGCAGGTCAACGGCGTCTGTGACACGGTCATCGCGCCCGCCCCCGACCTCGATGAGGCCCTCGCCCTCAAGGCCGAGGAGATGGCGCTGCGGATCGCGAAGGAACTGGACGTCGTCGGCCATCTCGCCGTCGAGCTGTTCCACACCCGCGACGGCCGCATCCTCGTCAACGAGCTCGCGATGCGCCCGCACAACTCGGGGCACTGGACCCAGGACGGGGCGATCACGTCCCAGTTCGCCAACCACGTCCGGGCCGTCCTCGACCTCCCCCTCGGCGATCCGCGCCCGCGCGCGAAGTGGACGGTCATGGTCAACGTCCTCGGCGGCGACTACCCGGACATGTACTCCGCGTACCTGCACTGCATGGCCCGCGACCCCCAGCTCAAGATCCACATGTACGGCAAGGACGTGAAGCCCGGCCGCAAGGTGGGGCACGTCAACACCTACGGCGACGACCTCGACGACGTGCTGGAGCGCGCCCGTCACGCTGCCGGCTATCTGAGAGGCACGATCACCGAATGAGCCCCGTTGTTGGCATCGTCATGGGGTCGGACTCCGACTGGCCCGTCATGGAGGCCGCCGCCCAGGCCCTCGACGAGTTCGAGATCGACTACGAGGTCGACGTCGTCTCCGCGCACCGAATGCCGCGCGAGATGATCACGTACGGTGAGCAGGCGGCCGAGCGGGGCCTGAAGGTGATCATCGCGGGGGCCGGTGGCGCCGCCCATCTCCCCGGCATGCTCGCCTCGGTGACCCCGCTGCCGGTCATCGGCGTCCCGGTGCCGCTGAAGTACCTCGACGGCATGGACTCGCTCCTGTCCATCGTGCAGATGCCGGCCGGTGTCCCGGTCGCCACCGTCTCCGTCGCCGGTGCCCGCAACGCCGGTCTCCTCGCGGCCCGTATCCTCGGCGCCCACGACGAGGAACTCCTCGGCCGGATGCGGGAGTTCCAGCAGGAGCTGAACGACCAGGCCACCGAGAAGGGCAAGCGCCTGCGCGCCAAGGTCGAGGGGGCCGGGAACGGCTTCGGCTTCGGGAAGTGACGAGGATGGCCTCGCTGGACGAAGCCCGGGAACTCCTGCGCGAGTTCCCCGTCGTCGACGGTCACAACGACCTCCCGTGGGCGCTGCGCGAACAGGTCCGCTACGACCTCGACGCCCGTGACATCGCCACATCCCAGGCCGCCCACCTGCACACCGACATCCCGCGGCTGCGCGAGGGCGGCGTCGGGGCGCAGTACTGGTCGGTGTACGTCCGCTCGGACCTGCCCGACGCGGTGCCGGCGACGCTGGAACAGATCGACTGCGTACGGCAGCTACTGGCGCGCTACCCACGGGACCTGCGGCCGGCGTTCACCGCGGCCGACATGGAGGCGGCGCGGGATGAGGGCCGTATCGCCTCCCTGATGGGCGCGGAGGGCGGCCACTCCATCGCCAACTCCCTCGCCACACTGCGGGCGTTGTACGCGCTGGGCGTCCGCTACATGACGCTCACCCACAACGACAACATCGCGTGGGCGGACTCGGCGACGGACGAGCCCGGCGTGGGCGGCCTGTCGGCGTTCGGCCGTGCGGTGGTCCGGGAGATGAACCGCGAGGGCATGCTCGTCGACCTCTCGCACGTGGCGGCGACGACGATGGGGGACGCGCTGGACGCGACAATGGCGCCGGTGATCTTCTCCCACTCCTCGTCCCGGGCCGTCTGCAACCACCCCCGCAACATCCCCGACGACGTCCTGGAACGCCTCCCCGGCAACGGCGGCATGGCGATGGTCACCTTCGTCCCGAAGTTCGTGCTCCAGGCGGCCGTCGACTGGACGGCGGCCGCGGACGAGAACATGCGCGCCCACGGCTTCCACCACCTCGCCACCACCCCCGGGGCGATGAAGGTCCACCGCGCCTACGAGGAACAGAACCCCCGCCCGGTCGCCACGGTGTCCACGGTCGCCGACCACCTCGACCACATGCGCGAGGTCACCGGCATCGACCACCTCGGCATCGGCGGCGACTACGACGGCACGGCGTTCACCCCGGATGGCCTGAACGACGTCTCCGGCTACCCCAACCTGATCGCCGAGCTCCTGGACCGCGGCTGGTCCCGCTCCGACCTGGCCAAGCTGACCTGGCAGAACGCGGTCCGGGTACTGGGCGCGGCGGAGGACGTGGCCCGCGACCTCCAGACGACGCGGGGTCCGTCCAACGCGACGATCGAGTCGCTCGACGGCTGAGCGGTTCCGGCGGAGAGGGCGGGGTGGTCGGTGGGCCGACCGTTTCGCCCGCAGCCGGCCGCGGTACCCCCGAACGCCCCACCCACCAGGAAGCCCACCCTGCTCCGTGCGACGGTGACCGTACCCCTACCGGCACGATCACGACGTAGCTCACGACGTACGGAGCCCGCCATGGCAGACCTCCAGGACGAACTGCGCACCGCGACCGAGGTCGACGCCCTTGACGCCCTGGCCGGCCCTTTTGCCGACGAGCCGTACGAACCCGTCTCGGACCCCGACGCCGAGCCCCTCGAACGCGCGCACGTGATCCTCGCCGCGCACCCCGTCGCCGACGGCTACAGCGGTCTGCCGTGGGCGCTGCGGCACCTTCCGTGGTTCGACCTGGAGCTCGGCGAGAGTGCCGTCGACACCGACGTACCGCGGATGCGCGAAGGTCACGTCGGTGCGCTGTTCTGGTCGCTGCATCTGCCCGAGGGGCTGGACGGGGACCCGGCCGTCGGGGCCACCCTGGAGCAGCTGGACCTGGTGAAGACCGTCGTACGGGCCCACCCCGAGGGCCTGCGGCTCGCGTTGACCGCCGGGCAGGCCACCGACGTCCACAACTGCGGTCGCGTCGCCGTCCTGCTCGGCCCCGCCGGCGCCGCCGCCCTCGGCGACTCGCTCGGCATCCTGCGCTCCCTGCACGCCCTCGGTCTGCGCGTCCTCACGTTGTCCGGCGTGTCCTGGGCGAGCGAGGCGGGGCTGACACGGTTCGGCGAGGAGGTGCTGCGCGAGATGAACCGGCTCGGTGTGCTCGCCGACCTCTCCGGCGCCTCCGCGGACACCGTGCGACGGGCGTTCGCGGTCTCCAAGGCGCCGGTGCTCTTCACCCGCTCCGCCGCCCGCGCCCTGCGCCCCCACCCGGCCAACCTCCCCGATGACCTGCTGGCCGAGCTGGGTGCCGCCAAGGGCCTGTGCATGGTGCCGCTCACCGCCGAACAGACCGGCCCGTCCGTCCGGGACGTCGCCGACCACCTCGACCATCTGCGCGCCGTCGCGGGCCCGGAATGCGTCGGCCTGTCCGGCACCTACGACGCCGGCACCGCCCACCCCCAGGACCTCGCCGACGCCTCCTGCTACCCGCACCTCATCGCCGAGCTCCTGCGCCGCGACTGGGCCGAGTCCGGCATCGCCCTGCTGACCTGGGGCAACGTCCAGCGCGTACTGCGCGGCGCCGACTTCACGGCACGGGCCGCGCAGCAGCGCCGGGAGCCGTCGACGGCGAAGATCGCGGAACTCGACGGATAGGGTCCAGTCCCCTTTACCGGCCGTGCTCGATCCGGCACAAGCAGAACGGGTGCCCCGCCGGATCGGCGTACACGCGGAAGTCCTCGTCCTTCTCGGCGTTCTCCCTGTGCAGCAGCCGCGCGCCCAGCTCCAGCACCTTCTTCTCGGCCGCGTCGACCTCTTCCCACGTCGCCCCGGCGTCGAAGTCGATATGGAACTGCTGCGAGTTGCGGTCGGCGCGCGGCCACTCCGGCGGGGTGTACCCGGCCGCCGACTGGAAGGCGAGCCGCGGGCCGCCCGGGATCTGGAGCACGACCCAGTCGGGGTCCTCGCCGTCGGGCGTACCGCCGGCCACGCGCGCGTAGAAACCGGCCAGCGCGCGCGGGTCGGGACAGTCGATCGCGACGGAACGGAGACGTGCCACGGGCTCGGTCATGGGTTCCTCCTGGCAGGTTGTGAAGTGATCAGCAGGCGCACAGACAGAACGGGTGCCCCGCCGGATCCGCGTACACCCGGAAGCTCCGCGAGCGGTCCTCCGTGTCCAGCGGCTTCGCGCCCAGCGCCATGACTTCCTCTTTGGTTACTTGTAGAGGTGTGTAACCAGTAACCGTTACTGCATGCTCACGCATTGGCGGTAACGTCGCAAGCATGAGTGAGAGATCGCCCGCACCCGGCGCGCTGGCCCTGGTCCAGTCCCTGGTGAACACGCTGGACATCGAATCGGGCGCCGACTCGCTGGACACGCCGGACGGCCGGGTGCCCTTCGGACTGACCGAGGACGAGGTGCCGGCGGTGCGGGAGCTGCGCGAATCCCTGCGCGCGGCCCTGCTCGCCCACGCCGGCCACCCGGCACACCGTGCGGTGACCCCGCTGGGGGAGCTGCTGGCGGCGGTTCCCCTGGTGGTGACGGTCGACGCGGGCGACGGCTCAGGGGCCCTCGCCCCGGCGGACGAGGGCCCCCTGCTGTCCCGCGTCGCGGCCGCCATCGCCGAGGCCCTGGTCGAGGGCACCTGGACCCGGCTGAAGGCCTGCGAGGCCGCCGACTGTCACTGGGCGTACTACGACCGCAGTCCCGCCGGACGCGGCCGCTGGTGCTCGATGCAGGTGTGCGGAGCGCGGGCGAAGATGCGACGGTACCGGGCCAAGCAGACCTTTTCGAAAGGTAGTTGAAGAATCAGCGGTCGTGGTCCCGGCCCGGTGGTGCAGAATGCGAAAAGACGCCGTTTCGGCCGACTGAGCCTCGGCCGAAACGGCGTCGTACGTGTGCCTCGTGGCTCAGGCGGTCGGACGCCCCATCGCGCGGTACGTCCACCCGGCCTCCCGCCACAGCTCCGGGTCGAGGGCGTTGCGCCCGTCCAGGATCAGCCGGGTCGTCGCGGCCTCGCCGAGCGCGGCCGGGTCCAGCTCGCGGAACTCCCGCCACTCCGTCAGGTGCAGCACGGCGTCCGCGCTCCGTACGGCGTCGATCGCGGTGTCGGCGTAGCCCAGGGTCGGGAACAGCCGCCGGGCGTTCTCCATGCCCTTGGGGTCGTACACCGTCACCTGGCCGCCCTGGAGGTGGATCTGCCCGGCGACGTTCAGCGCGGGCGAGTCCCGGACGTCGTCCGAGTCGGGCTTGAAGGTGGCGCCGAGGACGGCGATCCGCTTGCCCAGGAAGGACCCGCCGCCCAGCGCCTGCCGTGCCAGCTCGACCATCTGCCCGCGCTGACGCATGTTGATGGAGTCGATCTCACGCAGGAAGGTCAGCGCCTGGTCGGCGCCCAGCTCACCGGCGCGCGCCATGAAGGCACGGATGTCCTTGGGCAGACAGCCGCCGCCGAAGCCGATGCCGGCCCGCAGGAACTTCTTCCCGATCCGGTCGTCGTACCCGATGGCCTCGGCCAGCTTGGCGACGTCGCCGCCGGAGGCCTCGCACATCTCGGCCATCGCGTTGATGAAGGAGATCTTGGTGGCGAGGAAGGAGTTCGCGGAGGTCTTGACGAGCTCGGCGGTCGGGAAGTCGGTGACGACGAAGGGCGAACCCTGGGCGACGGGCGTGGCGTACACCTCGCGCAGCAGCTTCTCGGCCCGTTCGCTGCGCACGCCGACCACGATCCGGTCCGGCCGCAGCGTGTCCTGGACGGCGAAGCCCTCGCGCAGGAACTCCGGGTTCCAGGCCAGCTCGGCGTCCTCGCCGGCGGGAGAGTGCCCGGCGAGATAGCGGGCCAGCCGGTCGGCGGACCCGACGGGCACGGTCGACTTGCCGACGACGAGGGCGGGCCCGGTCAGGTGCGGGGCGAGCGAGGCGAAGGCGGACTCGACGTACGACATGTCGCAGGCGTACTCGCCGTGCCGCTGCGGGGTGTTCACGCACACGAAGTGCACGTCACCGAAGGCACCGGCCTCGGCGAAGTCCATGGTGAACCGCAGCCGCCCGGAGGACCCCTCGATCCCGGCGACATGCTTGCGCAGCAGCTCCTCCAGCCCCGGCTCGTACATCGGGACCTGGCCGCGCTGGAGCATCTCGATCTTCTCGGGCACGACGTCGAGCCCGAGTACCTCGAACCCGAGTTCTGCCATGGCCGCGGCATGGGTGGCGCCGAGATAGCCGGTGCCGATCACGGTGATCTTGAGGGCCATGGATGCTCCTGGGGTACGGCTGCGGTGTACGGCGTTCAATGCGCTGACCGAGCATAGTCGGGGCATGGGCGCGCCCCCCACTGGACACTTAACCCGCTGTCGCCAAGCTCACGTATCACTCCCGTGGGCAGGCCCCTAAAATTTGGGTTACTTAACGGTAATTAGCGTCAGCATCAGAGCTTCTTTGGAGCGTGAGAGACCTTGGCCGGATCGGCTGACTTCGACCTGTACCGCCCGTCCGAGGAGCACGACATGCTCCGCGACGCCATCCGCTCGCTGGCCGAGGCGAAGATCGCGCCGTATGCCGCCGCGGTCGACGAGGAGGCCCGCTTCCCGCAGGAGGCGCTGGACGCGCTGGTGGCGAACGACCTGCATGCGGTGCACGTGCCCGAGGAGTACGGCGGCGCGGGCGCGGACGCGCTGGCGACGGTGATCGTGATCGAGGAGGTGGCGCGAGTCTGCGCGTCCTCTTCTCTCATACCCGCCGTGAACAAGCTGGGCTCGCTCCCGGTGATCATCTCCGGCTCCGAGGAGCTGAAGAAGAGGTACATGACCCCGCTCGCCAAGGGCGACGGAATGTTCTCGTACTGCCTCTCCGAGCCGGACGCCGGCTCGGACGCGGCCGGCATGAAGACGAAGGCGGTCCGCGACGGCGACCACTACGTCCTGAACGGCGTGAAGCGCTGGATCACCAATGCGGGCGAGTCCGAGTACTACACGGTGATGGCGGTGACGGACCCGACGAAGCGCTCGAAGGGCATCTCGGCGTTCGTGGTCGAGAAGTCGGACGAGGGCGTCTCCTTCGGCGCCCCCGAGAAGAAGCTCGGCATCAAGGGCTCCCCGACCCGCGAGGTCTACCTCGACAACGTCCGCATCCCCGCGGACCGCATGATCGGCGAAGAGGGCACCGGCTTCGCCACGGCGATGAAGACCCTCGACCACACCCGCATCACCATCGCCGCCCAGGCCCTCGGCATCGCGCAGGGCGCGCTGGACTACGCCAAGGGCTACGTCCAGGAGCGCAAGCAGTTCGGCAAGGCGATCGCCGACTTCCAGGGCATCCAGTTCATGCTCGCCGACATGGCGATGAAGATCTCCGCGGCCCGCGCCCTGACGTACCAGGCGGCGGCGGCCTCGGAGCGGGGGGACGCCGACCTGACGTATCTGGGGGCGGCGGCGAAGTGCTTCGCGTCGGACGTGGCGATGGAGGTGACCACGGATGCGGTGCAGCTGCTGGGTGGTTACGGCTATACCCGCGACTATCCGGTGGAGCGGATGATGCGCGACGCCAAGATCACGCAGATCTACGAGGGCACGAACCAGGTCCAGCGGATCGTGATGGCCCGCAACCTGCCGTAACCACCACGACGGGGAGAAGCCCCGGCCAGCCATTCGGCCCGGACCGGGGCTTCCTCGTCAGACGTCCAGCCCCTTCGCGTACTGCTCGAAAGGCACCGACTCGGCCAGCGCGATCCGCTTCCACTCCAAGTACGGGGTGATGTCGCCCGTAATCAGCTCCCGGTTGATCTGCGTTCCGTCCGGGCGGTAGTTGAGATGAACGACGGTTGTCTCGTCGAACATCCAGAAGTCCTGCTCAGGCAGTCCGGGGTTCGAACCGTCGGTCAGATCGATGACGCGATAGTCCTCCCCGGCCGCGACATTCGTCGGAACTCCCCACGAGAAGGAGTACCTGCTGTACGGCGTGAGCGGCTGACGCACGATCTTCGCTCGGGTCATCGTCCGCCCCGCCGCCGCGTGCTCGCGAATGGTCTGATGCCACCGCGCGTTGAAGCCGTCCGGCATGGGTTCCCCAGCCAGGAACGCGCCGAAAGTCGCCGCCTCGCCGGGCATGGTGTAGGTCTGGTGCACTTCGAGCCGGAACGCCGAACGCTTGAAGTCACGGAAGTACGCCTCCCATTCGTCGCCGTCCAGGTACACGGGGTGTGGGGTCAGAACCGCCGGTGGGCACGAGCGGCCTCCTTCGAGATGTCTTGGTCACACGAGGGGACAGGGCAGGGTGGGTGTCGAGTGGTTCGGGGAACAGGTCACCACGGCCAAGTGCAGGTACGCGGGGCGTTCGAGGTAGAAGCCGTACGACACATCGGCTCCTGTATCGAGTCGTTCAGCGGCGGAGTCGACCAGCCTGGCCAGGCGGCCGGTATCACGGTCGTGCTCGCAGGCGAACCGATGCATGTGCTCGGTGAGTCGTTCCCCGATCCAGGCTGCCGCCTCCTTCGCCTCATCCCACGTGCCGCGAATCAGTGAACGCGGCTTGATGAGCCAGTACGCCGTCTCCAGCGGAGGCAAATCGACGGTGGGGAACTCCGTTGCCACTTCGCGGTAGCGCTGGAGCAGCCGTTCTCCGCCGGGGTCACCCGGGGCCGGCGGGGGCGGCGGCGCCGGATGTGGAGGTCGCCGAAGCGCCTCTTGGTCGAAGCGCTCCTTCGGGCCGGTCCACAGATAGCCGTGGTGGTGCACCAGTCGTTCCCGTTCGGTGTTGGCAGTCGGGGAACCAGCAGGGCCCGGCCCAAGGAAGCTACGGCGTGAGCGGCGCCCTGCTGGCGAGGAGAGGAGGATCAGACGTTCAGGCCGAAGCGCGCCGGCTCGATCCCGGCCGCGTCCAGCTCCTCCGTGGTGAACCGCAGCGGTTGCACGTCCGGCCGCTTGCTGTCACCGAGGGCCCAGGCGTCCTCACCGATACGCGCAAGGGGCACGCATCCCTCCGTGCAGGGGCCGCCGCACGCTTTCACGAAGGAGGCCCTGTCGATGTCGAGCACGTACAGGTCGGTTCCGTTCTGCATTGCTGCACCTTCCTGTTCAACTGATCGCGGCCATGACTGACCGCCGCCGCCCTCGTGGGCGGGAGTTCAAAGGGGGGAGAGGGAGCGTCCCTCAGCGACCGGAGCCCTTACCCCGTTCGGCGGAGAAGCTCGAATCAATTCCCCTGCTCATGACGTGTGCACCTCTGCCTGGTGCTTGCGCATCCTTACGTTGCCGTCGGATACGGCGCTGTAGTCCCCCGTGGAGCGGGCGTTTTCGCGGGCCACCGATAAGGACAGGCAGTCAGAGCAACCGGATTTCGGCGACGGCTCAAAGGGCGGTTCCGACAGGCACGTCCCCACCGTGGTCGGGGTTTGAGGATCGGAAGTTCTCTCTTCACTCTCCATGGCGCCATCTTCGACGGCCTATGGATGCGGAACTAGCCCGTTTCCTGTTCTCGCAAAAGGTCGTCGCGGATACCCTCGACCAAGCTCCGCATGTCCTCACCGGACATCGCCACCCGTTCGAACCCCTCAAATTTCTCGATGTACAGAGCGACATCTCGGGGATCGGTCACAGCCAACTCTGCATGGACGGTTTCCACTGTCACCATGCGGTCGTCCTTGATGGAGAAGGAGTGACTGGGGAAGTCCGTCTGCCGCGCGGACAACGGCACAATCCGGAGGTCAACGCTCGGAAGCCGGGAGACGGAGATGAGCTTGTCGAGCTGCCCGGCCATCATCAGAGGCGGCAGGACCCTCCAGCGGAGGACTGGTTCCGTCACGATAAAGCGAAGCTGCCGCCCCGGCTCGTAGAGAATTCTCTGTCTGGCGAGCCTTGCCCCTACGGCACGTGCGAGCTGTTCTTCGCTGAGTTGTTTGCGTCCCAGGACCGCCTGTACGTACTCCGGCGTCTGCAACAGGCCCGGGACGAGGGCGGGTTGAAAGAGCCGCAGCAGAGTCGTCCTGGCCTCGATCGCCTGAATCTGCTGCTGTTTCCGGTGATACCCGAGCCGCTGGTACAGACGCCATGCCGTTGCCTCGGTCGCCGCCGCCCGAGCGACCGACATGTACTCGGCTTTGACGCCCTCGGACACTCCTATGGCGGTAAGGATGTGCTCCATGTCCACGACGCTCGGCATGACGCTGCCGTTCTCAATCTTGGACAGCTTCGAAGCGGACATGGCCGCGCCACGGGCGACGGCTTTGGCCTCCTTCCCGGATGCCTGCCGCAGCGCCCGCAGCGCGGATCCCAGCTCAGCTCTGTTCACTCCCCGTGCTGCGCCCACCATTCCGTGAAGGGCACGGCCTGTGCGAGTGCCGTGTCCCGGTAACCCCGGAATGTGACCAGCTGGTCGTCTTCCTCCAGGAGTTCACTCCCGAGGTACTTCCCAGCCCCGTCGTATGCCATGACCCCTGCCACCCGGTCGTCGAACAGCCAGAAGTCGGGCGCATCCGGGATCGGGTTCTCCCACTCAGTGGTGTCGAGGATGAAGAACTCCTCACCGGCGCTCATGTTCCGGCGGTATCCCCAGGACAGTTCGAACCGGAGGTAGTCTGTCAGCGGGCGCGACAGGACGTGCACGCGGTACACGCGCTTGCCGGCCGCAGTGGCGTTTCCCACCGTCGTCAGCCATGCGGCTGTCTTGTACGACTCCGGTTGCTCCTCTCCCGCCAGGAACGCTTGATAGGCGTCGACCCCGCCTGACTGGCTGTAGTCGTCCAGCGTCTCCAGCCGGAAGGCCTCCCGCTCGAACGCGGTGAACCATTCCCCGAGAGAGCGGCTAGATGAAGTTGCCACGGACAGCCTTTCGGATCAGCTCGACGGGGATTTCGACGAGGCCTTCGTGCGCCGGGATCTCTCTGTCGTGGTCGATCAGAATGCCTCCCTGCACAACGAGGGTCCCGCGGTCGGTGGCATACAGCGTTGGGCACTCACCCTCGTCGCACTCACCCACACTCCAGCCGTGTCAGCTGCACCACTGTGTACTCCTCCTGTCGGGGATCAGTTGTCACAACTGATCGTCCCGACTCCGGCAGAGCTCCTGCAAGGGCCCTTGGTTTCCGTTACTGGAAACCGCTCAGCGGCTCGCGTCCGGCGCGTGCGAGAGGAAGTACACCCAGACAGTGGGCCGGAGGGTGAGGTGCGGACCGGCGGGGGTCTTGGAGTCGCGGATGTGGATAGTGGTGGGCGTGGCGGCTATCTCCACGCAGTTGGCGGCTTCGGCGCTGTACGTGGACTTCTGCCAGGTGAGTTCGGGCATGGTGGGTTCCTCAAAGTTCTGCGGCGATGCGACGGATGAAGTCGCGGGACTCGGGCTCGGGAAGGGCGCGTGACTCCATGCGGTCCAGTACGGAGCGGTAACGGTTCAACTGAGCTTCCGCGTCAAGGAATTCGCAGCCGTGGTCGGTGTCCAGGACAACGGTGTCGAGCTGTGGGACGGGGCCGGTCGCGTACGTAATCGGCTGGCCCGAGGCGGGGAAGCCGGTCTGACCGAAGGGCAGTACCAGCACGGTGACCGTGGGCTGCTCGCTCATCTCGAGTAGGTGATGGAGCTGTGCCTGGGCGACATCCGGACCGCCGAAGCCCATGCGCAGGGCCGCTTCGTGGACGATGGTCGTGTAGGCGGTCGGGACGTCCTCGAACAGGACAGCCTGGCGCTTCACGCGGTACGAGACACGGTGCTCGATCTCGTACGGGCGTAGTGGCGGAACGGCTTCCCGCATGGTGGCGCGGGCGTGCTCCGAGGTCTGCAGTAGCCCCGGCATGTGAATGGTGACTGCTACGCGCATCGTCGTGGCGTGGTGTTCCAACTCCGCCAGATCAAGGAGGCCGGACGGGAGGTTGTCGCGGTACTCCTCCCACCAGCCCCGCTTGCGGGCACCCGTCATGTCGGCGAGGGCGTCGACGTACGCCTCGTCGGCACAGCTGTAGTTGCGTGCCAGCGTACGTACGCGATCGGCGCTCACGGCGTACCGCCCGGCCTCGATGTTGCTGATCCGGGCCTGCGGGGCGCTCAGCAGTCCGGCAGCCGCGGTCGACGTCAGTCCCGCGCGCTCGCGGAGTTTGCGCAGCTCGGCGCCGAGGCGCTGTTGGCGCAGGGTCGTTGTGGAGGCGGGTGGCATGTCGAGTCGTCTCTCTCCTACGCGCGAGTGTGCAACGTCACTCACACGAGTGGTAGTTGGTAGACCTTCGCGGATTCGATGGAATACCTTCCAATCTCCACGCTACGTTGCACGTGTTGGCCGCTCAACTCCCCTCGCCCGTAAGTCGGAAGCGCACCAATCCAGGCAATACCACGGCCCGGAGCGGTAGTTGAGCGAGGCGACCACGTCCCCTTCCCTGCGAGATTTCTGGAGGTTTCCATGCGCACCGTATCCCCGCCCCACACCTGGGTGTACTCCCTCCGCCTGCCCCACGACCCCCGCGCGGCACGGGTCGCACGCATGACCGTACGGTCAGTACTCGACAGCCACGGCAGGCCCGAAGTCCTCGACACCGTCGAGCTGTTGATCTCCGAGATGGTGACGAACGCCTACCTGCACACCAGCGGCCCCGCATCCCTCCGTCTGACCGCGCTCGCCGACGGACGTCTGCGCGTCGGGGTCTGGGACAGTCACCCCCGCATTCCCGCACCCTTCGGGCGACCGCCCCACGATCACGTCTCGCTCGCCCCGGCGGATGCCGACGGCGGGCGCGGCCTGCGCCTTGTACAGGAATACGCCGACTGCTGGGGCGGCGTGCCTTTCGGCGATGGCCTCTTCGACCGCCGCGCCGGGAAGCTGCTCTGGTTCGAGACGAGCGGGTGAACCTCCCGCCCCATCCCACCCTGCCCCGCCCCGCCGGAGGTGCGGTCAGTCCTCGAACCCGTCCGCAATCCTCTTCTCCCGCAGCTCCATGATCGCCCGCCGCCGTGCCAGCCGATGCGTCCGGCGGATCTGGGCCTCCTGGTAGCGCCGCTTGTCGCGCTCGGTCTCCGGCAGCACCGGCGGGACCCGGCGCGGTTTGCCGTCGGCGTCGACGGCGGCGAAGACGAGGTAGGCGGAGCCGACCTGGGTGGCCGGGGTGGACTCGTTCCAGCGTTCGGCCAGGACCCGTACGCCGACCTCCATGGACGTCCGGCCGGTCCAGTTGACCTGGGCCTTCACATGGACGAGGTCGCCGACGCGGACCGGTTCCAGGAAGGCCATCTCGTCCATGGACGCGGTGACGGCGGGACCGCCGGAGTGACGGCCGGCCACCGCGCCCGCGGCGTCGTCGACCAGCTTCATGATCACGCCGCCGTGCACCGTGCCCAGAAGGTTGGTGTCGCTGTGGGTCATGATGTGGCTGAGGGTGGTGCGGGACGCCGAGGTCGGCTTGCCGGGGATATCCGGAGTTTCCGATTCCGAAGCTGCGGCCTGGTCTGTCATGGCCTCCACCTTATGTCGACCCGACATTCGCGGACTTTGTGTCGGGTTCGCAACAGCCGTGCCCCTTTTTTACGCGGACCCTTGTAAGAGACACAGCCCGGCCCTGCACACTGGGGCGCATGAACGATTGGCCCGAGGCATGGTCCGACGACAACCGCGGCAACCGGTACGGACGCGGCAGCGCGAGCGCAGAGCCTGAGAGCGCCCGTGTGATGCGCCAGGTCCGGCGGCCCGCCTCGGGCGCGTACGGAGGCGGTCCCAACCCCTCCGCGCCGCCGTACGGAGGCGGGGTGCCGCCCCAGCCGTCGTACGTCGACGGCCAGGGCCACGGCGGATACGACGACAGTGGCTACAACGACAGCGGCTACAACACCGGCCAGGTCTACGGCGGGGGTGGACCTGGCGGCCCCGGCGGTACGAGGATGCGCGAGCCGCGTCCGGCGCCGAACTGGGGGCGCCGTATCAAGCGGACCGCGATCACGGTCGTGACCGTGATGGCCGTCACCACCATAGGCACCTACTTCTGGGCCGACTCCAAGCTCAACCGCGAGGTCGACCTGTCCAAGGTCATCGAGCGGCCGGAGGCGGGCGAGGGCACCAACTACCTGATCGTCGGCTCCGACAGCCGTGCGGGTATGTCGGCCGAGGAGAAGAAGAAGCTGCACACCGGGTCCGCCGAGGGCAAGCGCACGGACTCGATGATGATCCTGCACACCGGCTCCAACGGCCCCACCCTGATCTCGCTGCCGCGCGACTCGGACGTGGAGATCCCGACCTTCAAGGGCTCCGAGTCCGGCAAGACGTACCAGGGCACGGGCCGGCACGTGAAGCTCAACGCCGCCTACGCGGAGGACGGCCCCGAACTGCTCGTCCGTACCGTCGAGTTCAACACCGGTCTGCACATCGACCACTACGTCGAGATCGGCTTCGCCGGTTTCGCGAACATCGTGGACGCGGTCGGCGGCGTCGAGATGGACATCCCGCAGGACATCAAGGACACCAAGTCCGGCGCGGACTTCGAGAAGGGCAAGCAGACCCTGAACGGCGAGGAGGCGCTCGCCTTCGTCCGTACGCGGTACGCGCTGGCGGGCTCCGACCTGGACCGTACGAAGAACCAGCAGAAGTTCCTGTCGGCCCTCGCCAACCAGGTGGCGACCCCGAGCACGGTCCTGAACCCCTTCAAGCTGTACCCGACCATGGGCGCGGGCCTGGACTCCCTCATCGTCGACAAGGACATGAGCCTCTTCGGCCTGGCGGACATGTTCTGGTCGATGAAGGGCGTCAGCGGCGGCGACGGCAAGTCGATGAACATGCCGATCTCCGGGTCGTCCGGCGGCAACCTCGTCTGGGACAAGGCGATGGTGAAGACGCTGGTGGAGCAGCTGAAGAACGACGAGACGGTGACCGTTTCGGGCAACTGACCAGGGCTGGGCCCGGGCCTGGGAGTTCGTGCGGGCGGCACAGTGCGGCCCGCACGGCTCCCGGTGACGTGACAACGACGGTCAGCGCGCCCCGACGGCCTCGATCAGCCGCTCCTCTGCGTCCTCACCCGGCGCCACCTTCGGCAGCCGCCACAGGAACAGGGCGCCGACCAGCCACCACGCACCGACGATCACCCACTCCGACGGCCAGACCAGGGCGGCCGGCATGCCCGGCAGGTACAGGACGCCCAAGCCGAGGCTGAGCACCAGCGCGGCGATGCCGACGGCCGGGCCGGCCGGGGTGCGGAACGGGCGTTCCATGGCGGGCTCGCGGCGGCGCAGTACCAGGAACGACAGCACCACGACGACGTACGCGACGACGATGTTGATACCGCCCGCGTCGACGAGCCACACCAGCATCGGCCGGCCGAAGAACGGGGCGAGCACGGAGAGGCCGCCGATGAAGAGGACGGCGTTGCCCGGCGTGCGGTACTTGGGGTGGAGCTTGCCGAACCAGGCGGGGATCATGCGGGACTCGGCCATGGCGTAGAGGAGTCGGCTGCCGCCGATGAGGAAGGCGTTCCAGCTGGTCAGGATGCCCGCGATACCGCCGATGATCAGAAGGTTGCCCATGGCCTCGCTGTGCCACAGGGCGGCCATGGCGTCGGCGGCGGCGAGTTCGGACTTGGCGAGGGTGGCGGAGTCGAGGCCGGAGCCCACCGTCAGCATGATCATGACGTACCACGCGGTCGCGCAGAGCACGGAGATGACCAGCAGCTTGCCCACCAGGCGGTACGGCAGCTTGATCTCGCCGGCGGACTGTGGGATCACGTCGAAGCCGACGAAGAGGAAGGGCACGGCGACCAGGACCGTGAAGACGCCGTCCATGCCGCCGTTGACCATCGGGTCCATGTTGTCGGTGGAGCCGCCCTTGAACGCGCCGACGAGCAGCGCGGCGCCCGCGGCGAGCAGGAAGAGCACGGCGACGGTCTGGAAGACGGCGGCGGGGCGGATGCCGATGTAGTTGACGGCGGTGACGGCGATCGCCGCGAGGACGCCGACGGCGACCCAGCTGGCGTAGACGTCGTAGCCCTGGATGGTCCACATGTGGCCGGCGAGCATGTCCGGGAAGAGGTTGACCATGCTGTGCGGGAGCGCCACGGCCTCGAAGGCCGCGACCGACACATAGCCGAGGACCATGGCCCACGACGCCACGAAGGCGCCGCGTCCGCCGAGCGCCCGCAGCGCGTAGTGGTGTTCGCCGCCTGCGTGCGGCATCGCCGAGACCAGTTCGGCGTAGGTGAGGCCGACGAGCGCCACGACGAGCCCGCCGACGACGAGTGCGAGGGCCGCGCCCACCGGCCCGGCGTCGTTGATGAAGCCGGACGTGAGCACGATCCAGCCGAATCCGATCATGGCTCCGAAGGCCAGTGCGAGGACATCGCCTCTGCCGAGCACTCTGAGAAATCCGCCGCTGTTGTCCGTCATCCGCCGAGCCTGCCTCTCTGGGGGTGCGCGCATCCGGGGTGCGTGCATCCGGGGGAGACAGCAGTGGAGCGTATGTCCGAACATGAACGCCAGGATCGAAATGTATAACTAGGATCGTATACATATCCATAATGGCGAAAGCGCTGGTGGGGCGAGGTCCCCCGGGCATGACCAAGGGCACCCCAAGAGGTGCCCTTGGAAACACTGGGACGAGATCCGTCACATCGTGGCGCCCGCCATCGCGCGGCAGGACTCGGCACAACGGCGACACGCCTCGGCGCAGCGCATCATCTGCGGGTCGTCCGGCATGGACATACACGCCTCGGCGCACATCTCACACGCCTTGGCGCACATCGCGCACATCTCGGTCGACATCGGCGAGCGGCGCATCATCATGTCCGCACACATACGCGTGGTCTCGGCGCAGTCCATGAGCGTCCGCATGATCTGCATCTGGGCCTGGCCACCCAGCTGCATGCAGGAACTCATGGTCTCCTCGCACACACTGTGGCAGGACATGCACGCCTCGACGCAGTCCTGCATCGCCTTGCTCATCGCGGTCATGGTTCCCTGCTGGGGCATGGCTCCTCCTGGGGGGGGTGCGGGAGCCCGGGCGGGCCCCGTGCCCTTCCGTCCTACGCCCGCCCGCGGCTCCGCGCCATCCGGCGGACGCCGGTAATCCGGTTCAGGGCCCCGCGGCCGACTCCGCAGAAGTGCGTGACGTCGGGGGCCTGGGACGCGCTGGGCGACCTGGTGGGTGTTGTCGGCGGTCTGCAACCCGCTGCCGACGTCCGGGAACTGCCGTATCCCCGCCTCCCAGGCCAGGAACCGAACCGCACGACGCCCGCGCCGGAAACCGCCGGTTCTCCACCGCCGAACGGGGCAGCTCCGGCACGAAGGGCAGCACCTGGTCGCCGACCTCCTTGTCGACGGCGGTAGTCCATGCCGCCGAGCCGGCTATGGCGTTCTACGGTCCGGGCTACGAACACCCCACCTCATCCCCCCGCACCACCCCGGACTCCCGCTGCCCAGGATCCGCCGCCTTCACCTTCCGCACCCCCCGGAAGTCCGCCCCCACCACCACCTTCAACGTCGCCCCCAGCCCTTTGACCACCCGCAGCTCACTCCCGGGCAACGCGGCCGCCAGCGACTTCGCCGACCGGTCCCACCGAGGGTCGTACGCGACGACCGTCCGCTTCACCGTCCGGTCCGCCGCGTTCACCGGCTTCCGTGTCGTGCGGAAGCCCTTCGCCGCCAGCGCGGAGTCCACGCGCCGCCCGAGTCCCGCCGTCGCCGTCCCGTTCTCCACCTGGACGCGGATCTGCCGCGGGGCGATGTCCACCCGTACCGCCTTGGCGCCCGGCCGCCGTACGGACAGTGGCCGGTCGTCGCGGAGGGACCGGAAGAGGCGGTCGGCCTTCTTGGCGTCCCACTTCAGGGTCGAGCCCAATCCCTTGACGACGTATCCCATCCGGCCGATCGGGACCGTCGTGAACTCCGACGACGACGGTGAGAAGTTCCGCATCGCGCGGCCGAGGTCGAGCAACTCGTCCGCGCCGAAGCCCTTGTCGGCGCGTACGGAGCCCAGCACCGCCCGTGTCACGTCCCGGAACTTCATGGGGTTGAGGAGGATGCCGGAGGACGTCGCTCGGTCGATCAGCGCCGCCATGAAGCGCTGCTGACGCTGCATCCGGCCCAGGTCGGAGGCGCCGTCGACGTGCCGGGCGCGGACGTACTGGAGGGCCTCGCCGCCCTTCAGGTCGTGGGTGCCGGGCGGCAGGTCGAGGCCGGTGTAGGAGTCCTTCAGCGGTTCGGCGGTGCAGATCTTCACGCCGCCGAGTACGTCCACCGTCTTCATGAAGCTGGTGAAGTCGACCTCCAGATAGTGGTCGATCTTCACCTTGGTCATTTTCTCGACCGTACGGACCGTCAGGTTCGGGCCGCCCTCCGCGTACGCCGCGTTGATCTTGATGGGGTGTCCGCCGTGCCGTCTCCCGGTCGTCCCGTCGGTGTGCGCGGGCGTCATGGCGTACGAGTCGCGCGGCAGGCTCACCACACTCGCCCGATCCCGGTCCTCCGAGATGTGCACGATCATGATCGTGTCGGTGCAGTGGCAAGGCGCGCCGCCGAGCCGGTACTTGCGGCGCTCGGCGTCCGTGATTTTGTCGCGGCCGTCCGTGCCGACCAGCAGGACGTTCATGCCGTGGCCCGCGCGCGGGCGGTTCTTCATGTCCTTGAAGGGGTCCACGCGCGCGAAGCCCGCGTCCAGGCTGGTGATCACCGCGTGCCCGATCCCGGACGAGGCCAGGACCACCACGGACAGCGCGGTCACCGCCCGCATGGCCCAACGCGGCTTCTCCCGCCGTACGGGCGGCCTCGGCGCGCGGCGGGACGGCTGCGGGCGGCGTTGCGGCGCGGGGGAGCGGCGGGGCGGCGTGGGCATGGGGACACCTCCGCTGGGAGCGGATCTGGGGCCGTACGTGGGATCCGTGAGCACCGTAGGCCGATACGATCTGTGGCCCGACTCAGTACGCCGGCGGCGCGCAACGGTGTCCCCCGTTCGCGGTAACGTGATGCCCCTATGAACGCCAAGCCCGACGTACAGCTCCCCGCCGTTTCTGTGATCATGCCCGTCCTCAACGAGGAGCGGCATCTGCGCGGAGCCGTCCAAGCGATCCTCGCGCAGGAGTACGCCGGCGAGATGGAGGTCGTGATCGCCCTCGGTCCGTCCACGGACCGCACGGACGAGATCGCCGCCGAGCTCGTACGGGACACTGCGTCCGACAGAAGCAAGCGCGTCCACACCGTCCCCAACCCCACCGGCCGTACGCCCGCCGCCCTCAACGCCGCGATCAAGGCCTCCCGCCACCCGGTCGTCGTCCGCGTCGACGGGCACGGCATGCTCTCGCCGAACTACATCGCCACCGCCGTACGGCTCCTGGAGGAGACCGGCGCGCAGAACGTCGGCGGCATCATGCACGCCGAGGGCGAGAACGACTGGGAGCGCGCGGTGGCCGCCGCCATGACCTCGAAGATAGGGGTCGGCAACGCGTCGTTCCACACGGGAGGCGACGCCGCGCCCGCCGATACCGTCTACCTCGGGGTGTTCCGGCGCGAGGCGCTGGAGCAACAGGGCGGCTACAACGAGGAGTTCATCCGCGCCCAGGACTGGGAGCTCAACTTCCGGATCCGCGAGGCGGGCGGGCTCATCTGGTTCTCGCCGGAGCTGAAGGTGTCGTACCGGCCGAGGCCGTCGGTGAAGGCGCTCGCCAAGCAGTACAAGGACTACGGCCGCTGGCGGCACGTCGTCGCCCGCTACCACGAGGGCTCCATCAACCTGCGCTACCTCGCCCCGCCGACCGCGGTGTGCGCCATCGCGGCGGGCCTGGTCGTGGGCGCCCTGCTGACCCCGTGGGGCTTCGTGATCCCCGGCGGCTATCTCGCGGCGATAGGGGCCGGGTCCCTCCCCGCCGGCAAGGGGCTGTCCCTCAAGGCCCGGCTCCAGATCCCCGTCGCCCTCGCCACCATGCACATGTCGTGGGGCTTCGGCTTCCTCACCAGCCCGCGCGCCCTGGCCAAGAAGGTCATCGCGTCCCGGCGCCCGGCGGTCCTCACCTCCAAGTGAGCCCCGCCGGGCCCCGGCCCGCGCCTATGGCCACGCTCCTACGACCGCGCTCTATGACCAGGTGAAGCCCGGGTTCACCTTCATGCAGGCCTTCGTGTCTGAGGCGTTGAGGGCCTCCGCCGACTCCGGCGTCTCGTCGCTCTGCTTCGGCGCCTCGTACGCCGTGCCCTCCCGCCAGTCCGCGCCCACGAACAGCGTGACCCCGGACACGTCCGTGGACTTCTTGACCGCGCTCGTCGGGATGCCGAGCGCCTTGGCGACCCGCTGGGCGTCGCCCTCGAGGTCGGCGCTCGGGTAGCGGACGACCGTCGTCTCCTCGACCGTCGAGACCGACTGGTCCGCCACCGCCTGCGTGAAGCCCTCGCCGACGAGCAGCCGGGCGACCGCGGAGGCCCGGCCGGCGACCGCGGCCAGCATGGCGGTGCGGGTGCCGTTGCGGACCTGCACGGCGATCTCGTCGTCCGCGGCGGCCGGGTCCGCGGTCGGAGACGCCGACGCCTCGGTGGTCTTCTTCTTGTCCTTGCCGTCCAGGGCGATGTCCTCGCGCACCAGCCGGAACAGCTGGGTGGCGTCCTCGGTGGGCTCGACGCGGGCGCCGACATAGCGGTTGGGCATCGTCGTCATGGTGATGCGCGCGGTCGGCACCTTCTTGAGCTCGCCCGCCAGGTCGTAGAGCTTGTCCACCCTGCCCAGGCCGTCGTCGACGGTGAGCGCCTCGGTGGCCGCCTCCGCGAGGGCCCGCAGCTTGCCCGGGTTGCTCAGCTTGGCGTTCTTGCGCAGCTCACGGACCATCGAGTTCATGTACTGGTGCTGCGCCTTCGCGCGGGCCAGATCGCTGCCGTCCTCGAAGCCGTACCGGGTGCGCAGCCACTGCAGGGCCTGCTCGCCCTTGACGTACGTCGTGCCCTTCTCCAGCTTCAGCCCGGAGCCGTGGCCCGCGCTGTCCTTGGAGTGGATGTTGGCGTCCACACAGACCGGGACGCCGCCGATCGCGTCCGCCATCGACACCACACCCGAGAAGTCGATCATCATGAAGTGGTCGATGTGGATGTCGGTCAGCTTCTCCCACGTCGCCACCGTGCAGCCGGGGCCGCCACGGCCCAGGGACTGGTTCGTCATCCTGCGCCCGACGGTCGCCGCGTACACCTTCCCGGTGTCCGGGTCGGTGCACTTGGGGATCTCCACCAGGGTGTCGCGGGGCATGCTGACGACCGACATGTTGGTGCGGTCCGCGGACACGTGCAGCAGCATCTGGACGTCGGCGAGCGGGGTGGAGCCGAACGTCTCCTTCGCGCCGCCCAGTTCCTGGTTCTCCTTGCTGTCCCGCGCGTCCGAGCCGATCAGCAGGATGTTCAGAGGCGTCTGGCCGGCCGCGTTCGCCTCGGGCTCGGCCGCTCGGTCCTTCGCGTCGCCGAGGTTGAGGGCGTCCTTCCTCAGGTTGTCGTTGAGGTGCTGGTAGTAGAGATACCCGGCCCCCGCCGTGCCCAGTATCACCACCGCCAGTACCGTCGCCGACCAGCGCAGCGCACGGCGTCTGCGCCGCGTCCGGCCGGTCCCGCGACCCCCGCCGCGGTGCCCGCCGCCATCGTGCCGGCCGCCCGGGTCGGCCGGTGCGCCCTCGTCGCCCCGCGGCGTGTCCTCGCCCTGCGACGTGTCTTCGCCCTGCGGTGTCAGGGACATCGTGTCCTCCACCGCGGGCACCTCCCCCCGCACACTGCTCCGCGCCAACTCCCTGCCCTTCCCCACCCTTTGCCCGACACGGCTGCGCCGCCGCGCCGGACCTCCCTGTCCCGCACGGCTCCGCACCCTGTCAGAGCACCCTGTCCACCACGGATCGACACCCTGTCGAACGACTGTGAGCCCGGCCCGCCCCAGCCCAGGCCGGCTCCGCGACCGCCCTGCCGTATCAGACCGGTGTGGGCCCGACACGGTTGTGCCGTTCGCCGGACAGACGTACGCCCGACAAGGGCACGTATCACGTCGAGTAAGACGCGATACGGCCCCGTCGGGTCACTACTTGGCGCATTCCACCTTGTCCGCGGTGGACTTCTGGACCCCCTCGGGAGTCGCGGCCGAGGAGGAGTTGAGCTTCACCCCGGCCCCCTTGAAGTCCTTGCCCAGGGTGAGTGTCATCGTCGGCAGCCCCTGGGCGTTGGTGACGCTCTCGCCCGGCTTCATCGCGGATCCGGACAGACCCATGATGTCGGCGAGCCTGCGCGCCTGGTCGGCCTGGTCGGGGGCGTACTCGAGCGTCGTCTTCGACAGCGTCTTCGGAGCGTTGCCCGCGTTCTCGGACTTGGACACACCCTCGTCGTTCTGCAGGTACAGGAGCTGTGCCTGCGCGCTGCCCGCTGCCGCCCCGCCGTTCAGGATCTGCACCCGTACCTCGGAGGCGTCGGCCTTGGTGCCCTTGAGACGGGCGGCCACGGCGGCGGCCTCCTTCTTCTTCTGCTGCTTGACCTCGGTGAACGACACATCGTTCTTGATCATGTCGAAGACCTGGGGAGCCGACGTCTCGTTGACGACGACGGTCGCCTTGACCTTCTCGGCAGGGTTGTCGATCACCGGGACGGTCGTGAACGTCAGGTTCTTGACGTTGAGCTTGCCCAGCTCCAGACCCAGGTCCTTCAGCTTGCCGATGCTGTCCAGCGCGGAGTCGACGGTCAGCGCCTCGGTGCCCGCCTCGGCCAGCTTCACCATCTTGGTCGGGCTGGTGAGCGTGTCGTTGGACTTCAGCTTGCGCATCAGCGCGCTGAGGAACTGCTGCTGCAGCTCGATCCGGCTCAGGTCGCCGCCGAAGCCGACCGAGTGCCGGGTGCGCACGAACGCCAGCGCCTGCTCGCCCTCGATGTTGTGCGTGCCCGCCGCCAGCTTCAGGTGCGAGTCCGGGTCGTCGATGTCCTTGGCCAGACAGACCTCGACCCCGCCGACCGCCGAGGTCAGCGTCTTGACCGCGTTGAAGTCGGCGACCATGAAGTTGTCCGGCTTCACCCCGGTCAGCTCGGTGACGGTCCGCATCGCGCAGCTGGGCGTACGGCCGTCCTGGCCGAGGCTGGTGTTGAACCGGACGCCGGCCGAGCCCGGGATGACCTTCTGGCTGCCGTCCTCCTGGGTGGTCGGACAGTCCGGGATGTCGACGATCAGGTCACGCGGGATGCTGAGCGCGGTCGCGTTCGTCCGGTCCTTGGAGACGTGCAGCAGGATCGTGGTGTCGGCGTGGCCGACGCTGCCGGCGTCGCCGTAGCCCTCGTTGCCCGAGCCGGTGCGCTTGTCGGTGCCGATCAGCAGGATGTTGATGGCCTTGTCCTTCTGGAAGCCACCCGTGCTCGCGCCGTCGTCCGGAACCGAGTCGATGTTCGAGTTGAGGTGCCGGATGTAGAAGTAGGCGCCAGCGGCCGCGGCGAGCACCACGAAGGCCATGACACCGCCGGTCCACAGCAGCGCCTTCTTCGCCTTCCCCTTCTTCTTCACCGGTCGGCGGCCACGCCGCCCCGGCAGGGGTTCCTCGGGCGCACCCCGGCGCCTGCGCGGCGGCGGGACCTCCCGCCCCGGCACCTCACGCTCCGGCGGTGCGGTCCGGCTGCGCACCGCACCGCCGGCGCCACCCGCTGCACGCGTGGCGCCGGCGGCACCGGACGCGGATCTACGCGGTCTAGGTACGGGCGACTGCGCTGCGGAAGGAGTCAGTCGCAGTTCGTATTCGCCGGTGTTCGGATTGAGTACCCACTGGTCTGCGGGGTCGATGTCGTCCGCCCGCCCACGGCCTTGCGCGTCCACGGTTGTCTGAGTCCTCCGTCGGGGCCACGCGGCGCCTTCCCCCTCCAAGGCGCTCGGGTCTCGGTCAAACAGTGCGCAAGCCTAACTACGGCCGGGTGCACCGGATTGCTCACACTATCCGTCCAGTTCGACGTCAAGCGACGACGGTGACAAATTCCACGTCCCTACAAAGGGCAATCTGCCGCATTTCCCTGAACTGGGGTTCGTCGACTTGGCGATCGCTTTACCCGCAGGCGTCCTCGGCGGCGGTGTTCCCGCGGAAAGTAGGTGTGGGGGCGGGGTCCGCGGCGGGCTCACCGGGCCGTTCAGCGGCCCCCTTCCCGTCGCTGTACCCACCCTCATGGTCATAAGACCGGTACCCGCTGTAGCCGGACGGCCCCGCGACCTCCAAAGGTGTGTCCGTACGCAACCGCTCGAACAACTTCTCCGCCTCAGGTTCCACAAGTTGATCGCGATTGGCGTTGTAGAGGTACGACTCCCGCGGAACAGTCAGAAATTGCACACGTTCGGTGGGGATGTCGCGCAGCCCGCGAGCGAGTTCGTACAAACCACGCAAGCTGGCCAAATCGGGATCTGTGGTGAGCGACGAAGTGGCGGCATCCAGCACCGGATAAAGCTTGACCGGATTCAGGAGTACGCCATTGCTCCACACCTTGTTGACGAGCGCCGCGAGGAACCGCTGCTGCCGGTCCATCCGGTCGGTGTCGCTGCCGTCGCCGAGCGACTTGCGGGCGCGGACGTAGCCGAGGGCCTGCTCGCCGTCGAGGGTCACCTCCCCGGCCGGCAGCCGCAGCTTGGCCGCCTTGTCGTCGATCGGCTCCGCCAGACAGATCCGGACCCCGTCGACGGCATCGACCATCTCCTTGAACCCGCGGAAGTCGACGACGGCGTGATGATCGACACGGATGTCGGTGAGCCTCTCGACAGTCCGGACGGTGCAGGCCGAACCGCCCGCCTGGAAGGCGTAGTTGAACATCGCGAACATCGGCTCGGTACGGCTACCGTCGGGCCGTCGGCACCCCGGCACGTCCACCATCAGATCGCGCGGGATCGACACCGCGGTGGCGCTGCGCCGCCCCGCGGTCAGATGCAGCAGGATCGTGGTGTCCGACCGCTCGGTCCCCGAGTCCCGCCCATACGGGCGGTTCCCGTCCCCCGCCCGCGAGTCCGACCCGATGAGCAGAATGTTCCGTGCATCCCGAACCAGCGAGGTGGGCCGCTCCCGCTCGAACCGGGCAAGCTCGGCAGCGGCGGCCTCGTCCCGGGTGATGTTCCCGTCCAGCTTCAGATAAACGGCCACCCCGGCCCCGCCGGCCACGACGACAAGCCCACAGAGCCCAAGGGCCCCGTACCGCACCCACCGCCTCCGACGCCGCCGTATACCCCCCGCACCACTGGCGGACGCCCCCACCGCCTCGTCCACACCGCGGCCCGCCCCCTCGGAGCCCATGCCTGCGTTGTCGGTCACGTGCGACTCCACCCCTCATGACGTACGAACGTGTCGTGCGGGCTGCTTCTACGACCATGGCGTGGGTGGGGGGCGGGGGGTGGGTGGTGATGGGCTGAATGAGTGAAGGGGGATGGGGGAGCGGGAGGCGGGGGTGCCAGGTCTGGGGGGGGAGCGCGCTGGGGGGAGGGGACCCCGCGGGGTGCAGGGGACGCAGTCCCCGCCGGGGTTCAGGGGCGGAGCCCCTGGCGGGGGGGGCGAAGGGGCGGAGCCCCTGGGGATGGGACGGGTAGGGGCGGCGGGGGCGAGAGCCGCCCTGCGTCAGCCGCCCGGAGCCAGCCCCCCGCCCTCCAATTACCGCGCCGTCGCCGAAACCCTCTCGCTCTCGATCCGCCTGGCCAGCGCCTCCTCGCCAAGCGCCTCCAGGTGCCGGCACAGCACCACCGAACCCCCCGTGGCCAGCGCCGCGTACAGCCCGGCGTTGAGGCCCTCCCACGTGTCGTACGGCAGCCCGGACAGGATCCGCGACCCCGGCCCCGTAAGCCCCAGTGCCGGCGCCTCCGCCCGCGCCCGCTCGACGACCTCGGCCCCGCTGAACTCCCGCCCGGCCACGATCAGCGCCGGCCCCTCGGGATCCACCGGCGCGAACGGCACGAATCGGTCACCCTGACTCGGCACCTCGACGGCGTAGTCGGCGAAACCGGCCGGCGGCTGCGGAAAACGGCCACCGAGCGGCCGCAGCGCCAACGCCACCCGTTCCCCACCACACGCCCGCGCCGCATCCAGCGTGTCCGGCCCGCTCACCACCAGGTCGGCGGCCCCCGCCTCCCCGGCCACGTCCGCGACCGCGCCCACCGACGAACACGCCAGCAGCCACACCGCCGTCTGCCAGTGCGCGGGCAACAGCAGCGCGACCCGGTCACCGGGCCCGGCACCGAGGTCGCCCTGGAGCAGGTTCGCGGTCTTGGCCACCCAATTGGCGAAGGTGGCCACGGACAATTCGACGCGTTCCCCGGTGGCGTCGTCGTAGAAGGTCACCAGGGGGCGTCCGGGATCCGCAGCGAGCGCGGAACTCAGCAGGTCGGCAGGGGTGCGATCGGTGGCATTCACCCGCGCAAGCGTACGCGGACACACCGGCGCGCACGGCCCGGCGGTGCCACCGGATCGGCCCATTGCCCCCCGACAGCCCGTCAATTCCCCAATAGACAGACTTGTGTGGCTATGTCCAACATCAGGGGCATGCGTGGATTCCTTGCTTCCTCGATCGGCGTCACCTGCGCGGCGGCCCTGGCCGTCCCGCTGACCCTGCCCGCAACCGCGGCGACCGCGGCGACCGCGGCGACCGCGGCGACCGCGGCGACCGCGGCGACCGCGGCAACCGCGGCGACCGCGGCGACTGCGGCGACTGCGGCGACTGCGGCGACCGCGAGACCGGCCCCGACCGCGGAAGCGGCCACCTCCGCCGGTCCGGCGGCCGAGCCGTACGCCCCCGGCAGCACCCAGTCCCTGCCCCTCACCCCCCGTACCCGTGCCTTCGGCGTCCCCACCGAACAGGGCCTGCTCCGCCCGGACGTACGCCCCTTCTCCCTCGTCGGCGTCGTCTGGGACAACCCGGACACCGAACTGCACGGCAGCGTCCAGGTCCGCACCCGTACCGCCGGCACCGACACCTGGTCCGGCTGGCAGGACGTGGAGACCCACAACGCCGAACACGCGGCCGACCCGGGCACCGCCGAACGCGCCTCGTCCCGGTTGCGCGGCGCCACGGCCCCGCTGTGGGTGGGCGAATCGGACGGAGTGGAGGTACGAGTCCAGACGGCCACGGACACCCGCACCTCGCACCCGGCCACCCCCCTCCCCACCGGCCTACGCCTGGAACTCGTGGACCCAGGGACGGCGCCGGCGCCACCTGAGGCCGACACCCCCACGACCGTCTCGAGGGCCGACATCGCCGGCACCTGGCACACCAACACCGTCAACACCATCGACACCATCGACACCATCGAGAGCGCCGAGGCCCTGGCTGCCTCCGCCGCCAACGCCGAACTCGCGCCCCTCGGCGCCACGGAGATCCCGGAACTGAACCAGGCCCAGACCGAGTGGGAGCTGTTCACCCTGCGCGCGGGCGAGCTGATGGAGGCGCAGCAGACGAAGCCGTACATCGGCCCGCGCCCGCGCATCGTCACGCGGCGCGGCTGGGGCGCGAACGAGAGCTGGCGGGAGCGGAAGTTCGCCTACACGAAGAAGGTGAAGGCGGCCTTCGTGCACCACACGGCGTCCGGCAACAACTACAGCTGCTCGCAGGCCCCCTCACTCATCCGCGGTATCTACCGCTACCACGTCAAGAGCATGGGCTGGCGCGACATCGGCTACAACTTCCTCGTCGACAAGTGCGGAAACATCTACGAGGGCCGTGCCGGGGGCGTGGCGAAGCCGGTCCTGGGCGCCCACACTCTCGGCTTCAACACCAACAGCATGGGGATCGCCGTCCTCGGCAGCTTCGGTGCCAGTAAGCCGCCCGCCGCCGGGGTGAAGGCCGTCGCGCGGCTCACGGCCTGGAAGCTGGGCCTGTTCGGCGCCAATCCGCGTGGCAAGACATACCTGAAGTCGGACGGTGGCAATCTCTACCGAAAGGGAGAGAACGTACGACTGAATGTGATCTCCGGCCACCGGGACGGCTACGCCACGGAGTGCCCCGGCGGGGAGCTCTACCGCAAGCTCGGCTCGGCCCGCACCACGGCGGCCCGCTTCCAGGGCCGCTGACGCCGGGAACGGGCGGCTCGGGAACCGGGAACACATTCACCGCCGTCGGGGGACGAGAGGCGGAACGTGACGCCGTACTGCCGTCGAGGGCACCGCGCAACGGTCTGCACAAACTGGCCGGTCGAAAGACAGTTCGGCCGGTCCCGGCAGGAAGCAGAGACGACAGGTGACAGAAGCGATCCTCCTGGTCGGCGGCAAAGGCACCCGGCTGCGTCCGCTCACGGTGCACACGCCCAAGCCCATGGTCCCGGCGGCCGGAGTCCCCTTCCTCACGCACCAGTTGGCGAGAGCGAGAGCGGCGGGCGTCGACCACATCGTCCTGGCGACGTCCTATCTGGCCGAGGTCTTCGAACCCCACTTCGGCGACGGTTCGTCCCTGGGCCTCCACCTGGAATACGTCACGGAGGAAGAGCCCCTGGGCACCGGCGGAGCCATCCGCAACGTCGCCTCACGCCTCTCCTCATCCCCCGACGACCCGGTCCTCATCTTCAACGGCGACATCCTGACCGGCCTGGACATCAGGGCTCTGGTGGCGACACACGAGCGCACCGCCGCGGACATCTCCCTCCACCTGACGAAGGTGCCGGACCCGAGGGCGTACGGCCTGGTCCCCACGGACGAGACGGGCCGCGTCACCGCCTTCCTGGAGAAGCCGCAGACCCCGGAGGAGATCGTCACCGACCAGATCAACGCGGGGGCGTACGTCTTCCGCCGCTCGGTCATCGACACGATCCCGGCGGGCCGCCCGGTCTCGGTGGAAAGGGAAACCTTCCCGGACCTCCTGGCAGCGGGAGCCCACCTCCAGGGCATGGTCGACTCGACGTACTGGCTGGACCTGGGCACCCCGGCGGCATTCGTCCGAGGCTCCGCGGACCTCGTCCTCGGCCGGGCCCCGTCCCCCGCGGTCCCCGGCCGCTGCGGCGACCGCCTCATCCTCCCGACGGCCACGGTCGCCTCCGACGCCAAACTGACCGGCGGCACGGTGGTGGGCGAGGGCGCCTTCGTCGCGGAGGGCGCGCGCGTCTTCGGTAGCACGATCCTCCCCGGCGCGGTCATCGAACCGGGCGCGATCATCACCAACTCCCTCATCGGCACGAGGGCCCGCGTAGGCGAACGCTCGGTCCTCACCGGCACGGTCATCGGCGACGGCGCGATCATCGGCGCCGACAACGAGCTGAAGGAGGGCGTCCGGGTGTGGTGCGATGCGCGGATTCCGGCGGGGGCGGTGCGGTTCTCTTCGGATCAGTAGGGGGCGGCGGTCCCTGAGGCGGGGGCGGGGGTTCGAAGCGCCGGTACGGCCTGCCCGGCGGAGCCGGACATGGGCGAAAAGACCTCCTGGAGCGCCGCCCCAGGAGGCGGCCTGAGCCAGGAAACTCCTCCCGTCAGGGAGCGGAGCAGTCAGAACCGCCCGATGTCCCCCCGAGGCATCCGCGGCGCCAGCCTCGGCGGCGTATGCCCGCTCAACAGAATCAACCGAGCCGCCCGATGCCGCTCCCCCGCATACGGCTCCAACAACTCCAGCATCAGGGAGTCGTCCGCATCCCGATCCCCGGCCAGCGCCCACCCCACAATCCCCGGCAGATGCAGATCCCCCACGGTCACCGCATCCGCCGCCCCATGACTACGCTGCACCACTTCCGCCGACGTCCACGGCCCGATCCCCGGCACGACCTCCAACCGCGCCTGCGCATCCTCCGGAGACATCCTCACCGCCTCCTCCAGCCGCCGAGCCACCCGGACAGCCCGCAGAATCGTCGACGCCCGCTTGTTGTCGACCCCGGCCCGGTGCCACTCCCACGACGGAACGAGTGCCCACGTCCGAGGCGAAGGCATCACCCACAACCGCCCACCCGCCGCAGGCCCAGGTCCCGGCGCCGGCTCCCCGAACTTCCGTACCAGCAACCGCCAAGCCCGATACGCCTCATCCGTCGTGACCTTCTGCTCCAGTACTGACGGAATCAACGACTCCAGCACCAGCCCCGTCCGCGTCAGCCGCAGCCCCGGCCGTCGATGCCACGCATGGGCGACAACCCGATGCCGAGGCGCGAAAACGGACGGATCATCGGCGGCCCCGAGCAACTCGGGCAGCTGCTCCAGCAGCCACGAAGCCCCGGGCCCCCAGGCCTCACCGCGCACCTCACCGCCGTACACGGAAACCCGCAGCGTCCCCGGCCCCGCAGGCGTCAGACTGGCCCGCCACACGGACCCGTCCGGCATCGCCCGGAACGTGGGATCCCCCGGCCCCCGCCGCAGCGGCCCGAGCACCAGCCTCAGATCGAACGGCCCGTCCGGCACGTACCTCCGCACGCGCCCCGACTCCGCGCCCACGGCCGCCCGCGCGCCGGGCACGACGACCTCCCCGCTGCGTACGGTCGTACGTGTGGGCCGGGGAGCGAAACGTCCTGCCACGAATGAGGTCCTAGGGAAGTGGGAGGGGCCCTACGAGGGTAGACGCTAACCGGTGCGCGTCACCGCACCTCGACAAACGCCCCCGCATCCCGCTCCGCCCGAGCTCGCGGCTCCTCCGCCGGATGCCCGACCGCCACCGCTCCCATCGGATCCCACCCCTCCGGCAGCCCCAGCACCCCCCGCACGACATCCCGGCAGAACATCGTCGACGACACCCACGCCGACCCCAGCCGCTCCCCGGCCAGCGCGACCAGGAAGTTCTGCACCCCGGCCCCGACGGCGACGACGAACATCTCCCGCTCGGCCGCGTCCCGCCGGGCGTCGCCGTACGTGTGCGAACCGTCCATCACCAGACAGGGCACCACCAGATACGGCGCGTTTCGCAGCACATCCCCCCGCCGGACCCGCTTCGCGATGGACTCCTCGCTCTTCCCGTCCCGCCGCAGGTCGGCGATCCAGGCGCCCCGCATCGCGTCGAGCAGCCGTATCCGCGACTCCTCGGACTCCAGCAGTACGAACCGCCAGGGCGTCGTGTGATGCGGCGCGGGCGCCGTGACAGCCGCCGCGACCGCCCGCCGCACCGCACCCGGGTCGACGGGCTCGTCCGTGAAGGCCCGCACCGTACGCCGCTGGGTCACCGCCTCCCGGACGGCCTCCGACGTGCCGAGCCGGAACATGTCGTCGCGCGCCGCACGCACCATGGCCCCCGCCCCCTCCCCGTGCCCCTCGGCCACCACGTGCGCCAGCCCGCGCACCACGGCGACAGGCAGCCCGGCGGCCTTGCCCTTCACCAGATCGCCCGCGGCGGCCAGTTCGTCGGCCGTCGCTACGACGGTCGCGCTGAGCGGATTGCCGTACGCGTCCGTACCCCCGCGCAGATCGTCGAGCACGCGCACCCCGGCGGCGCCGATCGCGACGTCCGTGAGCCCCGAGCGCCAGGGCCGCCCGAAGGTGTCGGTGACGACGACCCCGACGTCGACCCCGAGGGCGTCCCGTAGCCCGTCCCGGATCGCCCGCGCGGACGCGTCCGGGTCCTCGGGCAGCAACAGCACCTTCCCCGAAGGGGTGTTGGACGCGTCGACCCCGGCGGCGGCCATGATGAGCCCCTGCCGGTTCTCGACGATCCGCAGCGCCCCGCGCCGTGCCACGACCCGTACGGTCTCGGCGTCGATCGCGGCCTCCCGGTCCGTCGCCTGCACGGCGCGCCCCTCGGCCTTGGACACGATCTTCGAGGTGACGAGGAGCACGTCCCCGTCGGCCAGGCCGGGCTCGGCGGCGGCGATCAACTTGGCCAGATCGTCACCCTGCGAGACCTCGGGAATCCCGGCGACGGCCCAGACGCGGTACCCGGCGCCGCGCTCGATCGCCGTAGCGCTCCCGCCAGCGCCACCACTCACCGCGGCTCCAACGCCTCCGCTTCCGTCACCACTCACCGCGGCCCCCACGCTCGAAGCCCCCTCGGACACCTCGCCGCTCAAATCCCCCGCACCTCCTCCGCCAGCGCCAGCGCCTCCCGCGCCATCCGCGCGCTGGCCTCGACGTCGGTCATCATCAGCGGCACCGCCCGGCAGCGGATCCCGGCCGCCTCGACCCGCTCCACCACGCCCGCGTCCACGGTGTCGACGAGCCAGCCGTCCAGCAGCCCCGAGCCGTAGTGCTCGGCGACCGCCGCGGCCGTCGACTCCACGCCCACCGCCGCGAGCACCTTGTCGGCCATCCCGCGCACGGGCGCGTCCCCGACGATCGGTGACAGGCCCACCACGGGCACCCCGGCGTCGGCGATCGCCTCGCGGATGCCTGGCACGGCGAGGATGGTGCCGACGGAGACGACGGGGTTGGAGGGCGGGAACAGCACGATGTCCGCCTCGGCGATCGCCTCCAGGACACCGGGCGCCGGCTTCGCCTGCTCCGCGCCGACCGGCACGATCGCCTCGGCCGGCACCGAGGCCCGCAGCCGCACCCAGTACTCCTGGAAGTGGACGGCCTTGCGCTCCCCGTCCACCTCGACGGCGACATGTGTCTCGACCCGGTCGTCGGTCATCGGGATCAGCCTGACGCCCGGCTTCCACCGGTCGCACAGCGCCTCGGTCACCGCGCTGAGCGGATATCCGGCGCCGATCATCTGCGTCCGCACGATGTGCGTGGCGAAGTCCCGGTCGCCGAGCCCGAACCACTCGGGTCCGACGCCGTACGCCGCGAGCTCCTCCTTCAGATGGAAGGTCTCCTCGGCCCGACCCCAGCCCTGCTCCTCGTTGATGCCGCCGCCGAGCGTGTACATCACCGTGTCGAGGTCCGGGCAGACCTTCAGCCCGAAGAGGTGGATGTCGTCCCCGGTGTTGCCGATGACCGTGATGTCCGCGTCCGGCACAGCCTGCTTCAGGCCGCGCAGGAACCGAGCACCACCGATGCCGCCTGCCAGAACCACAATGCGCATGAGAGCAAGTCTCGCAGGCGGGTACGACAACGCGGCATGTGGTTGTGGACAACCGGCTGCCGGTGGAAAACCGGACGAAACCCGTCAGGCGGTCGCCGCGTCCACCGGATCGGGCGCGGCGGACGCGGCGCACCGCGCGGCGTGCATCGGCATCTCCGTCAGCCCCGGGTAGTAGACGTGCAGGCTCACCGCCGGCTCCAGTGTGTCGTTGACGACCTCGTGCACGTACCCCGGCGCGAACACCCTCCCCCACTCTCGGCTTCGCTCGAGCGGGGGGACCCCCACCGCCCCCGCCGCCAACGCGCGCGTGCCGCGCTCCGTGCGCTCGGTCAGTGTGCCGTCCAGCACGGTCAGCACGCCGGAGGAGGGGCCGTGGTCGTGCAGTCCGCTGCCCTGGCCGGGCACCCAGGACAGCAGCCACACCTCATAGCCGGGGCCGGTGCGCAGCCGGTGGTACCAGCGTGTGGTGGCGTCGTAGCGGACGAGGTGCTCCCACTGGGAGCGGTCGGCGGCGATGGTGCGGGCCAGGCCGACGAACTCGGCGACGGTGGCCGGGTGCTCGCGCGGAGTCTGGAGGAGGTGCTGGACTTCGAGGATGTCGCCGGCGATCTGGAGGTCGCTGTCGCTGTTCATGGGGTGCGGGGTTCCTCGGCGGAAGAGTGGGGGGGCTGGTGTCACGTACCGTCCGCCCGGGTCACGGGGGACAGGAGTGCCCTGGTCGGGGTGTGGGGAACAAGCAGCCGAGTCGCGTGGACTCAGAGGCAGCCGGAGCGCGTTGGGCTCAACAGCTGGGACAGCAACAGCTACAGCGAGCGCGGGCAGCACCGTGGGACCCGGCGGTGCGGGTCGAGGTCAGTGCCAAGTTCGCGAGCATGCCCACAAGGACAGCGGTTCACACCTTCACTGTCAACTCGACGCCCGGTATGTGGGACATGTTTCACCTCATCCGGTTCATCTCTGTGGCGAAAGGTTTGTTCAGGGGCCACCCGGGACACATGGCGCACAACCGGGCGCAGGAGTCTCGATGCGATCCCGTGATCCGAATGTGATCCGGTTCGCTTCGACGTGCTCGTCGCAACGAGATCGAACTTCTGGGCGTCCTTCCCTGCAGAGGCCCTGCACGGGCTGGAGGCCCCTAGGGGTCCCTTCCGTGTGTCAAGGTTTATGCCGATTTGAACACTTTCCGCTAGGCCTTGGTTCCGCAGAGTGAATAAGGGGCCCAATAGCAGATCTCGGCTTGACTCGCCCGGAGCAGCACACTTGTAATTTCACTCGTGTCGTTCAGCCGAAATCGGTAACGGCTACATCACGGGGACGCGAAAGACAGACGAGGGGCGCACATGACCGAGACGGTGCAGCAACTGCTGGTCGACGACGCGGACGAGGAACTCGGCTGGCAGGAGCGCGCGCTGTGCGCCCAGACCGACCCCGAGTCCTTCTTCCCCGAGAAGGGCGGCTCGACCCGCGAGGCCAAGAAGGTCTGCCTCGCCTGTGAAGTCCGCTCCGAGTGCCTCGAGTACGCCCTCGCCAACGACGAGCGCTTCGGCATCTGGGGCGGCCTGTCCGAGCGCGAGCGCCGTCGGCTGAAGAAGGCCGCTGTCTGAATCGCGTCCGGATCAGGGCGCGCGTGCCTCTTGTACGCACACGCACACACATACACACACGTCTTGAGCGGCCCGTCGCAGGTGGTTATCCACAGGCGGCGGGCCGCCGTCGTGCCCAGCCGATAGTGTGGGCGCTCGTCCGAGACGCACCGCTGCTCCCACGGAGCACAGGCGTCCACCGCAGTCCACCGAACCGGGGCCCGTACCTCGATGTCCGTGCACAGCCACACGGCAGCCCAACACGACGCTGCCACTCCTGAGTTTCCGCGTCATGTGGTGACCGCGGTCCTCGTCTCCCATGACGGCGCCCGCTGGCTGCCCGACGCGCTCGCCGGCCTGCTCGGCCAGGAGCGCCCCGTCCAGTTCGCCATGGCCGCCGACACCGGCAGCGCGGACCAGTCCGCCCAGCTGGTCACCGACGCCCTCGGCGCCGACCGCGTACTGCACCTCGCCCGGCGCACCGGCTTCGGCCAGGCCGTCGAGGAGGCCAACCGCACGGCACCCGTCCTCACGCCGGACGAGCTCTCCTATCTGAAGCGGCCGAGCGGCTGGGACCCCGTCACGCGCACGTGGCGCGACGACGCCTACGACATGCCCGAGCTCCCGCACGGAGAGCCGGTTCAGTGGCTGTGGCTGCTGCACGACGACTGCGCCCCCGAACCGGACGCCCTCGCCCAGCTGCTGCGGGTCGTGGAGAACGAGTACGAGCTGGGCCGGGACGACATCGCCGTGGTGGGCCCCAAGCTGCGCGGCTGGTACGACCGCCGGCAGCTGCTCGAGGTCGGCGTCACCATCGCCAACTCCGGCCGCCGCTGGACCGGCCTGGACCGCCGCGAACAGGACCAGGGCCAGCACGATCACGTCCGGCCCGTGCTGTCCGTGTCCACCGCCGGCATGCTGATCCGACGCGACGTCTTCGACCAGCTCGGCGGCTTCGACCGACGGCTGCCCCTGATGCGTGACGACGTCGACCTGTGCTGGCGCGCCACCGCCGCCGGCCACCGCGTCCTCGTCGCCCCCGAGGCGGTCGTACGGCACGCCGAGGCGGCCTCCCGCGAGCGCCGCACCGTCGACTGCGTGGGCCGCACCTCCGCCTCCCCGCACAAGGTCGACAAGGCGGGCGCCGTCTACACCCTGCTCGTCAACACCCGTACGGCCGCCCTGCCCTGGGTCCTGCTGCGCCTCGTCGTCGGCACCCTGCTGCGGACCGTCGCCTACCTCGTCGGCAAGGTCCCCGGACAGGCCGTCGACGAGATCCGCGGCCTCGTCGGCACCCTGCTGCGGCCCGAGCGGATCATCGCCGGGCGGCGCAGGCGCGGCGCCCCGCAGATCGACAAGGGCGAGCTGAGGGCCCTGTTCCCGCCGCCCGGCGCGACCGTGCGGGCCACGGTCGAACAGGCCGCCGGCAACCTCGTCGGCAGCTCCGACCCGGAGGCGACCTCGGGCGCCGGACGGCACGGCGGCGGCATCGAGTCCGGGCCCGGCGGCGACGACGCCGACTTCCTGCAGATCGAGCAGTTCGCACGCCTCAAGCGCATCGCCCGCAAACCCGGCCCGGTGCTCTTCCTGGTGCTGCTGCTCGTCTCACTGATCGCCTGCCGCAGCCTCCTCGGCGGCGGCGCGCTCGCGGGCGGCGCCCTGCTGCCCGCCCCGGCCGACTCCGGTGAGCTGTGGTCGCGCTACCTCGACGCCTGGCACCCGGTGGGCGCCGGCGGCACCCCGTCCGCGCCCCCGTACCTCGCGATCGTCGCCATGTTCGCCTCCGTGCTGCTCGGCTCGACCGGCCTCGCGGTCACGGTCCTGCTGGTCTGCTCGGTGCCGCTGGCCGGCTTCACCGCGTACTTCGCCTCCCGCCCGCTCGTCGAGTCCCGCCTGCTGCGCGCATGGGCGGCCGTCGTCTACGCCTTCCTGCCCGCCGCCACCGGCGCCCTCGCGGGCGGCCGTATCGGCACCGCCGTCCTCGCCATCCTGCTGCCGCTCATCGCGCGCGCGGGCATCGCGGCCAGCGGCCTGGCGAACAGCTCCGGTGCGCGCGGCAGCTGGCGCGCCACCTGGGCGTACGCCCTGCTGCTGACGGTCACCACCGCGTTCACGCCGATCGTGTGGCCCATCGCGCTGCTCCTCGGCCTCGGCCTGCTGGCCGTGCGCCGCACCGACATCACCGCCTACGGCCTGCGCTTCATCGCCCAGCTCGGCACGCCCCTGCTGGTCCTGGCCCCCTGGTCGCTGTCGCTGCTGCCGTTCGGCTTCTTCCGGGAGGCCGGCCTGGAGTACGGCTCCTCGGCCGCCTCCGCCCTCGACCTGCTCGGCGCCAGCCCCGGCGGCCCCGGCACGGTCAGCGGGCTGATGCTCATCGGCATCGTCCTGGCGGCGCTGGCCGCGCTGCTGCGCTCCGAGCGTCAGTTGGGAATCTGGACGGCCTGGACGGTCGCCCTGGTGGGCCTCGTCTTCGCGGTCCTGTCCAACAGCTCCACCTGGGCCGGGCCCGCCACCCTCGTCTACGGACTCGCCCTGCTGTCCGCCGCGATGCTGGGCGCCGACGGGGCACGCGCGCGTGTGGCCGAGCAGAGCTTCGGCTGGCGCCAGCCGGTCGCCGTGCTGACCGCGTTCGCCTCGGCCGCCGGCCCGCTGCTCGTCGCCGCCGGCTGGATGATCGGCGGCGCCGACGGACCGGTGGAGCGGCGCGACCCCGTGCAGGTGCCCGCGTTCGTCGCCGAGGAGAGCAACACCCGCGACCAGGCCCGCACCCTGGTCCTCGACAGCGACTCCACGGCCCACGTCGGCTATGTGCTCGTCCGCGGCTCCGGCGCCCGCCTCGGCGACGCCGAACTCGCCGCCGCCGACGGCGAGAACAGCAAGCTCGACAAGGTCGTCGCCAACCTCGTCGCCGGCTCCGGCGCCGACCAGGCCAACCAGCTGGGCGCGTTCGCGGTGCGCTACGTCCTCGTCCACAAGGGCGCGCCCCGCGAGGTCACGCGCGTGCTGGACGCCACGCCCGGCCTGTCCCGGCTCAGCGAGCAGAACGGCAGTGCGCTGTGGCGGCTCGACCGGCAGGTCTCCCGCGCGGCCATCGTGTCCGGTTCCGGCTCGGGGTCGGCGGAGCCGCAGGCCGTCGCCGCGGGCCCCGTGGAGATCCACACCACGGTCCCGGCCGGCGCCGACGGCCGCGTCCTGCGCCTCGCCGACACCGCCGCCGAGGGCTGGACGGCCACCCTGGACGGCAAGCCGCTGACCCGCACCACCGTCGACGGCTGGGCCCAGGGCTTCGAACTCCCGGCCTCCGGCGGCCGGCTGGACGTCACCTACGACGCCCCGGTCGGCCACACCGCCTGGCTGTGGGCCCAGGGTTTCCTCGCCCTCGTCCTCGTCGTGATGGCCCTGCCCGGCCGCCGCCGCGACATCGACGACGACCTGCCCGACGAGCCGGTCGTCCCCGCCCAGGCCGTGACCGGTGAGGGCCGCCGGGCCCGCCGGCTGCGCGCCCAGGCGGAGGCCGAAGAGGCGGGCCAGAGTGGTGAGTTCCCGTCTCCTCCGGAGGAGGAGACCCCCACCCCCGCGCCGGTGCCGCAGCAGCAGCCCTACGGCGAATGGGACACGCCGAGTTACGCGGGCGCCGAGTACGGCGCCTACGGCGGCGAGCAGTACCCGGGCACCCAGCAGTACCCGGCGGGCGGTTACGACCAGACGTATCAGGCGGACCCGTACCAGGGTGGCCAGTACGACCCGTACGCCTACGACGGCCAGTCCCCGCAGACGCCGTACGACCAGACGCAGACGTACGACCAGTCCTACGGTCAGGGCTACGACCCCGCGTACGACCCGGCGCAGCCGGATCCGCACGGCAGTGAGCGTCCCGACGGGAGCCAGCAGTGAACCGCACCACCCTGTCCCTCATCGCCGGCGTGGCCGCGCTCGCCGCCGTCACCGGATTCGCCACGCTCACCACGCCCGACGCCGGCGCGAACACCGCGAAGGCGGCCGCCGAACTGCCCGTGGAGCGCACGAGCCTGCTGTGCCCGGTCCCGAGCACCTCCGACCTCGCCGAGACGACGTACACGTCGTTCACGCCCGTCACGAAGGGCACGGGAAGCGACGGTGAGGCCGAACTCCGGTCGGCGGGGGAGGAGTCGGCGGACGCCAAGGACGACAAGAAGGCCGACAAGCCCGTCCTCACCCCCAAGGAGCCGGGCACCCCGGTCACCGGGGACGCGTCCGGGGCCGACTCGCCCGCGCTGCTCGGCACCGCCGAGGGGAAGTTCGCACCCGGCTGGACCGTGCAGCAGACCACGGAGGTCGCCGCCGGCACCGGGCGCGGCCTGCAGGGCGTCAACTGCACGGGACCGGACACCGAGTTCTGGTTCCCGGGCGCCGGCACGGCCGCGGACCGCACGGACTACGTCCACCTGACCAACCCCGACGACTCCGCCGCCGTCGTCGACATCGAGCTCTACGGCAAGGACGGCGCCCTGGAGACCACGGTGGGGGAGGGCATCACGGTCCAGCCGCACTCCAGCGAGCCGGTCCTGCTGTCCACGCTCACCGACGAGAAGCAGGCCAACGTCACCGTGCACGTGAGCGTGCGCAGCGGCCGCGTCGGCGCCGCCGTGCAGGCCCTGGACGACAAGCTCGGCGGCGACTGGCTGGCCGCGTCCGCGGACCCCGCGGGCAGCCTCGTCCTGCCCGGCATCCCCAAGGACGCCACCGCCGTACGCCTGGTCGCCTTCACCCCCGGCGACGCCGACGCCGACCTGAAGGTGCGCCTCGCCTCCCCGACCGGCCTGATCACCCCGGCCGGCAACGAGACCCTGCACGTCAAGTCCGGCATGACGGCCGCCGTCGACCTGGGCGACCTCACGCGCGGCGAGGCGGGCTCGCTGGTGCTGACGCCCACCGACCGGTCGGTGCCGGTCGTGGCGGCGCTCCGGGTCGTACGCGGCAAGGGCACCCGGCAGGAGACGGCGTTCATCCCCGCGGCCCGTCCGGTCGGCACCCGCGCGACCTCGGTGGACAACAGCGAGAAGGGCACGACGCTGTCCCTGACAGCACCCTCCGGCACGGCGCAGGTCAAGGTCACGGCATCGGCGGGCACCGAGGGCGGCACGGCGGCATCGAAGACATACACGATCAAGTCCGGCACCACCCAGGACGTGGAACTGCCGGTCCCGAGCGGCCTCAAGGGCACCTACGCCCTGACGGTCGAGCCGGTGTCGGGCGGCCCGGTGTACGCGTCGCGCACCCTGACGGCCACGAAGGACGGCGTGCCGGCCTTCACGGTACAGACCCTGCCGGACGACCGGGGCATGGTGTCGGTGCCGGAGGCGGACCAGGACCTGTCGGTGCTGCAGAAGTAGGCGGCGCGTGGGCGCCTCGGCCGCCCACGCGCGCGTACGGCGTCAGTCCTCCCCGTACCGCGGATCCACCGTCTCCGGCGTCAGCCCCAGCAGCTCGGCCACCTGCTCCACGACCACCTCGTGTACCAGCGCCGCCCGCTCGTCGCGCCCCTTCGTACGGATCTCCACCGGCCGCCGGTAGACGACCACGCGCGCGGGACGTCCCTCGCGCGCGGGAATCGTGCCGCCGAGCGGGACCGCCTCGTCGTTCCAGGCCTGCCCGGGCCCGTCCAGCCGCGGCACCTCGAGCACCAGGAAGTCGATGTCGGCGAGCTGCGGCCAGCGCCGCTCCAGGCGCTCCACGGAGTCCTGCACCAGGTCCGCGAACGCGTCGGCGCGGCTCGCGGCGAGCGGCACCTGGGGCGGTGCGATCGGGCCGCGCATGCCCCGGCCGTGGCGATCGCGGCGGCGGGGCCCGGGGGCGGCGGCACGGGGCGGTACGGGGTTGTCCATCACTGGTGAAGCGTAGTCCTCGCCGGGACGAGCTGCCCGGCCCCCCACGCGGCACCGGGGACGCCGTCCACCCGCGCCGGACGGCATGTCGCCGGATGACCATTCCGGCCAAGATTGGGCTCGATTCCGTATCTCTCCAAGACCGTCGAAATCAAGGCAATTGGCCTGGTTTGTACGGAGCGGTGACCACTTTCAGAACCGTTCGGCATCCCGGAAAGCGGTGTCCATGCAGGTCAGTGAGGTGTGCCGGACGGGGTGTGTGGGGCGTTTCACAGTACGACACGGTGGAGTGACCTGGGGGAGAGTCGTCGCGGCCCGTTCAAGAGTGCGGTACCGTCCAACGTCGTGAGCCCTGTACGTCGCTGTTCGCGCACCGCTTGCGGCCGTCCCGCCGTCGCGACGCTGACGTACGTCTACGCCGACTCGACCGCGGTCCTCGGCCCGCTCGCCACCTACGCCGAACCCCACTGCTACGACCTGTGCGCCGAGCACTCCGAGCGCCTCACCGCGCCGCGCGGCTGGGAGGTCGTCCGGCTCCTCGACAGCTCCGCCCCGGCCCGTCACAGCAGCGACGACCTGGAAGCGCTTGCCAACGCCGTGCGTGAGGCGGCCCGCCCGCAGGAGCGCGCCGCGGAGGCCGGCGGTGGCGGCTCGCGGCGGGCGGACCCGATGGAGGTCGCGCGCCGCGGTCATCTGCGGGTGCTGCGCTCGCCGGACAACTGAGCGCCCGAACCCTTTCGGTCAACTCCCTTTTCCCGGCGGCCCGTTCCGCCGAGTGACGCACGACCGTTGACGTGCCGTTGGCGCGGACACGGCCATTCCGTAAGCCGAAGTGAGAAATCGCTTTCTGTATCGCGGAACCGGAGAGGTGTCCGTGTACGTCCAGGAACTGGACCCTATCGCCGGCTCGCTCGGCCTGTCCGCCCTGGTGGCGGCCCTGCCCCTGGTGATCGTCCTGAACCTTCTCGGCGGCGTCCGCATGAAGGCGGACTCAGCGGGCCTGACCGGCCTTCTGGCGGGCCGTTCTGGTCGCCTGGCTCGGCCTAGGCGTGCCGCTGGACCAGACGTTCTCCAGCGCCGCCCAGGGTGCCGTGTTCGGGATCTTCCCCATCCTGTGGATCGTCGTCAACGCCCTGTGGGTGTACCGGATGACGGTCCGCACCTGGCACTGTGACATCCTGCGCCGCTCCTTCGGGCGGCTCTCCGACGATCCGCGCATCCAGGCGCTCGTGGTCGCCTTCTGCTTCGGCGCCCTCCTCGAAGCCCTCGCCGGGTTCGGCGCCCCCCCCCGTCGCGATCTGCTCGGTCATACTGGTCGACCTCGGCTTCGAACCGGTGCGCGCGGCGGTCGCCGCGCTGGTCGCCGACACCGCGCCGGTCGCCCTTCGGCGCGATGGGCACACCGGTCGTGACACCGGCCCAGGTCACCGGGCTGCCACTGGACTCCGTGGCCTCCGTGGTGGGCCGTCAGACGCCGCTGCTGGCCCTCGTGGTGCCGCTCGTACCGGTCTGGCTCGTGGTGGGCGGCGCGGGCTGCGCGAGACCTGGGTGCCCGCCCTGGTGTGCGGAATCGCCTTCGCCGTAGCCCAGTTCGCCGCCTCCAACTACGTCTCCGCCCAACTGGCCGACATCGGCGCCGACTTGGCCGGCGCGGGCCTTGGGTACCACGACTGGCCCTTCGTCAACTGCCCGTTCCTGATGGAGCGGGCTTGCTGCTCGGATCGTCGATGGCTTCGACGGTGCCTGGCTGCGTCCAACTGCTGGATGAGCAGTAGGGGCGTTTGACTGTGCCCCGCACCTGGCGTGGTCGACGTTCCGTGCAACCGGGTCCACCGGCGTGGGCCGGGCTTGTGCCTTCAGGAACTCGCACACTGGGACGGCCAACATGGCGCTTCAGTACGGGAGTTAAGCCGCAAGGAACCCGATCGGGTGAACGGGGCCGACGCGGGGCTGGCCTTCCTGTCGCCGGTGCTCGGATGGTTCGGCGTGGCCGTCTCCGGGTCGGACACCTCGGCGAACGCGCTGTTCAGGGCGATGCAGGTGACCGCGGCGCGCGAGTCGGGGCTGTCGCCCGAACTCCTGGCCGCCGCCAACAGCTCGGGCGGAGTCCTGGGCAAGATGATCTCCCCGCAGATCCTCACCATCGCCTGCGCGAAGGTGGGTCATCGCGGGTGGTGAGGGGACCTGCCGCGCAAGGTGCTGCCCTGGAGTCCGGGGCTGCTGCTGGTGATGTGCCTGATCGAGGTGGGGCAGAGTTCGCCGGTGCTGCACTGGATGCTGCCGTGACCTGAGGTTACGTCCAGGGGGCCACTCGGCGGACCCACAGCCGACTGTCAGCCGGGCCGGGTAGTTTGGGGGCCCGACAGGACTCTCAGGAGGGTTGGCCGTGGCTGCTGATCTGTCACAGCTCGTGAAGGCGTACGACGTGCGCGGGGTCGTACCGGACCAGTGGGACGAGTCGCTGGCCGAGCTCTTCGGGGTCGCCTTCGTCCAGGTGACCGGCGCGAGCGCGATCGTGACCGGGCACGACATGCGGCCCTCGTCCCCGGGCCTCTCGCGTGCCTTCGCGCGCGGGGCGGCGGCGCAGGGCGTCGACGTCACCGAGATCGGCCTGTGCTCCACCGACCAGCTGTACTACGCGTCCGGCGCGCTGAACCTGCCGGGCGCCATGTTCACGGCCTCGCACAACCCGGCCCAGTACAACGGCATCAAGATGTGCCGCGCCGGCGCCGCCCCGGTCGGCCAGGACACCGGCCTCGCGGAGATCCGCGAACTGGTCGAGCGCTGGAGCGAGTCGGGCGCCCCGGCACCGGCGGCGACGACGGGAACGCTCACGCAGCGGGACACGTTGACGGATTACGCGGCCTACCTCCGCTCCCTCGTCGACCTGACCTCCATCCGCCCCCTGAAGGTCGTCGTCGACGCGGGCAACGGCATGGGCGGCCACACCGTCCCGACGGTCTTCGCCGGTCTGCCGCTGACCCTGGTCCCGATGTACTTCGAGCTGGACGGCACCTTCCCCAACCACGAGGCCAACCCCCTCGACCCGGCCAACATCGTGGACCTGCAGAAGCGCGTCCGCGAGGAGGGCGCCGACCTCGGCATCGCCTTCGACGGCGACGCCGACCGCTGCTTCGTCGTCGACGAGCACGGCGACCCGGTCTCCCCGTCCGCGATCACCGCCCTGGTCGCCTCCCGCGAGCTGGCCCGGCACGGCGGCAAGGGCACGGTCATCCACAACCTGATCACGTCCTGGTCGGTCCCGGAGGTCGTCAGGGAGAACGGCGGCACACCGGTACGCACGCGCGTGGGCCACTCCTTCATCAAGGCCGAGATGGCCGGCACCGGCGCCCTCTTCGGCGGCGAACACTCCGCCCACTACTACTTCAAGGACTTCTGGAACGCCGACACGGGCATGCTGGCCGCCCTGCACGTCCTGGCGGCCCTCGGCGGCCAGGAGGGCCCGCTGTCCGGCCTGGTCGCCCAGTACGACCGCTACGCCGGCTCCGGCGAGATCAACTCCACGGTCGACGACCAGACGGCCCGCCTGGCGGCGATCAAGTCCGCGTACGAGGGCAGCGAGGGCGTCGAACTGGACGAACTCGACGGCCTGACCGTCTCCGCCGCCGACTGGTGGTTCAACGTCCGCCCGTCCAACACGGAACCACTGCTGCGGCTGAACGCGGAGGCCCGGGACGAGGCGACGATGGCGAAGGTCAGGGACGAGGTACTGACGATCATCCGCGGCTGACGCGGCGAGGTCACCTCTTCCCGACCGAGTCGGGTGGTGAGTGGGCATAGGCCGGGGGTCCAGGGGGCGGAGCCCCCCGGAGGATGGGACGGGTAGGGGGGCGGGGGCGAAACCCTCTACGCCCACCCCGACGCCGACCACCCGCCAACCCCGACACCCCGCCCCCACCGGCGGTACCCTGACCAGGCACATCCGCACACGCGCACGCACGTGCACACCCCGCCCCCGAAGGGACACCCCATGCCGCTCGAAGCCGGCCTCCTGGAGATCCTCGCCTGCCCGGCCTGTCACGCCCCCCTCAAGGAGCAGGACACCGAGCTGATCTGCACAAGCCAGGACTGCGGCCTCGCGTACCCCGTTCGCGACGGCATCCCGGTCCTCCTCGTCGACGAGGCCCGCCGCCCCGCGTAACCGCCGCTCCGGCGACCGGCGTACAGACGATCCGCGCAAGGACGACCGGGTCCGGACGACCCGGCGATCGGAGGCTGCCGCCCATGCTCGACGAATCGCTGCTTGACGCCCCCGAGGCCTTGGCCGAGGCCGACCGCCGCGCCCTGCTCCGTGGCGCCGCCGAGGCCGGCGCTCGCGTCCGCACCGCGGTCCGGCACGCCGCCGAGGCCGGTGTGCAGGACCTCAAACCCGACGGCCGCCCCCGCGCCGTGCTCATCGCGGGCCCCGGCGCCGCCGCCACCTGCGTCGCCGACCTCCTCGGCACCCTCGCCGGCGCCGGCAGCCCCGTCACCCGACTGGCCCCCTCCGGCGTCGCCCCGGCCGCGGGCGCCCTGCGCTGGGAACTTCCCGGCTGGGCCGGCTCAGTGGACCTGCTCCTGATCGCCACCCCCGACGGCAGCGAACCCGGCCTGTCCCTGCTCGCCGAGCAGGCCTACCGGCGCGGCTGCACCGTCGTCGCCGTGGCCCCCGTCGGCTCCCCGATCACCGAGTCGGTGCACAACTCGCACGGCATGTTCGTCCCCATGGCGACCGCCCCGTACGAGCAGGACCAACCCCAGGCCGCGTCCGCCCCCGGCGTCCTGTGGGCGCTGCTCACCCCGCTGCTCGCGCTCCTGGACCGCACCGGCCTGCTCGCCGCCCCGCCCGAGGCCCTCGGGAAGGTCGCCGACCGCCTCGACCAGATCGCCGAGCGCTGCGGCCCCGCCATCGCGACGTACAGCAACCCCGCCAAGACGCTGGCCGCCGAGCTCGCCGACGCGCTCCCGATGATCTGGACCGAGGGCGTCTCGGCCGGTCCGGCGGGCCGCCGTTTCGCCGCCGCGCTCGCCGAGCTCTCCGGCCGCCCCGCCGTCGTCGCCGAGCTGCCCGAGGCACTGGCCGCGCACAGCACCCTGCTGGCCGGCCCGCTCGCCGCCAGCGCCGACCCCGACGACTTCTTCCGCGACCGTGTCGAGGAGGCTCCCGCCCTCCACGCGCGCGTGGTGCTGCTGCGCGACCGCCCGATCGACGGCCTCACCGCCGCCCCCGCCGCCCGCGACCTGGCCCTCAGCCACGACACGCCGCTCAGCGAGCTGGAACCGGAGCCGGGCGACGAGCTGGAGACCCTCGCGGAACTGATCGCCGTGACGGATTTCGCCGCCGTTTACCTGGCGCTCGCTTCCGGCGCCTGATCATGCCCAGGATGCCCTGACCGCCGTACGAGCACAGCACCGCCGTACACACAGACCCGCAGCGCCGCTGTAGGAACACCGCACCGGCAGAGAGAACCCAGAGAGCCCCATGGACCGCCTCGACAACACCATCCGCCCCTACGCCTGGGGTTCCCCCACCGCCATCCCCCTGCTGCTCGGCGTCGAGCCGACCGGCGAACCGCAGGCGGAGATGTGGATGGGCGCCCACCCCGGCGCACCCTCGCGCACCGGACGCGGCACCCTCGTAGAGGTCATCGACGCGGATCCCGACAAGGAGCTCGGCCCGGCGTCGGCCGCCAAGTTCGGCCCCCGTCTGCCCTTCCTGCTCAAGATCCTCGCCGCCGGCGCCCCGCTCTCCCTCCAGGTGCATCCCAACCTGGAGCAGGCGAAGGAGGGTTACGAGGACGAGGAGCGCCGCGGCATCCCCGTGGCCGCCGGACACCGCAACTACAAGGACGCCAACCACAAGCCCGAACTGATCTGCGCCCTCACCGAGTTCGACGGCCTGTGTGGCTTCCGCGACCCCCTGAGGGCCGCCGACCTGCTCGACGGACTCGGCGTCGACTCCCTCAAGCCGTACGTCGACCTGCTGCACGCCCACCCCGAGGACGCGGCCCTGCGCGAGGTCCTCACCGCGATCCTCAGCGCCGACCCGGACGAGATGGCCCGCACGGTCGCCGAGGCCGCGGCCGCCTGCACCCGCCTCGGCGGCGACTACGCCCCCTACGCCGACATCGCCCACCACTACCCGGGCGATCCCGGCGTCATCGCCGCGATGCTCCTCAACCACGTCCGACTCCAGCCCGGCGAGGCCCTGTTCCTCGGCGCCGGCATCCCGCACGCCTACCTCAGCGGTCTCGGCGTCGAGATCATGGCCAACTCCGACAACGTCCTGCGCTGCGGCCTGACCCCCAAGCACGTCGACGTCCCCGAACTCCTGCGCATCGTCCGCTTCGAGGCCGCCGACCCGGGGGTGCTCCGCCCGGAGGCGTCCCCCGACGGCGAGGAGGTCTACGAGACCCCCATCGACGAGTTCCGGCTGTCCCGGTACGTCCTCCCCGAAGGCACCGGCGCCCACGACCTCACCCGCCCGACCCCGCAGATCCTGCTCTGCACGGCGGGCTCCGTCCGCGCCGGGGAGCACGAGCTGACCCCCGGTCAGTCCGTGTTCGTCCCGGCGGGCGAAAAGGCTGAAGTGTCCGGTACCGGCACGGTATTCCGGGCCACGGTCGTCGCCTGAACGAGTCCATCGGGTGGTCCGGCGAACCGTTGTCGGACCGGGCTGCAACAATGACCCACCGGCAAAGGACAGGCAAAGGTCTGGACGGCGTACGCACCGAAGGGACAACGCGAACACATGAGCGCGTCAGGCGGCACCAAGGCGATCGTGGCGGCACTCGCCGCCAACCTAGCGATCGCGGCATCGAAGTTCGTTGCGTTCGCGTTCAGCGGCTCGTCGTCGATGCTCGCCGAAGGCGTGCACTCGCTCGCCGACTCCGGCAACCAGGCCCTGCTGCTCGTCGGCGGCAAGAAGGCCCAGCGCGAGGCCACCCCGCAACACCCCTTCGGGTACGGCCGCGAGCGCTACATCTACGCCTTCCTCGTCTCGATCGTCCTCTTCTCCGTCGGCGGCATGTTCGCCATCTACGAGGGCTACGAGAAGATCAAGCACCCGCACGAGATCGACCACTGGTACTGGCCGGTCGGCGTCCTCGTCTTCGCGATCATCGCCGAGGCGTTCTCCTTCCGTACGGCCATCAAGGAGTCCAACCTCCTGCGCGGCAAGCAGTCCTGGAAGGAATTCGTCCGCCACGCCAAGGCCCCCGAGCTGCCCGTCGTCCTCCTGGAGGACCTCGGCGCGCTGGTCGGCCTGGTCCTCGCCCTCGGCGGCGTCGGCCTGGCGCTCATCACCGGCGAGGGCGTCTGGGACGGCATCGGCACGCTCTGCATCGGCATCCTGCTCGTCCTGATCGCGCTCGTCCTGGCCGTCGAGACCAAGTCCCTGCTGCTCGGTGAGGCCGCAGGCCTCGAAGAGGTCAAGAAGATCGAGGCCGCCACCGTCGACGGCGACACCGTCACCGGCATCATCCACATGCGCACGCTCCACCTCGGCCCCGAGGAGCTCCTGGTCGCCGCCAAGATCGCCGTCGGGCAAGACGCCACGGCCGCCGAGATCGCCGCCGCGATCAACGCCGCCGAGTCGCGCATCCGCGAGGCCGTCCCGATCGCCCGCGTGATCTACCTCGAGCCGGACATCTACCTTGAGACCGAGGCGGCCAAGGGCGCGGACCGCGAGGCCACGCCGGGCGGACCGGCGTCGCCCTCCGCTGAGCACTGACCTCCGCCTCTACGCCCACGGGGCCCGCCGATTGTTCGGCGGGCCCCGTCGTACGCCGTCTCAGGCCGCTGGAGCGGGCCACGGCGGCCGAGCGGCGGCCGCCGCCCGACGCCGTACGACCAGACAGGCGATCCCCAGTCCGACGCCGGTCAGGACGAGCCCGGCCCCGAGCAGCATGGTCGCCGTGAGGAGCAGGGGAGCCGTGTACTCCTCGGTGATCCGGCCCCGGACCGCGGACGCGGCCACCGTCCCGTCGTGGTCGTCCTCGAAGAACCGCGAGTCCATCGAGTTCGCCCGGTGATCACCCAGCAGGAACAGCCGCCCCCGCGGAACCGTCACGTCGTACGCCTTGCGCGCGCCGTCGGCGTCACCGTCCCTGACATACGGCTCCGCGAGCGGCTTCCCGTTCAGGGCGAGCCGTCCGCCCGTGCAGCACACCAGACGGTCGCCGCCCACACCGACGACCCGCTGCATCACCAGCTCGTCGAAGCCGTAGCGGCCCGGCGCCGCGTACAGCACGACATCGCCGCGCCGCACCTCGCTCCCGTCGACACGCTCGAAGACGATGCGGTCGCCCCGCTCGTACGACGGTTCCATACTCGTGCTCGCCACCCGCGAGGTCCCGTAGGCCTCCCGCCCGTAGGCGAAGCCGCCGAACGCCAAAACCAGCCCCAGCAGCCCCACCACGGCCGCCGCGATCCCAAGTCCCCGCCCCTTGCCGGACATCGCACCCCTCCCCATGCGGCACATCCGCGCGCAGAGAGTAGCGGCTGCCGGCCAACCCCCGGTGCGGGCCCGCACGCCGGCTACGTGATCTCGCTCAGCACCCGCAGCACGGCTCCCTCCTCGGCCGCCAGCAGCCGCTCCCGGAACCCGGCGTCCATCAACTTCCGCGACAGCAGCGCCAGAATCCGCAGGTGCTCGTCGCCCGCGGCCGCCTCCGGTACGGAGATCATGAACACCAGCCGAGCCTTCGTACCGTCCAGAGAGCCCCATTCGACCCCCTCCACGGACCGCGCGAACCCGACGACGGGCGCGGTCACCGCATCCGTCTTGGCATGCGGAATCGCGATCTCCTCACCGAGCCCCGTCGTGCCCTGCGCCTCCCGCCGGAGCGCGGTCGCCACCAGCTCGTCCACATCCGTTACCTTGCCGGTCCGGGCCAGCAACTCGGCCATCTCCCGGATGGCGGCCTCCTTGTCGGCCGCGTCCAGCCGGACCTTGACGGTCTGTTGGGTGAGACAGCCGGAGAGAACCTCGGCGTCGGCCCCGCAGCCGGTTGCGGCGGGGCCCGCCTGGGACTCGCGCACCGCCTGCCGCGCTACGACAACACCGGCGCCCGGCGCCCCCGCGCACACCCTGGCGGGCACGGGCACAAGCCCCGACACGGCCCCTTCGGCGACCGCCGCCCCGCGCCGCTTCCGCCCGCTGAGGTCGACCGGAGCGACCGTCGTCAGCGCGGTGACGACCGTGCCGATCACCACGGCCACGAAGAACATCGGTACGCCGCTCACCGCGCCCAGCACGGCCACGATCGGCCCGCCGTGCGGCACCGCGTCCTCGGCCCCGGCGGCCCCGGCGATCGCACCGGCCACCGCGCCGCCCAGCATGTTGGCGGGGATGACCTGCGCGGGCCGCGCCGCCGCGAACGGGATCGCGCCCTCGGAGATCCCGAAGCAGCCCATGAACAGCGAGGCCGGCCCGGTCTCCCGTTCCTGCTCGGTGTACAGCCGCTTCCGTATCAGCGTGGCCATGCCCTGTCCCAGCGGCATGACCGGGATCGCGCCAGCGCACATGCCCATGACCGTCTGGTTGCCGGTCGCGATGAGACCGGCGCCGAACAGGAACGCCGTCTTGTTGACCGGTCCGCCCATGTCGAACGCGATCATGAGGCCGAGAATCGCCCCGAGCAGGATCGCGCTGGTGCTGGTCATCCCGCTGAGCCAGTCGGTCAGATGCTCGAAGACCCAGGAGATCGGCTTGCCGATCACGTACACGAAGAACAGGCCGAGCGCCGTGGTCGCCACGATCGGGATCACGATGATCGGCATGATGGGCTGCACGAACTTCGGGACCTTGATCTTCTTGATCCAGAGCACCAGATATCCGGCGAGGAACCCGGTCACGATCGCCCCGATGAAGCCCGCGCCCGCCTCGGAGTCGTACAGCGACCCAGTGTTGGCGATCCAGCCGCCGATCATGCCCGGCGATGATGCCGTCCGCGGTGCTGACATCGTTGTCAGTCAGGACGTTCTCAGCCCCGATGGATCCTTGGGTCTCCACCGTCATGTCGATACCGCGGCACTCGGCGGCTTGCGCGAGCGTCTCCGCCGCCATGTACGTGTGCGCGATGCCGGTGGGGCAGGCGGTCACCGCGAGCAGCTTCAACCGCCTGCGCTCGCCATCGCCGCCGCCCGTGGGGGGAGGGCCGGGCGATGCCGGTGGGGCAGGCGGTCACCGCGAGCAGCTTCAACCGCCTGCGCTCGCCATCGCCGCCGCCCGTGGGGGGAGGGCCGGCCGGACTGGTCACGTCGATCTCCTCACGCCTTCGTCCCGCGGAACGCCGTCCCGGACGCCCCGCAAGATCGATCAGTTGTTCCGATCCCCTGGCATCCTGCAACACCTCGCCCCAGGCTCAAAGGTGTGAAGGTCCCCGAATGCCTTGGTCAGTTGGCTCCCGTTCTGCCGTTCGCAGGGGTCCAGTTATCGCTCCTGCAACCATCCGTCACCGACACCTCTCCCAAGAGGCGGACTGGGGCTGCCCCGCCCCACCGGTGTAGCTTGGGACGGAGCCAGACGTCGCTGCTGATGGCGGGCGGGCGGTCCCGACGCGGACCGACCGAGGGAGAGAGGGCCTCCGACGGACTGCGCTGCGTGAACGCGGGCATACCCGTGCCCTCCTTCGGGCACTCCTGTGTCCGCCGCCGCGCAGACCAGCCGTACCCACCTCGCCCCAACCCCGAGGAGCAGCTCGTAATGACGACTGTCGACAAGCGACAGGACTTCAAGGTCGCCGACCTGTCCCTGGCCGAGTTCGGCCGCAAGGAGATCACCCTCGCCGAGCACGAGATGCCCGGCCTGATGGCGATCCGCAGGGAGTACGCCGAGGCGCAGCCGCTGGCCGGCGCCCGTGTCACCGGCTCCCTGCACATGACCGTGCAGACCGCCGTCCTGATCGAGACTCTGGTCGCCCTGGGCGCCGAGGTCCGCTGGGCGTCCTGCAACATCTTCTCCACCCAGGACCACGCGGCCGCCGCCATCGCCGTCGGCCCGAACGGCACCGTGGACGACCCGCAGGGCGTCCCGGTCTTCGCCTGGAAGGGCGAGACCCTGGAGGAGTACTGGTGGTGCACGGAGCAGGCACTGACCTGGCCGAACACCCCCACCGGCGGCCCGAACATGATCCTGGACGACGGCGGTGACGCCACCCTCCTCGTCCACAAGGGCGTCGAGTACGAGAAGGACGGCAAGGTCCCGGAGGTCGACACCGCCGAGTCCGACGAGCACCGCGTCATCCTCGAACTCCTGCACCGCACCATCACGGACGGTTCGCAGAAGTGGACCCAGCTGGCGTCGGAGATCCGCGGTGTCACCGAGGAGACCACGACCGGCGTCCACCGCCTGTATGAGATGCACCGCGACGGCACCCTCCTGTTCCCGGCGATCAACGTCAACGACGCGGTCACCAAGTCGAAGTTCGACAACAAGTACGGCTGCCGCCACTCCCTGATCGACGGCATCAACCGCGCCACCGACGTCCTGATCGGCGGGAAGACCGCGGTCGTGTGCGGGTACGGCGATGTGGGCAAGGGTTGCGCGGAGTCCCTGCGCGGACAGGGCGCCCGGGTGATCGTCACGGAGATCGACCCGATCTGCGCGCTGCAGGCGGCGATGGACGGTTACCAGGTCACCACCCTGGACGAGGTCGTCGACAAGGCCGACATCTTCGTCACCACGACCGGCAACAAGGACATCATCATGGCTGCGGACATGGCCAGGATGAAGCACCAGGCGATCGTGGGGAACATCGGTCACTTCGACAACGAGATCGACATGGCCGGTCTGGCGAAGATCCCGGGGATCGTGAAGGACGAGGTCAAGCCGCAGGTCCACACCTGGACGTTCCCAGACGGCAAGGTGATCATCGTGCTGTCCGAGGGCCGCCTGCTGAACCTGGGCAACGCGACCGGTCACCCGTCGTTCGTGATGTCCAACTCGTTCGCGGACCAGACGCTGGCCCAGATCGAGTTGTTCACGAAGCCCGACGCGTACCCGACCGACGTGTACGTGCTGCCCAAGCACCTCGACGAGAAGGTCGCCCGCCTCCACCTGGACGCGCTCGGCGTGAAGCTCACCCAGCTGCGCCCCGAGCAGGCCGCGTACATCGGCGTCGAGGTCGAGGGCCCGTACAAGCCGGACCACTACCGCTACTGAGCACGGAGGTGAGCGCACCTCTGCCTGAGACGAACGCGCCCGTGCACTGACGCGCTCCTCAGCAGCAGGTCCTCCGAGGGCAGGCCCCCCGCACCCCCGTGCCGGGGGGCCTGCCCGTCCGGCCCCGCAAGGCCGGACCACCCCGTCAAGACCCAGGACCCCCATGCCCCGCGGCCGTTATTCGCTCCACGATCCGCACGATCACACCCCCCTCGCAGAAGAGCACTTCCACTGCGCCCCCGGCCCCTCCGGCTGGCGCTATGTCTCCCAGCTGACCACCCCCACGGGCGACCACAGCGGCTCCGTAGACCTCACCCTCGACGAACTCGGCCGCCCCATCCGCCTCGAACTCCACGCCGCCGGCTGGCAGGTGCGCGGCGCCGCCCTCGACGGCGTCACCTGGGTCCGCACGGACCCCACAGGGGCTCATGCCACGGAAGGCAACGTGCGCGCCCACGCCTTCACCGGCACATCCCCCGCGTTCCTTGTCGCCACCACTCGTCTCCTGCGCCTCACCCCTTCCGCCTCGGCAACCCGCGTACGCCTCGTGGCCTTCACAGATCCGGTGCTGGCCCCGCGCACCGTGGACCAGTCCTGGGCTCTGGTGAAAAGAGAAACACACGGCACTGACAACGCCCCCCTGACCGTGGACGAGTACCAGGTCACAGCCCTGGACACGGGCGAACAGCACGCCGTGCACATCGCTGGCGACGTGGTCCTCGCGGCACCCGGCATCGAGCTCGAGGACCTCGACTCGCCCCCGTCCGTGTTCGCCTGAGCGGAGCGATGAGAAGACAGCCGCCGATGCCACGTACGGCACAGCCCCGGACCGACAGAGGGACTAGGCCGGCGGCGCGAACCCGGTCGAGGGCCGCTCGGTCGGCGGCGCGTCCTGCGGAGCCCCGGACCGAGCGTCGGCCGGAGCCGCCTCCGTCACATCGGGGACCGGCTGAACCGGCGCGGCCGCCGGGGAGCCGTACGAATCCGGCGCACCGGTCCCGACAGCCGGTCCACTCACCGGGGGCGTGTACGAGCCGGGCGCACCAGCCGCAGGCCCGGCCCCGCGAGCCGGTCCACTCGCAGCCGTACCGTCCGAGAAGGACCGCCGGACCTCTCGAGCCTGCCGCTCCTGCACCACTGCCGCCAGATACGCCGCCGCCGGCACACCCGGCGGCACCGGAGCACCGGTGCGAGCCGAAAGGTCGGAGGCCAGTTGCTCCGCCATGGCCTGGCCGACCTGCGGGTCCAACTGCTGCATCCGCGTCAGGTACTGCCGGATGGCAAGCCACAGCGCATCGGGAACCGCCGACAGATCAAGCCCTGAGAACCGCCCGGCCAGCCAGGGCGGAGGCGGCGGCACGAAGCCTGTACGCGTGGCCGGCACCCGTTCCCGTACGACCAGAGTCCCGGCGAACACGTCCCCGAGCCGCCGTCCGCGCGCCGACACGAACGAGGCGATGCAGGCGATGACCCCGAACGTCATCAGAATCTCGATCACACCGATCAGACCCCGCACCAGCGCATGCCGGAACCGGATCGGTCCGCCGTCGTCCCGCACCACCCGAAGCCCGCACGCCAACTTCCCGAGCGAACGTCCGTGGCTGAGCGTCTCAACCGCGATCGGACCGCCCACCAGCACCAGTACGAACGTCGCGATCGACACCGCGATCTGCGCCGCCTCGTCCAAAGAAGCCGTGGCAGCCAGCAGCGCAATGCTGACGACGGTGTAGACGATCACGGCCACGACCAGATCGAGCAGCACGGCCAATGCCCTGCTGGGCAGCTTGGCCGGGCGCAGCTCCAGCGCCACCGCCTCGCCCGTCACGAGCTCACTCACGCCTGCCGTCCTTCCCCTGACCTGCCACTCGAATGGCCAGTCTGCCAAGCTGAGGGCGCATCGCGCCGCAGTACGACAAGCTGACACCTACGACGAACCGCCGACGAACAGCCGAGGAGCGGGCAAACAGATGGACCTCGACGTCTTCGTCGCCACCCACCGGGTCGAATGGGACCGCCTCGAAGCCCTGCTCCGGCGCCAGCGCCGCCTCACCGGCGCCGAGGCAGACGAACTCGTGGCCCTCTACCAACGCACCGCCACCCATCTCTCGCTGATCCAGTCGAGCGCCCCCGACCCGCAGCTCACCGGTCGGCTCAGCCAACTGGTGGCACGCGCGCGTAGCGCCGTCACCGGCACCCGACGCGCCTCCTGGCGCGATGCCACGCGCTTCCTCACTCACGGCTTCCCGGCCGCGGTCTACAGGTCGCGGCACTGGTGGGTACCCACAGCGCTCCTGTCCATCCTCGTGGCCGCCCTCCTGGGCTGGTGGATCGGAACCCATCCCGAAGTGCAGGCCACGATCGCCGCCCCCAGCGAGCTGCGCGAGCTCACCCGCCCAGGCGGTCAGTACGAGGCGTACTACTCCAGCCACCCCGCGACGTCCTTCGCCGCCCAGGTCTGGACGAACAACGCCTGGGCCGCCGCCCAGTGCCTGATCCTGGGCGTTTTCCTGGGCCTCCCGGTCCTCTGGATCCTCTTCCAGAACATGCTCAACCTCGGCGTCGGCTTCGGCCTGATGTCCTCGGCCGGCCGCCTCGACACCTTCCTCGGCCTCGTCCTGCCGCACGGCTTGCTCGAACTGACCGCGGTCTTCGTCGCCGCGGGCACAGGGCTGCGCCTCGGCTGGACCGTCATCGACCCGGGCCCACGCACCCGACGCGCGGCTCTCGCCGAGGAGGGACGCGCCGCCATTGGCATGGCAATCGGCCTGGCGCTGGTCCTCTTCATCTCCGGCGCCATCGAAGGCTTCGTCACCCCGTCGGGCCTGCCCACCTGGGCGCGCATCGCCATCGGGGTCATCGCTGAGCTGGCCTTCCTCGCCTACGTCTACGTCCTCGGCGGCCGTGCCGCTCGCACCGGAGAGACGGGCGACCTCGAGGAAGCCGAGCGCAGCGCCGCCGTACCGACGGCGGCCTGATGTGCGAACACGCCTGCTGAGCTGTTAGTCTCCTCTTCGCCCCACAGGAGCCGTTGACACGGAGCGTGTGGGGAGGTAGATTTGAACAGTTGTCTGGAACCGGATCTCAACCGGTCGGCAGCAGTGAATATCTATCAGCTTCTCGGAACTTCGATTTCGAAGAAGCCTCTCCCGATGATTCGGAAAAGAGTGACCGGTCAGTCCGGCTCGAAACTTCTGAT
>NZ_KQ949089.1:0-171090 GCF_001514305.1 Streptomyces dysideae
CCATGCAGCGCGTTGAGGGCCGCGTTGTCGAAGTCGCTTCGCCGCTCGTATGTGATCGGCGCGTCGTGATCGTAGGGGGTAGGGGAACCCAGAGCTCCTGAGATCGGCCTGAACGACCTTGAGGGGCGCCGGGTCAAGGCGTGTTGGGCGACTTCAGCGTGTCGAGCAGGGCGCCGAAGGCGGTGGGGCTGGTGGTGAGGACGGCTTGGGTCGGGTCGGCGCTCTCGGTGAGGTGGATGGCTTGGGAGGCGGCGGATATATGGACGCAGGCTTCGCCTTGGGCGCAGTAGGACGACTTCTGCCAGGTGATGTGGGGCATCTCGGGTTCCTTCACAGATTCTGCGTGAGGCTGTGGATGAGGTTCCGGGATTCGACAGGACTGAGGGCCGTGGCTTCCAGACGGTCCAGAAGCAGCCTGTACTGCGCCAGTTGAGCTTCGGAGTCGATGAAGACCGGGCCGTGGGACTGATCCAACTGTGCCGTGTCGAGTGCTGGGACTGAGCCTCTCACGAAGTAAACCGACTGGCCGGACCCTGGATAGGAGCCCGCGTCGAATGGAATCACGCGGACCGTCACGTGGTCGTGGTCGTTCACCTTGAGCAGGTGCTGCAGTTGGGCGCGAGTCACGTCCGGACCGCCGAACCTCATGAGGAGGGCCGCCTCATGGATCACCGCCCGGTAGGGGATCGGGTCCGTCTGGTACAGCACGGCCTGCCGCTTGATACGGAACGAGAGGCGGTGCTCGATCTCGGGCGGTGACATTTCGGGTACGGCCTGGCGGAAGATCTCACGTGCGTAGTCGACGGTTTGGAGCAGGCCGGGGACGTGCATGCTGTGTGCGGCGTGCAGATGGGTGCCGTGGTGCTCGATCTCGGCAAGGCCGAGGAGCCTGGGCGGGAGGATCTCGCGGTACTCCGCCCACCAACCCCGGCGGCGTTCTCCGGTCATCTCGACGAGTGCCTCGACCAAGGCGGGGTCCGTGCAGGAGTAGGTGCGGGCCATCACCCGCACCCGGTCCGCGCTCACGCCGAACCGGGCCACCTCGATGTTGCTCAACTGCCCAGAGCTGGTGCCCAGCAGGCTGGCCGCCTGTGTGGTGGTCATCCCGGCGCGCTCGCGTAGCTTGCGCAGCTCGGTGCCGAGCCGCGTGCGGCGGGCGGTGGGGGCAGCTCTGCCTGCCATGTCGGATTACTCCCCGAAATGAGCTGAGTTGGGGTGTCACTCACACGAGTGGAACTCTAAAGGAATCCGGTCGACCGGTGAAAACATTCCTTGCGTAACCCTATTCTGCCTGTCAGGCGCCCCGCCCGGAAGCGCACCGTGGGACGCCACGGCAGAGACACCAGGCATCCGTCCAACTCCCCTCTGTGACCGGCGACTTCCATGGCCACCGTATCCCCGTCCTGGAACTACACCCTGCACCTTCCCCGCGATCCGAGGGCCCCAGGCGTCGCCCGCACCACCCTCCGCGCAGTCCTGGCCGCCCACGACCTCACCCAACTCACCCCCACCGCCGAGCTGTTGGCCTCCGAACTCCTCACCAACGCCCACCAGCACACCACCGGCCCGTACGCCCTGCGCGTCCTCGACCTCGCCGGACGGCTGCGTGTGGGGGTGTGGGACGGTGACGTCCGGGTGCCGCCCGGCTTCAAGGGCGGCGCTCCCGACGACGTACCGGATGCCGAGGCCGAGCATGGGTGCGGCCTGCACCTGGTGCGGGGCTGCGCGGACGCGTGGGGCGTGTCGGTGCTGCGGGAGCTCGGGGCTTCCAGGGGCGGGAAGCTGCTGTGGGCGGAGTGCGGGGCGGTGGCGCCGTGAGTGGGGCGATGCCGCTGCCGGAGATCCGGACCGTGGACGACCTGCGCGGCGCGCTCAGCCGCTACGGCTTCCCGGGCGACCGGGAGCGTTTCGAGGAGGAGCTGGCGGCCGCCATAGGAGCGTCCCCGACCGACGACTTCGAAGGGGCCGCAGCCGTGGTCCGGGCCTACCGGCACCGGGTCCTGATCAGGAACTCTCCGGAGATCATGACGGCCCTCGAAGACGCACGCGCTGAGGAAGCCGAGCCGCCGTCAGGAAGGCGTTCGGTGATCTGACGTGAGACCGTCGGCTCGGCTTGCCCGAGGTGGAGCAAGCCGAGCCGAAGAAGCGCGGCCGACGAGCGCGGACGCGATCAGACGCGGCGGATCAGTTCCGGGTCGATGCGCCGCCCGACGAGCGGCAGTGTGCCGAGGGCGGACACGGCCGCCACCCCCGCTGCCGCGAGCGCGAGGACCGGGAGGCCGGCGAGGTCCCAGTAGATCTCGCTGCCGCCGGTGATCAGATAGCTGGACTCGGCGAGCTTGCCCGTCACGAGGGCCAGGACGAGGCCGACGCTCAGCGGCAGTACGACCTGGACGCACTGCACCGCCCGCATGGTGCGCGGCCGGGCGCCGATCAGGGTGATGGCGGTGGCCTGTGCGCGCCGCTCCACCGCGCGGTCGGTTGCCGAGACGACGAAGGCCGCGGTTCCGATGACAAGACCCACGATCATGCCGACGGTGAGCAGCGTTTCGAGGACGGCGATCTGCTCGAGGCCCTCGATGTTCACGCCGACCAGTTCGATCTCGGCGATCGGGGCGACGGCGGCGATGCCGTCGAGGACCTTGCGGACCTGGTCGGGGTCTGAGCTGCTGGTGAGGACGTACTGCCCGGTCTCGGGGCGCGCGTCTGCGGGGAGTTCGGACGGCGGGACGATCGCTTACCGCTGGTAGTGCTTGGTGGGCGAGCAGTTGTCGGGGTTGAACGAACCCTTGTCACGGCAGACGCGGATGTACGCGTCGTCGGTGTAGCGCTGCGCCGGCGCTCAGTTACGGTAGTTCAGGGGGACGCTCTTCTTCTGCTTGCCGTTGTAACGGCTCCAGTCGTAGCCCTCGACTCTCACCTGCATGTACACGATGTGACCGTCACCGGAGATCGTGTCCTTGAGGTTGCCCTTCCACTCGAAGGCACCGTCCGTGGTGCCCGCGGGCCACCACGTGCACTTGCCGCTGTTGAACTCGGCACCCGAGGTCGACATCTTCGGAATGGTGTGCCACGTAGCGGCGACTGCCGTGCCGGCCCCCATGGCGAAGAGGCCCACAGCCAGGGCACCCGCTGCCAGCTTGCGCATGTTTTCTCCCGTTTGTTTTCTGTTGTGAGGCTCTGGTGGTCATGTCAAAGCCGCCGTGGAATCAGCACCATGGCAAAGGGCGGGATGGGGATGATTAGTTCGATCTTGGCGCATCTGACCGGCCTGGTGGCGGGACCATCTTTGCGATGACCTTGCCTTAGCTGTGCCAGGCCATGACCTTTACAGCGCTGCGGACACCCGCCGCGTCAAACGGCTCGCAACCACGCCGTACGCCACCCCCACCACCAGCGACACCACCAGCGCCAGCACCGGCGAGTCGTCCCGCAGATACGGATAGACGTGGAAGTGCGTCAGGTAGATGTACAGCGAGCTGCCCGCCAGGACGCCAGCCAGGCGGTTGAGCGGGTCGATGCTCGGCAGGGTCGGGATCCACAGGAGCAGGATCAGGCCGCCGACGACGATCGAGGTGCGCAGGGGCTGGCCGCCGGGGAACAGGCCGGGCACGGTGGCCAGCAGAACTGCCGTCAGTAGCAGGCGCTGGGACGTCGTACGCGCCCGTGCCGCCGCCCAGCCCAGCGCGAACAGGAAGAAGACCACCGTCGGGCTCAGGTGGTAGCGGATGTGGGCGATGCCCCACGGGTCGTAGCGGCCGACCAGGCCCAGCCCCACCAGCGCCAGCGCGAAGCCGAACGGACTGCGGCGTTCCGCGCGGTCCAGCAGGGGGACGGCCAGCAGCAGCGCCAGCCCGGTCAGGAAGTAGACCAGCGCCTCGACGAACCAGTACCGCCACTCGGGATGGGAGTTGTCCTGCTCGAAGAGGCTGTTGGCGAGCACGAGGTTGGCGAGGTCGTACTCGCGGGTGAGGAGCAGCACGAAGGCCATCCACACCATGCTCGGTACGGCGATGCGCGCGATGCTGCGCCACAGCCGCCGCAGGCGCTCCCGGCGTTCGTGCGCGGAGAGGTGGAAGCGGGCGAAGTTGAAGCCGGCGACTCCGAGCAGGACATGGGCGCCGCCCTGGACGAACACGACGGGTATGTGCGAGGACACGATCAGGACGATCCCGACCGCCCGCAGGGCGATACCGGTCTCCAGCGTGCGCCGGAGTCCGCGGCCGCGGCGCGGGGGGTGTGCCGTGTCCTTGCCCTTGCCCTTGCCCTTGTCCTGGTTCGCAGCGCCTGCGCTCAGCTCCCTGATGGGCGTCGTGTGCCAGTCGGCGGGCAGTTCGCCCAGGGTCTGCTCCAGTTGCAGCGACATCTCCACGTACGAGAGTGAGTCGCCGCCCAGGCTCACGAAGCTGCTGTCCTCGGTGACATCGGCATCGGTCGGGTCGAGGATGCGGGCGTAGAGGTCGATCAGGGCGTCGGTGGTGGTGCCCCGGCGGGGCGTCGGGGCCGCCGGCTCAGAGGGAGGCTCGGAGGACTCGCAGTGCGACTCGTGCACCAGTCGGCGTACCGCCTCATAGTCCGGCTTGCCCGACGCGAGCCGGGGCAGCTCGGGCGCGATCCCTACCCGTATCGCGCGCGGCGGCAGGCCACAACCCTCCGCCACCTCACGCCGGATCCGTGCCGCGTCGGCCCCCTCCGCCGCCCCCAGCGCCAGCACCGCCAGCGCCTCGTCATCCCCCGTGCAGAAGGCCGTGACCCCCCGCTCCTCCAACAGCGCCTCCACCCGCTGTGGATCGATACGCAGCCCGAAGACCTTGGTGAACCGGCTGCTGCGACCCACGATCTCGTACAGCCCGTCGGGGGCCCGCCGGGCGATGTCCCCGGTGTGCAGCTCCGCGACGGTGCGGCCGAGGGAGAGGTCCGCGGGGCTTTCGGCGTAGCCCAGCATGACGTTCGGGCCGGAGTAGACCAGCTCGCCCGTGTCCGGTTCGTCGAGTCCTTCGAGTCCTTCCAGGGGGCGGAGGCGGAAGGAGCCGCCGGGGATCGGTACGCCTACGGCCTGTGGGCGTTCGGCGGCGAGGGCCGGGGAGAGGTACGCCATCCTGGCCGTCGCCTCGGTCTGCCCGTACATCACGAACAGGTCCCAGCCCGCGCGGCGGCCCAGCTCGGCGTACCGGGCGACCCGCTCGGGTGCCAGTCGGCCGCCGGCCTGCGTCACCACGCGTAGGTGCGGCAGCCGCATCCGGTCGAAGCCCACCCGGTCCAGCAGGTCGAAGGTGTACGGGACGCCGGCCAGGGCCGTGCCGCGGGCGGTGCGGAACAGGTCCCAGAAGGTGGTGTCGGAGACCGACAGGTCCGTGAGGATCAGGCCGGCGCCGCGCGTCAGATGGCTGTTGATGACGGACAGGCCGTAGCAGTAGTGCATCGGCAGGGTTGTGGCCGCGCGGTCGCCGTCCCGGATGTCCAGGTACGTGGCGATGGACTCGGCGTTGGACTGGAGGTTGGCGTGTGAGAGCCGCACCAGCTTGGGGGAGCCCGTCGAGCCGGACGTGGACAGCAGCAGGGCCAGGTCGGGGTGCAGGGTGTGGGTCGAGCCGGGGCGTCGCTCGTCGAGCAGCCAGGTCGTGGCATCCCCCTCGGTCTCGGTACGGGGGCGGACCACGACGTCCGGGTCGTACGCGGCGACCAGCGAGCGCAGCGTGGTGTCGTTGTCGCCGGGGACCAGGAGGAGGGGGTGGCCGGCGGCCAGGGCGGCGAGGTAGACGACGAGGGCGTCGAGCCGGTTGGCGCCGGCCAGGAGTACCAGGCGGCGGGTCGTGCCCAGGCGGGCGGCGGTCGCGGTCACGCGGGCGGCGAGGTCGCGGTAGGACAGCTCGCCGTCGGCGGTGCGTACGGCCACCCGGTCGCCGTACGCCGCGAGGTCGCGGGCGAACGGCACGGTGTGGCGGGCCGTCGTGGTGGACCGGCTGACCGGATGCGGGGCCCGTCTCCGACGGCCGCGGGGGGATGGAGACGTTCTTCTGGCGTCCGGAAGGGCGCCGGAGGGGGTTGTCACGGAGGTGCGCCCTTTCCGTGGCGGCTACGCCGGTAACACAGACATCTTGACGATAAGGTTAGCTTTACCTTATTCATAACATGCTCACAGGATCCGCAGGAAGGCACCACCATGCGACGCCCCATGGCCCGCCGTAGCACCGCGCTCGTCGCGGCCGCTCTGCTCCTCCCCGTCCTGGCCGCGTGCGGCTCCGACGACGACAGTGCCGCGTCGGATGACGGCGACGGCAACGGCAGATCCTCGTCCCTGGTCATCTACTCCGGCCGTAACGAGAAGCTCGTCAAGCCGATCCTGGACAAGCTGGAGAAGGCCGTCGGGGCGAAGGTCGACGTCCGCTACGGCGACAGCGCGGAGCTCGCCGCCCAGATCCTGGAGGAGGGCGACCGCACCAAGGCGGGGCTGTTCTTCTCCCAGGACGCCGGGGCGCTCGGGGCCCTGTCCAAGGAGGGCATGCTCGAGAAGCTGCCCCAGGGCACCCTCGACAAGGTCGACGCCGCCTACCGCGGTTCCGACGGCGACTGGACCGGCGTCTCCGGGCGCGTCCGCGTCATCGCGTACAACCCGGACAAGGTCAGCAAGGCCCCCGACAGCGTCCACGACGTGGTGAAGCCGGAGTGGAAGGACAAGGTCGGCTTCGCCCCGACCAACGCCTCCTTCCAGGCCTTCGTCACCGGCATGCGCGTCCTGGAGGGTGACGACGCCACCCGCGACTGGCTCAAGGCACTGAAGGACAACGGCGCCAAGACCTACGCCAACAACCTCGCCACGCTGGACGCCGTCGAGTCCGGGGAGGTCTCCCTCGGCCTGGTCAACCACTACTACTGGTACGAGCGGGTCGCCGAGAAGGGTGAGGACAAGGTCGGCGCCAAGCTGCACTTCCTGCCCGGCGGCGACCCCGGCGCGCTGATCAACACCGCCGGTGTCGGAGTGCTCGCGGACAGCGGGCAGAGCGCGACCGCCCGCAAGGCCGTCGACTACCTGCTCTCCAAGGAGGCCCAGACCTACTTCGCCGAGCAGACCAAGGAGTACCCGCTGGCCGCCGGCGTCACCAGCCCGGTCGAGGACCTGCCGCCGCTGGACTCCCTGGAAGCCCCCGACATCGACCTCGGCAAGCTCGAATCCCTCCAGGAGACGCTGGCCATGCTCCAGGACGTCGGACTGGTCTGAGGACCGTAAGCCGAATGACCGCACTCGATCCCGCGCCGCCGCCCCCGCCGCGCGGGTCCCACCAGGCCACGGACCCCGGGCAGCGCCCGGCCCCCGACGGCCGCCCGGCCGGGCACACCGCCCCGGCCGGGCGCCGGCGTGCCCGCGCCGGCCGCCGCGCCCCCTTGCTGCTCGTCGTCCCGGCCTGCGTCGCCGCCGCCTTCGCTCTGCTCCCGCTCGGCTACCTCGCCGTCCGCGCCCTCGAACGCGGCCCCGGCTACGCCTGGGACGTCGTCGCCGACGAACGCACCCTGCTCCTGCTCGGCCGCAGCCTCGGCCTCACCGCGGTCGTCGTGGCGGCCTGTCTGGTGCTGGGCGTCTCGCTGGCCTGGCTGACCGTGCGCACCGCCCTGCCCGGCGCCCGCGCCTGGGGCGTACTGGCCACGCTGCCGCTGGCCGTGCCCAGCTATGTCGCCGCCTTCACCTGGCTGGCCGCCGTCCCCGAGATCGCCGGGTTCACGGGGGCCGCGCTCGCGCTCACCCTCGTCAGCTTCCCCTACGTCCATCTGCCGGTGGCGGCCGCCCTGCGCGGCATCGACCCGGCCCAGGAAGAGGCCGCCCGCTCCCTCGGACACGGTCCGCTGCGCACCTTCCTCCGCGTCACCCTGCCGCAGCTGCGCCCGGCCGCCGCGGGCGGTGCGCTGCTCGTCGCGCTGTACGTGCTCTCCGACTTCGGCGCGGTCTCACTGATGCGGTACGACACCTTCACCCGGGCCATCCACACCTCGTACCGGGCGTCCTTCGACCGCACCCCGGCCGCCGCCCTCAGCGTCGTGCTGGTGGTGATGACGGTGGCGCTGGTCGCCGCCGAGGCCCGTACCCGCGGGCGCGCGGGCCACGCCAGGACGGGCGGCGGCACCGCACGCCCGGCCGTCCCGCTCCCGCTGGGCCGCTGGCGGATCCCCGCGCTGGCCTGGTGTGCGGGGGTGACGGCCGTCGCCGTGGTCTTCCCGCTCGGCTCCCTCGGCTACTGGCTGGCCGCCGGCACCTCCGCGACCTGGGACCTCGACGGCCTCGCCGGAGCCGCCTGGGCCACCCTCGGCGTCGCCGCCGCCGGAGCCGGCCTCACCACCCTGCTCGCCCTGCCCGTCGGTGTGATCGCCGCCCGCCACCGGGGCCGCGGCGCACGGCTCCTGGAACAGGCCGCCTACGCCGGACACGCGCTGCCCGGCATCACCGTCGCGCTCGCCCTCGTCTTCTTCGCGGTCCGCTACGCCTACCCGCTCTACCAGCAACTCCCCCTGCTGGTCTGCGCCTACGCCGTCCTCTTCCTGCCCGTCGCGGTCGCCGCCACCCGGGCCGCCGTACTCCAGGCGCCACCCGTACTGGAGGACGTCGCCCGCTCGCTGGGGCGGCGCCCGCTGCGGGTGCTGCGCGAGGTGACGGTGCCGCTGGCAGCCCCCGGCGTGGCGGCCGGGGCGGCACTCACCTTCGTCGTCTGCATGAAGGAACTCCCCGCCACCCTCCTGCTCCGCCCCACCGGTATGGACACCCTCGCCACCCGGCTGTGGACCGAGACCGGAGCCGGCTCCTTCGCGGCCGCCGCCCCCTACGCCGCCGCGCTCATCCTGCTCGCCGCCGTCCCCTCCTACCTCCTGGGCAGGCACCGCACATGAACGACCTCCGCATCGAGCGACTGACCAAGTCCTACGGCCCCGGGGCCCCCGTCCTCCAGGGCCTCGACCTCACGGTGCCGGGCGGCGCCCTGGCCGCCGTACTGGGCCCCTCCGGCTGCGGCAAGACCACCCTGCTGCGCATCGTCGCGGGCTTCCTGCGCGCCGACACCGGCACGGTCACGGTCGGCGGCCGCACCCTCGTCGGGCCCGGCGTCCAACTGCCCCCGGAGCGGCGCCGTGTCGGCATCGTGCCGCAGGAGGGCGCCCTCTTCCCGCACCTGAGCGTGGCCCGCAACGTCGCGTTCGGACTGACCGGCCTCGACCGGGCCGAACGGCGCCGCCGCACCGAGGAGATGCTCGAACTCGTCGGCCTCGCCGGCTACGGCGACCGCATGCCGCACGAGCTGTCCGGCGGCCAGCAGCAGCGCATCGCCCTGGCCCGGGCACTCGCCCCGCGCCCCGAACTCGTCCTGCTCGACGAGCCGTTCAACGCCCTCGACAGCGCCCTGCGCGCCGGGGTGCGGGCCGACGTACGGACCGCGCTGCGGGCGACCGGGGCCACGGCGGTGCTGGTCACCCACGACCAGCAGGAGGCCCTGTCCAGCGCCGACGTCGTGGCCGTCGTACGCGAAGGCCGGGTCGCTCAGTGCGCCACCCCGCAGGACCTCTACCGGCTCCCCGCCGACCCCTGGATCGCCGGCTTCGTCGGCGACGCCGTCCTGCTCCCCGGCACCGTCGGCAACGGCGGCGCCACGGCCACCACACCCCTCGGCCCCGTCACCCTCGCCGCCCCGCCCGGCGGACGGCGCACCGGCACGGTGGTGATACGCCCCGAGCAGCTGCGGCTCGCCGACACGGACACGGCGGACGCGGTACGGGGCACGGTGACCGATGTCTGCTTCTACGGCCACGACGCCATGGTCAGCGTCGCCGTGGACGGGATGGACGCGCCGGTGGACGTCCGGGTCGCGGGCCCGTTGCCCATCGGCCCGGGGGAGGAGACCGGCGTACGCGTGACCGGCGAGGCGACGCTGCACGCGTGAGGGTGGGGGGCGGGCCGCCTCACTCCACCAGATCCACCCGTATGGTGAGCAGATCCGTCCCCAACGCCCGCACCGCCAGGCTGTTGGCCCGGGGCAGACTCCGCAGCCGCGCCACCGGATCGTCGTCCGGCATCAGATGAGCCGTCCCCGTGTGCCACCGCCCCCGGATCCGCACCCGCACCCGCGGATCGGCCTTGATGTTGCGCACGTACTGCGACCGCTCCCCGAACTCCGAGACCAGCCAGAAGGAATCCCCGACCCGACGCCCGCCCACCGGCGTCTGCCGGGCCTGCCCGGAGACCCGGCCCGTGGTCTCCAGGACCGTCTGGAGGGGGAGACGACGGAGGAGCGGATTACCGACGCGCCGCTGGAATGTGGTGGCGGCACGGAACCTGAGGTCGGTGAGGCGGGACATCGGCGGTGGCGCTCCTTGTCATGACGTTCGGTGAGAGGTCTCAGCAATGCTCTTCGAGCTGTAGCACGTAACGCGAGCACGCCACACGGGAACTGCACGACCAGCCCCCACCGCCCCGCAGACGAATCACCGCCCCCCAGATCCCTCAGCCGGCCGCCCGAGAAACACCGGATTGGTGAACGCCGCCATGACTCCCGGCAAAGGCCCAGCGGCAGCGTCATGCCGCAACTCCGCCCGCACATACGCCGCATACGAGGCCGACGTACGCCACTCCACCACCCCCACCCCCGACACCGGCAACGGCGCACTGCTGAACAGCACCCCCTGATCGGTCACGAAGCGCACCACACACCGCGGCGCCCCCGCCGCCTCCAGCCGGACCGTCACCGGCGTATCGCGATCCGTCTCCAACCGCTCCCCGATACCCGCCCGTTCACCCGGACCCCCCGTCACCGTGAACCCCAGCGTGATCTTCGCGGACTCGGCGACATACGACCGCCCGGCCCGGATCCCCTCCAGAACGGCCTCCCGCCTCAGGCCGTCGGCGAGGACGACGGTCTGCGGGCGCCCGACGACGTCCGGGGCGCGATGGGCGTCGCTGTTCCCCATGGCCGGAATCCACTCACGCCCCGACTGCCCTGTCTGCCCCGCCCGCACCGACGCGACGAGCATGCTGTCCCAGTCGGCCAGCGTCATCTCGTCGTCGGGCGTGTAGGGCCCGTTCCACACCTCGACCGCGTCCGCTTCGCCGAACCCGAACTTCCAGTTGCAGCCGACGCAGGTGGCGTGCGGGTGGGCCGGTACGACCAGGCCGCCCGCCCGCCGGATCTGCCGGGCGAACCGGCCGAAGCGGTTGTCGCGGGCCCGGTACCGCCAGTCCACGAACGTCCCCGGCTCGGTGCCGAGTGCCACCACGTGCCCGTTCCGCGTCGTGACCTCCTCGCCCAGCATGATCAGCAGGTCGTCACCCGCCACGTCCGCCCAGTGCGCGTGCGCCGACGACGTGTTGTGCTCGGAGCTGTTGATGAAGTCCAGGCCGGCCGCCCGCGCCAGCGCCGCGATCCCGGCGGGCGTACGGCGGCCGTCCGAGTACCAGGAGTGGATGTGGCAGTCACCCCGGTACCAGTCCCGCCCCCGCCCCTTCGCCCGCTCCGGCGGATACACGGGGGGCACGACGGGCGCCGGTTCGCCGTAGGTCAGCGCGATCGTGATCTCGTACGCCAGGCCCTGCGGCGCCACCGTGTACGGCCCGAGCGCGATGTGCCACGTGCCCTCCCGCACCGGCCCGGGGAGGTACCCCGGCGTCGCGTCGTCCGCGCGGAGGAAGAACTCCGTGCGGGCCCCTCCCGACCAGCCCCGGAAGCCCGTCCCGCCGAGCTCGGTGCCCCGCTCGTCGAAGATGCCGACGTCCAGGGCGTTGCCCGGGGTGCCCGCCGGGACGGACGGCTTCTCGTAGGTGTACGAGACGCGCAACTCCCTTACACCGCTGGGGACTTCTACGGGCACGTACACGAAGTCGGGCGAGCCGGCGGGCAGCGTCCCGCGCACCGTCCTCGTCTCCTGGTCGTCCCGGCCCTCGGCGGCCGACGCGAAGCTCACGCTTCCCAACGTAGGCGCGACGGCGGCACCCGTCACGAGCAGAACGCGCCCGATGCCGATGCCGACTGGTCGGTATGGACAGGAGAGGCGCGGCCGGGTACAAGAAGAGGACCCGCCGCGTACCGAGAGGCACTCCATGCGTATCGCCGTCACGATCTTCCTCACCGACGAGACGATCACCCCGACCCGACTCGCCCGTGAGCTGGAGCAGCGCGGTTTCGCCGGGCTGTACCTCCCGGAGCACACCCACATCCCCGTCGAGCGGACCACCCCGTACCCGGCCGGCGGCGACCTGCCGCCCGAGTACGGCCGTACCCTCGACCCCTTCGTCGCCCTCGGCCAGGCCGCGGCCGTCACCGACCGCCTCGGCCTCGGCACCGGCATCACGCTGGTCGCCCAGCACGACCCGATCGACCTCGCCAAGCAGATCGCGACCGTGGACCACCTGTCCGGCGGACGGTTCACCCTCGGGCTGGGCTTCGGCTGGAACGTGGAGGAGGCCGCCGACCACGGCGTGCAGTGGCGTACCCGGCGCGAGCTCGTCCGCGACCGGATGGCCCTCATGCGCGCCCTCTGGGCCGACGAACCCACCGCCTACGACGGGGAGTTCGGCAGCGTGCGCGCCAGCTCCGCCCACCCCAAGCCCGTACAGAAGCCGCGCGGCCCGGTCGTCGGCCCCCGCACGCTCATCGGCGGAGCGGCTGGACCCAAGCTGTTCTCCCACATCTGCGAGTACGCCGACGGCTGGCTCCCGATCGGCGGGCGGGGACTCGGCGAGACCCTGCCGCTCCTCCGCGCCGCCTGGGTCGACGCGGGCCGCGACCCGGGCGCCCTCCAGGTCGTCCCGTACGCCGTCCACCCGACCCCGGGCAAGCTCGCGCACTACGCGGAGCTCGGCATCGAGGAGGTCGTCGTCCAGCTGCCGCCGGCGGGGGAGGCCGAGGTGCTGAGCGCCCTGGACGGATACGCGGCGTTTCTCCCCAACTCCGATGACACCGTGTAACGCCCGCCGCCCGGGGGCGATCCGAGCGGTGCCTGTCTGCTCTGATCACCCCGCTCGTATGCTCGAAGGATGACGACCTCCGCGACCTCCGGAACCGGCCCGACCGAGAACTCCATGCGTCGCGCCCTCAAACGCGCCAGGGACGGCGTCACCCTCGACGCCGGCGAGGCGGCCGTCCTTCTCCAGGCCCGCGGTGAGGCCCTCGACGACCTCACCGCGTCCGCCGCCCGGGTGCGCGACGCGGGCCTCGAGGCGGCGGGCCGTCCCGGCGTCATCACGTACTCCAAGAGCGTCTTCATCCCCCTCACCCGGCTGTGCCGGGACAAGTGCCACTACTGCACCTTCGTCACCGTCCCCGGCAAGCTGCGCCGGGCCGGCCACGGGATGTTCATGTCCCCCGACGAGGTCCTCGACATCGCCCGCAAGGGCGCCGCCCTCGGCTGCAAGGAAGCCCTGATCACCCTCGGCGACAAGCCCGAGGACCGCTGGCCGGAGGCGCGCGAGTGGCTCGACGCGCACGGCTACGACGACACCATCGCCTACGTCCGCGCCATCTCCATCCGCATCCTGGAGGAGACGGGGCTGCTGCCGCACCTCAACCCGGGGGTCATGTCCTGGACGGACTTCCAGCGCCTGAAGCCGGTCGCGCCGAGCATGGGCATGATGCTGGAGACGACGGCTGAGCGGCTGTGGTCGGAGCCGGGCGGCCCGCACCACGGCTCCCCGGACAAGGAACCGGCGGTGCGGCTGCGGGTGTTGGAGGACGCGGGGCGCTCGTCCGTCCCCTTCACCAGCGGTCTGCTGATCGGCATCGGCGAGACCTTCGAGGAGCGCGCCGAGTCCCTCTTCGCGCTGCGCCGGGTGTCCCGCTCGTACCACGGCATCCAGGAACTGATCATCCAGAACTTCCGCGCCAAGCCGGACACCGCGATGCGCGGCATGCCGGATGCGGAACTCGACGAGCTGGTCGCCACGGTGGCGGTGGCCCGCCACATCATGGGCCCGAGCGCCTGCCTCCAGGCCCCTCCCAACCTGGTCGACTCCGAGTACGAGCGCCTGATCGGCGCCGGTATCGACGACTGGGGCGGAGTGTCCCCGCTCACCATCGACCACGTGAACCCGGAACGCCCCTGGCCGCAGATCGAGGAGCTCACCGACAGGTCCGCCGCGGCCGGCTTCGAACTGCGGGAACGTCTCTGCGTGTACCCGGAGTTCGTACGGCGGGGCGAGCCCTGGCTGGACCCGCGGCTGCTGCCGCACGTACGGGCACTCGCCGACCCGGAGACGGGCCTGGCCCGCCCGGACGCGGTGGTCGAGGGCCACCCGTGGCAGGAGCCGGAGGAGGTGTTCGTCCCGTCCGGCCGTACGGATCTGCACGCGTCGATCGACACCGAGGGCCGTACGTCCGACCGCCGCGACGACTTCGACGAGGTGTACGGCGACTGGGGCGCCCTGCGCGAGGCAGCCGCCCCCGGCATGGTGCCGGAGCGCATCGACACGGACGTACGAGAGGCACTGCGGACCGCGGCCGACGACCCGACCCGGCTGACCGACGCCGAGGCGCTGGCCCTGCTGCACGCGGACGGCCCGGCGCTGGACGCCCTGACCCGGATCGCGGACGACGTCCGCAAGTCGGCGGTCGGCGACGACGTGACATACATCGTCACGCGGAACATCAACTTCACCAACGTCTGCTACACGGGCTGCCGCTTCTGCGCCTTCGCACAGCGCCGCACGGACGCCGACGCGTACACGCTCTCCCTGGACCAGGTCGCCGACCGGGCCCAACAGGCCTGGGACGTGGGCGCGGTGGAGGTCTGCATGCAGGGCGGCATCCATCCGGACCTGCCGGGGACGGCGTACTTCGACATCGCGCGCGCGGTGAAGTCCCGCGTCCCCGGCATGCACGTCCACGCGTTCTCGCCCATGGAGGTCGTGAACGGCGCGACCAGGACGGGTCTTTCGATCCGCGAGTGGCTCACGGCGGCGAAGGAGGCCGGGCTGGACTCCATCCCCGGCACGGCCGCCGAGATCCTCGACGACGAGGTCCGCTGGGTGCTGACCAAGGGCAAGCTGCCGACGGCGACCTGGATCGAGGTCGTCACGACGGCACACGAGCTGGGCATCCGGTCGAGCTCGACGATGATGTACGGCCACGTGGACCAGCCGCGCCACTGGCTGGGCCACCTGCGCACGCTCGCCGGCATCCAGCAACGCACCGGCGGCTTCACCGAGTTCGTCACGCTCCCCTTCATCCACACGAACGCGCCGGTGTACTTGGCGGGCATTTCGAGGCCGGGTCCGACGATGCGGGACAACCGCGCGGTGACGGCGATGGCGAGGTTGCTGCTGCACCCGCACATCCCCAACATCCAGACCAGCTGGGTGAAGCTCGGCACCGAGGGCGCGGCGGAGATGCTGCGCTCGGGCGCCAACGACCTCGGCGGCACGCTGATGGAGGAGACGATCTCGAGGATGGCGGGCTCGTCGTACGGCTCGTACAAGTCGGTCAGGGACCTGATCGCGGTGGCGGACGCGGCGGGCCGCCCGGCGAAGCCGCGCATGACGCTGTACGGCGAGGTGCCGGAGGAACGGCAGCGCGCGGCGTCCGCCTCGGACGGGCACCTGCCGGAGCTGCTGCCGGTGCTGGACTGAGGGCAGGGCTGGAGGCGGCTCGCAGTACGATGATCGGACCCCTGCTGGAGGGGTCCTGTCACTGAGGAGATGCGTGCCCGTGCCTGCCCGTCGGGTTCCCTCGTGGGCCTGGGTGACCGGCCTGACAGTGGGAGCGGTAGCGGTGGTCGCCTTCCTGACCGTGAAGGCGGACCAGGGCCCGCACCCCACCGCCACCACGGAGAGCCGCCCGAGCGCGTCGGCGACGCCGGGTACGAAGCCGTCCCCGGCGCCGGAGAAGACCGAGTCCACCGTGGTCCCGGACGACTCCGGCACCGGCCGCCGGATCGTCTACTCCGTCGGCGAGAAGCGGGTGTGGCTGGTGGACGCGAGTGACACACCGCGCCGCACCTTCGCCGTCTGGCCGGGCACGGTGAGCCCCGACCCCGGCACCTACACGGTCTCGACCCGCACCCGCGGTGCCATCACCGGCTCCGACGGGGTGCGGATCGAGCGCATCGTGTACTTCGCCGCGAAGTCCGGCGTCAACGTCGCCTTCTCCAACGCGGTGGACGGCTCCTCGCCTCCGCCGGCCGCGTCCGGCACCCAGACCGGCGGGGTGCGCATGCGCACGGCGGACGGGGCGGCCCTGTGGACGTTCGGTGAGGCGGGGACGACGGTAGTGGTGCTCAGCTAGCGGAGTCGGCCCTCTTGCCGCCGGTCGACTGGACGACGAGCAGCACGACCCCGCTGAGCAGGAACACCCGCAGGGCGGCGTCGAGCCCGTTCCAGGTGTCGGACTGCCACATGGCGAACCACTCCCCGCCGATCGCGATGAACCCGGCACCGAAGAGCAGCATGAGCATGAGCAGCCCGTACGTGGAGACACTCCGCGCCCGGCCGTGATCCCGCCGGATCCACAGCCAGGTCCCGTAGAGAAGCACGAGCGCGGCGAGCGTCTCCCAGCCGATGATCGCGATGTAGGCGGCGTCCTGCAGCCCCTCACTGGTGATGGCCCGCCACATCAGGTCGTCGTCCTTGAACGTGGTGTCCATGGCGAGGACATGTCTGACGAACTGCTGATTGGTCCCGAAGTCGGTGATGTTCCCGAAGGCCACGAGGGCGGTGTAGAGGGCGACGGTGCCGGTCAGGAGGGCGGCGGCAAGCGTTAAGGCGCGTGGGTTTGTGGACATGACAGCCATCTTCCCTGTGAAAGGGGATGCGGCTGGGCACTTTTGAGCCAGAACAGGTGCCGGTGGAGCAACGTCATCGCCACGCTTCGGGCTCACGGCGCGGTCACAGAGGTGGTCGACTCCACTACCCGGCTCTTCGTTGCGTTGATGAAGAGCGACCCGAAGGCTGTGACCATGCTGACGGGTGTGTTCCCCGAGGCGTTTCCGTGGGTGCGCTTCCTGCCGGAGGATGCGGTGAGGGAGTTCCTGGTGGAGTTCATGGACACTGCCAGGGCAGCCACCGATCTCGGCACGCTCGGACCGCTGGTCCCGTTGATCGCGGCCTGGAAGCCGACGGCAGAGATCTACGCCGACAAGGAGCTGTACGCCACCCTGATGAAGCCTGAGGGTGGCGACTACGGCCCTGTCGAGCCGCCGGAGGTTCCCGGCGAATGAGTCCGAAGAAGGGGGACCCGCTGGCGCCACCGGACCCCCGACCCAAGGTCCCCCCCAACCCCGCGAGCAAACGAGGCGGGCCCGGAATTGGAGGTCAAAGCGCCAGGGCAGTCAGAGCCAGACCGTGCCAGACTTGCCCCATGACGGCAGCACGCGACTTTGAAGATCTGCGGTACGCACTGGAGCACTTCAGTCCGCAGCAGGCGCGGCGACTGCGGCTGATCATCAGCCAGGACGAGGAGCTCGCCGAAGCCCTCCCCGACCGAGAGGCGGCGGGGGACGAGGAGGGCGATCTCCTCCCCGAGAGCTTCCTCGCGCTGTGTGGCAGCATCGAAGCGCCGACTGACTACGCCGAGAACCACGACGAGTACATCCGCGAGCGTACAGAGCGCAAGCGGAGTGCCGCCGAGTGATCACTACGGTCCTCGACACCGGTCCGCTGGTGGCGTTCTTCAACGTCATGGACAAGCACCACGCGCAGTGTGCCGCGTTCTTCTCCCAGCTCCGGGGCCGCAAGCTCCTGCCCGCGACGGTCTTGGCCGAAGTGAGCTGGTAGCTGGGGCACTGGCCGCACATCGAAGCCGTCTTCATTGAGCACGTAGCCAAAGGCTTCTTCGAGCTCGTCAACCTCACCCCGGACGACTTGTTGCGGGTCAGTGAGCTGATCACTCGGTACGCAGACTTCCCGCTCGGCGCGGTCGACGCATCGGTGATCGCCGTCGCGGAACGCTACGAGGTGGACCGGATCGCCACTCTCGACCGCCGCCACTTCACAGTCGTCAAGCCCGAGCACATCCCCACGCTCACCCTGCTGCCGTAGAACCCGGCTGACGGCAACGCTGACGGCAACACCCGCGAATTCCAGCGGACAAGCACGAACATTGATTTGCCGTCAACTCGCAGGCTGACCAGCGTAATTGCAGGTGACGGACCCCGGCGTCCACACGTACTGAGAATGTGGGGTGATATTGGGGACCATCTAGCGGTGCTGCGGCTTCGCATCCTTGCCTGTGCTTGACGTCGGCTCTGCCGGCCTCTGTCACCGCGTGGAGTAGATCGAACAGGTCTCTGGCTCGGACGCCCCCATGGTCCAGCAAGATCGGGTCTTCGAATTTGAGCGGTGCGCCCCTGTTGGTCGGCGTCCGCCCCCAGGGCCCTCGTAAGCCGGGGATGTGACACTCCCGCGGAAACTGTCACATCCTCGCGGCTTACCAGTCGGCGCCCGGCGTCCGCGCACCGCTCAACTTCGAAGACCCGCAAGATCGCGGTGCCCAGCATCCACGGCCGCGACCGAATGCGCTCGGCCCTCACAAGGGCACCCCGCGCTCTGGGCCTCTTCAGGCAGGGGTCCTCGTCCTTCGGTGGATCGTCGACGGGCGCGGCTGTCTCAAGTCGCCCGCGATATCGAGGTCTCCGTCCCCACGGTCTACCGTTATCCGCATGAGGGGCTCTACGAGTTAGAGATCTGCACGCCCTGAGTCAACGTCCCGCAGAGAACCCCACGAACTGACCCCACGCGCCTCCCGCGAAGGCGAGCCGCGCGCCGTCCCTGTCCTTGGAATCCCGTACGTGGACGGTGGCGTTGACCGTGGCTATCGCGACTTCGACGCAGTCGGAGTCGTCGTTGCCGCTGTAGCTGCTCTTGAACCAGTCCAGCGCGGAGGTCATGTCTCTTCTCCCAGTACTTTCTCGATGAAGGCCCGCGACTCCCGGGGCGAGAGCGCCTGCGCCCGGATCATTCCATAGCGCATTTCCAGGATCTGGACCTCCCGGGGGTCACTGATCACTCTCTCGTGCAGCTGGCTTGCTGAGTGCCCAAGTGCCTTGCCGTCCCGGAGCTTCAGCACGCGGAACGGCCCCATCAGGCCTGCGTGGTCCTCCCGGTCCGTTGGCATCACCTGGATCTCGACGTGCCGCAACTCGCTGATCTCCAGCAGGTGTTCGAGCTGCCGTCGCAGCACCATTCTGCCCCCGATGGGCCGCCGCAGCGTCGTCTCCTCCTGGACGAAGGTCACCAGTGTCCGGGGCACGCGGTCGAAGACGGCCTTCCGCGCCATGCGCGCTGCGACGTACCGGTCGATTTCCTCCTCCGTGTAAGCGGGCCGCCGCATCGCGTACAACGCCTGTGCGTACTCCGGCGTCTGCAGCAGCCCATGGATCTGGAGACTGGCGTAGGCGCCCAGTTCGACGGCCTCCTCCTCCAGCTTGGTCAGATCCCGCACCTTCTTCGGATACCGAGCCTCCTCCACGTCCTTCTTCATCGCGGCGATCTTCCCGCCCGCGCCGAGCACCTCATCGGCCTTGTCCAGGAAGTCCGGCTTGGGAATCCTGCGGCCCCGCTCCACCGACGAGACCATCTCCTCGCCGTACCCGATCGCGGCTCCGAACTCCGCCTGCCGCATCCCGGCGTCCTCCCGCCACGCCTTGATCTGACGGCCGACCGTTCTGACTACGGCCGCAGCCTCCTCGTCCTCCACCAGCCCACTCCTCCCGCGTACGAGCCGTACGACCCCGGACCGTACCCGGACAGTCGCGCTCCGTACCGACGCCAGCGCTGTTCAGGGTAGGCAGAAGTGACCACGCTGAGTGACGTGAACCAGGAAACCACTCAAGCCGCCACCGCAGTACGGCACTTCACCTTGCTGTTGTCCGCAACCCGCAGGGGCGCCCGACTCGCCCGGCTGCTCACGGAACGTCAACTCGCGGACTGGGGCGAGCCGTCCGATGTCGCCCAGCAGGTCGTGGCCGAACTCGCGGCGAACGCCGTCCTCCACGGCCGCGTACCGGGCCGGGACTTCAGGCTTTCGCTGAGGCTCGACGCGGCCCACACCCTCCGCGTCGAGGTGACCGACGCCAGGGGCGACCGGATGCCGCGCATCAAGGACTCGGCTCCGGAGTGCGCGGAATCGGGGCGAGGGCTGCGCCTCGTGGCGGCGTACGCCGACCGTTGGGGCGTGGACGAGGCGCCGGCCAACTGCAAGACGGTATGGGCTGAGTTGGCACCGGATCGCACGGACCAGTGACTCGGCCGCGCCCGACGCCAAAGACAAAGAACCGGGGAAAGAACCAAACCCACCCCACCCAGCCCGTCACGCACCGAACCCCTGTTCACTCGGTCGGGTGATCGCGTCCAATTCGGCTGGCGCGTCGGTGGATTGATCGGGCAGCGTCGGCTCCGACAGACAACCGCACACAGCAAACGGCCCCCGCCGGGACTGGCATCCCGAACGAGGGCCTCATCACCCAGGAAGACAGGACCTTCCCGATGACTGAGCAGCACTTTAGCGCGCACACGCGCTCCCGTTCCGGCCGTTCCTCCCTCGGAGTTGCCCACGTGGACCAACGCCACAACGAAGAGTTCACCGTGGTCGGAAACCATCTGGCCCAGCATCCCGATCTCTCGCTCACGGCCATCGGTCTGGCCGCGCACATCCAGTCGCTCCCGACCGGAACCCCCGTCGGCATCAAGGTCCTCGCGGCCAAGTTCCCCGAGGGCGAGACGCGGATCGCCGCCCTGCGCGAGCTGGAGAAGCACGGCTATCTGTCCCGCACCAAGGAGCGCCTGCCGTCGGGGCAGATCGTGACGCGCACGATCTCCTACAACAAGCCCCGGACGCGGAGGGGCCCCGCAGCCCCCGCGCCCCGCCGCGAACCGGCCCCGGACCCCAAGGAGCCGGAACAACCGGCGCACACAGCGCCCAATGCCGCGCTGCCCGTCCCGGACGCACCCGACCTGCCCGCCCACCGCACCGCCCGCAACGTACTGGCAGGTCTCCGCACCCTCGACCCCCGCCTCCACCTCGCCGAGCGCGACGTACGCCGCCTCGCGCCCGCCGTGGCCGCCTGGCTGGAACGGGGCGTCGCCCCCGAGGCCGTACAGCGAACGCTCGCGGCGGATCTCCCGTCGGAAGGCGTACGTCACCCGGCGGGCTTCCTGGCCCACCGCCTCACCGCCCTCCTCCCGCCACCCTTCGAGCCCTTCGGCCCCGACCCGGAGGCCGCCCGCCCCGACCCCCTCCAGAACTGCGACGGCTGCGACCGAGCCTTCCGGTCACCGCGCTCAGGCCGCTGCCGAGACTGCCGTACGGCCCGGTCGGCGGCGTAGAAGGCCCGGAAGTGATCCCCAAGACAAGCACCGCGCAGCGACGGCGATGTCGCTTTCGACGGGCGATAACTGACCACTCACGACCACATCGGTCACACCACGCATACCGTTCCGCACCCTGAGTCGACCATTCCCTGTCGATTACAGTGCTGGGCAGTCGTGCGTACGGGCGGTGCCGATGGGGAGGTCTTGGTGGGTGCGACAGCCGGGGCCGTCTGGGGCCGTGTCGAGCAGCAGGACTTTCGGAGCCGGGTGCGGGGGACGTTGCTCGGGGCCGCCGTGGGGGACGCCCTGGGGGCGCCCGTCGACGGGCTCGGGCTGGAGGAGATCCGGGAGCAGTACGGGGCCGAGGGGCTCGTCGATCTCGGGTTCGGGTACGGGCGGCGCGGTGCCGTCACGCATCTCACCCAGCTCACCCTCTTCTCCGTCGACGGGCTGATACGGGCCCAGGTGCGCCGGGACACGGGCGCCTGGCATCCGCCCACCGATCTGCATCGGGCGTATCTGCGCTGGGCCGCCACCCAGCGGGACTGGGGGCCCGACGAGCGGCGGAAGGATGACGGGTGGCTCGCCCGCGAGGAGTGGCTGTACGCCCGGCGTGACCCCGCCCGCTCCCTCCTCCTCGGCTTCGGCGACGAGACCATGGGGACGCTCGACTCACCCAAGAACCCGGCCGAGCTGGGCCCCGAGGCGACGGCCCGTTCCGCGCCCTTCGGGCTGCTCGTGGGGTGGGAGCCGCAGCTCGTCGTGCAGCTGGCTGTCGAATGCGCGGCGCAGACTCACGGGCATCCGATCGCCTATCTGTCGGCGGGGGCGTACGCCGTCATCGTGCACGGGCTCGCCCGCGGCGAGAGCCTCGACGCGGCCGTGCAGCACGCGCTCGCCCTGCTCGCCGCCCGGCCGGGGCATCAGCCCGTGTCGGACGCCCTGCAGCACGCGCTGGGGGCCGTACGGCAGGGCATGCCCACCCCGGCACGGGTCGAGGAGCTCGCCGCGGACGGGTCGGCGGACGGGTTGCTCGCGGCCGCCGTGTACTGCGCCCTGGTGGGGGAGGACGTCCGGCATGGGCTCTGCCTCGCCGTCAACCACGACGGCCCCTCCGCCGCGGCCGGCGCCCTGACCGGCGGTCTGCTCGGTGCCCTGCACGGCGAGACCGCCCTCCCGCCGGCCTGGCTGACCGAGCTCGAAGGCCGCCCCACGATGCTCGAACTCTCCGACGACTTCGCCATGGAGATGACCCAGGGCCCGGCGCTGCACGGACCCGCCGGGTCGGCGCCGGGGTGGCTGGCCCGGTATCCGCGGGGCTGAGCCCCCAACGGCGTACGAAGGCCGCCCTCGTCACGTACGAAGGGCGACCGCCGTCCCGCGGCGGTCGCCCTTCCCCCCGTACGCCCTCAGCCCGCTGTCCTCAGTCCTTCGCGCGCACCACCTCGTCCACGGGCCCGGCCGGCACCGGCACCGCCGCGGCCGCCGCCCCGTCCCCGTCGGTGTTGATCCGCTCGATGATCGCGAGCCGCTCCGGAGTGTCCTCGGGCTTCAGGAAGCCGATGAGGATGTACAGCACCAGCGACACCGCCAGCGGGATGGACACCTGGTACTGGAGCGGGACACCGCCCTCGACGTTCCAGTTGATCGGATAGTTGACCAGCCAGAAGGCGAACAGGCCCAGGGACCAGCTGGCGAGCGCCGCGGTCGGGCCCGAGCGGCGGAACGGGCGCAGCAGGCCCAGCATCATCGGGATGGCCATCGGGCCCATCAGACCGGCCACCCACTTGATCACGACCGTGATGATGTCGCCGAACGTGGGTGAGTTGACCTGGGTGGCCGCCGCCATCGACAGGCCGAGGAAGACGACGGTCGCGATCCGGGCGACGCGCAGCCCCTGCCCCTCGCTCCACGTCCGTGCCCTGCGCCACACCACCGGCGCGCAGTCCCGGGTGAAGACGGCGGCGATCGCGTTGGCGTCGGAGGAGCACATGGCCATCGTGTGCGAGAAGAAACCGACGATGACGAGGCCCAACAGCCCGTGCGGCAGGAGTTGTTCGGTCATCAGGCCGTACGAGTCCGAGCCGTCCGGCTTCTGCGACTCCACCAGCAGCGGCGACATCCACATCGGGAAGAAGAGGACGAGCGGCCACACCAGCCACAGGATCGCCGACAGCCGTGCCGACCGCTCGGCCTGGCGCGCGTTGGCCGTGGCCATGTAGCGCTGGGCCTGGTTGAGCATGCCGCCGTTGTACTCGAAGAGCTTGATGAAGACGAAGGCGAGCAGGAAGACCGTGCCGTACGGCCCGACCAGCGGTTTCTCGTGGCCCTGCAGCGCCGGCTCGTCCCAGGCGCCGAAGAAGCCGATGCCCATGTCGTTGAGTTCGAGGATCACGGCGACGAACATCGCGACGCCGGCGAGGAGTTGGATGACGAACTGGCCGAGCTCCGTCAGCGCGTCCGCCCACAGGCCGCCGATCGTGCAGTAGACCGCGGTGATGGTGCCGGTGATGAGGATGCCCTGGTTCAGGGAGATGCCGGTGAAGACGGACAGCAGCGTCGCGATCGCGGCCCACTTCGCGCCCACGTCGACGATCTTCAGCAGCATGCCGGACCAGGCCAGCGCCTGCTGGGTTTTCAGGTCGTAGCGGTTTTTCAGGTACTCCAGCGGGGAGGCCACATGGAGTCGTGAGCGAAGGCGGTTGATGCGCGGTGCGAACAGCTTCGACCCGATGGCGATACCGAGGGCGATCGGGAAGGACCAGGTCACGAAGGACGTGACGCCGTAGGTGTAGGCGATGCCCGCGTAGCCGGTGAACATCACCGCGCTGTAGCCCGACATGTGGTGGGAGATGCCGGACAGCCACCACGGCATCTTGCCGCCGGCGGTGAAGAAGTCGCTGACGTTGTCCACGCGCTTGTGCGACCACACGCCGATCGCGACCATCACGCCGAAGTAGCCGATGAGCACGGCCCAGTCGAGACTGTTCATGGGCCTCCTTCCAGGGTCCGCCGCCAGGGTCAGGCATGTGAACTCTGGGTTGGCGGGCATGCTCACGGCAAGCGAGTGGAAGGTCAAGAGACCGTAAAATTGTTCTGGGTGCTGGCCTGAGTTTACGTATATGAACGGCCAGTTGGCTGAAAACGATCAGGTCAGCGCATCAGCTCCCCGGCGTTCACCAGCAGCGACTGCCCGGTGATGGCCCGGGCCCGGTCCGAGGCCAGGAACACCGCCGCGTCGGCGACATCCCCGTCCGTGGCCAGTTCGGGCAGCGCCGTCCGCCCGGTCAGCCGCTCCAGTACGTCCTCCTCCGGCACCCCCTCGGTGCGCGCGGTGAACCGGACGTACGCCCGCACCGGCGGACCCCACATCCAGCCCGGCAGCACGGAGTTGACCCGGATCCGGTGCGGCCCGAGCTCCCGGGCCAGCGAGTACATGGCGCTGGTCAGCGCACCCTTGGAGGCCGCGTACGCCGCCTGCCGCACCTGCGAGGGGGCGGCCACGGCGGACTGCGTCCCGATGAACACCACGGAACCGCCGCCGCTCACCTTCAGTCCGGGCAGACAGGCCCGGGTCATCCGCAGCGACCCCAGCAGATTCACGTCGAGCACCGACTTCCAGCTCTCGAAGTCGGCGTCCTCCAGCCCGCCGAAGTAACCGTCCAGAGCGGCCACATGCACCACGGCATCGATCCGTCCGAACCGCTCCGCGGCCACCCCCGCCAGCTCCGCGCACCGCGCCTCGTCGGTGATGTCGGTGGCCAGATATGCGGTATGCGCCCCGTCGGGATCGATCTCGGCGGCAGCCTTGGCGAGGTTGGCCTCGGTGCGGGCCCCCAGTACGGCGTTCCCCCCGTCCCGTACGACGGCGGCCGCGACCTGATGCCCGAGCCCGGCGCCGACTCCCGACACGACAACGGTCTTCCCCGCGAGCAGTGACATTGGCGGCCTCCCGGCTCTGACCCATTCCCTGACGGGGCGTCAGGGTAGGGCCGCCCGAGGGAGAAGGCCAGCGGCTTGCGCGCGTGGCTCAGTTTGCGTGGACGGCACAGATGTGGGCCGGGTTGAACGGGGCCCGCCCTTTACCGGACGGCATGACATGAATGGCCGTGAAGATCTCGCCGATCGGTGCACGGCGCTGCTCGAAGCCACTGTCTCGCCAGTCGGCCGCGTAGCCACGCTGTCGACCATTTGTTCGGGCGAATCGTCGCACACTCATTCCCGTCGTTCGTTATCTGACGTATCGTCAGAATTGTTTTGGAGAAGGCTTTCGGGAGAGGCGGGGAGCGCGTATGCGGGACGCCGGACGCGAGACGAACCATCCGGACCTGTACGGCGAATTGGCCTCGGTCGGGCCCTACGGGGTGGAGGTCGGGCATGCGCTGATCACGATGGTCGAACCTCATCGGGGGTACGAGCGCGCCTACCACAGATGGTACGAGGACGATCACTTCATCGCGGGAGCGATGGCCATGCCATGGATGTACGCGGGGCGCCGCTGGGTGGCCACGCGCGACCTCCAGCTCCTGCGATACCCGAGTGATTCGGCCGTTGCCCAGCCGGTTACGGCCGGCTGTTACATCACGGTCTACTGGCTGACCTCCGGTCGCTACGAAGAGCACATGAGGTGGACCGTCGGGATCAACAAGCGACTCAACCGCGACGGACGTGTTTTCCAGCAGCGGACCCATGTCTTCACGGCCTTTCAGAGCCACCTGGCGACGGTCTACCGGGACGGAGCCGCGGGCCCCCGTGACTTCCACGCCCTCGACCACCCGTACGCGGGCCTCGTCGTGGAGGTCGTCGACGCGGAATCCGCCGAGCAGCGCGCCGAGTTGCTTGAATGGCTGCGCTCCCGCCACCTCCCGAAGCGCCTCGCGCCCAAGGGTAATGTCACAGCTCCGGCCGCCATGGTCACGATCTTCCGCCCGACTCCTCTCCCCGGCGACCGCATGTCGTACGTCAAGCAGGTCGAGGGCGTGGACACGCGGCTGACGTTGCTGTGGTTCCTGGAGACGGACCCGCGGGAGTGCTGGGAGAACTACTTCACCGGGCTGGACGAGGCGGTCGCCGAGTCGGGTCTGGGCAGGGTCGAGCTGGTGGCGCCGTTCATTCCGACGGTGCCGGGCACGGACAGGTACGTCGATCGATTGCGCTGACGGTCACTTCAAGGCGAGGGTCACTCTCCTCCCGACCGAGACGGGTGGTGGGTGGGTGTAGGCCGGGGGCCTGGGGGCGGAGCCCCCAGCGAGGCCGGCACCGACGCACGGTCACCGCAACTCCTCCGGGCACGGAGTGCCCCTCGGCACCGTGTAAGGCGCCGCCAGCCGATACGTGCCCGCCTCCGGGGCGATCAGCATCGTCCACTTGTCGCCGTCCGCGTCCTCCTCCGTCTCCATCAGGCAGCCGTTGACGTTGTCGTACGTCTTCGGCTCGTCGTCGGGGCGGTTCTTGGAGGCTTCCGTCTCCTGGGGTGGGTCGAGCTTCTTGCCCTCGGCGTCGACGATGCTCAGCCAGGGGGAGTAGGGGATGCGGATCAGGATGCGGCCCGGCTCGCTCACGCGCATCGTCATCTCGCCCTGCGCGGCACGCTCGACGACCGTGTTCGGTTCGGCGAGCGAGGCCGGGTCCATGACCTGGAACAGCTGCCAGTTGGCGTCGCCCCAGACCTGCTTCAGATACGGCATGCCGCGCCGCACCAGCTCCCGCTCACGCTCGGCGCCGTCACCGTCCGGCTTGTCCTTCGGTACGACCACGTAGTGCACGGCCCAGCGCTTGAGCCACTCGTGGTAGTTCGCCGAGTTGAGGGTGTCGTCGTAGAAGAGCGGGTTGCGCTCCATGTCGGCCTGGCGGTTCCAGCCGCGCGCGAGGTTCACGTACGGGGCGAGGGCGGAGGCCTCCCGGTGGGAGCGGGCGGGAACCACCTCGACGCGGCCCTTCTCGGCGCCGACCTCCTGGAGTTCGTTGACGAGGGGCGCCAGTTCGCGGGCCCAGGACGCGGCGGGCGCGGCGTGGATGGTGTCGTCGACCGTCTTGAAGCCGATCCAGCCGGCGAAGCCGAGCAGGGACAGCACCACCGTGTACCACTTGCGCGACTTCGGCACCGTGAACGGCAGCGCCGCCACCAGGGTCATCCCCGCGAACAGCATCGCCAGCCGCGTGATGTTGGAGCCGATCTGCGAGCTGACGATCCAGACGAGGAGCACCGAGAGGCCGTAGACCCCGGCCACCAGCCGGACCGTCTTCCACTCCCTGGGGACCAGCAGGAAGACGAGCACCGAGTACAGGAACGGCAGGATCACCGAGCCGACCGTCATCGGCTGCGTACCGGAGAAGGGGAACAGCCACGCCGACATGGCGACCACGGCGGTCGGCGCCAGGCCCAGCGCCCAGGCGCCCGGACGGCGCTTCTGCAGGAACAGCGCCACCGCCACGAACCCCACGAACAGGCCCGCCACCGGCGACGACATCGTCGCGAGCGCGGCCAGCGGCGCCGCGCACAGGGCCTTCGCCCAGCGTTTGTAGCGCCAGCGGTACGGCCAGCAGAAGACGACGGCGACCGCGCCGAGCGCGAACATCGTGCCGAGACCGAAGGTCACCCGCCCCGAAACCGCGTTGCACAGCAGCCCGAAGACGCCTGCTCCGGCCGCCCACAGAGGGTTCTTCACCATGGGGGTCCCCCCGCTCGAGCGAAGCCGAGAGTGGGGGAGGCTGCGGATCAGGATCATCGTCAGCAGGCCGGCCGAGATCGTGCCCGCGATCATCATCGTCGTACGGACACCGAGGACCGACATCAGATACGGCGACACCACGCTGTACGACACCGGGTGCATGCCGCCGTACCAGGCGAGGTTGTACGCCGAGTCCGGATGCCGGCCGACGAACTCCGCCCAGGCGTCCTGGGCCGCGAGGTCGCCGCCGCTGTTGGACAACGTGAAGAACCAGACGACGTGCAGGAGACCGGCGAGTGCCGTGACGGACAGCGCGGGGCGGCGCAGCAGACGCTCACGCAGGGCGAGGACGGCGGCGGCACGAGAGGTCCGTGAAGGCCTCTTCTCCGCACCACTGCCGCTCTCCGGGGTCTCCGGGCTCTCGCGGTTCTCGGGGTCCTTCGTGCGCGGCGCGGGTACGCGTATTCGCGGGCCGGCTCCCGGTCCCGGATCGGCGTCGTCGGCGCGTGTCGGCTCCGCAGTGGCCACCTTTAAGGCACTCCCCGTGGTGTCCCGTCTTCTGTTCTGGCCGCTGGTCCCGCCGCGTCCTGTTTCCCGCGTGTTGTCGGCCCTGTCTTTGTGGGTTTCCCGGCCCCGCCCGGTGAGCGGCGGCCTGCCCGTTTCGTGACGCTAGCACGCAGCCCGCCGACGGGCGCTGTCGGCGGGCTGCGGGTGGGGTCTCCGGTCAGCTGACGCGGGTCAACTTGTCCGTGAAGCCCGGCTCGGTCAGGTCGGTCTGCAGGGCGACCGGGACCTTGACCGCGCTGCTGCTCGTGCCGTCACCCACGGTGAGCGTGCCCACCTTGGTGCCGGCCTTCGCGGTGTGCGGTACGTCGTCGGCGGCGAAGGTCAGCTTCACCTTCAGGCCCGCCCAGCCGACCGCCGTGACGTCCTCGGTGGCGACGACCGGGGTGCGGCCACCGAGCCCGTCGTCGACATGGCCCACGATGTCGCCCTTCTTCAGGATCGTCGCGGACTCCAGCGCGTCCTGCGCGGCCCGCATCAGCTGGTCCCCGGCGGTCAGTGCGGCGCTGAGGATGGTGTTGTCCACGCCGCCCGCGGGCTGCCGGACCACGGCGCCGACGATAGTGCGGGTCTCGCCGCCGACCTCCTGCTTCGCGGCGAACACGAGGTTGCCGAGGGCGGAGGTGGTGGTGCCGGTCTTGATGCCGACGACGTTGTTCCTGCCGACCAGCTGGTTCCAGTTGGAGTGGTTGACGCCCTTGTAGTCGTCGTACGACATCATCGCGGCGACCTCGCGGAACGCGGGCTGCTCCATCGCGGCCTTCCCCAGCTTCACCTGGTCCACGGCCGTGCTGACGGTCGTGTTGTTCAGGCCGGAGGGGTCGGTGTACGTCGTGTTCGTCATGCCGAGGTCCTCGGCGGCGGCGTTCATCTTCTCCACGAACGCCTTCTCCGAACCGGCGTCCCAACGGGCGAGCAGGCGTGCCACGTTGTTCGCGGATGCGATGAGGATGCTTTCCAGGGCCTCGCGCTGGGAGATCTCGTCGTTCGCGGTGACGTCCACGGTCGACTCCTGGCCGGCGTCCGCCTGGTCCTCGGCCGTCTGGTCGATCTTGATGTTCGGGCCCTCGGCGCCGCTCTTCAGCGGGTGGTCGCGGAGGATGACGTACGCCGTCATGACCTTGGCGACGCTGGCGATCGGCACGGGCTTCTGGTCGCCGGACGAGCCGAACGTGCCGATGCCCTGAACGTCGAGGGCGGCCTGTCCTGCCGACGGCCACGGGATGTCGACCTTGCTGCCGTCGAAGGTGTACTCGGACTTGGCGGTGAGGTCGAGGGTGGGTTCCGGGAGCGGGCGGAGAGTCTGTACGACCGCGAAGACGATGGCGAGGAGCAGGACCAGAGGGGTCCAGATCTTGACGCGCCGGATCGCCGTCCGGACAGCGGTGTCCGGGGGCGGGGGTGTGTTGGTCAGTTCGGCGAGCAGGTCCAGCGGGGGCTTCGGGGGGAGCGGTTGCTGGGTGGTGCGCTCGGGGCCGACCTGGGGGACGGCGGCGGTGGCGTCCGGGGGGGTGGGCTTGGGCGGTTGGGTGGGGCGGGGCTCGTCGAGGGGCTTGAGCGCGACGAACTTGCTGGTGCGGTCGGGTTCGGCGGGGGGCTTGGGGGTGCCGCCCAGTTTGAGCATGGTGGTCGGCTGGTCGACCTGGGGTGGCTTGGGCGGGCGTACGGCCTTGAAGACGGTGGTCGGCTGATCGACTGCGGCCTCGGCCTTGCCTGCGGCCTTTTTGTTCCCACCCGCACCACCCGTGCGGCTCTCGTCGTCATCTGCGGGTGGCCCCTGAGGGGTGTCCTCGCCGTCGGCGGCTGCCGGGCCGTCCGTTGCCGGTTCGGTGGTTGCCTCGGGGGCGCCGTCGGAGTCCGAGGCGGTGGGGGAGTGCGGCTCGGTGGGGGCCTTCTCGGAACCGTAGGGCGCCGGGGTGTCCGCGTCGGCGCTCCGCTTGGCGTCGCTGCCCCAGGAGGTACCTGCGGCAGTGGTGCGGGTGCGTGCGGATTCCTCGGCCTTTTCGGCGACCTTGGCGTCGCTGCCCGGGGCGGTTCCTGCGGCAGGGGCGTCGGCCTCGTCGGCCCTCTCGGTGTCGTCGTCGCCCGCGGCCTTGTCCTCGTCCCCGGACGTCACCCACGCGGCCACGGCGGCCCGCAGCCGATTGTCGCCCGCCGCAGCACCCTCGGCACGATCGCCGGGCCCGTCGGTGTCGGCGGACGTGTCCTGGTTCCGTTCGCCGGACGCGCTCTCGTCGGTCGCACCGGAGCTGCCGGCATCCCGCTCGCCGGAAACGTCCGCATCCAGCCCGCCAGAGCCTTCGGCCACGCCGGAAGAGGAATCGTTCACGTCGGCGCCGTCAGAGTCCCGCGCCGCGTCGGCGGAATCGTTCCCGTCGGTGTCCCCGGAGTCGTCAGCCGCGCCGGAGGAGCTTTCCTCGGCCGGCCCTGTTTCGTCGGTGTCCCTGGAGTCGCTGGTCGTGGCGGAAGAGTCCTCCCTGGCCGACCCTGCCCCGTCGGCGTCCCCGGAGCTGTCGGTCGTGGCGGAGGAGCTTTCCTCGGCCGGTCCCGTTTCGTCGGTGTTCCCGGGGCCGCTGGTCGTGTCGGTGTCCCGGGAGTCGCTGGTCGTGCCTGCGGAGCTCTCCTCCGCCGCCTCCGCCTCGGAGTCGCCAGCTGCGCCGGCGGTGCTCTCCTCGGCCGCCTCCGTCCCGTCGGTGTCCCCGGAGTCGTCGTCCGCGTCAGCGGCGCTCTTTTCCTCCGCCTCGGACTCGCCGGTCACGTCGGCGGAGCGCTCCTCCGCCGACCCCGCCTCGGAGTCGCCGGCCGAGCCGGAAGAGTTTTCCCCGGCCGGCCCCTTCCCGCCCGACGCGCCCCCGGCCCCCTCACCGGAGTGAGCCGCTCCACGGCCGTCAGAGGCCCCAGCAGCGCCGGAAGCGCCCTCTCCGGCGGAATCCCTCACGCCGGCCTCCACAGCGCCGGAGCCGGCGTCCTCGGCGTTCTCGGTGGCTGTCTCCGGCGTCAGCTCCCGTACCGAGAACACCCGCGTCGCCGTATCCACGCCACCACGCACCGCCGAAGCGTCAGCGTCACCGCTCTCCGCGGAGCCCGCCCCCGCACCTTCGGCAGCCGTCGGCTGTGCGGCCTCTCGGGCCATCGCCAGCCTCGGGTCGCGCCGTTCGTCGGCGGAGCCGCTCCTGGCTTCGGGAACCGGACCCGCGCTCCCCGACGTCGGTTCTGCCGACGACTCGCGCTGCTTCGACCTGTCGGGGGACTCGCCCGCCACCGATGCCTCCTCCATGCGCCGCACGGCGAACCGTGCGTCTACCGAACCGTGAACCGTCGCCCGGAACGCCGCTCCCCCGCGCTGTCCGAACCATGTACCAGTGTCCTGTGTGTGGGCTTGACCCAAGCGGTAGACGAGAACGACATACCTACCGGTTCCCTCACAAACAGGTCACGCACCCTCGACAGACCAATGTGAGAGGGGTCACCCTGTCATTCATCCACGCGGGGAGGCATGGATGGGCAGGAGCCGCAGAACACTTCCGGAGGAGCTTCTGCTGCTGGCGTTGGACCCGGCCACGGGTACCACTGCACAGCCGCAGTCGCTCGACCTCGGTCTGGCCGGAGCACAGCTAGTAGAGCTGGCGCTGGCCGGACGGATAGCCCCAGACGGGGATCGTATCGCCGTGGTAGTACCACGGCCGACTGGAGATCCAACACTGGACTGCGCGTTGGAGTTGCTGCGAAGGCGTGGCGCTCCTGTGCGGGCGGTCAACTGGATTGGCGGGCCCCGCCTGGGGCTGCGTCAGACCTACCTCTCGCATCTGGAGCGGTGCGGCATGGTGCATGCCGTGGCCGGCCAGATGTGCGGGGTGTTGCCGACGACTCGCTATCAGGCGACGGACAACGAGATCAGCCGGGAGATCAGGGCCCGGCTGGACTCCGCGATCCGCACCGGCGTGCCGCCGGACCCGCGGACCGCCGCGCTCGCCGCCCTGGCGCACGCGGTCGGCCTCGGCAAGCACCTGTATCCGGGCAACGAGGGCCGTTCCTCTCGTTCCCGGCTGCGGGACCTGATCAGGCACGACCCCATGGGCGGCCTCGTGGCGCACGCCGTGATGGACGTTCAGAACGGCGTGGGCGCGCAGCCACGCCGCAGCCCGGCACCGGCCGGCCGTCAGGCCACCGCCGGAGGCAGGGCCGCACCGGAACCCGCCCGCGGCGTTCCGATGCAACCGCGCCACGGAAGCATGGCGCGCGTCGTGGCCCACTGAGCCGCAGTTCCACGACGACGGCACGACCCGAACGTGACGTTTCATCGCTTCACCGCTCGACCGTTTCAGCGCTCGACCGTTCCACCCGCTTCACCTGCACTGCCGCGCCGCAGTCCCCGAGACCCGGTACGGGAGCCGCTGGTCCCGCGCGGGGTGACGGGGCCGTACGTCCGGACGACGACCACGGTCCCGCCGCCCCGCGCGGCCGCATTTGCCGGGGGTGTCCCCGAACTGGCGCGTATGCAGCGCATATCCACCGTTTCCCAGCGGTAGTAAGCACCTTGGTGGCAGTCTGCTCAACAGCAGATACGCAAAGTGTTAATTCACAGGCACGCAGCCGGAGGTGCACGTCCCGTGGCGTCCAATGTCAATCCCACCGTCAGGCGACGCCGGCTGGGCCAGGAGTTGCGTCGGCTCCGCGAGCTCAAGGGCATGACGGCCGAGGAGGTGGCGGAACGGCTGCTCGTCTCGCAGTCGAAGATCAGCCGGCTGGAGAACGGGCGGCGCAGCATCAGCCAGCGCGATGTCCGCGATCTGTGCGGGGTGTACGAGGTCGAGGACCACCGGGTCATCGAGTCGCTCATGCAGATGGCCAAGGACTCGCGTCAGCAGGGGTGGTGGCACTCCTTCGGGGACATTCCGTACAGCGTCTACATCGGGCTCGAGACCGATGCCGCGAGTCTGCGGGTGTTCGCGCCGCAGGTGGTGCCGGGGCTGCTGCAGACACGTGCGTATGCCGAGGCCGTCATCCGGGGCGCGTTGCCCGAGACCGCCACGGCCGAGATCGAGAAGCGTGTGCAGGTGCGGCTGCGGAGGCAGGATCGTATCTCCGCCGAGGAGAGCCCGCTTCGGCTGTGGGCGGTGCTCGACGAGGCCGCCCTGCGGCGCGTCGTCGGGAACCGGCAGCTGATGCGCGAGCAGCTGGAGCATCTCGTCGAGGTGGCCTCGCTGCCCCATGTCACCGTGCAGGTCCTGCCGTTCGACGTCGGCGCGCATCCGGGTCTCAACGGCCAGTATTCGATCCTGGAGTTCCCCGACGCGGCGGACTCGAGTGTCGTCTATATCGAGGGTGTCACCAGTGATCTTTATCTGGAGAAAGCCGCCGATGTGCAGAATTACAGTGTGATGTACGAACATCTCCGGGCGCAGGCCATGAATGCGGAACAAACCCGGCAATTCATCTCGGACGTGGCGAAAGAGTACGCGCGCTGACGTCGTTCTGGTGAGCGGTGCCGGAAGGTACACCTTCGACGGGCTCCAAGGGAAGACCCACCTGGAATATGCCATCCAGTCGAGTGAATCGCTACTCCGTCCGCGGAGCTGGACGAGTAGCGTCGATCAAGCCAGCAGATGACAGCGCTGGCGCAAACCGTGTTGCGAAATCCGGCCGGGGGACTCGGTACCGGTGACGCGACTCAGCGACTGGCAAGCTACCGGAGCAAACATGGCAATTCTTCGCGGTGTCACGCAACAGTGGACAAAGTCTTCCTACTCCGTCGGGAACGGCGAATGCGTCGAGGTCAAGTCGCCGACCTCGGCCGCACTCGCCGTCCGGGACTCCAAGAATCCCCAGGGGCCCGCCCTGGCCTTCCCCGCCGACGCGTGGAACGTCTTCGTGGCATCGGTCAAGGTGTGAGGGGAGGATCTTCCTGATCCTCGCCCGACCACCAGGCAGAGCGCACAAGGGACAACTTCACAAGCACCAACGACAGAGCCCTCTCGACTAGCCCGCCGTCCTTGCCGAGGGGGCTCGGCTTGTGCGCACGGTCACTTCACCGGGAACGCCACGTCGCACACCGGGTCCTCCGGGCCCGCCGCCTCCCAGTCCGCGAAGTACACCTCACGGCACGGGCCCGCGTACTCCAGGCCCTCCGCGGCGATCCACTGCTCCACCGCCTCGAAGGCGGCCACGATCTGCGGATGCGCCACCTGCGCCTTGGTGATCCTGGTGTACGCGAACCGCTGGGCGGGCTCGACGCGCACCTTGGTGTCCCGCGCCCGCCCCTGCCGCTCCACCCACGCCCGCGCCGCCGCCTCGTCGGCCACCGGCACGCACGACTCCGCCGGGCCGTCGCTCTCCAGCGACACCTCGGAGTGGTACGCGACGAACGGCGCCGCCGTGATCCCGCCGCACTCCCGCGCCCCCGATGCCAGGCGGCCCAGCGACTCCCCGATCCAGGCGGGCAGTTCACCCGCCAGCACATGCCGCGTCTCGGTGATCACCACCTGCTCGGGCACATCCACCGTCTCGACCACGAACTTCCCGTACATCTCGGAGCTCCTCCCCGACAGCCGTCCACGGAGGTACTCGGCGAGCGTCCGCTGCCCGGCCAGCCGCGCCTCCACGTCCGTCCAGTACGCGGTGAGCCGGTCGGCGGCCGCGGCCCCGTCCGGCGCCTCGACGATCTCCGCGATCCGCGCGAGCGGCATGTCCAGTTGGCGCAGCATGGCCACCAGGCGGGCGCGTTCGGTCTGGGCGGCGCGGTAGTAGCGGTAGCCGCTGACCTCGTCGACGTACGCCGGCGCGAGCAGTCCGAGCCGGTCGTACAGGCGCAGTGCCTTGGCCGACAGGCGGGCCCGCGCGGCGAACGCGCCGATGGTGAGCAGGTCTTCCTCGTCCACCGTGTCATCCTCCGTCACCGGGCGGCATCTTTCCGCCCGGTGACAGGCACGCTCAGGCCTGACCCAGGGGCAAGGTCAACCCGTGCCGCTCCCGGATCGGTTCCCCCTTCAGGCGAGCGCGCTCTCCAGCGCCGCCACCAGCTCCGCCGCCTCCGGCTCGGTCTGCGGCGAGAAGCGGGCGACGATCTCGCCGTCGCGGCCGATCAGGAACTTCTCGAAGTTCCAGCGGATGTCCCCGGTGTGCCCCTCGGCGTCGGCGAAGCCGACCAGACGCTCGTACAGGGCGTGCCGGGCCTCCCCGTTCACGTCGACCTTCTCGGTCATCGGGAAGGTCACGCCGTACGTCGCCGAGCAGAACTCGGCGATCTCCTCGGAGCTGCCGGGCTCCTGCCCGAGGAACTGGTTGCAGGGCACGCCGAGCACGGTGAAACCCTGGTCGGCGTACTCCTCGTGCAGCCGCTCCAGGCCCGCGTACTGCGGGGTCAGACCACACTTGGAGGCCACGTTCACCACCAGCACGGCCTTGCCCGCGTACTGGGACAGGTCGGCGGAACCGCCCTGCAGCGCGGCTATCTCGACGTCGAGGGGAGAGATGCCGTTGTTCCTTGTAGTCGTCATAAGCGGATGCTAGTGCCCCAACAGGCAACATCCGCCCCGTCGCGACGCCCGGCACGCTCCCCCACTGCCTCAAGGGCGTGGGAGGTGCCCCCACTCGCCGCACCGGCCACAAACCCAGGTACGTCCAGTACGAGGGCTTGTACCCGGCACGCCGAGAGCACGCACCGGACACCGCGGGCACCGCACAGGACTTTCGAAACACCCCCTGGCTCCGGTAGCCGGCGCTCCCGGCGCCGGGCCCGGCCGCCGTCACGAGCGTCTCGCCCGCCGCCGTCCACGAGTACAGCACCGACCGCCCCGCCCGCCGCCGCTCCACCAGCCCCGCGTCCCGCAGCACCCGCAGATGCCGGCCCACCGAACCGAGGCAATCTGCTGTTCTTCCTGCACTCTGCCCTCCCGCTCGCCGCCGTCGCCGTCACGGTCGCCTCCGTGGGGTTCGGGGCGGGCCTGGTGCATCAGGAGCGGCTGATGGAGCTCACGCCGGATGAGCTGAGTGGGCATGCCCTGGGGTTGCACTCCGCCGGGATGATCACCATGCAGGGGGTTGGTGCGGTGGTGGCGGGGGCGGTGGCCCAAGTGACTTCGCCTGCTGAGGGGATGACGGTCATGGCGGGGGCGTCGCTGGCGGTGACGGGGGTGCTGGCCGGGCTCAGTCGCCGGGAGGCGGGGGAGGCCGCGCTCCCCGGCCGACGAACACCCCGGCCGACGAACACCCCGGCCGACGAACACCCCGGCCGACGAACACCCCGGACGCCGACCAGGGCAGCGACCCGGCCTCCGGCGGTGCCTGTACGGTCCGCGCCCAGTGCACCGCCTCGGCGGGCAGGACGACGACGTGGGCGTGGTCGCCGCTGACGGCGACCCCGATGGACGTACCCGCGGCGATCGACCGCTCGCCGGAGGAGGACGTACTGGTGGGTGACTGCCCGTCCGTCACGGCTTCCGGAGGTGACCGTCACCGGTGATCGCGATACCGATGTCGCGGCCGGCGGCCACCGACCGCTCGCCCGACGCGATGACCGTCACCCTGTTCCCGGCGTAGGCCGGCAGCAGCGCCTTCAACTCCTTCTCCAGCTCGGGGTCCTTGCTCGCGGCGGCGCGGATCGCCTGGCGTACGGCCCCGGCGGCGTCGGTGTTGCCCGGCGCCGCGACCGCGTCCTCGACGGCGTCCCGCAGCCGGTTACGCACCCGTTCACCACCGCGGGCGGCCGTGGTCTGCAGCAGCCGCAGCCCGATGTTCGCGGCGGTCCCCTTCGTGGCGACCTCGGCGTGGTTCAACACCTCGTCGCCATAAGACGTCAGAGCCTCCGTCAGAAACGGTCCGGCGTCCTGCACGAAGTCATCCCGGTCAGCCCCCATGCCCATTCCCCTCTCCCTCCGTGGAGCCCTGAGTGTCCCGCACCGCCGACGGCGGGATGTCGCCGTGCCGGGGTGGCCAGCCCGGAATCACGTACGCCACGCGGAAGTTGGCCACCAGCCATTCGGGGCCCACTCTCCTCAGCAGCAACGGGAATGTCCTCAGGGGCTGTTCGTCGGCGACGAGTATGCCGTCGTCGGCCGCTGCCATCAGGACGACTTCGTAATCCACCCCGATCCGGCGCGGCGTACTGGCGGCGCCCCAGGTGTCCGCGTCCCACTCGGCGTAGTGGCTGCGCAGGGCGGCCAGCTTGCCGCTCAGCAGATGCTCGGCGAGCGTATGCGTCGGCTCCGGCTGCGCCAGGGCGGCCGCGAGCACGTCCCGGCCGTGCCGACTCACCTCCGGATGCGCCTGGTTGGCGCTGATCCACTCCTGCGCGAGCGCCAGCCGGAGATTCCGGTCGAGCCGCTTCCATGCCTCCCGATCCTCGCCCCGGCCCAGGCACTCCAGCCAGGCGCGGGCGGCGGCGACGGGGCCCTGCTCGCCGTAGTGCGCGTCGAACTCCGGGAGCAGCGAGGCGAGTTGATCGGTGGCCGCCTGGTGCAGGTGGGCGTGGAGGGTCGTCTCCCGTACCCGGGTGAAGCAGGTGATCGCCTGCATCAGCTCCCCGCGCTGCCGGTGCAGGACGCCTGCGAAATGGACGGCACGGGCCCACTGGGGCCCGCGCAAATGGGGCAGGGCGTCTTCGATCGCCGCCAAGTCGCCATCCCCGATGGTCTCTCCGATCTCCAGGGCCGGAGTGATGCCGTCGAACCAGCCGACCGGGTCGGCACCGCGATGCACCCCGGCCAACGGCTCTCGGCGCAGCACCCGCAGAAGCTCCGCGATGTCCGCGTCCGCGGATTCGCCGATCACGAACCAGCTGGTCTGATCCAGCGGCGAGGGAATCAGTGGCCGGTCCTCGGCCCGCAGGACGACGGGCAGGAACCGGGCCTTCTCGCTCGTGGTGTAGTACAGCTCGGAGGCGATCAGCGTGCCCTCCCACCGCACCCCGAACCCCCGGTCCACCACCGACTCCCCGAGGAACCGCTTCCGGTAGACCTCCGTTACGACGAGCAGCACGAAGTCGGCCCGGTTCAGCTCCTGCCGCATCCAGCTCGGCCACGAGGCGGGCGGCTCGTGCTCCACGAACCGGTCGAACCCGACGTCAAGACCGGCCTTCTGCAACCGATGGGCCAGACGCAGGACCGCTTTCCTGTGGTCCTCACTGTCGTGCGAGTAGGAGATGAACACCCTGGGTGGTCTGGGGGCAGCTGTCACTGCGGCAGTGTGCCCGGCGGCGGGCACGGAGAGCAACGAGAGCGGCACGGCCGGCCACGGCGACTGTCCGGCGACTATCCGAAACGTACCGTTCCTTTGCTACCGACCCCCTTGACAGGCAGAGTGCTGTTTCGCCACGTTTGAGGCCGGTCGAGGGGATTGGCCGAAGGGGGCAGGAGGCGGACGCCGCGTCATGGGGGAGCAGGGGGGACGGTCGCCATGCGATCGATGACCATTGAGTGCCGGTGCGCGGGGGCGACCGCGCTGCCTTTTCAACAGACGCGGACGGGGTAGGTGACGATGCCGTACGGATCGCGGCTCGCCGCGACGATGACACGGCGGCTCGGACGCGAATGCCTCTACACACCCTCGGCGCGGCTGGCCCTGTATCTGGCGCTGCGGCGCTGGTGCCGGCCAGGTGCGCGGGTGCTGATGTCGCCGGTGAACGACGACGTGATCCTCTTCGTGGTGCTGGCGGCCGGGCTGCGCCCGGTGCAGGCGCCGGTGTCGGTCTGGGACGGCAACATCGACCCCGCCGCCGTACCGGAGTCGACCTGGCGGAGCGTGGACGCCGTGCTCACCACGAACCTCTACGGCATCCCCGACCGCGTAGTCGAACTACGGCGTCGTTGCGACCAGTTGGGGATCCCGCTGATCGAGGACGCGGCGCACGCCATCGGCACGCATGTGGACGGAAGGCCGATCGGGACGTTCGGGGAGGCGGCGGCGTTCAGCCTCTCCAAGCACGTGGCGGCGATGGCGGGCGGCTTCCTCACGGTCGAGGACGCACGCACCCGGCGCGAACTGGAACTCCTCCGCGACGACCTGCTGCTCCCGGGCCGCCTGAGCACGGACCTGGCAGCGGCCCTGCGCCCTCTGGCCCGCTCGGCGGTCCGCACGCTCCATCTCGTACGCCCGGCCTGGCGCACCATGCAACACCTGGGCCTCCTGGAACGCGACGGCTTCCGCATGCCCCTGCACGCCCCCCGGCTCTCCCTCAGCGCCCGCAAGGCCCCGAGCCTGCCCGCGTACGAACCGTGGATCCGCGTCGACATGCACGACTTCCGCTCCCGGCACGGCGCACTGGTCCGAGCCCAGGTGAAGCTCCGCATGGCGGGCCTGGACGGCAACCTCACCCGCCGCAGGGCAGGCGTCTCCCTCCTCTCCGGCACGGCCTGGGCCTCCCCCGCCCTGCGCGACCGCCCCACCCACCAAGGCCCCCTCCCCCTCTTCCGGGCCCCGCTCCTGGTCCAGTCCCGCGACTCCCTGGTGGAACGCCTGGTCACCCACTCAGTTGTCACCGGCTACCTCTACGACCCCCCGCTCGACGACTACGCGGGCGCGGAGTTCGTCGAACCGTCCCCCGACCCCTGGGCGGCCCGCTGGTTCGCCTCCCATGTACTCCCCGCGGACCCCCTCCTCGCCCACAAGATCACCAACGCCCTCACCAGAGAACAAGCCTCAACGGCCCATCCCCCGACCCCGACCACCACACCGGTCCCGGACGCGAACCGTTCCTGAGTTGATGCCGTGGAAGTCTGCTGTTCTTTGAGGGGGTTCAGCCAGTGCTGGGCACCCCACCTGCTCGAGTACGCCGGGTCGATGGCGATCACGGAGAGACCGGCGTGGTGGGCCATGCCGGCCAGCCGGTCACGGAACCTGGCCGTCGGGATCCCCGACACCAGGCGGCGGAAAGCCCCGCCGCGCCTGCCCTGGCCCAGCTTCTCCCGGCCGGTGGCGCGGGCGTCGGCGAAGTCCAGGTTCTCGATCACCAGCGCCGCGACTCATGCCGCTGCGCGAGGTGCAGGACCGGGCCTGCGGGGTGGGGTGCCTGACCCGTCGGCCGGCTCACCTGCCCTGTTCGACGTACTCCTTGAACTGTTCCAGATCGCTGCGGACCAGCCGTTCGATCGCGTTCGCCTGCGCGAAGCCCTTCGGCCCGCCGAACGTCTCCCTGATCGTGTCGGGGTCGTACTCGATCCGCGCCTGCACCCGGGTGCGGTTCCGGGCGAGCGGCTGCAGGGAGAAGGAGCCCGTCAGGTCGGGCGCCGTGGTGTGCCAGTGCATCAGGCGTTCCCCGCGGTCGGCCACCTCGGCCTCGAACTGCCGGGTCTGCCCGCCGGCCTCGACGTCCAGCTGCGCCCGGCCCGGGGCCTCCCGGCGGGCGTCGCGCACTCCTTCCATGAAGCGCGGATAGCTCTCCACCTGGTGGATGCCCTCCCAGGCCTGATCGATCGATACGTCGACGTCGACGTGTTCTTCGAGGGTGCTCACAGCCCACCTCCACGCTCAGCTCATGACACACGGCCTTCTGTATCCAGTGTGCGCCCGCTCCGGCGTCCGCACTCGCGCCCGCATCCCTGCCGTCACTTCACAGAACGCACATGAGAACCACACCGTAACTTTAGATTTCAAGCGTTACGCTCACCGGCAGTCGAGTGGCCGTGGGGGGCCCTGCGCCGCGGCGCTCGCACCCCCACAGGCAGGCACAGGAGGCTCGGCGTGAGTGACGGCGACATAGTGGTGATCGGCGGCGGTTACGCCGGCGTCCGTCTGGCGAAGCGGCTGGACGGGACGGCCCGGGTCACGCTGGTGGACCGCAAGGAGATCTTCTTCCACCGGATCGCCTCCCTGCGCGCCGGCGTGCGACGCGAATGGACGGCGACCCCCTTCATCCCGTACGACCGGCTGCTGCGCAACGGCCAGGTTGCCGTCGGCAAGGCGACCCGCGTCGACACCGCAGACCGCCAGGTGGTGCTGGCCACCGGCGAGCGACTCCCGTACGACGCGCTGGTGATCGCCACCGGCGCCGACTATCCCGAGCCGGCCCGCTTCACCGGCACCACCACCGAGGAGGCGGTGAAGACCTTCGCCACCCACCAGCGGAACATCGCCGGCGCCGAGCACGTCCTGGTCGTCGGCGGCGGCCCCTCCGGCGTCGAGCTCAGCGCCGAGATCCGCCTGGCCCGGCCGGAAGCCCGGGTCACCCTCGCCCACTCCGGGCCGGCGCTGCTGCACGCCACCGGCAGCACCCGCGCCGGGAAGAAGGCCCTCGCCTGGCTGGAGGCCCACGACGTGGAGGTGCGGCTCGACTCCTTCATGTCCCCGGGCAACGACTTCGGCACCTACCGCGACGCCCAGGGGAACGTGTTCGACGCGGACCTCTCCTTCTGGGCGACCGGCACCACCCCCAACACGCTCTGGCTGCGGCTGGCCGGGCACGGCGACTGGCTGAACGCGGACGGGCACATCAGGGTCGACCGGACGCTCCGGGTCGAGGGCCGGCCGGACGTGTTCGCGGTCGGCGACGTCAACGACGCCAGCGACCTCAAGATCACCCCCAGCGCGCTCGCCCAGGCCGACATCGCCGCCCACAACATCCGCGCCTACCTGCAGAGTTCCGGTAAGCACCGCAAGGAGCCCCGCCTCTACCGGCCGGTCCAGCGCACCCCGATCATCGTGCCGTTCGGCTCCTCCGACGGCGTGACCATGCTGCCCGTGCCTGGCGGCGAGACCGCGGTCCTGGGCGGCCGCACCAGCACCCTGGCCAAGGCGAAGACCCTCATGACCCCCTATATGAGGCGCCAGCTCGGATACACCGCGGCCTGAGGCGTTCGCAGGGGGACGGTCCGGCGGCGCGAGCGTTCTGCGCCGTTGAGGCTGAGGCGGGTGGTGCGCCGGTGCGTACTGCCATGGAACGTGACCGGAGCAGATCCCCCCGTCCGCCCCGTCGTCAACTCCTCGCCGCCGCGGGCGCCGTCCCCCTCGTGGGCGCGGCCGCCCCGGCGGTGGCCCGGCCCCGTACCGGCGCCCTCTCACTGTCGTTCACCCGCGCCACCGACGGTCGACGGCGCCTTCAGCCTCGTACGCCCGGACAGCCCCGAACACCCGGAGACGGTCCCCGGTCACGGTCCCGGACCGCCCCGAAGGCGAAACCCGCGAAGCCCCTCACCGTGGACGAGCTGCGGAGCATCATGCCCGGCAACCGCTGATCACCGGCACCGGGAAAGCCCGAGGGCGGCGCCCCGTAGCCGGAACGCCGCCCTCGGATCCTGATGTCACACCACCGCGCCGGTCAGCCCTGGTGAGGAACCCCGTGGATGACGAGCTCGGTCATGTCCATGTACTCGCAGCCCGACGGACCCGAGTCCTTCGCGCAGTCCACGCCGTTGTCGACGGCCTGGTTGCCGAGCATCGTCACGCGGACGTACCGGATGTTCTGCCCGGTGCCGGCCGCGAGGGGCACGGCGTTCTCCCGGCCGGTGTCGGCGGGCCCGAAGTGGCCCTCCGCGGCGGTGGCCCAGGTGGTCCCGTCGACGGAGGTCTCGATCCGGTAGTCGCCGAGCGACGCCGTCACGTCGTCCCCGCAGCCCGCCGTCGGGTCGACGCGCAGCTCGCCGACGTCCACGGCCGCGGGCAGCCGTACGGTGGCGTGGACCGGGTCGACTCCGCTGCCGTTGGAGCCGCCCTTGCCGTCCGAACCCCAGACCGTGCCCGTCATGTCGATCAGGCCGGCCGGACCGCAGCCGAAGTCGCCGTAGTCGGGGCCGCTGAAGTCCGCGATCCCGGCGCCGCCGGAGGAGGCCGCCCAGTTCCGGACCAGCTGCCAGTCGGCGCTGCCGGAGCCGACGTCGAGCGTGCGGATCCGCGGTTCGTAGCCGGCGCCGCTCGCGTACACCTTCCGGTACGTGCCCTCGGGGACGTCCCGGATCGCGTAGGTGCCGTCCGCCGCGGTCACGGCGGAGAAGTCGGCGCCGGGGAAGCCGGAGGCATGGCCGCTGATACTGACCGTGACCCCGCTCACCGGGGCGCCGGACGCCTCGTCGGTCACCTTGCCGGTGAGCGTGACCACCGGGGTGTCCGGGCCGGGCGGCAGGGAGAAGTCCTCGTCGGGCCGGGTGTCGTCACCCGTGAGGGCGGCGGCGAACCAGCCCATGCCCCGCTCGGCGAAGACCTGCCAGATGGTGTCGTGGGCCCGCCCGCCGTTGACCACGGTGTCGGCCTGCAGGATGGCGTTGCGCTGGTCGAGGAAGGTCGGGTTCGCGGGCGACAGCTCCATCGCCCGGGTCACCAGCGACTCGGTGAGCCTGCTGCCGAGTTCGGTACGCAGGTCCCACAGCGTCTCGCCCCAGATCTCGCCGTCGGCGTGCACCTCCGGACCGTCGGCGATCTTCCCGTAGTCGCCGTAGGTGTACCCGCCGGGGCCCGCTTCCTTCGTGCCGGGGCACTTGGCCGACGTGGAGCCGACCGCGCAGTCCAGCGCCTGGGAACGCGCCGGCAGTTCGTCGCTCCAGCCCGGCGGGTCGAGCGTCACCTCGCCGTCGGTGCGCGGGCTGTCCTTCAGTACGCCCTGGTTGTTGAGGAAGTCGAGGGCGTACCAGTCGCTCCACCCCTCGCCCATGGCCCAGGCCTGCTGGCTGTTGAGGGTCGAGACACCGTCCGCGTCGACGACGAGCCGGTTGGACAGACCGTGGGTGTACTCGTGGTAGACGGTGGCGGCGTCGTCACCGAAGTTGCCCTGCAGCACGTCGTAGCCGGGCCCGGAACCGGTCAGGTACAGCTGCATCGTGGGCGCCTGCCCGTCCGGCGGGGTGCCCATGTTGGCGTTGTTGAGGTGGTTCTCGTCGGGCAGCCCGTCCTTGAGGGCCGCGCCGTCGTTCGTCTGCGCCACGACGGCGTCGCCGTCCCGGCCGTCGAAGTTGCCCGCGGCCCGGGTGAAGCCGATCGGGCCGGCTTCCAGGTGGTCGTGGAAGGTGCCTAGGAAGTAGTAGACCTGCGCGGCGTTCTGCTCGCGGTTGGTCTGCCAGGAGTTCGGCGTCTTCTGGTCCCAGGAACAGGGCAGCGGTACGTCGCAGGCGTCACCGGTGAACGGCTTGAACGGGAAGGAGAACGTCCCGTCGGCCGCCGGGGTGATCTCCTCGCCCGCGTCCACCTCGTTGTTGTCGTTGACGTCGCTGTAGACGTGCGCGATGGGCCCGTTGAGCGTCTCGGCGCCCAAGGGGAGCCAACCCCGGGCGGTCAGATGACGGGTGTGCTGCTTGCCGCCCGCCGGGGCGCCCGGGTAGTTGTCCCAGGCGAGCACTTTGCCGGTGCGCAGGGTCGTGTCCTGCGAGGAGGACAGAAGCGGGCCGGGCGCGGCCGCCGACCCGGTGCCCGACGCGGCGGGGTACGTCCGGCCCGGGTCCCGGTCGGAGGAGAGACTCTGCCGGTACAGAACCCGCCCGGTCTGCGCGTCGACCACGTGCAGCCACATGCCGTGGCCGTCCGGATCGGTGACGGTCCGCCAGGCACGCACGGCGGCACCGCCCGGCGCCGTGTACACCACCTGCTTGGCAGTGTCCGCGCCGCCGCCGCTCTCGGCCCGGGCGCCCGCGATGTCCCGTACGGCGGTGCGCCGGGCCTGCGTCGCGGTGACCCGGCCGGGGGCCAGCGCCGACGGCAGGTTCCGCACCGGTGAGCCGACCACGTTGATCAGCCGCCCGTCGCGGGCGACGTTGGCCTTGACGCCGTTGCCGAACACCGGCACGCCGTCGACCGACTGAACGAACGAGAGATGCCGTATCTTGGCGACGTCGGTGTACTCCTTGCGCAAGGTCAGGCCGTCGACCTGTGCTGCGGTAAGCCCGAACACATCGGGATGGCTCCGCAGATACCGCCGAACGACACCGACCGGATCGGCATCACTGGCGGGCGTCAAGTAACCGTCGAGCCGGGCGACTTGACGTGCGGTGCCGGTGGCCGGGTCCAGCTCGAGCACGCCCTGCGGACCGAGCCGGTCCCGTAGCCGCTGCACGCCGGGCCGCTGTTCGGCCTGCGTCAGCCGGGCGTCGCGCCGCACCAGCGTCTGCTGCGAGGGCGCGGGTGGCAGGCCCTCGGCCACCGGGGACCCGGCGTCGGCCCCGGGGGGGTCGGCCGGGTCGCCCGGAGCCGCGTTGGCGGCCCCGGGCAGCAGAGCGACGGCCAGCGCAAGGCCGGCCGTCGCGGAGAGTATGGTCGCGCGCGTTCTGCGCGCAGGGGAGGCTTTCGCCATGGTACGCCTCGTGGGGGGTGAGGTTCCAACGACCGCGTGGAGCAGTCGAGTTGTGCACTCCACACCCTTTCAGCGCGTACCACGCCACAGGAAGCCTTAAAGTTCAAGTTTCACAGGGGTCACACAACTACCATTGGGTAACACGTGTGCGCACGCCGAGACGGGGGCCGCTCCTCCGCCTAGGGTTTCGATCATGTTCAAGTCAGGGGTGGGGTTCCTCGCACTGTTCGGGCTCGGCTGGTGGCTGCTCGGCACAAGCGCGTTCGACGGGTTGACGCGGCAGGTCCTGCTCGGAGCCGGCTGCGCCGTCACGGTGGGGCTGATGCTCACCGCGCGCCGTCTTCTTCCCGCGTCGGCAGGGGGACCGTTCCCCGCGGACCGACGCCGGCGGTTCAATCAGATCAACGGCCTCCAGTGGCTGTTGATCATCGCCATCGCCGCGATCTGTAGCCGCGCCGGAGTGCCGGTACTCGTCCCTCCGCTGATCGCGGTTGTCGTAGGGCTCCACTTCCTGCCGCTGGCGGCGGTGTTCGAACAGCCCCGGCTGCGCGTACCGGCGGCGCTGTTGATCGCGGCCGGGGCGGCGGGACTGACGGTGTGGCTGACGGGCGGCGAGGACAGCACGGTCCGACTTGTGGTGGGGCTCGCTTCCGCGCTCTCCCTGTGGGGGATGGCGGTCTGGACCGTCGCGGGGGTGGCGGTGGCGTCGCGCGGCGGGCGAGGGGGAGGGGGAGGGGGTCAAGGATCTGGCGGCGGGTGACGGCCGCCCGCGCGGACGAAGAGCTGCGGCATGTCGCACGCCAGCCCTTGCGGCAGTTCCCCGACAGGTGTCAAGCAGCCATCCATGCCGGGCAGGAAGTGCTGACGTCGCACGGTATCCGCAACCTCTGGGCAGGACTACGCTGTGGGGTGAGGCCCCAGTCCCCGGTATCGATGCTGTGTCCAGCTCTCGGGGAGGCCCGCCGTGTTCGTCCTGCTCCTCATCCTCGTCGTGGTCCTGTTCGGCTTCGGATTCCTCGATCCCATCTGGTGGGTGGCCGCTGCGGTGCTGGTCTACGGCGCCACCCGCTACGGCCGCGATCGCGGCGGAGGCCGGAGCCCTGGCGGCGGTTCCGATCTCGGGGACTACCGGGACTACCGGGACTACCGGGAGCGCCGGGATCGTCGGGAACGCTGGGACCGCCGCTACAGCCGTCAGCACCGGGCGCGCTGGCGGCGCGAGGACCGTCGGGACCGTGGCCCTCGGGCCCGCTGTTCTGTGGGAGGCCGAAAGCGATCTCCCACACCTTTCTGTAACCGTTCCAGTTCACCCAGTTGACACTCCACACACCCCCCCTTAGGGTCACGCCAACATTCCGAACATGTGGCGAGATTTCGAACCTTTGAGAGGCAAGTGCCCTGTGCATCCCCGGAATCAGCATGCACGGTGGCCGGAACGCCGTGGCGCAGCCCGACGTACGTGCAGGTGCACACCGGCAAAGGGATCACGAGAGTTGGCGAGCCCCGGATGCCGGGCCGCAGCAACGCACTGATCGGCGATCTGCGTGGCACCCAGGCGCCTGAGTGCCGATTCAAGCAACGTGCCGGGCCGACCTGACCTCCATCATTGGAGCGGAGGTCCGCCGGTTGTTCACTCGCCTCGAAACCTGTGCACCAAGGCCCCACCAATGCCCCCGACGACCTCGGCGGCCACGTGCGGATCCACGAGGGCGCCGAGCTGATCCGCCCCGGCGTACCGCTCTGTCTGAAGTTCGCTCTGTTCAGGGCGCCCGGGGACCTACTCGTACGGCACCCGTCTGCGGGACCTGACCCTGGACACCGCCCGGGAGCGGGTACGGCGCGTCCGACTCGCTCTCGACCTGCCTCGCTCCACCGCTTCCCCGTCGACGTCTGATACGCCGTCGTCCCCCTCAACGACGAGAAGAACAAGGAACGATCACCATGCTCAACCGAAGAGCCACGCTCGCCGCCCTCGCCGGAGCCGCTTCCCTCGCCCTCACCTTGTCCGCCTGCGGCCAGAAGAGCGAGGTCAGCTCCGAGGTCAGTACTGTCGGCATCGCCATGCCGACCCGGGCCTCCGAGCGCTGGCTCACCGACGGCAAGAGCCTCGTCGATGACCTGAACGGCAAAAAGTACAAGACCAAGCTGGTCTACGGCGAAGACGACCCGAAGACCCAGGTCTCACAGATCGAGAACCTGATCAAGCAGGGCGTCGATGCACTGATCATCGCGGCCATCGACGCCAAGTCACTGAACGGCGTGCTTCAACAGGCCGCCGACGCGGACATTCCGGTGATCTCCTACGACCGGCTCATCCTCGGCACCAAGAACGTCGACTACTACGTCTCCTTCGACAACGAGATGGTCGGCCGGCTCCAGGCCCGCCACATCATCGCCAAGCTCGGTCTGGATGACGGCAAGGGCCCGTTCAACATCGAGCTGTTCGCCGGCTCCCCCGACGACAACAACACCAAATACTTCTTCCAAGGTTCGATGGCGCTCCTGCAGCCCTTCCTGGACAGCAAGCAGTTGGTCGTCCCGTCCGGCGAGACCAAGCTCGACCAGATCACCACCCTGCGCTGGGACGGGCCCACCGCACAGAAGCGCATGAGCGGCATCCTCACCAAGTGGTACGCCGGCGAGGAGGTCGACGCGGTCCTGTCGCCGTACGACGGCATCTCCAGGGGCGTCCTGTCCGCGCTGACGTCGGACGGTTACGGCTCCGACAGCAAGCCCCTCCCGGTCATCACTGGTCAGGACGCCGAACTGGAATCGGTGAAGTCAATCATCGCGGGTCAGCAGTCGCAGACCGTCTACAAGGACGTCCGCCGGCTCGCCGGCGCCGCCGCAGAAATGGTCGACGACATACTCGACGGCAGGCAGCCGTGGATAGACAACGAAGGGGATTACAACAACGGCGTCAAGGTGGTGCCCGCCGTCTTGCTGCAGCCGGCGGGCGTCGACAAGTCCAACTACGAGGTTCTGGTCGTGGACGACTACTTCACCGAAGACGAGCTCAAGTAGCAGCACAGCCTCTGCGTGATACGCCCGTGCTCGTCACGGCACCGCCGCCCTCCTCCTTGGTTTTGAGTGGTCAGTCGTTGCTCGGGGTCAGGCGCCCCCCGAAGGCGATCTGGAACGCGTTCAGGGGTGCCTCCCAGCGCATGGTCCCACCTCTTGCGGCCCTTCCCCGTCGGGTCCAGGCTCATCAGCGCCATGTGGACACACTTGAGGGCGGCGGCCCCGTTGGGAAGTGTCCGCGGGCGCGGGCGGCCTTGCGGATGCGGGCGTTGACGCTCTCGCCTCCGCGACCGCCCGCTCCCCACCGGCTTTCTGAAACCCGTACTTGGTGGGTGATCCGTCCGCGCCGGTGTAGCCGAAGGACTCGTCCGCGTCCGAAGGGCACTCCAGGATTTCGGAGCGGGAGCTCGGAACTCGACGTATCGATCACGCGTCAGCGGCTTAATGCGTTGGGCCCCCGGCAGGATTCGAACCTGCGGCAAGCATCGATGGCTTGCGAGTCGCGGCATCCGCCACGGCCTGGCCCGCAGGGGCATCGAGCCGTCCTGGCACCTGGTCCGCCACCGCTGGAGCACTGTACCTCCGGATTCACGGATTCACGGATTCACGGATTCACGGAGGCGCTGGGGTCGCGGCTCGGCTCCGGTTTGGCGGGCGCTGCCTGTCCGGCTTGCCCCGCGCCGCGGCGGAGGAGGGCCAACGAGGCGAGGACGGCGAGCAGTTCAACGGCCGCGGCCGCCCAGCCGACCGCCGCGGCGCCCCCTTCGGCGAGCGCCGCGGCGCCGAGGAAGCCTCCGGCGGAGATGCCGATGTAGATGGCACTGCTGTTCAGGGAGAGGACGACTCCCGCCGATTCCGGGGCCAGCTGTACGAGGCGGTGCGACTGGATGGGGGCGAATGCCCAGCCGAAGACGCCCCAGGTGATCAGGCCGACGATGGCCAAGCCGGCTCCGGTAGCGCCGTGCACGCCGAGTGAGCCCAGAAGGCCGAAGAGGGCGAGTGAGGCCAGGAGGCCGGTCGTGGTGACCACGGTGAGCCGCGGCGCGGGGAAGCGGTCGGCGGCCCGGCCGCCCAGGTTGTTGCCGGTGACGGCCGCCAGGCCATAGACGGCCAGCCAGATGCTCAGCGTAGTGCCCTGTACGTCCCCCACCTCGTCGAGTACGGGGCTGAGGTAGGTCAGCAGGGTGAACGCGCCGGCGATCCACAGGGTTGTGACGCACAGTGCACTGGCCACTCCTGGGGTGCGGGAGGCGGCCATGCGGGTGCGCAGGTCTGCGGGCGGGTTCGGCGGCAGCGGCGGCAGCAGCAGCACCAGTCCGAGGCAGGCCAGGGCGCCGAGAGCCGCCACCGCCAGGAAGGTCGTGCGCCAGCCGAACGCGTTGCCGATCAGCGTGCCCAGCGGCACGCCGACGGCGGTGGAGACGGCGATGCCCGCGCTGACCGTGCTCAGCGCCCGACCCCGCTGCTCGGCGGCGACCAACGAGGGCACGACCGCCACCGCTCCCGGGGAGAAGACCGCCGCGGCCAAGCCCGCCAGTACCCGGATGACGATCATCGTCCCGTAGGAGTCGACCAGCGCGGCGGCCACATTGGCGAGGGTGAACACGGTCAGGCTGGAGATGAGAACAAGGCGCCGGGGCAGGCTGCCGAGTATCACGGCGAGCAGTGGCGCGCCGATGGCATAGGCCAGCGCGAACGCGCTCACCAGGTGGCCGGTGTCGCTGTTCGACACGCCGAGGTCGCGGCCCATTTCGGGCAGGAGACCGGCGATGACGTAGCCGTCGGTGCCTATGGCGAACAATCCGACCGCGAGAAGGATGAGCCAGGCGCGGGTGGACATGGGCGAGGGCCTCCAGGGGCGGCTTCGAGATATGTACGGAGAGGAGGGCAGGGCGCCGGCGCCGCCGCTGAGCGGGCTCCGGGGAGCCTTCCCGGTTCCCGCCAGACGACTTGTCAAGGGCTCACGCGCAGCCGTCGGGGAGGGGCGTGGCACGGGGGCAGGTCGGCAGGGGGATGAGAAGAACGACACCGAGGCGACGACGAGATGCGGCGTCAGTGGGCCGATCCCGGACGGGCCCCGTGGAGCCGGCGCCTGCTTCGCTCGGGATCACGGTGTGTGGTCCTCACTCACTCGGTTGTTTCCCAGCCCGGGCAGGGGACCCGGCCCGGCCGCCATGCCGTGGGTAGATACGTGCACAGCTCCACGGCATCAGCTTTTCGGGGCGGATAGGCTCCGGCAAGGAGCAGAACCGTCAGGCCCCGCCGAATTCCTGCCGCTTTCGTCCTGCCGGTTTCGGACGAGCGCCGATGTGGGTCCGCAACGCCCTGGACCAGGACGGGAGTTACGGACGGCTGATCGTCGCAGCGGTGCGGCCGTCGCGCACCGCCGTCGCCCGTGCCAGGTCGTCGGTCAGGTCGGCCACGGGGCGGCGCAGCGCCGTCGGCAGATCCTGCCGCGACAGCAACTCACGGGCGGCGGCGAGGGTTTCGGCAGTAGCACTGTGACGCGGATACAGCGCCTTGACCAGCAGGTCCAGCAGGAGGTCCCCGTGGTGCGCCAGGCGCGGGGCCTCGGTGAAGAACCTGTCGACGTATGCGGCGGTCAGTTCGGCCTGTTCCGGCTGCCAGAAGCCGGAGGCCAGGGCCAGCAGGCCGTAGTTCGACAGGCTGTCGGAGTGGAACAGCGCCTCCCACGCAGCCGCCTTGGCGGCCGAGTCGGGCAGAGCGGAGCGGCACTTCATCGCGGCGTCGTCCGCCTCGGGCCCGGGATCCTCGGTACGGGCCCGGTCCACCTCCTCCGCGCTGAGCGCGCCCAACACCGTCAGCCGCAGCCGGATCCGCCAGCGGAGGTCGCTGTCGAGTACCAGCCCGGCCGGCAGCGACGACCCCTGACCGTCCGCGGCAGAGCGCAGCCAGCCCGTGAGTTCGTCCGCATCGTGCGAGAAGTCGATGAGGGCGCGCAGCAAGGTCAGCGCGGTCTGGTCGCCCGGCTGCGTGCCGCCCAGCCGTTCACGCAGGGCGGCGGCCACTTCGCCCATGGCGGTCGGCCGGTCGGCGGGCGGCAGGAACCGGTCGGCCACCTCGAACCGCGCCTGCTCCAGCACTTCGGTCAGGATCGACAACTCCGGCTCGTCGGCCAGCATTTCGGCGACCAGGGCGAGGTGGGAGGCCGCCGTGTAGCTGCCGTCCTGAACGGACAGCAGCAGCTGGCACCACACCATCGCCCGGTTGATCGGTGTCAGTCCGGGCAGCAGCCGGGGGAGTACGGCGAGGGACCTGTCGTCGAACCGGATCTTCGCATAGGTCAGGTCCCCGTCGTTGAGCAGTACGAGGGCCGGTTCGGGCAGGTTGGCGAGCTCCGGCAGTTCGGTGCGCGGGCTGCTGATGTGTGCGCGCTTCAACGTCCGCACGCCGTCGTGGCCGTACAGGCCGATGTCGAGGGTGTGCGAACGCAGGATCGGGTGGCTCTCGGGGGCGGACTGCTCCACGGCCGCGGAGACGATGCGGCCGCCGTGCGTCACGAACTCCGCCCGGAGGGTGTTCAGGTTCGCCGACTTCAGCCACGCGTCCGACCAGGCCCCGATGTCCCAGCCGGTGGATGCGTCGAGGACGGAGCCCAGCGCAGCGAGGAAGTCGGTGTAGGAGGCGGTGGAGTGGGCGTGCCGCTCCATGAAGGTGCGCAGACCCGCGCGGAGTGCGTCGTCGCCGATCGCTGCGGCGAGTTGCCGCAGCGCCGAGTGCCCTTTGAAGTAGGAGATCCGGTCGAGGTCCAATAGTGCGGACGCCATGTCCTCGGCTTCCAGGCTGACCGGGTGCGTGGAGGGGCGCTGGTCGGCGAGATAGGCCTGGCCTTTGCGACGAGCGGCGAACGTGGTGGGCGGCCCGGTGAAGCGGGTGACCTCGCTGGTGATGCGGTGGGCCAAGTAGTCGGCGAACGCCTGGCCCAGCCACAGGTCGTCCCACCAGGCGCTGGTCACCAGGCCCGCCATCCACATGAGGGAGATGCCGTGGGCGAGCACCACGGCCCGGGTCTCCCGCTCGCTGTCGGTGGCTGCCGAGCTGAACACGTACTGCTCGCGCAGCAGCACCAGCCCTGGATGGTCCAAGGACAGGACGCTGAACTCCGGGACGAACATCTGGTCGAACTTGGGCGAGGGGTAGGGCACGCCGAAGAGCCGGGCGCACTCGTCGAGACACTGGCGGGTGACGTCGAACAGCTCATCGACGTCACCCTTGAGCGCGTCGGCGAGCGAGGCCCGGCAGTGCAGACCGAGCCGGACCGCTCCGTGCCGGGAGTGGAACGACTCGTACGGGCCGGCGGCCAGGGTCGTCAGATAGGTGGCCTGCGGCTCGGTCGGGCCGATGCGCCAGCGACCGGAGCCCGTCGTGACCGCCTCGCCTGTGGAGAACACCCGCCAGTGGGCCGGCACGGTGACGTCGAAGGTGAACGGCGCCTTCAGGTCCGGCTGGTCGAAACAGGCGAAGATCCGCGGGGCCTGGTCCACGTAGGGAAAGCCGTACACGTAGACGTTGTCGTCGGCCGGGTCGACGTAGCGGTGCAGGCCCTCGTTGTTCTTCGAGTAACTCATGTCCGCCACGACGGTCAGGTCGTTGTCGGGGCCGAGGTCCGTCAGGGGCAGCCGTCCGTCGGCGAGCAGGGCGGTGTCCACCGCACGGCCGTTCAGCTCCGCGGAGAGCAGGGCCGCCGGTTGGACGTCGAGGAAGGTGCTCTCGCCGGGGCGGTCCGAACGGAAGCGGATGGTGGTGACGGAGCAGAAGACGTCGTCTCCGCCGGTGAGATCGAGGGCCACCTGGTACGCGTCCACGGTGACCTTCGAGGCGCGGTCGACCGCCTCGACCTTGGTGAGGCTCGGCATAATGACCTCTTTCGCGGCATCGGTGGTGCGGCGGACTGAAGAACCCTCAAAGGGAAAACGGGAGCCCTTCCGGGCGATCGGTGATCTCGTCGCAAGAAGCGACTTCGAGGTTATAGCACCTCCCCAATTGCGGTGCACTGGCATGGCGGAAACTTTACGGACCGAAAAATCCTTTAATGATTTGGTGGATCTCTGTCAACAGGGCAAATCGGGTCCATCTCCACTGTTTTCGATGGGTGCCGCGTTCCTTGTTCAAGCGAGGAAAATTCGCAGCTGAACGTCCTTCGCGTGCTCCGCGAGCCGCCTTGCGATCGGGGCGGTGACCAGCTGTTGTCCCCGAGGGGGGTGGATGTTGCACTGTTTAACGTCCTGGACGCACCGTAAGGCCGGTGGGTATGCTCGATCGCCGTAAGTGATTTCTGCGGTCATTGATTCGGTCCGCTAATGACGTGGGTGCAGTGAGGTGCTGACCTAATGAATGAAGAAAAAGGCTGGACCAGTGAAAAGCCCTTAATGATTGTGGTTGCATCAGGAATGCAGCCCTATCGCGAGTATCTTCTCCGCTCCATCGGACCGCAGTTCCGGGTCCATCTTCTGCACACCGAAGAGCCCGGGTGGGAGAAGCCCTGGCTCGACGGCTGGACGGTCGTCCCCGACACCTGCGACGGCCCTGCGATGGCCAAGGTCGCCGAAGAGCTGCATGCCCGCACGCCGGTCAGCGGTGTGCTCTGCTGGGACGAGGTGCGTATCCACGCGACCGCGTACGTCGCGGAGGCGCTGGGACTGCCGGGCGGCGACCCCTCGGTCCTCTGGCGCCTGCGTGACAAGGGCCAGTGCAGGGCGGCGCTGGCAGCTGCGGGCGTGCCGCAGCCGGCCTCCCTCCCCGTCTCCGACCTCCGGGGGGCGTTGGACGCCGCCGAGCGGCTGGGCTACCCGGTGATCCTCAAGCCGCGCGGAATGGGCGCGAGCCTTGGAGTGATCAGGGCGGACGATCCGGACGCGTTGCGCGACGGCTTCGCCTTCACCAGTTCCATCGAGATACCGCCTTCCGTGGTCTACAACTCCCCGGAGCCGTACCTCGTCGAGGAGTGTGTGACAGGCGAGGAGATCAGCGTCGACGCGGTGGTGCGCGACGGCGTGGTCAGCCCGGTGTACGTGGCGCGCAAGGTGGTCGGCTACCCGCCGTACGCCGAGGAGGTCGGACACTTCGTCGACGCGTCCGACCCTCTCCTGGCGGACCCCGAGCTCCGCCGGGTGCTGTCCGACACTCACGCCGCGCTGGGCGTCCAGGACGGCTGGACGCACAGCGAGTTCATGCTCACCGCTACCGGGCCGAAGGTGATCGAGGTCAACGGCAGGCTGGGCGGAGACCTGATACCCCGCCTCGGGCAGTTGGCCACCGGCGTCGACCCGGGGCTGGCCGCCGCCTCGGTGGCGTGTGGGCGAGAGCCCGAACTGCGGACGAGTCGCGACCAGGTCGCCGGAGTCCGCTTCCTGTACGTGGACGAGGACGACACCGCGATCGCCTCCGCCGGCTTCCCGAACCGGCTTCCCGCCGCGGTCGACGAGGCGGTGACGCTCGTGGCCCCCGGAGCCGTCGTCTCCCCGCCGCCGAAGGGCACGGTCTGGGGCCGGATCGCCTATGTCACCGCCACGGGCGCCTCCAGGGAGAGCTGTCGGGCGGCACTGGACGCCGCGGAGGCCGCCTTCGCCTACAGCGCACGCTGATGGCTCGCAAGGAAACATGCGGCCTTCGGCCGCCGGACTCCGCAGTCCGGCCACAACGCCACGCGCGTAGAAGACGAGTGAGGACGAAACTCGCCAGGACGGGGAGAACTTGATGGAATCGGCAGCTCGGGTTTTACTGGCCGACTTATTTCCCGGCGCCTCGGTGCGGTTCAACGCCGAAGACGAAGCGCACATCAGGCGACTCGCGGAAACGGATGACGAACTTCCGCCGATCGTCGTTCATCGACAGACCATGAGGATCGTGGACGGGCTGCACCGTTACCGCGCGGCGATCATCAGAAAGCAGCAGTCGATTCATGTCCAGTTCTTCGACGGTTCGGAGGAAGACGCCTATATCTATGGCGTGCAGGTCAACGTCAGGCACGGCCTGCCTCTCACCCTCGCGGAACGGAAGGCGGCGGCCGAACGCGTCATTCGTATGAGACCCGAACTGTCCAATCGCGCACTCGCGGGAATCACCGGGCTGTCCGCCAAGACGGTGGGTTCCATCCGTCAGCGTTCAGTTGAGGAAGAATCCCAGTTGAACGCTCGCGTGGGGCTGGACGGCCGGGTGCGGCCCGTGAATATCGAGGAGGGGCGCCGCCTCGCCCTGGAGCTCATCTGTCGGGATCCCCATGCTTCGGTCAGGGAGATCGCGCGTGCCGCCGGGGTCTCCGTGGGTACGGCCCACAACCTCCGTACACGGCTGAACAGCGCTGAGACCACAGAGGCCGACCGCGCTCGCGACTCGGCGCCGCACTCCGGGACCGTGCGGCCGGTGGATGTCGGCGCCGAGGAGCCGGCGGCCGACGACGAGACAGCGCCGACCGATGCCGCGGTGACCCCCGTCCTGGCCCACCGGACTCGCCGGGGCATGGCCCGGCGGGAGGCGTCGCCGGACGTGTCCCCCCGGCTCTTCACCCGTCTGGAGGGCCTCAGGCGCGACCCGTCGCTGCGCATGACGGAACGGGGCCGGGCCGTACTGATGTGGTTGGGCCGTCGGCTGACGACCTACGGCGAAGGGGCGCGGGAGCTCGACAACCTTCCGCCCCACCTGGTGCCGGTCATCGCCGACCTGGCGCTGGAGTGCGCGGACGAGTGGCGGCGGCTGGCGGAAGAGTTACACAACCGCACCCGGCAGACATCCCGTGAGGGTTCGAGCGCCTGATGGATCAAGCCTGAGGGATCGAGGAAGACACGATGATCATCGGTCTTGACCACGTCGGTCTGGCGACCGCGGATCCGGCGGGAGCCGGATCGCTGCTCGCCCTGTTGGGCCTCTCCCTGGAGGACCAGGGCACGGCCGCGGACTACGGCGTGGAGTGTGAGTTCTGGACGCCTGCGAAGGGCGGGCCCACCGTCGAGCTGGTCTCCCCACGCGACGATGACACAGCCGTCAACGGGCGGCTCGCCCGGAAGGAGCAGGGCCTCTACCACGTGGCCTTCGAGGTGGACCATCTCGAAGGCGAACTCGACAGACTGGGCCGCGAAGGGTTCGTGCTGGTCGACCAGGAACCCAGGGCAGGGGCCCGGTCGGGCATGCGCGTGGCCTTCCTGTACGCCCGGCGGCCCGCCGGGCTCCTGATCGAACTCGTTGAGTACCGGCGACCGGACGTTCCCTCATGAACGTGGCCATCGTCGGCGGCGGTCTCGCCGGCGCGGCCCTCGCGTGGCGGCTGTCCCGCCGCGGCGTGCGGGTGACGGTGTTCACGGGTGGGTCCAGCCGGTGGGCGGACGCCACGGGCGCCTCCGGTGGACTGGTCCGCGGGTTCGAGCCGGATCCGGCGGCGGCCGCGGCGGCCACCGAGAGCCTGGCCGAGTTCCGGCGTGATCCGGTTCTGCGCTCCTGGGCCGGGTACCAGGAGCTGACCTCCACCTACGTCCTGGCTCCGGACGACGACACGGACAGGACCGAAGCCGCGGTGCGTGTGGTGGACGGCCTCCTGCCCGGTTCGGCCCGCATCCGCCCGGCCGCCGGTCTGCCCTTCCGGGGACTCCCGGCCGGTGCCCTGGCGGTAGTGGAGCGGCACGCCGGATACATCTCGCCCGCGCGCCTGCGGAGTTCTCTGCTCACCGACGCGGTCGAGGCGGGATCCGAGCTGTGCCACGTGCCGGTGACCGGCGCCCGTCCCGACCCGGCCGTGGTGCTCGCGGGCGGTGAGGTGCGCCGCTGCGACGCACTGGTGCTGGCCGTGGGTCCGTGGACGCCCCGACTGCTGGACCAGTGGGGTCTGCCCGGGCAGCGGCTTCGCACCAAGCAGATCCAGTACACGCTGGGACGTGCCGCGCCGCCCGGGCTCGGTGCGTTCGTCGACGACACGTCGGGGCTGTACGGGCGCCCGGTGTCCGCCGGACTCTTCCTGCTTGGACTGCCGTCCGACCGCTGGCAGATCGACCCCGCGGACGTGGCGGCCGACCCGGCGCTGGCACGCCGGGTGACCATCCGTGCCGCGGAGCGGCTGGGCCTTGGCGCCTGGCCCGGTGCGGGGGCTCGGACGGTGGCGTCCCTGGACTGCTACCCCGCCGGCCGAGGCGGCCTCAGGCTGCGCGGTGCCATGCCCGGATGCCCCGTCTTCACCTTCACCGGGGGGAGCGGCGGCGCCGCGAAGACCGCGCTCTTCGCGGCCCGCCGGGCCGCGGCAGAACTCGTCGGGCAGAGCGCTGCCCGACGGGGCGCCTGAGACCTGGTGACGGTGCGGCCGCGTGCGACGGGAAATCCTGCCGTTCACGGAAAGCAGCACATTTGGCAGGCGGAACCTTCTGTTGCCGAAATCGAGCGCCGGGTAGCGTGAATTCCGTACTCGCTTCACCGATTCACTGCGGTGCTACCGCGATTGGGGATTGCATTGGTGCGAAACGAAGTAGAGGTGCTTGCCTTGGGGGCGGGCCCGGCAAATCTGGCCCTCGCTGTGGCAATGGAGGAGCTGGCCGCCGAGGAACTCGCCGCCGACACGTTCATCGCTGAGGCCCATGAAAACGTCGTCTGGCAGCGCGGAATGCTGCTTCCGTGGACGCAGAGTCAGGTCTCCTTCGTCAAGGACCTGGTGACGCTGCGAAACCCGCGCAGTAAATTCTCGTTCATCAATTTCCTGCACTCGGTGGGACGACTGGACGAGTTCGTGAACCTCGGCACCTTCACCCCGTACCGCCAGGAGATATCCAACTATCTCCAGTGGGTGGCGGACTCGATGAGCCGGGTGCGGATCGGCTATGGCAAGCGTGCGCTGTCCGTCGCCCCCATCTGGAACGCGGACGGGCAGGTCGATGGATGGCTGACCCGGTTCGCCGACGACACCGAGACACTCTCCCGGCACCTGGTGGTCGGCACAGGCCGCGACCCCCTCGTCCCGGAGCAGTTCGCCGGTCTGCCGGCCGACCGTGTCATCCACAGCAGCCAGTACGTCGAGCACATCGCCGACGTGGACGCCTCAGCCGTCCGCCGCATCGCGGTGATCGGCGGAGCGCAGAGCGCCGCCGAGCTGCTGTGGGCGGCTCATCAGGAGTTCCCCTCCGCCGAGACGACGATGGTGATGCGCTCGATCGGGCTGAAGAACTACGAGTCGAGCAAGTTCACCAACGAGATCTTCTACCCGTCCTTCATCGACGAGTTCCACGCTGCGGCCCCCGAGGCGCGGGATCAGCTGCTGCGGGAGATGCACCTGAGCAACTACGGCGGCCTGGCGCCGGGGATGCTCGAAACGCTGTACCGCCAGCGCTACCTCGAGCGGCTCAGCGGCGAGGAACGGCTCCGCGTGATCACCATGACCGACGTCGTCGGTACCCGCGTCGAGGATGACGAGGTTGTGCTGTCGCTGGTCGATCGCAGGACCGGACGGGCCGATGAGCTGCGCTGCGACCTGGTGCTGCTCGGCACGGGCTTCCGCGGCACGATGCCCGCTCTGGTGCGGGACCTCGCGGCCGAGTTGGGCATCGCCGAGATCACCGTGGACCGCGGTTACCGCCTGCAGCTTCCCGCCACCGACGGCGCCTCCTGCTACCTGCAGGGCGTCAACGAGGCCACCCACGGAATCGCGGACTCGCTGCTCAGCGTGCTGGCCAGCCGGTCCGGAGACATTGTCAAGGGCCTGCTGACCGGACGACGCACGGTGCCCGCACTCGCCGAGATCGGCTGACCGCCGGGATCGGCCGACCGCCGGCCGTCACCGCTCCGAACTTTCGAACGGAGGACCATCGTGCCCATGGATATCCGCCCGCTGCGGCGGCACGAGCTCCAGCTCGACAACCAACTGCGCGCGCAGCGTCTGATGCCGTGGCCGCTTCTCAACGCGCCTTTCGAAGGGTCCTGGTGCGTCGCCGCGCCCGGGGTGTCCTCGGGGGCGCACGGGCACCACGAGTACGAGATCTGGATCGCGCTGCGTGGAACCGCCGAGATCCTCACGGAGGGACGGCGCGTGCCGTTCACGGCGGGTGACGTCATCCACTTCACCCCACAGACGGTTCATCAGCTGGTGAACACCTCGGAGGAGGATTTCGAGATGTACGCCATCTGGTGGGACGCCGACCTCGTGGCGGGCTTCGCCGACCGGCACGCCACCGCCCACGCGGCCGTCGAGGCGGGGAGCGAGGGGACATGACCGCACACTCGCGCGGACCGCGCATCATCATCCCGGCAACCCCGACACCCAACGGCGACCTGCACGTCGGCCACATCGCCGGGCCGTACCTCGCCGCCGACATCTACGCACGGCGGCTGCGGGCCGAGGGCGAGCAGGTGACCCTCACCACCGTGACGGACGACAGCCAGAGCTACGTCGTCACCACAGCGGCCCGACAGGGCGTCAGCCCCGAGCGGCTGTGCGCGGAGTCGACCGGCGCGATCGAGCGGTCTCTCGCCGCACTCGGCATCGAGTTGACTTCACCCGATGACCGGGCGCTGCCGCCGGTCGACGACCACTATCGGGCCGCGGTCACCGACTTCGTGACGGCGCTGCGCGCATCGGGTCGACTGCGCCTGCGCACGGTCCGGCTGCCCTACGCCGAGGAGAGCGGGCTGTATCTGTACGACGGCCTGCTCAGTGGCCGCTGTCCCAGCTGCGAGGCCGCCAGCGCGGGCGGCGTATGCGAGGACTGTGGCCATCCGAACAACTTCGACCAGCTACTCGAACCGCGTTACGCGTTGCGGCCGCAGGAGCCGGTGTCCTTGCGCGAGCAGCGCATTCTCGTGCTGCCCCTGGAGGAGTACCGCGCCGAGTTGGAGGAGCGGTTCGAGGCCACGGCCGCACGCTGGCGGCCACACCCCCTGCGGCTCGTGCGTGAGCTGCTGGCCCGTCCGTTGCCGGAGATCCCGGTGACGTTCCCCGGCACCTGGGGGGTGCCCGCGCCGTTCGAGGACCTCGCCGGGCAGATCGTGTATCCGTGGGCCGAGGCCATGCCGGCCTCGATGTACGCGACATGGTGGGCCAACGGTTCCCCGGCGGACGTGCCGTACGACGTGTTCTGGCGGTCCGGGCACGGCACGGAGCTGGTGTACTTCCACGGCTTCGACAACGTGTATCACTGGGCTGTCATGGACCTGGCATTACTGTTGGCGCACGAAGACCGTTACGTGCGCCCGAGTGCCAGTGTCTGCAACGAGTTCTACGAGCTGGAGCACGCCAAGTTCTCCACCAGCCGCAACCATCTGATCAGGGCCGGTGACCTGGTCGCCGGCTGCTCCCGGGACGTCGCCCGCTTCCATCTGGCGCTGACCTGCCCGGAGCGGGAACGGACCAACTTCGACCCGGCCGAGCTGGCTGCGGGCCGGCTCACCGGCCCCTGGAACGCACTGGCCGGGGTGCTCGACACCGTCCTGGCCGGACGGGACCCGCAGGAGCCGGTGCCGGTCACGGAGGCGGGCCGCCGCGACAGCGAGGCGTTCGCCGACGGGATGCGCGAGTGCTTCGAGTTGGAGACCTTCAGTCTGGCCCGGGCCGCCGCGCTACTGCTGGCCCGCACCGAGCAACTGCGGGACGACACCACCGCTGTGGCCCGGCCCGGCGACTTCATGCTCGGTGTGCGCACCCTTCTGGCCTGGGCCGCGCCGATCATGGTGGACGCCGCCGCCCGGGCCGCCGCGGACGGGGTCGACCTCAGCCTGTCGGGGGCGAGGTTCGAGAAGATCACCCCCTTCCGCCTGCCAAGGCTCACCGAGGCGGTCCTGCCCGCCGTCTGACGTCCCGGCGCGGCCGGGGGCCGCGTCCGGCGACATTCACGTGTTCGACCACGAGGATGGAGAACTTCGTGAAGCTGCTGACCATCGAGACGGTCCAGTACCTCTCCTACTACATCTCGCGTTACCAGCAGGTCGAGGCCCATGGCGTCGACCTCTACGTCCTCAACGGCGAGGGCACTACCGATTTCTGGCCCGAAGACCGGTACCGGCTGGCCGGCAGCCGCGACATCGGCCGGATCCTCGAAGTGGCCCGTGACTGGCACAAGACGGAGCAGTTCGACGGTGTCATCACCTTCTCGGAGTCCGCGGTCATCACCGCCGCCGCGGTCGCCGAGGAACTGGGGCTGCCCGGCATCGGGGTGGAGGCCGCCAAGGCGAGCCGGAACAAGTACCTGATGCGGCTGGCTCACCAGCGTGCCGGGGCACCGCATCCTTCCTTCCGCTACGTGAAAACGCTGGAGCAGGCGCAGGCGGCCGGACAGGAGTTCGGCTACCCCGTGATCCTGAAACCGACCATGGGCGCCGGCAGCCACTATGTGTTCCGGATCGACGGCCCGGAGGAGATGGCGGAGCGCTTCGGCCAGGCTTCCGAGGGGATCCGCTCGCTGTTCTGGGCCCACTCCGAGGTCACCGGGCTCGACCTGGGCCCGCAGGGCCTGCTGGTGGAGTCCTTCCTGGACGGTGCCGAATATCTCATGGAGGCCCTGGCCTGGGACGACGAGGTCTACCTCGGCTCGGTGGTGGACCGGATCACAGAGGAGGGCGCGACCTTCGACGACGACATGCACCACGCTCCGACAGCGTTGAGCGAGGCCGACCTGAAAGCCGTGCACGACGTCGTGCGGGCGGGCATGTGGGCGCAGGGGCTGCGGCGCAGCGTCGCCCACGCCGAGGTCCGCTTCCACCAGGGCAAGCCGTACCTGCTGGAGATCGCGGCCCGGGTGGGCGGCGGCGGACTCGACGAGATCGCCCGGCTGACCGCCGACCACGATCCGATCCGGGCGGTCGCGGACATCGGCCTCGGCATCGAACCCAGGGTCCGGCACTACCGGCCCACCGGCCTGCACATCACCGCGATGTGCCTGATCTGCGACGCCGGCGTGGTCCGCCGGATCGACGTGCCGGAGGACGTCAGCGCCTCGGAACGGACCTTCCTGCTGAAGATCACCGCCCGACCGGGAGACCTGATCCGGCGTCCACCCGACGGCAACACCATCTTCGGCTTCCTCGGCACGACGGGCAGCTCGCTGACGGACGCCCGCCGGACGATGAACGACTACGCCGAGCGCATCACCGTCGAACTGGAGCCGAAATGATCGACTACGACGGCAGGAGGTTCCGGCCGGTCGGAGCGGATGACGGCGAGTCCGGCCGGGTGGCTGTCTACCACCAGAGCGGTGACCTGCTCTGGGGCGAGTTCTCCGGAGGGGACGCACGGCGAGGAACCCTGGCCGGCGTCCGCGCCGAGAGCGGCGAGATCGAGTTCGCGTACTGCGTCGTCCTCGTCGACGGCTCCGTGGTCTCCGGCCACTGCCGCTCGGTCCCGCAGGTGCTTGACGACGGCCGGATCCGGCTCGCCGAGACCTGGGAGCGCTTCGGCCGGCACGCGGCCCGCGGCACCGGGGCGCTGGAGGAGATCCCGGCCGCGCCGCACAACGCCGGCGGGCCCGGGCGAAACGGCACGAATCAGACCGAAGGCGGGGAAGGGTGATGACGCGGACGACCACCGAGTCCACCAGGCAGGATGGCCGTCGGCCCAAGCGCGGTGGCACAGTCACCTGGGCGTGTGCGCCCGGGTTCCCCCCGGCCGTCATCTTCCCGTTCACTCCGGCCGAACGCATGGGCACCCGGAACATCCTGGAGTTCCAGGCGCTCATGTACAGCACGCTGTACTACTTCGGCAGCAGCGGACAGCCCGAGGTGGACTACGCCCGCAGCATCGCCGAGCCGCCGGAGTGGAGCGAGGACGGCCTGACCGTCACCGTCCGCGTCAAGCCCTGGAAGTGGTCCAACGGCGAGACGATATGCGCGGACAACGTGCTGTTCTGGGTCAACCTGATGAAGGTCAAGGGTGATCGGTACGGCGAGTACGTCCCCGGATACTTCCCCGACAACCTCACCGACTACGGCAAGTTGTCGCAGGACACGGTCTACTTCACCTTCGACCGGGTGTACTCCCAGCGCTGGGTGCTGATGAACCAGCTCAGCACCATCACACCGCTGCCCAAGGCGTGGGACCGCACCGCCGAGGGCCCGGCCAACGCCTCCGGCGACCTGGCCGATGTCGAGGCCGTCTACGCGTACCTGATGGCGGAGCAGGGCGACATCCTCGACGAGAAGAACAGGGCGCGCACTCGCTGGCCCGACAGCCCCATCTGGTCGGTCGTCAGCGGGCCGTGGCGGCTGAAGAGTTACACGCTGGAAGGGGTCGTCACCTTCGTCCCCAACGAGCACCACTCGGGGCCGAACAAGCCCTACCTCGACGAGTTCCGCCAGGTGCCGACCTTCTCCGACGAAGAGCAGTACGAGATGCTCCAGCGGGGCCCGCGCGGCGAGGGCGCCATCCAGGTGGGCTACCTTCCGCTCAGTTTCGCCACGGAGCCGGCCGAGAGCCCGGACAAGGGCGGTCCCAACCCGCTGGACCACTACCGGCTCGTACCGCAGACCGCGTACTGCATCCGGTACATCTCGCTCAACTACAACAACCCCACGGTCCGGGGGAAGCTCTTCGCCCAGCCCTATGTCCGGCAGGCCGTCCAGATGTGCCTGGACCAGGACTCGGCGGTACGCGACATCTACCAGGGCTACGCCTACCGGCAGAACGGGCCCGTCCCCATGTTCCCCAAGACGGACCTGGTCTCCCCCGGGCAGCGTGCGGGCGCCTGGCCGCTGCCCTTCGACCCGGACCGCGCGCGGCGGCTTCTGGAGGACAACGGCTGGGACACCAGCGTCACCCCGGCCGTCTGTGTCCGCCCCGGCAGCGGTCCCGGCGAGGCGGGCGAAGGCATCCCGGCGGGCACCGCCCTCAGCTTCCTGCTCCGTTACGTCGAGGGACGGCCCGCGCTGACCCGGCTGATGCGGCAACTCCGCGCGGACGCCGCCAAGGCGGGTATCGACGTCCGGCTGGAGGAGGTCTACGGATCGGTGCTGGTGGCCGAGGACGCGCCCTGCGAGGCGGGCCCCGACTGCCTGTGGGAGGCGTGCTGCTGGAACGGCGGCTGGGTCTTCCACCAGCCCACCGGGGAGATCCTCTTCAGCACCGGCGCCGGCGGGAACTTCGGCCACTGGTCGGACCCGCGCGCCGACGAGCTCATCGACAAGACGGTGACCACTGACGACGTCAAGGTCCTGTACGAGTACCAGGACTACATCGCGGAGCAGGTTCCCGTGATCTTCACGCCCAACTTCCCGATCCGGCTCTTCGAGGTCTCCGAAGACCTGCACGGCTTCGACCCGATCAACCCCTTCGGCATGATCGCTCCCGAGAACTGGTACTACGTTGAGGACTGAGGTTGTGGCGGCGGTCACCCCCGTCCCACCCCTGGATCACACCGCGTTGCTGGTCCTGCTCGTGCAGCTCGGCGTTCTGCTGGCGCTGGCGCTGCTGCTCGGCCGGCTGGCGACGCGGCTGGGCTGGCCGGCCGTGGTGGGAGAGCTGTGCGCCGGACTGCTCCTCGGCCCGTCTGTACTCACCCCGCTGGCGCCCTCGCTGGCCGACTGGCTCTTTCCGCACCAGGCCGAGCAGACGCATCTGCTCGACGCGGTGGGGCAGTTCGGCGTGCTGCTGCTGGTCGGGATCAGCGGACTCCACCTCGACCTCAGGATGATCCGCAGGCAGGGGGCGGCAGCCGCCCGGATCAGTTTGTTCGGGCTCGTCGTACCGCTGGGTCTCGGCCTGGCCCTCGGCCTGGTGCTGCCCGGCTCGCTGCTGGCCCGGTCCGGTGACCGCATGGACTTCGCGTTCTTCCTGGGCGTGGCGATGTGTGTCAGCGCAATCCCGGTGATCGCCAAGACGCTCATGGACATGAACCTGCTGCATCGGAACATCGGGCAGTTGACGCTGGCGGCGGGCATGATCGACGACGCGGTGGGCTGGCTGCTGGTGTCCGTGGTGACGGCCATGGCGACGACCGGGGTGACCGCCGGGACCGTGCTCATGTCGGTTGCCGCGCTGGTGGGTGTCCTGCTGCTGGCGGCACTGTTCGCCCGCTGGCCGGTGCCCGCGCTCTACCGGCGCGTCGGGGAGGCGGACGGCGCGGGGCCGGCCATCACCCTCACGGTGGTACTGGTCCTGCTCTCCGCGGCGGGCACCCTGGCCCTCGGGCTGGAGCCGCTCTTCGGCGCCTTCCTCTGCGGCGTGGCCATATCGGCGGCGGGCGGGACCGGTGTGGTGCTGCTCGCGCCGCTGCGGGCAGTCGTGCTCGGGGTGCTCGCACCGATCTTCCTCGCGTCGGCGGGCCTGCGGATGGATCTGACCACTCTGGTCCGCCCCGAGGTGGCGGCACTCGGCGCCTCGGCACTGGCCGTGGCGATCCTGGGCAAGTTCGCCGGTGCCTATCTCGGCGCCCGCACCAGCAGGCTCGGCGGGTGGGAGGCGCTCGCCCTGGGGGCCGGCATGAACGCCCGCGGGGTGATCGAGGTGGTGCTCGCCATGGTCGGGCTCCGGCTGGGAGTGCTCACCACGGCCACCTACACCGTCGTCGTACTGGTTGCGGTGGTGACGTCGGTGATGGCCCCACCCGTCATCAAGTTCGCCATGAGCCGGATCGAACAAACCCCTGAAGAAGAACACAGACGGCGGTCGCATCTCGGCGATGGCCCACGGCGGGACGCAGTCGACCTGACGAGTGAAGGCAGGATTCAGTGAACAGCCAACCCACCGACTTCGGCATCGTGTCCTTCGGGTACGCCTTCGGAGACGACTGTGATGTCGTCGCCGAGACCGTCGAGGAGTTCGTCGACGACCCGGAGCGGATCTACCGCTGGGGTTACAAGCGCTTCCACCGCGCCCCGGAGGGTGTGACTGGCACCCAACTCGCGGCACGGGCCGCCCGGACCGCCCTCGACCGGGCGGGCCTGACCCCCGACGACGTGGACCAGGTGATCCTCGCGGTCTCCGATGTGCCCGACTACCTCAACTGGGACGCGAGCGCCGCGCTGGCGCGGGAGCTGATGATCCGTCTCAGGCCCACCCTGCTGCTCAGCGAGGGCTGCGTCAGCGGGGTGACCGGCTTCGGTAACGCGGCGGGCCTGTTCGCCATCCAGCCGGAGCTGACGAACGTCCTGTTCGTCGCGGTGAACCGGGTGAGCGAATACCACCGCAACCGTATGAAGGTGAACAACTCCATCCACAGCGACGGCGCCTCCGCCGTCGTCCTGCGCCGCGGCCACGGCGCAGGACGGTGGCTCGCCACCGAGCAGTTCACCGACCCGGAGGTGGCTGACTGGTTCCGCACCGACTACGGCGGCTCGGTGGCCCCCGTCGCGCCCGAGGGCTGGACGGTCCGCACCGACGCCAACGGCCTGGAACGGGTGCAGGACCACTTCCGGGACAACCCGGCGGGGCTGCGCGACTTCGTGCAGGCACTCAACCGCCGGCTCGTCGAGGTCGTCGACCGGGCATGTGCCCGGGCCGGGATGAAACGCGAAGACATCGCACGGGTGGTGCACCTCAACGACAACCAGGGCTCCTTCGAGGAGATCGCTGAGGAGTTCGGCATTTCCGTCGACCGCACCAACGCCACGATGGCCGCCTTGCACGGCCACATGGGGGCGGCCGACCACATCGCCACGATCGCGATGATGACCGAGACCGGCGAACTGGTCCCGGGCGACGTGGTGGCCATGATCGGCATCTCGATCGGTATGCGCTGGTACTGCACCCTGGTGAGGATCTGATGACCGAGCTGATCGACGCTCTGCGCACGGCCGTCTCCACCGGACACGCCCCCGCTGCCGACATACGCCTGGCACTGGCCGGGACCGACGACCCGGCCCTGCTGCGCAAGGCCGGACGGGCCCTGGCCCCTCTGACCGACCCGGCCGGAGAGTTGCGGCCGGTGCGCGTGTCCGTGGTGGCCGGCTGCACCGTCGGGCCGTACGAGGCGCTGCTTCGGGCCCGACTGGTGGGAGCCGGAGCGCTTCCGAAGATCACGGCCGCCCCGTACGGGGCCTTCGAGCTCACCCTGGCCACCGGCGGTTTCGACGCCGCGTCCGATCTGATCGCCTGCGTACTGGATGAGTCCTGGTTCCTGCCGCCCGAACTGGACTTCGCCGAACCGCAGTCGGCGGCCGACCACCTGGAGGACCGGCTGCGGCAGCTGCGGGAGCTGGTGACGGCGGCGCTGTCGACCACCAACGCCATGCTCGTGCTGCACACCGTGCCGCTGCCCGGGCACGTCCGGGACACCATGGTCAGCCTGCGGGCCCGCACCGCACTGACCCGGCTGTGGTACCGGCTCAACACCGGTCTGCTGGAACTGGCGGAGGAGTTCGACCAGGTCCAGGTGGTCGACCTGGTGGGCCTGTTGGGCGATGCGGGGGTGCGGGCCCGTGACGAGCGCCTGCACGCCTACGCCGACCTGCCCTACACCGACGGGGCGCTGCTCCTCCTCGCCGACGGGGTCCGCCGGGTGGCCCAGGCCCGGCTGGGACTCTCCCGCAAGGTGCTCGCCATCGACCTGGACAACACCCTGTGGGGTGGAGTCCTGGGCGAGGTCGGCGCGGAGGGGGTGGCCCTGGGCGGTCTGTATCCCGGCAAGAGCTACCAGCGGCTCCAGCGGACCGTCCGCGCCCTGCGGGACCAGGGCGTCATCCTCGTCCTCTCCAGCAAGAACGACCCCGAGCCGGTGGAACAGGCGCTGTCCGACCACCCCGAGGTGCTGCTGCGGCCGGAGGTGTTCTCGGCCAGCATGGTCAACTGGGACTCCAAGGCGGGCAATCTGCGACGGGCCGCCGACACGCTGGGGCTGAGCGCCCAGTCGATGGTCTTCATGGACGACTCGGCGTTCGAGCGGGGCGAGGTCGCGGCGCAGCTGCCCGAGGTCGCACTGGTCGACGCGAGCGGGGAGCCGGCGCAGCTGGTGACGTCGCTCGTGCGGGGCGGCTGGTTCGACGTCATGGAGCTGACAGGCACCGACCGCAGGCGTCCGGAGCTGTACCGGGCGCGAGGGCTGCGCAAGGACTTCTCGGGCGGCTTCGGCTCGACCGAGGAGTACCTGTCGGCGCTCGACCTGAAGGTCGTGATCGAGCTCGCCACCCCGTTCGGCGTCGCGCGAGCGGCCCAACTCGCCGCCCGCACGAACCAGTTCAACCTGACGGGGGTCCGGTTCGACGAAGTGTCCACGCGCGCCATGCTGGCCGACCCCACCCGCCTCGTCGCGGTTGTCTCGGTCGCCGACCGGTTCGGGGACGAGGGGATCGTCGGAGCGGCGTGGGTGGAACGGTCGGCAGACACGTGGCATGTGCTCAACCTGGTGCTCAGCTGCCGGGTCCTGGGCCGTGGCGTCGAATTCGCCGTCGCCGGCTGGCTGGCCAGGCAGGCCGAGCGGGCCGGTGCCACCAGGCTCACCGGCGCGTTCGTGCCGTCGCCGAAGAACAGCGTGGCGGCGGGTTTCTGGGAGAAGGCCGGTTTCGAGGCCCTCGGGGACGGGCTGTTCGCCTTCGCTCCGGGCCGGGACCCCGACCCCACGCCGTCGTGGATCCCCGCCGACGACGGCCCGGCAGACCAGGCAACCACCCACGAGCTGCCCGCAGGGGGCTGACATGAGCGAAATCGTCGAGGAGATCGGGCAGACCGTGTTGACGGTCATCGGGGACGTACTGGGGTGCAGTCCGCAGGACCTGAGGGAGCAGCCCGTCCTGGCCGCCCATGACTGGGACAGCATCACCTCGCTGGAAGCGCTGGCCCAACTGGAGAGCGGATTCGGGGTCAAGCTCCAGCTGCGTGACTTTCACGCGGCCCGGACAGCGGACGAGATGGCCGCGTTGATAGCCAAGGCCCTGAACCGCTGAGCCGGGCTTCGGGCCGGACACAGTCGGAGGGACGAGAACAGAAGTGGAGAGACGGAACGTGAGTCTGCTCGAGGTCCGGATGTTCACCGTACAACCCGGTCGGCGGGAGGAGTTCGACCGGATCAGCCGCGAGAGCACGATCCCGATGATGCGCCGCTGGGGCATCGACGTGCTCTCCTACGGCCCCGCGCTCAACGACGAGGACGGCTACGTCCTGCTGCGGGCGTTCGCCTCCGAGGAGGAGCGCGTCAGCGTGCAGGAGCGGTTCTACGCCAGCGAGGAGTGGACCGAGAACTACGAGAAGCCCGTCACGGAGCTGATCGCCGACTACCGCACGGCGGTGCTCCCGCTCGACGCGGCCCCGCGCGAACGCCTCAGCCGGTGACCCCGCACAACCGGTCGGACCCACCACGAGGAGGAAGCAGCCCCATGCCGACTGACACCAATCTGTCAGCCAGCTCCGCGAAGCCGACGACGATCCGGGCGGCGATCCCGCGCCGGCTCCTGATGTGCCCGCCCCGCTTCTTCGACGTCACGTACTCCATCAATCCGTGGATGAACCCCCGCAAGCCGTCCGACGGGGCCCTGGCCCTGCTCCAGTGGGAGCGGCTGCGCGACGTGTACCTCGCGCTGGGCCACGCGGTGGAACTGATCGAGCCGCTGTCCGGCCTGCCCGACATGGTGTTCGCGGCGAACGGGGCGACGGTGGTCGACGGCAAGGTGCTCGGCGCCCGCTTCCGCCACATGGAACGGACCGCCGAGGGGCCCGCCTACCTGGAGTGGTTCCTGCGCAACGGCTTCGACGAGGTGCTGTGGCCCGAGGCCGTCAACGAGGGCGAGGGCGACTTCCTGCTGGCGGGCCGCCGCATCCTGGCCGGGACGGGCTTCCGCTCCGACCCCCGGTCGCACGCCGAGGCGCAGGAGTTCTTCGGTCTGCCGGTGACCAGCCTGACCCTGGTGAACCCGAACTTCTACCACCTGGACACCGCCCTGGCCGTCCTGTCGCCGGACGAGATCATGTACTACCCTGACGCCTTCTCGCCCGGCAGCCTGGCGGTCTTGCGTGAGATGTTCCCGGGGGCCATCGAGGTGGCGAAGGCGGACGCGGACGTGTTCGGGCTGAACGCGTTCTCCGACGGCTACAACGTCGTGCTGCCACAGGCGGCGGTGGGTCTCGTCGAGACGCTGAAGGACCGGGGCTTCAACCCCGTCGGGGTGGACGTCGCCGAGCTGCTCAAGGCGGGCGGCAGCGTCAAGTGCTGCACGCTGGAGCTGCGTCAGGGGCGTGGCTGAACGGGAATGGGGCGAAAGGACGCAGACGATGGCGACGGCCCAGGACGTCCGCAGACTGGCGCTCTCCCTGCCTCGCACGGAGGAGGCGCTGGTACGGGACCGGGTCAAGTTCCGGGTCGGCCGGCTGGTCTACGTGGCGCTGTCCCCGGACGAGCGGTCCATGGGGTTCGCGTTCCCGCGGGAGGAACGGGCCGCGCTGATCGCCTCGGAGCCGGAGAAGTTCTCCATGCCGGTGCCCTCCGACGAGCGGTTCAACTGGGTGCGGGTACGGCTGGCACCGCTGGACGGGGACGAACTGACCGAACTCGTGGTCGGCGCCTGGGCGATGGTCGTACCCAAGCGCCTCTCGGCGGACCGCTTGGCCCAGTTGGAAGCGAAGGCGGCGCGGCGGTGCGGCGAGTCCGCCGCCAGGCCCGAGGAGAAGGATGGTGCGGGCGATGACTGACAGCGGTGCGGAAGTGCACGACCTGTCGGCTCTCGACGCCCGCCAGGCCGCCGAGGGACGCCGGTACCTGGAGTTCCTGCGGGTGCCCGCGATGAGCGCCGGGCTGTACGCGCTGTCCGCGGGGGCCGCCGATCCCCAGCGGCCACACGCGGAGGACGAGCTTTATCACGTCGTCGCCGGTCGCGCCGTGCTGCGGATCGGCGAGGAGGACCATCCCGTGGCAGCCGGCTCGGTCTGCTTCGTGCCGGCGCGGGTCCCGCACCGCTTCCACTCCATCACCGAGGATCTGCGCGTGCTCGTCGTCTTCGCGCCGAGCGAGACCCCCGAGCCGTGATGCGCGGCGACGGCCGGTGAACCGCGTTCAAGCGGCGACCGGCCGCGCTTGAACGCCTTCCTCACCCGTGAACATTGCCGAGGGACGGCACGGCTGATTCGCTGTCCCACGGCTTCCCCTTTTCGCTGACTCGCGACGTCTCCATTCTGCGGAAAACACGTCGTACCGATTTTCTCTGCTGCTGTCCGAAGACGAGAGCTGGGAGTGGTGTGAATGTCTGCTGAGAGCCGCTGGCGCATTTCCGTCGATCGCGGTGCATGCATCGGTTCCGGAGTGTGTATGGGCGACCGGCCCGACCGCTTCATGTTGCGGAACGGCCAGTCGGAACCGATCGACGCGGAAATCAACGCGGACGACGAAGTGCTGGCCGTCGCGGATTCCTGCCCGCGGGAGGCGATCCGCATCGTTGAGGTGTCCAGCGGCAACGTCCTGGCCCCCGTGGACTGAGAGGATTTTCAGATGCAGAATTCCCAGGCAGAGGTCATCGAAAAGATACCCGCCGATTTCGTGCAGGATTCCTACGCGCTCTACGCCCGGCTGCGGGAGGAGGGGCCGCCGCGCAAGGTCCTGATGCCGCACGGCGTCAAGGTCTGGATGGTGACGCGCTACGACGATGTCCGGACGCTGCTGGCCGACAGCCGGGTGAGCAAGGACGGCCGGCGCATCAACGAGATGTTCGCCCGGCATTCCGAGACGCCCACCGAGGCACCGGCCCCGGTGGACAACGACCTGGCCGCGCACATGCTCAACAGCGACCCTCCGAACCACGCCCGACTACGCCGACTGGTGGGCAAGGCGTTCACCGAGCGCCGGGCGAAGGCACTGCGCCCCAGGATCGAGGAGATCACCGACGCGCTGCTGGACCGGTTGGCCGAGAACCCGGAGGCCGATCTCATCGAGCAGTTCGCCGCACCGCTCACGATCACCGTGCTCGCGGAGCTGCTCGGCGTGCCGCCCGAGGACCGGGCCGTGTTCCGCTCCTGGACCAACACCCTGGTCGGTGCCAACCACACCGAGGAGGAGGTGGCTTCGGCTTCGGCCGCGGTCACCGAGTTCACCGAGGCACTGATCGACGTCAAGACCGCCAACCCGGGCGAGGACATGTTCAGCGCCCTCGTGCAGGCCAGCGAGGACGGCGACCGGCTCACCAAGTCCGAACTGGTCGCGATGGTCTTCCTCCTGGTGGTCGCGGGCCACGACACCACGCTGAGCATGATCGGCAACGCGGTCAACGTGCTGCTCCGCAACCCGGACCAGCTGGCTCTGCTGAAGTCCGACCCGTCGCTGCTGCCGAACGCGGTGGACGAACTGCTGCGCTACGAGGGGCCGGTGGGCCTGGCCACCTTCCGGTTCACCACGGACGACATCCCGCTGGACGGGGTGACGATACCGGGCGGTGAGATCGTGGTGGTCGCGTTGGGCTCGGCCAACCGGGACGCCGAGAAGTTCGAGAACCCCGACGCGCTGGACATCACCCGCAGGATCAGCGGAAACCTGGCCTTCGGCCACGGCATCCACTACTGCGCGGGCGCGCCCCTGGGACGGCTCCAGGTGGAGATCGGTGTGGGCCGGCTGCTGCGGCGCTTCCCGGACCTGAGGTTCGCCTCCGATCCCGACAGGTTCCGCTGGAAGGCCAGCACCATCATGCACGGCCTGGTCGAGCTGCCGGTCCACCTGGTCGCCTGAGGCCGGGGCCGGGGCCGGGGCCGGGGCCGGTAGCGGGGAGGGGGGTACCGGCAGATGGCACGCCGGTACCCCCCTGAAGGGCCGTCAGCCACGGCCGTCAGTGAGTACGCCTGAAGTCCATGATCCAGTTTGTCTCCCAGTCGCCGTCCCCCGTCACGGAGAACGCCTGCTCCCAACGCGCCGAGTCGGCGGTGATCCCGGACCAGATGAAACGGCACCGCACGGAGGAGCCCTTGTGGCTCTCCTCCCCGTGGAACTCGCCGACGCCGTCCGGCCCGAACCGGCCGACGACCGGCGGGGACATCCGGCCGGTGAGGCTGTTGACCCAGTTCAGCGACCACTCGTCACGTTCCGTGTCGTACAGGCGCAGCGTGAGGCCGGAGAAGTCCTTGGTGGGAAAGACGATTTCGTCGACGTTGGCACCGCCGTCGAACAGCGTGCCGTGGCAGGTGGCCGTCGCCGGGAACTCCTCCCAGTCACTGCCGCCGGACAGCGGCTCGCGCAGCCGACGGTTGGTCACCTCCCAGGTGCCGATCAGGAAGTCGAAGGCGCCCGGCCCGGTGGGGTGGGTGAAGGAGGCGGCGGAGTCCGTCACGCTTCTGTCCTTTCGTGCCGGGGGGCGGGGTGGGAGACGGCGGAGTCGAGGTGTGCGCGGAGGAGGCTGCCGGGCCATGAGTGGAGGGGGGCCTTCTCGGGCCGGCGCAGGGCCTGCGCGACCACGGCGCCGGTCAGCTCCCGTTCGATGGCCAGCCGGGGATGGAGCCGTTCCATCTCCTCCCGTACGGCGGGATCGTCGATCGCCCCCTCGCCGAAGTCCGTGAGGACGCCCAGCCGGGTCAACAGGGTGAGGGGGCCGCGCCTTTCGGCGATATGAGGTGAGGTGTGCAGGGCGATGGCCTCCCAGACCTCGTCGACCCGGTCGGCGCCGAGCCCCTCGGCGGTGAGCAGTTCGGCGGCCGCGTCGGCGCCCTCGACCTCGAACCGCCGGGGGCCGTCGTGCGCGTCCGAGGTGCCGAGGTCGTGCAGCGAGCAGGCGTAGAACAGCAGATCGTCGTCGTAGTCGCGACCGGCGGCCATGCCACGTCGTTCGCCCGCGAGCACGGCCCACATATAGGTGCGGATGCTGTGGTTCACGATAGCCGGGTGCACGAGCCGGGTCAGGACGTCCCGGGCCGTCGCCGCGCCTGGATGGATGGGTAGGGAAGGTAATTCGATCACGCGCCCACGATAGTGCTCGATTGAAATATCGCCAGGGGGGCGTGGTGAATCGCGGAATTAACGACAGCGTTCGCAGAATTCCAGGCACTTCGCCGAACGGATGGGCGGCGCGGGTACCTCAGGCGCGTCCTTTTCGTCCGGCTCATCCGGCGCGCGGCCCGGACGCCGACGCCCCGCGTCGCTGCTGCGCCGCGCGGTGGCGGAAGACATGGCGGTAGGTCTGCGGAGAGACACCGGTGAGCCGGCCGAAGTGGTACCGGAGGTTGGTGGCGCTGCCGAAGCCGGTGCGTTGCGCGACACTCTCCACCGGGTCGTCGGTCGTCTCCAGCAGCTCCTGGGCGAGCCGGACCCGTTCCTGCAGGATCCACTGCAACGGTGTCGTGCCGAGTGCCTCGCGGAACCGACGGGCGAAGGTGCGCTCGCTGAGCCCCGCCTCCCGGGCGAGCTGTGGCACCGTCAGCTGCTCGTGCAGCCGGCGACGGGCCCATTCCAGGACGGGCGCGAGCGTGTCGCTCGTCCTGCGTACCCGGACGGGCGGCCGCGCGTACTGGGCCTGTCCGCCCTCGCGGTGCGGCGGTACGACCATGCGTCGGGCCACCTCGTTGGCGACCGCGGAGCCGAAGTCCTGGCGGACCAGATGCAGGCAGAGGTCGATGGCGGACCCCGTGCCGGCCGAGGTGAGGATGGTGCCGTCCTCGATGTAGAGGGAGGTGGGGTCGAACTCGACGTCGGGGAAGCGATGGCTGAAGTCCATCGCGTTCATCCAGTGCGCCGTGGCCCGCCGGCCGTCGAGCAGCCCCGCGGCGGCCAGCACATAGGCGCCGGAGCATATGGAGACGATGCGTTGGCCCATCTCATAGGCCTTGCGCACGGCTTGGAGCAGTCCTGCGGGGGGATTGATCTGCACGTCCCGTGAGCATGCCGCCACCACCACCGTATCGGCGCCGGCCAGCTCGTCCAGGCTGTGCGAGGTGGGCACGATGAGCCCGGTCGCCGTGGTCAGCGGGCCGGGCTGTGCGGCGCACAGCCGCAGCTCGTACCAGGGATCGACGAGATCACTGCGGTCGATGCCGAACACCTCGCACGGAACGGCCAGTTCGAACGTGGGGGCGCCGTCGGTCACGGCCACGGCCACAACATGTCGCTGCATGGCAGGAATTTAGCGCACCCTGTCGTTTCCGCCGCTTGCGCATACTGATCATGCTTCGGAACCCTCTTTCCATGAGCTCCGAGTCGGGCGAAACGAAGAAGAGCCGGCCGTCAGGTCGGCTCACAGCGGTCCAGGGCACGGCGATGTATGTAGGTGCGGTCCTGGGCACCGGGGTCATCGCCCTGCCCGCACTCGCCGCCGACGCCGCCGGGCCCGCCTCCCTGCTCGCGTGGCTCGCGCTCGTGCTGCTGTCGGCTCCGCTGGCGGCGACCTTCGCGGCGCTGGGCGCACGTCATCCGGACGCGGGCGGGGTATCGACCTACGCGCGCCTGGCGTTCGGTGACCGTACGGCAGCGGTGGTCGGCTGGTGCTTCTACCTCGCGGTGCCACCGGGGGCGAGCGCCGCGGCCCTCTTCGGCGGCGCCTACGTGTCGTCGGCGCTCGGTGGCGGGCGGACCACCAGCACGGTGACGGCGGTCGCGCTGATGGCCGTCGTCACCGCCTCCAACGCGGTGGGTGTGCAGGTGACCGGGCGATTCCAGTTCGCCCTGGCCGGACTGCTCGTCGCCCTGCTGCTGGCGGCGGTGGCCCTGTCGCTGCCACACGCGAGCACCGAAAACCTGCGGCCCTTCGCCCCCCACGGCTGGACGGCGATCGCTCCGGCGGCGGCCCTGCTGGTGTGGAGCTTCGCCGGCTGGGAGGCGATCACCCACCTGGCGGGGGAGTTCCGGTCCCCGGCCCGCGACCTGCCGCGGGCGACGACAGCCGCCGTGGTCGTCGTCGGCGTGCTGTACCTGGCGGTGGCCTTTGCCGTCATCGCGGTACTGGGGCCGGGTGCCGCACGCTCCGAAGCACCACTCGGCGACCTGATGGCCGTGGGGCTGGGCGGCAACGCCCGGCTACTGGCCGCGATGGCAGCCCTGCTGCTTACGCTCGGAGCGATGAACGCCTACTTCGCGGGCGCCGCCAAACTCGGCGCCGCCCTCGGCCGGGACGGGGCGCTGCCGGCCTGGCTCACTCGAGGCAGCACGGCCGGCGAGGTGCCGCGCCGCAGCCTCGGCGTCGTCTCATCGCTCGCCTTGGTGTCGCTGGTCACCGTGGCCCTGACCGGCCTGGGAGCCCGCCCGCTGGTGCTGCTGACCACGGGGTCGTTCGTCACGGTGTACGCGGTCGGCGTGGCCGCCGCGTTGCGGCTGCTGCCGAAGCGGGGCAAGTCCCGTGCGGCGGCGCTCGTCGCGCTCGTCGCGGTGCTGATCATGCTGCTCATGTCGGGCCGGTACCTGCTGTGGCCGCTCGCGGTCACCGGCGCCGCCCTGGTCTACCTCAGGCTCGGCGGCCGACGAGCCGGCCGAGCAACATCCGTCGGGGCGGCACCGGATGGCGCGGCTTCGGCCGTGGCCGCCGCTCCACCAGTTGACGTGTCTTCGGACCCCACAGAGAGAAGCTCGTGACCGACAGACCTTTGATCAGCATGCCCGCCGGCCCGCAGGCCCCCGATCTGGAACAGCTCCGGGCCGCGGTGATCCGGTTCTCACAACTGCCGGGAGTCGACAAGGCGGCTGCGCCCGAGACCGCCGCGCCGGCACTGGACCTCGCGATCCGGGACCACCGCACGGCGCTGCTGCGCTGGCTCAACTCCTGGGGATGCCGCATCCGCTACCCCCGAGCCGGGGAGACCGATCTGTTCGACGCCGGAATTCGTGACTGGGCGGCCCGCTGGGCAGGCGCGATCGTCCCGGCGAAGGTGCCCCTCGCTCAGCTGACCGACGAGGACATCACACTGCTGGGCGAGTACTACGCGGATCTGGCGAACCTGACCGTCGGGACGCCCGGGCGCCCCCGGTCGCTGGGCCCCACGGCGGCGGCCAAGACGCTGTACCGGCTGCGTCCGCGCACCTTCATGCCCTGGGACGATGCCATCGCGAACAGCCTGCACGGTGCCCGGGACGCGGCGGCGTTCAAGGCCCACCAGAGCCTCGGACGGAGCTGGGCACGCCGATTGCTCGACGAGAGCGGGCTGGACGAGCGGGCTCTGGCCTCGGCCCTCGACAGCGAGGGCAGGTCACTGCCGAAGCTGCTGGACGACTACTGCTATATGCGATTCACCCGGGGAGACTTCGCCTCGTGACGCCGATGAAATCGAATTGATTTCTCGGTCATTTTCCTTGAATTCCAATGCGGAGCTACGGAGTTCACGCGCTGTTGCTGCGAGTGAATGGCGACTAGGATTCCGGTCATGATGGAATTGGACGAGCAGGGGCGCCCGATACCCCCGCTATCGGGCGATGAGGCCGTCACATTATTGGGATTCCTGGATCACCAGCGCGCGACACTGGCGTGGAAATGCTCGGGTCTGGACGCAGCCGGCCTACGGTCGACCGTGGGTGCCTCCACCATGACGCTGGGCGGGCTGCTGAAGCACCTGGCCTTCGCCGAGGACTGGTGGTTCTCCCGGCGGCTCCACGGGCATGCTCCGGCACCCCCGTGGAACGCGGTCGACTGGGGCGCCGACGTCGACTGGGACTGGAACTCGGCCGCCGGTGACACTCCGGAGCAGCTCCTGGCCCTCTGGCAGGATTCCGTGGCACGCTCCCGTTCCTTGACTGCGGAGGCGCTGGCGGACGGCGGTCTCGAGCACCCGGCCCGGCGCCCGCAGTCCGACGGGCAGGTCCCCAGTCTCCGGTGGATCCTGTGCCACGTCATCGAGGAGTACGCACGTCACAACGGCCACGCCGACCTCCTCCGGGAGTCGGTGGACGGGCTCACCGGCTCATGACGCCACCAGGGCGGGGCCCGAGGGTTGGTCCACCTCAGCGATGACCGCGTAGCGAGACTCCTCGCCCCGCCAGGGCAGTACATCGTCGGCCGCCGAGCGGGCCCGGCAGCCATCGCAGGTGTTGAGGCGCGTCGCCTCGCCCGCACAGCCTCCGCCGAGGCGGAGCCGGGCCCTTCTCTTTCCGCCTCACACCCTGTGAGGCGGGCGCTCCTCGGACAGCTCCCCGGACAGATCGGAGAGGTTGCCGCGCGGAACCACGCACAGGGCCCAGATGATGAAGCCCGAGAGCGCGATCATCACGACCGACCACACCGGGTAGTACGGCAGGGAGAGGAAGTTGGCGATGATGACGAGTCCGGCGATGGCCACGCCGGCGACGCGCGCCCACACCGCGGTCTGGAGCAGCCCGATGCTGACGATCACGGCGACCGCGCCCAGAGCGAGGTGGATCCAGCCCCAGCCGGTCAGGTCGAACTCGAACACGTAGTTGCGCGTCGTGACGAAGATGTCGTCCTCGGCGATGGCCATGATGCCCCGGAAGATGTCGAGCAGGCCGGCGAGGAAGAGCATCACTGCCGCGAAGGCCGTCAGGCCGGTTGCCCATTCCTGCTTCGCCGTGTGTGCCGGCCGGGTGTGTGTCGCGGTCATCTTGCGCCTCGATTCATGGTGTGCGGATGCTCAGCGACTGGGGGTGCGGGCGGTGGAACCGGCGTGCTCCGCCGAGCCGTGGCCGGTCAGGACCAGTTCCTTCGCCCTGCGGAACTCCTCGTCCGTGATGTCGCCGCGGGCGCGGATCTCGGACAGCTTGCTGAGTTCGTCGGCGCTGCTGGGTCGGCCCATGCCGCCTGCGGCTTCCCTGATGTGGGCGTTGAAGGCTTCCTGCTGTGCTCGGGCCTGCGCTATTTCCCGGCGGCCCATGTTCTTGCCGCGGGCGATCACGTAGACGAAGACGCCCAGGAAGGGCAGCAGGATGGTGAGCACCAGCCAGCCGGCTTTCGCCCACCCGCTCAGCACGTCATCGCGGAAGATGTCGACGACGACGCGGAAGAGCAGGACGAACCACATGATCCACAGGAAGAACAAGAGCATGCTCCAGAAGACACTCAGCAAGGGATAGTCGTACGCCAGGTACGTCTGCGCGCTCATGTCTCTTTCTCCGTCCCGGGCGCTCGCCCGGCCGCCGTTGCGTGCTGTCTTCAGCATGGGCACGGCCAGGGCCGGATGGCCTCACCCGACGCGGGTGAGCCTGCGGGCGGCCCGGCCCTCGATGGATGCGCTCCTGCGCGGCAGGATCAGGGTTCGGCCCGCGTACGGCGGGGGACGGCGGCTGTCCGGTACCAGTCGGAGGAGGCGACGTACTGGCCGAGGGCGAGGCCCGAGACGGCCACCAGGAACACGGCGATCAACCAGGAGAGGAACGTGAAGACGGGCCCCAGCGGACCGAACTCCTGCAGGCTTCGCTCCATGCCCGTGGGCACGAACAGACCGGCGGCCCAGCTCAGCACGACCGTGCCCGTGCCCGCCAGCAGCGCTCCCGGCAGCAGGTTCCGCCAGCCGATCCTGCCGCCCAGCAGCAGATGCTGGGACCACCACCACAGCAGCGTCGCCGACAGCACGGACAGCACCCATCCGATCACCGCGCCGCCGCCGAACCCGCTGCGCAGCGGTGCCTGGACCAGGAGGACGCCCAGCCAGACGAGCAGCCAGAGCAGCCAGCGCCAGACCGCGGCCCGCACCGGTGTCCGGGGCAGGTGCCAGCACCGCTCACAGACCGCCTGAAGCGCCCGGCTGAAGGCCGTGGCGGACACGAGAGTCACCAGCACGCCCACAGCTCCGGCGGCGTCCCGTGGTGTGCCGGTGGCGGTGAAGGCACGGCGTACCTCGTCGAGCGTGTCGCCGCGCACCCCCAGAACCGCACGGAGGGAGTCGGTCAGCAGGTCCTGCACCCCTCGGGGGGCGAACGCCGCGACGGTCATCAGCAGCGGGAGCGCGGTGATGAAGGCCTGCGCGGCCAGCCTCACGGAGCCCTCCACGACGTTGAGCGCCGACAGGCGGAGAAGCAGCCCGGCCACCGGACCGGACCGCAGGCTCGCCAGGACCCGCTCCACCGCCGCGCGCCTGCGGGACGCCGGGGCGGGGCCGGGTTTCCTTGCCATGGCTCACGGTGCCGCCCCGCCGGGCTCGTGTTCCTGTCCGGTGCGCGATGCCGAACCACGCGACGTGGTCATGGCTCCTCCTCGCGTGATCGAGCGCTCGTTTCCGGACCGCCGACGGGGTGGTGTGTGAGGGGCGGTGTGCGAGGACCTGACCGCTCCAGGGTCACGTCTGTCACCCGGTGCCGGGGTCACCCACCACGGGTGATCCGGCGACGCCGCCGTGGCGGTGAGGTGGGAATCTCCGGCCGCCTGCCCATCGGCTTTCCGGCCGGACGGAACGAGGAGACACGAGATGAGCGATCCGCGCACTGCCCGGACGGACCGCACCCGGTCGGGCCGTACGCGCACCGGCGCAGACGGCTCCGCCCCCGCCGGTGAGCGGTGGCCGTCCCCGTCGCCCGCGCCGTGCGAGCGGCGCTGAGGCTCCCGCCTGTCTCCACGCGAGGCCGCCCGGCACCGAACACCGCCCGGTCCCGTCACTCCGGCAGCTGCCGCATCTCCACGACACGCAGTCCCAGTGACTGGCAGCGTGCCAGCAGCCCGTACAGGTGTGCTTCGTCCACGACGGGGCCGAACAGGACGGTCTGGCCGGACATCACCACGTGGCCCAGCTCCGGGAAAGCTTTGGCCAGCGTTTCCGACAGGTGTCCCTCGACTCGGATCTCGTAGCGCACGAGCTGTCCTCCCGTGGACTGCCTGGGACAGGCGGACGGCACTCCTCCCTACGATCGTGCGCTTTCGCGCTCCTTCGGGCCTCACCCGGTACAGGTGACCCGTGGCCCGGCGACGGACCCCACGGACCAACGCCTTCTCAATGCTTCAGAACGATCTCGAAGGAAATGATCAGCAGGCCGAGCAGCAGATTGACCGACGCGGTGGCGGCCATCAGCCGCCGGGAAGCACCCGCGCGGCGTGCCGCGGCCACGGACCAGCCGACCTGCCCGGCCACGGCGACGGAGAGGGCCAGCCAGAGGGCACCCCGCACGTCCAGGCCCAGGAGCGGGCTGACGGCCACCGCGACGGCCGGCGGGACGGCGGCCTTGACGATCGGCCACTCATCGCGGCACACGCGCAGCACGACCCGGCGGTTCGGAGCCCGCTGCGCCAGACGCGCCCCGAACAGCTGGGCATGCACGTGCGCGATCCAGAACGCCACGCCGGTGAGCAACAGCAGCAGCACCAGCTCGGTGCGGGGGAACGAGCCCAAAGAGCCCGCGCCGATCACCACGGAGGCCGCGAGCATGGATCCGTAGACGCCGCCCGTGTAGTCCGCGCGGACCCGCCGCTCGGCACGGCACTCCCCGCGGGCCGTGGTCGGGCCGGTCCTGGTCCTGGACATCGGTGACTCCCTCCGGACTCAGCGCTTCGATCAGGTCACTCCGGCCGGAGCATCGGCGTCCGGCTGCCGCGGACGGCTGTCCCGGCCGGTCGGCAGATGTGGTGTGACCAGGAAACTGGCGAGGGCGATGCCGCCGGTGGCCAGGATCGCCGCCTTCAGGCCGTCCAGCTGCGCGGAGGCGTAGGAGTCCGCGACGGCGTCGACCTCGGACGGCGGCAACCCGGCACGCTCGGCCGCCGAGCGCACCTGATCGGTGGAGACGAAGGTGATCCCGGCCTCGAGAGCGACACCGACCTGCTCACGGGTCTGTTCGGACAGCTGCGGATTGTCGTCCACCTGCGTGGTGACGGCGTGGGCCAGCCCACCGATGAGGATCGACCCGATGAGCGCGGTGCCCAGCGCGGAGCCCAGATTCTGTGCCGTGAACTGGAGCCCTCCGGCCTCACTGCGTTCCTCCTCGCCGACGCCGGACTGGACGACGTTGCCCAGCTGCGAGGCGAGCAGGCCGACACCCACGCCCAGCAGGGCCATGGCTCCGGCGAACTGCGCGTCGTCGATGACCGGGTCGATGGTGGCCAGCAGCCACACGATGGCCGCCGCCAGGGTCACCAGGGCCAGCCGGACCACCCGGCGCGGCCCCATCACCCGACCCAGCAAGGACCCGCACAGGGAGGTCACGAGCATGCTGGCGGACACCGGGAGCAGGCGCAGCCCCGTCTCGAAGGCGTCGAACCCCTGAACCACCTGCAAGTACAGCGGGATGGTGAAGAACAGCCCCAGCAGAATGAGGTTCTGGCTCAGCAGCGTCATCAGGCCGGACCGCAGCACCGGCCTGCCCAGCAGGGACAGGTGTACCAGTGGGTCGGTCCCCCGGTGCTCCCGCCGCCGCTCCCACCACCGGAAGACGGCCAGGACGGCCACCCCCAGGCCGACGACGAACAGCGTCGGGGCGAAGCCGAAGACGGTGAAGGGAGGGTTGCGGGGCTGCACCCATCCCCAGGTGCTGCTCTGCAGCACCCCGAGCACGCCCAGTCCCAGTCCGGCCGCCGAGAGCACGGCACCGACGCCGTCCAGCCGGGGGCGCGGGCCGGTCCGGGGGGACTCCGCGATCACCCGGCGGCACAGCAGGACGGCCACGACGACCACGACCTCGCCGGCGAAGACCAGCCGCCAGGTGAGGTACGTCGTCACCCAGCCGCCCAGCAGCGGGCCGACCGCGATCCCGGCGCCGGCGAGCCCGCCGATGACCGCGTAGGCGATGGCCCGGTCCTTCCCGCGGTACGACTCCGCGACGAGGGCGGCCATGGCCGGCAGCACCATGGCGGCGCCCAGTCCCTCGATGACGGACCAGCCCAGCGTGAGGACCCCCAGCGTGGGTGCCGCGGCGGTCAGGGCCGACCCCACGCCGTAGACGACCAACCCCAGAAGGAACATACGGCGACGCCCCAGGATGTCCCCGAACCTGCCGCCGATGATCATGAACGCCGCCATGACCAGCGCGTACAGCGTGATGACGGCCTGGATGGCGGTGACCTCCGTGTCGAAGTCCTCGACCAGCTGACTGATGGACACGTTCATGACCGAGGTGTCCAGGACCATGAGGAACTGGGCCGTACCGAGGACGATCAGAGCCCGCCAGTGCTTCACGCTGTCCACCTCGCCGAGTCGGCCGGTACGCCGGCGGAGTCGGCCGGGCAGTGGCCTGCAACGCCCCGCCGCTCCTGCCCATCGCATCCGAAGTACGCGCCTCGTGCCTCACCCGCCACGGGGGATGGGCAGCACCCCTGCGATGTCCGGCCGGTGGGGAGAGCGGGCCCGAACCCTCTCACCGACGCGCGTTCACAGCAGCCGGAGGTCGCGCGCGCGGCGCACCGCGTCGCCTCGCCGGTTCACCGCCAGCTTCCGGTAGACGCTCTTGAGGTGGGTCTTCACCGTGTTCACCGACACGTAGAGGTCGGCGGCGACCTCCTCCGTCGACATCATCCGGGCCAGCCGCTCCAGGACGTCGCGCTCGCGTCCGCTCAGCTCCACCGCGACGAGCGGCGGGGACAGCGACGACTCCGGCCGAGGTTGCTCACCGTGTCGCGGCAGGCCGCGCGTGAGCCAGCCCGCTGCCAGCTCGTGGAGCGGAGGCGTGGCCAGGAGGGGCCGGATCCACGCTCCCGCATCGAGGAACGGACGTCGCAGCCGCTCCCGCCGAGCGTCGAGGAGCGCATGCGCCACGAGCCTGCGGGCGGCGGCGGTGTCTCCCGCCCCCTCCGCGGCCTGAGCCCTCACCAGCGCTGCCCTCACGGTCACCGCCGGCCCGGCCCGGCCCCCGGTGCGGATGCTGTCGAGCAGGTCGATGGCCGCCCCGGCACGGCCTGCGGCAACCTGGATCGCCGCGGCCTCCACGGCACACGTCGGCTGGTCGCCGGACACGCCCTGGAGCATCTCGGCGGCTTCGGCCGGCCGTCCTTCGGCCAGGTGGGCGGCGGCGGCGAAGAGCGCTTCATAGCCTGCCGCCCAGGGTGAGGCCATGGCGGCGGCGACGGCCGGGGCTGCCGCCTCGACGGCGGCTCGTGCCTTGCCCCTGACCGACAGGAGACGAGCTGTGGCGAGGGCTCGTCCCGCCGCCATCACCGGATCCCGCGTTCCCGATGGGAGCCGGGCCGTCTCGTCGAGGAGGGCTTGGGCCCGGCCCAGCTCATGGCGGTCGACGGCCACGGCGGCCAGGACCAGCTGCCCGATGCCGGAGCCGGACGGCTGGGGCAGGCCGACCCGCTCCACCTCGGGCACCGCCGCCAGGGCCTTGCGCTCCGCCCGGCCGAGCCAGCCGTTCAGATAGTCGAGCAGGGCCAGGTGCTCCGTCGAGTCCTCCCGGGGCAGCACGGTGGAGGCCCCGCCGGGAGCGCCGGCCGCCGCGGTCAGGGCGGCGCGCGCGTCCTCGAAACGCCCGGCCCACAGGCGGGCCGAGCCCAGATGGGTCAGCAGGAGAGCAGTGAGTTCGGGATGCTTGTCCAGGAGGTGTGCCGGGACCTCCTGCCGCAGTTCATCGGCCCTTTCGGCGGCCTTTTCGGCCTGTGGGGGACATCCGGTCAGCCGGGCGGCCAGTGCCTCGAGCAGCGCACAGCTCAGCTGGGCGGCCGCCGGCTCGGGCGCGTCGTCGGCCAGATGCTCCTCGGCGTGGCGCAGGCGGGTCAGCCCGCGGTCGAGGTCGTACCGGGACAGGTCGCGGGCCGCGCGCACGAGGTCCGCCGCGGCACTCCTGGCCTCGGGCCCCATGGGGGAGAAGAACTCGGTCAGGTCACCCGAGCGCAGGCCGGTGAAGAGCTGTCCGATCGCCAGGTCGTCGACGAGGGCGCCGGCGGCGAAATCCCAGTCGCCCGCGGCGGCGCCGTGGGCGAGTGTCTCCGGCAGGAATCCGGAACGACGCAGCCACCGCGCGGCCCGCCGGTGGAGTTCCGGCTCCAGGCCGGGCAGGCGCTCGCGCAGATGAGCCCGGAGTATCTCCCCGAACAGCGGGTGGAGCTGGTACCACGCGTGCCCGAGGTGCTCGACGAACGCGTTGTCGCGGTGCAGCCCGGCGAGAATGGGCTCGGCATCGGTCCGGAGGGTCAGCGCGTTGGCCAGATCGGGACAGAAACGCTCCAGGACGCTGACACGCAGCAGGAGGCCCTGTGTCTCCTCCGGCTGTCCCTTGAGGACCTCGGCCAGCAGGAAGTCAGCGACCGTACTGCGGTCCGCCTCGAACTCCTTCAGGTAGAGCTCCGGGTCGGCGCTCTCCAGAGCGGCCAGGGCGGACAGGCGCAAGCCGGCGGCCCAGCCCCGGGTACGGTCCACCAGGGCGCGCGCGGCAGAGACCGGAAGGCTCAGACCGTGCAGCTCCAGCAGTGCGACGGTCTCCTCGGGGGTGAACGCCAGCTCGGCGGCGCGGATCTCCGTCAACTCGCCGGCCGCCCGGTAACGGTGCAGCGGCAGCAGCGGTTCGGTGCGGGTGACGAGGACGAGGTGCAGGCCCCGCCCGGCGTGGTGCAGGACGAACTCCAGCTGGTCCGTGACCTCCAGATCGGTCACGCGGTCGTACTCGTCGAGCACGAGGATCACGGGCCGGTCGCGATCGTTCAGCTCGGCGGCGAGCGTTGCCAGCAGCCTTTGGTCCACCCCGGTCGCGTCCGCGGGGACCCCGACCGCGTCGGATGCCGGTGCACCGCAGGCGCGCAGTGCCTGAAGGACGTATGCCCAGAACACCCCGGGACGCCGGTCCCCGACTTCGACGGTGAGCCAGGCGACCGGTGGCGGCAGTCCGGCGGCCCAGTCGGCGGCGAGCAGGGTTTTGCCGGCCCCGGCCGCCCCGTTGACCAGTGTCAACGGCGTCCCGCGAAACTGGTCGAGGTGGTCGACGAGCCGCTGCCGCCGCAGGAACGTGGCAGGCCTCGCCGGGAGGGCGAACCGGGTGCGCAGGAACGGGTCTCCCTGGGGATCGGCGCACGGAACGGCCGGAACGGTCGGTCCTTGGGCGTTCTCGTAGGTCTCGGCCACGGCGTTCACCACCCCTGTCCGCCAGGGTCACGTCACGGGCGGCGCTCCCTCCCCCAGCATCCCAGTCTCCCCGCCCCGGCGCGCGGCACATCGGGCCACTGAGCCGTTCACCAGCCCTTATGCTCCTGCCGCCGGGGCCCACGGCGGTGTTCGTCACCCACAGCACCCCGTTGCTCTCCGGCACCTCGTTCCAGGCGCCGGGGAGGGCGCCCAGCGGTTCGGACACGACGAGGCGCGTTCGGGGCGAGCCGGGTGTCCTCTCCCGGGTCAGGCCGTCGGCAGCTCCTCCGCGGGCAGCCGGCCTGCGCGTACCGCGTCGACCAGGGCTTGGTGGTCACGCTCGTTCTGGTCGGCGTATGCCTCGGCGAAGGTGGCGAGTGCGCGGTCGAACGAGTCGCCGCTGCCCAGGTATGCGGCGATCGCGATGCGGTCGCCGGACCGCGCGTGCGCACGAGCCAGGGTGACCCCGCACACTTCGCCGAACGCCCGCATGTCGTTCGGCCGCATCCTCTCCGGCATGGCGATGCCCTTCCAGTCGCGCAGCTGGCGGACGTAGAAGTCGCGCTGCTTGCCGTCGATCCCGTCCACCCGTTCCCAGCCGAGGAAGATGTCGCTCGTCGCCTGCATCAACCGCTGGCCCGAGACCACCCGCTCGCCCTGGTTGGAGTAGCGGCTGGTGCCGACGCGTGCGGCGAGCACGGAGGCGTCGGCTTCCTTGGCCTGGAGGAAGAGCGGGTCCTGGCCGTCCCGGCCGAGAAGGAGAAAGATCCAGCACCGGGTGCCGACGCTGCCGACGCCGACCACCTTGCGGGCGACGTCGGCCAGTCGGTAGTCCGCCAGGAGCGTGCGCCGGTCGGAGGCGAGAGTGCGGCCGTACCGCTCGATCAGACCGCGGAACTGGCGCTCCAGCGCGCTGCGCTCGACGTCCGGCAGCAGGTCGCCGGCCGGGACGAGCAGGGGTGGATCCGCCGCGATCCTGGGCCGGCCGTCGACCGTCTCGGTGAGCTTGTCGAAAGCCTGGAGGCTGTCGCGGGTACGGGCCTTGGCCAGGGCGCGGGACAGGTTCTTCTGACCGCGCTTGTGGAGCCGGCCTGCGGCCAGGGACTCGAGGAGGTCCGCGTCGATCTTCGCGTACCAGACGTCGAGGTTACCCGTGCCCGCGAAGCGGATCATCGCCTGGCGGTACGAACGGACCGTGGAGCTCACGATGCGGGCGCGTTCGGCGTCGTCGAAGCCGTTTGCCCGCCCAGCGATGACGAGACTCGCCGAGAGCCGCTTGACGTCCCACTCCCAGGGGCCCGGCAGCGTCTCGTCGAAGTCGTTGATGTCGAACACCAACTGCCGCTCCGGCGAGGCGAGCAGACGGAAGTTCAGCAGGTGTGCGTCCCCGCACAGTTGGGCCGTGAGTCCCGAGCGGGGGCTGTCGGCCAGGTCGGACGCCATGATCGCGGCGGCGCCCCGGTAGAAGCGGAACGGGGACTCCATCATCCGGCCGTAGCGGATCGGGACGAGTTCGGGCACCCGCGCCGCGGACTGTGCCTCCAGGATCGCCACCGGGTCAGGCCGGTCAGGAGACGGCCTGTACACGGCGTGGCCCGACCGCGGGGTGCGGCGCCGCGCCGCCTTGCCGAGAGCCGTGCGTTCCTGGGGCGTGGTGTGGGGTACCGCGCGCATGGCCGTGGTCGCGTTCTGGGACATCGAAGACCCTCCTGCCTGGTCCGGCGGCCGTCGGGACACCCGGCACACGGCGCGGGGCACGTCGGGCAGAAGGGCAGCTCCGTGGCCTTCTGCCCGATGTAGGCCGCGCGGACTGCCGACGCCGGGTGGGCGCCTGTTCTCAGCTCCGGTTTTGCGAGCGGGGTCGATATGCGCCACGTAGGAGATGGGCGGGGCATCCGAGGCGGCGAGCGCCGGGATACGCGTGACGCCCGTCCCGTTGCGCGCTCATGGGGTCAGTGGAGGACCTTCTCCTTGGCCCGGCGGAACTCCTCGTCCGAGATGTCGCCCCGGGCCCGGACCTCCGAGAGCTTGGCGAGTTGATCCGCCTCGCTGACCGGGCCGGTGGCGCCGACGGTCTCGCGGATGTAGCGGTCCGTCTCCTCCAGTCGGGCCCTGGTGTGTTCCTGCTCGCGCCTGCCCATGCCCTTGCCACGGGCGATGACGTAGACGAAGACGCCCAGGAACGGGAGGACGATCGTGAAGACCAGCCATCCCGTCTTGGCCCAGCCGTTCATGGAGTCGTCGCGGAAGATGTCGACGATCACGCGGAAGAGCAGGAAGATCCACATGACCCACAGGAAGATCCACATGATCGTCCAGAAGGCGCCCAGGACCGGGTAGTCGTAGGCCAGGTTCAGATAGCTGTCCATTGCTTCTCCTGTTGGTGTCGTCCGTGTTCAGGTCGCAGTGCGTGCGAGGACGGGGCCGGGGCTCGTGCGGAGCCCGGCCGGGGCTCCGCACGAGCCCCGGCCGGGCGGTCGTCACTGCTCCTCTTCGCCGGGAAGTTCCAGCCCGAAGGCGTCGCCGATGGCGCGGGCGGCGGACACGACGCGGGCGCTGCCCACCACGGGGGCGATCGCCACGAGCGTTCCCTGGATCTTCTCCAGTGGCACGCCGAGTTCCGCGGCGGTGCCGATGTTGAGGAGGTACGAGGGGGCAGAGGCATCCATGGCCACCAGAGCCGCGATGCGTGCCAGCAGGTACGTCTCCTCATCCAGCCCGGAGCGCTCGTAGGTGTCGAGCGTCATCTGGACGATCGTCTCGAACACGGGCGCGTTCGCTTCGGCGAGGGCGGCGACGCCGCCCGCCCCTGTCTCTTCTGCAGCCATCTCGGGCTCCTTTCCTTGGGGGTTGGTGTGACGGACGTCTTCAGGACTTCAGGTTCCGGCGCGCGCCGGGCGGCGTCACCCTCGGACTACCGGCTGGTCGCCGCCGGCCGGGTGTTCGGCTGTGCCGGAGGCTGCGGCGAGAGTTCCGAGGAGAGCCAGCACGAGGACGACGATGCCGAGGACAAGCGCCACGGCCCCGGGGGTGGGGTAGTTCCACAGCACCAGGGCGAGCGCGCCGCCGGCGATGGCGATGCCGGTGATCCACTTTCTGTGTGCGCCCAGCCGGCGGCCGGTGGCGCCGGTGCGCAGACCGTGGCGCGCCACGGCCCGGCCGGTGGCCCCGGATCCGCCCGACGCCGCCCGCCTGACCCACCGGGCACCGCGACCGGGCCCGCTGCCGTACAGCGCAGACGCCGGTGATGAACGGAGGCCACCTTGCGCAGCCGTTCGTACTCGTCCCGTTCCGTGGCGCTCAACGGAGGTTCGGCGACCGGACGGTCGCGACCTTCCGAAGCGGATGACGAACCCCCGGAGGACTCCATAGGTCTCCCTTGGCACACGGTACTCAGCTGAATGCAGGGACAGGGCACAGTGGTATGGGCAGTGGCACGGGGCATCCGCCGACGTCGCTGCCTCGGGGGATACCCGGACGGTGCCGCTCCGCGTCGTCCGCGGCCGCGTGGGTGATGGAGTCGGTCGGTCTCAGGCTTCTTCCAGGGCCTCACCGAACTCGCGCAGCACCCGGCCGTGATGGCTGTGGGCGAGCTGGTGTCCGACCCCCAGGACCACCGCCACCGGCCATTCGAGGATCTCGAACGCGGCCAGTACGCCAACGCCCACGAGAAAAGCGAGCTGTTCGGGAGGTAGCAGTTCAACACGCGCGCCGAACACGTCGAGCGTCACGCTGTGGTGGGCAACAGCGCGTTCAGCTGCCCCACTTGGAGACTTCGCGTCCGCACCCGAGCCGCCCTGGGGGGAGCGGGCCTCCTGTGGGGTGACAGTTGCTGCGGTCATGGCTGCCATCCGTTCCATCGTCGACAACGGACCCGTCGGCGATGCGTTTTGGCATGTTTTGCCTACTTGTCAACCATAGCCAGGGTGAGCGGACGGCGCAGCGCGAAGTGGTGCCCACCTCGTGTGGCGCCTGCCCTCGCCGCACCGGGAGGCGGCCCGGATCAAGTTCCCGCTCGCTCATCCCTCGTTCGATCTCGACCCGGGCAGGGGGCATGGCAGGCAATGTACGGGCGTTTTCCGAGGTCAGCGGGTTCTCGGAGCTGATCGGAGTCATGCAGGGAACGGTCGGACATCCGTGGAGCGGGAAGCAGCGGCGTCCCCTTCGGTGCCGCCTGCCGACCTGCGCGTGCGCGCGAGGAGAGATACAAGTGGGAGAGGAGCCGACGCGACGGATACGAGGTTTCCGCCGCCCTGCGGTCTCTGCTGAGTCTCCCCAGCCCTCGAGAGTCGAGGGCAGGACGGGTGATGAGTGGACATGGAGAATGCCGACCCCCTCGGAAACGGCCTCGATCAGTTTCCGGATCAGGTCACCTCGGCTACAGCGGTCGTAGACGCGGGGGGGATCGTGACGGGGTGGAGTTCCGCCGCCCAGCGGTTGCTCGGGTATCCGTACGAGGACGTGGTAGGGCGTCCCGCGGCACGGCTGCTCGGCGGGAACGCCGACGCCGTGGTGCGTTTCTCCGCGGTTCTCGAGGGACGCGGCGGCCCGACCCCGCTGCGGCACCAGGACGGCCACCACATGGACGCCGAGTTGCGGGCGTACGCGTCACTCGACCGCGAGGGCAACGCGCAGTGGCTCATCGTGGCCACGTCGCCGCAGCAGCCGCGTCCGCATCGGGAGCCACGTCCACACGAGGACAAGGCGACGACAGAGGAAGCCTTCGCACAGTCCGACCTGCCTGTGATGATCTACGACGCCGAGTTGCGGGCCTTGCGCGGGAGCGCCGGCGCGACCCGCGCACTGGGTCTCACGGAGGAGCAGATACGCGGTCGGCGCGTCACCGACATCCTGCCTCCCCATATCTGCACCACGGTCGAAGAGGGCATGCGCCGGGTGTTCGAGACGGGAGAACCGGAGCGGTTCGACGTCCATGGCCGGCCGCGGCGCGGAGCCCACGACAGATACTGGGCCGTATCCGTGTCCCCCCTGAGGAACCCGGCAGGACAGGTGCGGCATGTGCAGCTCATCGCGCTCGACGTCACCCAACAGCACCAGGCCCGGGAGCGGCTCGTCCTGCTGAACGACGTCAGCGCACAGGTGGGCAGCACCCTCGACGTGATGCGCACGGCTCAGGAGATGGCCGACGTGGCGGTGGGGCGGCTCGCCGACTTCATCAGCATCGACCTGCTGGACGGGCTGTTCCGGGGCGTCGAGCCCAGGCCGTCCGCCACGGGCTCCGTCGCGCTGCGCCGCGCCGCGCAGCGGTCCGTCCTCCCCGGCACCCCCGAGGCGGTGATCCGGCCGGGCGAGGTGGACTACTACCCGGAATCCACGCCCCCTGCCCGTTGCCTGGACACGGGCCGGTCGTCGCTGCACCGCACCCTGGACGAAGCCATCGAGAGCTGGCAGGTCGCCGACCCCGCGCGCGCGGCGAAGGTCCGCGACTTCGGGATGCATTCGATCATGGTCATCCCGCTGCGCGCCCGCGGCATCACGCTCGGCGTGGCCGTACTCGTCCGCCACCGCCGCCGGGACTCCTTCGACGAGGACGATCTGCTCCTCGCCGAGGAGATCGCCGCACGCACTGCCGTGGCCGTGGACAACGCCCGGCGCTTCACTCGCGAGCGGACCACCGCCCTCGCCCTGCAACGAAGCCTGCTGCCGCAGCGGCTCGCCGCCCAGGAGGCCGCGGAGGTGGCCTACCGCTACCTCCCGGCCCGGTCCCGGGCAGGGCTGGGTGGCGACTGGTTCGATGTGATCCCGCTGTCGGGCGCCCGGGTCGCCCTGGTCGTCGGAGACGTGGTGGGCCATGGCCTGCGCGCTTCCGCCACCATGGGGCGGCTGCGTACCGCCGTACGCACGCTGGCGGACGTCGACCTGCCCCCCGAGGAGCTCCTCGTCCATCTCGACGACCTGATCACCCACCTCAGGGCGGAGGAGGAGGTGGCAACGGGCCCCGAGCTCGAGATCGTCACCGATCTCATCGCCACCTGTCTGTATCTGGTCTACGACCCGGTCTCGCGCCGCTGCGCCGCCGCCGGCGCGGGCCACCCCCCGCCCGCCGTGGTCACGCCCGACGGCAAGGCCGAGTTCATCGATCTTCCTGTCGGCCCGCCGCTGGGAGTGGGCGGGCTGCCTTTCGAGGCGGTCGAATGGGAAGTGCCCCGAGGCAGCCTCCTCGTGCTGTACACGGACGGCCTCGTCGAGGTCCCCGAACACGACGTGGGCAGGGGCATGGCGCTGCTGCGCCGGCGCCTGGAGCACCCCGCTCACTCGCTGGAGGCCACCTGCGACGACCTGGTCCAGAGCCTGCTCCCCGCACAGCCGTCGGATGATGTCGCCCTGCTCATCGCCCGAACCCGGGCCCTCGGCGCGGGCCAGGTGGCCACCTGGGATGTGCCTTCCGACCCCGCCGCCGTGGCCGACGCCCGCGACAAGGTCGCCCGTCGCCTCGCGGACTGGGGACTGCACGAGGTGGTCTTCACCACCGAGCTGGTGGTGAGTGAACTGGTCACCAACGCGATCCGGTACGGCACCCCTCCCGTTCAGCTGCGCCTGATCCGCGACACCGCGCTCATCTGCGAGGTTTCCGACGGCAGCAGCACCGCCCCGCACATGAGGCGAGCACGGATGTTCGACGAAGGCGGGCGCGGCCTGCTGCTCGTCGCTCAGTTCGCCGAACGTTGGGGCACACGCCACCGGACCGGAGGGAAGTCGATCTGGGCGGAGATCGGCCTTCAGGACGAGTGGTCATGACGGTGCCCGGCCGCCTGCGGCCGCCGCCGTCCATCCCTCCGAGCCACCCCGCCCGCAGCGGTCCTGGCAGCCCGGCCGGACACCTGCTCGCCGCGCACCGCGTGCGCGCGCCACCCGCGAGAACGCCGCGCCCGAGCCCGACGAGGCCCAAGGGTCTGGCGCGGAGCCTGTGGTGCCGCTGCAATCCGGAGAAGCGCCGGGGCCGGGGCGACCTGTGCCTCATCACGCAAACGGATCCGGACGAGGAGGTCCGAGGCCGACCAGAGACGAGTCGACTCACGGTCGGCGAGTGGCTGGACATGTGGCTGGCGGGCAAGAAGGGGCGGCAGAGCGCCATCAGCCGCGACGAGAGCAATGTCCGGGTGCACCTCAGCCGCATCCACCGTCACACCCGCAGACGAAGCCGAGGTCGTGGTCCCGGCAGTGACCAGCGCCGCCCTTGCCGCCCTGCAGGCCGGCCCGGCGAGTCCCAGCGCAACGGCCGAGAGGACGCCGCCAGAGCAGCGGTGTTGCAACGACCCCAGGACGCACCGAACGCCGAACGCCGAACGGCGATTGGAATCAACGGTTCTGGCGTGAACGGATCGGGCCCGTGCTCCGTATGCTTATCCGATCGTGGTGCGTATCCGGACGAATTGCTCGATCTTCATGGAGTTAGTGCACATGGGCCGCGAGTGCAGCGGCCACGGGGGGATGTGAGGAAAGCATGGCGATGGCGAGTAGCGCGGTGCGCAGAGGCACCGTGCTGCCGGTGGACGCGGCGCGCTGGGCGATGTGGACTTTCGTCGTCGTCAACGCGGTGATCGTCGAGACGCTGTTCCTCAGCGCCGGTTCAGGCAAGAACGGGGTGCTCACGGTCGCCAAGTTCTTCGGACTGCACGCAGCCCTGCTGATGCTGTTCCAACTGCTGCTGGTGGCCCGGCTGCCCTGGCTGGACCGCCGCATCGGGATGGACCATGTTCCACCGTCCGCTCACGCATCGCTCACGCACACTGGGTGGTTGACCAGCTGGCTGACCGACGGGTTGTGCGCGGATACCGGCGGAAGACGGTGACCGGGTGGGTTGTCGGCGTACCCGTCACCCGTCATTGGCTGGGGAACACGGGAGAGTCAGGTCGCCGTGGCCTCTTCGGCGTTGGACAGGGCGACTTCGAGCACGACCAGCAGTGCGTCCCGGACCGAGCCCGTCTTCCGTGCGTCGAAGACGATCAGCGGTACGTGCTGGGCGATGTCCAGCGCCCACCGCACCTCGTCCAGGTCGTGCTCGACCTGGCCGTCGAACGCGTTGACGGCGACCGCGAACGGGATGCCCTTGTGCTCGAAGTAGTCCACCGCCGCGTAACAGTCGTCCAGCCGGCGGGTGTCCACGATCACCAGGCCGCCGAGGGCGCCCTCGACCAGGTCGTCCCACATGAAACCGAACCGGTCCTGGCCCGGCGTGCCGAACAGGTACAGCTTCAGCGTCGGGTCGATGGTGATGCAGCCGAAGTCCATGGCGACCGTGGTGGTGGTCTTGCCGGGAGTGAGCGTGAGGTCGTCCACGCCCGCCGCGACCTCGGTGATCGCGGCTTCCGTGGTGAGCGGTCGTATTTGTGAGATCGAGCCCACAGCCGTGGTCTTGCCGACCCCGAAGCCGCCGGCGATGACCATCTTGACCGGCAGCGGTGGCTGTTCAACTGGTGTCGCGGAGTGAGCCCCGTGAGTCGGGGACGGCACGGAGACCATCGATAACCCTTCGCAGTACGGAGAGGTCCTGGGCCGTCCTGGCGTTCGGCCTGTAGACCGCCAGATGCCCGGCGGCACACAGATCCTCGGCCAGCACGCGGACCACGTTGAGATGCAGTCGCAGCCGGGCGGCCAGTTCCGCCACGGACTGCGGCCGTCGGCAGGCGGCGACGATGTCGTGGTGCTCGAAGGTGAGCGAGCGGAGGACGGAGAGCCCGTCGGAGGTCGACACGACCTGGGTCTCGACCGGCATCGGGGGCCCGGAGCCGCCCCCCGACACCCGGCCGGCGGTCAGCAGGAACGGCCGGATCGCGGGGGCACGGCCGGCCGGCTCCGGCGAGTCCCCGGCGTCCCCCGCTGCCTCGTGTGGTACTGGTCCACCGGCGGCCATCATGATCCCTTCCTGAAGTCCCTGTACGCGTCGACCCCGGCCGTGGGACGGGTCAGTCGGCCGACGCGGCGCCGACGCTGTTCTTCAGCTCCAGCACCAGTTGGGGAGTGAGCGCGGCCCCGGCACGGTTGGCGAACAGGGCCATCTCGTACGCGATGTTGCCGAGCTTCGCCTCCTTCGAGGCCACCACGCCGAGTACGGCGCCGCCGCCGATGACCGAGACCAGCACATGGCCCCCTTCCAGGTCGATGATGACCTTGTTGAGGGCACCCAGGCCGTAGTTGCCGGAGGCGCCCGCGGCGAGGCTCGTCATGCCGGACACGATCGCGGCGAGCCGCTCGGAGTCGGCCTGGTCGCGCAGCTGGGAGACCGCGATCAGCAGGCCGTCGGACGACACCGCGATCGCGTCGACGACACCGGCGGTCTCCGTGGCGAACCGGTCGAGCAGCCAGGTGAAATCGGCCGCGGCGGCTCGCAGGTCGGAGGGCGCACCCCACTCGGAACTGCTGTCACCTGTCGACGTGTTCACTGCCCGGCTCCTTCTCGGTTTCCTGGTGTTGCGCTGGTGCTGGTTCCGTCCGGGGCAGGGCGCTGTCCTGCTCCGCCCTGCGTACGGCGGCCTCGAACTCGTCGAGTTCCGATCGGACCTCCTCGGCATCGACGGGATGCCGTGCGGCCGATGTTCCCCCGTCTGCCGGTGGGGTGGTCATGGTGAGCGTCGCGCCCCGTACCCGCCGCCGTAGCGGCCGTGGGCCGTCCGTTGAGGGCGGCCCTTCGGGGCCGGTGGTCTGCTTCGCCCCGGCGCGGGCCGGGAGGCGTCGGGGGAGGCCGTCCCGCGGGGAGGACGGGGTCGCCGACCGCGGTTCAGGGGCAGGGTCGGGCGCAGAGGAGAGGGCGGCGGGGGTCGGCGGCGCGGGCGCGAGGGCTTTCTGCTCGGGCCGCGTCGGGAATGCCGCCACCGCTCCCGTCGGGTCCATGGCCGCGAGTGCCGCGGAAGTCACGGAGGCTACGGGGTTCACATCCAGCAGGAGCGCGGAGGGAATCCAGACGGTGCCGGTGACCCCGCCGCCCGGCGTGCGGCTCAGGGTCACCCGTACGCCCCAGCGCCGGGCGAGGCTGCCGACCACGAAGAGACCGAGCACTCTGGTCGGTACCAGGTCGAGCCGTTCCCGGCGGATCAGCCGGGCGTTCTCCTCGGCGAGGCGTTCCGTGCTCATGCCGAGGCCGTGGTCGATGACCTCGATCAGGGCCCCGCCGTCCGCGGTGACGTCGGTACCGGGCCGGACGACCACCTCGACGGGCGTGTGGGACGGGGAGAAGGAGACCGCGTTCTCCAGCAGTTCCGCGAGCATCAGCGTCAGGTCGGCGATGACGTCGGGCTGGGCGGTCATGTCTGCCTCGGACCGCAGGGACACCCGCTGGTACCCCTCGATCTGGCCCAACCCTGCCCGGATGACGTTGGCCAGGGTGGTCGGCCGGGCCTCGGCGCCGGTCTCCCGGATTCCGGCGAGCAGCATCAGGCTGTCGGCGTTGCGCTGGAGGCGTACGGCGATGTGGTCGATGCGGTAGAGCCGCTCAAGGACGTCGGGGTCGGTTTCCTCGCGTTCGACACCATCGATCAGCGCAAGTTGACGCGTGGTCAGATTGCTGACGCGGTGCCCGACGTTGCCGAACATCTCGGCCACGTTGCGGCGGCTCAGCACCTGTCGCTCCAGCAGCTGGGCGGCGGTGACCTGCACCCGGTTGAACGCCTCGGCCAGCTCGCCGATCTCGTCGCGGACCGGGACCGGGATCGAGTGCGGCCGCAGCGGAGTGCTGTCGTCGGATTCATCGTCCGCGACTCGGGCGAGTTCCTGGCCCGCCACGTCGACGACCTGCTGGGCGGCGCCGGTCAGGGCCGCCAGGGGGCGTACGACCGAGCGCCGGACCCAGAACGAGAAGGTCAGCCAGGCGGCGAAGCCGAGAAGGGCCAGACCGAGCAGGGCCAGCGCGTTGTGCAGGGCGCTCTTGGAGACGGTGTCGGCCCGGGCGGCGATCTGCTCGATCAGGGACCGGGTGATGCCGAGGCGACTTTCGCCCTGGCGTGCCCCGGCCTCGATCGCCTTGCGAAGCTCGCGTGGCGACCGGGCCTGCAGGGAACTCGGATCGATGTTGAGCTCCTCGAACCGGGCTTCGAGGCCGTGCTGCTCGGCGGCGCGTTCGATGCCATCCAGGCTCAGGACCTGCTCCGGCGTGGCGATCCGGCTGAAACGTTCCGACTGGTACTCGTAGAGCTCGTGGGCGCCGACCGCGCGGGTGTACTCGGTGAGGGCGTTGGCGTCACGGGTCTGGGCGGAGAACACGCTGGTCTCGAAGGCCGCATGGGCGGCGTCGGCGCGCAGCACCGTGTCGAGCAGATGGGTGACCGAGGACGAGGAGGTGCCGGAGAAGGCGTCGAGACCGATGCCGTCGATCAGGTAGTCGACCGCGAACGCGTACGCGGGGTCGATATTGGCAACAGAGACGTATCCCCGCTCAAGTTTCTCGCGCAGGACGGCAAGGCCGCCAAGGTACTCGAGCGCCTGCTCCCCCTCGTCCGGCAGGCTCGACCCGAACGCGGTACGTACGGCCTCGGCCCGAGCGTCGGTGTCCCGCTGCGCCTGGCGGTAGGCGCTGGTCGACGGCAGGGTGGCTCCGGGGCGGGTCGACTCGTACTGCACGGACAGCAGGAGCGCCTGCCGGTGTTCGACCTGTACGTCGTTGATCAGCGTCGTGACCTGTTCGCTGTCGCGTACTAGCTCCGCCATCCGGTCGGCGGCTCGGGCCTGCTCCACCTGGCCGTTGACGCCGGCCCCGAGCAGCGCGCCGACAGCCACGATGGGCACGATCACCAGGACGTTGAGTTTCCGCCGGAACGGCCACCGGTCGAGGACGGCTCCCGCTCTGCGGCGGAACCGCGGCTCATGGTCGCCACGTTCGGACGGGTCGGCGTGCCCGGACGGGCCGCGCGCGGGGTGGGGGTCCCCCTGCTCGAGCGTAGCCGAGAGTGGGGGAGGGCCCACTGTCTTCGCAGACACCCTGGCCTCCTTCGTTGTGCTCGTGAGCGGTGACCGAGGGTGTCATTGCGCCGGACCGCCGACAGCCGGGGAACGGGAGTGACGCTTTCGAAGCGCCCTGCGCTGGAACAGCGAAGGGGATCGCGCGCCAATGATCACCGGCTGTGCGGACACTACCGTTTATATGATTATTTACAACACGTGTGCCATCAACAGTTGACTACGAATCTTTCGTCGACTTTGTCGATCACGGTGTCCCGTCCGCCGCAGCAGTTCGTCGGCGTACGCGATGCAGTCCGGTGATCCCTTGCCTGGCAGCGGAGTTGACGCCGACCGACTGGTTCGGCGCGGCCCTCGGCCCCGGTAGCGCGAGCTGCTCGCGTCCACCGGTCGGCTCATGCGCTCGCGCCGGTACCGGGGCTCGTGCCGTACGGGCGTTCGCCGGCGTCCTGCTACATTCCCACCGCGACAAGCCCCCGGGCCACCGCCCAGGGCGCCGTCGTGGCCGCCTCATCGCCGTCGGCCTTGCGGGCTGCTCTTCCGGCGGGGCTACGCGTCGGATCCGTCGCCACTCGTAGCCCATCTCCTCCCCCCACCTACTCCCGTACCACCTCTTTTGTCCTGTGAGGAGACCCCGTGCACCCCACCCGCAACACGACCGTGTCAGCCGCCGTGCTCCTGGCCGTGGCCGGCACCGCCGTCGTCGGCTGCGAGGGCGGCTCAACCACCGCCGCATCCACCGTCCGGTCCTCCCAGCCCGGCTGCCCCACCGCCCTCACCAAGGCCAAGCAGGCCGTCAAGAAGGCCGAGGCCGTCAACGCCCCCTGGACCGGTCCCACCACCGGGCCGGAGGCCGTCCCGGACAAGACCATCGTCTACATCGCCCAGACCATGACCAACCCCGGCGTCGCCGGCGTCGCCAAGGGAGTCCAGGAAGCCTCCAAGGTCGTCGGCTGGAACGTTCACACGATCAACGGCCAGGGCACGCCCTCCGGTATCAAGGCCGCCTTCAAAGAGGCCCTCGCCCTCAACCCCTCCGGTATCGTCATCGGCGGCTTCGACCCCGAATCCGCCGCCCAGCAGGTCCAGGAGGCAGACGCCGCGGGCATCCCGCTGATCGGCTGGCACGCCGTGGGCGCCCCCGGCCCCAGCGAGGATCCCAAGCTCTTCAGCAACATCACCACCAAGGTCGAGGATGTCGCGAAGATCAGCGCCGACTGGATCATCGCCCGCTCCAACGGCAGTGCGGGCGTCGTCCTGTTCACCGACGCCTCGATACCCTTCGCCAAACGCAAGTCCGAGCTCATCAAGAAGGAACTCGCCACCTGCTCCGGCGTCGAGCTGCTGAGTTACGAGAACATCCCCATCCCCGAAGCGGGCAGCCGCACCATCGACAGAGCCTCCTCCCTGCTCTCCCGCTTCGGCGGCAAGTGGACCTACTCCGCCGCCATCAACGACCTGTACTTCGACCACGCGGCCTCCGCCCTGCGCGCCGGCGGTGTACAAGGCGGCGGCGCGCCGTTCAACATCGGCGCCGGCGACGGTGACCCCGGGGCCTTCCAGCGCATCAACGGCAGGGAGTTCCAGGCCGCCACCGTGCCCGAGCCGCTGTCCGAGCAGGGCTGGCAGATCATCGACGAGTTCAACCGCGCCTTCGCCGGCAAGCAGGCCAGCGGATACGTCGCTCCCGTCCACATCGCCACCGCCGCCAACAGTGGCGGCGCGTTGTCCTGGGACTCCGAGGGCTACCGCCAGGCGTACCGCGAGATCTGGGGCAAGTAGCGGCCTGTTCCTGTGCCCGGCGTGGCGAGCATGCGTCCGGATGCGGACCGGAACTCATCTGGACGCGGCGCTCATCACCGTTACCGAGCAGCTTGTGGCCGACGGCTGGGAGACAGGTATGACTGAGAGGCGCGTGAGGATGCCCCCACGGCCGATGCCGATGCACGCACGATCGCGCCGGACTCCTACACGGTCCAGGTCCTGCGGCGGCACCGCGCGTGGCAGGACAACGAGCGCGAGGAGCAAGGGAGCGTAGAGGAACAAGGGAGTGTACGGGCGAAAGACCGGGCGTGTCTGCACACGAGAGAACAACGAGCTGCTCCGCTCCGCCAACGTCATCCGCCGTTTCAACGAGCTGTACGAGGAGGTCGGCCTCCCACTGATCCGGGAGATGCTCGGCCACTCCTCCACTGCGGCACCCGCGACTGGTGACACATCCGCTCACGCAAAACGGCCCCGGACAAGAAGTCCGAGGCCGAACAGAGCGCCTCCCTGGGACAGAAACCCCAGGCCAGCGGCTTAATGTGTTGTGCCCCCGGCAGGATTCGAACCTGCGACACCCGCTTTAGGAGTGGACTGATCCTTGCCGGGGGGTGCCTGGCGCTGCCGAGCGGTGCTGTTTCCCCTGGCCAGAAGTGCGCGGCGAGCCACTTGATCCGGCTCATGCCGCCCCGTATCGGGCCGTCCGCTCACGCATCGCTCACGCGCTGCCGGCTGCTGAGCGGCGCGTGGGTCAGATCTGGCCGAGGTCGATCTCCACCGGGAAGGGGGCCGCTACTTTGAGGACGCCGGTGAACACGTCTCCGTCCCGGTAGGTCTTCGTCGCGGGGTCGAGAACGTAGGTGTACACGAGAGGAACGCCTGTCGCGGCCTGCTCGATCCGCCAGTAGAAGCCGATGCCTGCCTTGGCGTACTGGTCGACCTTCACGATCCGGTCGGTGGTCTCCGAGCCTGGCGACACCACCTCCGCGACCAGCAGCACGTGCTCGGGGCGGGTTGGGGTGATGTCGATGGTGTCTGCGCGGTACACGACGACGTCGGGGCGGCGATTGGTGAGTGGGACGTCCTGAAGCCGGACGTCGAAGTCCGTGTCGGCGTTCCACTCCGGGCCCGCGGCGGCGTCCAGGGCGTTCGCCGGAATCCGGGCCAGACGGTTGTGCCGCTTGGACGCACTCGGACTCACGACGACCATCCCGTCCACGATCTCGATACCGGCGCACTGTTCCTCGGACCAGGACTCGTACTCCTCCGCCGTGATCTGCTCATGCATCCACGCCGGGGCTACCATCTCGGCCGTCATGAAGCACCTCCCGGACACTGTGCTGCGGGCCCGATCCCGACGGATTCAGCGTACTGTCTGCCGTCCGTCCGGCACGCTGATCTCGCTCAACCCCAGCGCGCCTTTTGTCGAGGCAAGGTACGGGGGGCCTCCCCCTGAGTGGTGGACACGCTGATACCGGATCTGCTTGATCCGGAGGAAGCGAGAAGACCGCCGATGGCGATGAAGGACTACTCGGACGAGTTCAAGGCCGATGCCGTGGCCCTGTACGAGTCCACACCCGGGTCGATCTACAAGAGCATCGCCGCTGACCTGGGCGTCAACCGGGCGCCCCTGCGTGAGTGGGTGCTACGGGACCGCGAACGCCGTGGCATCACCGCCGCGGCTGCGAAGCCGGGCGCCCGGCCTCGGGAGGCGGTGCCGTCCGCTGATCCGCACGAGCGGGGGCGGTTCAGTCGGAGGCCCGGGTGGCCGAGCTCGAGGCAAGTGAGCGCAAGCTCGCCACCGAGCGGGACATCCTCCGCAAGGCGGCCAAGTATTTCGCCGCAGAGACGAACTGGTGAGGAGCCGCTTCCAGTTCGTTGACGACCACCGGGACACCTACGAGGTGAAGCGGCTCTGCCACGTCCTGGACGTGAACCGGTCCAGCTACTGCAAGTGGCTCGCCGGCGCCGAGGCCGGGCCGCCCGGCAGCACCAGGACCGGATCCCGGTCGAAGAGATCCGCTAGGTCCACAGCGAGTCCGGCGGCGCCTACGGCTCCCCGCGAGTGACGGCCGAGCTCCGCGAGAAAGGGCAGCGGGTCAACGAGAAGAGGATCGCCCGGATCATGCGGACGTTCTCCATCACCGGCATCCGCCTGCGCAGACGCGTGCGCACCACCGTCCCGGACCCGGCAGCCTCACCGGTCCCGGACCTGTTCCAGCGGGACTTCACCGCTACCGAGCCGGGGCGCAAATACATGGGTGACATCACGTGTCTCCCGCTCTCAGGCGGGGAGTTCCTCTATCTCGCGACCGTGCTGGACTGCTTCAGCCGCAAGGTCGTCGGCTGGTCCATCGCCGACCACATGCGCACCAGGTTGGTCGGCTGGCGTGGCAGAGCCGTTGAACCTCTGGTGCGCGAGGCACTGGCACGGCTGCTGCCCGACGCGAACCTCCCCGCCGCCCCCGCCATCGGCGGTTACTGGACCCGTACCAACGATGTGGAGATCGACGTCGTGGGAGCGGACCGCTCGCCGATCGCCAAGGAGCTGTTGTTCGTCGGCTCGGTGAAGTGGCTGGAGAACTCCCCGTTCGACCGGCACGATCTCGCGGCGCTGCACCGACACCGCGCCGCGCTCACGCCTACTCCCGTGCCTGTGATCGCTGTCTCGCGCAGCGGGACCGACTGCGCGGGGCTCGACGCCGCGTACGGCCCGGCGGAACTCCTCGCGGCGTAATCCTCCTGAGCACGCCGGAATACGTGTGGGTGCCAGGTGTCTATGGCCTGTCGCGCGGGCTGTCCTACCGGCACTGGCGGGGCCGAAGCCGGCCTCACCAGTGCCGGTAGGGCGATGCTCCCGCTACGGCGTGGCGGTCTTGTTGAAGCCCCTGTCGAGGTAGGGGTGCTGGTCCACGACGAAGCCATCGTGGACCAGGCGGCCGATGCCGCCCTCGTCACGCCAGACCTCCTCGGAGGAACCGAAGGAGAATCCTCCGGACTCCTGGCGGACCTCGTTGGTGTAGACCCGGTAGCGCTGGCCGGGCTGGATGACCGTCCCCGGGGGGAAGGCGTAGGCGTGCCCGGTGGGCTTGCTCTCCACGACCCAGCCGGTCAGGTCCTGGGGCGCGCCGCCCTTGTTGAAGATCTCGATGTATTCGTCGGGCTGGCCCGTGCCGTTGCCCAGGTAGTGCAGGTCGGAGATGATCACGTCCGGCTCGTCGAAGGTGAACATGCAGACGACCTCGGCGAAGTTGACTCCGCCCTCGGGGCTGCGGAACTGCCGGACGATCCGGCCGCCCCGCTTGAACCCGCTCAGGACCGCCTTGTACTGCTTCCCGTCGATCGTGACCGGCTGAGGGTGGATGAACTCCTGCAGATCGACCAGATCGTCATCCACGGGACTGCTGCCGGTGCTGTTGGGTGTCTCGTTGTGATGGAAGGCGAAGTTCAGATCGGTCGTGCTGCCGTCCTCGAACATGACGTTGACGGCGAGCATGACGTTGAACTGGCTCGGGCTGACGTTGGTGGGGAGATTGCGGTGCACGAAGGTACCGACGACGAACTCGGTGCCGTCGAGTTGGACGTCCGCGGCCGAACCGCGGAACTGGTACCCGCTCTGGGAGCCGCTGCTGCCCCACCTGACGTCGGCGGTGCCGAGCCCGTCGACAGGGGAGATGGCCGGGGTGGTGGTCGGGAAGACGCCGGAGGTGACGACGGTGGTCATGGTGTCTGACTCCTGCTCTCTCAGTCCTCGTCCTCGATGACTTCGGCCTTGAGCGTGGCCGGAGGCGCGGTGCCGATCTGGGCGACGCCATCGGTGAAGCGGCCGAGCCCGGCGCCGTCGACGGCTTCGAGACCGCAGGTGTAGACGATGCAGTCCTTGTCCTGGTCGGTCGTGTTCAAGTGCACGTGGTAGGTGAAGGTCAGCGTGCGCCCGTCCGCGCTCACCTTGGCCTGGACGGGCGGCAGGCCGCCGCCTGTGGTCTGGTTCATGCGCTTGTACTGGGCGCCCACCATGCCGTTCCAGCGGAATCCGGTGGGGGCGGTGAAGACGTGCTCCCGTTCACCGGCGTCGACGGTTTCGCTCCAGTTCGGCGTACGGACGCAGATGTTGATGGTGGTGCCGAGGCCACCAGGGGCGTCCTCGACCCCGCCTTCCTGCCACACCACGAGGTCCAGCTTCTGCGCACGGCCCTGTTCGTAGCCCCAGTCGTAGCCGTTCGCGTAGTGGTCCTTCTCCCCGCGGGTGCCGTCGCGGGGCGGGTCGGCGTGCGGGCGTCCGGCGAGCGCGTCGGCCCGCCCCTGTTCCTCTCCCTGTCTGTAGGCTTCCTTCTTCGCGGACTGCACGTCAGTGGCCATCTCCGAGACCTCCTGGGGCTGTGATCGAAGCGTGCGGTGAGAGGGACGTCCTGGCGCGGATCACCCCGGCCCGCAGGCGACGGGCAGGGCCTGCCACCGCATGCCGCGCGGTTCACGGAGCACAGGACGCCTTGAGAGCGGTGTCCGGGAGACGAACGCCCGGCCCCCGCCGACGGTTTCGGCCGGGCGTTGTGCAGGCGAACGGCATGCACCGGGCCGTCATCCGTGTCCATGGTTAGCCCGGGCCCGCGGGCGGTATGCCGCCGTTCCGCCGTTTGGAACGCGGGATCGATTCCGCGTCACTTGTTCGAGTGGAGCTGAGGCACGTGGGGCGCACGGATACGGAGCGCGGCAGCCCCCGCGCCCGGTGAAGTCGTCGGCGCCCACGGCCGTCCCTCTCGGCCGGACCCCTTCGCCCGTCCCCAGCGGCTCCTCCCACGTGCGGGTCAATCGCGCGGTGCGCTGCTTCTGTGGGTGTGGCCCGGCCGGTATGCAGGGTGTCAGCGATGGCTCGGAGAGGAGACGGACGTGCGGGTGACGAAGCCGTGGAAGGTGAGAGAGGCTGCCCAGGCGCCACTGCGACGGTGCCGGGCGGTGACGGCGTGACGGCGAAGACCGAGGCCCGGACGTGGGAGCCGGTCTCCCCGGACGGGTACGACCCCCTGGCCACCGTGGCGGGAAACGGCACCGCCGGATTCTTCGGGGACGGGCGGCCGGCGTCGGAAGCGCAGTTGGCCTTCCCCGCGGATGTGGTCGTGGGACAAGGGGCTGTCTTCATCGCCGACCATGCCAACCACCGGGTTCGCCGGATCGACGGTGCCGGTGTGCTGACGACGATCGCCGGGGACGGACTGCGGGGCTTCGCCGGGGACGGCGCGGACGCGGTGCGGGCCCGTCTGGGCTTCCCGGCCGCCCTCGCGGTCGACGTGGACGGGGGTGTGTTCATCGCCGACGAGATGAACCACCGGATCCGCCGGATCGACCCTTCGGGCGTCATCGCCACCGTAGCGGGAGAGGGCTCCCGCGGCGGCGGCGACGACGGCGGCGGCGACGGCGACGGTGGCCCAGCCGACCGCGCCCGGCTGGACGCCCCCTGCGCCCTGGTCTTGGACGGTGCCGGATCGCTGTACGTCGGCGAAGCGGGCACTCCCCGGGTGCGCAGGGTCGACAGGGACGGTGTCATCAGCACGGTCGTCGAGGCATCCGGAGGGTCCGGACGCTCCGGTACGGCCGACGCGGGCGAGGCGTTCCTGCCCGCGGGTCTGGCGGCCGACGCGTCGGGGCAGCTGTATATCGCCGACCCGGTGGGCCGTCGGGTGCTGCTGCTGGGCACGGACGGGACTCTTCGGGTGCTGGCGGGACCGCCGTACGGGACCGCTGACGCCATGGCGGTCGACTGGAGGGCCCCGTGCGCCGTGGCGGTCGACGACCGGGGGGCCGTCTACGTCGCCGACATGAACGGACACCGCGTATGGCGGCTGGCCGACGGGGTGGCCCGCGTCGTCGCGGGGCGGAACCCGGCGGCAGGTGCGGCGCCGGAAGCTGATGAGGCGTCAGAGCCCGCCGCCGGCGTCACCCTGGCCTATCCGTGTGCCCTTGCCGTGGATCCGGCCGGGAGACTGCTCATGGCGGACAACTTCCACCACCGGATCGCGGCCCTGCCGCTCACCACTGCCGCCTCCCAGACCATCCGGCCGGAGCCGGACGGGAATCCGGAGCCGGACGGCGAAGCCGAAAGCGCTGAGGACGTGGACCGGGCCGCCGACGCGGCGACGGCCGCGCGGCTGCTGGTACGCCAGGAAGTCGGGGTGGAAATCCCGCGCGGCGGGAGTGAGTTGATCCACGTACGGGTCTCGTCCACTGCTTCCTGGGCGCCCGGGCACGTGGAGCACCGCTTCACCGCTCCTACGGGTCTCGTCTTCGACGGCCGGGCGACGTGCGCGTACTACCGGGTCGACGGTTCCGTGGCCGCCGCTCCGGAGCCCTCGGCAGCGGTGCGCGAGGGTGGCAAGTCGCTGTCCGTGACCGACGAACCCCGTTTGAACACTCCCGGCAATCCGGCGGCGGCCCTCGTGTACACCCTCGGCGTCCGGGCCGGGACGGATGCCGAGCCGGGCCGGTACACCGACGGACGAGCGCTGATCGCGGGCCAGCCGGAAGTACGCCTGAAAGCGAGCATTCTCGGGGACGACGAGGACCAGTGAGAAGTCCAGGAGGCCGGCGCGAGCACTTGAGCCGTCCGTGGCGGAGTGTCTGCCATAAGTGGCTCTTTGCGATGTCAAACCTCGAATACGCAAATGAACGTTTCTGTGCCCCTGGATCACCCGGCTGATCATCGCGGAATGTGCCAGTCAGGAAACGGTGCGTTACCTTTCGAAATGTGTCCATGCCGCCCCGCACGAGGCTCGGGCCCCCGGGCCCCTTCCCGTATGCCCCGCTCACCCATCCACTCGACCGCAAATGGCTGCACTACGCGTTCCTGTCCCGGTGCGGTCGGCAGGCACTGATCGCCAACCTGTCCGTCCTGGGGTCCTCCAGCGGCGCTGTCTTCGCCGATCCGGGCGCTCCGACCGCCGGGCACCGCAGCGGCACCGGCACGGCGGACGAGGGGCAGCACATGGCGATCCTTCTGGTCTACGAGGAGGGGCACGGCTGGAGTTCGACGCAGTTCAACGCCGAGCAGCCCGAACTGCCCTGGTCCACGTTCCGGTTACCGCATCCACGTGGTGAGTCCGGCGCGTTCCGGATGGCGGCCCGGTCGGCGGCGCCGACGGCCGATGTGCGGCTGACTCGGACCAGCAGGCCCTGCACCTCGCAGTGCGCGCCCTTCGGAGAGGACGAGCACCTGCGGTGGCAGTCGGAGCCCGGCGTCCTGGGCGAGGGCATTCTGCGGCACGGCGACGGCACGCTCACGGCGACGGACCTGCTGGGCTACCACGAACGGGTACGCGGCCGGTGGTCCTGGCCCACGCTGGGGGGCTGGGTGTTCGGGTTCGTCAACGATCCCTCCGGCCCCGCCGGTGCCGCCCCGCCCTCGGCGGTGGTCTTCACCCTGATCCAGCCCGCGCGTCCGGCGGACGCGGCCAATGGATCGGTGATGCTGTGGCGCGACGGGCGCATGGTGCGTCACTTTCCACGCCGCAACCTGCGGGTCGCGGTCAGCGGCAGCTTGGACCGCGACCGGGTGGCGATGGTGCCACCGCTGGCGGACGTGCTGGGCACACCGCCGATGGCGGCGGTGCCCGGCCGGCTGCTGATCACCGCCCGGCTCGGCGACGACCGTCTCGTCCTCGACTTCCGCTCGCACACGGCGGGACGCATCGCCAACCCGTCCGAAACGAGCCTGCATCCGTTCAGCGTGCACGAGACCCTCGGCCCGTGCACGGTGGAAGGACGGATCGGCGGACGCCGTATCGCCTTTCGCACCGGGGGCATCGTGGAGTTCGCCGGTGGTGCCCATGACTGAGACCATGGCCGCGTTCACGGGCGCCCGGCTGTTGGACGAGACCGTCGCCGCCTTGTCCGACCGGGCGCCGGCCGTCCTCGCCGCCGCCGCCGACCAACTGCGCGGGATTCGGCTCGGCCTGCAATTCAACGACGGCAGCCATGCCACGCTCACCGCGCGACACAGCCGTCTCGTCGTACACCAGGACAGCTGTCCGGCGCCCGACGTCGAGGTCGTCTTCGACAACCGGGCCATGAACCTGCTCTTCGACCTCCAGCGCCCACCCGTCGACCAGGTCCTGCCCGACAGCTTCGACGTACGCGGCTCCCAGGAGGACACCCTCGCCGTCTGGCGCGCCTTCACGCTGCTGTCCCAGCGCGCGGCGGGCCTGCGCAGCATGCAGGAACTCTGGGGCGCCTACCGTGAACAGGCCCCCCAGCTGTGGGGCGGCGCGGCACCCGCCGAACAGAAGCAGGCCGGCGCGCCGGTCGACTGGACCGCGCTGGACTTCCTCACCCGGCGCTCCCCCGAGGACGCGCCGGCACCACCCGCGCTGATCGGCGACACCACCCTCACGGCCCCGCGCCTGCTGTGGGACGGACGCTCCAGCACGAGCTGGTCGCTGGAGGACACCGTCCGCGACGCGGACCTGATGGAGACCATGCGCCGGTGCCGGTCCCGCACCAACGAGGAGATCGAACGGCTGCTGCCGGACCGTGAGCCGCGCGCGGAGCTGTACGACCTCATGCGCTCCTACCCCTCGCGGCAGGGCAAGGGCCTGCGGCCCACCCTGACCATCGCGGCCTGCGCCGCCTTCGGCGGACGTCCCGACGACGCCGTACGCGCCGCCGCCGCGCTGGAGCTGTTCCACAACGGTTTTCTCGTTCACGACGACATCGCCGACGAGTCCACCCATCGGCGCGGTCTGCCGACCATGCACGAGGAACACGGTCTGGGCCTGGCGGTCAACGTCGGTGACGGGCTGAATCTGCTGGCCGTCGACGCCGTCCTGTCCAACCTCGAATCACTCGGCCTGGCCCGTACCCTCGGCCTCATCCACGAGACGCTGCACATGTGCCGGGAGTCCATCGAGGGCCAGGCCATGGAACTGGGTTGGATCCGCCACGAGGTCGTCCCGGAGGCCGACGACGCCTACTTCACGATGAGCACCAAGAAGACGGGCTGGTACACCTGCATCAGCCCGTGTCGCATCGGGGCCGTCTGCGCCGGCGTCACCGACCCGGCCGTACTGGGCCGGTTCGACGAGGCGTTTCGCCTGATCGGCATCGCCTTCCAGATCCAGGACGACATCCTGAACCTGGTCGGCGAGGAGGCCCTCTACGGCAAGGAGCCCCTGGGGGACCTGCTCGAAGGCAAGCGCACCGTCATGCTGATCCACCTCTTCCGCACCGCGTACACCCACGAGCGCCCCCGCCTCTTCGACGTCCTGCGCCAACGCCGCGTCGACAAGACCCAGCAGCACGCCGAGGAACTCCTCGCCGCCATGCGGCGGCACGGCTCCATCGAGTACGCCACCGACCTCGCCGACCGGCTCGCCGCCGAAGGTATCGCGCGCTTCGAAGAAGACCTGCGCGTCATCCCCGAGAACGAAGGCAAAGCCGTCCTGCGGCAGATCGCCCACTACGTCACCTCAAGGCCACTGTGACCACCACCACGACCCCACCCCCGCCGGCCGACCCCACCGCCACCGGCCCGCTGACCTCGACCGACCACCGGGCTTTCGCCTTCCTCGGCCAGGTCAACAGCTGTCTGCGCCAGAGCCTGTGCACCCTGGCCCGGTACGGCGTGGCCCTGCGCCGGCGCGAGCCCGCACGCGCCCGCGTCCTGCTCGACACGGTCCGGCCCTGGCCCCTCTACAAGGGTGGCCAGTTCCTCTTCGACCTCATGGAGTGGGAGGACCTCATGGTCGACGGCGACCCCCCGCCTCTGATGCCCGCCGAGCGGCTCATCTCCGCCTGCTCCCTGCCCGTGCAGTGGCTCGCCGCCACTACCGCGGAGGCCCCCACCGCGATGAAACTGATCTCCGGCCAGCGCACCGCCGCCACCCTCGACCTCCCCCTGCGCCTGCTGGCCACCACTGCTCGCGCCGCCTTCCAGGGCGCCGCGCAGGACCTCACGGACCTGCTCGGCACGCCCGCTCCCCAGGACGAGACCGACGACGACACCGGACACGCCACCGGCCCGGACGCGGACGCGGACACCGACGGCGCCGATGACGAACTGCCGCTCCTGGAAGCGGGGTTCTACCTCTACGAGGACATCGTTGTCGGCGCCCTCGTCGTCCTCGGCCCGCTCCTGGCGGACCACGCGCCCACCGCCACCGCGCCCCCGGCCTAGCTCAAGGCGTGCGTCTTCGTCCCCGACGGCGCATGAGCGAGCCCCCCAGCCCGCCACCGGCGGATCCGCTCACGCGGACACCCCCCACCCACGGAAGGAAAACCATGGCAACGCAGACCCAGGCACCCGTTGCGCCAGGAGCCGAGAACAAGCTGTACATCCTCCAACAGGGCATCGTCGAGGATGCGCCCGGAGGGGTGCCGGCCCACCTCAGCTTCGGCATCCTCAGCACCGTCCCGGACCAGGTGAACCCCGGCGACATCACCTTCACCCTCAAGGCACCCACGGGCTTCGTGTTCACCGGCTGGCTCTCCTGGGCCTACCACGACGTCAACACGCTCCAGGCGAAGGGCAACCTCAAGACCACCCAGGGCACCCTCGCCGACGGGGGCCGCACGCTGACCTTCACCCACAACCCGTACCTGTCCACCAACCAGGAGTGCCTCGGCTACGGAGCCCAGGTCACCGCTATCGACGGCGCGACGCCGGGTCGCTATACCGACGGCGAGCTCCGGGTGGGCGCCGCCAACCCCGTCAAGCTCAAGGGACGCGTCCTCGACCCCAACGAGGACTGATCCACCACTGACCGACCAGCCCACGGGTGGCCCCGGCGCTCAGCCGGAGCCACCCCGGTTCTTTCCCCGGCCTGGCGGGCGTTCTTCGAGCGAAGAGGACGGGGCCGCCAGGACACTGCCTGCACCCTGCCCTCGGCAGGGCCCGATGGCCGTCGCGAGGACGCAGGATGACCGGCCGCTGCTTGAACTGATCTTCCAGGGCCTTGGCGTACGGGCACGCCAACACCGGTATGGCGCACGGCATCGGCGGCGTGCTCGCGCTCCTGGCCCTCGCCGCTTGGAACGGGTCCGTCATAGACGGGCACCATGCAGCACTGCGCACCATCCTGACCTGGCTGGACCGCTGGAAGGAGAAGGCCGACGGCGGACCGGTCTGGCCGTACTGGGTCACTCAGGGCGAGCTGCGCAGGGGGCGTCTCGGCTCGTCAGCACCCAGGCGGCCCTCCTGGTGCTACGGCACCGCCGGCCTCGCCCGCGCCCAGCAGCTTGCCGCGCTCGCCCTCGGCGATACCAGCCGCCAGATCGACGCGGAGAACGCGCTCGTGGCAGCCCTCACCGATCCCGAGCAGCTGAAGGCCACGACGGACAACGGCCTCTGCCACGGCTTCGCCGGCCTCGCCCACGCTGCCGCGCGTACGGCAGACGACGCTCACCCCTCGACCGCGGGGAAACTCCGAGCCGCGATCCCGGCCCTCCTGGCTGCGGTCACCCCACCGGACACCGACCCCGAACTCACGGCCACGGTGCTCATCCAGGACGAGCAAGGCGGCCCCGGCCTACTCGACGGCGTGGCCATGTCGTGCCTGCCCTGCGTCTACGAGCCCGAGACCGACACGTTTGGCGGACCCGAGGCCATGGATGCAGCCCACGAACTGTTCCACAGCGACTCCCGCCACCTGCTCACCTACCAGCCGAGCTCTGCGCACTTGGGACGCCGGGAGACCGCCGTCCTGCTGGCGAGCGTCATGATGCGCGGTGCTGGACTCGACTGTCCCGCCCTCTGTATCGCCCCTCTGCGCTGGCACCGGATGCGGCAGGCAGCTGCTCGTGCCAAGGCGGGGGAGCAGTGGCAGAAGTCCGGCTACGTCCTCACCACCCGCACCGGCCGCCAGGTCGAGCCGCGGAACGTCTACCGGTCCTTCACCCGCGTCGCCGAGTCCGCCGGCCTCCGCGTCATCCGGCTGCACGACGCCCGGCACGGCACCGCGACGCTCCTCACTGCGGCCGGAGTCGCGCCCCGCGTCGTGATGGAGATCCTCGGGCACTCCCAGATCAGCATCACCATGGACGTGTACACCCACGTCGTGCAGGACACGCAGCGCGAGGCCATGAGCCCCATGGACCGCCTGCTCAGGAGGCGCCCCGGTCGTCAGTGACCGCGCTCGTTGATGTCAGAAGTGGATGTCAAAGGCCCCGGACCATGATCGGGCGTGATCGGTCCGGGGCCTTTTCGCTGGTGCGCCTGGCCGACTCCCTTTCGAACCCGAGCGCACCCCTGCTGCGCCTGATCAAGACGCTGGAGAGGCACGGCGAGACGGTATGTGCGCAGGTAGAGCCCGTCGTTGTACATCCCGCCGTGGCGACGGACATCAAGGAGAACCGCAAGCTGTCGCCGGACGAGGTGGCGGAGCTGGTGGCCGCGTACCAGCAAGGCTCAACGGTGAGTGCGCTGTCTGAGCGCTACGGCGCGCACTGGCAGACGGTCGACCGGCACTTGGCACGGGCAGGAGTGGCCAAGCGGTCCCAGGTCAAGATGACACCGGAACGAACAGCCAAGGCCAAGAAACTCTACGCGAAAGGTTGGAGCGCAAGGCGGATCGGCCAGGAACTTCATGTCTGTGCCAGTACGGTCAACAAGACACTCAAGCGGGCCGGGGTAAAGATGCGGCCACCAGTAGCGTGAGGAATTACCGCTGGCCTTTGCCCAATGTTACGCACGGGCGAGGCTGACCACGAACCACACCAGGAATGCCCCGCTCGCCCATAACCGGCAAGTGGGGCATCCTTTTCCTCTGGCATGGAGCAAACCTTACGACGAGTTCCGTATAACTAACAGAACCAACCACTAAACGGAAGGAGCTTCAAATGAGCGAACAACACCCAGATACACAACCGCAGGTCTCACCAGAAGAAGAACGCAAGGTCGTGGTCTTCGCCGTACGCATTGACCCCACCCTGCGCGAGCAGATCGAAGGCCTACGCGGTATAACCGGGCACAGCGTGAACGATGTTGGTGTCGAAGCACTCACCGATTGGGTTGCAAAGACCCTCACGGATGAGGACGTCCAGCAGAAAGCCATGGCCGAGTTAGACGCCGAAGAAAAACGACTCCAAGAGCGACGCAACGCCATTGCGGGCATCCTGGGGCAGACAGCCACCCCAGTCGAAGTATCGACCGGTGGCAGCACGGCAAGCAGGCGCAGCAAACCACGATCAGAGTCCTAGCTCTCTACCCGAGGCAGAAGGTGCACACGAAAGCCCGACCTTATTGGTCGGGCTTTCACTTGATGCCCAGATCAGGCGATGAAAAGCTAGTCAGCTTCCGGAAGCCAGTAACTGTCGTCCATCTTGGCGTTAGGACGCAGCAGCTCTTCTCCAATCTTCATCCTCATATTCTCCAAGCGCCATTCTTCAATGGACTCACGGGCATCATTAAGAGCATTACACTGCTCAGCCGACAGGTAGAACCGGAAAGCCTTAACGGCGTCCCAGAGCCTATTAACCCGCTCCAACTCGGGAGGACGCTGTACCGCCAGATCGAGGTACGCGGCCACAGCCCCATGGACTTGACTCTTCAAAACACGAGGATGAAGAAATGGCAACACGTCAATCCCGCCATCAGCGCTGTACACCACCACAATGGTTGCTGGTCGGCCGCTGCCAAGATAGCGCACTGCGTTGTTAAGGCGACTTCCCCGAGCAGGATCACCTTCACCCTTAGCTACACCGTCAAGGATCACCCCGATCGCATGGCAATTTCCCTGCGTATCAAGCAACACAGCGCCATCCATGTCAGTGAGCTGCGTAAGCAAGCTCGTTGAAAGCGGAGACGGCTCAACGGCCCACGACTGCGGAGACAGTCGTTTTGCCTCCCCTGCTGCATCGGCAGAGATAACAAGCATCGCTCCATGGCGGTGTTTACCAACGGCACGAGCCGCCTGCACCAACACGTCGTCATCCGATTCAGGGAAGAGCCGATCACATAGGTCAAGGAGATACTCCACGTCGAGTACATGCTGTGGCAAACTGGGAATGCCATCACGAACAGCAAGCAAGACTGTGTCAGCGTGCGACAACTCCCAGTAGCCCCGCCTCAAAAACCTCACGCTGAAGACCGACTCAGTGGAAGGATCATAGTCAGAGCGCACTGTTCCAAGCCCGTAGATTTTCTCACCATCCGAAAGGACGTCAGCGGTTGCCCCACTCCCTTCGAGCAATTTACGGATAGCCAGTGTGTTGCCGCTCTTAACTGGGCTAGCCAACTTCACACTCACATCAATGGCCGGATTATCCGCTTTGGCCAAAACCAAGCGTCCGGCACCTTCACGTCCCTCGTACGGCAGTGCCGAAAGCTGGTTCATAAGCAAGTGAAGGTCACTCGCGAACCAATAGTTGATGCAGTACATCATCGTGCGCAACATATGTTCTGTGGCTGTTCGCACAATCTCACCCGTGCTCGCGCCCAAAACGTTAAGCCCAGAACCGGCCTCTGGTAGATACAAGGCTTTCTCTGCTCGCCCGAGAATCTCCCAGATAACTGCATGAACGAGCGACTGAAGCACGGGCATTCGATCACTCATAGTCGTGACAATCTGCGGTACGCGAGCAACCGTCTGCTTGTCAGTGCTGATAATGACGTGCACGTCATAGTCACCAACTCGCACAGAGTTACTAGCGAAAAAGATTCGATCCGATTGCCCATCCAATGACCCGAGCGTTTCTTCAATTGCCTCTGCGCGCATTCGGTTCATTAGAGACTCCTGGCGGAGTCGGCGAACCCTCGGATGGCTATGCAGAACGCTACTCTCGGGGTTATTTCTATATTTCTCAATTGCGAGTCGCCGCACGCCAGAGAGATCCTCCGATTTGTATAAACCCTCTCCCTGCTCCACGCAGATCGGAAATATATGTCCGTCGGTAACCTCGAAGCCGACGAGGATGCAGCGAGCATCTGCCTTGAACTCGATTTCCTTGAACGCACGCTCCACTTCAAATTCGACCGAAAAACGAAAATTATGTTGGAAGCCCCACATAAATTGTTCAATGATGCGCTCGCTCACGGTCCCTCCCTTATTTTTCACCCACGAACGGGCTCGCATGGTTGAAGCCGTCCGCAGCGAGAGCAGAATCAGCACTGCTGTAACGGACAGACGACCACTCAGGAAAACGCAACTCGCCATCCGTGCGCCGATCGGTGAAGTACGCTCCTTCGAGGCCTTCGCCGGGCTGTGACCCTATATACACCTCTGCCGCTCCCTTGTGTCGCTCACTGCGGTCACGAACCCCGGGGCGTGGCGTATTGACGTATTGCCAACTCAGCCGCCATCGGCCGTCAGGATCAGGGATGAGCTTGGCGTGCTCCGAGATTGACTTCGATTCTCCCGTAAATAGGGTAACAGTCCACTTAGACGCTGACTGTGAAACGTAAATGACCGTAGGAATTGGTGGCACATTCGAACCATCTGGGCGGACATAGGAAGAAACGAGTTCGCCACGCCACGTCCCGGCGATCAGCGGTACGCCCGTGAAGTATCTAACCGGTTTCCACTTCCAGATAAAGCGTTCCCAGAGAGCGAATACCAGGGCCGCAACTGTTCCAGCGATCGAATAGATGCGCAACGGCGTTTGAGAGAAGCCCTGGCCGGCGAGTAGTGCGAGCGCCAAGCCTACGAGCGCAGCAATACCGATTCCAACACGGATTTTGAGGCCTTCCATCAGCTCAGCCCCAGGTTCTGCCACGCTTTCAGCGCGAGTTCGTGAGCTTCTTCCATAGACCACTTCTGCCCAGGGCCGAACAGCGGCTTGATGCCATTCGGCTCGTTCCAGTCCTTAGCGGAGCCACCGGGTTTAGTCTGATTCCAGATGTAGGTAATGACCGCCGCGATGTCATCAGTCAACGGTGTAAGTCCACCGTGGTTAAAGCGGCCATCCGGCACGCGATACACGAGGCACTCCATGAAGTAGCTCGGCAGAGCCTCAATCTTGCCCGCGGCAACCAGGTCATTCTCAACACGCTTCAAAATGCGCACCATGCGCTTGTAGCGTCGGCCAGTGCCGCGTTCATTCTTCTCCACTCCGTTGTCGTACTGCTGCTCGGGGTAGTTCACTACCCAGTCGCCGTTCGTTCGTCGCGTTGTGGTGCCCTCGAAGTATCGAACTTCACCCATGGTGTCGTAGTAATATTTCCGGTGCTGGAATGAAGGCACAACGTCAGCCTTGACCCGACCGCCATTCTCAGCAATCTCGATAGCGGTAGAGCCTGACGTATCGCAGTCACTGCCATACGCGTGCTTCATAGCTTTCTCAAGCTCCGAGCGAAAGGCAGCCCCCTCGTATCGCCTGCCCGTCAAGGGACGCCGGACGATCTTTTCTTCTTGACGCAACGCATCGTCGTTGAAGTAGTTGAACCCCTTGTGGATTACAGCGATATCAACGTCGCTGTCAGCGCGGACGTTGGTGTTGTTCTTGTACGACCCCTTCGGCAACAACCTGATGCCTATGCCGTCGAAGCCACTCCAGCTTTCGACGGCCTTGCGCACCATGCGCTCAGCTCTGTCTTGCTTGTCTTGTTCGGTATCACTGGACGGCGCCGTGTAGCGCGTCAGCTTGTCTTCCAGTGCTGTCATAAATACTCCCCGTTCTTACTTTTGCTGTACGGCCTGAGCTACCTCATACGTCTCAGCCCCGTGATCTTCTTACCCGGTACGTCGACCTACGCTAGCCGGTGGCACTGACAATCACTCACGCTCCGTCAGGAGCAGGGCAGACAAAGGGAGTAGACCACCCTCACTCCTGACCGTTTGTGATCACTTCTGTCGACCGGTGACCGTCTGTATCTCCCGCTCCAACGCCCACACGAACGCCACGCCGCCCTTGGGGAACGTCCAGCCCTCGTAGGCAACTTCGACGCTCGGTGACGGGTCCGACGCACCAAGTTCGGTGTACCGCGGCTGACGTGGACCAGAGAGGTAGTCGATAACGTTCACGCGGCGGATACCGCAATCGCCGTACCAAAGTTCAGCCCTGAAGTCCTTGGTGGGTTGGGCGAGATCGAGGTGCAGGACGTGTCCGTGCTGCTGCACCAGCACGCGGTAGGTGTACGAGACGGTGACCGCTTCGTCGGTCTTCATGTCGCCGCCGAGGCTCACGGTGAAGACCTGGCCCTCCTTGCGGACGCTGCGCCGGATCTTCTGCGGCTTGCCGTTGACGGCAACCTCCACCAGCTCGAAGACCTCGGGTGACGTAGCGTCGAGTCCCTCTACAGGCGGGAAGTACCACTCCGCTGCGGAAGTTGGATCGGTCAGCAGCTCCCGGTACGCGTCCAAGTCGGAGACGCAGGAGAAGCGAAGCACGGGGCTTGACGGCACGAAGCGGTACTCCCACCGGACGGTGGCGACGAACATCGCGCCTCGGCCTTCCGCCGGCCCCTTGGTCCAGGGCGCGAGCGCTACCGCAGCGTGGGCGTCTTCCCAGCGCTGCCGCGCTCCGATGATCTGCTCTCGGAGGTCTTGGTAGGCGTCCGCGGCCAGCTCCTTGTCACCGAGCCGGATGGACAGGCAGTTCTCGACGATGCGGTCCAAGGTCTCCTCGGAAGCCACGTTGGTCAGGGCCTCCGGCGCGAAGGCGAAGCCGTCGACTACGGCGTCCCGGATGGCTGGTGCTTCTTCGGAGAGGACCTTGCGGAGACGCTGGTTGGCTCGGACTTCGGCGTCGGCCTGGTCGATGTACTCGAAGAAGATCGCGATGAGGCCGGTGGTGAAGAGGGCCGAGCCGACTTCCATTACGGGCAGTGCGTCAAACCAGGCGCCGGCGGGGCTGCCGCTCGCCCAGTGGGCGAGGAGCATCAGGGCGACACCAACCACCGTGACGACGGTGGCGAGCAAGGCAAGTTTGGTCTGGTAGAGGCGCTCTAACGGGCTCGACATATACAAGATCAATTGTAGCAAAAGCCCAGGTCAGAGCCAATGCCGGGCATAGGAAGACCCCGGGCCGCAGTGGTTACGACTCGGGGTCTTCTTCAGGCGCGAGAGCGCGCGGGCGCTTCTAGCGGACCGCGCCGCCACTGCCGCCGCTGCCGTTGACGAACAGCATGACCATCACCTCCTCCGTATGCCGGGGGCTGCCTACGAGAGGCAGCATAGGATACATGGTCATGGGATGCAGGGTGTTGGGACGCATCGTCTCTGGATCTTGAGGCTTGGGACATATGTAGTTGGGCGTGTTATGGCAAAACAGCCCATCTCAGACGCTGCCCAGACCTTTGGGGCGCGGGTACGCGCCCGCAGGAACGAGCTCGGCAAGAGCCAGGAACGCCTTGCCGACGACAGTGGTATGCACTGGACGTTCATTGGGCAGGTCGAACGAGGCCAGCGCAACGTGAGCCTGCACAACATCCTGAAGTTGGCTGAGGCGCTGGGAGTTGATCCGGCGGAGCTGGTGCGGGGGTTGAGGGCTCCGGGCGACGCCCGTAGTGATGAGAGCTGAGGGTGCCATGAAGAACAGGGTCGACTGGACCGATGAGCGGCTCGGCTCCAACGTCTATGAAGACATGGTTTCCGTCCTCATCAGCCGTCTCCACCCGCAAGCACAGCGCATTGACGGGGCTGGTGGCGATGACGGCCGTGACGTCCAGCTTCCTCTGCCCACTGGCTTGGAGATCTTCCAACTGAAGAGGTTCACCGGACGCCTCGACGAGAGATCTGGCAGAAGAAGGCAGGTCGAAAAATCCCTTAAGAAGGCTGCCAAGCACGACCCAGCAGCCTGGTACCTGGTCGTTCCTATCAACCACACGGATGGCGAACTCAAGTGGTTTAGTGATTTGACGGCCGAGTATCCCTTCCCGTGCGTGTGGCGGGGGAAGGATTGGCTCGACGACCAGATGGCCTCGCATCCTGAACTCCCTCGGTACTATCTTGAAGACAGCAATTCCGAGATCGTCAGAATGATGCGGGAGATCAATCAAGAGCAAGCTGCTCTGGCTCGGGGTGTACCAGATCTTGTAAAGCGTGTGCGCACGCTCAAAGACCGCCTCAACACCCTCGACCCGCATTACGGGTTCAGCTTCAGCATCCAACCTGGTGGCGCTATCAACGTCACAGCCCACCCCCGATACCCTGGCGCCGAGAAAGACCGCCCCATCATGATTGGTGGGGCCTTCCGCTTCCCAGACACCGAACATGGCAAGAGAGTAGCCAACGCTCTCCAGGACAGTTTCAACTACGGAACACCAACCGTCGTACCGAGCGAGTTCGTAAAAAGTCTATCGATCGATGCGCCTGCCAATTTTGGCGGCGTCTTCGAAGGTGGGGAACTCAAGGTAGGCGGCGCGATCGACAACACGCCTCTTGCCGACGCCAGGTTCGCTCTCCGAATCAAGGATGCGCAGGGAACTGTCAAGGCTCACCTGCCTCTCACAGCAACAGAACGCACGTCCGGGCAGCGCGGAATTGAGCTGAAGCTGGTGGATCTCGTGGGGACCATCAGCGTTACAGCCCGCTTCGACATGCAGACTCACCGCGTCAAAATCAACTACGCCTTTCACCAACCTGAGAACATTCTCCCTGGAACGCTTCTTCAAGCCGTCCGCTTCATGGCAGAGATGGGCGAAGGTCGTTCGGTGACCATGGTACTGAATGGGACCGAAATCGGCCCGCCTATCGACATGTCCGCTTCGTATCCGGATGCCGGCGAGTTGGCCAAGCTGCTCCGTGTATTGGATGACATCCAGCGAATCAGCGGTGTGTACTTCGTTGTTCCTCGTTCCCTCTCTGACGGGGAAATCGAATCCATCACAGAGGTTCATCGCTATCTGACCAGTCAGTCAGTCGTTTCTCAGTGGAACCGTCTCAGCTTCACAGCCACGAAGGCATGGCTTGGCACACCCGAAGCCCAGCAGCTCAAGGAAGGCTCAGTTTCTGACTTCACCACAGGGCAAGATCTACTGCTTCGACTTGGCGAAGACATTTTCAACCTCGGGCGCATCCAGATGACCTGTGCGTCCGCTAAGATCGCCTTCGTAACCGAGCTCCCTGATAGCGCGGATTCAAAAGCGGAAGTTGAAGTGACTCTTGTCCCGGGGGATGACTCCTCGATCTCGGTTTCCGTGGTCTAGCAGCCCTTACTCAGTCCCGAATCGGTTTCGGTTCATCCGCAATGAGCGTCAGTCGCGATTTACCTCGGCGACAGCGAGCAGATATTCACGGTTTGGTGTTTGCGATGCATGGAGAACGTAGAAGTCGTTGCGGTTCAGCTGATCTGTGACGTCCTGAGCGCTTAGCTGCAAGCCACGCCAGACCAAAATTGACTCACCTTTATCCAACGCTACTGGCCACTCGCCATCGTCAAAATCAAAGCGGATATTGATCGACTTCTTCAACCGGATGCGCTCGTAGCGCTGATGCTTTAGTTGGTCGTAGCCCATCTCTACTTGATAGAGCGAGGGATCTATATTCAGGAGGTCTATAACTGCACCGTGTATCGGCGGAAGCACCTCATCACCCGGATCAACCTTGAAATCAAAGTACCGCCGTGTTCCTTCACTATCCAGCTTCATCGTGTACACCATGAAGTCATTGAAGCTCATGCTCTCGTGGATGACCCTGAGGGCACTATCTGGCGAGCGCATGTTGCCTAATGTGCCGCCGAGCAAGAGGACGAGGTTCGCCGTCTCGGCAGAGTCCTTCTTGATGTAGTCCTCGGCCAAGAGATTACCGAAGCCCTCACGGTTGATATCGATCTCGTAGTCTTCGAAGTCCACACGGCCGCCGAACCACTCTTTAATGTTGTCCCGAGCAATCCTTAGCATCTCCGGACTGATATCGACTGCGATGTAGCGCCCGAGCTTTCCTTGCTCAAGAAGGTTCCCTAAGAGCTCCTTCACCGGCCAGGCGTTACCTACACCGACATCTATTATGTTGACCTTCTTGAACCGGCGCAGCAGTCCATCGAGGTAGCCTTGACTCATGCCCAGAAGTTCTATCGTGCTGTTCTCAAGGTTCGGCGCATCCTCCTCTATCAAGCGTTGAGCGTATTCGTCCCAGTGGTCGGCTCCATTACTGAAATAATTGTACTGACGTGGGATCTCGTGATGCATGACCAGGTTGGTCACTATGTCGTAAACCTGAGCCTGATTGAATATGCCGTAGAACTCAGGCTTAGGCTCTAACGACTCTACGGCGTGACGGGGCCTAAACTTCTTACCATTTGCTACCAGCTGCTTGATAGTCTCAATGTTTCTAGCTGTGTTTGAAACGTACGACCTATCGCCCTGGCGGTAGAGATCTAAATCCAACTTACCTTCTTTTGCGGATTCGATCCAGTTATGCACCGTCCTAACAGACACATGATATGTGTAAGCGATGTCAGAATTTTTAAAATAGAGCATGTATCGAGTCCAGTCCTCTTATTAAATTGTGGTTGACATGTTTCAACATTGAGCGCTAACATATTAATTGGACAGCTGATCCAATCGTCGGAAGATTCACGACCAATATCTTCAGTTACTTACCGTAACATTTCTCGTGATTTTCCTCAAGCTTAAGCCTTTCTTGAAAGAGGAAGGGAACGTTGCCGAACCTCGGCAACGCCGCCAAACTCTGTCTGGCTCCACTCGGAAAGCAATTCTTTCACCTTGCGCCGAGTTAGATGCGGGACCCCAGAACACCAAGTTGGCCCTATTTACTTGCGTAATACACCTGTGGCTGGCTTCATAAGTCATGCCTCGGGTTAGGAAGGATGCCATGCAGACAGTAAACTTGAAAGACCGATTTGGTCGAAATGAGCGAAGGATTCAGCAGAAGACCATAGCTCTTGATCCGGGTGCGGGTCGCTCCGTAAGCCTCGGCATTTGGGACGTCGATGAATCGGAGCCAGACTACGAGCTAGATATACCTCCAGACATGGAGGATCAGATTGGGATCTCTTACAACCATTTAGACATCCCCGACGAGCCTCGTTACATGTTGCTCATACAGTTCCAGAACTTTGGGAGCAAGCGATGTGAAATAACATTGCGCCGGACAGAATTAGGCCTCAAGGGCGAGGAACAGTAATGGCGATTACTCAACTACCGAAAGAGTCTCTAGTCAGGGGGCAGCAGATCTCTTGTGTCATATGTTCAACCGCACTCTCTCTCGATAAGGCGACCGCCGGATTGCAAGATGAGACCGGCTTACAAGCATTTGCCTGCAATGAACATCTGAAGGAGAGCGATAGCCTGATCCTGGGATGGGCAGAGTACATCGTTCGTTGCGAACACAAAATGATTGCTCGTCAGTTTGAGGAGGAGTATGGGGAGGGAGCTAATGCCTTCAATTTACGTTGAAGTACGCTCTCTTACGCAGGGAGCGACTCTATCCAAGGACTTAGCGCATCACCTCTTCACTCGCGTCTTGATACCTGGGCCGGTCATTGTTCTTACGGCTAATCCCATAGCATTCCACTCGGCCGCCGTTAAACAGTGGCGAAGAGTCATGCGGAGGGTTGAGCGAACCAGGGCGAGCACTCTGGACCACGAGCGTCTCATGGCTACTACGCGCCTGTATCGACACATGCAACAACTTCGGTTCAGTAGTAAGCCTCCAACAGTGCCAACAGCCCAAGGAGTCTTCATACTCACGATTGATGAGATCAGTACTAGCATGTCGCAAAACTGCCACACTGCTTATGTCACGGTGGATATCTGCGAGGTTCAGATGGCCAAACTTGAGGCAGCAATGCCAAAAGGCTCCCTCGTAGTTCAATACAAAACACCGGAGTAACGCCCGTGGCAACGCCCTTGGGCCTCTATCCGCTCCATGTTCTCGTCACTACGCTTGCCCTCATGCCAACTACAAACGTGAGCGTCCGCACCCTCGACGGTCTTCACCTGGCGGGCACGCTGGTGACGCCGGAGCAGCCAGCCACACACGCCGTTCTGCTCGTCCACGGCGGAGGCGTCACCCGCGAAGAGGGCGGTTTCTTCACGCGGTTGGCGACAGGGCTGGCAGAGGCCGGTGTGGCCTCCCTGCGCTTCGACCTCCGCGGCCACGGACAGAGCGAGGGTCGTCAGGAAGACCTCACGCTCTCCAGCATCCTCAACGACATCCGGGTCATGCTGGCCTACGTCCGAGAGGCAACCGGAGCCGCGGAGGTCACGCTTCTTGGAGCCAGCTTCGGCGGTGGGATCTGTGCCTACTACGCCGCCCAGCGTCCGGACGACGTTCAGCGGCTGGTGCTCTTCAACCCCCAGCTCGACTACAAGAAGCGCACCATCGACAGCCGGCCCTTCTGGGAGAACGACTACCTCCAGGAGGAGGCGGCACAGCAGTTGGCGTCAGAGGGCTTCCTCCAGTTCACGCCGACCCTCAAGCACGGGCGGCCCATCTTCAACGAGGTGTTCTGGCTTCGTCCCCATGAAGCCCTCGGCGACGTCAAGGCTCCGACCCTCATCGTGCACGGCACTGGGGACACCTTGGTGCCGTTCGAGTCGTCCAAGTTGGCCGTCTCCCAGTTCCGGGCCCCGTGCCAACTGGTCGCGATCGAGGGCGCACAGCACGGCTTCGCTGTCCACGACGACCCGCAGTACCGGGAAGCCCAAAGCCAGGAGTGGCAGGCGTTCGTGATTCGGACGGTGGCGGATTGGGTGACGCGGGATGCTAACGGGGTGGGATCTGTCTGACCCTCCTGGGATCATCAGGGCATGAAACCAGACACACTTGCCGCATTCGCTGCTGCGGGTGCGGCTATAGCCGCAGCCATCGTCTCTCTCGTCTCAACCTTCTACACCGGCAGGGCGGCCAACGCCGCCAAGGCCCAAACGGAGATCCAGAAGGAACAGACGAGGCTCCAGCGGCAGGCGGCTGATGCGGCGGTGGCTCAAACCGAGCTCCAGCGCAAGATCGCGGAGGAATCTGCCCAGCCCTACATCTGGGTGGACGTACGCGCCGATGAAGCACAGGGAACAGTCTTCAACTTGATCCTCGGCAACTCCGGGCCGACCTTTGCGCACAACATCCGCGCCACCATCGAACCGCCACTTCCGAGTGATCCCTCCTCGAAGGGAGATGCGGCCCAGCGTCGCCTTCGCAACGGCATCAAGTCACTCGGCCCCGGTCATAAGCTCGTCTGGTTCATCGGCATCGGCCACCAGATGGTCAAGGATGATATCCCCCAACTCCACACCATTACCGTGGAAGCGGAGGGTCCACACGGTCCGATTCCACAGATGACCTACGAGATCGACCTCTCCGACTTCCGGGAGACCCGTGACGCTCCCGAGGGCAACTTTCATTACGTCCGCAAGGCAATCGAGAAGATCGAGAAGAAGCTCCCGAAACCAGGCAGCCCGGTGCGCGTGATCGTCGAGAACCAGGACAGGCAGTCGCCGGAAGGCTAACGTCCCCGTACACCTCACGAAGCTCGCAGAGCCTCGCGGAAGTCTCGTACCGCTGGCCGGCCACTCCAGCGGTCAAGGGTGTGCAGCACCTCGGAGAGGACACGCAGGGTCCGCTCCGACTTCATCACGTGGGCTACCTCGGCGGATGCCCGGCCCAGCTGGGCGGCTTCGTCGGGTTCCCCGCAGAGCGCCACGGCAGCAGCGCGCCGCGCCGTGAAGAACCCCGTGTCGCGGCGCGACAGCGTCCCGGCCGAGATCGCCTCCCCGAACAGTTCCACCGCCATGCTCGGCTTCCCGGCCTCGGTGTAGGTAACAGCGTTGCGGACTAGCAGCGTGTCCTCGGTGAAGTACGCCCCCAGCGGGTTGGGGTCGTCACCGGGCACGTTGGTAAGGAGGCTGTGCGCTTCGTCGAGCTTCCCCTTGACGGCGTCCAGCGGTTCGCCGGTCATGGCCAGACCGAGGGCCTCTTGCTGGGTGACCTCAGCCTGAGCCCGAGCGGGCAACTGCCACCGCTCGTGACGAGCTGCTTGGGCCAAGGTGAGCACCCGCAACGCGTCGCGGTCGTCGTACGCCACTTGGGACTTCTTGAGCAGGACGTAGCCCTGCATGGCGGCGTCGTCGGCTTCTTGAGCCCACTCCATGGCGCGGTCGTACCAGAAGCCGGCCTGTCCGGGCTGGCGGATGTCGCGGTACAGCCACCCAGCGAATTCCGCGCCGTCGGCCCCGACCGACAGCAGCTCGCGGCGGGCCTTGGGCTTGACGTTCCTCGCATGCTGCTCAATCGCTCCGAGCAACCCAAGGACGACCGGCAGCGTCTTCTTGGGGCCGCGGGCTCCGTCGTCGCGCTTGGCGTGGTCGAGCTGCGTGCGGAAGTAGTCGATAACCGGACCGCCTTGGTAGCGGCGGGAATCTTCCAACGCGCTTGCGACGCGCTGGAGTTCCTCCAGGCCCAGACCAGGCAAGGCAGCAGCGGCAATGCCGCTGAGGAGGGTTCTACGGTGGAGCGGACTCATGGCCTCGTGCTCTGTGCTCGTGACGTCGCTGTCGGCTGGGATTGCCGTTCGCCTGCCGAGGCCGCTGGTCGCCAGTGCGGAGGCGTCGATGGGTACGAGGACGGTCTGTCCGGCGACCACGACGGGAAGCAGCGTCGAGCCCTGGGTCTGGGATGACTGCTCTGGCTTCTGGTGATCGCTCTCGTCCCGCGGCTTGGCGGGAGCGGTGACCTGGCTTTCGCTACCTCGGAGCTTGAACCACAGTAAGTCGGCCGGGATCTTCAGGCTATGCGCCCATTGCATGAGCTTGGACAGGTCCTGCGGGGCCGATCCGTTCTCGATGCGCGAGAGCTGCGCCTGGGTCAGGCCGAGCCAGTTGGCGACGGCTCCTTGCGACAGGGCCCGTCCGTGGTGCGGATGGGTACGGTAGGCGTAGAGCACCTGGCCGAAGTGCCAGCTCTCCAGAGCCTCGCGCATCCGGGGGTGCTGCCAGAAATCGGCAGGCAGATCGGGCGGTTGCCCTGCTGAACTTCGCTCCTGGCGGGTACATGCCCCGCAGCTATCTCCGGCATTGTCCCTGGCCAGGCGGGTACCGCACTGGCAGTAGCGGGCTGGTTGCTGTGGTGCCATGCCGCCGGTACTCCCGCCCTGTTGCCCCTGGCCTCTTGCCCCCTCCAGCGTATTGCCATACGGGGCCCGCAAAGGGCAATACGCCAGAGGTATACCCCTTATACGTGGCCGTAGTTGGCCTGCCTACCGGCGGCAAGCAAGCTCGGGTACCCCCATTTGCCCCCGCCCGACACGGGGCAAGGAACCGAGGCACCATGGCCACACCGCCCCGACTTGCTTACGGCTATCTCCGAGTGCTGCCCGGCATGGGCATACAAGACGTGCTGCGCGTACAGCGCGACCTCGTGGTGTTCGCCGAGGAGAACGGCCTCGTCCTGGCGGACGTGTTCGTCGAGGCCAAGTGGCAACAGCTCAAGGCGTGGCAGGAAGTTGTAACGCACTGCCATACGAAGAACGTTGCCAACGTCGTCATGCCCTCGCCGCAGCACCTCCACCAGATCCCGGTGCTGGCGGGGATCATGAGGGACGAGGTAGAGCGGGAGATCGGCGGAACGCTCTGGTTGGTCGAGCCGCTCGGACAGAACGCTCCTGCCGGGCAGGAGGCGGGCCGTGATCGCTGAACACCTCGTCAGCCGGCTGGAGCTGGCCGCACAGCTCGACGCTTCCCCATGGGCCAGGCGTCACACGAGGGATGTCCTCGGTGCGTGGGGCCTGGTAGTTGAACGGATCGACACGGTCGAGCTGTGCGTGTCGGAGCTGGTGACCAACGCCGTACGCGTCAATGAGGAAAATCCGGGCGTCTCGGTGTCACGCATCGCGCTGACGCTGCGCTACTTGCCCGGCGAGCTGGTGGTCGAGGTGGCAGATGGCTTCCACCGACCGCCAGTCCGCAGAACGAACGTCAGCCCCCAAGCCGAGAACGGCCGGGGGCTGTTCATCGTGGAGGCCCTCGCCAAGGAGTGGGGATATTTCCAACCTCCTACCGGCGGCAAGGTCGTGTGGTGCGTCATATCGCTGGCGTAGCGCATGTTTTCACCGAGCCCACAGCGGGTGATCCAACTTCCTTGTTACCCCTGGAGTTTCCCCATGCCTTCCTCGGAGAAAGAACCCGCCTACGGCTACCTGCGCCTCATTGACGTGCCAGACGACGAGGTCGAGGTGCTGGAGAAGCAGCTTCGCGAGTACGCGCACGCACACAACTTGAGGCTGCTGGACATTCACCACGACCGTGGCCGAGGGCTGAGCGTCGGGCAGGTGGTCGCCATGCTCCAGCGAGGTGGCATCCAGCATCTCGTTGTTCCGTCGCTGGAGCATGTCAGCTCGCATCCCATTGTGCGGATGGTGTTCTGTGAGGCTGTCTACCTGGATGCGGGGGCGGAGGTGCATGAGGTGTTGGGGGAGCAAGATCAATCGGAACATTCAGACTAAACAGCTCAGACTTATTCATCACTTCTGACTCGCATAGCCCTGAAAGTGCTCTAGTTTCAGGGTCGAACGAGCTTTAGGAGTTGACCTTTCAACTAAAATGTTCTATAAGTATAGATAATTATGAAAATGCCACGAAATGTTGAGACTGAAGGGAGTAATCCGCAAGGGCTCCTTCTGCACGGCAGTGTAGAGGCGATGCACGCCATGACGCCAGATCGCATTGAGATGCTCCGTGAAATGGTCGGTGGCCTCGGCCTAACACTTACCGTTCAGTACGAGGAGCCATCGCAGAACGCCGAAGAGGGACCCCAACAAGTTCTTGCCAGCAAAGAGGACCTCTTGTGCTTTGCCGAAGAGGCTGGCTTCACGCAACGTGCCGCCACAATGGCATGGACGATGTTATTCAAGTCAAGTGGGGGCGACCACCCCCGTGTAGATCCCTCACTGCCTCCGGTTATGGTCACACCCAAAGGCAGCCGGGAGGCATACGCAGACATGTGGGCCGTTAGAGAGCGGCTTAAGGCTGATGACCGCACAGCTGATGCTTGGCCTTATACGGGAATGTATGCCAGCAATGCCAAAATCCTGACAGCCTTCACGGAGCGGCTTTTAGGGCCTGATCCCGATACGAGTGACTAATTGCATGTGGGGATCTTTTTGACATTGTCGTCTCGCCAAAAATTCTTGGCTCGCGCGTACCACTTGTCATTCCATGGGTCGCTTGCAATCCGATACCAGAGATCTTCCTGGGAACGATCGCCATCTGCACTAACTGTGAGAATGCACGAGACGCGAACTGGTAGACCTGCGATGATTCTTTCACCTTCTTTTGACGGATGTCTGGGGTCATCAAATACAGCGCTTCCAGATTCTCCAGCAAGCTCCGTGTAGGTCCCGTCCGCGTGAGGACCGTTACTAATGCCCTGAGCGCCCTCGTGCCTTATATAGCCAACAATTGAACTGTAATAAACGATCGAAGATATGAAGCCGATTACGATGACGATCGTAATCCCCCCGCAGCCTTTCTTCCTCCTATTGCGGCGCTTGCGGCGCGCAGCCGAAAGTTCATACCTGGTAGGTGAACCCTCTGGCGGGTAGCCCTGCTGCGAATCTCCGTCAGAACAGTCATCTTGCCTGGCAGAGTTCTGCACATTCCAGGTGTCGAGAAAGTCAGAGAAGGTGCCGAATGCTGGCTTCTGGTAGTTCTCTCGAAAAGTAGTCTCAGAAACTCCTGCGCGCTCGCGAGCTTCTTTTAGCAAGACGCCCGGCCTCCTCTTGTGGCCTTTTTTACCGAAGAAGAGTTCTTGCACGACGGACGCCTTGAGTTTCTCTCCTTTCTTCTCAAACTCTTTCAGGGCTTCAGCGATGAGTCGTTCCAGAATCTCCGGTCGCGACCGGCCATTCATGCCAGCCTTGTCCCCGTAAATATTCGCCAGGGCAGTCAATTCGGCTAGCTTCAGCGGCAACTGATTATGTGTCTTTGTGTCTACGCTCGAGACTCCGCGTTGCCGCAGTTCCATCAGCTCTTGCTCAATACGGACTGCCCGCGGCGTCCGCTCACGCTCTCCTGACATGGGCTCAGTCTGCCAGCTCGTTCGCGCTCACGACGTCTTGATCACGAACTCCTTGATCGTCTTCGCATCTTCGCTGGTCTTCGAGCTATTCGCTGAGTTTCGCGGGCTTTCAGGTGTGGTCTTCGCGCTCGTCCTCTCGGAGTGTCAGTGCCGTCCGCCGCTCCACCAGGGAGTGGCAGCAGCATGAGAGAGGACAGCGACCGTGAGGTTTTCACAATCGGTCGGGCTGTACGGAGGCCGTGGCATCAGCCCGGCGGGCCGTACCGACCGCACCATTCAGGGTGTCGAGCACGTCACCTACGTGAACCGTGCCGTCATGCACGCCAAGGCCGTCACCGCCGAGCACGCGATCGGAGAGGTCTCGTACCTGCACGCCATCGGCGCGCAGTACAAGGCCGCCAATCCGGATGCTGCGGCAGCCATCGACCTCATCATCGGGACGACGGTTACGGGCATTGCCCGTTCGGTCTCGATCTTCAATGCGGAGATCGACTGACATGCGACTCGTGCTCGACCTGCTGGGCATGTTCGCCGGCATCTTTGCCGGACGCGCTTGGCAGTACTACCGCGACGTTCCGCAGATGCGGGTGAGCCGTCGCATACATGCGGCCCGCGAGGACATCGCAAGTCAGGTTCACCGCGCCGAGGAACAAATGCGCCGCACCGCCTACCGGGGGCGCATGTGAGCGGTCTGGAAACCCTGGCGGTCGTCGGAGCCGCATACCTCCTCGGCCACATCCGGCAGTGGCAGAAGAACCGCGACGCCATCAAGACGGCCGAGGCTCTCAAGCGCATCACCGACGCCATGCGCAATCAAGGGAAAGGAAACAAGGAGTGACCACCACTTCCCACACAGCGGTTGCCGTACCGCTGGAACTGCTCAAGTCCAAGACCATCACGGTGCTCGTGGACTCGTTCCAGGCGGCCTTCATGGCCACCTTCGACGAAGAGCGTGACCGCAAGCAGGCCGCCAAGCTCCGGCTGCTGGCCGAGCTGAATCGGGTCGACGCCTTGGGGATCGCCACCAGCTCGACGGCCCACGAGGAGTACCGGCCCGCATGATTCCCGGGCCAAGGTGGGAGACACGAGCGCTTCGTGCGCTCGTTCTTCTCCTGCTCTCTGCGTACTGCATTCGGTGGGCGTACGAGTTGGTACGCCCGGTCGTGCCGTTCCTGATCGCCGCGGCCGTCGTGGCTGCGGTGGTCGGTATTGCCAGGCTGGTGTATCGGCGGCGGTACTGGTAATGGGCGGCCTGATCACAGTCGCCGTGTACAAAACTACAACAACCTTCTCGTCTCCCAAATCCCGCACAAAAAGAGCCCATTAACAGGCTCAGCCGATCGTTAATTCGCTCGAACCTTCGGGCGAAAATTCGAGCGAATTAACGATTTTCAAGATCATCGCCATGTTCTAAATGTATACATAGCTCTGGGGCAACCTGCCAGCCGGAGCGAAAAAAGAAAGGAGAGCATGTGGAAGAAGAATCAACGCTGCGGAAGGCCCCCACCCGCTTCCGCACCATCCTGGCGGACCCGCCATGGGATCACCAGCAGTCCGGGAAAAAGGGAGCAGAGCGTCATTATCCGCTCATGAGCCTTGAGCGGATAAAAAGGCTCCCGGTCGGTGACCTCGCCGAGGACGATGCGCACCTTTATCTGTGGTGCACAAATTCCTCACTTCGGGATGGCTACGACGTAGCGGAAGCCTGGGGATTCCAAGCGCGTTCGGTGCTTACCTGGGTGAAGTTTCGTCTCGGTTTGGGCGCATATCTGCGCAACTCTACCGAGCACGTCCTGTTCTGTACACGGGGCGCGGCGCCAGTGAAGTTTCGGAGCCAGCCGACCTGGATCTGTGCGCCGGTAGCTGAGCACTCCAGGAAGCCCGACGAGCAGTACGCCCTCATTGAGCGATTGTCGGATGGTCCGTATTTGGAGCTCTTTGCCCGCCGCAGACCACCGAGCAATCGGGGGTGGTCGATTTGGGGCAACGAGGTCGATTCAGACATCGTGATTCCCGGCTTCCCCGTGCCGAGCGACCGGCCACGAGGAGACGCTCCGGACACCAGGAGGGAGGCATGACGCGGCGCAGACGCAGCCCTCGGCCGGAACGCCGGTTCTTCGTCGAGGGCGTCCGGCGCGAAACACCGGACATCCGCAAGCTCGGTAAGGCCCTGCTGGCGGTAGTCCTCGCTGAACAGCAGCGCACCGCAGATGCCGCCAATCCCGAGGAAGGTGCCCGCGAATGACGGCTGCCTCAGGTAACGGACTGCTGTTTGCTCGGCTGCACCTGCCCCGCCCGCTCGATGCCGATGCGGCGCTCGCCTTGGTGGGCCGGCTGGCGGCAGATCGTCAGGTCGCGCCGCTGGTATGGGAGCTGCGGGCCGAAGGTGGTCATGTGCGCTACCTGCTCGGTGGCCGTCCAGTAGACATAGCGCGGCTTGGTCGGCTGCTTGGGCACTTCCTGCCGGGCAGCTTCCTGGACGACTCGCCCGAGCACCGTCCGGCGCGCCCTCAGATGCGGTCGGCAGGTCGGTTGCGAGTTCGGCCCACGTACCTTCCGCTCAACATGGATGCTCCGGAAGCTACTTCCCGGGCGGTGCTCTCGGCCCTGGCCGTACCGCTGTCGGAGGACGAGGCGCTCGTCGTCCAGGTCGTGCTTGGGCCCCGCATCCTGCCCAGTGTGTTGCCCGCAGAGGTTCCCGACCCTAGTCTGCCGCTCGGCCGAGTACTGCTGACCGGCAGTCGCCCGGCGGGGACGGAGCTTCGTACCCGGCTCAAGAAGCGCGTGGAACACCCCGGCTTTATGGCCACGATCCGCGTCGGGGCGGCAGCCACCACGCGTCAGCGGCGAGCCAACCTACTCCTCGGCGTCTTGTCCGGCCTGACGGTCGCCCAGGGGCCGGGCACACGGATACGGCTGGTTCACGACAGTGCAGCTCGGATTAACGAGGCACGTCGGCCGTGGCTGTGGCCGCTCAAGCTGTCCGTGCCCGAGATCGCCGGACTCCTGAGTTGGCCCTTGGGTGACGAGGAGTTGCCCGGACTGCCGCCGTTGCATCCGAAGCCCCTGCGCGCCTCGGCACGAGTCCACCAGGGCGAACGGGTCTTCGCCCGTAGCGCAGCGCCCGGCGACGACAGGGTGGTAGGCATCGCGCCCGCTGACCAAACGTTCCACGGGGTCGCCTACGGGCCGAGCGGCTCCGGGAAGACAAATGTACTGCTTCGCCTTATTTTGGCGGACATTGCGGCGGGCCGTCCGGTAGTCGTCCTAGATCCAAAACGGCAGCTCATTGACGACATCTTGGCGCGTGTACCTGCGGACCAGGTAGAGAGAATCGTCGAGCTGAACGCCGCCGACGCTTCGCCAACCGGGTTCAATCCGCTGGACATTGGCCACCGAGACCCGGATGTGGTCGTTGACGGCATCCTGGCCGTCTTCGCGGCTGTGTTCAGCGACGGCTACGGTCCTCGTACGGCGGACATCTTCAGCTCCGGCTTGCGCACACTGGCCCGCGGCAGCCTTCCGAACGCCCCGGCCACCTTGACGGACCTGCCCCGGTTGTTCACCGACCCGGCCTTCCGTCGCCCGTATGTCGGCCGCATCCAGAACGACTTGGCGCTGGCTGGGTTCTGGTCGGCTTGGGAGGAGCAAGGCCCTGCCGCCCAAGCGGCTGTCCTGGCCGCGCCCATGAACAAACTACGACAATTCCTGCTGCGGCCGGCGGTGGTGCGGATGCTGGATCAGCGAGCCGGGAAGTTCCGGCTTCGGGACGTCTTCCGAACAAGCAGGGTCGTACTCGTAGGGCTCAACGAGGGCCTCGTCGGGCCTGGGGTGGCCTCGCTTTTGGGGAGCCTGATCATTGCCGAGTGCTGGCAGGCCGTGCAGGAGCGGGCCAGCGAGGCGAACGCACACCTGCGGCCAGGCACGGTGTACGTGGATGAAGCACCGCGGTTCGTTCACCTGTCGACCTCGCTCGCAGATGCCTTGGCCATTTCGCGGAGTTTGTCCGTAGGGTGGTTTTTGGCAGCGCAGTTCCGCAGCCAGTTCCCGTCAGAGCTGCGTACAGCGGTGGATATCAACGCGCGGAGCAAGATCGTCTTTGCGACCGAAGCCGATGATGCTCGCGACCTGGCGACCAAGCTGGCCCCAGAGCTGGAGCCGCAGGACTTCATGAGCCTGCCAAGATTCCATGCATACGCGAATCTTGTGGCGAATGGTGCGCCTTCCGGCTGGGGACTGGTGCGCACCCTCCCGCCGCCACCGGCCATCTCCGACGCCGAAGCAGTTCGCACGATAGCCCGCACCAATTACGCGCCCCTACAAACCGCTCCAGTGCCCACGGCAGCCAATAGCAGCAAACCGCCGGAAGTGCCCGGCACAGCTCCGCAGCAATTCGGCTACAAACGCCGGAGCCGATCTGACACCTCGTGAACTAGCCAGGCTCGCAAGGGGAATCGCGATGCACTGCCCATGCTGTCATCGCCCCTCTGTCCGCTCCTCTATCCACGTTGGAGTAGACAGCCGCATTCGCCCAGCTCCGCGCCTGTTCACCTGCACGCGCGGGAGGGGACTGAGTGCATCTCCAGCAGTCCAAACCGCAGCTCCCGACCCGCCCGTGCGCGGCCCGTGAAGCGCAGGTGCCCCCAAACAGATTCCACGCTGAAGTATCCACCGGCAGCACCCCGAGTGCCGCCACGTGGAAAATGCAAGTTTCAAAAGAAGGGAGAAAGAATGAAGTACAACGATATAGCGAGTTTGATCGAATCACTCTCCGAGCGCGATCTAGCTATCCTTGAATCATTGCGCATACACCGCGCACTGACCACCATCCTTATCCGACGGCTGCACTTCCCGATTGGCGGCGAGCCACGGGAAGCGGGCAGCGGCAAGAGCCATGCAACGGAAATGGCCGCCGCAGTTGCCACCATCCGCGTTCTGACCCGGATGGAATCCCGTCGCCTGATCACCAGGCTGCACCGCCGTATTGGCGGTGTGCGGGCTGGGAGTTCCGGGATCACCTGGCAGCTTGGTGCAAGCGGTGAGCGCTTACTGCGTGCCCGGCACGGCGACGCCGCCCGACGCCGCTACAGTGAGCCGTCTCCGAGCTTCATCGCCCACACGCTCGCTAGCGCTGACCTCGCCATCCGCCTCTATGAGCTGGCCCGCCGGGGCGCGGTCGAGCTGCTACGACTGGAAGCCGAACCGGAGTGCTGGCGCACGTTCCTGTCCGCGCACGGCGCACGAGCCTGGCTCAAGCCCGACCTGTTCGCCATTACGGCCGGCGGAGACTACGAGCACCACTGGTTCATTGAGGCCGACAACGCCACCGAACACGCGCCGGTCATCGTTCGCAAGGCTCTCCAATACCAGCAGTACGCCGCGACTGGCATCCATCAGCAGGAACACGGACTGTTTCCGGCTGTGGTCTGGGTCGTTCCCGACGCCAAACGGCGAACCGCCATCCGGGCAGCGCTGTTCACTGAACCACGGCTCCGTGAACAGGTGGCCGCCGGGGTGTTCCGGGTGGTGACGACCGGAGAATTCCCTTCCCTGATAGCCGGTGGTTTCGGCGAGCCGGAGGAAATCCCCGGAAACTCGCCGTAAACCCCCGGCGCACCCTGGTAGTAACCCCGGAATTACGCTTAGTAATTACCCAATTCGGAGGTAGAATGGGACTACCCCAAAAGGCAAACGCAAGGAGGAAATGCGTGAAAGAAGAAAAAGGAAAACCGGCACAAGTTTCGGCTGAAGCATTGGCCGTGACGTACCTGCGCGTCAGCACCAAGGAGCAGGCCCAGAAAGGCGGACAGGCGGAAGGGTTCTCCATCCCGGCGCAACGTGAGGCACTGCACCGGAAGGCGGAATCGCTCGATGCGGTCATCGTCGCCGAGTTCGTGGACGCCGGGGAGTCGGCCAAGTCTGCTGACCGCCCCGACCTGAAGCGGATGCTCTCCTACCTGGCGACGCACCGTGTCGACTACGTGCTCGTGCACAAGGTTGACCGGCTGGCACGCAACCGAGTGGATGACATCGAGATCACCATGGCCATCAAGAAGGCCGGGGCGACGTTGGTGTCGGCCACCGAGAACATCGACGAGACACCCTCGGGCATGTTGCTGCACGGCATCATGTCCTCGATCGCGGAGTTCTACTCGCGCAATCTAGCGACCGAAGTGCACAAGGGCATGTCGCAGAAAGCCATCGCGGGCGGAACGCCTGGCCGGGTGCCGCTCGGCTACCGCAACGTCGGACGCACCACGGACGAGGGTCGGGAGGAACGCACTGTCGAGATCGACCCCGAGCGTGCCGACCTGATCGCCTGGGCATACGCCGCCTACGCCACCGGTGAATGGACACTGCGCTCCATGGCCGACGAACTGGAGCTGCGCGGCCTGACCACCAGGAAGACGCCGAAACTCGCCGCCCGGCCGGTCAAGCCGAACGTCCTGCACGCCATCCTGACGAACCCCTACTACAAGGGTGAGGTCATCTACCGGGGCGTGTCGCATCCCGGTAGGCACCAGCCGCTCACCGACCCCGTGACCTGGGAAAAAGTACAGGATGTTTTCGCCAGCCACTTGGTCGGCGAGAAGCAGCGCGAACACCCGCACTACCTCAAGTCGAGCGTGTTCTGCGGTACCTGCGGCAGCCGCCTGATCATCACCAACGCCAAGAACCGGCACGGGACCGTCTACCCATACTTCGTGTGCCTGGGACGACATCAGAAGACCACCGCCTGCACGCGCAAGGCCATGCTCACCTCCAAGGTGGAGAAGTTGGTCGAGGAGCACTGGGCGACCGTCCAGCTCGAACCCGCCCTGCGCGCGACACTGGAGCGCACACTGCGGGAAGTGCTGGTCGAACACCACAAGCAGGACGAGGAGGAGCGCCGCCTCCTAACGAACGAACACGCCCGGCTGACCGCCCAGCGTCAGAAGCTTGTCGAGGCCATCTACAGCGGTGCGATGCCAATGGACATGATCGCCAGCGAACAGCAGCGCATCGGGAGACGCTTGACCGCCGTCCAGGAACGCCTGGAGGCCGTCACGGCTGTATCCGACAAGCTGGAAGCGAACCTGACCGCAGCGCTTGACCTGGCTGGTGACTGCCAGGCCGCTTACCGGAGGGCAGAGCCCGCAGTCAGGCGGATGTTCAACCAGGCGTTTTTCACCCGCCTGCTGATCGATGAAGACGACGGCGTCCACAGCCACCACACCAAACCGTTCGATATTCTGCTCGCACCCGAAGTGCTTGATGCCGGACGAGCCATCCAGGTAGACCGGGAGACGGGGCTCGCCATCATGGCCGACGCGCTTAGCAACGCGGACGACAGTGACATCACCCCAACCAACCAGAAGACCCCCAGGTCGCTACGCGCCACTGGGGGTCTATCCGGGGAACCCTTGGCCCCCGTTTACGGGGGTGAGGGTTCGAAAACAACTACTTTGGTGCGCCCGGCAGGATTCGAACCTGCGACACCCGCTTTAGGAGTTTTCCCTGGACGAGGCGCTGACCTGCGGAGATGCGGGCCACGGGGCGTCTGACCAAGGGAAACACTCCTCCGTAGTTCTCACGTGTTCACGGTGCTTCCCGTTCCCATGTGTGCTGAATACGTGCCGGTGGATGCTGTCCGACGTGGGCATGGGGTGCTCGGGGGAGCCGGCGAGTGGTTGGAGTGAGGCGCGGGCGGCGTTTCGTCAGACCTTCTCGACTCGCACGGAGTGTCCCGCGAGGAGTTGATTCATGTCGTCGGTGTCGGAGGTGAAGACGGTTGCCTGAGCTCCCTGCATGGCTTCCCGCCCGGCCACAGCCGCCAGAATGGCGTCGATGGCGTACTTGTGCCCATGCAGGCCGGCTGCCTTCAGCATGTCGCGCGCCATGGCGATCACCTGATCGTCCGTGTGCACGATGCGGATCCGGGACAGCGTCCAGTTCCACAGTGCCTGCCTCGACGTTTCGCGAGGGTCCCATGCTTCCAAGGTCGTGAGTGCCGAGGTGACGATCGGGATGTCGAGCCGCGGAGCCGTCTTGATCAGCGCAGCCATCTCCCGATCGCCCTGAACCGCCTTGGAAAGGGCCTCGGAGTCGAACACGAAGACGCGTTGTCGCGGCCGGTGCAGTTTCGCTCGGGCGGTGCGGCTCACGCGGCCTCGTCCGGACGCGAGCGCTGCTCGTCATGCCAGCCGTCGATGGCGGCGATGCGGTCCAGCGCTGCTTGCTGCTCGTCGTCCGTCACGGTGCCGTGCTCTTCTTCGAGGCGCTCGGCCAATTCGCGCAATCGGTCCATGGCGTCCTGATGAGCGGCGGCGGCCGCGATGTAGCCGGACACCCCGCGCGCGTCGACGCGCTCCTTGATCGATTCCACAAGCTCTTCCGGCACGGTGATGGTGATCTTCCGAGTTGCCATACTTCAAGTATGCCAGGTTCTGTCCGGCGCGGCCTGGCCTCCTCGGGGTCCTCACCTGCTCGGGCCGTCCTCCCGGCGGACACGGCGCGGGTCTGCGAGAGGCGCGTCTCGGGTGCGCGTGGGGATGTGGACTCCTTGCGGACTCCAGGCGTGAGGAAGGCCCCCCGTTCGAATGGAACGAGGGGCCTGGAACTCTCTTACCTGCGGTGCAGGTGGTGCCCCCGGCAGGATTCGAACCTGCGACACCCGCTTTAGGAGAGCGGTGCTCTATCCCCTGAGCTACGAAGGCGGGGCTTGTGCGAAACCTTGCGCGGAACTCGGTGTACGGGTCACGGCCAGGTCTCTCGGTCAAGCCCTGAGCGGCCTGGGGCAGGCTGCTGAGGCGAAGAGGCGAGCGGAGCCCGCGTGACACGCCACAGCGCCCGCCAGGGCGCTCGATCCACAGGGTACCGGATCGGCGCTCGGACGGGCGCTGGTGTTTCGGAGCAAGGCGGAGTGGGTGGTCAGGCCGTGCGGCTGAACATGGGGGCTCCTTCCTCGTGCAGTGCGCGGCTGGTCGAGTTCTGGGAGAGGACGAAACCGAGGGTCAGGAGTTGCTGGGCTTCGACTCCGTAGGAGATGAGGCGTCCGTTCCACAGAGAGGCGTCGAGTTGCGAGTGGCCCGACTCGGCGTCGCTTCTGTAGGGGTAGACGAGCTGATGAGTGCGGGTGAGTTCCGGTATCTGCTGGAGGTGCTCGGCACGATGGAAGCCGCGTTCCTCGTCACTTTGACCGGGTGGCCGTTCGCCTTTTCGGCTTGTCGTCCCGACGGCGGCTCTGTGCTCGTGGAGGCCGTGGCGGCAGGGAATGGCCAGAAGGTGTACCAGCGGAACGTCTGGATTCCGCGTCGCTCCAGTCGTTTGATCGATACGGGGACGAGTTCCGCGGTGCCGTCCGCGTAGTGGACTTTCTCCGCGATGCGCCCGTCGGCTGCCCATAATTCGTGGATGCAACGACCGGGACGCAGTGATTCATAGAAATGCGGTTCGTTCCCTTTGTGCTGTTTGTTTACGATGAGGCCGCCGTACCGGGCGATGGCGTCCCGGTGTACGCCGCGGAATGCGCCGTCGTAGAGGACTCCCATGCAGCCAGGAGCCGCGGACATGATGTCGATGACGCCCTCGACGGCGACGGCGGCCTCTCCGCCCGGGTGAAGGTGGGGTACGTAGCGCGAGTCCAGAAATACTCGGGACAGGTAGTTCTCGTCTTTACGGGCGGAGAAGAACACATATTTCGGGCCGTACACCTCGGTGCCGACCAGCAGGGCCGGTCGACGTCTGACCGGTAACCCATGATTTCCCTGTAATGCTGGAGCGGCTCTAGATCAAGACGTTCCATTTATGGGGGCGGCGTGGAGACGGCTCCGTCGGGTGACGAGCACATACACCGCCGGCGGCGCCGCTCTGTCCTATTGGGACGGCACGCCGAAAGCCAGGCGCTCGACCGGCTCGTCGAGGCCGTCCACGCCGGCCGGAGTCAGTCGCTGGTCCTTCGTGGTGAGGCGGGGGTCGGCAAGTCCGCGCTGCTGAAGTACCTGCTGGACAGGGCTGCCGACTGCCGCGTGGTGTCCGCAACGGGTGTCCAGGCCGAGATGGAGCTTCCGTTCGCAGCGCTCCATCAGCTCCTGGCACCGATGCCAGACCTTCTGGACAGCCTGCCGGGTCCGCAGCGCGACGCCCTTCGGATCGTGTTCGGGATCCTTGACGGGCCCGCACCGGATCGCTTCCTCCTCGGTCTGGCCGTGCTCGGCCTGCTCTCGGCGGCCGCCGAGAGCAGGCCGCTCGTGTGCGCACCCGACGCCGCGCTGTCGCTGCTGGCCGCGGCGCTGGCCGGCCCGCTTGACGAGCTGCAACGTGCCCGCGCGTCCTTGCTGCGTGCCGAGATCGCGTTCACCACGCATCGTGGCAATCTCGCTCCGCCGATGCTGCTCGAGGTTGCCAGGCAACTTGAGCCGCTGGACGTCTCACTGGCGCGCGAAACGTATCTGCAGGCGTTGTCCGCGGCGATGTTCGCCGGCCGCCTGGCGGTCGAGGGCGGTGGTCTCCTGGAGATCGCGGCAGCCGCTCGCGCGGCGCCGGTCACGCCGGTCGCCCCGCGCGCCGCCGACCTGCTTCTCGACGCCCTGGCCGTGCTCCTGACGGACGACGCACCGACAGCGGCGCCGGCCATGCGGCGGGCCCTGCGCGCCTTCACCGAGGACGACATTTCCCCTGCGGAGGAACTGCGCTGGCTGTGGCTCGCCTTCATCATCGCCGTGGCGTTGTGGGACGACAGGTCCTGTCGTGTGCTGGCGGACCGCCATGTCCGTCTCGCCCGTGACGCCGGCGCGCTCGCCGCACTGCCTCTGGGCCTGAGTTCGCGCATCATCGTGCACCTCTTCCGGTCGCGTCCCGCGTCGTGGTGTAGGGGATCAAGCGTTGGGCGTTCCAGTACGAGGCTCCAGGTGATCTTCGCCGAGCCAGCGGTCCACGAGGTGTCCTGCTGGGGCGAGTTGAGCGACCGGTCGTGCGGAGCCACCGCCGCCGACCTGCGGATTCCGGCGACTTGATCGGCTACACCACCCGGCGGGACGCCATCCCTCTTCCAGGGCGAACTGCCCGAAGCGGCGTCGCTGAGCGAAGAGGTGCGCACGATCGTCACGGCGACCGGTTTTCAGATCACCAACTATGGCGCGCTCGCACTCGCCGCGTGGCAGGGACGCCAGGCCGAGGTCGACCGACTGGTGCGCGCCACCACGAGCGAGGCGGTGTCGCGGGGCGAGGGAGTGGGGCTGACGGTCTCGGACTGGGCCAGTGCGGTGCTCTGCAACGGCCTTGGCCGGTATGAGGACGCCCGAGCCGCCGCCGAACGAGTCGTCTCCGACCCGCCGGCTCCGGGCGTCGCAGTGCACTGGGGGCCGGCCGAAATGGTCGAAGCGGCAGTCCGGAGCGGCGACGGCGAGAGCGCCTCCCGAGCACTCGAGCGGCTGGTGCGGACGACTCAGGCGAACCCTACCGACTGGGCCCTTGGGACAGAGGCCCGCTCGCGGGCTCTCCTCAGCCAGGGCAGGGACGCCGAGAGCCTCTACCGGGAGGCGATCGAGAGACTCGGACGGACCCTGTGCCGAGCCGATCTCGGGCGGGCGCATCTCGTCTACGGCGAATGGCTGCGCCGCGAGCGGCGCCGGATCGACGCGCGCGAGCAACTGCGCACCGCCCACGACCTGTTCGTGGCCGCAGGTATGGAGGCGTTCGCCGAGCGCGCGGCGCGCGAGCTGAGGGCCACCGGGGAGACCGCTCGGAAGCGGAGCGCTGAGAGCAGCGGCGACGACCTGACCCCTCGGGAGGCGCAGATAGCGCGGCTCGCGAGCGAGGGCCTGACCAATCCCGAGATCGGCAGTCGGCTCTTCGTGAGCCCGCGTACCGTCGAATACCACCTGCACAAGGTCTTCGCCAAGACAGGAGTCACGTCGCGCGGTGCGCTGGCCACCTTCCTGTACGGCGGTGGCAGGAAGTTGGAGTCCAAGTAAGTCGGAGTCCAAGTAAGTCGGAGTCCAAGTGAGTCCGCGAACGCGGCATCCGCCGCCACCGCGTCCAGCTGAACGCGCGCCCTCTTGGTCGCTCGGCCGTCACTTTCCACCGCCCACCGCCGTGTCTCCCGGACCGCGTCGGACGTTCCGCACATCGTGCGGCGCGTCAGCAGACCAGCGCAACGGCGCATCTCTCCCCCCGGCACACATCTCGCGTTCCGCGCACGAGGCGTTGGCCGTCTGACCGTTCAGCGCAGCGTGCGGTAGAAGTTCAGGTGGCGCCGGGCCGCGGCGTCCCAGGTGTGACGGGCGGCGAGCTCTCGGCCCGCCTTGCGGCGTACGGGGTCGCCGTTCGCGAGCGCCGCGCCGAGCTCGTCGGCCAGGTCCTGCGGGGTGTCGGCGAAGCGGGCGGAAGCGCCGAACACCTCACGCAGGACGGGCAGGTCGCGGACGACCAGGGGAACCCCGGCGGCGAGGGCCTCCATCGCGGCCAGGCCGAAGCCTTCCTTGACGGAGGGGAACGCGAAGGCGTCCGCGGTGGCGACGAGCGGCGGGAGATCGTCCTCGGGGACCTGGCCCAGGACGAACGGTTCGACGCCGAGTTCGATGGCGCGCTCCTCCCAGCGGGCGCGGTAGTCGCGGTAGTCGAAGAGGGTCTCGCCGCCCGCGATCACCAGCCGCACGTCCGGGTGGTCGGCACGCAGGAGCGCGTACGCCTCCAGGAGGTCCAGGGAGCCCTTGCGGGGTTCGATACCGCCGACGGTGAGGACGTAGCGGCCGAGGCGGGTTCGCCAGGCCTCGCGGGCGGCCGGGTCGGTGACGGCGAAGCGGTCGTACGCCACGCCGTTGGGTATGACCTCCGCCTTCAGGCCCCAGCCCTGCGCGAGTTCGCCGGCGACCGAGCGCGATACGCAGATGTGGGCGTAGGGCTCGACGACGGCGCGCTCGTGGCAGGCCGCCAGCTCGGGCGTGGTGAAGTGGTCGAGGTGGTGGACGGTGCGGACGCAGCGGCCGGCCGCGTTGGCGCTGATGCAGTCCTGGGCGTGGACGACGTCGTACGGGGTGGGGTCGAAGGCGTCGTGGAGGGCGGCGATGGAGCGCAGGATGCGTTCTCCGACGGTCTCCGCCGCGGGTCCGTCGGGGAACGGCACGATCCGTACACGCACATCCGGGTCGACCGCACGGAAGAAGCCGTCGTCGCCGCCCCGCCCCAGCGACCAGACCGTGACGTCCTGCCCGGTGGCGGCCAGCGCCTCGGCGAGGGCGAGGGTGTGGACGACGCCACCACGGGGCTTGGTGGAGTAGCTCAGCAGGGCGATCTTCACGAAGGGTTCTCCCGGTACGTCATGAGGGGTTCTCCCGGTAGGCCGCCGGGCGGCGCTCGTCGAGATGGCGCAGGATTCGGCGGGCGCGGTCGATGTCCTCGGACACGTCCACCTCCGCGACGGCGAGGCCGGCCTTGGCCCAGGTGCGGGCGAGGATGTCGCCGCCGGGTCCGACGACCTTGGACTGGCCGAGGAAGCGCATACCGCCCATGGCGCCGGTCTGGTTGGAGGAGGCGAGGACGACCTGGTTCTCGGCGGCGCGTGCCTGGTCGTACAGGTCGAAGAGCTTGGCCTGGCGGTCCTGGGCCATGCGCGGGGCGCGGTTGGTGATGCTGGTGGGCCAGGCCGAGAGGCAGGCGAGGATCTCGGCGCCGTCCAGGGCGAGGGAGCGGGCGGACTCGGGGAAGGTCTTGTCGTAGTCGATGAGCATGCCGATGCGGCCGACGGGTGTGTCGAAGGCGTCGAAGCGGTCGCCGGGGGTGTACGCGGCGGTTTCCCCGGCGGGGAGGTGGACCTTGCGGTGGCGGCCGAGGATCCCGTCGCCGCTGACGCAGACGGCCGCGTTGTAGCGCTCGTCGCCACCGTCCTCGCAGTAGCCGACGCAGACCACCATCTCGGCGGCCAGCCGGGCGACCTCGAGGATCAGCGGGTCGTCGGGCTTGAGGGCCGGGGGAAGCGCTTCCGGGTCGGGGTGGCGCAGATCGGCGAGATAGCCGCCGAGGGCCGCGTCGGGGAGCACGAGCAGCCCGGCGCCCGACTTGCGGGCGTCATCGATGAGTTTGGCGATGCGGGCCAGGTCGAACTCCAGGTCGCGGCCGAAGTGGGCGGCGGCGGCCGCGATCCGGATCGTGCTCATGCGCTGACTGCTCCTGCGTACGTGTAGGTTTCCGGGCGCCGGTCGCGCAGGTGGCCCATGGCGCGGCGGGCGGTCTCCAGGGCCTGGGCGACGTCGAGTTCGGCAACCGCCAGGCCCGCGCCGACACCGGTGTCCGCGAGTATGTCACCGCCGGGGTCGACGACCTTGGCGCTGCCGACGAAGCGTAGCGACCCGAACGTACCCGCCTGGTTGGCGGAGACCCACACGATCTGGTTCTCCAGCGCGCGGGCCCGGTCGAACAGGTCGAAGCGCCGCTTCCAGCGGTCACCCGCGAGATCGGTGGTGGCGTTGGTCCGCGCGCCCGGCCAGGCCGAGACGACCACGCCGATCTCGGCACCGTCCAGCGCGAGGGCGCGCGCCGACTCCGGGAACGCCTTGTCGTAGCAGATCATCATGCCGATCCGGCCGACCGGTGTCTCGAAGGCGTGGAAGCCGTCGCCGGAGGCGTAGCTGGCGTCCTCGCTGAGCGGCTGGTGAACCTTGCGGTGGTTGCCGAGAACGCCGTCACCGTTGACGCACACGACGCTGTTGTAGCGCCGTCCGTCCGTGCCGGCCTCGCAGTAACCGGCGACGACGGTCATCTCGCCCGCCAGCGCGGCCAGCCGGCGGATCTCGGGGCCGTCGAGGGCGAGCGCGGGCGGACCCGCGTCGAGGTCCGTGTCATTGTCGAGGCTGAGCAGATAGCCGCCGAGACAGGCTTCGGGCAGGGCGAGCAGGCGTACGCCGTCGGCCCGGGCCTCCTTGATCAGCCGCTCGGCGATCGCGAAGTCCTCTTCGAGGTCGCGGCCGAACTCGGCGGCGACGGCGGCCATGCGCAGGGTGGTCATGCGGTCCCCATTCCGGTCACGGTGGACGCGACCGCGTCTGTGATCTCTCCGTCGGGCCAGCACAGCCCGACGCCTTGTCCTTCGGTCAGCTCCCCGCACACGGCCCCCGTGGCGGGCCCGGCGGGCAGCGGTACGGAGCCCGGCTCGTCGGCCGTCAGCATCGCGAAGCCGGGGAAGCAGGTGAGCCAGTCACCCATGGGCACGGCCCTCGGGCGCGGTACGGCGGCCACGTCGAGGACGGCGCGGCAACCGCTCGCCTCGGCGAGCATGCCGAGCGTGCCGGCGATCCCGGCCATCGACACGTCCTTCGCGGCGGCGGGCCGGGCGGCGGCCACCGCGCCGGTCAGGGCGCGCAGTTCGTCCGTACGGCGATGGGTGGACGAGTCCCACTGACGGCCCCGGTAGCCGGTGCGCCAGCCGCCGCCGAGGTCGGCGGTGAGCCGCACCGAGTGACCGGGCCGTCCGCCGCCCCCGGGCACCGGATGGTTCGTGCGGCCCAGCGCGGTCACGGACAGCGCCGCGGGTACGCCGAGTTGAGTGTGCCCGCCCAGGACCGGCACACCGTACGCTCGTGCCGCCCGGCCGAGCCCGTCGAGGACCCGCGCGGCATGCGCCGCGTCCTTGGCACCGACGGCATCGAGCAGGCCGATCGGTGAAGCGCCCATCGCGGCAAGGTCGTTGATGTTGACGAGGACCGAGCACCAGCCCGCCCAGCCCGGATCGCGTTCGACCATCGACGGCACGATCGCGTCGCACGCGGCGATCACATCGGTGCCCGGGACGGGGGCGCCGTCGTCGCCGACGAACCCGGCGCCGCCGAGGGCAGCCGGTCCGTGGAGGGCCGCGAGGAGCGGCCCGAGTGCGGACTTGGCAGCCGCTGCCTGTGCCGCGATCCGGCCGATCGGCCAGCGCATCAGCATGTGCGGCGCGTCCGCGACCTCGATCTCGCGTACGGAGCGCCAGCCGAGCCGCTTGAAGAGGACCTCGTTACGGGCCTGGACGGTCGCGTCGAAGCGCAGGACCCCTTCGGCCTCCGCACGGGCGCAGGCCGCGCGGACCAGTGCCGCGCCGATGCCGTACGGGCCGCGGGCCCGGCGGGCCACGACGAGGCGGCCGCCCTGCCACCAGCCGATGTCGGGACCGTCGTCGACCGGTCCGAGGCGTACGCCGCCCACCACGGTGCCGTCCTGGTCCTTGGCGACCAGGACGAGGGTGCGGGGGTCGGTGTCCCGGTCGTCCAGGTCATGGCTGGTGAAGAGCCCCTGCTCGTGGACGAAGGCCTCCCGGCGCAGGCGCCGGTAGTCGGACAACTCGGCTGCTGAACATGCCTGTTCGATGTGGAAGAGGGGCTGTCGCGCCAGGGTGCTGCGGTCTCCGAGAAGCGCCAGGACGTCGACCGGACGGTCGGCCGCCGGCGGTGCGCTGGATCCGTCGAGGTACATCGTCACCCGCCTGCCATTTTGAGCACGCTGCACGCCCCGCAGGCCGCGCAACCGGCCTTCTGGTCGGCGCCGCTCATCCCGGCCGCGCGCAGTTTCGCGGCGACGCCTTCGGTGACGTACCTCAGCAGTTCCGCGCTCGGGGCCTCGATTCCGTCGCGGGCGGCGAGCGTGCCACGCATCGGCCGGAACGGGACGACGAACGGGTACACCCCTCGGTCGATCAACTTCCCGGCCCCCGCGACGAGCTCGTCCGGGTCCTCGCCGAGCCCGACGAGCAGGTACGTGGAGACCCGGTTGGGCCCGAAGACCCGTACCGCCTCGTCCCACGCGGCCTCGTACTCGGCCATCGGGACGGTCGACTTGCCGGGCATCCAGCGCCGCCGCACCTCGTCGTCGAGGGACTCGACATGGATACCGATGGCGGTGGCACCGGCTTCGTGCAACTCACGTATCCACGCGAGGTTCCCGGGCGGCTCGCACTGCACCTGAATGGGCAGTCCGGGCACCGCTTCGAGGACGGCGCGCACCGACCGGACGAGATTGCGGGCACCCCGGTCCGGGCCGGTGGTCGTGCCCGTGGTCATCACCATCTGCTGCACGCCGTCCAGCCGGACCGCCGCCTCGGCGACTTCGGCGAGCTGCGCCGGGGTCTTGGCGGCGACGGTGGCGCCCGAGCGCAGGGACTCCTCGATGGTGCAGAAGCGGCAGCGGTCGGCCTCGGCGTAGCGGATGCAGGTCTGGACGACGGTGGTGGCCAGGACGTCGGAGCCGTGCAGCCGGGCGATCTGCTCGTACCGGGTGCCGTCGGCCGTCGTCAGGTCGTAGAACCTGGGCCGTCGTACGGGGATGAGGGAGAGCCCGGTGTCGGTGAGGGCTCCGGTCTCGTCGCCGAGCCAGACCTTGCCGTCGCGGACTGTGTAGGGGCTGTCGGGGTTGCGGGGGAGTGCGGCGTTGGCGCCGTCGACGAGGACGTGTCCGTCGTCGCTGGGGCCCGCGCCGTCCGGCCGTTCGACCTCAACGTCCTGACGGATGCCGCGCAGGGCGAGTTCGGCGCGGGTCGTGATCCGCACGTCCACCGCCGTACGCTCTGTCACTGTCGGCTCGGTGCCAACGCTCACGGCGTGCCCCTTACAGCTGGTAGGTGGAGTTGATGATGGCGCCCTTGCGCGCGTAGTGGATCAGCGCGTCCTGGACGTCGAGGGGGTGGGTGGGGATGACGCCCTCGATGAGGTCCTCCTCGCGGGCACCGTGCAGGGACAGTCCGAAGCGGCAGCAGTAGACCTTGCCGCCCTCGGCGATGAACGTCTTGAGCTGGTTGTTGATGTTGTGCTCGCCGGGGAAGGCCGAGTTGCCGACGGTCGGGAAGCCGCGCGTGGCAAGACAGTTGAGGGAGCCGGGGCCGTAGAAGTAGATGGCGGTCTCGAAGCCCTTGCGCAGGGCCCGGGTGGCCTGGAGCACGGCGACGAAGGAGACCGAGGACTCGTGGGCGAGGCCGTGGACCAGGGTGAAGTACGTTTCGCCGTTCTCGGCCTGGTAGTCGGGGAAGACCTTGGTGGAACCGTAGATGCTGGAGCCCTCGGGCAGGGAGGGGTGCTGGATCTCGTTGAGGGACTTCTGCTCGACCTCGGTGAGCTCGGCGGTGGAGGTGGTTTCGGACATGGCTGTCTCCTTGCTTGGTACTTGATTCTTGGTACTTGCTTGGTGGGGAAACGGGGTGGGGCCGGTCAGTCGTAGAGCGTGGCGAAGGTGTCCCTGAAGACGAGTTCGCCGAGTTCGCCGCCGCCGGCCGCTTCGGCGAGGCGGGCGTACTCGCCCGTGAAGTCGCCCCACGGCTGGTCGCTGGCGAAGAGCACCCGGTCGTGGCCGATGCCGCGGCGCTCGATCTCCCGGGCCAGCCAGCGCGGCGTGAAGCCGATGGCCCAGGAGAGGTCGGTGTAGACGCGCTTGCCGGACTCGATCCAGTCGAAGAAGCGAGAGCCGACGAGCTTGATGTGACCGCTCATCCCGCCGCCGAAGTGCACGAGGTGGACGGGGACTTGGTCGGCGTACCAGTCGACGAGGTGGCCGACCTCGTCGATGTCGGACGCGGCACCCGGGGAGGTGTGGACATGGACGACCAGCCCGTGCTCCTGTGCCGTCCGGAAGATCCGGTCCAGTTGCGGGCGGCAGGCCGGGTCCGTGGGGCGGCCGCCGAGCAGGAAGCTGAGCTTCAGGGCTCGTACGCCGTCCTCTCCCGCCAGGGCGAGGGCCTGCTCGGTGCGTTCGGCGTCCTCGGGGCGAGGGGATACCCACAGTCCGGCCCGGATGCGGTCGTCGCTCTGGGCCGCCTCGATCGCCAGCTCGTTGAAGGAGAAGGCGACGGCGGAGTCGGGGACGCCGTAGTTGGGGATGACGAGGGCGCGTTCGGTGCCCTCGTCGTCGAGGTCGGCGACGAGCTGCTTGACGGTGGCGCGGGCGGTGGTGTCCGGGTTGACGGGCGGCCCGCCGTAGAACGGGTAGGCGGGCAGGACGCCGATGTGGCGGTGTGCGTCGTAGACCATGACTGTGGTTCCTGTCAGCCCAGGGGAAGGGCGGAGGCGACGGAGGCCGGCGCTCCGGTGAGGGCGCCGCACACGTCGGCGAGGCGGCGGCTGGTGTCGATGTGGTCGGCGAGGAACTCGGCGTCCCGGCCCACCGCTTCGAAGCGGCCGGAGCCCCATGAGTACTGCCAGGGCAGACCCAGGAAGTACAGGCCGGGTGTGCTCGTCGCGCCGCGCCAGTGCATGGGGTAGCCGCGGCCGTCGAAGACGGGTATCTCGATCCACCGGTGATCGCGAGTGAAGCCCGTGGCCCAGACGACGGAGGTGACACCCGCCTCGGCCAGATCGAGTTCGGGCACGTGCCCGGAGGGCTCCCACACCGGCACGTACCGTGGCTCGACGGGGGCCTCGATCGCCTGCGCCGTGATGTGGGCGTCGATGGCGTCCTTGATGCCCTCGGCCACCGCGTCCGCCCGGTCCAGGTTGACCTTCAGGTCGTCCGCGAACCCCAGCCCCGCACCGTCGATCCCGGTCAGCCGCCCGTACAGGCGCATGCCGTCCCGGGCGAAGGCCCGCAGGTCGATGTCGCGCCCGCCGTCGCGCCCGGTGACGTAGTGGTTGACCCGCATCCGGACTGCACTGGCGTCGTCGAACTCGTCGATGTTCTTCGCGTAGTGGCCCATGTCGTCGAGCCAGGCCACACAGTCCCGGCCGCGGTAGAAGCGGGCGACACGGGGCGCACTGCCGACGGCCAGGTGGACCTGCCGTCCGGCCAGATGCAGATCTTCGGCGATCTGGCAGCCGGACTGACCGGTACCGACGACCAGGACGCCGCCCTCGGGGAGCTGGTCCGCGTTGCGGTAGCGGGAGGAGTGGATCTGCTCGACGTGGGAGGGCAGCCGCTCGGCCATCCGCGGGATGGACGGGGCGTGGTACGGGCCGGTGGCCACCACCACCTGTTCGGCGGTGAACTCCCCTTCCGTGGTGACTACTTCGAAGTGGCCGTCGGCGGCGCGTCGCAGCCCGGTCACCGATACGCCCTCCACCAGCGGCGGCCGGAAGAAGGCCACGTAGTCCTGGAGATACTGAATGATCTCGTCCCGGACCATGAACCCGTCCGGATCGTCCCCCCGGTAGGGGAAGCCCGGCAGTTTGCACTGCCAGTTCGGGGTGACCAGGCAGAAGGAGTCCCAGCGGCGCTCGCGCCACTCGTGGCCGACCCGGTTCGCCTCGACCACGACGTGGTCGATACCTCGTTGCCGCAGGTGGTAGCTGACCGACAGACCGGCCTGTCCGCCGCCGATCACGGCCACCGGGATGGGGGTACCTCCCATGTCCTTCAGGCTGTGGGGCAGAGCTCCGGCCGGCCTTACCGTGGGGCTCATCGCCTGCTCCCGTCTGCGTTGACCAGGGACTCGACGGTGACCTTGGCCCCGTCGGCGGCCGCATACACGACGGCGGTCCGCTCGATCTGGGCGAGCTGGTCGGAGGCGCCGGTGCAGTAGAAGCCGAACTTCTCCTTCACCCGCTCACCGGCGATACCGAGCGCTGTGCGGCTGCGCTCCACGAAGTCGGTGAGCTCGTACTCGCGGCCGGCCACGAGGTAGTCCTCGACTACCGTGGAGGGGGAGTAGCAGCGCTGGGTCACACCATCGGGCCAGCGCACATGGAAATAGATCTCAGGCATGAAGTCCTCCATGCGAGGCGCCGAGGCCTTGACACCTCGCCGCTGCTTGTGAGGACAACTTCAGCCAGGAGCAATTACCGAACCAAGTCATCCGGAATAAGGCGGAGTTACATGCTCCTCACGTCAAGTGATGAGTCGTGTACGCGGTGTTGCCTCTGAGGTCGGGCGACACGGGGCGCACTGCCGACGGCCAGGTGGACCTGCCGCCCGGCCAGAGGTAAGGGGGCCGTGAGCAACCTGCTGGAGAACGCCGCCAAGTTCGACGGTGACGGCGACGAACCCATCGACGTACACATCCGTCGAGGCACGATCACCGTTTCCGACCGGGGGCCGGGCATCGACGCGGCGGACGCGGAGCGGGTGTTCGACCGTTTCTACCGGGCCGACATCGCCCACGGCCTGCCCGGGTCCGGGCTCGGCCTGGCCATCGTCCGTGACGTGGCGGAGGCGCACGGCGGGACCGTCTTCGCGAGAACACGGTCGGGAGGCGGCGCCACGGTCGGGTTCACCGTGTCCCCCTCCCGGCTCCTGCCGGCCCCAGAAGCAGACCTCGTCACCCCGCAGGACACGCGCGGCTGACATCCGAGCGTCCCGCGGGGCGCACGATCACGGTCGCGTTCTCCAACACCCTTGGATCGGCGACGGGTTCGCGGAACGCCGGACAGGCCGGACAGGCCGGACAGGCCGGACAGGCCGGACAGGCGGAGCTGACGGACGAACCCCGCGTTCACCGAGGGCTCCGACACCGATGACGCGAGAACGGGCGAACCGGCTGCCGAGCCGGAAGGAAACCGTTCGGCCTGTCGGACGTCGTTCGAAAAGTATTGACGTTGATCGTGCCGCAATTCACACTCACCAACGCGATGCCAGACGGGCGGAACGCCGGCACCTCAGCCGAGGCCTCGCGCCCCCACCTCCGGCATGTCTTCTTCAGGGGATGTGAACCCATGTACAGCGTGAGACCTCAGGGCCGCCGAAGATTCGGATTCTGGCCGGGCGCTCTGGTCGCCGCGGCCGCCGCCTCGCTCCTGGTGGGCGTCGTCGGCCCGGCGGCTCCCGCCCAGGCGGCGGAGATCACCGACGGCCTGGCTCTCTGGTACAAGCTCGACGCCACGTCGGGCACCGTGGCAGTGGACGCCTCGGGCAACGGCCGGAACGGCACCGTCAACGGCACCGCGGGCTGGTCGGGTGCCGGGGAAGGGCTCTCGTTCAACGGCTCCGACACCTACATCAAGGTGCCGGACAACATCATGAGCGGCATGAACTCGATCACCGTCTCGATGGACGTGCAGATCGACGCCGCCCAGGCCACGCCGTACTTCCTCTACGGCTTCGGCAACACCTCCAACGGCAGTGGCAACGGGTACCTGTTCACCACCGGCAACTCCTTCCGGACCGCCATCGCCTCCGGGGACTACAACACCGAGCAGAACACCGGGGCCTCCGGCGCGCTGCAGCGCTCGGTCTGGAAGCACGTCACCTACACCCAGACCGGCAACACGGGCGTCCTCTACAGGGACGGCGTGGAGGTGGCCCGCAACACGTCGGTCACCACCACCCCCGGTTCCATCGGATCCGGCACCACCACGGCCAACCACATCGGCAAGTCGGTCTTCACCAGTGACAAGCTCTTCAAGGGCAAGATCCGCGACTTCCGGGTCTACAGCCGCGCACTGGCGCCCAGCGAGGTTCTCGACCTCAGCGGGAACACCACGGGCATCGCCACGGCCACGCACTCCGCGCTGAAGGTCGACGCCATCATCGACGACGCGGGCAGCAAGATCACTCTCCCGCTGGCCGAGGGCACCGACCTCACCGAGCTCGCCCCGCAGTTCACCCTCGCCAGCGGCGCGTCCGTCAGCCCGGCCTCCGGCACCCCGCGCGACTTCACCGCACCCGTGACGTACGAGGTGACCGGCGCGGACGGTGCGAAGCGCACCTGGACGGTCGAGGCGCTGGTCATGAAGAGCCCCGTCCTGCCGGGTCTCAACGCCGACCCGAACATCATCAGGTTCGGCGACACCTACTACATCTACCCGACCACCGACGGCTTCGCGGGCTGGAGCGGCACCAAGTTCAAGGCGTACTCCTCCAAAGACCTGGTCCACTGGCAGGACCACGGCGTCATCCTCGACCTGGGACCGGACGTCTCCTGGGCCGACAGCAGGGCCTGGGCGCCGGCGATCGAGGCGAAGAACGGCAAGTACTACTTCTACTTCTGCGCCGACGCCAACATAGGTGTCGCGGTCTCCGCCTCGCCGACCGGCCCGTTCACGGACGCCCTGGGCAAGCCGCTGCTGAAGGCCGGTGACTACACGGGCCAGATGATCGACCCGGCGGTCTTCACCGACGACGACGGCCAGTCGTACCTCTACTGGGGCAACGGCCGCGCCTACGTCGTCCCGCTCAACGACGACATGGTCTCCTTCGACGCCTCCAAGGTCACCGACATCACCCCCAGCGGCTACAGAGAGGGCGCCTTCGTCGTCAAGCGCAACGGCACCTACTACTTCATGTGGTCGGAGAACGACACGCGTGACGAGAACTACCGGGTCGCCTACGCCACCGGCTCCTCGCCCACCGGCCCCTGGACCAAGCGAAGCGTCATCCTGGAGAAGGACCTCGCCCTCGGCATCAAGGGGCCCGGCCACCACTCCGTGGTGCAGGTGCCGAACACCGACGACTGGTACATCGTCTACCACCGCTTCGCCATCCCCGGCGGTGACGGCACCCACCGCGAAACCACCATCGACAAGCTGGAGTTCGACTCAGGCGGTCTGATCAAGAAGGTAGTCCCCACCCTGAGCAGCATCGACCCGGTCTCCGGCGGCACCGCCCTGCCGACGAACACCACCCGCTCGCTTCAGTCGGTCAACTTCACCGGCCGCTACGCCGCCGTCCGCTCCGACAGCCTCGGGTACCTCGACCCGGTGACCTCCTCCAGCACCACGGCGGTCAAGCAGAGCGCCACCTTCACCGTCGTGCCCGGCCTGGCCGACTCCAAGTGCTACTCGTTCCGTGACTCCTCCGGCCGCTACCTGCGCCACAAGGACTACCGGGTCCGCTTCGACGCGAGCAACAGCACGACGCTCTTCAACAAGGACGCCACCTACTGCGCCCGGCCGGGTTCGGCCACCGGCTCGATCAGCCTGGAGTCCTACAACTACCCCGGCCGCTACCTCCGCCACTACAACTACGAGCTGCGCGTCGACGCCTACCAGGACAACGCCACCTTCCGCGCCGACAGTTCCTTCAGGGCGGTCAGCCCCTGGGCCTGAGCGCATCCCCTCGCTCGCCAGGCCACCCGCACGGCTCTGCTGTGCGGGTGGCCAAGGGAGCCGACAGCCGGGCCGCCGGGCAGGTCATGGTTCGCAAGCGTCCCAGCCACCCTCGAACAGCACCGGCCACCTGCTGGGCATCGACCCGCTGGCACCCGATTCCCCGGCTCGCTGACCGGCAGGGCGCGAAGTCCCGCAGTACACGGTGCCGCCTCGGAGCGGCGACCGATCTTGACCCCCACCCCCCACTCCCACCCAACCGTGGCACCCGCAGAAAGGCAGCAAACGCATATGTCTGTGCTTGTCTCCCGGCTGGCGGCGATATTGGTCGCCGTCGCCTTGCTCTTCACAGGCCAAGCCCTGACCACACCGGACCGGGCGGCCGCCGCTGACCCGGGCTACCTGATGACGCACTTCATCGGGGAGGGGTCGACCAATCAGCAGATCTACTTCTCGCACAGCACGGACGGGCTGAACTGGTCCGACCTCAACGGCGGCGGGATGGCCCTGCGTTCCACGGTCGGTACGCGCGGGGTGCGTGACCCCGCCCTGGTGCGTTCCCCGGGCGGTGACAAGTACTGGATCATCGCGACCGACCTGTGCATCGGCTGCGGGCAGACGTGGAGCCAGTCCATCAACGACGGCAGCCGCAATCTTGTGGTGTGGGAGTCGACGGACCTGGTCACCTGGTCGCAGCCGTGGCTGCTCAACGTCGCCGGCGCGATCCCCGACGGGCGCAACGCGTGGGCGCCGGAGGCGATCTGGAACCCGGCCACCAACGACTACGTCCTGTACTGGGCGACGAACAAGCCCCTCAATGGCGCAACGAAGCACCGCATCTACTACGCCCGTACCAGCGACTTCCGCTCCATCACCACCCCGCAGATCTACATCGAGCGCCCCGGCACCCAGGAAATCATCGACACCCAGATCGTCGAGATGCCGTCCGGCGTCGGCGACTACCGCTACGTACGGGCCTCCGGTGACGGCCAGATCACACTCGAAGGCAGCAACTCGATCCTCGGCACCTGGACCAACCTCGGCAACCTCTCCGGCATCGGCCTGACCGGCTCCGACGTCGAGGGCCCGATGTGGATGAAGTTCCGCGACCGCAACGAGTGGACCCTCTACCTCGACCAGTACGCCACGAGCCGCGGCTACATGCCGGTCACGACGACCAACCCGTCCAGCTCCGGCACCTACCAGCTCCCGGCGTCGGGAAGCTACAGCCTGGGCGGCACCAAGAAGCGTCACGGCTCGATCCTGAACCTGACGGCCGCCGAGGAGACCCGCGTGCTCGCCCGCTGGGCGAACACCCCCATCAACCGGCTCCAGTCGTACAACTTCCAGGACCGGTACGTGCGGCACGCCGCCTTCGACGTGCGCATCGACCAGAACATCACCGGCCCGGACGCCCAGTTCCGGCTGAGGCCCGGCCTGGCGGGATCCGACACCGTCTCCTTCGAGTCGGTGAACTACCCCGGGTACTTCCTGCGGCACGCAGGATTCGATTTCCAGCTGGTCTACAACGACGGCACCACCCAGTTCGCCGCGGACGCCACGTTCCGTCAGGTGGCCGGGCTCGCCGACTCGACATGGTCCTCGTTCCAGTCGTACAACTACCCCGACCGGTACATCCGGCACTACGCGTACGAACTGAAGCTCGACCGGATCACCACCACGACGGCGCGCAGTGACGCCACCTTCAAGGTGACGAGCTGACCTGACCGGGATGCCGGCGCCCTCAGGCGACCTTCCGCCTGCCATCCGCCCTCGGGCGGGGGTGCCGGCATCCCCCCGGGGACTACCGATGATCCGCTCGCCCAGGGTGACCACGGGGCGCTCGCCGGGCTGCCCAGGGTGTGCCAGGTCATGACGTCGGGCAGGCAGTCGGTGGCCTTGCAGCAGGTGAGGAAGCCGTTGTAGGGGACGAAGACGATCCGGTCCTTGAAGGGGCTGGCCATCGCCTGCTCGACCTGGGTCTTCATGGCTGCCTGGTAGGCGGCGTAGCGGGCCTTGGTGACCTCCTCGGTGGAGGCGGTACCGCGGACGTCGCGGGTCAGGGTGCCGATCCCGGTGTTCGCCTCGATCGCCTTGCGCAGGCGGGTGGCCTGGTTGGCCAGTCCGAAGTGTGTCCGCATCAGCGCCTTGCTGCCGACCGCGCCGATCGGGTTGGCCAGGCCATGCCCGGCCATGCCCGGGGCGGAGCCGTGCACCGGCTCGAACATGTTCGGAAAGCGGCGTTCCGGGTCGAGTGCCGGGACCCGTTCCGCCCCGGGACACGGATGCGCACGTTGCAGTCGGCCTTGTTTCTGACGCCCGGTCCACACAGTCGGAGGGCCAGGTGATCGATTCCTCCCGGATCCCTTGCGCCAAGGAGTAGACCCGCCACCCCAGCAGGATCGATCGTGGGCGACGTGAACGATCATCGCATGGCACCTGTCGATCCTGCCGGTTCCGCCGAACCCACCCCCGCCCCCGGCCCTCTGTGCTGTGCCGGGTCGCCAGGGCCGAGCGCAGCCACGGGGTCGCGAGGGGCCGTGCGTGACGTGCCTCTGGGTGAGGAGGCCGGTGAGGTCCGCCGCTTCTGGGGTCGGCTCGGTCTTCCCGGGCTGGTCGACGTCCACACGCACTTCATGCCCGAGCGCGTCCTGCGCAAGGTCTGGGACTACTTCGACGCGCTCGGACCGCTGACCGGTGGGCTCGAGTGGCCGATCACCTACCGGAAGGAGGAGGCGGAACGGACGGCCCTGCTCCGGGAGTTCGGCGTACGGGCCTTCACCGCGCTGCTCTACCCGCACAAGCCGGGCATGGCCCGGTGGCTCAACGGCTGGGCGGCCGACTTCGCCCGCCGTACCCCCGACTGTCTGCACACCGCCACCCTCTACCCAGAGCCGGGCGTCGAGGAATACGTCCGGGAGGCCGTCGAGGCGGGCGCGCGCGTCTTCAAGGCGCATGTGCAGGTGGGGGCGTACGACCCGGCCGACGAACTCCTCCAGCAGGCATGGGGGTTGCTGGCCGAGGCCCGGATACCCATAGTGATCCACTGCGGCTCCGGGCCGGCGTCCGGCAAGCACACCGGCCCCGAGCCGATCGCGCAGTTGCTGGCGCGGCACCCCCGGCTGCGGCTGGTCGTCGCGCATCTGGGGATGCCCGAGTGCGAGGAGTTCCTCGGCCTCGCCGAGCGGTACCAGGAGGTGCGGCTGGACACGACGATGGCGTTCACCGACTTCACCGAGGGGTTCATGCCGTTCCCCCGCCGGGCCCTGCCGCGGCTGGCCGGACTGGGCGACCGCATCCTGCTCGGCTCCGACTTCCCCAACATCCCCTATCCCTACGTGCACCAGCTCCACGCCCTGGAGCGGCTGGGGCTCGGAGAGGAGTGGCTGCGGGCGGTGTGCCACGACAACGCGGCTGGGCTGTTCGGACTGTGAACCTCGTCTTCGTCGTGGGTTCCTCCGGAGTCCTCCTACGGACCCTGGACCACCGCCGCCGCGTCGCGGTCACCGAGACACAGCGGGCCGAACGCCTCGCCACCACGGAACCCGATCGTCCGGGCGGCATCCTGAACGACGTCGAACGCGCCGCGGTGGCACACCGTGGACGCCGCCGAGGCCGCGCGGCGGCGGCTTCGGCCTGGTCGGCCTCACCGAACGGGTCACCGCGCTCGGCGGCAAGCTGCGCACGGGACCCCGCTCCGACCGCCGGAGCTGGGAAGTCGTGGCGATCCTGCCGGCGGAGAGGGGGCGTCGTGACCGCCTCGGTGCGCTCGGCCCCACGCCGTGGAGAGCAGGAGTGCGGCCGCCGGCGCCCTGGAGGCGACCAGCGGCCACTGCGAGCGAAAGTTTCAGTGATCCTCCGCAGGTGGTGACCGAATGCCACCGTCTGTACGGTCGTGCGGGCAAGTCGTGGCATTGAGGGGCACGCGCAGAGCGGCCCTCGCCGTGGACCGTCAGCAAGGGGTCTGAACAGCACATGCGTTATCGGGAACTCGGCCGTACCGGGCTGACCGTGTCCGAGATCGGCTACGGCGCCTGGGGGCTTGGCCAGGGCGCCTGGGTTGGCGCCGACGACGACTCCGGCGTCCGTGCCCTGCACCGTGCCCTCGGCCTGGGCGTCAACTTCATCGACACCGCCAGGGCGTACGACCGCAGCGAGCGCGTCGTCGGCCGTGCGCTGAGGGAACTCCCGGGCGGCGGTGACGGCGTGTACGTGGCGACGAAGGTCGGGCCGAAGGTCCCGGTCTCTCTGGCGCCCAGCGGGCTCGACCCCATGGAGGCGTTCCCTGGCGCGCACCTCCGCGAGAGCCTGGAGACCAGCCTTCGCGAGCTCGGTCGCGACCACGTCGACCTCCTTCAGCTGCACACCTGGGAGGACGCGTGGACCGGCCGGGGCGACTGGCTGGAGACGGCGGACGCCCTCAAACAGGAGGGGAAGATCAGGTTCTTCGGGATCTCCGTCAAGGACCACCAGCCCGAGAACGTGCTCAAAGTGCTGCGCACCGGGGTGCTGGACGCGGTCCAGGTCATCTACAACATCTTCGAGCAGGCCCCGTCGGACTACCTGCTGCCGGCCTGCGAGGAGTACGGCGTGGGGGTGATCGGGCGGGTCGTACTCGACGAGGGGGCGCTGACGGGCTCCATCCGTACGGGTGTCACCTTCCCCGAGGGCGACTGGCGTAACTGGTACTTCAGGGACGACCGGCCCGCCCAGGTCGAGAAGCGCGTGGACGCCCTCCTCGCCGGCCTGGGGGTCGGCGTCGACGAGCTCGCGTCCACCGCACTGCGGTTCGCGCTCGCCGGGCGGGCGGTCTCCACGGTCATCGTCGGGATGCGGTCACTGGCGAACGTGGAACGCAATGCCGCGGTCGCGGAGGCACGCCGCTGACTGACGAGGAACTCGCGCTGCTGGCCAGGCACAGATGGCAGAAGAACTTCTACAGCTGATCCGTTCTGTGCCGTTGGCGGTTGCCGCTCCGGAGGCGTCCAGGCAGAGGCCGGAGAGGTTGTTGGTGATGGTGCCGTCGGAGTTGACGGTCCACTTCTGGTTGGTGCCGCCTGTGCAGTCCCAGATGACGACCTTGGTGCCGTTCGTGGTGCCGTTGTTGTCGGCGTCGAGACACTTGTTGCCGTAGACGACGAGTTCACCGCGCGAGGTCTGCTGGAAGGTCTGGTTGCGTCCGCCTGAGCAGTCCCAGATCTGTGCCTGGGTGGCGTTGACGTAGGTGGCCTTGGGCCGCAGATACGTGCCCATCCGCAGGTTCTCCTCGACGGTGAGCGCGGGGAACACGTTCTGCAGCTGCGGTACGTATCCGACGCCCCGGCGGACCTGCTCGTGCGCGGGCCGGTTCGTCACGTCCGCCCCGTGCAGCCGCACGGTCCCGGTGCGCACCGGCAGCAGGCCGAACACCGCCTTGATCAGCGTCGACTTGCCGACTCCGTTGGGACCGATCACACCGACCAGCTCACCGGGCCGCACCTCGACGCTGCAGCCGCGCAGCACATCGACTCCGGGCAGGTAGCCGGCGACGATCCCGTCGGCCACCAGCACCGGCCCCTCGGCCACCAGGCGGCCGCCGGCCATGACGGCCACCCAGTCGCTGATGCCCATCACCACATCCATGTCGTGCTCGACGAAGCACACGGTCAGTCCGCCGTCCCGCAGTTCGGTGATGTGCCCGAGCAGCGTCTGGGTGAGCGCCGGGTTCACCCCGGCCATCGGTTCGTCGAGCAGCACCATGGTCGGCCGGACCATCAACGCGCGGGCCAGCTCCAGCAGTTTGCGCTGCCCGCCGGAGAGCGTGCCGGCGTAGTCGTGGCGCAGCTGCCCCAGCCGGAACCGGTCGAGCAGTTCCTCGGCCCGGCTCTCGATCTCCCGCTCCTGTCGGCGCCACAGCGGCGGCAGCAGGGCGGGCAGCAGCCGCTCGCCGACCTGGCCGGTCGCCGCGAGCTTCATGTTCTCCAGCACGGTGAGCCGGTCCAGCGTCCGGGTGAGCTGGAAGGTGCGGACCCAGTCCGCGCCGCGCCACCTCGTACGCCGGCCTGCCGCTGATCGGCTGCCCGTCGAACGTCCAGCGGCCGCCGTCGGCCCGGTCGAACCCGCTCACCACGTTGAACAGTGTCGTCTTCCCGGCGCCGTTGGGCCCGATGAGCGCGGTGATGACGCCGCGCTGGAACTCCAGATGCTCGATGTCGACGGCGACGAGACCGCCGAAGGTACGGCTCACCCCGTCCAGGACGAGCAGCGGCTCCGGCTTGCTCACCCCGAGCTCGGGAGCGGCTCCGGCGAGCGGGTGGCCGGCTGCCGTGGTGCCTGCGGCGTCAGCGGACACTGAGCACCATCTCCTTCCGGCTTCCCAGGATGCCCTGCGGCCGGAACACGACCAGCAGGATCAGGGCGAGGCCGACCAGCGCGAAGCGCACGGCCCCGACCTCCGCCTGACTGATCAGCTCCGGCGACACATGGTCCGCGTCGATGGCCTGCCGCAGCGCGCTGTCGAGGAAGGTCGGCAGGAACCAGAACAGCACCGAGCCGACGACCGGGCCCAGGATCCGCCCGACGCCGCCCAGCACGAGCCGGGTATAGAGGAAGAACGTGACGGCCGGATCGAAGCTGTCCGGGTTCACCGACTGCACCTGGATCGGCTGCAGCATGCCGGCGACACCACCGATCACGCCGCCCAGGACGAGGCTCTGCATATGGCGCCCCTGCGGCCAGGCGTCGTGGGTGTGCGGCACGACGTTGGTGGAGGGAGCGCGGAGGACTGGCCGCGCCTTGCGTGGGCCGCGCCGCCGCGGCCGGACACGGGCGGGTGGGGGCGGGCCGGTCGCCTCGCGAGGTACGCCGACCCGGCGGCCTTCGGGCGGTGGCGGTGACGGTGATACGCCCGCGCCGCGCAGGGGCGTGCGGGCATCGGCGTCGGCGCGCTGGGCGGACGCGGAGCCCGCGGTCGGCACCGCGAACTGGCCGTGCTGGTCGGGGGCCGCCGAGGTGCGGTCGGCTGACGGAGAGGAACCCGGCGACGAAGCCGGCCGGCACCAGACCGCTGACGGTGCGCCAGGCACCGCTCGGGTCGTCCCCCAGCCGACGGGCCGCAGTCAGGGTCGTCGGCCGACGCGCGTAACGGCCCACGATCCAGCCGCAAGCCGTCAGCCGACCCCCCCCCCGTCAGCCCCGCCGCGCAACAATGCTCAACGAGTTCGCGGCAACGGTGGCTCCGATGCTCGCCCACTCCGTCCAGGCCAGATTCCGGCCGGGGATGATCCAGCCGACGACGGCGGCGAGGACGGGGTTGACGCTCATGAAGAGGCCGAAGGCCTGGGCCGGAATGCGGCGCAGGGTGAACAGGTCCGCGAGGTACGGCACCGCGAGGCGAGCACACCGGCGGCAACGGCGCGACCGACGGCCCCCGCAGTGGGCGGTTGCCGGAGGACCCGGGGGCAACTGACCGGCCGGTGGGCCGTATCAGGCCAACCCGTCAGGTCAACGGCACCCGCCTGAACCGCCCCGCCACCCGCAGATCGGCCTCGATCCGCCCGGCCGCGGCGATCAGCTCGGGAAGGACGTCCCGTTCGCATTCCTGGACCGTCCGGCGGGCCGCGTGCATCGCGACGTTCACCGCGGCGACCGCCCGGCCCGTCCGGTCCCGCACCGGCACCGCGACCGACCGCAGCCCCTCCTCCAACTCCTCGTCGACCAGGGCGTACCCGCGCTCACGGACCTCCGCCAGCACGCCCGCGAGGACGGCGCGGTCGGTGACCGTACGTGGAGTCAGCGGGCGCAGCTCCCCGAACTCCCGCTCGTCCTCCGGGAGATCCGCCAGCAGCACCCGCCCCAGGGACGTCGCATACGCCGGGAGCCGCGTGCCGACCGTGATGTTGACGCTCATCACACGGCTCGTGGCGACGCGGGCCGTGTACTGGACCTCCTCGCCGGCCCCGGTGAGCACCGCCAGCGACGACGACTCGTGGATCCGGCCGGAGAGGTCCGCCAGGTGCGGAGTGGCGATCTGGGGGAGGGACGTACGGGACAGAGGCGGGAAGCCGAGCGACAGCATCCGCGGGGTCAGCACGAAGCCGCGGTTCCCGGACGAGGCAACCAGACCCAGGTGCTCGTACGTGATCAGCGCCCGCCGTGCCGTCGCCCGCGCCAGGCCCGTCGCGCGAGCGACATCCGTGAGTGTCAGCTCGGTGCGCCCCTCACCGAAGGCCGTCAGCACGGCCAGTCCGCGCGCCAGCGACTCGACGAACTCTCGCCCCAGCTCCTGCTTCGACGCCCCCGTCCAGGTCGCCAGCCCCGAGGGCGGAGCCGCCCCGGGCTCCGCCTCCGGCGCCTCGCGCAGCTCGCGCTCCATGTCCGCGACCGCCGTCCGCAGCCGGGGGAGCAGGGTGTCCCGCAGGCCGGCCGCGGTGTGCCGGCTGGTATGGCTGACGACGCTCGCGACGCAGGCGATCCGTCCGGTACGGGCATCCCGTACCGGCACGGACACGGCGACCAGCCCCGGCTCGATCAACTGGTCGTCCAGCGCCCACCCGTCCCCCCGCGCCCGTACGGCCCGCAGCTCGAAGTCCGCGTCGGGGTCGGCGTCGGCGTCAAGGTGTTCGCGCGGCGGTACGGCCGGAAAACCCCGGTCCTCCGGATCCGCCGCCCGGCGCGAACGCCAGCCCGCCCACTCCTGCTCCGTCCACTCGGTGGCGAACAGCGCGCCCGGCGCGGTGCGTTCGGCCGGGAGCAGGTCGCCGATGCGGAAGCTGAGGGACATCGCGCGGCGGCGGGTGGCCTGGTGGATGAAGCGGACGCCGTCGCGGTCGCCGACCGCCAGCGACACCGACTCGTCCAGTTCGTCGGCGAGGGCGTCAGCGCGGGCGTCGAGCAGGGCGGGCAGGCGCAGGGCCGCCAGGTAGGCATTGCCGAGTTCCATCAGCCGGGGGGCGAGGACCACGTCGCGGCCGTCGAGACGGACGTAGCCCATGCGCGCGAGGGTGGAGGCGATCCGGTCCACCGTGGAACGGGCGAGCCCGGTGGCCCGCTCCAGCGCGCTCGGGCTCAGCACCCCGCCGGCCTCCGTCAGCCGCCACAGCACCGCGACACCCCGGATCAACGGCGTGACCGCCTCCTCCGGAACTGCGGCGGCGTCCATCGTGCTCTTCGCTGGCATCGGCTCTCCGGTACGGCGTTCGCGGGCAGGCCTACCGTAATCCGCGAACCACACGAGCACGGCGCGCGGACGACCGTATACGTGCCACCACGCCACCGCACCGCGCGCCCGCGCACGCCTGGCGCCGAGTCACTCGCACCCGGTATTCCCCGGACAGGCCAGCGCCCGTCACCGCTGTGCGGGTGCTGCGGCTGGGGCCGCGGAAGTCTTCGCCGGGGCGGGCAAAGGCGCCACCAGGCAAGCCCAAACCGAACCGCGCGGGCACGGCGCGCGCCCGTCGCGGCGCCCGCAGCACGCCGCGTGCGTCCAGCGCCGCGCCACCCGCACCGCGCCGCGTGCGCATACAGCGCACCACCTGCACCGCGCCGCGTCCAGCGCCGCGCCACCCGCACCGTGCCGCGTGCGCCCAGTACCCCGCTCCCCGCACGTCCAGCGCCGCGCCACCCGCACCGTGCCGCGTGCGCATACAGCGCACCACCTGCACCGCGCCGCGCCCAGCAGTGCACCCTGCTCACCCACCGCGTCCGCCCAGCACCACCCCACCGCCCCGCCCCACTACCGCCGCGAAACCAGCACCCGATACTCCCCAGAGGCCCCCGCCCCCGCCCCTGCCACCGCGATCCGGATCCCCCGCTTGGGATCCCGGAAGTCCTCGCCGGGCTTGAACGGGGCGTCGGAGAGTTCCGCGTGGACGTTGGGGCTGCGAGTGCAGCCGCCGCTGTCCTGGTGGGAGTCGTAGACCCGTATCGGGCCCATGCCGGTGTCGATGTCCGCGTCGACCCTGTAGATCAGTACGCCCGGCCGGCACACGGTCTCGTCGTTGCCCGCGCGGGTGCGCAGTTCGACGGCGTAGCCGGTCTTCGGGCTGACCGGCACGAACACCAGCTTCGGTCCGCCCGCGCGGGCCAGCGGTGTCAGTGTGTACTCGGTCGTACCGGGCGCGGTCGCGCAGCCGACCTGGGTCGCGTCCAGCCAGCCCAGTTTCCACTTGTGCCAGCCGAGCAGGTCGTTGTTGGCGCCCCAGTCCTCGCTCATGATGTCCCAGTGGCCGACCGCGCCCCCGCCTTCCTGGGTGTAGAGGTCGGGCAGGCCGAAGACGTGGCCGTTCTCGTGGGGGAGGACCCGGTAGCCGGTGCGGTCGTAGGAGCCGGAGCCGTCGTCCTGGCGGGAGTAGACGAACGAGGCGTTGGCGACGGGGACGCCGTCCGCGACCGGCGCCTCCGTGTTGCCCGCGAAAGTCACCGACAGGACCGTGTCCAGGGCGGAGGGGCCGGCGTTGGGCGTCATCAGCACGTTCAGGAAGTCGTACCTCCGGAAGTCCACCCGGGGATCGGCCGCCGCCACGATGTCCTGGACCAGGTCCCGATAGCCGGGGTCGAAGGGCGCGCCGCGCTCCGTGCCGTACGCCCGGAACGGCTTCGGCATCCGCAGCCAGCCGTTGACCGGCGTCTCGGCGCGGTAGTCGAGGCGGCCGTAGGAGCTGGTGCGGAACCACTCCCGGGTCTGCGGGAAGAACTCCCGGAAGCGGTCGAGCGCGCTGCCCGGACCCGGCGCGTCGGAGAAGTCGATCATCAGGGTGAGGGCGCGGACGGTGCCGGTGGAACGGGAGTAGCCGGCGGGGGTGGGGACGCCCTCCGACATCTGGACGTCGGTGCGGCCGCTGATCATGCAGGGGGCGAGGGCCGCGGAGCGGGCCGGCGGGATGGGTCCCGCCCCGGTCGCCGTCGTGGTGCCCGTCGTGAGGTGCCCGGAGTCGGCCGAGGTGCTGACCGCCAGGGTCAGCACGGTCACGGAGGCGAGGGCGGCCACACGGCGCGGGCGTATCCGACGGCTCGACTGCATGCAGGGGGCCCTTCGTCCACGGCAGCCGCCGGTCAGCGCGCTGCACCCTTGCGATCACCCTGTGTCGGGCGATGCGCGCACGCGCGCTGGAGGAGACCGAACGTGGGTTTCCCGGCGGTAGCGGATGTGACTCAGGTCACTTGAGATCTCCTCGAGGATGGGAAATAACCGGGGACGCTCTCCCCGTTTAGACCTGTGTCCACCGCGAAACGGGGAGAGATTCCCCGGATCGCGAACCACCGGCTCCGAGGAGTTACGCCGTGCAGACCGTGACGTCTCCCCACTCCGGGCAGCGCAAGACGCCCCGGCCGCGTGCCGACGCCCTGCGCAACCGGGAGCGGATCGTCACCGCCGCCCGGGAGATGTTCAACGAGTTCGGCCCGGACGTGCCGCTCGACGAGATCGCCCGCCGGGCCTGCGTCGGCAACGCCACGGTGTACCGCAACTTCCCGGACCGCGACGCCCTCGTCCGCGAGGTCGTCTGCTCGGTCATCGACCGTACCTCGGAGGCGGCCGAACAGGCGCTCGCCGAGACAGGGGACACCTTCGAGGCGCTGGAGCGCTTCGTGCACACCTCCGCCGACGAGCGGATCCACGCGCTCTGCCCGATGGTCCAGAGCACTTTCGACAAGCACCACCCCGATCTGGCGGCCGCGCGCGAACGGTTCGAGCGGCTCGTCGACCAGCTCATCGACCGGGCGAAGGCGGCCGGTCAGCTCCGCGCGGACGTGGGTGTCGGCGATCTGATGACCGCCGTGGTCCAGTTGTCCCGGCCCCCGGCCGGCACCGGCTGCCACACCCTCGACCGCTTCGTCCACCGCACCCTGCAGCTGTTCCTGGACGGACTGCGGGCCCCGGCCCGTTCTGCCCTGCCGGGCAGGGCCGTGACCATGGAGGACCTCCGCCAGTCCTGATCGATTAGTTCAGAGCTCCACAGCAGTCGTTTCACGCACGTTCTCACGCACGTCCTCACGCACCTTTTCCGTCACGAAGTCCCGAAGTGGGTACCTCCATGTCTGAAACAACCTCAAAGGCTCTCGGCGTAGCCGATAGCAACCGCTGGAAGGCGCTCGTCTTCATCGCGCTCGCCCAGCTGATGGTCGTGCTCGACGCCACCATCGTGAACATCGCCCTGCCCTCCGCCCAGCAGGACCTGGGCATCTCGGACGGCAACCGGCAGTGGGTCGTCACGGCCTACGCGCTCGCGTTCGGCGGTCTGCTCCTGTTCGGCGGCCGGATCGCCGACCTGTGGGGCCGCAAGCGCACCTTCGTCCTCGGCCTGGCCGGCTTCGCTGCCGCCTCCGCGCTGGGTGGCGCGGCCACCAACGAGGCCATGATGTTCGGCTCCCGCGCCCTGCAGGGCGTCTTCGGCGCCCTCCTCGCTCCGGCCGCGCTCTCCCTGCTCGCCGTGATGTTCACGGACGCCAAGGAGCGCGCCAAGGCGTTCGGCATCTACGGCGCGATCGCCGGTGGCGGCGGCGCCGTCGGCCTGATCCTCGGCGGCTTCCTCACCGAGTACCTGAACTGGCGCTGGACGTTCTTCGTCAACATCCCGTTCGCGGTGGTCGCCGCGGCCGGCGCCTACTTCGTCATCCGTGAGCCCGAGGGCGGCCGCAACCGCTCGCCGCTCGACATCCCCGGCGTGATCCTGTCCACCCTCGGCCTGGTCGCGCTGGTCTACGGCTTCACCCGCGCCGAGTCCGAGGGCTGGAGCGACTCCGTGACCGTCGGCATGTTCGTCGCGTCGGCCGTACTGCTGGCCGCGTTCGTGGCCGTCGAGGCGAAGGTCAAGGCCCCGCTGCTGCCGCTGCGTGTGATCACCGAGCGCAACCGCGGCGGGATCTACCTCTCCCTGGGCCTCGCGATCATCGCGATGTTCGGCCTGTTCCTCTTCCTGACCTACTACCTGCAGATCGTGAAGGGCTACTCGCCGGTCAAGACCGGTTTCGCGTTCCTGCCGATGATCGTCGGCATGATCACGGGCTCCACCCAGATCGGTACCCGCCTGATGACCCGGGTCGCGCCGCGCCTGCTCATGGGCCCCGGCTTCCTGGTCGCCGCGCTCGGCATGCTGCTGCTGACCCGGCTGGAGATCGGCTCCTCGTACGCCGCCCTGCTGCTCCCGGCCATGCTGCTGCTCGGCCTCGGCATGGGTACGGCGTTCATGCCGGCCATGTCCCTGGCCACCCTGGGCGTCGAGCCGCGGGACTCCGGTGTCGCCTCCGCGATGGTCAACACCTCGCAGCAGGTGGGCGGCGCGATCGGCACGGCCCTGCTGAACACGATCGCCGCGTCCGCGACCACGTCGTACCTCGCGGACCACATCGGCTCCGCCACCAGCCGCTCCCAGCAGCAGCTGGTCCAGCTGGAGGCCATGGTGGAGGGCTACACCAGCGCCATCTGGTTCGCCGTCGGCATCCTGGTCGTCGCCGCGGCCATCGCCCTGACCTTCGTCAACGCCGACCGCCCGAACATGGCGTCCGGTGCGGCCGAGGGCGCCGAGGAGGAGGTGCCGGTACCGGTCGCCGTCCACTGACGACGACCTCCGGTCGTACCCCCTTCGGAACCCCTCGTACGTACGGGGATGGGGACGCTCCGTACGTACGAACCCCCAGGACCTGCCCTGACTCCCGCTCAGCGGAGCCAGGGCAGGTCCGCACCCGCCTCGTTCGGCTGCAGGCCCTCGGCGATGATCTGCATCGCTTCGCCGAGGGCTTTCTGCTGTTCGGGGGTGAGCCGGTCGAACACCGCGTTCCGTACGGCCGTGACATGGCCCGGTGCGGCCCGCCGCAGCACCTCTGTGCCCTGCTCCGTCAGCACCGCGAACTGTCCCCGCTTGTCGTCGGGGCAGTCCTCGCGCCGCACCCAGCTGTTCTTCTCCAGGCGGGCGATCGCGTGCGACAGCCGGGAGCGGGTGATCTTCGCGTGCATCGCCAGTTCGGTCATCCGCAGCCGTCGCTGCGGGGACTCGGAGAGCCTGACGAGCAGGCCGTAGTAGACGTGCGGCATGCCCGCGTCGCGCTGGAGCTGGCGGTCCATGTGGTCTTCGAGAAGCGTGGCGGCGTGCACGTACGAACGCCAGACGCGCTGTTCCTCTTCGGTGAGCCAGCGTGGCTCTTCTTCGGATGTGGATGCCCTGTTCATGTATCCCACTCTACGAGAGGCTCATTGAAAATTAAACCAAACTGACTTAAGCTGTGTGGCGATAGCTTGAGGTTTCAAGCGCGTGTCACTTCCGGAGGGAGCCGTCGCCATGTCCGCCGCGATCGAGGAGCGCATGCCGGCGCTCTACCTCAGCCATGGCGCACCGCCCCTGGCGGACGATCCGGTCTGGCCCGGTGAGCTCGCCGCCTGGTCCGCCGGCCTGCCCCGCCCCAAGGCGATCCTCATGGTCTCCGCCCACTGGGAGGAGGCTCCCCTTGCCCTCGGTGCCACGGAAGCCGTTCCTCTCGTCTATGACTTCTGGGGATTCCCCGAGCACTACTATCAGGTAACTTACGGTGCTCCGGGAGCTCCTGGACTCGCCGAGTCCGTACGGAAACTGCTGCGCGCCCCGGGTACCCCGGTCCAGGACATCCCGGACCGCGGTCTCGACCACGGCGTCTATGTCCCGCTTGTGGAGATGTTCCCCGAAGCCGACATCCCGGTCCTGCAGGTCTCCATGCCGACCCTCGATCCGGTGAAGCTGATGGAGATCGGCCGCAGACTGGCGCCGCTGCGCGACGAGGGGGTGCTGATCGTCGGCTCCGGCTTCTTCACCCACAACCTGGCCGCCCTGCGGCACACCGGCCCGGGCGTGCCCACCTGGTCGTCCGAGTTCGACGACTGGGGGCGGCGCGCACTGGAGGCCCGTGACTGGGACGGCCTGCTCGACTTCCTCAACAAGGCCCCCGCCGGTCACTACGCCCACCCGCGCACCGAACACTTCGCCCCCCTGTTCGTCGCCATGGGCGCGGCCGAGGTGTCCGGCGAGCTGGACGCGCAGAAGTCGGTGATCGACGGGTTCTGGATGGGAATGGCGAAGCGGTCGGTGCAGTTCGGCTGAAGAGGCGGTCGCTACGGCGTCGCTACAGGTCCTTCTCGTACCAGGCGACGTCCCAGTAGCGGCCGAACTTGCGGCCCACCTCGCGGTACGTGCCGACGTACTGGAATCCGAACTGCTCGTGCAGCCGCGCGGACGCCTCGTTGGGCGGGACTATGCCGGCGTAGGCGCGGTGCACGTCCTCGTCGGTCAGGGCCTCGAAGAGGGCCTTGTAGAGGAGCGTGCCGACGCCACGGCCACGCGCGCGTGGGGCGAGGTAGACGGAGGTCTCCACGGAGGTCCCGTAGGCCGGCTTCGGCCGGAAGGGGCTGGATGTGGCGTAGCCCAGAATCTCCTGTGTGTCCGTCTCCATGGCAACCATCAGCCGGTGCGGTCCGTCTTCAGGGTGGGAGAGCAGCCAAGGACGGCGCTCTCTCGGAGTGAAGACAGCGGTGTCGAAAGTGATGGGCGTCTCACGTACATAGTGGTTGTAGATGTCGGTGAGGGCCACGAGGTCACCCTCGACTCCCGGCCTGACCTGGATCTCTGTACGTTCCGGCGACATCAAGCCTCCTCATGTGGCCGCACAGGGTACTGCATGATCAGAAAAATAGGGGGGCGGGTTGGGAATTCTGTCCTGATTCCAGTCGTTGTTTCCATCAGATGCGGGGCACCCGAGGAAAGTGCCAAGCGTCCCGGATCACCTGCCAGCCCACCATTGCAAGGGAGCACGCATGGCAACCCGTGCCGTCGCCCGTCGTCAGTCCGCCACCGGCGAGACGGCCGACGCGGCAAGCAGTGTTCGCGCTGTTCGCGCCCATGCAGGCGAGATCGCCGATCGCGACCTGGTCGGCATGTATCTCGACGAGATCGCGCGCACACCGCTGCTCGACGCCGCCAAGGAGGTCGAGCTGTCCCAGATCATCGAGGCGGGTGTCTTCGCACAGCGGGTCCTCGAAGGGTTCGAGGAATCCAAGACCGGCGCCACCCGCGAGGAGCTGGAGGCGCTCGTCGCCGAGGGGGAGCGCGCCAAGGATGTCTTCATCCGCTCCAACCTCCGCCTGGTCGTCGCTGTCGCCCGCCGCTACCCGCGCAGTGGCCTGCCCCTGCTCGATCTGATCCAGGAGGGCAATGCCGGCCTGGTGCGCGCGGTGGAGAAGTTCGACTACCGCAAGGGCTTCAAGTTCTCGACGTACGCCACCTGGTGGATCCGCCAGGCGATCACCCGCTCGATAGCGGACCAGTCGCGCACCATCCGCCTGCCCGTCCACCTGGTGGAGGAGCTGGGCCGGATCCGGCGCGTGCAGCGCGAGTTCAACCGTGAGCACGGCCGGGACCCGGAGCCCGCCGAGATCGCCGCCGAGCTCGGCTCGACGCCGGAGCGCGTCGCGGACGTCCTGGACTGGGCCCGCGACCCGGTCTCGCTGAACATGTCGGTGGACGACGAGGGCGAGACCCAGTTCGGCGACCTGCTGGAGGACACGTCCGCGATCTCGCCCGAGCAGTCCGTGCTGACCCTGCTGCGCAGCGAGGAACTGGACGACCTGATCGGCCGCCTCGACCAGCGCACGGCCTCCATCATCAAGATGCGCTATGGCATCGAGGACGGCCGCGAGCGCACGCTGACCGAGGTCGGCAAGGAGCACGGTCTGACCCGCGAGCGCATCCGCCAGATCGAGAAGCACGCGCTGCTCGAGCTGAAGAAGCTGGCCCGGGACACCGGGTTCGACGCGGCGGCGTAAGGACGGGGGCGATGCAGGGGGTGCGCTGATTCGCGAATCCGCCTGGGCCGTACGGTGGCCGGGTGAGCGCCGGGCGGCGTACGACCGGCGCCCGCCGCGTACGCCGGGTGGCGGAAGACCGCGCAAACATGGCTGTGTAACGCTGCTTCAACCTACGAGGGTCAGGGAACAAGACTTCAGGGCACGGGAGTTCGGGTTGCGGGAGATCGGTGCCGGGCCGGGCTCGCGGGACCCGCGAAACCCCTCGAGGCTGCTTCGACGCTTCCTGAACCCGCTTGAACTGCCCTGACCCTCAGACCCTCACTGACTTCGACTTCACTGAGCCGAGTCCCGACGCACTCCCCCCGGTGCCGGGACTCTCCCGAGCCGGGCCTCGGCGCCCTTCCCCCCTGGGTGCCGGGGCCCGGCTCCTTTTTGCCACGGGAGGGGTGGGCCACCCCGTACCTGAACCACGGGGTGGCCCACCCGGATGGCAGATTGTGTCACATGGGCATAGCCTGCCGAACGTGAGCAGTCCCACCCCAGCAGAGCCCTCCGGTGCACAGCCCTCCGGTGCCTCCGGTGTTCCTTCCCTCTCGCTGACCGAGCGACGCAAGGCGGCGACGCGGATGGAGATCGCCCGCGCCGCGGCCGGCCTCTTTGTGCGGCAGGGCCTGCGGGCCACCCGCGCCGAGGACATCGCCCAGGCCGCCGGTATCGCCCCGCGTACCTTCTACCGTTACTTCGCCACGAAGGAGGAGGCCGTCGCCCCGCTCTACGCGGCGGGCGCGGAACGCTGGACGGAGGCGGTACGGCAGGCCCCCGCAGACCTGTCCGTACCTGAGGCACTGGAACACGCCGTACGGCACACGCTGACGCCGGGCGCCGGGGTGTCCGCGGCGTCCTGGGAATGGGTCCGCACCCTGATCCGCCTGGCCGCCTCCAGTCCCGCGCTGAGCAAGGTGTGGGCGGAGGTGTGCCATGCGGAGGAACGGTCGTTGGCGGAGGTGCTGGCGGGGAGGGCGACGGGGGCTCCGGCCGCAGCCGGGTCTTCGGCTTCGGCCGGGACTGGGGGCGGTGACGACAACGTTGCCGAGGCGGCGGTCACCTCCCCGGAGCTGAGCTTCACGGGGGCCGTCGCCAGTGCCGCTGTACGCGTGGCGGTGGAGGCCTGGGCGGCCGGAAACGCCCCCGCGCACGGTCCGCGGGGTCCGGCCGCGCTGGCGATGCGGAACCTGGGGGCGCTGCGGGACTTCCCGTGGGGGGAGATCGAGGGTGCCGTCCGGGCGCGCTGACCGGCCGTCCCGGCGAGTCGGCCGCCGTCGGCCCGTGTCAGACGGGCCGCGGTGACCGGGTGTCCCGTCGAGGCCGCCGCCTCCGGCCCGTGCCAGACGGGAGTGCGGTGACCGGCCGTCCGTCGGGTCAGCCACCCGCGGCGC
>NZ_KQ949089.1:171868-211734 GCF_001514305.1 Streptomyces dysideae
GGCGCGTGTCAGGCGCCCGCCCAATTCCCGTACGCACCGCACGAGTTCGGCCGGTTCCCGGACCGTGAAGTCGCAGCCCACCATCGCCAGCCGCACCGCCAGCCAGTCCACCTGGTCCCCGACCGTCGCCCGCACCCGGCACCGCCCCGCGTCGATCGGCTCGGGCGTCCCCAGCCACGCCGGCAGCCGGGCCGCGACGAAATCGGCGGACGCGGCGAACGTGACCACCATCTCGTACGTCCTCTGCTGCCGGTACATCGACTGCCGCAGATACTCCGCCGCACTCCCCGCCGGCACCTCCCGCGGAGCGAACCGCGCCCCCGTGGCGAACGGCTCGCTCACCCGGTCGACCCGGAACGTGCGCCAGTCCCCGCGATCGAGGTCGTAGGCGACCAGATACCAGCGGCGCCCCGTCGAGACCAGCCGGTACGGCTCCGTCAGGCGCCGCGACTCCGTCCCGTCGGCCGCCCGGTAGGCGAACCGCAGCCGCTCGTGCCCGGCCACGGTCGACGCCATCACGGTCAGCGTCTCCGGCGCGATGCTCGCCCCGTCCCCGCTGGTCAGCGGCGTGGTCGCGGCCTGCAGCGTGGACACCCGGTGCCGCAGCCGGGACGGCAGCACCTGTTCCAGCTTGGCCAGCGCCCGCACCGACGCCTCGTCCACGCCCGACACCGCGTGCCCGGCCCCCGCCCGCAGCCCGACCGCGATCGCCACCGCCTCCTCGTCGTCCAGCACCAGCGGCGGCATCGCCTTGCCCGCGACGAGCCGGTATCCACCGTCCGCCCCCTTGCTCGCCTGCACGGGATAGCCGAGCTCACGCAGCCGGTCGACGTCCCGCCGCACCGTGCGCCGCGACACCCCGAGCCGCCCGGCGAGCTCACCACCGGGCCACTCACGGGGCGTCTGGAGGAGGGAGAGGAGCTGCAGCAACCGCGCCGGAGTATCCGTAGTCATGCATCCGAGGATGCCGCAGAACTAGGACATGATCTGACCTATTCGGCCTCTAGTTTCGAAGCATGAACTCCACCGAGACCCCTTCCGAGACGCCATCCACGGGCGACCGCCGCCGTTGGTTCGCCCTCGCGATCGTGATGACCGCGGCCTTCATGGACCTCGTCGACGTCACGATCGTCAACATCGCGATCCCGTCGATCCGGCAGGACGCGGGTGCGTCATGGGGCCAGATCCAGTGGATCACCGCCGGTTACGCCCTCGCCTTCGCCGCCGGCCTGATCACCGGCGGCCGGCTCGGCGACATCCACGGCCGCAAGCGGCTGTTCCTCGTCGGCATCGGCGGCTTCACCCTCGCCTCCGCCCTGTGCGGCCTCGCCGCGAACCCGGAGATGCTGGTCGCCTCTCGTGTCCTGCAGGGCGCGATGGCGGCGCTGATGGTCCCGCAGGTCCTGTCGATCGTGCACGCCACCTTCCCGGCGCATGAACGCGGCAAGGTGTTCGGGCTCTTCGGCGCGGTCGTGGGGCTGGGCGCGATCTCCGGTCCCCTGCTCGGCGCGCTGCTGACGGAGTGGAACCTCCTCGGCCTCGAGTGGCGCCCGATCTTCCTCATCAACCTGCCGGTCGGCATCGCGGGCCTGATCCTGGGCAGCCGCTTCATCACCGAGTCCAAGGCGCCGAAGGCGCTGAAGCTGGACCTGGTGGGCGTGGCGCTGGTGACGCTGGGCCTGCTGATGCTGCTCTACCCGCTGACCCGCGGCCGTGAGCTGGGCTGGCCGCTGTGGGGTTACGTGTCGATGGCCGGCGCGCTCGTCGTGTTCGCGGTACTGGTGGCGTACGAGCGGCGGAAGACCGCCCGCGACGGCTCCCCGCTGGTCGAACTGTCGTTGTTCCGGGTCAAGAGCTTCGCGGCCGGCATCGCCGTACAGACCGTCTTCGGCGTCGCGCTCGGCATCTTCTTCCTGGTCTGGACGCTCTATCTGCAGATGGGCCTGGGCTGGGGCGAGCTGAAGGCCGGCCTCACCGGCATCCCGTTCTCGATCGCCGTCTCGATGGCGGCCGGCCTGTCCGTCCAGAAGCTGGTCCCGCGCTTCGGCCGCAAGGTGCTCCAGGCGGGCGCGCTGGTGATGGCGGCGGGCGTCCTGCTCTACATGTGGGAGTCCGGGCGCTACGGCACGGCCATCGCCCCCTGGCAGATGGCCCTCCCGCTCGTCGTCATGGGCATCGGCATGGGGCTGATCGTCGCCCCGCTGACGGACGCGGTGCTGTCGGACGTGCCGCGCGAGCACTCGGGTTCGGCGTCGGGCCTGATCAACACCGTGCAGCAGATGGGCAACGCGCTCGGCCTCGGCCTGGTCTCGGTGGTCTTCTTCGGAGTGATCGACGACCGGGTGACCGAGGCGGTCGGCGGCCCGGCCTTCGTGGACGCCTTCCAGCACGCGCTGGGCTGGGTGGCCGCGGTGATGGGCGCCATCTTCCTGCTGATGTTCGCGCTGCCGGCGCGGTCGGCGCAGCAGGTGGAGCAAGCGGAGGGATCCGGATCGGAGCGCCGGGCGGCGGCGGAGAGGGAGCCGGAGGAGAGGGAGCCGGAGGAGAGGGAGCCGGAGCTCGTGCCCTGAGCCGCTCCTTCCTGAGTCATGGGCGAAGGGCCCGGCATCCGGAAGATACCCGGGTGCCGGGCCCCTCTGTGTCTGCTTGGTGCCCGCCTGAAAGCCCGATCATGCCCGACTGTGCCCGAACCTGTTTACTTTCCGGAAATCCAGGCGTAGCCTCCCAGCGAAACCACAAGTCCGGGCACGGGTGGGAGGCGAACGGGCATGTACGCACCGGAGCGGCAGCAGGAGATCCTCCGGCTGGCCCGTGATGGCGGGCGAGTGGATGTCGTGTCGCTGGCCGAGGAGTTCCAGGTGACTGCGGAGACGATCCGCCGCGACCTGAAGGCCCTCGACCGTGCCGGCCTCGTACGCCGGGTGCACGGCGGCGCCATCCCCGCCGGACGCCTCGACTTCGAGCCGGACCTCGCCGAGCGTGAGACCAAGGCGGCCGACGAGAAGGACCGCATCGCCAAGGCGGCGCTCGCCGAACTGCCGACCCAGGGCACGATGATCCTCGACGCCGGTACGACGGTGGCCCAGCTGGCCGCCGCGCTTCCCCTGGAGGCCTCGCTCACCGTCGTCACGCACAGCCTGCCCATCGCGGCCCGCCTCGCGGACCACCCCGGCATCCATCTCCACCTCGTCGGGGGGCGCGTGCGGCACCGTACGCGCGCCGCCGTGGACGCCTGGGCGCTCCGTGCCTACGGCGAGATCCGGGCCGATGTCCTTTTTGTAGCGGCCAACGGCTTTTCCGCCGACCGTGGCCTGACCACCCCCGACCTCGCCGAGGCCGCGGTGAAGCGCGCGGCCGTGGCCGCGGCCCGCCGTGTGGTTCTCCTCGCCGACTCCTCCAAGCACGGCCAGGAACACTTCGCCTGCTTCGGCAACCTGAGCGACGTGGACCTGCTGATCACCGACAGCGGGCTGAGCCCCGAAGACGCCGCCGCCATCGAGCGCGGCGGCACGGAAGTAGTGCGCGCATGATCCTCACCGTGACCCCGAACCCGTCCCTCGACCGCACCTACGAGGTCCCCTCCCTCGACCGTGGCGAGGTCATCCGCGCCACCGGCGAGCGCATGGACCCGGGCGGCAAGGGCGTGAACGTCTCGCGTGCCGTCGCGGCCGCCGGACAGCGCACGGTCGCGGTTCTGCCCCTGGGTGGTGCGCCGGGGGCGCTCGTCGCCGACCTGCTCGACGCGCAGGGCATCGAGGTCGCGCCGGTCCCGGTCGCCGGAGCCACCCGCTCGAACATCGCGCTCGCGGAGTCCGACGGGGTGCTCACGAAGATCAACGCGCCCGGCCCGGAGCTCTCCGCGGCCGAGCAGGAGCTGCTCCTGAACACGGTGCACCGGCAGTCGCACGACGCCGACTGGATCGCGTGCTGCGGGAGCCTGCCCCGAGGGCTCGCGCCGGCGTGGTACGCCGAGGTCGTCGCGCGGGCGCACGCCGGGGGCGCGCGCATCGCGCTGGACACCTCCGGGCCCGCGCTGCTGGAAGCGCTGCGCGAGCGGCCCGACGTGGTGAAGCCGAACGCCGAGGAGCTCGCGGAAGCCGTCGGGCGCCCCCTGTTCACGGTGGGCGACGCGGTGAAGGCGGCCGAGGAGTTGCGCGAGATGGGCGCACGCGCCGTGCTCGCGAGCCTGGGCGCAGACGGGCAGTTGCTCGTGGACGGCGCGGGCGCCTGGTTCGGCAGCGCGCGCGTGGATGTCGTACGCAGCAATGTGGGCGCCGGCGACTCCTCGCTCGCCGGGTTCCTGATCGCCGGCGGCAGCGGCCCGGAGGCGCTCGCCTCGGCGGTCGCGCACGGCGCAGCGGCCGTCCAGCTGCCCGGGAGCGTGATGCCGTCGCCGTCCGACCTGGACCCGGCGGCGGTGACGGTCACGGCCGAGGTGCCGGTGGACCGCGTACTGAAGGAGCCGGTGTCATGACGACGACCTACGTGCTGTGCGGACCGGCCACGAAGCGGCGAGGCTCCCCGTTACTCGCCGCGGACACGGGGCAGCAGGGCAACCTGAGCCGCCCTGCCGCCCTGGGGAGGCGGGGCTTCCCCGGCCCCGCCTCCACCCCGCTCACCCCCGCCCCCCACTGCACCCCCGTCCCCTCCTCTTCCGCCCACCTCACTACTCCCCGGGCGATACGCGTGCGAAGGAGCCCGCGATGAGCGACATGATCACCGCGGACCTGGTCGATCTCGACCTGTCCGCCGACAACAAGGAAGCGGCGGCGCGCGCCCTCGCCGAACGCATGGTGGCCCTGGGCCGGGTGACCGACCTCGACGGCTTCCTCGCCGACGTGGCCGCCCGCGAGGCGCAGATGCCGACCGGCCTCGACGGCGGCATCGGCATCCCGCACTGCCGCAGCGAGCACGTCACCGAGCCGACGCTCGCCTTCGGGCGCAGCGCCGCCGGCATCGACTTCGGCGCCGCGGACGGCCCCGCCGACCTGATCTTCCTGATCGCCGCACCGGCCGGTGCCGACGACGCCCACCTGACGATCCTGTCGTCGCTGGCCCGGCAGCTGATGAACGCCGAGTTCACCGGCGCGCTGCGGTCGGTGGGGGACGCGGCGGCAGCGGCGGCGCTGATCCGCGGGGACGCGGCGGAGACGGGCGGCGCGGACGCGGCTGCGGACGCCGCTGGAGGCGGCGCTGAGAGCGCTGCCGGGCGCGCGGACGGAGCTGGTGGCGGCGCTTCTGACGGCGCGAAGGGCGCGCAGGGCGCCCCTGAGGACTCCGCTGCGGCGCCGGGGGCGGCCTCCGTCGGCGCCGCAGCGGTCAGCACGGCGCCCGCGCCGGGCGCCCACGGCGCTGCCGAGGACGCCGTCCCGGCAGCGGACGGCGAGCGCCCCTTCCGTATCGTCGCCGTCACCTCGTGCCCGACCGGCATAGCCCACACCTACATGGCGGCCGAGTCGCTGGAGAACGCGGGCCGCGAGGCCGGCGTCGAACTCGTCGTCGAGACCCAGGGCTCGGCCGGCTTCACCCGGCTCGACCCGGCGGTCATCGCCGCCGCCGACGGCGTGATCTTCGCCCATGACGTCCCCGTACGGGAGAAGGACCGGTTCGCCGGAAAGCCCACCGTGGACATCGGAGTGAAGGCGGGCATCAACCGCCCCGCCGAACTGATCGCCGAGGTCCGCGGCAAGGCCGAGCGCGGCGAGGTCACCGCCGCGGCCAAGCCCGGCGGCACCCCTGTCGAACGCTCGGGCGAGCCCGGCGAGGGCTACGGCACCAAGCTGCGCAAGTGGCTGATGTCCGGCGTGAGTTACATGGTCCCGTTCGTCGCGGCGGGCGGTCTGCTGATCGCGCTCGGGTTCGCGATCGGCGGCTGGGAGATCAACAAGGCGAAGCCGGTCACGGAGCACTTCGTGTGGCTCCAGGTCGACAGCTGGGCAGCCCTGCTGTTCCAGATCGGTGTCGTCGCCTTCGGCTTCCTGATCCCCGTCCTCGCCGGTTACATCGCGTACGGCATGGCGGACCGCCCCGGTCTCGTCCCCGGCTTCGTCGGCGGCATGATTGCCTCCAACATCGCCGCCGGCTTCCTCGGCGGCCTGGCCGCCGGTCTGATCGCCGGTGCTGTCGTCCTCGGTATCCAGCGGATCAAGATCCCGCCGGTGCTGCGCGGCATCATGCCGGTGGTCGTGATCCCGCTGGTCTCGTCGATCGTCGTCGGTTTCCTGATGCTGGTGGTGATCGGCAAGCCGATCGCCGAGGCACAGAAGGGCATGACCGACTGGCTGAGCGGCCTCTCCGGCACCAACGCCGTCCTGCTCGGCATCCTGCTCGGCCTGATGATGTGCTTCGACCTGGGCGGCCCGGTCAACAAGGTCGCGTACGCCTTCGCCACCGGCGGCATCGCTGTACAGGCCCCCAGCGACTCCGCGATGAAGATCATGGCCGCCGTGATGGCCGCCGGCATGGTCCCCCCGCTGGGCATGGCGCTCGCGACGGTGGTCCGCAAGAAGCTGTTCACCACCGCCGAGCGCGAGAACGGCAAGGCGGCCTGGGTGCTCGGTGCCTCCTTCATCTCCGAGGGCGCGATCCCGTTCGCGGCCGCCGACCCGCTGCGCGTCATCCCCGCCTCCATGGCGGGCGGCGCGGTCACCGGCGCGCTGACCATGGCCTTCGGCTCGACCCTGCGCGCCCCGCACGGCGGCATCTGGGTCACCTTCCTGATCGGCAAGCCGTTCCTGTACCTGCTGGCCATCGCGGTCGGTACGGCGGTCACGGCGGGCCTGGTCATCGTCCTGAAGGGCATGCGCAAGACGGCCCCGGACGCCACCGCGGCCTCCGAGTCCCCGGCGGCCCCGACGGCGGAGGCGAAGCAGCCGGTGGCGGCGTAGCCACCCGGCGCGGGACACCAACCCCGGCACGGCTACACCGGGACACGGCCTGAACCCCTGTCCCGGTACGACGATCGGCCGCAGCCCCGCGGGACGGGGCTGCGGCCGATCGACCGTGTCCGGAACCGCCGGCCCCTCCGGCAAGCAGGCGAAGCCGACCGCTCTCTGCCCGGGTGGATCGGCTTGTCCCTTTGGGGAAGCTGTGAGTCGTTCACGGCACCTGCGAGATACGTCACGGTCCGCGCCCAAAGTCCCGGACCGTGTTGTCTACTGGGGCGCATGCCTGAGCACGTCTCGATCCCCCAACTGCTGGGCGTGGCCGTACTCGTCCTGGCGACCGTCGTCTGGGTGGTCGGCCTGACCCGAGTCCTGCGCCGCAGCCGACCGGGGCCCGCCCGGTGGCCCACGGACCCGGCCCTCCCGCGCCAGCGGCAGGCAGCTCCCCCACGGGAGTCCGTCCCGCTCACCCCGGCGGAGCAGGACGCGTTCGCGGGCCTGGTACGACAGCTCGGCGACAGCGGCCGCTGAACAGCCGCCCCTCCTACGAGACCTGCGCCGCCCGGCGCTCCATCGCAGCGCGGGCCGCGTCCTCGCTGACGTACACCTCGCACATGTGCCGCCCGTCGGGCGTCGCCGTGTGCTCGACCTCCCAGAGGGAGATCTCCATGCCGTCGCGCAGCAGGAACGCGTGCTCGTAGAGCGAGAGGCACAACCCGGCGCGCCGCGCGCGGCACGGGCGCCCGAACGCCTGCGTGATCTGGTGCGCGAACGCCGTCGCCAGCAACGCGGCCGTCTCCGTGCCCGGCCGGTCGGCGTTCTCCGCCCGGCGTAGCAGCCGACGCGCGTGGTCGGCCGAGTGGTCCGGCACGTACGCGTGCCGCGGCGCGGGAACCGGCGCCAGCTGCACCGTCACCGGCAGCTCGAAGTCCGGCGTGTCCGGCGGCAGCGGCAGCCGGGCCGTGGCGGCGCGCAGCTCCTCCTGGTCGACGTACACCTCGTGCTGCGGGGAGCTGCCCGGCGCGGTGTTGTGGACGAGCTCCCACAGGGTGAGCGCCGACCCGTCGGCGAGCAGCCACGTGTGCCGGTACGTCTCGCGGTGCAGCCCCGCGCTGTGATGCGCGGAGTGCAGCGAGCTGTCGTGCGCCAGCGCACAGTCGAGCCGCCGTATCGCCTCGTCGGGCAGCTCGAAAGAGTTCAGGGCACGGCCGAGGAGTCGCGCGAGGTGCTCCTCCGGAGACTCCGCCGACTCGGGTGGTTCGTACGCTGCCATCTCGTACGGAACGCTCAAGGTTTCTCCCGGCGTTGCTGCATGTCACCTTGTGGGTGCATACCGTAGCCCCTCGGTCGGACATCATGTCCGGGAACCGAGAAAACGTACGCCCGGAAAACGCCCGGGCTGCGGGGGAAGTTCCCACGCGGCCCGACACCTCGTCAAAAGGGCCTGCTCAGAGCCGACTTAAGGCGATCAAGCAACGAGGATCGGCGAGGATCGGCGAGAGGCCGGTCGAGGGCCGGCGCTCAGACGGCACTCCCCGCGCCCCACTCGCTCCACCCCATGTTCCACCCGTTGAGCCCGTTGTCCGGCGCCACCGTCTTGTCGGGGGAGTTCTTGACGATCACCACGTCCCCGGTGATCGAGCTGTCGTAGAACCACTTGGCGACCGTGTCGCCCTTCGCGCCCTGCACGTCCGCGAGCCCGACACAGCCGTGGCTGGTGCCCTGACGCCCGAAGGGAGGGTTGCCCTTGTTGTACCAGTAGTTGCCGTGGATGAAGGTCCCCGACGTCGTCAGCCGCATCGCGTGCGGCACGTCCGGGATGTTGTACTCGCCGCCCAGGCCGACCGTCTGGCTGTTCATGCGGGTCTGTGTGAACTTCTCGGAGATGACCATCTGCCCGTTGTACGTGGAGTACTGCGCACTGCCCGCCGAGATCGGCACCGACTTGACCGTCTTGCCGTCGCGCACGACCGTCATGGTCTGCGTGTTGACGTCGACCGTGGAGACCTGCGAACGCCCGACGGTGAACGTGACCGTCTTCTTCTGCACCCCGTAGACGCCGTTGGCGCCCTCCACACCGTCCAGGTCGATCTTCATCGTGACCTTGGAGCCGGCCTTCCAGTACTCCTGGGGCCGGAAGTCGAGCCGCTGCTCACCGAACCAGTGCCCGACCACCTCCTGCCCACTGCCGGCGGTGACGCTGATGTGTGACTGCACGGCCTTCTTGTCGCTGATCACCTTGTCGAAGTTGAACGACACCGGCATCCCGACCCCGACCGTGGTCCCGTCGTCGGGCGTGTACGTCCCGATGAAGCTGTCAGCCGAAGTCACCGTGGTGAAAATGGAGTTGGCGGCCGCCGTGCGCCCGTCCGCGTCCTTGGCGGTGGCCGATATCTCGTACTTGGTCCCGCGCTCCAACTGCTCCGCGGGCTTCCAGCTGCCTCCGTCCGTCGCGATCGCCCCGGGAACGGCCTGCCCGCTCCCCGCCACCGCCATCCTCACGTCGGTGAGCCTGCCGTCACTGACCTTCACACCGGTCGTGTTGATCGACGCCCCCGTCGATCCGTCCTTCGCCGATATGGCGATCTTCGCGGCAGACGTCTTGACGGACTCCGTCCCGCCCTTGCCGTCGTCGTTCTTGGCGTTGGCACTGCCACTACAGGCGGTGAGGGCCAGGGCGCCGACCACGAGGGCGGCACAGGCCCCCACGTCGCGCCGCGCTGCATTGTCCGGCGTTGTCACGAGCTGCTCCATGTTCATGCGATGTGCGCGGTCCGCTCCATTCCGTGGAGAAAGAGGGAACCGCCCCTCGTTGGGGTTCCCTCCGTCGGCCATGAACACCATCACGTGACAAAACCGGGACAATCACCTGCCCGGAGGGCACCGACTGTGTCGCGCCCGCACACGCACCTGGCGCGCCCTCGTCACTGGCCCCCGGCTACCCCGCCCTTGGCCACCCCGCCCCCGTACAACTCCCCGTACGACGGCCACACCCCACCTGGCCCCGCCACCGACTCGGCGGCGCGCACAGCACGCACGATCGCGCGCGTCACCAAGTCCGCACCCGCCGCAAGGAGCTCGTTCAGCGCTAGGGGGTGCTCGGCGTCGAGTGGCTGAGCCCCCGTCGCCAGTGCGAACACCGTGTCCCCGTCGTGGAGCAGATGCACTGGCCGTACAGCGCGCGCGATGCCGTCGTGCGCCGTGCCGGCGAGCTTCTGCGCCTGCGCCTTCGACAGCACCGCGTCGGTGGCGACGACCGCGAGCGTGGTGTTCAGCGGGGGCGGCGCGTTCTCCGCCGCGAGTTCGGCCAGGTGCCGACGCGCGTCCTCGTGCACGCGCGCCTCTGGATAGTCCACACGCCCCTGGAACAACTCCCCGTACAGCACGCCCGTTCCCGGGTCCACCGCCGAGCCCACAGCGTTGGCCACGACCAGCGCGCCCACTGTGATCCCCGAGTCGAGGACGGTGCTCGCCGTGCCGATCCCGCCCTTCAGCGGCCCGACCGCGGCTCCCGTGCCCGCGCCCACGCATCCCTCCGGAACACGCGCGCCGGGCTCGCTCGCCGCGGCCGTCTCGACCGCCGCCCGCCCGGTGGCCGCGTCCGGCCTGGCCCGGAAGTCGCCGCCGCGGCCCAGATCGAAGACGCAGGCCGCAGGCACGACGGGCACGACGTGAGCCGGGTCCACCCCGACACGCACCCCGCGCCCGCGCTCCTCCAGCCAGGCCATCACCCCGGACGCCGCGTCGAGCCCGTACGCGCTGCCGCCGGTCAGCACGATCGCCTCGACCCTCTGGACGAGGTTGCGCGGGTCGAGGGCGTCGGTCTCCTTGGTGCCGGGGCCGCCGCCGCGCACGTCCACGGCGGCGACAGCCCCGCCTTCAGGGGCGAGCACGACCGTGGTGCCGGTGAGCCAACCGTCGCCGGTACGCGTCGCGTGTCCCACGCGCACGCCGGCGACGTCCGTCAGAGCGTCAACTGTCATGGCCCCAGTCTCGTCCAGTCACCGGCGCCCGGCCCACGGCACACACATCAGGAGACGGGCGCCGGCGCCTGCGTCGCGCGCTCCCGGGCGACCATGCGCGCCGTCAGCGTCACCCCGGTCGCCACTGCCAGCGCCGAGACGATGCCCGCCGCGAGCACCGCCCAGTCGCCCAGGAACGTGCAGACGATCACCAGCAGCGCCGTGGTCGGCAGCACCAGTTGCTGGGCGATGCCCACCTTGAAGTGGCGCGAGTGCAGTGCCCAGACGGTGAGCAGGTAGAGCGCGGTCGGCAGGGTCACGGCGGCCGACGCGGCCAGCGTGGAGATGTGCGCCTTGCCGACGGCCTGTTCGACCGCCACCTCCAGGCCCGCGCCGATCGCGGCCGCCGAGGCGAAGACCAGGTAGTGGCCGTAACCCCACAGGAAGGCCTGCTTGCTGGAACGCAGATGACTGTGGATGGGCACGACGAAGTAGATCCACCAGGCGGCGAAGATGATCAGCAATCCGCCCGCCGCGATCGGTACCAGTTCGCCCAGCGAGTCGTTCTCGTCGATGCCGGTCTTCACGCCGACCGTGGCAGCGGCGATGGTCTCGCCGAGCACGATGATCGTGAACAGGCCGTACCGTTCGGCGATGTGGCGCGGATGCCAGCTCGTGGGATGGTCCTTCTCCGCGTACAGAGGCACGCACAACTCGAGGAGCGCCATCACCAGGAACACCCACGGCCTGGCGCCCTCGGGCAGCAACAGCAGCCCCAGCCAGCCGATCTGGCAGGCCAGCACGCCACCGGCGTACCGCCGGGCCATCGTTCTCTCCGGGCCCTCGCTCGACCGTGCCGCGCGCAGCCACTGCGCCGTCATGGCGACCCGCATGATCGCGTAGCCCAGCCACACGGCCAGGAACTCGTGGTCCTCGAACGCCCGGGACACCCCGGCCGCGAGGACCAGCACACCGGCGATCTGTATCAGGGTGACGACCCGGTAGAGGACATCGTCGTTGTCGTACGCCGAGGCGAACCAGGTGAAGTTCATCCAGGCCCACCAGATGGCGAAGAAGACCATCGCGTAGTTGAGGATCCCCTCGCCCGCGTGTCCCTCGGCGACGGCGTGCACCAGTTGGATGCCCGCCTGGGCGATGGCCACGACGAAACACAGGTCGAAGAACAGTTCCAGCGGCGTGGCGGCCCGGTGCGTATCGTCGCGGCCACGGGCCGTGAGTCTGCGCAGAGGGCCTTGGCTGTCGGGGGCGCCGGGAGAGGCCGGTGCGGGAGTCGAACTGGACGTCATGAGTCCAAGCACACCAGATAGGGCCCGGAATTTCTTGTGAAGCATTTCACGAGTGCGTTGAGGTGCAAGGAGCTCACGAAAAGACCAGGTCGGACGGCCTGGGTAGGACTCTGATCGATTATCGATAGGACCTTTGGACCCGCATCGGGGACCAATGCGGCGCCCCGGAGCGCTGTCACGGGCGTGCAATGGATCCGAACCGACGAAGCGATGCGGAAGGTGCGGGCCATGACTGCCACTCCTGCGGAACCCACGACCGTCATTCCTGCCGCGGCGGCGACGGCGCCCGATGCGCCGGCGCGAGAGGACGCCTGGGAGGGCTTCCGGGGCGGTCTGTGGCGCGACGCCATCGACGTCCGCGACTTCGTCCAGCGCAACTACACCCCCTACGAGGGGGACGGAGCCTTCCTCGCAGGCCCCACGGAGCGCACCACCAAGGTCTGGAACAAGCTCGTCGCGATGTTCCCGACGGAGATCGAACGCGGCATCTACGCCGTCGACGTCAAGACCCCGTCCCGCATCGACGCCTTCGCCCCCGGTTACATCGACCGCGACCTCGACCTCATCGTCGGCCTGCAGACCGACGCCCCGCTCAAGCGCGCCATCATGCCCAACGGCGGCTGGCGCATGGTCGAGAGCGCCCTGTCCGCCTACGGGTACGAGGCCGACCCTGCCGTCCGGGAGATCTACACCAGGCTCCGCAGGACCCACAACGACGGCGTCTTCGACGCCTACACCCCAGAGATCCGCGCCTGCCGCTCCTCCGGCATCATCACCGGCCTGCCCGACGCCTACGGCCGCGGCCGCATCATCGGCGACTACCGCCGCGTCGCCCTCTACGGCGTCGACCGGCTGATCGTCGACAAGCGAGCGGACAGAGCGGCACTCGAAGTCGAGTGGCCGAGCAGCGAGGTCATTCAGGAACGCGAGGAAGTCGCCGAGCAGATCCGCGCGCTCGAAGAGCTCAAGGCCATGGCCCTCTCCTACGGCTTCGACATCTCCGGCCCCGCCCGCACCGGCCACGAGGCCGTCCAGTGGCTCTACTTCGCCTACCTCGCCGCCGTCAAGGAACAGAACGGCGCCGCCATGTCGATCGGCCGCATCGACGCCTTCCTGGACATCTACCTCCAGCGGGACATCGAGGCCGGCCGTCTGACCGAGTCCGAGTCCCAGGAACTCGTCGACGACTTCGTCATCAAGCTGCGCATCGTGCGCTTCCTGCGCACCCCCGAGTACAACGAGCTCTACTCCGGCGACCCCACCTGGGTCACCTGGTCCATGGGTGGCATCGGCGACGACGGGCGCCCCCTGGTCACCCGCACCACCTTCCGCGCGCTGAACACCCTCTACAACCTCGGTCCCGCCCCCGAACCCAACCTCACCGTCTTCTGGTCCCCGCGCCTGCCCGACGCCTTCAAGAAGTACGCCGCCCAGGTCGCCATCGACACCAGCGCCCTGCAGTTCGAGTCCGACGAACTGATGCGCCCCAAGTACGGCGACGACACCGCCATCGCCTGCTGCGTCTCCGCGATGGCCATGGGCAAGCAGATGCAGTTCTTCGGCGCGCGCGTCAACGTCGCCAAGGCCCTGCTGTACGCCATCAACGGCGGCCGCGACGAGGTCTCCGGCCAGACGGTCGTCGAGGGCCTCGAGCCGATCACCGACGAGTACCTCGACTGCGACACCGTCCTCACGCGCTACGACGCCATGCTCGACTGGCTCGCCAAGACGTACGTCCACGCACTCAACGTCATCCACTACATGCACGACAAGTACGCCTACGAGCGCCTGGAGATGGCCCTGCACGACCGGGCGATCCTGCGCACCATGGCCTGCGGTATCGCCGGCCTGTCGGTCGCCGCCGACTCCCTCTCGGCCATCCAGCACGCACGCGTGAAGGTGATCCGGGACGAGACCGGCCTCGCCGTCGACTACGTCGTCGAGGGCGACTACCCGGCGTACGGCAACAACGACGACCGGGCCGACGACCTCGCGTGCCGGATCGTCCACGACTTCATGCAGAAGGTCCGCCGTCACCCGACGTACCGCGACGCCGTGCACACCCAGTCGGTCCTGACGATCACCTCGAACGTCGTCTACGGCAAGAAGACCGGCAACACGCCCGACGGCCGCCGCGCCGGCACCCCCTTCGCGCCCGGCGCCAACCCCATGAACGGCCGCGACGAACACGGATACATCGCCTCGGCGCTCTCCGTCGCCAAACTCCCGTACGACGACGCGGAGGACGGCATCTCGCTGACCAACACGATCACCCCGGACGCTCTCGGCCGTACCCCCGAGGAGCGCGTCACCAACCTCTCGGGCGTCCTGGACGGCTACATGGCCAGCGACGGCTTCCACATGAACGTCAACGTCCTCGACCGGGCGACCCTTCAGGACGCGATGGAGCACCCCGCGAAGTACCCGCAGCTGACCATCCGGGTCTCCGGCTACGCGGTCAACTTCATCCGCCTCACGCGCGAGCAGCAGCTCGACGTCATCAACCGCACCTTCCACGGCGCGCTGTGACGGTGACGGACGATGACCGCGCTTCTTCCGCCCGCGCCGGCCACGCCGGCGCGGGCCCCCGCCGCCACCCCGGCCACCCCTGCCGCCGCGGCGACCCGTCGCCCTGCCGTGGGGTCGGTCCACTCCTGGGACCTGTCGACGGGCGTCGACGGGCCCGGCACCCGCTTCGTCACCTTCCTCTCCGGCTGCCCGCTGACCTGCCTGTACTGCCACAACCCCGACACCTGGCGGATGCGCGACGGCAAGCGCACCACGGCCGACGAGATCGTCACCGAGGCCCGCAAGTACACGCGGTTCATCGCGGCCGCGGGCGGCGGCGCCACCGTCAGCGGGGGAGAGCCCCTCCTCCAGCCCGTGTTCACCGGCGAGTTGCTGCACCGCTTCAAGCACGAACTCGGCCTGCACACCGCCCTGGACACCTCGGGCTTCCTCGGCGTGCGCGCCACCGACGCCCTGCTGCGCGACACCGACCTGGTCCTGCTCGACATCAAGTCCTGGGACCGCGCGACCTACCGCAAGCTCACCGGCCGCCCGCTGGAGCCCACCCTCGGCTTCGCCCGGCGCCTCGCCGATCTCGGAAAGGAGGTCCACGTCCGCTTCGTGCTCGTACCCGGCCTCACCGACGACCCGGCCAACATCGAGGGCGTCGCCGCCTTCGCGGCCTCCCTCGGCAACGTCACACGCGTCGACGTCCTGCCCTTCCACAAGCTGGGCGAGGCCAAGTGGCAGGCTCTCGGCCGCCCCTTCCTCCTCCACGGCACGCCCTGCCCGACCCCCGGGCAGACCGCCCTCGCCAGGGCCGCCTTCACGGCGCACGGCCTGCACGCGGTGTGAGTCCCCGGTACTGCGGCCGGGACGCCGCTCGCCCCCGGGGCCGTACCCTGGACGCATGAGCACCGCCCCCGACCCCGAGCCACGCGACCCGAAGGCCGCGCTGGTCTTCGACGACCCGCTGGACCAGCAGTCCTCGGACGACACGGACCGCGGATGGGGCGAGCGGCCCGGCACCTCCGGCGACAGCGCGGCCGACCTCAAGCGCTTCCTCGACGAGAAGCCGCCCCACCACATCTGAGCCCGACGGGCCACCGCCCGCCAGGCCCAGCGGGCGGCCGCCGCTACCGCTCGCTGTGCCCGGAACCGCGCTGAGCGACCAGCGCGTCGCGGATCTCCTTCAGCACCTCCAGCTCGGTCACCTCTATGACCTCCTGCGTGCCCTCCCGCGCCTTCCTGCGGGCCTCCTGCCGCGCCAGGTACTTCGACATCGGCAGGACCATCAGGAAGTACACGACGGCTGCGGTGATCACGAACTGGAGCGTCGCGCCGAGGACCGAGCCCCACAGGATCTGGATGCCCTCCTCGCCCTCGCACGTCTCGCTCAGACAGGAGCTGTAGCTGTCGAGGCTCTGGGTCCCGATCGCTCCGACGAGCGGGTTGATGATCCCCTTCACCACCGAGTTGACGATGTTGGTGAAGGCGGCCCCGATGACCACCGCTACTGCCAGGTCGACGACGTTCCCGCGCATCAGGAAGGCCTTGAAGCCCTCCCAGACGCTCGGCTTCTTCTTCTCGCTCACCGCGGAGCCTCTCCTCGCACACACAGGTTGTGGAACAAACAGCTCCGCAACCTACGTGAGGGCGAGGCAACCTTGTCCAATGGGGTAGCTCCCACAAGCGACTTGACAGGGTATTGCGCACGATACGCACCACGTGGCTCAGCACAGCGTCACCGCCAGCCGTGCCGTCGCGCTCGCGCCCGCGAGGCGCGCCGCGGTGGAACGCGGCACCGAGAGCACGACCAGTGCCCCGTTCTCGGCCGCTTCGTCCAGGGGCTCCGGCACCTTCGTCACCCGCGCCCCGCGCGCGACCACGCGCGCGTCGCCGCCCGTCGCGGTCTCCGCGGCGGCGATCACGTCGACCCGGTCGCCGGGGCTCAGCAGCCGGACGGTGGCTCCGTCGGCGATCCGCACCGGCGCGGACACGATCTCGACGGCGCGGTGCTCGCGTACCGGCTCGGCCACCGGACGCCCGCGCGTCCGCTCAGCGTCCCGCGGGCCCGCGGCCACGAGCGCGGCCGCGGTGACGGCGAGCCCGGCCGCCAGGGCCCGCCTCCGATGCCGTACGAGCCGGCGCAGCTGATACCGCCCGCCCCGTACCCGCACGGGAGCGAAGTGCGGCACCCCGCACGTGGCGGGAGCATCGGTGCCCGGCGGGCGTGGAGAAGAGGAAGGGACGGGAGAGGACGACGGAGCGAAGGACACGTGGACCACCACCTGCGACGAGAGAACGGCTTGCGAGGCCACGATGAGGCTTCGCGCCGCCGCCCGCCGGGGCCGGTGGACTACTGGCGGGTTGTGGACAACTCGCTCACCCGAACGAGAAGTTCCGTGCTCCCGGGACCGTCGCAGTCCCTGTCCGCCACGGCTCTACGGCAGCTCGAACCCCGGATCCATCCCGCCCAGCGCCTTCGTGCACAGGCAGTCCCGCTCCTCGTTCGCCGGCAGCGCGGCCACCGCGTCGAACAGGACCCCGCGCAACCGGTCCACGTTCGCCGCGAACACCTGCAGGACCTCGTCGTGCGAGACGCCCTCGCCGGTCTCGGCGCCCGCGTCGAGGTCGGTGACCAGCGTCAATGACGTGTAGCAGAGCTCGAGTTCGCGGGCCAGCGCTGCCTCGGGGTGGCCGGTCATGCCCACCACCGACCAGCCCTGTGCCCGGTGCCACAACGATTCGGCACGGGTGGAGAAGCGCGGTCCCTCGATCACGACGAGTGTGCCGCTGTCCACCGGTTCCCAGTCCCGCCCGCGCGCAGCCTTCAGCGCGGACGCCCGCCCGGCGGGGCAGTAGGGGTCGGCCAGGGACACGTGCACCACGTTCGGCACCGTGCCGTCGGGCAGCGGCAGCCCGTCGAAGTACGTCCCCACCCGGGACTTCGTACGGTCGACCAGCTGGTCCGGCACGAGCAGCGTGCCCGGCCCGTACTCGGGCCGCAGACCGCCCACCGCGCACGGGCCGAGGACCTGGCGCACGCCGACCGACCGCAGCGCCCACAGATTGGCCCGGTAGTTGATCCGGTGCGGCGGCAGATGGTGGCCGCGTCCGTGCCGGGGCAGGAAGGCGACCCGTCGGCCGGCGATCTCGCCGAGGAAGAGGGAGTCGCTGGGCGGCCCGTACGGGGTGTCCACCTGGATCTCGGTCACGTCGTCGAGGAACGAGTAGAACCCGGAGCCACCGATTACACCGATCTCTGCGTTCGCCATGACGAGCACACTAGCTGGCGCCCTGCAGAGGCGAAGACCGGCTCCGGAAAACACCGAAGACCCCGCCGCCGTACGACGGCAGAGTCCCGTGAGCGAGTCCTTACGCGGCGGAGCTGCTGCTGGAGGAGGTGCCGGTGCTCGTCGACTTCGAGTCCGAGGACGACGAAGTGGATGACGGGGACGACGCAGACGAGGACGTCGACGACTTCGAGGACGATGCCGGCGCGCTGCTCGACGAGGAGCCGCGACTGTCGTTCCGGTAGAAGCCGGAGCCCTTGAAGACAATGCCGACCGCGGAGAACACCTTCTTCAGGCGGCCACCGCAGCTGGGGCACTCGGTCAGGGCGTCGTCGGTGAACTTCTGCACCGCCTCGAGGCCCTCGCCGCACTCGGTGCACTGGTACTGATAGGTGGGCACTGTCTTCCTCCTGGCACTCTCAGTCAATGAGTGCTAACGATCGTCCATACTAACCTGTGCCGCCAGCAAATGGAGTAACGTGCGTCACCTGCCTCCAGGCAGCGGTCAGGGCTTGACCGTCACGAGGGCATTTGTGCCCAAGTGGGAGGCCGCGTAGCGGCGGAGTCACAGTGACGTATTCCTGAGGGGCGTCACATCTCACCGATCGCGACAGGCTCGCGATGGGCCGCGCCGCGCGTGACCACTTTGGTCACGCGCGGCGGCACGAGCTGCGAGCGCAGCGCTGCCAGGGTCGTCAGGGCCAGCAGTGTGCCGCCCATCGGAACCAGGAATCCGGCGCCGACCCAGAACCGGTCCTCCAACTGCCCGGCGACCGTGACGGCGGCCGCCTGGCCCAGCGCCACCGCGCCGGTCAGCCAGGTGAACGCCTCCGTGCGGGCGCCGGCCGGGACCAGGCTCTCGACCAGCGTGTAGCCGGTGATCAGCGCGGGCGCGATGCACATGCCGACCAGAAGGCCGAGGCCGGCCAGGAGAAGCACGGAGTGCGCGGCCCACAGACCGGACGCGGCCAGCGCGAGGGCGGCGTACCCGACGACGAGGCGCCGCTGCGGAGCCACCTTCCACGCGATCGCGCCGCACGCGACGCCGGACAGCATGTTGCCCGCCGCGAAGACGCCGTACAGGACGCCGTTCAGGCCGGGCTCAGAGATCGACTCGGTGAACGCGGCCAGCGAGACCTGCATGCCGCCGAAGACGGCTCCGATGCCCAGGAAGGCCACGATCAGCACGCGCACTCCGGGGACACGCAGCGCGGAAGCGTGCTCCACGCGCGCGTGCCCGTCGAGGGTGACCGAGGGCTGCGTGCTCTTCTGCGCCGCGAACAGCAGACCGCCGAGCAGCGTCAGCGCGGCCTCCGTCACCAGGCCTGCGGCCGGGTCGACGGCGGTGCACAGGGCGGTGGCCAGCAGTGGTCCGACGACGAAGGTCAGCTCGTCCGTGACGGACTCGAAGGCCGCCGCGGTGCTCATCAGGGGAGAGCCCTGGAGCTTCACGCCCCAGCGGGCGCGCACCATGGGGCCGACCTGCGGCACCGAGGCGCCCGTCGGCACGGCGGCCGCGAACAGCGCCCACAAGGGCGCGTCCGTCAGCGCCAGCGCCGTCAGGGTCAGGCCCGACAGCACGTGCACCAGAACACCGGGGATCAGGACGACGCGCTGCCCGTAACGGTCGGCGAGACGGCCGCTGTAGGGCGCGAACAGTGCCATGGAGAGGCCGGTGACGGCCGCGGTGGCGCCCGCGGCACCGTACGAGCCGGTGGTGTGCTGCACGAGCAGCACGATGGAGATGGTCAGCATCGCGAACGGCTGGCGCGCCGCGAAGCCGGGGAGCAGGAACGTCCAGGCGCCGCGCGTACGCAGCAGTTGCCCGTATCCCGGGCGGGAGGATGCCGGCGAGTTCTTCGACGGCTCGGTGGTGACCGTGGACGCCACGGCCCGTGCCTTTCTGCCACCTGGTAGCGCGGCCCCTTCAGATGGGGCGGCGCCGAGAGCTGTCCTCTTGCGCGGAACTGCGGTAGATGCCGGTGCCCACTGCGAAGGGCGCCCCGACCGCCATACGGTCGCGCCAGCTCTGCGTCAGGCAGAGTTGGTTCGATCAAAGTGCGCCTTCATCGTACAGGTATCAACCCCTGATGCACCTGTGAAAGCGAGCACCATAGGTGCGTGGGCCTACGATTTCCGGCGGGTGTGAACTGTGTGAAACGTGCCCTTGATGACCTGGCGTGCGCCCGGAGCCCGTACTCGGCGCCCGGCTCAGCGCCCCGCGCCCTCCCCGTTCGTCCCCAGCCACCCGGCCAGCTTGCCTCCGTGCCCCACCGCTCGCAGCCGCCGCTCCGCGGCATCCCGTACCGGGTCCGTGGCGACCACGAGCAGTTCGTCTCCGAGCCGCAGCACCGTCGTGGGGAGCGGAACGAAGGATTTTCCATCGCGGACGACGAGGGTGACTGCGGCTCCGGCGGGGAGCCGCAGTTCGTTGATCTCGACGCCGTGCATCTTCGAGCCCTCGGGAATGGCGAGGGACAGCAGGTGTCCGCGCAGCCGCTCCAGGGGGGCCGACTCGATGCCGAGGTCGGCGGCCTCGGAGTCCTCGCCCAGACGGAGCTTGCGGGCGAGCCACGGCAGGGTGGGCCCCTGGATCAGGGTGTAGACGACGACCAGGACGAAGACAATGCTGAAGATGCGGCGGCTGCCCTCGATGCCGCTCACCATGGGGATCGTCGCCAGGATGATGGGCACGGCGCCGCGCAGACCGGCCCAGGACATGAGGGTCTGCTCCTGCCAGGCGACGCGGTACGGCGTCAGGCAGAGCACGACGCTCAGCGGGCGCGCCACCATGGTCAGCACCAGCCCGATGACGAGCGCGGGCAGGATGTCGTCGCCCAGCTCGTGCGGGGTGACCAGGAGGCCGAGCAGGACGAACATGCCGATCTGGGCGATCCAGCCGAGCCCGTCGGCGAAACCGCGGGTGGCGGGCCAGTGGGGCAGCTTGGCGTTGCCCATGACCACCGAGGCCAGGTACACGGCGAGGAAGCCGCTGCCGTGCGCCAGCGCGCCCGCGGCGTACGCCGTGACGGCGATGGCCATGACGGCGATCGGGTAGAGGCCGGAGGCGGGCAGCGCCACGTGCCGCAGCCCCCAGGAGCCCAGCCAGCCCACGGCGAGGCCGATCGCGGCGCCGATGACCAGCTCCAGCGCTATCTCGCCCAGCAGCGCGTACCAGTGCTCGACCGGGCCGTGCACGGAGAAGGCGACCACCAGGATGACGACGGGGGCGTCGTTGAAGCCGGACTCGGCCTCCAAGGTGCCCGTCACGCGCGCGGGGAGGGGGATCTTCCGCAGTACGGAGAAGACCGCCGCGGCGTCCGTGGAGGACACGACGGCCCCGACGATGAGCGCCTGACGCCACTCCAGCCCGGTCAGGTAGTGCGCGGCCGTCGCCGTGATCCCGACGCTCACCGAGACCCCGACCAGCGCCAGCGTGGAGGCGGCCGGAAGGGCCGGCCTGACTTCCTTCCACTTCGTGCCGAGACCACCTTCGGCCAGGATCACGACCAGGGCCGCGTACCCGATGACCTGGGTCAGCTCGGCGTCGTCGAACCGGATGCCGCCGATCCCGTCCTGGCCCATGAGGACGCCGATCCCCAGGTACACGAGCAGGCTGGGGAGCCCGCTGCGCGAGGAGATCCGGACCGCTGCGACGGCGACGAGCAGGACGAGCGAGCAGACGAGCAGGAGCTGGTTGAGCTGGTGGACAGTCAGCGGCCGTTCCCTTCCCTGGCCCGACACGCACGCGCGCGTGGGCTCACGTACATAGGACACGAAGCGGTGATTCTTCGCATCCAAGTAATTCGTTACCTTACCTAACTCTTGACGAATTCTTGACGCTTCGCGAGGCATGATCGAACGCCCGTCCGTGCGGGTTCCCGACTCCGCGTCAAGCGGGAGTGGACCCTGCGCCTATGGTTGCTCCAGCGCTCAGTTGAATACACAGCCCGCCTGCCGCTCGCGTTAGGACAGCAAGGACAGCGATGCCCCCCAACACCACCGCCTCTACGGGTCAGCAGCCCGGCAAGTCCGGCAGGAAGAAGGGGCGCAAAGTCCGACTTGCCGCCCTCGTCCTGGTGTTGGCCCTCGTAGGAGGCGTCGCCTACGGGGGGTACTGGTCCATCAGCACCGTCCGCGCCTCCTTCCCGCAGACCGAGGGCGCGATCACGCTCGACGGCCTGTCGGGACCCGTGGACGTGAAGCGCGACGGCTATGGCATCCCGCAGATCTACGCCTCCTCCGACGCGGACCTGTTCATGGCGCAGGGCTACGTCCAGGCGCAGGACCGGTTCTACGAGATGGACGTGCGCCGTCACATGACCTCCGGGCGCCTGTCGGAGATGTTCGGCAAGAGCCAGGTCGACAACGACGAGTTCCTGCGCACCCTGGGCTGGGGCCGGATCGCGAAGCAGGAGTACGACAGCAAGCTGTCGGCCTCCACGAAGAAGTACCTCCAGGCGTACGCCAAGGGAGTCAACGCCTACCTCGAGGGCAAGGACGGCAAGGACATCTCCCTGGAGTACGCGGCGCTCGGCTTCTCCAACGACTACGAGCCCGAGGAGTGGACCCCGGTCGACTCGGTCTCGTGGCTGAAGGCGATGGCCTGGGACCTGCGCGGCAACATGCAGGACGAGATCGACCGCGCCCTGATGGCCAGCCGCCTCGGCCCCGAGCAGATCGCCCAGCTGTACCCGGAGTACCCGTACGGCCGGAACAACACGATCGTCCAGCAGGGCCAGTACGACGAGCTGACCGGGACGTTCGAGCAGAACGGCTCCACGTCCGCCGCGGGCACGTCCACAGGCGGAACGGGCAGCGCGACGGGCACGGCCTCCGGATCGGCCTCCACGGGCCTCCAGGGCCAGCTGGCGGGTCTCCAGGACGTCCTGGACGACCTCCCCGCGGCCGTCGGCGTGAACGGCAACGGCATCGGCTCCAACTCCTGGGTCGTCTCCGGCGACCACACCATCACCGGCAAGCCGCTGCTCGCCAACGACCCGCACCTGTCGGCCGCGCTGCCGTCCGTCTGGTACCAGATGGGCCTGCACTGCCGCAGCGTCTCCAGCAAGTGCCAGTACGACGTCACCGGCTACACCTTCGCGGGCATGCCCGGCGTGATAATCGGCCACAACCAGAACATCGCCTGGGGTATGACCAACTCCGGCGTCGACGTCACCGACCTGTACCTGGAGAAGCTCTCCGGCGACGGCTACCAGCTCGACGGCAAGACGGTGCCCTTCGAGTCCCGCGAGGAGACCATCAAGGTCGCCGGCGGCACGTCCAAGAAGATCGTCGTCCGGGAGACCAACAACGGCCCCCTGCTGTCCGACCGCAGCGACGAGCTCGTGCAGGTCGGCAAGAAGGCCGCCGTCGACACCGCCGCCCCCGACCGCGGTGACGGCTACGGCATCGCCCTGCGCTGGACCGCACTGGACCCCGGCACCTCCATGGACGCCGTCTTCGCCATGGACAGGGCCGCCGACTGGAGCGACTTCCGCGCCGCGGCCGCCCTGTTCGACGTGCCCTCGCAGAACCTGGTCTACGCCGACACCAAGGACAACATCGGCTACACCCTGCCCGGCAGGATCCCCACGCGCGCGAAGGGCGACGACGGATCGATCCCGGCGCCGGGCTGGGACTCCAAGTACCGCTGGACCGGCTACATCGACCAGGACGAGCTGCCCTACGAGTACAACCCGAAGCGCGGCTACATCGTCACCGCCAACCAGGCCGTGATCGACAAGGACAAGTACCCGTACACGCTCACCACGGACTGGGGCTACGGCACCCGCAGCCAGCGCCTCACCGACCTGATCCAGTCGAAGATCGAGGACGGCGGCAAGGTCTCCACCGAGGACATGCGGCAGATGCAGCTCGACAACAGCAGTGAGATCGCCAAGCTGCTGGTGCCCAAGCTGCTGAAGATCGACATCGACGACGAGGACGTCCGCGCGGCGCAGAAGCTGCTGGAGGGCTGGGACTACACCCAGGACGCCGACTCGGCGGCCGCCGCCTACTTCAACTCGGTCTGGCGCAACATCCTCAAGCTCTCCTTCGGCAACAAGCTGCCCAAGGAGCTGCGGGTCAAGGGCCAGTGCCTGTGGGTCGAGAGGGTCGACACCACCGGCCCGGTCGACGAGGACAACAACAAGGTGCGCGAATGCGGCCGGCGCGAGGCCGACCAGGCGCAGCCCGACGGCGGCGACCGCTGGTTCGAGGTCGTGCGCAACCTCATGGACGACGAGGACAGCTCCTGGTGGAAGACGCCGACGTCGGGCACCCGCCCCGCCGCCGACACCCGCGACGAGCTGTTCGAGCGCGCCATGATCGACGCTCGCTGGGAGCTGACGGCCAAGCTCGGCAAGGACATCGACACCTGGAGCTGGGGCCGGCTGCACCGCCTGTTCCTGAAGAACCAGACCCTGGGCACCGAAGGCCCCGGCTTCCTGCAGTACGTCCTCAACCGAGGCCCCTGGAAGCTCAGCGGCGGCGAGGCCACGGTCAACGCCACCGGCTGGAACGCCGCAGGCGGCTACGGCGTCGTCTGGGTGCCGTCGATGCGGATGGTGGTCAACCTCGGCGACCTCGACAAGTCGAAGTGGATCAACCTCACCGGCGCCTCCGGCCACGCCTACAGCGCCCACTACACCGACCAGACCGACAAGTGGGTCAAGGGCGAACTTCTCGACTGGTCCTTCTCCGACGACGCGGTCGATGAGAGCACGAGCGACACACTGGCGCTCAAGCCATGAACCGCTGACGGCGTACCACCGAACGGGCCCTCCACGCACGCGTGGAGGGCCCGTTCCCGTACGAGGCGCAGGGGGAGGAGGCTCATGCCTCCTGGAAGCGGCGCACGCCCGAGGGAGTCACCACCGCGTGCACCGGCCGGTCGTGTGCCTCCTCCGGGACGCGCTCGACGACCTCGGAGTCGTACAGCAGCACCACGCGCGCGGGGTGCACGCCCGCGCGTTCCAGACGCGCCAGGACACGGTCGTACGATCCTCCGCCGCGCCCCAGCCGCATCCCGCGCGCGTCGACCGCCAGGCCGGGCAGCAGCACGACGTCGGCGGCCGTCACGGCGTCCGGGCCGAGGCGCTCGCCGGAGGGCTCGAAAAGCGCCATCTTTCCGCCGTGTTGAACGCGCGAGAGGGAGCCCTCACCGGCGTACGCGCCCCAGTCGAGGTCGTTGTCGGGCAGGAGCGCGGGGAGCAGGACGTGCACGCCCCGCGCGCGCAGCGCGTCCAGCAGCGCGAGCGTGCCGGGTTCACCCCCCACCGAGACGTATGCCGCCACCGTGCGCGCCCGCGCCAGCTCAGGCAGCTCGAGCGCTCGCTCGGCCAGCGCGTTCGCGGCTTCCCGCACGTCATCCGCCGTCAATCTGTTTCTCATCGCGAGGAACTCTCGCCGCAACATTCGCTTGTCAGGCTCGGCCGGACGTTCGATGTGACTCACAAGTCGATCCCGTACCCTTCTCAATACGCTCATATGAGAGCCAATTAACCGGAGCCTCAGATTCCCTCCTAAGGCACCGGATATGGTTGCGGACATGACTCAGTCGCACCCTCGGATCAGCAAGGCTGTCATCCCTGCAGCAGGCCTCGGCACCCGGTTCCTGCCGGCCACCAAGGCCACTCCCAAGGAGATGCTGCCGGTCGTGGACAAGCCGGCGATCCAGTACGTGGTCGAGGAGGCCGTGTCCGCCGGTCTCGATGACGTCCTCATGATCACAGGCCGCAACAAGCGCCCCCTGGAGGACCACTTCGACCGTAACTACGAGCTGGAATCGGCCCTTCAGAAGAAGGGTGACGCGAGCCGGCTCGCCAAGGTGCAGGAGTCCAGCGACCTCGCGACCATGCACTACGTCCGCCAAGGCGACCCCAAGGGCCTCGGCCACGCCGTCCTGTGCGCGGCCCCGCACGTGGGCCACGAGCCCTTCGCCGTCCTCCTGGGCGACGACCTGATCGACCCGCGCGACCCGCTGCTCAAGCGGATGGTCGAGGTCCAGGAGCAGCGCGGCGGCAGCGTCGTCGCGCTCATGGAGGTCGCGCCCGAGCAGGTCCACCTCTACGGGTGCGCGGCCGTCGAGTCCACTGGTGACGCGGACGTCGTCGAGGTCACCGGCCTGGTCGAGAAGCCGGACCCGGCGGACGCCCCGTCCAACTACGCGGTGATCGGCCGATACGTCCTCGACCCGCACATTTTCGACATACTGCGAAAGACCGAGCCCGGCCGCGGCGGCGAGATCCAGCTGACCGACGCGCTTCAGCAGCTCGCGCAGGACGAGAAGGTCGGCGGCCCGGTGCACGGCGTCGTCTTCAAGGGCCGCCGCTATGACACCGGCGACCGTGGCGACTACCTGCGTGCCATTGTCAGACTCGCGTGCGAACGTGAAGACCTGGGCCCGGACTTCCGGACCTGGCTTCGCAGTTACGTAGCCGAGGAGATGTAGCAACGTTGAGCAGCGCCGCGACCCGCCCCGCCGGCCAGGACCACCTCTGGTCGGTGGACGAACACCTTGAGGACGTCCTCGCGACCGTCCGCCCCCTCGAACCCATCGAGCTGCAGATCCTCGACGCCCAGGGCTGCGTCCTGGTCGAGGACGTCACGGTGCCGGTGTCGCTGCCGCCGTTCGACAACAGCTCCATGGACGGGTACGCGGTGCGGGTCGCGGATGTCGCGGGAGCGAGCGAGGACTTCCCCGCCGTCCTGGAGGTCGTCGGGGACGTCGCGGCGGGCCAGGCCGACCTGCTCCAGGTGGGCCCCGGCCAGGCCGCCCGCATCATGACCGGCGCCCCGCTGCCGCCCGGCGCCGAGACCGTCGTCCCCGTCGAGTGGACCGACGGGGGCCTCGGCGAGGGCCCGGTGACCGGGATGCGCGCCCGCAGCCTGGCCCCCGAGGGCGCCTACGGTCACGTGCACGTGTACCGGCCGGCCGAGGCACGCGCGCACGTGCGCGCCAAGGGCAGTGACGTGAAGGCCGGAGACCGCGCCCTCGAAGCCGGTACGGTCCTCGGGCCGCCACAGATCGGGCTGCTCGCCGCGATCGGGCGCGGCACGGTACGTGTGCGCCCGCGCCCGCGCGTGGTCGTCATGTCCACCGGCAGCGAACTCGTCCATCCCGACGAGGACCTGGGCAGCGGCCAGATCTACGACTCCAACAGCTTCGCCCTCACCGCGGCCGCGCGCGACGCCGGCGCCATCGCCTACCGCGTGGGTGCCGTCGCCGACGACGCCGAGACGCTCCGGTCCGCCATCGAGGACCAGCTCGTCCGCGCCGACCTCGTGGTCACCACGGGCGGCGTGAGCGTCGGGGCGTACGACGTCGTCAAGGAGGCGCTGTCGTACGTCGGCGACGAGGACGAGGCGGGCAGCGGCATCGAGTTCCGCAAGCTCGCCATGCAGCCCGGCAAGCCCCAGGGCTTCGGCTCCATCGGCCCCGACCACACGCCGTTGCTCGCGCTCCCCGGCAACCCCGTCTCGTCGTACGTCTCCTTCGAGCTGTTCGTCCGCCCCGCGATCCGCACCCTGATGGGGCTCGAGGACGTCCACCGCCCCACCACGCGCGCGACCCTCACCGCGGACAAGGCGCTGACCTCGCCGAAGGGGCGCAGGCAGTTCCTGCGCGGGGCGTACGCCGACGGCGCGGTCACGCCGGTCGGCGGGGCCGGATCGCACCTGGTCGCGGCCCTCGCGCACGCGGACGCGCTGATCGTCGTCCCCGAGGACGTGGAGACCGTCGAGCCCGGCACCGAAGTCCAGGTCGTCCTGCTCGGCTGAGCGCACGCGCGCGTGCCCGTCCACACGGCGGTCCTGCGCCGTTGCGCCTGCCGACTTGGCGGTACCGTGTCGCGCACAACAGGCCCCAGCGCCGCACCGCGACGGGCCCGGACCGGGAGCGCCACACGACATGACTGTGCCTTCCCGGGGGGAGACCCCCGGACCCCCTGTGCAGGACCGACTGACGCACATCGACGAGGCGGGCGCCGCCCGCATGGTCGACGTGTCCGGCAAGGACGTGACCGCGCGCACCGCCCGCGCCAGCGGTCGCGTCCTCGTCTCGCCCCGCGTGGTCGAGCTGCTGCGCGGCGAGGGGATGCCCAAGGGGGACGCCCTCGCCACCGCGCGCATCGCGGGCATCATGGGCGCCAAACGGACCCCGGACCTGATCCCGCTGTGCCACCCCTTGTCGGTGTCCGGTGTGAAACTGGACCTGTCGGTCGCGGACGACGCCGTGGAGATCCTGGCCACGGTGAAGACGACGGACCGCACGGGCGTCGAGATGGAGGCCCTCACCGCGGTCTCCGTCGCCGCGCTCACCGTGATCGACATGGTCAAGGCGGTCGACAAGGGAGCGGTCATCACGGACGTCCGGGTGGAGGAGAAGACGGGCGGCAAGTCGGGCCACTGGAGCCGGGCGTGAACGCCGGGCCGCACGCCGGGGACGCCGCGCCCACGCCGTACCGTGCACTGGTCGTGACCGCCTCCAACCGCGCTGCCGCCGGGGTCTACGAGGACAAGGGCGGCCCGCTGATCGCCGAGGGCCTCAGGGGCGTCGGGTTCGATGTGGAGGGGCCGCAGATCGTCCCCGACGGGGACCCGGTGGAGGCCGCTCTGCGCGCCGGTGTCGACGCCGGGTACGACGTCGTCGTCACGACCGGCGGTACGGGCATCTCGCCCACCGACCGTACGCCGGAGGCGACCCGGGCGGTGATCGACTACGAGGTGCCGGGCATTGCCGAGGCCATCCGGGCGTTCGGACGGGAGAAGGTACCGACCGCGGTGCTGGCGCGGGGTCTGGCGGGAGTGGCGGGGCGCACGCTCGTCGTCAATCTGCCGGGTTCCACTGGCGGGGTGAAGGACGGACTGGCCGTTCTGGAGCCCCTGCTGGTGCATGCCGTCGACCAGATCCGCGGCGGTGACCACGCGAGACCCAGCAGTGGGGGTGCGAGCTGAACAGCCCATCCTGGCCCGTCGTGCTGACGGACGGCGATGTCGTCCTCAGGCCGATAAAGATGCGCGACCAGCGGGCCTGGCGCGAGGTCAACCGGCGCAACCGTGACTGGCTGCGCCCCTGGGAGGCGACCATTCCGCCGCCCACGCCCAGCGGGCCGATCGCGCACCGGCCGACCTACCGCCAGATGGTCCGGCACCTGCGGGCGGAGGCGAACGCCGGCCGGATGCTGCCGTTCGTCATCGAGTACCAGGGGCGGCTGGTGGGACAGCTGACGGTCGCCGGAATCACCTGGGGCTCGATGTGCTCGGGGCACGTCGGCTACTGGGTGGACGAGTCCGTGGCCGGCCGCGGGGTGATGCCGACGGCTGTCGCGCTCGTCGCGGACCACTGTTTCCGGAGCGTCGGACTGCACCGCATCGAGGTCTGCATTCGCCCCGAGAACGGGCCGAGCCGCCGGGTCGTGGAGAAACTCGGATTCCGCGAGGAGGGGCTGCGCCCGCGTTATCTCCACATCGACGGGGCCTGGCGCGACCACCTCGTGTTCGCACTCACCGCGGAAGAGGTGCCCGAAGGGTTGCTGAGCCGCTGGCACCGGGCACGCTCACAGAGGACGCCGCACAGCGCCCCCCAGGGTGATTCGCACGACAGTTCGCATAACGGCCCACGGAACCCGCAGAACACGCCAGGGAATCCCGCCTAGCCCGAGAAATTGAATAAGTGTTCGAAATTGATCGGCTCATGACCGTCTCGTGGCATTAAATTCGCACCCGCGGTGGGCTGCTGATCACATCGGTCACAAAAAAAGCTCGAAATATCAGCCAGATCGTGCGACACACCGGCTCAATTGGCAGATGGCCTCACGCAAACCCCTCTACCGTGTGAGGCGTGAGCAGCAGCGGCCTCATCTACGCAGTCATTGTCGGGGCCTGGGCCGCCTACTTGGTGCCGATGTGGCTCCGTAGGCAGGACGAGCTGAACGAGGCCCGTCCGACGGAACGCTTCAGCACGGCCATCCGGTTGCTGTCCGGACGGGCGGGGATGGAGCGCCGGTACGCCAAGGACCTGCGCGCGCGTTCCACCGAAGAGGGGGAGCCCAGCGCCGAGCAACCGGGCGACGTCACCGAGTCGGTGGACGTCCGGGCCTTCGCCATGCCTCCGACCCGTCCGCAGACTCAGGCGGCGGCTCAGGCGCCGGCGCAGGTCAAGGCACGGGTCCAGCCTCAGGCGCATGCGCCGGGGAGCCCGGAGCCGGAGCGCGAACCGGTGCGTGAATCAGTGCGCGAACCAACAACCGCGCCAGCGCCCCAAGCCGGCCACGCGTCGGCGCGCAAGGCGCAGAAGCGGGCGCCCGCTGTCCGGCGCACGCCCGCCGCGGAGGCGGCTGCAGCGCGCGCGCGGCGCACAAAGGTGCTCGCGCGCCGCCGGCGCACCACCGTAGTGCTCTTCCTCGCCTTCACGCTGGGCGCGATCGTCGCCGCCGTCGGGGGGCTCGCGTTCCTGTGGGCGCCCGGCGTGCCCGCCGTGCTGCTCAGCGGGTACATCGCGTATCTGCGTTCGCAGGAACGCCGCCGATTCGCCTACCAGATGGACCGCCGCCGGGCCGAGGTCGCGGCGCAGCGACTGCGGGAGCGTGCGCGCCAGCCACGCCGGCGCACCTCCGCCGACGTCAGCGCGGGCGCGGACGCCGACGAGCCCGACGAAGGGCCCGAGCCGGAGACGGACACCGGTCTCTCGGCGCTCGCCGCCGACCGGCGGGCGCTCGTCGAGCAGACCGATCACGCGGAGTGGGTCGACCAGCAGCGCGAGCGGCAGCGGCGGCCGGGGCACGGGGACAGCTGGGAGCCCGTGCCGGTGCCGTTGCCGACGTACGTGACCGCGCCGGTCGCGCCGCGGGCCACCTCCGACGTGGACCTCGGGGCGCCGGACGCGTGGAGCTCGGCACGGTCGAGCCCTGTCGCCCGGGACCGGGAGGCGGGGACTGACGCGGGCTCGGGCTCCGAGGCCGGGGACGGATCCGCGCAGGGCTCCGAGCCGGGAGACGCGGGCCGCGGAGAGGAGAAGGCCGACGGGGACGGTCGTAGTGACGCCCGCCGGGCCGCTTCCGCTCGGCGGGCTCGGGAGCGTGGTCGCACGCCGCTGTTCGACCAGTACGAGGACGGCGAACGGCCGCGCGCGGCCAACGAGTAGCCGTCCCGTACCCCGTCACCACCCCCACCAGCCCGCCTGTCAGGTCCGCCCGTCGGCGAGGCAGGGAACGGATTTCCAAGCAGCCCGATCGGGGTGCTAAGGTTTCACTCGTTGCAAGGGCCTGTGGCGCAGTCTGGTAGCGCACCTCGTTCGCATCGAGGGGGTCTGGGGTTCAAATCCCCACAGGTCCACCGCAGGGCCGTTCACGAGTTAGCTCGTTAGGCGGTTCACGAGATCCCGTCCGATCACTTCGATCGGGCGGGATCCCTGCGTTTCTGGGCTGTGGGGGAGGTCTGGGTGCGGGTCGCGGGGCGGTGCGGCGGGCAGGCCGCGCGTTCCCGCTTGCGCCCGGGCACGGGGGAGCACGCCGATCGGGGTGATCAGCGTGGCTGAGGTGATGTGGAGTTGTCCCGCGCGGGTTTGGTCAGCGGACGCGTGGGGGTGGTGGGCGTCCGGTGGGTGCGTCGCGTGTCACGGCGGGGATGGTGTGTGGTGGCAGCGGGCCGCTGGCGTCGAAGTCGGCGTCGGTGAGTTCGTCGGGGCTGTCGCGTTCGGTGAGCCAGGTCTCCAGGACGGTCAGATTGGCGACGGTGAGCATGACAGCAAGGAGGAGGGCCTGGGCTACTTGGCCGGGGGCGGGCCGGTGCTTGGGGTTGCCGATGTCGAGTTTCCCGCTCTTGAACCGCCCGTTAGCACCTTCGTTGTGGCTGCGGATGGGGCGGTAGGTGTTGATCCAGGACGTGTGCAGGTAGTGGACGTCCTGGCGGTACTTGGCCACACGCCAGTCGGCTGCCTCGGCGTCGGCGGGCACAGTGATCGAACCCGCGCAGCACACCTCGGGCAGCGTCTTCTTCGGCGGCGGCGTGAAGCGTTCGGCCTCAGAGATGTGGATGGTGGGGCGGGCTGCCGCGTGGGTGGTCCGGACTCGGGGTTCGCTCAGGTCAACGACCCGGGCGGGCATCGTGGTGGGCGTGCGGGGCTGCAGCCGGTCGCGTCGGGCGCAGTTGACCGAGGGGGACGGACCGGAGGCGGGGCATGGAATGCGGATCGCCCCGCGGGCATCGGGCCCCTGTTTGAGCTTGAAGTGGTACGACTCGCGGGCCTCGATCTTCTCGGTGAGTTCGTCGCCGGGGGGGCACGGATGGTGTCGTCGCCGACACCGGTGGTGGCGGCGCGCTGCGGGCCACTCGGAACCGGTGGCCGCAACATGGCGTGTACCTGTGGGACCCTCGTGGCCACCCTGGCCGCAGACTGCCTGGGCCCCCACGAACTGCACGTCGATCCCGTCCGTATCTACGCATACACGGCCGACTCGCCAACGTGATCGCGGATGATCGCTTGGAGGCCGCAGCGACGGGGACTATTCCGAGGGAAACCTGATCACTCCACGGGAAACGACCGGCTGGCCCACCTTCCAGCAGTTTCGCGACCGCGTGATCGAGCCCACTCGCTGACCGCTGCCGCACGGTAGGCCACCATGCACCACGTCGGCTGGCCACCGGCTCACCAGGTCTCACCAATCCACTGCCGCGCTGACGTCCTCCATAATGAGGTCTGGTAGGACGGCCAGTGCGAGATCTCGTGGGGCCACATGGGGGCTGGCAGCCCGCTCTGCCGCTTGGGGCAGCCAGGACGAAACACGGCTCACAGCATCGCTCAAGGCAGTGCGGTTGCCCGCGAGTAGCGCTGCCACGAGCGCAAGGACGTCCGCTCTGCGTCCCTCCGGCGCCGGCAGCTCGATCAGCCGGGCCGGGGCCGGCACGTCCCGGATTCCACAGGCTGCTGCGAGAGCGGCGAGAACGAAGCGAGCAGCATCACCCTCGTCGTCCCAGCGCGCTAGGAGGCGCGGCAACGCCTGACCGATGGCGTGGCGCGTCAGGTAGTCGGCCGCGCCCTCCTGCCACGTTCCGCCGAGAGCGGCGGTGCGGTCCGCCAGAGAGACCGCTGAGGCTGGGCCTGTGACGGCGAGCCGCAGCAGATCGCCGAGCAGGACGATCCGAGTGCTCTCAGGCACATCGTCGTCACAGGCCAGCTCGACCATGAACGGGACGGCTTCGACCGTGCTGTCCGTGCAGGTGCCTTGGTGGGCCACAGCATCCGCGAGATCGCCGAGGAACTCACCCGTCGACCCATAGGGCTCGCCGAACGCGAACTCCTCATCGAGCAGCCACCCCACGGCATCCGGAACGTCCTCTGCGCTGCCGTACATGCACTCTGCGACCGCCACCACGGCCTGGACCACCGCTGCGGGTTCACCGACCTCACTGCTCTTCCACAGCGGACCGGCCGGAGGCCGCGCGGGATCCTTGGGCAGAGGACTCGGAAGGGCGACGTCAGCGCCGGCCCGCTCATGGACCAGGCCGTCCCGTGTGAAGACTCCTTCGAGAGTCGCGGCATGCCCCTCGCTGTACCCCTGCTGGAAACCGCTGTGGGCACGGGCCGCGCTGGCCACCCGAATCCGTTCACTCCGGAAGAACGGCTCGAGAGCCATCCGCTCGTACCCGCTGTAGATGGCCAGCGAGAAGACCTGCCACCACCCCTCCAGCTCCGGGTCCATCGACGGCCTGCCGTACCAGAAGTTCGACGGAACGATCCGGAAGTGGTCCTGGGCGCGCACTGCCGTCAGACGGTGCCCCATCCCGGACAGCTCAGCCGCGGCGGCGCGGGCAGCGTCCTCGCTCGGCAGGCTCAGCGTGTACTGGACTCCCCAGGCGGGAGGCGTGGAGGCCATCAGCTGCACTGCCAGGTGAACATCGCCCGCTCGAAGCGCCGCTCGGCCAGGTCCTCCGGGCGGATCAGCCAGTACAGGGCTCCGGCATCGCCCCACATCATGTCCGCGGCGTGCTCGCTGTCGAACTGGGTCAGCAACACCCAGTTGCCCGCTTCCTCGGACAGCCGCGGGTCGTCCCAGGGCACCTCGCCGTCCAGGACCGCCTCCGCGATCTCGATCTCGACCGGGTTCTGCACCGAGTGAGCGTGGCCCCCGATCTGGTGCCCTACCTCGTCGTCGAACTCCCACAGCGCGTCGAGGAACTCCTGTGAGCAGACGGGGTGGTCGTACCGGTTCCCCAGCGGGGCACCCGGGGCGAAGGCGGCCCGTACGGACGGATGCCAGGGCTCGGTCGCCGTCATCTCCACCCGAGCCGCCAGCGGAACCGCCGGATACGGCTTGAGCCTGGCAGGCGTCCCACGCTCAGCCACCTCCTCGTCAGTCGCCACATAGAGCACGCGGGCGCCCGCCCAGCTCTCCCGGTTCTCAGCAAGGACGAGAGCTTCACCGTCGTCCAGCTGCCCGTCGAAGTAGAAGAACAGCAGCGTCCCCGCCGCGGGCAGATCAATGTCCAGCGCAGCCGTCGGCAGGCGTCCGCAGTCGATCGAGGCGACGAAAGAGAGCGGACCGCGCCCATCCCACACCGGCCACTCCACATCGACCGGCAAGGACGGGAGGCCGCCGAGCCGACCGACGCCATCGTCAGAGCCGCCCGCTGCCTCCAGACGCACACCAGGGCGAAGCAGACCAACCCACTTCTCGGCAATCTCCGGTGAAAGATGCTGCAAGGCGAGAGCCCGAAGGGCATCGCGAGAACCATGTGTCATGCGCCCGATCATCCACGGCACCACCGACACAGACCTCGGCAGCCCTCCCGCGGCACGCTCACCGGCTCAGCCCACCGTCGTGGACCTCGAGACAACGGCCACACACCCTCCCTCCCAGTGCTACCGCTACGTGACCTCGCCGGGTTCAAGAGTTCGCGTCTCCGCTTCAGATCAGTCTCCCGACCTGCGACCACTCCCTCGCCGCAGGCTCAGCGCATGCCGACCGAGAACCACCACCAGGACGCCGTCAAGCACTGGCAGGACTGCACAGATGTATACGACTTCCTGGACCAGATCCGTCTCCGCCCGGTATGTGGCTGCCCGGCGGCTCACTCCAACACCTGCAGTCCACGCTCATCGGCTACCAGGTAGCCCTCGGCGTGCACTCCATCGACGACCCCTGCGACTTCTGGCCTGGCGGAGCCTTCAACCAATGGCTAGGGCCCCGGCAGGCAACGTTCGCCCGTTAAGGAGCGGCGTCCGGTGCGTGCTCTCGGCGTGCCGGGTACAAGCCCTCGTACTGGACGTACTTGGGTTTGTGCCCGGTGCGGCGAGTGGGGGCACCTCTCACGCCCTTGAGGCAGTGGGGGAGCGTGCCGGGCGTCGCGACGGGGCGAATGTTGCCTGTTGGGGCACTAGGGACATGCCTTGGCGGCAGCAGCGCGCTCGGCTGGGCAGCCGACATCGAGCGCCCCCCGACGGCTCGACCTCCGTCGAAGAGTTCTTCCGCCTCCTCGATGCCTACCGGAGCGAAGCGGCGCAGCCCACCGCGACGACTCGGCTTTCCGGCATCGAGTACATGATCAACACCTTCGTCACGTCCGCCTCGAAGCCGGCCAATGGAACACGGAACGAGACATGCACCGCGCCATGGCCGCGGCCCTGGACTTCCCCGACTACTACGGGCACAACCTGGACGCCCTCAACGACTGCCTCGGCGACGTGGCCTGCTACGGCGGCTACGACGATGCTCCCGAAGGCGCCGGACTGGTCCTCGTCTTCACCGACTACGACCGGTTCGCGACGACCTGTCCCAGGGCGGCGCAGGTCGCCCTGGACATCATCGCCGACCAGGCCCGCCAGGCAGCCGTACTTCGCCGCCGCCTGATCGGCCTGGTCCAGAACAACCGTCGCGTCCCGCGTCGTGGTGTAGGGGATCAAGCGTTGGGCGTTCCAGTACGAGGCTCCAGGTGATCTTCGCCGAGCCAGCGGTCCACGAGGTGTCCTGCTGGGGCGAGTTGAGCGACCGGTCGTGCGGAGCCACCGCCGCCGACCTGCGGATTCCGGCGACTTGATCGGCTACACCACCCGGCGGGACGCCATCAGAACAACGACCCACAGATCCGGTTCGAACCCGTCGGCGCCATGCCCGTCCTGTGGAACAACGACGAAGCGCTCGACGCCCGCCGCTGCTGAGCAGGCGATCCTTGTCAGTGCACCCGGTTAGGGTGCCCGCCATGAACGTGGGACACCTGACGGAATTGCTCGCCGGTTCCGCTGAGGGTCGCCTTCCGCCCGGTCGGATGGTCACGTCCGATGAAGGCGACGGAGACGTACAGCCCCTGTGGCTCAGTGACGGGCCGGCCGCGATCGAGCTGTGGACGCGGATGCACGCCGAACACACACGTTCCGGCCTGTGGCCGCTGCTGCTCGACTCGCTGGATCGGAACGACGGCGAACTCCGTCCGTGGGGATCCGGAGAGGTCTTTCCCGAGCAGATGTCCTCCCCGGCGAGCCACGACTCTACCGGCCTCCTCGCACGGTGGTGGGATACCTACACAGCGGTCGACGAAGACGACATGCTCGACGCCGACAGGCGCCTCGCCGTCACGGCTCCCTTCGGGCAGACCTGGCCCGGTCTCGCGCCCAGTCGGGAGACGACAACGAACCCCGATCAACTGGCCGCCGAGTTCGCGCAGGCGTTCCTCGCTGACCGCCCACAGACGCGTCTGGGGCTCGTCGCCGCAGCATCCGGTGCCGAGGCGCTGACGGCCGCGGGCTGGGCCGGCCCCTGCAACTACGACAACGACACCACCAAGTTCTCCGCGGTCGTCCGCGACTGGGAGCACCGGTTCGGCGCCCGTGTTGTAGCGGTCGGGTTTTCCACGCTGCACCTCAGTGTCGCTGCGCCGCCTGCAGGCGAGAGTGAGGCTCTCCTGGTCGCAGCCGAGCACTTCGCCTTCTGCCCAGACAACATCTGGCAGGGCAGCAGGCCGTACACACTGGCCGCATACGCCGAGCGGATCACCGGCGCCCACCGCTGGGACTTCTGGTGGGACTGATCCTGTCCGCAGAAAACGCTCAGCTGGGAACTGGCCTTCAGGGGTGCGGTGCTGGGGCTTCAGGCGGCGGACAATCTGTGCCACCAGTGACTGCAGCCGCCAGAGCAGAAGCGCTAACCCGGAAGGCGCCGGCGAGCACATCAAGGTCGCGCCGGGCAGGCTGGAGGCGCCGGTGTCGTTCGAGTTCTCGCGGGTGGTGCTTCCCGCGGCGGGCGATCTGCTCACCTTCGATGTCTGGGCTCCCGACCACGCCTTCCGCAGCGTGGAACGCCACGGACTCGCGGGAACGCTGACCGCACCGGCCTTCGCCCTGGACCGTACGAAGCGCTACTTCGCGGTCCTTGCCGGGCTGTGCGAGCCCCGCCTGCGCGGCGAGCTCCACACACCGCTGCCCGCTGTGGACGAGCTGGTGGCACGCCTGCGGCCGGTCTGGCCCGGGGCCAGCCGCTCCGCGGTCTACTGGAACATCAACTACCTGTCCGTGAAGCTGCGTCCGCGCCCCGGCCCGGACACGGCGGAACCGGGCAAGCGCATCAACGGGAAGAAGGAGTCCTTGGTCTCCCTCGCCTTACGCTTCGACCTCGTACACGCGGACGACCTCGTGGTGCTCGCCCCGGCCGTGAGCGAGGTGGCCCGATGACCGAGCAGTCGTACGTGGTTGCCGTCCCGAAGGGCTACACGGTCGGACCCTGGGAGGTCCGCACACCGCTGGCGTCCGGTGCGTTCTCCACGGTCTACGCGGCCCGGCGCACCGGCACCCCGGCTGAGGGGCTGCCCGACCGGGCGGCGCTGAAGTTCCTGCCGACCGGTACCCGCACCCCGCGCCAGTTGCGCCACCTTAGAGAACTGGCCGAGCGGGAGGTGGAGTTGCTGGGCAAGCTGCGCGCGCCGCGCCTGATCCGGATGTACGACAGCCTGACCGTCGACGACCCCGGTCACCCCGAGCTCGACGGCGCCACCGTCCTCGTACTGGAACGGGCCGAGGGTTCCCTGGACGCCGTACTCGACCACACGCCGACGCCGGACGCGGGCCCAGTGCTGCTCGCGCAGATCTGCGAGGGCCTATACCAGTTGCACCACGCGGGCTGGGTGCACGGCGACCTGAAGCCGGCCAACGTCCTGTTGATGAAGGACTCTTCGGCGAGGCTGGCCGACTTCAACATGGCCGCCGAACTCAAGGGCACGCACGCGTACGCGCCTCCGTTCGCGACCCCCGACTACACGCCGCCGGAACTTGTCCGGCCGGAGATCGACGAGCGGGGAACCCGTATCCGCCCGTCGGCGGACGTATGGGCCTTCGGCGTCCTGGCGCACACCGTGCTGACCGGTGCCTTCCCGTTCCCGGGCAGCACCACGGAGGCCCGCTGCGACGCGGCGATGCGCTACGCGCGCGGCACCGAGGAACTCCGCCTGTCGCCCGAACTCCCAGATGCCTGGCGGGAGATCGTCCGTGACTGTCTGGCCCCCACCCACGCCGAACGCCCCACCGCGCAGGAACTGCTGCGCCGCGTGGAGGACGCCGCGGGCACCGGCCGCTCGCCCCGCCTGCCACGCCTTCGCCCCCGGCGGCGACGCCCCGCACTGGTCGGCGCGCTCGTGGCGGCGGCCTGCTGAGCGCCGCGACCGTGACCTACAGCCTCCGGGACGAGGCCCCGGCCGCCGCATCGGCACCGCCCAGCTGCGAGAAGCCCAACGTGTACGAGGACGAGAAGTACGGCCGCGGCTACACGGCGGGCGAGAACGGCACCTGGGACTTCACCATCCAGCGGGGCGACGGCGGTAGCCAGGTCCGTGAACTCCAGTGCCTGCTGCGGTACCTGCACGGCATCACCGAAGTCGGCGAAGTGGACGGCGACTTCGGCCCCATGACGCATGGGGCCGTCGTCGCCTTCCAGGAGCGGGCGGGCCTGGACGCGGACGGAATGGTCGGCCCGCGAACCTGGCGCGCGCTGCGCGAGGGACGCTAGTGGCTGATGGTCTTGACACGGTGGAAGATGCGGGTGCCGGTGCTTTCGTAGACATGCACGCCGTCGCCCTGCATGACCTTGTGGAAGTGGTAGGCGCCGCCGTCCTGGTACTTGGTGGTGTCGCCCCGGTGGAGTTCGACGAACCCGAAGAGGCCGGCGCTCTTGTATCGCACGGTCGACGAGCCGACCCAGACGAGCCGGTCGTCGGCCTTGCTCCAGGTGGCGTTCCCGACCATGCCGTCGGCGCTCAGCCCGGCCGCCCTCTGCCACTTGATGGTGGCTTCCTTGGTCTTGGGTCCGAAGTATCCGTCGGCTTCATGGAAGTCCAGGTAGTGCTCGGCGACCAGGATGGCCTGCCAGAGCAGGACGATGTCGGTGCCCGACGACTCCCCGCAGCCGACGCACAGCGAGTTGCCGAGCTCCTCGAAGTGGTCGCCGAAGTCGTCGGTGAGGACGCCTCCGCCGTCCACGAACGTGGTCCCGTACGAACCGGAGTTGCTCGCGTAGGCCGCCTGCGCCGAACTCATGGGAAGTACGGTTGCCATCGCCGCGCTCAGCGCGACGAGCCCCAGCTTCCACCCTCTGTGGTTCATATGTCTCCTCGGATCGGATCAACTCGGATCAGCCGGTTGTGCTTGCCGCGCACAGGATTGCCCAAAGTGACGTCTGGGTGACCCTGCATAGTTCGAGGTTCCCCATACCCCCCTTCAGCTCTTCTGGCCGCGCTCAAGACGTCGCGCCTTGACGCGCCGGGAGGGGTGGGCCGGGTCTCGGACCGCCCCCGGTCCGCGGGTCCGCCCGACGCCGGGCAGAGGGGAGAGCCGTTCGGCGACGTGGGCGAGGGTGTCGCTGTCCGGCCCGGCGGCGATGTGGAAGTGCGACCGCTTCACGGGATCGAGGTCGCCGCCCCATACGG
>NZ_KQ949089.1:212417-213772 GCF_001514305.1 Streptomyces dysideae
GGGCCGTTGCGCAGGTCCACGGAGGCTCTCGAGCCCTCCACGAGGTGGGTGCTGACGGCGTCGGGGGTGATGGGCCAGCCGTTCGCGGATCTGTCCCGGGTCCACTTGGCGCTCTGCCTGTTCAAGGCGGCGCCCGGGGCGGCGGCAGCCGGGCCGGCCTGGGTGGTCCAGACGGCCATGGCGGTGGCGGCCCCGGCGGCGAGGACGCCCCGGCGCGTGATGGTGCGGCGCACGCTATTCCCCTTCCATACGTCGGGTGAAGACGGTGTGCATTCCCTCGACGAACGAGGCGAGCTGGTCCGAGGGAATCTTGTCCGGCCACTGCTCCTTGTCGTCAGGCAGGAAGCCCCCCTTGCCCTGGTCGAACACGGACCAGGGTTCATTATCCAGCAGGATATTCCGCACGGTTATTTCGAACCTGCCGGAACTGCCGCCGAACCGGTTCTCGTAGAAGTGGGTGAACCGCTTCGCCGAGCGGTTCGGTCCATCCCAGAAGTGATACGTGAACAGGGCGTCGGACAGCAGCCTGTCGTCCCCGTTGCCGCCGGACCCGCCGTCCAAGCCGTGCAGATACTGGGAGATGTTGTAGGCATCGACATCGGCGATGAGGTCGTCACTGCTGAACCGGGATTCCACTGTGGCGGATCCGACGACCTGGATGCAGAAATCCCTCCCGGACATCGAGCGGTGGTTCTCACGCCACTGCGTATAGGCGTTGAGAATGTCCCCTGCCCATCCGCAGCCTTCTCCCACGGTTACGTCGTTGTTGCCGCTGCCGGGGTACGTGTAGTGGCCCTCGGCGGCGGCGCCGAAGTGCGCGAGGGTGATGTGGTGGTTCGCCCGCGGATCGTAGTACTTGCGCATGTCGCCGGGCTCGATGCCCGCGGCCGCGCAGGCATCCAGGACCTCCTTCCAGATGGCACCGAGGATGGCCGACCATTTCGGGTGGTGGTAATTGGGTTCGGCCCAGCGCAGGAAGGCGAGAGTGTTGTCGATCACCGCGTGCCGGGGAGGTCCGTCGCCCATACCGGAGATGGCGCTCTCGATGCGCTTCACGTGGTCGATGTAGTTCCGCAGGCCCTGGTCGGCAGTGTCCGTGGCGTCGAGGCGCCACACGCCTGCGTCGGTGTTCCTCCGATGGATGTTGTGGTCGAGGCCGTAGCCCGCCTGGAACTCGTACTCGCGGATCTGGTTGAACGACCAGTTGTGCGGCATCGGGTAGCCGAGGTTCCCGGAGTAGCCCCAGGACATGCCCGAGACGAACGACCAGCGGGCGCCGGCCTCGCGGGAGACTCGTTCGCATACGTTGCGGGTGCCGTACACGCCGAAGATGTAGCGGGCGCCGCTCTGGGCGA
>NZ_KQ949089.1:214231-215932 GCF_001514305.1 Streptomyces dysideae
TGTAGGGATTGCTCGGGTTGTTCTTGAGGTCCTGGGCGCGATCTTTGCTCGTGTACGCGGCGGTGTCACAGCCTTCGGCGGCGCGGCTGGTGTCACCGCTGGAGACGAGCAACTGGGCCCAGGTCTGGAAGTTGTAGTTGTCGCCGCCGGTGGGGAGCTGGGAGAACGCCTGGAAGGCGCGTATCCACGGCTCGGTGGCCTCCCAGAGATCTTCGTCGAGCACGTTCTCGGGGTGGAAGTGGACGGCGCTGCCGTTGCTGTCCCAGGTGGGCGAGTTGAACCAGCAGGCGGCGCGGAACAGCACCCTCAGGTTGTAGTGCAGGTCGCTGCCGGTGCCCACGGTCTTCAGGGCCTGCTGCGTACCGTCGCCGAAGTAGCCGTTGATGGTGGCCTTGTCCAGGCCGAGTTCGTACTGGACGGCCAGCATCAGCCCCTGCTGCACATCGCGCGAGTAGATGCCGTCGGTCGGCACCAGGTTCATGGCGGGGATGCGGATGTTCTGGACGTATTGCTGGTTGAGGCGCTGTTGGATGCGCTTGGTGGTGCCGTCGCCGCCGGGCACGGTACGGAACTGGTCCATGCGCAGCAGTGAACGGGTGACCCGGGCCCACATGTCCGCGTCGAGGGGCTCGCGAAAGTCGAGACCGATGTCCTTGTAGAGCTCGGCGAGGGAGGTCGCGGCCCTCAAGTCCCATATGGCGGGATGCGCCGGGCCGTAGTAGCCCTTGCACCACAAGGCGGCGCTGTAGATGCGGACGATGTTCTGGTTGGTCTCCTGGTCGGGGAACAGGTAGCGCTGCCTCACCGCCGCAAGAGTGCCCGGCCCGAAGTTCTTGACGGTCGGGGAGATCCCCAGCTCGTGCTGGAGTGCCTGGGTGAGGCAGTCCACCGTCGCCCAACCTGTACTGCCGTCCTCCGTGCACGGTACGTACCCGGGCGCGTTCGCATAGGTCGCGTTGACCCACCTCTGAGCAGCCAGGACATTCGGGTCTGACATGTGCATCCTCCACGGTTCAGGTTTGTCTGCCCGGCGCGCGGGAGCGATGTGCCGGAACGCCAACTTTCCCAACTGAGTTGGTATGTCCATGGCGGTTTGGGAGAGATCCTCATGCAGGAATGAGGCGTGAGGAACCTAAAAGGTTCGAGGGTGACCAGTACTGAGAGTGCAGTACGTGATCTTCTGTTCGGCTTGTCATCGCTCGATGGTGTGACGTTGGGGCATCGTTGCCGGTCAGACGTTCGGGGGTCGCTTGAGTTCTGGCATGGGCATGCGCGATCCGTACTCCAGTGACGTCTCCGACGAGCAGTGGGTCCTTGGTCGAACCCGTGATCACAGCGTGGAAGGCCGCGCATCCGTCGGTCAGCGGCCACCAGGGCAGATACGCGATGCGGGAGATCGTGAACGCGATCTTGTACCAGAACCGCAGCGGCTGCCATTGGGACCTGCTGCCCCACGACCTGCCGCCCGCCGGGGCGGTGAAGTACTACTTCTACAAGTGGCGCGACGACGGCACCGACCAGACCATCCACGACCTGCTGCGGTGGCAACTACGGGAGAAGAACCGGCGATTAGCCGACCCGAGCCTCATCGTGATGGACACCCAGAGCATCCGTGCCGCCGTCGGCGTCCCGGCCACGACGACCGGCAAGGACGCTTCGAAAAGAGTGCCAGGGCGGAAGAGATGCCTGGCCGTGGACGTA
>NZ_KQ949090.1 GCF_001514305.1 Streptomyces dysideae
GTTTAGGGGGTGTTTCGAAAGTCCCGCACAGCACCCACGGCGCCCGGCACGCTCCCCCACTGCCTTAAGGGCGTGGGAGGTGCCCCCACTCGCCGCACCGGCCAAAAGCCCAAGTACGTCCAGTACGAGGGCTTTCGTCCGGCGCGCCGAGAGCACGCACCGGACACCGCGGGCACCGCACAGGACTTTCGAAACACCCCCTAGTTGCCGCACCCGCCGGTCGATCTCGTCCTCCTCGGCGTCCCAGTCGGGCAGCGGTCCGTCGGCCACGAAGGCCTGCACCTCAGGTCTCATGCCGGGCATGATCGACGCCCGCCGCCCGGTCGGGCAAACTCCCACCGCCCCGTAGGGTCCAGACCGTGACGATCCATGCGCAAGCCCTCCTGTTCGACAACGACGGCACCCTGGTCTTCTCCCTCGCCTCCGTGGACCGCTGCTGGACCCGGTGGGCCGGGGAGTACGGGATCACCGCCGAGGAGTTCGGGCGCATCGAACTGCACGGGCGTCCGGCCGCCGAGATAGCCGCCGACCTCCTGCCGGCCGGCATCGTGCCGGAGGCCGTCGCGCGGATCGAGCAAGCTGGAGGTCGAGGACGTACCCAACGGGGGCGTCCAACTGCTGCCCGGCACCCGGGCGTTCCTCGACTCGCTGCCCTCCCCCAACTTCTCGGCTTCGCTCGAAGCCGGGGGACCCCCATCCGCTGGGCCGTCGTCACCTCCGCCACCCGGCGCCTCGCCGAGGCCCGCCTCGACGCCGTCGGCATCCGCCCCAAGAAGATGGTCGCCGCCGACGACGTCACCCGCGGCAAGCCCGGCCCCGAGCCCTACCTCCTCGCCGCCCGCCGGCTCGGCGTCGACCCCGCCCACTGCGTCGTCTTCGAGGACGCCCCGGCAGGCCTCCAGGCGGGCCGTGCGGCCGGGATGACCACCGTGGCCTTGGCCACAACCCACGCGGCCCACGAGCTGGACGCCGACCTCGTGGTGAGCGACCTGTCGGCCCTGTCCGCTCTGGTCACCGCCCAGGGAGTGGAGATCTCCGCCCACGTCTGACGGGTGTCCGCCGCTGTCCAGCATCCGGACGGCGGCGGACTGTCAGCACCGTAGGTCTGGTTTACTGATCGCATGACCACGACGAGCTGCCGCACCCTTGCGACCGAGGCGACCATGACGCCCGGTGCTCGTTGTATGTGTCGAATGTGCGCCTTCTAGAGGGCCCCCGCACCACACCCTGAGCCTCGCGCCCCGAAGCGAGCCGCCGTGGCATGTCCGTACGCCGAATGCCGTACGTGACCGAAGCCGCCCCGCGCACATGTTCTCCCCGGTTCCTATGCCACCGCACGAGAACCGTGTCGCGTTCCCGACCGAATGCACCCCGCCAGGGCACACCCACGCCCTGCACCCGACAGTGACGGAAACCCCAGTGATCACCACCTCGGGCCTGACGAAAATCTACCGGTCCCACCGCTCCCGCGGCCGAGAGGTCACCGCCCTGGACGGCGTCGATCTCCACGTCCGCGAAGGCGAGGTGTACGGCGTCATCGGCCAGTCCGGCGCCGGCAAGTCCTCGCTCATCCGCTGTGTCAACCTGCTGGAGCGCCCCACCGCCGGCACGGTCACCGTCGCCGGCCAGGACCTCACCGCGCTCGCCGGCCGCGGCCCCCGCGCCAGCAGGGAACTCCGCCAAGCGCGCAGCCGTATCGGCATGGTCTTCCAGCACTTCAACCTGCTGTCCTCCCGGACGGTCCAGGACAACGTCGAGCTCCCGCTCGAGATCCTCGGCAGGTCGGGGAGGCAACGTTCCGCCAAGGCCCTCGAACTCCTCGACCTCGTAGGCCTCGCCGACAAGGCCAGGGCCTACCCCGCCCAGCTCTCCGGCGGCCAGAAGCAGCGCGTCGGTATCGCCCGCGCCCTCGCCGGCGACCCCAAGGTGCTGCTCTCCGACGAGGCCACCAGCGCCCTCGACCCGGAGACCACCCGCTCCATCCTTCAGCTGCTGCGCGACCTGAACCGGCAACTGGGCCTGACCGTCCTGCTCATCACCCACGAGATGGACGTCGTGAAGTCGGTCTGCGACTCGGCCGCCCTCATGGCGAACGGCCGCATCGTCGAGTCCGGCACCGTCAGCGAACTCCTCGCCACCCCGGGCTCGGAACTCGCGTCCGCCCTCTTCCCGGTCGGCGGCGAGGCCACCGGCGACGACCGCACCGTCGTCGACGTCACCTTCCACGGCGAGGCCGCCACCCAGCCCGTCATCTCCCAGCTCTCGCGCACCTACAACATCGACATATCGATCCTCGGTGCCGCCATCGACACCGTCGGCGGCCTCCAGGTCGGCCGGATGCGCATCGAACTCCCCGGCCGCTACGAGGACAACGTCGTGCCGATCGGCTTCCTGCGCGAACAGGGCCTGCAGATCGATGTCGTGGGCCAGGAGCCCGCTTCCGTGCTGGTGAAGGAAGGTGCCAAGTGACCTGGTCCGAAATGCAACCCCTGTTGGCGCAGGCGTGTTGGGACACCCTCTACATGGTCGGCTGGTCCACGCTCATCGCCGTCGTCGGCGGACTCCCGCTCGGCGTCCTCCTCGTCCTCACCGACCGGGGCGGACTGCTGCAGAACGTCCTCGCCAGCAAGGTCATCGGGCAGATCGTGAACGTCGCCCGCTCGCTGCCGTTCATCATCCTGATGGTCGCGCTGATGGGCTTCACCCGCACGATCACCGGGACGACCATCGGCCGCGAGGCCGCCATCGTGCCGCTCGCGGTCGGCGCGATCCCCTTCTTCGCCCGTCTGGTCGAGACGGCTGTCCGCGAAGTGGACGGCGGGCTCGTCGAGGCCGTGCAGTCGATGGGCGGCAACACCTGGACCATCGTCCGCAAGGTCCTCGTACCCGAGTCCCTGCCCTCGCTGATCGCCGGCACCACCACCACGATCGTCGCGCTCATCGGCTACTCCGCCATGGCCGGCACGGTCGGCGCCGGCGGCCTCGGCGACATCGCCGTCCGCTACGGCTACCAGCGCTTCGAGACCGAGCTGATGTGGATCACCGTGGCGGTCCTCGCGGTCGCCATCTCACTCATCCAGTTCGCCGGCGACCACGCGGCCCGCGCCCTGCACCGCCGCGCCGGCACGTCAGGCCCCGCGCCCAGGCTCCGCCTGCTGAAGGCATCCACGGCGACGAGCAAGACCGTCTGACCGTCGCTCCACGATCTCCCCGACCACCCACGTCGGGGTCGCACCACCCATCAGGAAAGGCACTTTTCGTGCGTAACACCGCCAAGTTCACCACCGCCGTCCTCGCCGCCGGAGCCCTCACCCTCGGGCTCACCGCCTGCGGCGCGGACCATGACTCCGCCTCCGACACCAGCGGTCCGCTGGTCGTCGCCGCGAGCCCGACCCCGCACGCCGAGATCCTCACCTACGTCAAGGACAACCTGGCGAAGAAGGCGGGACTCGACCTCGAGGTGCGGGAGTTCACCGACTACGTGACGCCGAACACGGCGACCGAGGACGGTTCGGTGGGCGCCAACTACTTCCAGAACCAGCCGTACCTCGACGACTTCAACAAGGAGAACGGCACCCACATCGTGCCCGTCGTCACGGTCCACCTGGAGCCGCTCGGCCTCTACTCGCACAAGGTCAAGAGCGCCGACGACCTGAAGAGCGGCGCGACCGTTGCCGTCCCGAACGACAGCGTCAACGAGGCCCGCGCGCTCAAGCTCCTCGACGCCGACGGGATCATCACGCTCAAGGACGGCGTGGGCAACGAGGCGACCCCCGCCGACATCGTCAAGAACCCCAGGAAGCTCAAGTTCAAGGAGCTGGAGGCGGCCCAGACCCCGCGCTCCCTGGACGACGTCGACGCCGCGGTCGTCAACGGCAACTACGCCATCGAGGCCGACCTCTCGCCCGCGCAGGACGCCCTCGTCCTGGAGTCGCCGAAGGACAACCCGTACGGCAACTTCCTCGCGGTCAAGGACGGCGACGAGGACGACCCGCGGGTGGAGAAGCTCCTCACCTCCGACGAGGTCAGGAAGTTCATCGAGGACACCTACGAGGGTTCGGTCATCCCGTCTTTCTGATCCGCCCGTAAGGCACTCGCCGCCACGGGGTCCGCTCGGTCACAACGAGGGGACCCCGTGGTGCGGTTCAGTGCTTTCATACTGCATGCTGGGCAGTTCAGCAGGCCCTGACGGTTTTCGAAGGTTACGGAGCGGCGCCATGACGAGCACCTTCCCCAACATCTCCATCAGCACGGAGCGGTTGGTCCTGCGCCCCTTCGAGGAGCCGGACATCGAGGCGTTCGCCGAGATGATGAACGACGAACTCGTCACCGCCTGGACCTCCGCACCACAGCCCTACACCGAGGCCGACGCCCGGAAGTGGATCACCGAACTAGCCCAGGCCGAACGGGCCGAGGGCCGCGGCATAGTCTTCGCCGTCACCGAGTTCCTCACCCAGCGCCTGGTCGGCATCGTGCACCTGCAGCACACCAACTGGCGGGTCCGCTCCAGTGAGATCGCCTACGTCGTCGCTCCCTGGGCGCGCGGCGAGGGCTACGCCTCCGAGGCCGCCCTCGCCACCGCCCAGTGGCTCTTCCACGACCAGAAGTTCGAGCGGCTCGAGCTGCGCACCGCCGCCGACAACACCGCCTCCCAGCAGGTGGCGCAGAAGATCGGCTGCATCAGCGAGGGCGTCCTGCGCAACGCCTGGATAGCGCGCACCCGGACCGAGGACGGGACGTGGACCGAAGTGCGCACCGACGTCATCGTCTGGAGTCTCCTGCCGGAGGACCTCGCCGGTGTCGCCGAGCAGCTGGCCGACACCGGCGGCTTCACGTCGTACGGCGACTGGAACTGAACCCGCCGGTGCCACCAGGTACGCTCACGGAGCCCGCCCCCGGGCTGTCCGACGACGACCTGCGCACACCCCCTGGAGACTGACGACGATGGCCGACCGGGTCACGGTGATCGGCTGGGACGGCTCGCCGCTGACTGCCGCGGCACGTTCCGCTCTGGGCGCCGCCACACTGGTGGCCGGTGCCGCCCACCACCTGGCACTCCCCGAGGTACCGCCCGCCGCGGAGCGCATCCGCCTCGGCAGCGTCGCCCTCGCCGCCCGCCGGATCGCCGCCCACCGCGGCACCGCGGTCGTGTTCGCCGACGGCGACCCCGGCTTCTTCGGCGTCGTACGGACGCTGCGCGCCCCCGAGTTCGGCCTCGAGGTCGAGGTCGTCCCCGCCGTCTCCTCCGTCGCCGCCGCCTTCGCCCGGGCCGGCATGCCCTGGGACGACGCACAGGTGGTCGTCGCACACCGACGCACCCTGCGGCGCGCGGTGAATGTGTGCCGCGCCCACACCAAGGTCGCCGTCCTGACCTCACCCGGCGCCGGCCCCGCCGAACTCGGTCTGCTCCTGGAAGGCGTCCACCGCACCTTCGTGATCTGCGAGGAGCTGGGCACCGAACGCGAGCAGGTCAGCGTCGTCACCTCCGACAAGGCCGCCGACCACACCTGGCGCGACCCGAACGTCGTCATCGTCATCGGCGGCCCAGTCGGCCCGGCCGTCGTGGGCGAGGGCGGCGGCTGGCTCGCCGGCCGCGACCCCGGCACCGGCCCGCGCGGCTGGACGCTGCCCGCCGAGGCGTACGGCGGCCATCTCGGCGAAGGCGAGGCGGACCTGCTCCGGGCCGCCCAACTCGCCCGCCTCGGCCCCCGCGTCGGCGACCTGGTCTGGGACATCGGCTGCGGCAGCGGTGCCTTCGCCGTCGAGGCGGCCCGCGCCGGCGCCGCCGTCATCGCCGTCGACCGCGACCCGGCGGCCTGTGCCCGCACCGACGCCACCGCCCGCCGCTTCGGGGTCCAGCTGCAGATCGTCCACGGCAACGCCCCGCACGTCCTGGAACGCCTGCCCGAACCGGACGTCGTCCGGGTCGGCGGCGGGGGAGCGGCCGTGGTCTCCGCGGTCGTCGACCGCCGTCCGCAGCGCATCGTCACGCACGCCGGGACCCGCGACGCCGCCGAACTCGTCGGCCGCGACCTGAGCGAACACGGCTACGGCGTCGAGTGCGCCCTCGTCCAGTCCGTCGAACTCGACACGCGGGTCTGGACGGAGACCGAGCGAAGCGTCGCGTTCCTGCTCAGCGGCCTGCTGCCCGACCGTACGGTCTGACCCGGTTCCCGTCCCCGTGATCCTGTTGTCGTACTGCGCGCGGTAGGCTGGCCGATCGTTGTACCGCACTCGGTCGCCCGGCTTTTCGTCGGTCAATGTCCGGAAAACTCGCCCGTTTTGGGGTGGGTGTGGTACGGCAGAACCGGAGGACGCGCAACGTGGCGCAGTCCACAGCGGGCCGTCGCGGATCAAGCTGTCGTGACGGAGGAACGGCCGGGACAATGCCAGTTAATGGCTTTGTCGTCTTTGTGGACGGGTCGTTCGTGCCGCTGGGCACGCACGCTCGTTCTTCACTGCGGGGCGGTCGGTGCGCCGTCCCGGGTGAGCTGGTCGTAGAAGCACTAACCGATGGGCGAGGGGTACGCATGACCGACACCGGCCAGGTTCCGGGCGAGGGACTGCCGGAGAACGCAGGCATGGTGGAGCAGCCGGGCGTCCCCGCACACGGCACGTACACCTACCTCTCCGAGACCACCGCCGAGGACGAAGACCTGTTGCTGCTGCCCGGCGCCCAGGGCGCGTGGGGCAACGAGGTAGCCCCGCCGGCGCCGGAGCCGGTCGTCGAGGCCGTCCACGAACCCGGCCCGCACGAGATGTCCGGCCGCGACAGCGGCTCGGTCGACCTCAGCGGGGTCCGCCTGCCCAACCCGACGCCCCCCACGGCCCCTTCGGTGCCGATCCCGCCCATCACCCCGCGCCGCCCGCTCCACCTGGGCCCGCCGATCCCCGACGCCTCCGCCAGCCCGGTCCGCTCCCTCGCCGACCGCGGCGCCGTAGGCGCACCCGTACGCCGGCCCGGCCCCGAGTACCTCGACGTCCCCCAGCACCGCGAGGCCGCCCCCCGGGCCGCGACACCGTGGGGCGCCCCGGCCCCCGCCCAGGTGGGCACCGAGGCACCGGCTGCGGAAACGGTTGTCCCGACCTCTGCCCAGAGCACCGAGCCGACGGGCACGGCCCAGGCGGTCGCGACCCGCGTCGCGACCGAGGCCGACACGCCGACACCGCAGGAGAATGTGCACGCCGGGCACGAGCCGGTGGGCGGAGAGGCTGCGCCTGGGGCTGTGCCGGTTGCTGGGGTGGCGTATGGCCCGGACGGTGGGCTGACGCCGGTCGCGGGCGGTGAGCTGGGTGCTGGGCTTGGGCCGGATGCGGGTCAGGTCCCGGAGGCTCGGGATACGCCGGGTGCCGGGTCTGGTCCGGACGCCGGTCAGGTGCCGGGAGTTGGTCAGGTGCCCGTGGCTGAGGTCGTGCCCGGTGCCGGGCCGACGGCTGGGCTTGGGCTGGATGCCGGTCAGGTACCGGAGGTTGAGATTGCCCCCGGTGCTGGGACGGTGGCTGGGCTTGGTCCCGATGCCGGTCAGGTGCCGGGCGTCGGTGAGGTGCCGATGGCTGGGGGTGGGCCGGTTGCCGGGCTTGGGCCGGACGCCGATCAGGTGCCCGTAGCCGGGCTTGGTCCCGATGTCGGTCAGGTGCAGGTGCCTGGTGCTGAGCCTGTAGCTGGTCCTGGTCCGGGTGTCGGTCAGGTGCCGGTGGCTGGGGGGGCGTCGGTTGCCGGGCTTGGGCCGGAAGCCGGTCAGGTACTGGAAGCTGATGTCGTGCCGGGTGGTGAGCCCGTCGCCGGGCTTGGACCGGATGCGGGTCAGGTACCGGTGGCCGGGGGTGTGCCGGGTGCTGGGGCTGGTCCGGACGCCGGTCAGGTGCCGGGTGTTGGTCAGGTGCCCGTGGCTGAGGTGGTGCCCGGTGCTGGGCCGACGGCTGAGCTTGGGCCGGATGCCGGTCAGGTGGCGGTGGCCGGCGATGCGTCGGGTGCTGGGCAGGTGCCAGTAGCAGGGGGTGGTCCGGGCGCCGGTCAGACGCCGGCCGACGGGCAGGTTCTGGACGCCGGGGAGGTCCCCGGACCTGGGCAGGTTCAGGACGCCGGGGAGAACCCGGGTGCTGGGCACGTTCAGGGTGCCGGCGGGGTTCCGGTGGCCGGGCAGGTTCCGGGCGCCGGGGAGGACGCGGTGGCTGGAACTGGTTCGGATGCCGGAGGTGACCCGGTGCACGAGGGCCACTCGGAGGCCGGTCAGGCTCCCGCGACTGTCGGTGTTGCGGCCGCCGGTGAGATGCCCGCCGCTGCGGCGGACGCCGTTCCCGCCGCGGGCGTAGGACACACCCCAGAGGCCGGTGCCGCCCCGGACGCGGGGCGGGGCCCCGAGCCCGTACAGGCCGCCGAGGCCATGGCCGTAGTTGAGGGTGGGCAGGTGCCCGAGGCCGTCGCGGCTGAGGCCATGCCGGTTGCGGAGCCGTCCGCGCAGGCCGCGGAGACACCGGTTCCTGAGACGCCCGCGCCGGAAGCCGCGCCGCTCCCTGAGGCCGTACAGCCCGCAGCCGAGCCCCTCGCGCCGCAGGCTGCTCAGCCCGCCGAAGCCCCCGTGGCCGAAGCGCCCGCGCCGGAGGCAGCGCCCGCCTCGACGGCACCCGACGCCGCACAGCCCGCCGACGCCGCCGCCCCTACCGAGGACGCCTCCACAGCCGTAACCGCCGAGCCGTCCTCGCAACCGACGACGACCGCCGAACAGCCCGCACCGGGCCAGCCCGGGATCCCCCTCCAGGACCCCCAGCAGGCACAGTCCCCGGCACAGGACGTTCCGTCACAGCCGGCACCCGCAGACGCCGAAGCACGGACCGTGACGGAGGCCCCCGTGCCCCCCACCGAAGCGGAAGCCCACATGGCAGACCCCGCAGCCCACATCCCGGACACCCTCGCCCCCCACCCCTACGTCGCCGACCCCGCCGGCCCGCAGCTCCGCTCTCCGGAGTCCACCGCGCCCGCCGAGCAGATCCAGGCCGACGCCACCGCCCCCCTCCCGCCCGGCATCCCCCCGGAGCCCCACCCGGACCAGCCCCTCGGCCAGTTCGTCCCGGTCGAGGGATCCGTGCCGACCACCCCGCACCTCGCGCCGACCCCGCCCCAGCCGATCACCCTCCCCACGGAGGAACAGGCCCCCACGGTCCCCACCCCGCGCGAGGGCGACCCCGAACTCGTACAGCACGCGGAGGACCTGGACACCCGGGCCGCCGATCAGGAAGACCCGCAGGACCAGGAAGAAATGAGCGCGGCCGCCGTGGAAGAAGTACGACAGTCCACCGGCCCGGCCGCGCCCGGCTACGACGACGCCGAGCGCGAGGCCGTCCTCAAGGTCATGCGTGAACGCCGCGACATCCGCAACGGCTTCCGCAGCGACCCGATCCCGCACGAGGTACTGCTCCGCGTCCTGGAGGCGGCCCACACCGCACCCTCCGTCGGCCACTCGCAGCCCTGGGACTTCGTCGTCATCCGGTCCGCCGACACCCGGCGCACCATGCACGAACTGGCCATGCGCCAGCGCGACGCATACGCGAAGTCCCTCCCCAAGGGCCGCGCGAAGCAGTTCAAGGAACTGAAGATCGAGGCCATCCTCGACACCCCGGTGAACATCGTCGTCACCGCCGACCCCACCCGCGGCGGCCGCCACACCCTTGGCCGGCACACCCAGCCGCAGATGGCGCCGTACTCCTCCGCCCTCGCCGTCGAGAACCTCTGGCTCGCCGCCCGCGCCGAAGGCCTCGGCGTCGGCTGGGTCAGCTTCTTCGACGAGCGCGAGATGGTCCGCACCCTCGGCCTGCCCGAACACCTCGATGTGGTCGCCTACCTCTGCGTGGGCTACGTCGACGAGTTCCCGGACGAGCCCGAGCTGATGCAGGCGGGCTGGTCCAAGCGCCGCCCGCTGTCCTGGGTGGTCCACGAGGAGACGTACGGCCGCCGCGCCCTGCCCGGAGAGGAACCGCACGACCTGCTCGCCGAGACCGTAGCCCAGATCCGTCCGCTCGACGCAAAGGCCCTCGGGGAGGCCTGGGAGCGCCAGAAGCGGATGACCAAGCCCGCCGGAGCCCTCGGCATGCTGGAGATCATCTCCGCGCAGCTGTCCGGTCTGTCCCGCCAGTGCCCGCCGCCGATCCCGGAGCCCGCGGCCGTCGCGGTCTTCGCCGGTGACCACGGTGTCCACGCCCAGGGCGTGACCCCCTGGCCGCAGGAGGTGACGGCCCAGATGGTGGCCAACTTCCTCGGCGGCGGCGCGGTCTGCAACGCCTTCGCGAGCCAGGTGGGCGCCGAGGTCTGCGTCGTGGACGTGGGCGTCGCCTCCGACCTCCCGGCCACGCCCGGCCTGCTGCCCCGCAAGGTCCGCGCGGGCACGTCGGACATGACGACGGGCCCGGCGATGACCCGCGAGGAGGCCAAGCAGGCCATCGAGGTGGGCATCGAGACGGCCCGCGACCTGGTGGCGGCCGGCAACAAGGCCCTGCTCACCGGTGAGATGGGCATCGCGAACACGACCGCGTCCGCCGCCCTGATCTCGGTCTTCACGGGCGCGGATCCGGCCGAGGTGACGGGCCGGGGCACCGGCATCAACGACGAGACGCTGGCCCGCAAGACCGAAGTGGTCCGCCGCGCCCTCGAACTCCACCAGCCCGACCCGGCCGACCCCATCGGCGTCCTCGCCGCGATCGGCGGCTTCGAACACGCGGCGATCGTCGGCCTCCTCCTCGGCGGCGCGTCCCTGCGTACGCCGGTGATCCTGGACGGCGTCAGCGCGGGCGCCGCGGCCCTGGTGGCCCGCGCGATCGCCCCCGAGGTCCTGGCGGCCTGCATCGCCGGCCACCGCAGCGCGGAACCGGGCCACGTGGCAGCCCTGAACAAGCTCGGGCTGCGCCCCCTGGTCGACCTCGACCTCCGCCTCGGCGAGGGCACGGGCGCCCTGCTGGCCCTCCCCCTGGTCCAGAGCACGGCACGCGCCATGCACGAGGTGGCGACATTCGACTCGGCGGGGGTAACTGAGAAGTAGCGGTCACCGCATCGGAGCAGCGGTCACCGCAACGCAGGCAGGGGGACTCCGGGACTGCAGTCCCGCCCCCTCGTTCGCCTGCCGCGGTCGTGGGCAGGCGTTCCGCACGGCGGAACGGGTGCCGCCCACCTCCTCCCCACACCCGGCATCACAGCTCAGCCACCGGACACCCGATCCGCCACGCTCACCCGCACCTTAAAATCCGCACGTCAGGGCCACCGAACAGCCGCAAAGAGGAGCCGCACCCTCATGGCCGAACACCCCGCCTACCCCGTAGGCCTCCGCCTCACCGGCCGCAGGGTCGTCGTCCTCGGCGGCGGCCAGGTCGCCCAGCGCCGCCTCCCGGCACTGATCGCGGCGGGCGCGGACATCCACCTCGTATCCCCCGAGGCCACCCCCTCCGTGGAGGCGATGGCGGACGCGGGCGAGATCACCTGGGAGAAGCGCCCATACGCCGAAGGCGACCTCGCCGAAGCCTGGTACGCCCTGATCGCCACCAGCGACACCGAGGCGAACGCCCGAGCCTCCGCCGAGGCAGAGGCGCACCGCGTCTGGTGCGTCCGTTCCGACGACGCCGACGCGGCCACCGCCTGGACCCCGGCCACGGGCCACAGCGAGGGTGTCACGGTCGCCGTACTCACCACGGACGCCCGCGGCCGCGACCCCCGCCACACCGCGGCCATCCGTGACGCGGTCGTCGAAGGCCTCCGCGACGGCACCCTCGTCGCCCCCCACCACCGCACCCGCACCGCGGGCGTCGCCCTCGTCGGCGGCGGCCCCGGCGACCCGGACCTGATCACGGTCCGCGGCCGCCGCCTCCTCGCCGAGGCCGACGTCGTCATCGCCGACCGCCTCGGCCCCCGCGACCTCCTCGCCGAACTCCCGCCGCACGTCGAGGTGATCGACGCGGCGAAGATCCCGTACGGCCGTTTCATGGCCCAGGAGGCCATCAACAACGCCCTGATCGAACACGCCAAGCAGGGCAAGTCCGTCGTACGCCTCAAGGGCGGCGACCCCTACGTCTACGGCCGCGGCATGGAAGAGGTCCAGGCTCTGGCCGAGGCGGGCATCCCGTGCACGGTCGTCCCCGGCATCTCCAGCTCGATCTCGGTCCCGGGCGCGGCCGGCATCCCGGTCACCCACCGTGGCGTCGCCCACGAGTTCACAGTGGTCAGCGGACACGTGGCCCCCGACGACGAACGCTCGCTCGTCGACTGGCCGTCCCTCGCCAAGCTCACCGGCACGCTGGTGATCCTCATGGGCGTCGACAAGATCGGCCGGATCGCCGAGACCCTGATCGCCCACGGCAAGCGGGCCGACACCCCCGTCGCCCTGATCCAGGAGGGCACGACCGCCGCCCAGCGCCGCGTCGACGCGACCCTCGCGACGGTCGCCGAGACGGTCCGTACGCAGGAGGTCAAGCCCCCGGCGGTCATCATCATCGGCGAGGTCGTGAACGTCGGCCCGCAGGCATCCGAGTAACCGCGGGTAACTCAACCCGTTCCCAGCCGTTGGCACCGCACCCAGGACAAGGCAGTATCACCCTGTGGCCGATCTCATCACCGTCGAGGACCCCGACGACCCGCGCCTGCGCGACTACACGGGCCTGACCGACGTAGAACTGCGCCGCAAGCGCGAACCGGCCGAGGGCCTGTTCATCGCCGAGGGCGAGAAGGTCATCAGAAGAGCCAAGGAAGCCGGCTACGAGATGCGGTCGATGCTGCTCTCGGCCAAGTGGGTCGACGTCATGCGCGACGTCATCGACGAACTCCCGGCCCCGGTGTACGCGGTCAGCCCGGAACTCGCCGAGCAGGTCACCGGCTACCACGTGCACCGCGGCGCGCTCGCCTCCATGCAGCGCAAGCCGCTCCCGACGGCCACCGACCTCCTCCAGACCGCCCGCCGGGTGGTGGTCATGGAGTCGGTCAACGACCACACCAACATCGGCGCGATCTTCCGTTCGGCCGCCGCCCTCGGCATGGACGCGGTCCTGCTCTCCCCGGACTGCGCCGACCCCCTCTACCGCCGCAGCGTCAAGGTCTCGATGGGCGCGGTCTTCTCCGTCCCGTACGCCCGCCTCGACACCTGGCCCAAGGGCCTGGAGTCGGTCCGCGAGGCCGGCTTCACGCTCCTCGCGCTCACCCCGGACGAGAAGGCGAGGAGCCTCGACGAGGCCGCACCGCACCGGATGGACCGGGTCGCCCTGATGCTCGGCGCCGAGGGCGACGGCCTGTCCACACAGGCCCTGGTCGCGGCCGACGAGTGGGTCCGCATCCCCATGTCCCACGGCGTCGACTCCCTCAACGTCGGCGCGGCGGCCGCGGTCGCCTTCTACGCGGTGGCCACCGGCCGCCCCCGGAACTAGCGCGATGCCCACGACGCCCCAGCGCCAGGCGATCGTCGCGGTCATCCTCCGCGCCGACCGCGTCCTCGCCGTCCGCCGCGGCCCCGGCGTGGTCCGCCCCGGCTACTGGCAACCCCTCAGCGGCAAGATCGAACCGGGGGAGTCCCAGCAGGAGGCCGTGATCCGGGAGGTCCGCGAAGAGGTCGGCCTCACCGTCGTCCCCCTGGCGAAGGTCTGGGAGTCGGAGACCGACGACGGCACCTTCCGCCTCCACTGGTGGACGGCGAAGGCCGACGCCGGCGAGGTGGTCCCCGACCCCCGCGAGGTCGCCGAGACCCGCTGGGTCACGGCGGAGCAATTCCTGCGCCTCGACCCGGTCTTCGAAGGTGACCGGGAGTTCTTCGAACGGATCCTGCCGGAGCTGTAGGCCCTACTCGGCCGCGTCGAAAGGGGATCCGCGGTCCGTCTTCTGCACCTGTTCATGCCCTTGCTGCTGGTTCCGTACGACGTCCCCGGCGCCGCCGAGCCCCCGCTGCGGCCCCTGGCAGCCCTGCGCCGCCGCGATGCCGAGCGCGACGAGCAGCGTCACCACCACGAACACGAACAGCCGCTGCCGCAGCAGTTGCGGATTGGCCGGCCGCCGACCCGTCCCCGTGGTCCGGGGGGCCGGACGACCGGCACCACTGCGCGGCGGCGCGGACCGGTTCCCGTTGCCGGGCCGCGTGGAGTTCCGCTGCACGGGCGTGGGCCGGGGGGCCCCGGACCGGGAGGACGAGGCGGAACCGCCGCGCGACGGGGCGGGCCCGCGCGAGGCGCCGTTGCTCCGCGGAGCGCCGCCGGTCCCCCTGGGCGGAGGGGTGCCCTGCGGACGCCGCTGGGCGCGCTGCTGCTCCGGGTAGCTGTCGGGGAGCCGCCCGGTGGGCCGGTCCGGCTCCCCCGTACGCGGCGCGGGCGGCCGTACCTCCCCGATCCCCTGGGCCTCCCGGGCCGCGATCTCCTTGAGCCGCAGCGACAGCTGAAGCGTGCTGGGCCGCTCCTCGGGGTCCTTCGCGAGACAGGCCCGTACGAGCGGAGCGAGCGCGTCGGGCACCCCGTGCAGCTGCGCCTCCTCGTGCACGACGCGGTACAGCATCACCTCGGAACTGCCGTGCCCGAAGGGCGAGTCACCCATCGACGCGTACGCCAGGGTCGCCCCCAGTGCGAACACGTCCGTGGCCGGGGTGACGGCGGCGCCGCGCACCTGCTCCGGGGCGAGGAAGCCGGGCGACCCGACAGCGGTCCCCACATGCGTGAGCGTCGAGGCCCCCGTCGCCCAGGCGATGCCGAAGTCGATGATCCGCGGCCCCTTCGGGGACAGCAGGATGTTGGACGGCTTGAGATCCCGGTGCACGACCCCGGCCTCGTGCACGGCGACCAGCCCCTCGGAAAGGGCGGCACCGATCGAGGCGACCTCGGCCGCGCCCAGCGACCCCTCGTCGGCGACCTTGTCGTGCAGGGAGGGCCCGGGCACGTACTGAGTGGCGAACCAGGGCCGATCAGCATCGAGGTCGGCGGCGACGAGGCGGGCCGTACACCCACCCCGGATCCGCCGTGCCGCCGAGACCTCACGCGCGAACCGCGACCGGAACTCCTGATCCTCCGCCAGATCGGGCCGGATCACCTTCAGCGCGACCCGCTGCCCCTTCTTGTCGGAGCCCAGGTAGACGACGCCCATCCCGCCCGCGCCGAGCCGTCTGTGAAGCCTGAACGAGCCGACGACGCGCGGGTCCTCGCGCCTCAGGCGCATCATCGCCATGTTCATCCCCGCTGCCCGGTCCCTGTGACGAGCCACAGCTTACGTTTCCACGGCCGCCCGCGCGCAGAGGCCGCGCCCTCTCGGCCCGATCGATTGTCAGTGCCGGGTGGGAGACTTGAGGAGTGGTCAGGGAGCCGGTGAACAGGCCGACTTCGGCCTGCTGGCACTCCCAACCATCCGCCGAAGAAGGGGGATTGAACCCGTGAAGGGTGATCGCGTGGAGATAGTCGTGGACGCGGGGGACACGACCCGCACGTACGAGGTGGTGGCGAGCAGGGCGGGCCGCCGGGTGGAGACGGCGGTGCGCCGAGGAGTGGTGGAAGTGAGCGAAGTCACCCGGAGCGGCTCCGTGGTCCGCACGGCCCGCTTCATGGCGACCAGGGTCCTGGCACTGGTCGAACAGCCCGTTCCCCGAGAGGACAGCTCGGAGAAACCCGGGCACACCGGGCGCCCCCTCCGGGAAGACCCCGAGACCTAGGTCTTCGTCTCCACCCAGGGGAGTACTCCGCAGGTCATGGCTCATCCTCCGGGAGGCCAGGCATTCGGTACGAGGGCATGACGCCCCGCGTCGCCCGCCCGCCTAGATTTGAGGTCAAGCGGCGGGTGCAGCACTCGTCCCCCGAGGTCAGACACCCGCCGCTGCCAACGACAACTGAGTTCGGTCAGGAGAGGGACCATGGCCCACACGGCACCGCGGACGCTGGTCCGCACCCAGGAGCGGACGGCGTTCCGCCTCCGCCGCACGGGCCGCCGCCACCCTTTGGTGGCGACGCTGATGGCCCTTCCCCTGGCGGCCCTCCTGCTCCTCGTCTTCGACGGCTGGGAGACAGTGGCCACACAGGCGTCGTCCGTGGGTGTGATGCTGGGGCGCTGAGCGGCGACCCCAGGCCCGGAAGAGCGGTCCGGGCGGGGACATCCATCCATGAAACCCCGTGGGGACGGGGGTGCGGCGGACGGCACAAATGCCGGCGCAGCTGGGGAGCTGCGCCGGCATTGCTGTCTTCGCACACAAACGCAGCGGCAGGTAGCCACTCGGCTGCGGTCAGTCGTGTCATGGGGGCGGCGCCCACCAGCGCAGCGGCAGCCGGCCGCTCAGCCGCGGACAGCCGTGCCACTGAGCCGGGGCCCATCCACGCCGCCGCAGCCGGCCGCCGAGCCGCGGTCAGTCGCGCAGCTGGGGCGGGGCCCATCCACGCCGCGGCGCTCAGCCGCCCAGCCGCGGACAGCCGTGCCGCTGAGCCGAGGCCCACCCGCGCGGCTGCAGACATCCATCAGGCCACGGTCAGCCGTGCCGCTGGGGCGGCAACCGGGCGGTATCCCGTGGCGTGGTGCAGGCATGCGGACCGCGCGGCTCCGCTCGGCGCGCCGGGGGAAGGCGCCGGCCGGTCTCCGCGCAGCTGTCCGCGCCGCTCACTGGCGGCTACGCCGCAATCCTGCCCGGCGCCGGGCACACAGCCGCGCTGACCTGCGGAGCCATGAACTCCGCGCCGCTACACCACTTCGCGGGACGCCACCGGCACCCGTCCCAAAGAGAGGCGGTGCCCCGTTGGCGCCGGGCTGCGCGACCCACCCCCGTCGGCCATCACCTCGCGCACCTGAACACCCCGGCGGATCCACCTGCGTACCCTCGCGACCAGACCCGCACGCCCCAGGGAGTCTCGTGACCGCCAACCCCTTGCTCTCCGAACTGACCGCCAAGGCCCGAGCCAAGGCCCACTCATCGCACAAGGCCTGCCCCTGCGGAGCAACCGTCACCCTTGCCGACCGCCCCGACGCCACCGTCGTCCGCCACGCCGGCACCGTCGCCAAGGCCCACGCCCCGGACCTCACCCCCGCCGACCTGGCCCCCCGCCTCACCACGGCCACCCATCTCCCCGGCATCCTCCTGCCCCCACTGGCCGCGACGCCGGTCGACCTGCACGGCCGCCTGGTCACGTTCTGGCCGTACGGCACCCCCGTGGACCCGGAGGACCCCGACGCGGCCCCCTGGGAAGCCGCCGCCACCCTCCTCGCCCACCTCCACCGCACCCCAGCCCCAATCCCGACGACAGCCCTCCCTCCCATGCGCGGCCCCGCCAAGGCCGCTCAGGCCATCGCCCGCCTCCGCACAGCCACCGCAGCCAACCCACAGGCCGCCCCCACCGCCGCCCCCCCCATCCTCCGAGCCTGGGCCACCCTCCCCGCCTGGGCCCAGGCCAAGACCCCCATGCCCGACACCACCACCCTCTGCCACGGCGACCTCCACCTCGGCCAGCTGGTGCGCCATCCCACCCCCCACGGCCCCTGGCTGCTGATCGACGTCGACGACCTCGGCACCGGCGTCCCGGCCTGGGACCTCGCCCGCCCCGCCGCCTGGTACGCCGGGGGACTGCTCCCGCCCGACGAGTGGACCCGCTTCCTCACCGCCTACCGCGCGGCCGGCGGCCCGGCCGTCCCCGCCGACGGCGACCCCTGGCCCGCCCTGGACGTCCCGGCCCGCGCCCTCACCGCGCAGACCGCGGCCCGTGCCGTCACCAAGGCCATGGCAGAGGAACGCCCCCTGGACGAGGTCGAGCAGGCCCTCGTCGACGCCTGTGTCCGAATCGCTTCCGCCCCGCCCGAGTTGGCGTACGAATACGCGAAGTAGGGTGCAACCGACCGCAGCCGGACAGAGTCTGTCCTGGCGATACGCGTAGCAGGACCGACCGGCGAGGAGTTGAGCCGACGATGCAGTGTCCGAAGTGTCGTGCCCCGATGCACACGTACAACCGCAACGGCGTTCAGATCGAGCAGTGCAGTGGCTGCCGCGGGATATTTCTCGACTACGGCGAGCTGGAGGCGCTGACCCGACTGGAGTCCCAGTGGTCCCAGCAGGCGCCGCCACCTCCGTCCGCCCCCCAGGCGTACCCGGCGGCCCCCGTAGCTCCCGCGGCCCCCGCCTGGGGCGCCCCGCAGGCCGGCCACCACGGTCACTACGGCCACAAGCGTCAGAAGAGCTTCGGCCGCATGCTGTTCTCCAGCTGACCGTTCGAGCTGCTGACCGGCACACGACGAAGCCCCCGACCACAAGGCCGGGGGCTTCGGTGTGTGGACGATACTGGGATTGAACCAGTGACCTCTTCCGTGTCAGGGAAGCGCTCTCCCGCTGAGCTAATCGTCCTCGGGACCTCGATCCGAAGATCGCGGGTACTGCGTGCGCGATACTGGGATTGAACCAGTGACCTCTTCCGTGTCAGGGAAGCGCTCTCCCGCTGAGCTAATCGCGCGAGGGATCCGAAGATCCAGTGGACGATACTGGGATTGAACCAGTGACCTCTTCCGTGTCAGGGAAGCGCTCTCCCGCTGAGCTAATCGTCCTTGGAGGTGGAGACGGGATTTGAACCCGTGTAGACGGCTTTGCAGGCCGTTGCCTCGCCTCTCGGCCACTCCACCAGGAGTGTAGGGGGTCGGGAAGATCCCCTGTTTCCTTCGAGCGGACGACGAGGCTCGAACTCGCGACCTCAACCTTGGCAAGGTTGCGCTCTACCAACTGAGCTACGTCCGCTTGTCGTTTCCGTCCGCTCCCGCGGCTCGGCGACGTGTTGAACTCTAGCGGATTCCGGGGCCAGTACAAAAACACGTTTGTGCAGCGTGCTGCGCTGCGCCTGCTCATGGACCTGGTCAGGGTCGCCGAGGGGGCATGACCAGGTCACCCACCGGACGCCGGCCATAGACTCGACAGCGTGCTCGCCCTCCCTCCCCTCGCCCGTTTCGGCGACCGCGTCGCCAGCGGTCTGCTCGACGTCACCAGTGACCCCGCGGCCCTCGACTCCACCGGTTTCTGGGCCGTCGCCGCCGACTTCGAGGGCCGCCTGACCTGCGCCCGCTTCCGGGACGTACGGGAGGAGCCGGTGCCCGCTCCGGTGCCGGGGGAGTGGCACGGCCCCGCGGCCGGCGACTGGACGTCCTCCCTGGACCGTGCCGCGTACACGGCGGGCGTACGTCGCATCCGCGAGCACATCGCGGCCGGCGAGGTCTACCAGGCCAACCTCTGCCGCGTCCTGTCCGCACCCGTCGCCCCCGGCGCCGACGTGGACGCCCTGACCGCCCTGCTGGCCCGCGGCAACCCGGCACCGTACGCAGGAACGATCCGCCTCCCGGACCACGGCGTGGAGATAGCCACCGCCTCCCCCGAGCTGTTCCTGCGCCGGGACGGACGGACCGTCGAGTCCGGCCCGATCAAGGGCACCGGCCGCACCGAGGCGGACCTCCTGGAGAAGGACTACGCCGAGAACGTGATGATCGTGGACCTGGTCCGCAACGACATCGGCCGCGTCTGTGCCACCGGCACGGTGAGCGTCCCTGACCTGTGCGCGGTGGAGAAGCACCCGGGGCTCGTCCACCTCGTGTCGACGGTCCGGGGCGAACTGCGCGAGCACGCCGGCTGGCTCGAACTGCTCGACGCCGCCTTCCCGCCCGGGTCCGTCACCGGCGCGCCCAAGTCGAGCGCCCTGCGGATCATCGACGCCTTGGAGACGGCACCCCGCGGCCCGTACTGCGGCGGCGTCGGCTGGGTCGACGCCGACCGGGGCAGCGGCGAGCTGGCCGTCGGCATCCGCACCTTCTGGATCGACCGCGCCGAAGGCGTGCTGCGCTTCGGCACCGGCGCGGGCATCACCTGGGGCTCGGACCCCGAGGGGGAGTGGCGGGAGACCGAGCTGAAGGCGTCCCGGCTCCTCGCGGTAGCGTCGGGTGCGTACACGAGCGAAGGGACCTTGAGGTGCTGTGCCTATCCGGGGGGCGCCGCATCCGACAACGGCTCCGCCGCGGGCCGGACCCCCGGCCGAATCGACGCACCCTGTACAGACTTGCGAGGTAGAGACCAGTGAAGCTTTGGCTCGACGGCGGGCTGCAGGACATCGAATCCGCCCGTGTCTCCGTCTTCGACCACGGGCTGACCGTGGGCGACGGCATCTTCGAGACGGTGAAGGCGGTCGACGGGAAGCCGTTCGCGCTCACCCGCCACCTCGACCGGCTGACCCGCTCGGCCCGCGGCCTCGGCCTGCCCGACCCCGACCGCGACGAGGTCCGCCGCGCCTGCGCCGCCGTCCTCGAGGCCAACCCGATGCCCCTCGGCCGCCTGCGCATCACGTACACCGGCGGTCACGGCCCCCTCGGCTCCGACCGCGGTGAGCACGGCCCGACCCTCGTGGTCGCCCTCGGCGAGACCACCCGCCGCCCCGACTCCACGGCAGTGATCACCGTGCCGTGGACCCGCAACGAGCGCGGCGCACTCGCCGGCCTGAAGACGACCTCGTACGCCGAGAACGTCGTCGCTCTTGCCCGTGCCCGCCGGCACGACGCCTCCGAGGCCCTGTTCGGCAACACGGTCGGACAGCTCTGCGAGGGCACCGGCTCCAACGTCTTCGTCGTCCTCGACGGCGAGATCCACACCCCGCCGCTCGCCTCCGGCTGCCTCGCGGGCATCACGCGCGCGTTGACGGCCGAGTGGACCGGCGCCAAGGAGACCGACCTCCCGCTGGACGTCCTGGAGCGCGCCGATGAGGTCTTCCTCACCTCCACCCTGCGCGACGTACAGGCCGTGCACCGCGTCGACGACCGCGAACTGCCGGGCGCGCCGGGCCCGGTGACCGCCAAGGCCATGCGGATCTTCGACGAGCGGTCCGGGGACGACCTGGATCCGTAAGAGCCGCGGATGTCGAAGAGCCGCGGATATCGCGGATATTCGGCTGACGGACGGCTCGGCGGCGGGTAGAACACCCGTGATGACCACCACCCTGCGGCCGACCGAGCCGCTCCAGCACAACACCGACGGGACGCGTTCACGTCACTACCAGGTGTGCGTGAACAGCCGTCCGGTGGGCGGGGTACACCTCTCCACGCATCCCGAGTACGGTCCCGCCGTCGCCCGCGTCAGGGACCTGCACATCGAGGAGCCGGACCGCAGGCGCGGGCGCGGCACGGTGGCGGCTCTCGCAGCTGAAGAGGTCGCACGGGGCTGGGGCTGCAAGCGCATCGAGGTGTCCGTCTCCGGCGACGACGAGGCCGCGCTCCGGCTCGCCACGGCGCTCGGGTACGTCCTGCGCAGCCGGAACATGACGAAACGCCTGGACGGAACCCGCCCCGCACTGCCCGCCGGCAGCACGGCCCGGCCCATGACCGAGGCCGAGTACGGCCCTTGGCTGGCGTACGGGCGGGAGCAGTTCGCCCGCAGCATGATCGAACGGGGCGTCTCCGCCGACGAGGCGTACACCAAGGCGGACGAGAGTCACGCGAGATTCCTGCCGGACGGCGTGGCCACCGAGAACACGCTGATCAGCGTGCTGGAGCACGAGGCGATACGGGTCGGCGTGCTCTGGCTGAGGCTGTGGCCCGAGACGGCGTTCGTGCTCGACGTGGAGGCTGACGCCCGCCACCGCGGCCACGGCCGCTCACTGATGCTGCTCGCCGAGGCCCAGGCGGTCGAGGGCGGGAAGGACCGCATCAGCCTTCATGTCTTCGCCGGCAACACCCCGGCCGAGCGGCTCTACGAGTCACTCGGCTACGAGACGACCGACCACCACCTGTACAAGGAACTGCTCTGAGGTTCAGGACCCCTCGGCCAGCAGCCGGTCCACGATCTCCTCGACGTGCTCCCGCAGCCCCTCCTGGCTCTTGCCGCCGTCGAGGCGCTCCCCGCCGATGACGTACGTCGGGGTGCCGGTCACGCCGATCGCCTTGCCCTCGGCCTGGTCGGCGTCGACGATCAGGATGTGCCGGCCGTCGATCAGCGCGGTGTCGAACTCCTCGGCGTCCAGGCCGAGTTCTCGGGCCACCTCGACCAGGAAGGGTTCCCCCTTACGGTCCAGCTCCTCGACCCGGGCCAGCACCGCCTCGACGTACGGCCACCCCTGTCCCTGCTCCGCGGCCTCCTCGGCGGCCTGCGCGGCGGCGAAGGCGTGCTGGTGCTTCTCCAGCGGGAAGTGCCGCAGCCGCAGCTCCAGCCGGTCGCCGTAACGGGCGCGCAGGGCACGGAGGTCGTCCAGGGCGCTGCGGCAGTCCGGGCACTGCAGTTCGCACCAGACATCGAGAACGGGGGCGGGGGAGGAGTCGCTCATGCCCACAGTGTCCCAGCCCCGGGCCACCGGACCCAATCCGACCTGGTACGACGCCGTGAGGGTCCGCCGCGGGGACCGGCACCTGCGGAGGAGCCGACCCGGAGATGTCCCTGATGTCGGGCCGGGGCATGGCCCGGCGGGGGCGGAACGGTGCAGGATGGAAGGGACGAAGTGCTCTGCCCGACCCAGCCCGCCAGGAGGACCGGATGATTGCCGAGACTGTCTGTTCCGCCGTCGCCGCGGCCGGCCTGGGCATCGCGGCGGTCACGGCGTACCGCAAGCGTTTCCTCGCGGCCACGCGCATCGCCGCCTACTCGCTGGTGCCCCTCGGCCTGGTGATGACCGGCGTCGTCGACTGGCTGGCGGACACCGCGTTCAGCCCGACGGCCTGGGCGGGCTTCGGTGTGCTCGGCGCTTCCTGGCTGCTGTTCGCGAGCACACGCGCGGTGGAGCGCCGCCGCGGCGGCACCCGCAAGGAGCGCAAGGAGACCCGGGCGGCGGGCCGCGGCGAGGCGGTGGCCTCTGCGGCCTCGGCACCCTCCCTGGGGCCGGGCACCCGCCCGGCGGCCAAGCCCGCGACCGCACCCCGCGCCGAGGCCGCGGACGACTTCAGCGACATCGAGGCCATCCTGAAGAAGCACGGCATATGACCTCCGCACGCGGGACTGAAACGACACAGTGGGCCGGCGTCCGCCCGTAAGTGATCAAGAACAGAACGGGACGTGACGGAATCCGGCGAACTCCCGGATATTCCGGGCGTGTTGATCGCGCGGAGTGGGTCCGCTGCGCCATCATCGCCCGCGAGATGCTGGACACGACACAGAGCGACGCCGCGCCGCCTCAGGACGAGCCGCGCGGGTGCCTCTTCGCCCTTTCCCAGCCACCGCTGATGATCTTCCTTGCGGTGATCGGGTGTCTGCTGCTCATGGCTTCGCTGCACGATCTGCTGCTGCTCTGAGCCGTACCCGTGGTCCTCGGCGTCACCCGCCGGGGACCACGTCGACACCGATGTCCCGGCCGGGGCCTCAGCCCGCGGCTTCCTTGCGGCGCGCCCGGTACGCGGCCACATGCAGGCGGTTCCCACAGGTACGGCTGTCGCAGTAGCGCCGCGAACGGTTCCTCGAGAGGTCGACGAAGGCGCGCCGGCAGTCCGGGGCCTCACAGCGCCGCAGCCGCTCCTCCTCCCCGGCGACCACGAAGAACGCCAGCGCCATCCCGCAGTCGGCCGCCAGATGGTCCGCGACGGACGCGCCAGGGGCGAAGTAGTGCACATGCCAGTCGTAGCCGTCGTGGTCGGTCAGCCGGGGCGTGGTGCCCGCGGCGGCGACCAGCTCGTTGATCAGCCCGGAGGCGGTCCGGGCGTCCGGTGCCGCGAAGATCCCGGCGAACCGCCCGCGCACCTTGCGCACCGCGGACAGATCGAACTCCGAGAGCACTCCGACATCGCTGATTTCGTGCTTTCGTACGAAATCCTTGAGGGCCGAGACGTCCGGCAGCCCGTCCGGCGTCCCGTCGTCGTCCGGCACGGTGTTCACCAGATCCACCACGGCATCGAGGGCGCACCGGGTGTCATGGGTGATCAGCACGTTTCGCTCCCTGGCCAGTGGGTCGGGCGCATGCCCGCCTGATGCTGGCCGATGGTAGTGGCTTGCGGAGGTGCGGTGACGGGCCGGTGCGTCGCCCGTGCCGGTGAGCGGGCGAATCCCGTGCCGCCGGTGCCGGGTGCACGTACATCGGCGCCGCCCCGCGAGAAACCCGCGGGGCGGCGCCGATGATTACCCTATGTGATTGTTTGGGCCCGAGCCGTCACCCCGAGTCGACGGCGCCGGGCGGCTTCACGGGGCCTCGCCCTAGCTCTCCGCCAGGATGTGCGACAGCTCCTGATCGAGGTCGAAATGCCGGTGTTCCGTGCCCGGAGGCACCGCCGCATCCGTCCGCTTCAGGAAGGACTCCAGGGCCCGTGCCGGGGCCTCGAGCAGAGCCTCACCCTCCGGGGAGCTCAGGGCGATGCAGACGACGCCCTGGCCGTGGCTGCGTGACGGCCAGACACGGACGTCGCCGGTTCCGGTGGGCCGGTGGAGGCCCTCCGCGAGGAGGTCGCGGGCGAACACCCACTCGACGGTCTCCTCGGCTCCGGTGTGGAAGGTGGCGTGCACGGCGTAGGGGTCGGCCGTGTCGTACCGCAGGCCTGCGGGGACAGGCAGGGAGGACTCACTCGACACAACGAGGCGCAGGTGCAGCTCGCAGCTGACCGTGGTGTTCATAAGCGCCAGGGCCTTTCGCTCAGTGTGCGCTCGGGGATTCGCACGTCGGCGAAATCGACATGCCACCTACGGTGCCGTTGTAAACCCCTCTGAGTGTTTTGCGTGCCTTTACGTAACTCTTCCGGCCGAGAACCAGTTCGCGAGGTACGGCCATTCCGGTGACCGGTTTCTCTCGGGTAGGGTTTGGTCATATGAATACGGGGAGTGACGAGCCTGGCGAGGTGGCCGTGGCGGTGAACGAGACCGGAGTGAGCGGTGTGAAGGACGAGCGGGCGCTCGGCTCAAGAGCACCGGCATACATCAAGGCGCGCCGCATGCTGCACCTCAGCTGGCAGGTGGGCGTCTTCATCATCGGCCTGGCGGTCGTGGTCGCCGGCATCATCATGCTGCCGCTGCCGGGACCCGGCTGGGTTGTGATCTTCGGCGGCATGGCGATCTGGGCGACCGAGTTCGTCTGGGCCCAGCTGGTGCTGCGCTGGACCAAGCGCAAGGTCACCGAGGCGGCACAGCGGGCGCTCGATCCCAGGGTCCGGCGCCGCAACATCATCCTGACCGTGACCGGCCTCGTGATCGTGGCCGTACTCGTCGGCATCTACGTGTGGAAATTCGGCTTCGAGATGCCCTGGAAGATCAAGGACCAGTGATCGGCGACCGGGGCGCGGGTGCCTCCGGCACCGGTCCGGGCGGGTCACACGCACCCCCTGACATGGGGTAATGTTCTTCCTGCGCCCGGGCGATTAGCTCAGTGGGAGAGCGCTTCGTTCACACCGAAGAGGTCACTGGTTCGAACCCAGTATCGCCCACCCGGATCCGGCGGCCCGTCTGCGACAGAGCAGACGGGCCGCCGGCGTTTGCACGGGCGGATCCCGCGGGCGGGGTGCGCCATGAGCGGATGTCGCGACTCCGGATGTGACGCCTCGTAAGGCTCCGCTCCGCTTCGCACGGCGTGACCTTTCACGCCGTCAACTCCCCGCCGGGTAGGCGACTTTCGGCCGACCGGTTCACGCGTGCGACAGCCCATCTCCTGTTCGGTCCACTGGGTATACGCCCCTCACCTGCGGCAACGTCCCGACCTGCGCGCAGCTCGCTCTCGAACCGCCGTCGAACCGCCCATCGAGCCCACAAGAAATTCCTGTCCGAATCATTGACGCACCCTCAGGCCCTCCGTAACTTGTGCCAGCAAGCGCTTACTTGAAACGATTCATGCAGGCGGCAACGATGCTGCGCGGGGAGGCCCGACTGTGGGAACCAGCAGGAATGTTGAGAGGCGTACGATCCTGAAGGCGGCCGGCGCCACGGCGGCCACGCTCGGGCTGGCCGCGACGACGGGGTGCGGAGGCGGCAGCGGTTCCGGGGACGGGACGGTGACACTCCGTTATGCGTGGTGGGGCGGCGAGCCGCGCACCATCGCCATCAAGAAGACGATCGCGCTCTTCGAGAAGAAGTACCCGAAGATCAAGATCAAGCCCGAATTCACCGACTACCAGGCGTTCTGGGAGAAGTTCCAGACGCAGGCCTCCGGCGGGAATCCGCCGGACGTTTTCCAGAATGCGGTCGGTTTTCTGCGCAAGTACGACAAGCGCGGTGTTCTGATGGATCTCAAGACGCAGGCGGACGCGGGGAATCTGGACCTGGAGAACTTCCGCAACGGCGTTCTGGCGAACGGTCAGGTCGACGGCAAGCAGATCGGCATACCCGTCGGCGCCAACACCATGGCGCTCGTCATCGACCTCAAGGCCTTCGAGAAGGCAGGCGTCGAGGCGAAGTTCGGCTGGACCTGGGACGAGTACTTCGACGCGCTGCAGACGATCCAGGACAAACTGAAGATCGCCGGCGACACCGGCTACTTCACCATCATGTATCTCTACGACCTGTACCTGCGTCAGAACGGGAAGGCATTCTTCACCGACTCCGATCTCGGCTTCACCGACGACGATCTGACGCAGTGGTGGGAGGACGGCTACAAGCGCGTGAAGTCCGGCCTGGTCGCCGACCCCAAGAAGATCGAGCAGGTCGCGCCCAAGTCCGGTCTGTCGGCGGGCCTCGCCGCGTCCGAGTTCACCTGGGACAACTTCTCCATCCGTTACGAGGGCGAGGGCGAGTCGGACTACGGGCTCGCGCCGATCCCCACCACGGACGGCAAGGACACCGGCCAGTACCTCGGTTCGCTGATGCTGAGCGCCTTCTCCGGGACCAAGCACCCCAAGGAAGTGGCCCAGTTCATCAGCTTCATGGTCCACGACCCCGAGGTCGGCAAGATCATGGGCTACGACCGCGGCATCCTCGCCACCACCGAGCAGTACGACGCGTTCAAGCCCACCGACGCCAACAACAAGGGTGTCGCGGCCTACGAGGACGAGGTCGCCGAGGCCGGAGTGCTCGGGAAGATCACCCCGCACCCGTCCGGCGCCGACGTCATCGAGGCGGCCTTCCTGCGCCTCGGCGGCGAGATCGCCCAGGGCAAGACCAAGCCGGCCGACGCCGCGAAGGCGCTGTTCAGCGAGGCCAAGGCCGCGTTCGCGGGCTGAGGGGATGTACCACCATGACGCTCGTCAAGGAAGCGCCCGTGCGCCCGGCGAAGAAGCGGTCCGCCGCTCCTGCCGCCGGGCGGCGCGGGCGGCGCCGCGAGAACCTCGCCGGCTATCTCTTCATGTCGCCGTGGATCGCGGGGTTCCTGCTGCTCACGGCGGGGCCGATGATCGCGTCGCTGTACTACGCGTTCACCAGCTACAACCTGTTCACGCCGCCCCAGTGGGTGGGGCTGGACAACTTCACGACGATGTTCCAGGACCCGCGCTGGCAGAAGTCGGTCGAGGTCACGCTGAAGTACGTCGTCGTGGCCACACCGCTGAAGCTGCTGCTCGCGCTCGGGGTGGCGCTGCTGCTCGCGCAGAAGCGGCGGGGACAGGCCCTGTACCGGGCCGCGTTCTACATGCCGTCGCTCATCGGCGCCAGCGTCTCCGTGGGCTTCGTGTGGCGGGCGCTGTTCTCGGACGACGCGATCGTGGATCGTACGCAGAAGATCTTCGGTCTCGACGTGGGAGGCTGGATCGGCAACCCGGACTACGTCATCTACGCCCTGGTGGCCCTGAGCATCTGGCAGTTCGGCGCGCCGATGGTCATCTTCCTGGCGGGGCTCAAGCAGGTGCCGCAGGAGCTGTACGAGGCCGCCGAGGTGGACGGGGCCGGCCCCCTCCGGCGGTTCTGGAACATCACGCTGCCGATGATCTCGCCGGTGCTGTTCTTCAACGTGCTGCTGGAGTCCATCCACGCGTTCCAGGTGTTCGGCTCCGCTTACGTCGTCTCCGACACCCGGTGCGGACCGGCTGACGCCACCCTCGTCTACACCTGTTACCTGTACCAGAAGGGCTTCAAGGAGGCTCAGATGGGCTTCGCCTCCGCGATGGCCTGGACGCTGGTGATCGCGGTGGCGCTCGTCACGGCGGTCCTTTTCTGGTCGCAGAAGAAGTGGGTGCACTACGAGGAGGCCGCCAAGTGACCAGTGCCACCAGCCCTGCCCTGCACACCGCGAACGAGCGGCGGCGCTTCGGATCGATCACCTGGCACGTGGGCGCGCTCGTCGTCCTCGCGGTCGTCCTGTATCCCGTGATCTGGGTGGTCGGTGCCTCGTTCAAGCCGAGCAAGGACATCATCGCCAGCCTCGACCTGCTGCCCACCAAGCCGGTCTGGGCGAACTTCTCCGGGCTCGCCGACGGTATCTCCGGCATTTCCATCAGCAGCTTCTTCACCAACTCGCTGATGTACGCGGTCCTGGCCGTGGTCGGTGTCGTGCTGTCCAGCTCGCTGACGGCGTACGCCTTCGCCAAGATCCGGTTCGCCGGGCGGAACCTGCTGTTCACGCTGATGATCGGCACGCTGCTGCTGCCGTATCACGTGCTGCTCATCCCGCAGTACGTGCTCTTCCGCAACCTCGAGCTCACCGACACCCTGGTGCCGCTGGTCGCGGGTAAGTTCCTGGCCACGGAAGCCTTCTTCGTGTTCCTGATGGTGCAGTTCATGCGCGGGCTCCCCAAGGAGCTGGACGAGGCTGCCAAGCTCGACGGCTGCGGGCATCTGCGCACCTACTGGTCGATCGTGCTGCCGCTGAGCCGGCCCGCGATCATCACCAGCGCGATCTTCACCTTCATCAACGCGTGGAACGACTTCATGGGGCCGTTGATCTACCTCAACACCCCCTCCAAGTACACCGTCTCGCTCGGCCTGATGATGTTCCGCGATCAGGAGGGCATCTCCAACTACGGCAGCATGATCGCCATGTCGCTGGTGGCGCTGGTGCCGGTCATCGCCTTCTTCATGGCCTTCCAGCGCTACCTCATCGACGGTATGGCGACCTCCGGACTGAAGGGCTGAGGCGGTCACCATGGCGCAAGCACGCGTGAAGGCCCGCTCCCCGCGCAAGGAGTCCGTGTTCGGCGAGCGCTTCGCGGTCTTCGCCGAGTGTCTGCTCACCGGCGTGTGGATCGCCCTGGCCTGTCTCGGGGGCGTCACCTACCCGGCGGCCTTCGCCGCCGGCGCACGGCATCTGCGGCGTCGTACGACCCACGAGGGCGGTGGCTGGCGGGAGTTCGTCGCGGACTTCCGTACGGCCCTGCGCGGCGGGTGGGTCGTCGGGCTCGCCGGGTGGGTGGCGGCCGTCGCGGTCTGGGTGGATGTCCTGGCCGCGCGGGCCGGGATCCCCGGTGGACCGTTCGTCGGGGCCGTGGGCATCTTCGCGCTGATCGGGCTCGCCGTGGCCCTGCTGCGGGCGGCCGCCGTCTGGACGCCGGGTGCCACCTGGCGGGCGCTGCTCGCCGACGCCGGGCGGCGGACCGTGCTCGATCCCGCCGGGTCCTTCCTGGTCGTCTGTGGGCTGGGCGTCGTGGCCCTGTCCGCCATGTTCATCGCGCCGCTGGCGGTTCCCGTCCTGGGAGCCGTCGTGGCTGCGGCCGTGGCCGTCGAGGAGCGGTACCGGCATCGCTGACGGGCGGTGCCCTCGCACAAGGTCGGCGCCCTGGGCGTCGTACCTCTCTCTGTCATGCCCCTGGCAATCCTGAGTCCCGCACGGAAAGGAAAGGCCATGTCTCCCATCCCCCGCAGGTCCCTCCTCAAGGCGGCCGCCGTCGCCGGCGCCGCCGCACAGTTCAGCTGGGCGCTAGGGTCGAAGGACGCGATGGCCGCGCCCAGAGCCGAGGCGGCGGACGCCGACCCCGTGACCCTGGACTGGCTGGAGGACGGCGGCCTCGGCGCCGCCCCCGGCTCCACCCTCGGCGTGCCCTGGCCCAAGGGCGCCTTCCAGGACGACCAGACCTTCGCGCTGACGGACGCCGACGGCAAGTCCGTCCCCGTACAGTCCTGGCCGCTCGCCTACTGGCCCGACGGATCCCTCAAGTGGACCGCCCACGCGGTCAGTTCGGGCACCGGCAAGCTCACCCTCGCCGCCGGCGAGCCCGCCGCCCCCGCCAAGAAGGTCACCGTCGACAGGAGCAGCGGCACCATCACCGTCTCCACCGGCGTCATCACCGCGAAGATAGGCAACTCCGGTGCCACGCTGATCAAGTCGGTCACCCGCGGTTCGACGGAGATCGCCAAGAACGGCCGACTCGTGCTGATCCGCCAGCCCGAGATCGAGGACGAGGACCAGGGCGCGGTCAAGACCGAGCGCTTCGAGGGGGCCATCTCGAAGGTCGAGGTCGAGCAGTCGGGCCCGGTCCGCGCGGTCGTCCGCATCGACGGCAAGCACCGCAAGGGCAACCGCGGTTGGCTGCCGTTCTCCATCCGCCTCTACTTCTACGCGGGCGCCGACTCCTTCCGCATGGTGCACACCCTCACCTTCGACGGCACCCAGGAGCCGGGCAAGGCCAGCGGCGACTTCATCCGCGGGATCGGCGTCCGCTTCTCCGTGCCGATGCGGGACCAGTCGTACGACCGCCACATCCGCATCGGCGGCGACGGCACCGGTCTGCTCCGCGAGGCCGTCAAGGGCATCACGGGCCTGCGCCGCGACCCGGGTGCGGCCGTGCAGGCGGCCCAGTACGCCGGCCAGAAGCTGCCCGACCCGTCCACCTGGGACCAGCGGGTCACCACCCGCCTCCAGTACATCCCCGAGTGGGGCGACTACACCCTCTCCCAGCTCTCCGCCGACGGCTTCACGCTGCGCAAGCGCACCAAGAAGGGCCACGGCTGGATCGGCGCCGGCGGCGGCAGGCGCGCCTCCGGGTTCGGTTACGTCGGCGGCGTGAGCGGCGGATTCTCCTTCGGGCTCAGGGACTTCTGGGAGAAGTTCCCGGCCCAGCTCGACATCCGCGACGCCCAGACCGACGAGGCCGAGGTCACCCTGTGGCTCTGGTCGCCCGAGGCGCAGCCCATGGACCTGCGCTTCTACCACGACGGCATGGGCCAGGACACCTACGCCAAGCAGCTCGAGGGCCTCAACATCACCTACGAGGACTACGAGCCGGAGTTCGGCACCCCCTACGGCATCGCCCGTACCTCCGAACTTCTCTTCTGGGCCAACGAGTCGACCCCGAGCGCCGAGGACATGGCCGAACAGGTCGAGGCCGTACGCACCCCGCCACAGCTGGCCGCCCCGCCCAAGCAGCTCATCCAGGCGGGCGTCTTCGGCGGGCTGTTCTCCGAGCCCGACCGCTCCACCGCCGCCAAGGCGAAGATCGAGGATCACCTCGACTTCCTCCTCACCTACTACAAGGATCAGGTGGAGATGCGTCGCTGGTACGGCTTCTGGGACTACGGCGACATCATGCACTCGTACGACGAGGCCCGGCGCCAGTGGCGCTACGACGTCGGCGGCTACGCCTGGGACAACTCGGAGCTGTCGCCCGACCTCTGGCTGTGGTTCGCGTACCTGCGCAGTGGCCGTGCGGACATCTTCCGCTTCGCCGAGGCGATGACCCGGCATACCGGCGAGGTCGACGTCTACCACATCGGTGAGTGGGCGGGCCTCGGCACCAGGCACGGCGTGCAGCACTACGCGGACAGCGCCAAGCAGCAGCGCATCGCCAACACCACCTACCGCCGCTACTACTACTTCCTCACCGCCGACGAACGCGTCGGCGACCTCATGCACGCCAACGTCGACTCCGACGAGACGTTCCTCGTCCTCGACCCGATCCGCAAGATCCGCACCGAGCCGTACGAGCCGGACCGCAACGCCCTCTCGATCGGCTTCGGCACCGACTGGAGCGGCCTGGTCTCCGCCTGGCTCACCGAGTGGGAGCGGCGCGGCCCCAAGTGGGAGAAAGCGAAGGCGAGGGTCATGTCGACCATGGAGACCATCGCCGCCCAGCCCAACGGCTTCGTCCAGGGCAGCGCCCTGTACGACCTGGACACCGGGAAGTTCGCGATCGCCGAAGAGGCCAAAGTCGGTGTCTCGCACCTGTCGGCGATGTTCGGCCTGGTCGAGCTGTGCGCCGAGCTCATCGATCAGATCGACATGCCGGCCTTCGAGGAGGCCTGGCTCGACTACTGCCGCTATTACAACGCCACCAAGGCCGAACAGGCGGCCCGCTACGGCTCCAACTTCGGCACCCTGCTCCTCTTCCAGGGCCACTCGCGCCAGGACGCGTACGCCGCCGTCAAGTTGGGCGACGACGCGCTGGCCGCGCGCGCGTGGCAGCAGTTCTACAACAGCCGGGACACCTGGGACTACAAGGAGTCCACCGACTGGTCCACCAAGAAGATCGAGGGACCGGCCGCGCTGGTCCCGGGCAGCGAGGCGGCGTGGGTGTCCACCAACGCCACCGCGCTGTACGGGCTGGCGGCGATCCAGAACCTGGCCCTGGTCGGCGACAAGATGCCCTCGTAGTGGTCTTCTAGTTCATCTTCCCCAGGACCTCCCGCACCCGTCGGACGTCTCGTATCCGCCGCTCGTACGTCGCACCCAGCGCGAGCAGCACCAGTCCGGCGAGGGCGGGAGGCACCCAGCGGGGGAGTGCGTCGGTCACCTGGACCAGGTACGGGGCGAGTTCGTGCAGGGCGTCCAGGGTCAGCACCGAGCCGCCGAGCAGGAGCGGTGCCTGGAGGTTGTAGCCGGCGCCCAGCAGGGTGACCGACAGCGCGGCCAGGCCCAGCAGCAGGGGGCGCGTCCAGTGCGGGTCGCCCCAGGCCGCGACGAGGCTCGGCACGAGGGTGGCGGCGAGTCCGGGGCCGTACGCCGTCCAGGACGAGGCCTGCGGATCGCGCCGCCTGCGCAGAGCGCCGACCAGCAGCGCCGGGACGGTGACGGGGAGCGTGTACGCCTCGGGGATCTCGACGTCCCAGGCGGCCAGCCGTACCCAGGTGGCCAGGACGAACAAGGCGGCGGACGCGTGGGCGAGGGGGCTGCGGTCGGGGCGGATCGCGGTGCCCGCGGTGATCACTCCGCAGAGCGCCAGCACCAGGGCGAGCATCGGCGGATCGCCCACCGCCAGGCCGATGGCCAGGAGCCCGGCCACCGCGCCCGTCACCTCGACCGGCACCGTCGCCTTCGAGTCACCGAGCCGTACGGCGAGCAGGGCCGCGGCCACCGGGACCGCCAGCACCAGCAGGGCGGTGTACTGCGGCTGCCAGTCGGCGGCCGCCCCTGTCGCGCAGGCCAGGGCGGTGGCGTAGGCGAGGGCGGCCGGGGCCGCGACCGGTGCAAGCTGGGGCTTCCAGGAGGCTGCCGCCGCGAAGAGTGCCGTGAGGGTGGCGAGTACGGCGAGGGTCGCGGCCTGCGTGGGCAGGGAGAGGAAGGCGAGGGTGAGGGAGGTGAGCAGGGCCAGGGCCAGGGCCGTGGCGGTGGGCTGAGGGGTCGGGAAGGGGGACGTGGGCGCCGTCGGGGCGGACGGTGCCACAGGCGTGGCCTCGTCCTCGGTGGCTTCCGGGATCCCCTTCGCGGGCCGGGACGGCCGTAGCGCAACCGCCGCCGCGAGGGCTCCCGCCGTCGTGGCTCCCAGGAGCAACAGCCCGACGACGTAAGGCAGTTCGAGCACCACCGGAAGAACAAGCACCGTCGCCCACGCCAGGACCAGCACGCCCGTCAGCGCCCGAGGACGCCACACCGCATCCCGCATCGCCAGCACCAGCACGACGGCGACGGCCGCAAGCACGAGCGGCACCGTCTCCGCATCCGGCGGCCAGGGCGCGTCAGCCGTCACCGCGGCCCGGGTGTCGGACGGTGCCCCCGACCAGACCTGCTCCACCCAGGTGACCGGCCCCAGCAGTGTGACCGCGACGACCGGCAGGGTCCACAGCACGGCGAGACCCTGGACGACACCGGAGGACCGGGCCAGACCGCGGCGCACTGCCTCCGGCAGCCTGCCGATCCGTACCGCCCCCAACAGGGCGATCCCGCAGGCGAGATACACCGGAACCGTCCACGCGTCCGGCACCACCGAGCGCCCCACGCCACCGAGCGCGGCGACTGTCACGAGGCCCGAGGCCAGGGCCAGGCCGACGGCGTGCCGCTCGGTCCGCCATGCCGCCGCCAGCGAGATCCCCGCCGCGAGGATCAGGAGCGCCGCCGCACGGGCGGCGGCGCTCGGGCCGGTGGCCGTCCAGGACAGCGAACCGGCCGTCAGCACACCCCAGGAGCCCATGCCGTACGCCGTGATCGCTGCGGTGACGCGTACGGACTTGGCGGGCACCCGGAGCGCCACTCCTGTGTCGAACCCGGCTGTCACGAGCAGGGCGGCCGCGAACCCGTACCAGCCCGCGTCGGCCGCCACCGCCCAGAGCAGCAGCGGGAGTTGGGCCGCGACCAGCGCGGCGGGGACGGGCAGGCGCAGCTCGGACGTGCGCGGCAGCAGGCCGTACGTCACCCACAGCGCGGCCAGCGCCGCCGCAGCGGCCGCCGTGTACCCCGTGCCGTCCACGTCCGCGAGGGCGACCTCGTGCAGCGCGTACGCGTCCAGCGCCGTCAGCGCCAGCCCGAGCCCCGCCACCGACTCGGCCGTCGACCGCAGCCCCCGCTTCAGCAGCGGCACCGGCGCGGCGAGCACCGCCGCCGTGACCCCGCCGAGCACCAGAGCCCGCCCGGCGATCCCCATCTGCCCCCAGCTGACCAGAGTGAACGCCATCGCGGCGATGGTCAGCAGGACGCCGCCCAGCACCAGCAGGACGTTCTGGACCCGGGGCGCGGAAGCCTCGGGGCGGGGCGGTGCGAGGGGGGCCGGCCGGGGCGGCCGGGCCGACTGGAGCGTGGCGATCAGCCAGGCGCGGCGGGCCAGCAACTGGGCCCGGCGGGCGTCCAGTTGGCGCAGCTCGAAGTCGAGGAGCCGCAACTCCTCGGCCGGGGGCGGAATGTGCGTCATGCCATGGAGTGTGGTCCGCGTCACGTCATACGGCATGAGTGCGCGTACTCAGAAGGTACTCATATGCGGTGCGAAGCGTCCCCGTGCGGGCACACTCTGCACATGGACTGGTCCCATTACCGCTTCCGCAGCCGGTGGACCCTGCCCGCGCCGCCCGCCACCGTCTACGACGTGCTGGAACAGGCCGAGGACTACCCCCGCTGGTGGCCCCAGGTGCGCGAGGTGAACCGGATCGACGACAGCGCCGGCGTCGTCACGATCCGCGCCGTCCTCCCGTACGCCATGACCTTCACCGCGCGCGAGGCGCGGCGCGATCCGGCGGCCGGCGTCCTGGAGATCGCCATGTCCGGCGACCTCGACGGCTGGGCCCGCTGGACGATCACCCCGGACGGCACCGGCAGTCTCGCCCGCTACGCGCAGGTCGTCGACGTGAACAAGCCGCTGCTGAGGCGCTTCGCCGTACCGGGGCGGCCGGTCTTCCGCGCCAACCACTGGCTGATGATGCGGGCCGGACGGCGCGGGCTCGTCACGTACCTCGAAGCGGTTTGAAGGAAAGCCGCGGAGACCTGTATTGTTCAGTGCGTTCCCGGGCGATTAGCTCAGTGGGAGAGCGCTTCGTTCACACCGAAGAGGTCACTGGTTCGAACCCAGTATCGCCCACCGGGAAAGGCCGGTCCGCAACAGCGGACCGGCTTTTTTGTGTTTGTGGCACCTACGCGGCCGCCGCCGGCAGATCCGGACGCAGCGGCCACGCCGGGTCCACCGCCTCCTCGCTGCCGCTGCGCGCGAACCACGCCTGCAGACCGCGCGCCTGCGCCGCGTGCCACACCGCCTGCAGCGTGTGCAGCTCGGCGGCGGAGAGGTGCTCCAGCCGGGTCGCGAAACGGCGTCCCACCGCGCGTACGACGTCCAGCGCCGCCAGTGCGTCGGCCCCCGCGTCATGCGCGCCGTCCAGCATCACGCCGTAGTGCGCGCACAGGTCGGTGAGCGTGCGGCGACCCTTGCGGTAGCGGTCCAGATGCTTGTCCAGGACCCGCGGGTCGAGCACCAGTAGTGGCGTCGCCTCGAACCAGTGGTTGAGCGACGACGCGCGATGGCGGCGCAGCTCGCGGTCCAGGACCGTCAGATCGAACGGCGCGTTCATCACCACCAACGGGCGCCCCCTGGTGGCCTGTTCGGCCAGTTCCCCGGCTATCTCGTGCATCACCGGCGCCGGCCAGCGGCCGTTGCGCTGCAGATGCTCGTCCGTCAGCCCGTGCACTGCCGTCGCCGCCTCCGGCACCGGCACGCCCGGGTTCACCAGCCACCGGACCACCCGTGGCCGGGTGCCCGGGGCGTCCTGCACGACGACGGCGGCCGACACGATCCGGTCGGTCTCGACGTCCACGCCTGTCGTCTCCGTGTCGAATGCCGCCAGCGGGCCTTCATACCAGCACGCCATACCTACACAACCCCTCGTTCACCCACGGCAGCTGACGCACCGTCTTCTGCCTGTTTGGTGATACCCGGGCTGTTTGCGCCGTACGCCGGAAGGACACAACAGAGATACGGGTCATTGCAGTTCAGGGGCCCGGCACGGGGATTCACCTGGCTGGGAAGGCTATTGGTCATGGCGATAGCGCAGCCCGAGCGGGGCGGGCTGCTGCCCGAGCGCACTGGCCCCCATCGCGGCACACTCGCCACCACCGCCTGCATGGAGACACTGCAGGTGGGCTATCTGCACGCCGTCGCGGCGGCCGCGGGATGCTCTCTGTCCCAGCCATTTCCCGACAACGGCATCGACTGGCACGTCAGTCACGGCTCATCCGGGCACACCGTCGACGACGAGGTGACCATCAAGGTGCAGCTCAAGTGCACGTACCAGGTCCCGCCGGCCCCGCCGGGCCGCTTCTTCTCCTTCACGCTCGACAACGACCACCTGCGCAAACTCGCCCGCACCCCGGTCTCGGTGCACAAGATCCTCGTCGTGATGCTCGTCCCGAGAACCCAGGACGACTGGCTGCGCGCCAGCCACGACCGGCTCGACCTCAGACACTGCTGCTACTGGGTCAACCTCGCCGGCCACCCCGTCACCGGCCGGAACCGGACCACCGTGCGGATCCCCACCTCGCGCATCTTCGACGACCGGGCGCTCTGCGAGATCATGACGCGGGTCGGGACGGGAGGCAGACCATGACGCACCGCCCGCTGGAGGAGCCGGTACGACCAGTGCGGCCGCACCCCGACAACACCTCCGCCGTCGCCTGGGACCGTCCCCCGGAGCCCGACCAGGTCGACCCCGCCGTGCTCAGCGCCCTGCTGCTCCGGCACGGCTGGCAGCGCCGCGGTGGCGCCGCCGGACGCTACGGCCGCTGGACCCCGCCCGGCCCCGGCGGCACCGGCACCAGCCTGCTCGTCCCCGAGAGCCGCGCCTTCCCCGACAGCGACGACCTCCTCGGCGAGGCGCTCGTCGCACTGTCCCGCAGCGGTACGCCGTCCGCGCGCGAGGTGCTGGTCGGGCTGGCCGTGCCGAGCGACGAGATCCGCTGGTGGCGGGATGTGCCGAGCGGCCCGGTCGGGGCCGCGCCCTGGACCGTCGAGGAACAACTGCGCTCCGCCGCCCGCCAGACCCTGCTCGCCGGAGCACTCGCCACACGCGCGCGTGCCGGCTACTACGGCGCCCGCCACCGCCGTTCCGCCGCCGCGCTGCTGGAGAACGTCCTCGTCGGCTCCGCCACCGGCGGCCGCCACCTCACCGCCTTCGTGCCCGTCGGTACGGGCCGCCCGCTCGCCGTACAGCTCCACCAGGCCCTGTACGCGGCCCGCGAGGCCATCGACTACCAGCGAGCCACCGGCGGCATGGACGCCTTCGACGGCGCCGTCGAGGCGGGCGTCAGCCGCGAGCTCACCGAGGCACTGATCGGGTTGGTGCGCGGTACGGAGGGTGCGCGCATCGCCGTCGAGTGGGCACCGGCGGCAGGCGTTCCGGAGGGGTGCGCGGCGCCTGCCGAGGCGGTCGAGTTCTCGCCGGGCGACCTGCCCGTGCTGCGTGAGGCCGGGGCCCGCTATCTGCGCGAGGAGCCGTCCGTGCCGGTGCGGATCACCGGTGCGGTGGTGCGGATGCGCAGGTCGGAGCCGCGCGGTGACGGGACGGTACGGCTGCGAGTGATCGCGGGCGCCGAGATCCCGCACGTACGGCTGACGCTGGACGAGGAGTCGTACCGCATCGCCGGGCACGCACACCTCGTCGGACTGCCGGTGCGGGTGCACGGGCGGCTGGAGAGCCGGGGCGGCTTTCGCAAGCTCACCGGCGCCTCCGGGGTCGCTCCGGTACAGGTGGACGAGGCGGAACGGGACCGGCTCATGAAGTCCCTGCAGGGGACCGCAGGGATCATGGCCTTCTTCGAGGAGGCGTGCGGAGGGGAGGACCGGGAGGACTGAGGGTGACCGTTTCGCGGTCGGTGGCCCGGGGTCGGTACGATCCCAGTCATGCGCGCGCTCCTGGTATGGCGCCGCATCCCACCTTCAGTCAGGAGAGACCGGTGTCAGACGTCCGTGTGATCATCCAACGCGATTCCGAGCGGGAAGAACGCGTGGTGACGACGGGCACTACGGCCGCCGATCTCTTCGCCGGTGAGCGCTCGATCATCGCCGCGCGGGTGGGCGGAGAGCTCAGGGACCTGGCGTACGCGCCCGCCGAGGGCGAGGTCGTGGAGCCGGTGGAGATCTCCTCCGAGGACGGTCTCAACATCCTGCGCCACTCCACGGCGCACGTCATGGCGCAGGCCGTGCAGGAGCTCTTCCCCGAGGCCAAGCTGGGCATCGGCCCGCCCGTCAAGGACGGGTTCTACTACGACTTCGACGTCGAGAAGCCGTTCACGCCCGAGGATCTCAAGGCCATCGAGAAGAAGATGCAGGAGATCCAGAAGCGCGGGCAGAAGTTCGCCCGCCGTGTCGTCACCGACGACGCCGCCCGCGAGGAACTGGCCGACGAGCCCTACAAGCTGGAGCTGATCGGCCTCAAGGGTTCCGCGTCCTCCGACGACGGCGCGGACGTCGAGGTCGGCGCCGGTGAGCTGACGATCTACGACAACCTGGACGCCAAGACCGGCGAGCTGTGCTGGAAGGACCTCTGCCGCGGTCCCCACCTGCCGTCGACCCGGCTGATCCCGGCGTTCAAGCTGATGCGCAACGCGGCCGCCTACTGGCGCGGCAGCGAGAAGAACCCCATGCTCCAGCGCATCTACGGCACCGCCTGGCCGTCCAAGGACGAGCTGAAGGGCTACCTCGACTTCCTCGCCGAGGCCGAGAAGCGCGACCACCGCAAGCTGGGCAGCGAACTCGACCTGTTCTCCATCCCGGAGCAGATCGGCTCCGGCCTCGCCGTCTTCCACCCCAAGGGCGGCATCGTCCGCCGCGTGATGGAGGACTACTCGCGGCGCCGCCACGAGGAAGAGGGCTACGAGTTCGTCTACACCCCGCACGCCACCAAGGGGAAGCTCTTCGAGACCTCGGGCCACCTGGACTGGTATGCCGAGGGCATGTACCCGCCCATGCAGCTCGACGAGGGCGTGGACTACTACCTCAAGCCCATGAACTGCCCGATGCACAACCTGATCTTCGACGCGCGTGGCCGCTCGTACCGCGAACTTCCGCTGCGTCTCTTCGAGTTCGGGACGGTGTACCGGTACGAGAAGTCGGGCGTCGTGCACGGTCTGACCCGGGCCCGCGGCTTCACCCAGGACGACGCGCACATCTACTGCACGCGCGAGCAGATGGCGCACGAGCTGGACAAGACGCTGACCTTCGTTCTCGGCCTGCTGCGCGACTACGGCCTGGAGGACTTCTACCTCGAGCTGTCCACCAAGGACCCGGAGAAGTTCGTCGGCTCCGACGACGTCTGGGAAGAGGCCACGGAGACCCTGCGCCAGGTCGCCGAGAAGCAGGGCCTGCCCCTGGTCCCCGACCCGGGCGGCGCCGCCTTCTACGGCCCGAAGATCTCCGTCCAGACCAAGGACGCGATCGGCCGGACCTGGCAGATGTCGACGATCCAGCTCGACTTCAACCTGCCGGAGCGCTTCGACCTGGAGTACACCGGCGCGGACGGCACCAAGCAGCGTCCGGTCATGATCCACCGCGCGCTGTTCGGCTCGATCGAGCGCTTCTTCGCGGTGCTGCTGGAGCACTACGCGGGTGCCTTCCCGGCGTGGCTGGCTCCGGTACAGGCGGTGGGCATCCCGATCGGCGACGGGCATGTGGAGTACCTGGAGAAGTTCGCCGCAGCCGCCAAGAAGAAGGGCCTGCGGGTCGAGGTCGACTCCTCCTCCGACCGTATGCAGAAGAAGATCAGGAACGCCCAGAAGCAGAAGGTGCCCTTCATGGTCATCGCGGGCGACGAGGACATGGCCAACAACGCCGTCTCCTTCCGCTACCGCGACGGCTCGCAGGAGAACGGCATCCCGTTCGACGAGGCCATCGCGAAGATCGCGCAGGTTGTGGAGGAGCGGGCGCAGGTCTGACGCTCCGACGTACGGAGGCCCTCGGGGAGTTCAGCTCTCCGGGGGCCTCTCGTCGTCCTCCCGCGCGAACACCTGGAGCTGCCACGAGGCGAAGGTCCCGGTCACGGTGCCGAGCAGCGCCAGTCCTACGGCCATCACCCCGACCGCGATCAACCGCCCGAGGGGCGTGACGGGGACGATGTCGCCGTAGCCGACGGTGGCGAGGGTCGCGCAGGTCCACCACACGGCGTCGCCGAAGGTCTCCATGGTCGATCGAGGGGCCCCGCGCTCCTGCTGGTAGACGGCGAGGGCGCCCACGAAGCCGAGCAGCGCGGTGGACAGTCCGGCGTAGACGATCACGCGCGCGTGCAGGGCGAGCCGAGGCTGCCCGTGCCGGCGGCGCACGGCCTCGGTACACCTTCACGACCCGCAGCGGCAGCACCAGCACCAGCACCAGCACCAGCACCGCGGTGTCCAGCCAGTGCGTCCGTACGAAACCCAGCCGCAGTCCGCTCAGCCGCCAGCGCACCGCATAGTCGGCGGCGAACACGGCCCATGCGGCGAGCAGCAGCGCGAGGCAGAGGTCCAGCCAGCCGTCCGGCAGGTCGTCGTGGCCCAGGACGCGGACCGCGTAGGAGGCGAGATACACCAGCGACGCCACGGCGAGCGGTACCTCGGAGTGTCGCTCCCGGCTGGTCCTGCGGCTGTCGTCGTTCATTGCCTCAGCCTGGCCCGGGGGGCTTTTCCCGGAACCCCGGCGACACGCCGCGAACGGGCGAAGCCATATGCTGCATTGCATGACGAGTGAGCCGGAGCAGCAGTGGGGAGTGGGGATCCAGGACGCTTTCCAGCGTCTGTGGACGCCCCACCGGATGGCCTACATCCAGGGTGAGAACAAGCCGACCGGCCCCGGAGCCGACGACGGCTGCCCCTTCTGCTCACTGCCGGCCAAGTCCGACGAGGACGGGCTGATCGTGCGGCGCGGCGAGCAGGTCTACGCGGTGCTGAACCTGTACCCGTACAACGGCGGCCACCTGATGGTCGTGCCCTACCGTCACGTGGCTGACTACACGGACCTCACGGAGCCGGAGACCATCGAGCTGGCCGCCCTGACCAAGCAGGCGATGAAGGCGCTGCGCACGGCCTCCGGCGCCCACGGCTTCAACATCGGCATGAACCAGGGCACGGTCGCCGGCGCCGGTATCGCCGCTCATCTCCACCAGCACATCGTCCCGCGCTGGGGCGGTGACACGAACTTCATGCCGGTGGTCGGCCACACGAGGGTGCTGCCGCAGCTGCTGGCGGACACCCGGAAGATGCTGGCGGAGGCCTGGCCGGCGTAAGCCGGAGCCCTGGGTGCCCTCGCCGGGGTGAGGGCACCCGGAGTCACGCGTCGTACACGTCCGCCTTCCTCGGCGTCGGATCCTGCACAGCCCCACTGAGGAACGCCGACCGCGCCCCGAACTTCTCGGTGTCGACGCCGTTCTCGTCCAGCACCTTGATCGCCGCAGCGTGCACCACCCGCAGCACCGGCGTGGCCGCCCGCAGTGCGTCGTCGGCCATGAACCGGTGCCGCCACGGCTGGTCCGCCCACGCGTGCCGCAGCCCGAAGGGTTCCGGCAGGGTTATCGACCCGCCGAGCCAGTTCAGCAGCGGCGGATACCAGGTGATCGGCGCGCGGACCGCCAGCCGTACCACCTCGTCGCTGTTGACCAGCGGAAGCTTCACCTTGCGGGTCTCCCACGGCTTGAGCGACTTGGTGACCTCCTTGGTCGGCGCCTCCGGCTTTGAGGTGAACAGACCGTTCACCGGGCCCAGCGCATGCCCGGTGACCTCGATGCGCAGCGTCTCGTGCAGCACGGTCACCGTGATCAGCATCGTGATGATCAACTGGCCGTCCCAGAGCGTCCACTGGACGCCCAGGTAGTGCCGGTCACCGCTGCCGAACTGCTGCTTGTTGCAGATGTCCTGTATGGCGTGCGACTTGACCTGGTACGCCTCGACGTCCGTGCCCTCCGGCCGGGAGACCGCACCGGCGCCCTCGGCGATCGGCGTGACGATCCAGTGCCGTATCGAGGCCTTCGGGAAACCGCCGGTGTTCAGCGGACCGCGCTCCAGCATGCGCAGCTGGTCGTGGATGGAACGGATGACGTCCCAGCTGCGGAACGGGTGGATCTCCCGGTCCGCGTGGGCCGAGACCAGGTCCTCGGCGAGCTGCCAGCTGCCCCAGCGGGTGCCCATGCCGAGTACGCCCTTGGGACCGGCGTAGAACACGGAGTTGGACTGCTGCTCGGCGCTGAGCTTGGCCAGGGACTGGCGCAGCTGCTCGGCCGCGGTCTCGCCGGGGCTGCTCGGCACCGCCTCCGGGACCTTCGCGCCGACGCTGCTGCCGGCCAGCAGGCTGTCCCAGCGCTCCCGCAGGTCCTTCGCCGTGCGCTCGCAGATCTGCTTGGCCACGAACCAGCCGAGTACGGGCGCGACCACACAGGCGCGCGCGTACCAGGCCCAGAATCCGGTGAACGGCATGCGGATCAGGAAGATCACGGCCAGCGCGCCCGCCGCGACGAGAAGGGCGGTGGCGAGTGTGCCGGCCCGCTTGTCGTCGCGTTTGGCCATGGTGCTGCGAAGGATGTAGACGAGCAGCCAGCCGATGAGTCCGGGCAGGAAGATCAGACCGGACAGCACCATGACGATCGACAGGCGGTTGTCGCGCTCCTTGCGGATGTTGTTCGCCGCCAGGCAGTGCTCGACGACGACCTGTGGCTCGGCGCCGAAGGACTGGATGAGCGGTTTCCGGCCGGGACCGATCATGCGGTCCACCACGGCACGGGAGAACGCCTCGCCGAGGTTGGGCTCGAACAGCTTGATCCTGCCGTCCTTGACCGCCGACTGGTGCCAGTCGTTGTCGGCCTTCTTGATGTCCTGGACCTTGTTGTCCCGATAGGCCGCCGAGGCCAGCGCGAACGTCGCCGTCTGTCCCTCGTGGCCCGTTCGCGGCACCTGCGGACCGAAGATGTCCGCGTAACCGCTGTCAACGGTCATTCCCGCCCCCGATCGCCGCCGCTCCTGCTCCTGCGGCTTTCCCGACTTCCTTGCTTCGCACACCTGTTGATCAAGTGATCAGCGTATCCGCCGCCACCGACATTCGTCGGCGGACGGCCGAAGCCGCCCGCCGACGCGGAGGGGAGCGTTCCACAAAAGCCACTTGGTGGCGCCCGGCGCCAACTACGAGGCGTCGCGCGCCTCTTCACGGATCCTTTCGGCGATCTGCGGCGGCATCGGCTCGTGCCGCGCGTACGAACGGCTGAAGCGTGCGGTGCCGTGCGACAGGGACCGCAGGTCGACGGTGTACCGGCCGATCTCGATCTCGGGCACCTCGGCCTTGATGAGCGTGCGGCCGCCGCTGGTCTGCTCGGTGCCCAGGACGCGGCCGCGCCGCCCGGACAGGTCACTCATCACGGCGCCCACGTAGTCGTCGCCGACCAGGACGCTCACCTCGGCCACCGGCTCCAGCAGATGGATCCTCGTGTCGGCCGCGGCCTCCCGCAGCGCGAGCGCGCCGGCCGTCTGGAACGCGGCGTCGGAGGAGTCCACCGAGTGCGCCTTGCCGTCGAGCAGCGTGACCCGGATGTCGATCAGCGGATGGCCCGCCGCGACTCCCTTGGCGGCCTGGGCCCTGACGCCCTTCTCGACCGAGGGGATGAACTGGCGTGGCACCGCGCCGCCGACGACCTTGTCCACGAACTCGATGCCCGAGCCGCCCGGCAGCGGCTCCACCTCGATCTCGCAGATGGCGTACTGGCCGTGTCCGCCGGACTGCTTCACATGCCGGCCGCGGCCGCCGGACTTGTCCGCGAACGTCTCCCGGAGGGAGACCTTGTGCGGCACGACGTCGACCTGGACGCCGTAGCGGCTGCGCAGCCGCTCCAGCGCGACGTCGGCGTGCGCCTCGCCCAGGCACCACAGGACCACCTGATGGGTGTCCTGGTTCTGTTCGAGCCGCATCGTCGGGTCCTCGGCGACCAGCCGGGACAGGCCCTGCGACAGCTTGTCCTCGTCCGCCTTGCTGTGCGCCTGGATGGCGAGCGGCAGCAGCGGGTCGGGCATCTGCCAGGGCTCCATCAGGAGCGGGTCGTCCTTCGCGGACAGGGTGTCGCCGGTCTCGGCGCGGTTCAGCTTCGCCACGCACGCGAGGTCGCCCGCGATGGCGTGGGTGAGCACCCGCTGCTGCTTGCCGAACGGCCTCGACAGGGCGCCGATCCGCTCGTCTGCTTCGTGGAGGGCACGGTCCTCGTGCCCGCGGTCCGCGAGCCCGTGCCCGGAGACGTGCACCGTCTCGTCGGGGCGCAGGGTGCCGGAGAAGACCCGGACCAGCGAGACCCGGCCGACGTACGGGTCGGAGGCCGTCTTCACGACCTCGGCGACCAGCGGCCCGTTCGGATCGCACAGCTTCAGCTCGCGCGGCTTGCCGTCGACCGTGGTGACCCGGGGTGCCTCGCGTTCCAGCGGGGTCGGGAAGCCGCGGGTGACCAGCTCCAGCAGCTCGATGGTGCCGAGCCCCTGGCGGGAGCCCTCGGCCGCGGGCGCGGCGGCCAGGACCGGGAAGAAGACGCCGTGTGCCACGGCTCGCTCCAGGTCCTCGATCAGCGTCTTGACGTCGACCTGCTCGCCGCCGAGGTAGCGGTCCATGAGGGTCTCGTCCTCGCTCTCCGCGATGATCCCCTCGATCAGCCGGTTGCGGGCCTCCTCGATCAGCGGCAGCTGGTCCTCGCCCGGTTCGGACTCCTTGCGCTCACCGGAGGAGTAGTCGAACAGCTTCTGCGAGAGCAGCCCGATCAGCCCGGTCACGGGCGCGTGCCCGTCGGGGCCCTGCGGGCCGTGCAACGGCAGATACAGCGGGAGCACGGCGTCGGGGTCGTCCGAGCCGAAGGCCTCCGCGCAGATCCGCGCCATCTCGTCGTAGTCCGCCCTGGCCGCCTCCAGATGCGTGACGACGATCGCGCGCGGCATGCCGACGGCCGCGCACTCCTCCCACACCATGCGGGTCGAGCCGTCCACGCCGTCGGACGCCGAGACGACGAAGAGGGCCGCGTCCGCCGCTCGCAGACCGGCCCTCAGTTCCCCGACGAAGTCGGCGTATCCGGGGGTGTCGAGGAGGTTGACCTTGATGCCGTCCCATTCGACCGGCACCAGGGAGAGCTGTACCGAGCGTTGCTGCCGGTGCTCGATGTCGTCGTAGTCCGAGACGGTGCCGCCGTCCTCCACCCGGCCCGCCCGGTTCACCGCTCCCGCCGTCAGCGCGAGAGCCTCCACCAGAGTCGTCTTGCCCGATCCGCTGTGGCCGACCAGCACCACATTCCGTACGGACGCGGGGTGGTCGGCCGCTGTAGCCCTGCCGGCGGCTCCGGGGTGTGCGTTCGCCTTGTCGCCCATGATCCTGCCTCCCGTGCACGGTGAGGTCACTGTGGGCGCGGACGTACGGATCCGCGTGCGGTGGCGGCTCCGGTGACGCCCGCGGTTCTTCGAGCTTTCCACTCCCGTCACGGTGCGTCCATACGGCGGACGTGATCGTGCCCGCCCGGCTGGGCCGGGCGGCCCGCGACCGGGCCGTGACCCGTATGCCGTCGGGCCATGACATGTGCGCCGGGTGCCCGGCCGTCAGCCACGCGCGCGCGTGGCTACGATGGGCCAGCCGGTGGCCAGCAGGGGCCGCGCGGCGACACCGACCCTCGGGAAGGCCATGCTGAACAAGTACGCGCGTGCATTCTTCACGCGTGTCCTCACACCGTTCGCCGCGTTTCTCATCCGGCGGGGCGTGAGCCCCGACACGGTCACTCTCATCGGTACCGCCGGTGTGGTCGCGGGCGCGCTGGTCTTCTACCCCATGGGGGAGTTCTTCTGGGGCACGGTCGTGATCACGCTGTTCGTGTTCTCCGACCTCGTCGACGGCAACATGGCGCGCCAGCTCGGCCGCTCCAGCCGTTGGGGCGCCTTCCTGGACTCCACGCTCGACCGGGTCGCCGACGGCGCGATCTTCGGCGGGTTCATCCTCTGGTACGCCGGTGGCGGCGACGACCTCGTCCTGTGCGCCGTCTCGATCTTCTGCCTGGCCAGCGGCCAGGTGGTGTCGTACACCAAGGCACGTGGCGAATCGATCGGCCTGCCGGTCGCCGTCAACGGCCTCGTGGAGCGGGCCGAGCGGCTGGTGATCTCCCTGGTCGCGGCCGGGCTCGCGGGCCTGCACGCGTTCGGTGTGCCGGGCATCCAGTACCTGCTGCCCGTCGCGCTGTGGATCGTCGCGGTCGGCAGCCTGGTCACGCTGATCCAGCGTGTCGTCACCGTCCGCCGGGAGTCGGCGGAGGCGGAGGCCGCGGCGGACCGGCCGGAGACCCAGGGGAGTGAGGCGGCGAAGTGAGCGCCCAGGAGCGCCTTACGGACGCGCTGTACGGCCTGGGCTGGGGCACCGTGAAGAAGCTCCCCGAACCGGTCGCCGTACGGCTCGGCCGGGCCATCGCCGACCTCGCCTGGAAGCGCCGTGGTAAGGGCGTCCAGCGGCTGGAGAGCAACTACGCGCGCGTGCTGCCCGACGCGACCCCGGAGCGCCTCGCCGAGCTCTCACGCGCGGGCATGCGCTCGTATCTGCGCTACTGGATGGAGTCCTTCCGGCTGCCCGCCTGGAGCGCCGAGCGCATCAGGGGCGGCTTCGTCGCGAAGGACCTGCACCATCTGACCGACGGCCTGGCCTCCGGCCGGGGCGTCATCCTCGCGCTGCCGCACATGGCCAACTGGGACCTCGCCGGCGCGTGGGTCACCACCAAGCTCCAGACGCCGTTCACCACGGTCGCCGAGCGCCTCAAGCCCGAGACGCTCTACGACCGCTTCGTCGCCTACCGCGAGGGCCTCGGCATGGAGGTCCTGCCGCACAGCGGCGGCACCGCCTTCGGCACGCTGGCCCGGCGGCTCCGTGACGGCGGCCTGGTCTGCCTGGTCGCCGAGCGCGACCTGTCCGCCGCCGGCGTCGAGGTCGAGTTCTTCGGCGAGGCCACCCGGATGCCCGCGGGACCCGCTCTGCTGGCCCAGCAGACCGGTGCGCTGCTGCTCCCGGTGACGCTCTGGTACGACGACTCGCCCACCATGAGGGGGCGTGTCCATCCTCCGGTCGAGGTACCCGAGGCAGGTACCCGGGCCGAGAAGACGTCTGTCATGACACAGGCGCTGGCCGATGCCTTCGCCACGGGGATCGCCGACCACCCGGAGGACTGGCACATGCTGCAGCGCTTGTGGCTCAAGGATCTCGATCCCGCGCGTCCTCCCGCCGGGGGGACCGCGTGAGGATCGGCATCGTCTGCCCGTACTCCTGGGACGTGCCGGGCGGCGTCCAGTTCCACATCCGCGACCTCGCCGAGTACTTCATCCGCCTCGGCCACCAGGTGTCCGTCCTCGCCCCTGCCGACGACGACACCCCGCTCCCGCCGTACGTCGTCTCGGCCGGCCGGGCGGTCCCGGTGCCGTACAACGGCTCGGTGGCCCGCCTGAACTTCGGCTTCCTGAGCGCCGCCCGGGTGCGCCGCTGGCTGCACGACGGCGAGTTCGACGTCATCCACATCCACGAGCCGACGTCGCCCTCGCTGGGCCTGCTGACCTGCTGGGCCGCGCAGGGCCCGATCGTGGCCACCTTCCACACCTCGAACCCGCGCTCCCGGGCGATGATCGCCGCGTACTCGATCCTTCAGGCCGCCCTGGAGAAGATCAGCGCGCGCATCGCGGTGAGCGAGTACGCCCGCCGCACGCTGGTCGAACACCTCGGCGGCGACGCGGTCGTCATCCCCAACGGTGTCGACGTCGACTTCTTCGCCAAGGCGGATCCCAAGCCCGAGTGGCAGGGCGACACGATCGGCTTCATCGGCCGCATCGACGAACCCCGCAAGGGCCTGCCGGTGCTGATGAAGGCCCTCCCGAAGATCCTCGCGGCCCGCCCGCAGACCCGGCTGCTGGTGGCCGGCCGCGGCGACGAGGAGGAGGCGGTGGAGAGCCTGCCCGAGGAACTGCGCGCGCGCGTGGAGTTCCTCGGCATGGTCAGCGACGAGGACAAGGCGCGCTTCCTGCGCAGCGTCGACCTGTACGTGGCCCCCAACACCGGCGGCGAGAGCTTCGGGATCATCCTGGTCGAGGCGATGTCGGCGGGGGCACCGGTGCTGGCCTCGGACCTGGACGCCTTCGCGCAGGTGCTGGACCAGGGCGCGGCGGGCGAACTGTTCGCCAACGAGGACGCGGACGCGCTCGCCGAGGCGGCGGTACGGCTCCTGGAGGACCCGGCCCGCCGCACGGAACTGCGCGAGCGCGGCAGCACGCACGTACGCCGGTTCGACTGGTCGACGGTCGGCGAGGACATCCTCTCCGTGTACGAGACGGTGACGGCGGGCGCGGCGGCGGTGGCAGCGGCGGACGACGAGCGGCCGGCGGGTCTGCGGGCACGGTTGGGGCTGGCACGGGACTGACGGAGCAGGGGCGCCTCTTTCGTGCCCTACCCCTGCTTCTCGACGCCGGTCCAGGCAATCTCAGCCCGCCCGGCGTTTTGAGGACGAGGCCGTTCAGGCCGAAGCGGGGGTCTGGGGGCGGCAGCCCCCGGAGACGGCGGCCACACCAACGCCCCGCACGACACCCGGCCACCCCAGCGGAGCGCCCCGGTAGCCTTGCCGCCCGTGACCGCAACCCTCATCTGGATCCTCGTCGCGCTCATCGCGATCGGCCTCTACCTCAGCTGGACCGCGGGCCGCCTCGACCGGCTGCACGCCCGGATCGACGCGGCACGGGCCGCGCTGGACGCGCAGTTGCTGCGCCGCGCCTCGGTGACCCAGGAACTGGCCACCTCGGGCGTACTCGATCCGGCCGCCTCGATCGTCCTGTACGAGGCCGCGCACGCCGCCAGGCAGGCAGAGGATGAGCAGCGGGAGGTCGCCGAGAGCGACCTGAGCCAGGCCCTGCGGGCGGTGTTCGCCGAGTCCGCGCAGGTGGAGGCCGTAGGCGAGGCACCCGGGGGCGAGGAGGCCGCCCGCGAACTGACCGAGGCGGTCCGCCGAGTACCGATGGCCCGGCGCTTCCACAACGACGCCGTACGCGCGGCCCGGGCCCTGCGGCGGCACCGCAAGGTGCGCTGGTTCCGGCTGGCCGGACACGCGCCGTTCCCGATGGCCTTCGAGATGGACGACGAACCGCCGGCCGCCCTCGGGGACCGCGCGGCCTAGGCACCGTGCGGAGGGGCGCGCCCCGAAAACGATCCACCGCCTCCCCATTGGCCCTTGAAGTGGCCCCCATCTCTCCCGTTTCCTCAAGGCTGCAGAAACCCTCTTTCACTTCAGTGAGGTCACCCGTGTCCAGCACGCTCTCCGAAAACCAGACCCCCGAGACCGGCACCGCGCGCGTGAAGCGCGGCATGGCCGAGCAGCTCAAGGGCGGCGTGATCATGGACGTCGTCACGCCGGAGCAGGCGAAGATCGCCGAGGATGCGGGCGCCGTCGCCGTCATGGCCCTGGAGCGGGTCCCCGCCGACATCCGCAAGGACGGCGGCGTCGCCCGGATGTCCGACCCGGACATGATCGAAGGCATCATCGACGCCGTCTCGATCCCGGTCATGGCCAAGTCCCGTATCGGCCACTTCGTCGAGGCCCAGGTCCTGCAGTCCCTCGGCGTCGACTACATCGACGAGTCCGAGGTCCTCACCCCGGCCGACGAGGTCAACCACTCCGACAAGTGGGCGTTCACCACCCCCTTCGTCTGCGGTGCCACCAACCTCGGTGAGGCCCTGCGCCGTATCGCCGAGGGCGCCGCCATGATCCGCTCCAAGGGCGAGGCCGGCACCGGCAACGTCGTCGAGGCCGTCCGCCACCTGCGCCAGATCAAGAACGAGATCGCCAAGCTGCGCGGCTTCGACAACAACGAGCTGTACGCCGCGGCCAAGGAGCTGCGCGCCCCGTACGAGCTCGTCAGGGAGGTCTCCGAGCTCGGCAAGCTCCCGGTGGTCCTGTTCTCCGCGGGTGGCGTCGCCACCCCCGCCGACGCGGCCCTGATGCGCCAGCTCGGCGCCGAGGGCGTGTTCGTCGGCTCCGGCATCTTCAAGTCCGGCGACCCGGCCAAGCGCGCCGCCGCCATCGTCAAGGCGACCACCTTCTACGACGACCCGAAGATCATCGCGGACGCGTCCCGCAACCTCGGCGAGGCCATGGTCGGCATCAACTGCGACACCCTCCCCGAGGCCGAGCGCTACGCCAACCGCGGCTGGTAACCACCTCATGAGCCACGAAGCCCCTGTCATAGGAGTCCTGGCCCTCCAGGGCGACGTACGGGAGCACCTCATCGCCCTGGCCGCGGCCGACGCCGTGGCCAGGCCGGTGCGGCGCCCCGAGGAACTCGCCGAGGTCGACGGCCTCGTCATCCCCGGCGGCGAGTCCACGACCATCTCCAAGCTGGCCGTCCTCTTCGGCGTCATGGAGCCGCTACGCGCGCGCGTGCAGGGCGGCATGCCCGTCTACGGCACCTGCGCGGGCATGATCATGCTCGCCGACAAGATCCTCGACCCGCGCTCGGGCCAGGAGACGATCGGCGGCATCGACATGATCGTGCGCCGCAACGCCTTCGGACGTCAGAACGAGTCCTTCGAGGCGGCGGTCGACATCAAGGGCGTGGACGGCGATCCTGTGGAGGGTGTTTTCATCCGCGCCCCCTGGGTCGAGTCCGTCGGCGCCGAGACCGAGGTGCTCGCCGAACACGACGGCCACATCGTCGCGGTCCGCCAGGGCAACGCGCTCGCCACGTCGTTCCATCCGGAACTGACCGGCGACCACCGCGTGCACTCCCTGTTCGTCGACATGGTGCGCGCCAACCGGACGGCGGAGTCCTTGTAGGATCTCAGGCGTTCGTTGTAGAGATGGGTTACGCGAAGGAGACAGGCAGATGTCCGGCCACTCTAAATGGGCCACGACGAAGCACAAGAAGGCCGTGATCGATGCCAAGCGCGGCAAGCTCTTCGCGAAGCTGATCAAGAACATCGAGGTCGCGGCGCGCATGGGCGGCGTGGACCTCGACGGCAACCCGACACTCTACGACGCCGTGCAGAAGGCGAAGAAGTCGTCGGTCCCGAACAAGAACATCGACTCCGCGATCAAGCGCGGTGGCGGCCTCGAGGCCGGTGGCGCCGACTACGAGACGATCATGTACGAGGGCTACGGCCCGAACGGCGTCGCGGTGCTCATCGAGTGCCTCACCGACAACCGCAACCGCGCCGCCTCCGACGTCCGCGTCGCGATGACCCGCAACGGCGGCTCCATGGCCGACCCGGGCTCGGTGTCGTACCTCTTCAACCGCAAGGGCGTCGTCATCGTCCCCAAGGGCGAGCTGGCCGAGGACGACGTCCTCACCGCCGTCCTGGACGCGGGCGCCGAGGAGGTCAACGACCTGGGCGAGTCCTTCGAGGTGCTCAGCGAGGCCACCGACCTGGTCGCCGTCCGCACGGCCCTGCAGGACGCCGGGATCGACTACGACTCCGCTGAGGCCAACTTCGTCCCGACCATGCAGGTCGAGCTGGACGAGGAGGGCGCCAAGAAGATCTTCAAGCTGATCGACGCGCTCGAGGACAGCGACGACGTGCAGAACGTCTTCGCCAACTTCGATGTCAGCGACGAGATCATGGAGAAGGTCGACGCCTAGCGCTGCCGCGAGTTCGGCGGACTCAAGGCTCAACGGGCCGACGGGACACACCCCGTCGGCCCGTCGCTTTGTCAGTGGTACCGGATAGCCTGCACAAACTGGGGGCACCTGCCAGCGGTAGCTGGGGGAGATCGAAGGGAGCGGCGCGTGCGTGTACTGGGGGTGGACCCCGGACTGACCCGGTGCGGTGTCGGTGTCGTCGAGGGCGTTCCCGGACGACCGTTGACGATGCTCGGCGTCGGTGTCGTACGGACACCCGCGGACGCCGAGTTGGGGCTGCGCCTCGTCGCGATCGAGCAGGGCGTCGAGGCGTGGCTGGACGAACACCGGCCCGAATTCGTCGCCGTGGAGCGGGTGTTCAGCCAGCACAACGTCCGTACGGTGATGGGCACCGCCCAGGCCGGCGCCGTCGCCATGCTGTGCGCCGCCCGCCGCGGCATCCCCGTCGCCCTGCACACCCCCAGCGAGGTCAAGGCCGCCGTCACCGGCGGTGGCCGCGCCGACAAGGCACAGGTGGGCGCCATGATCACGCGTCTGCTCCGGCTCGACGCACCTCCCAAGCCGGCCGACGCCGCCGACGCCCTCGCGCTCGCCATCTGCCACATCTGGCGCGCCCCCGCCCAGAGCCGCCTCCAGCAGGCTGTCGCCCAGAACCGGCTGCAGCAGGCCGTCGCCCAGCACGCAGCGAAGACTTCGCACGCATCGAAAGGCCGTACCGCATGATCGCCTTCGTCAGCGGCCCGGTCGCCGCCCTCGCCCCCGACTCCGCGGTGGTCGAGGTGGGCGGCATCGGCATCGCCGTCCAGTGCACGCCCAACACGCTCTCCGGGCTGCGCATGGGCCAGCAGACCAAGCTGGCCACGTCCCTGGTCGTCCGCGAGGACTCGCTGACCCTGTACGGCTTCGCCGACGACGACGAGCGCCAGACCTTCGAACTGCTCCAGACCGCCAGCGGCGTCGGCCCCCGCCTGGCCCAGGCCATGCTGGCGGTCCATACTCCGGACACGCTGCGCCGGGCCGTCTCCACCGGCGACGAGAAGGCGCTCACCGCCGTCCCCGGCATCGGCAAGAAGGGCGCCCAGAAGCTGCTCATCGAGCTGAAGGACCGCCTCGGCGAACCCCTCGGCGCCCCCGCCGTCGGTACGGCCGTCACCAGCGGCTGGCGCGACCAGCTGCACGCCGCCCTGATCGGCCTCGGCTACGCGACCCGCGAGGCCGACGAGGCCGTCGCCGCGGTGGCTCCCCAGGCCGAGGCCGCCGAGGGCACACCCCAGGTGGGCCACCTGCTGAGAGCGGCCCTGCAGACCCTGAACCGGGCCCGCTGACCCGCCCCAGGCCGAACCCACCGACCCGCCCGCGCCACCAAGAGACCTCGAGGCACACTCCATGAACTGGGACGACACGACCGACACCCCCGCCGGAGAGCGGCTGGTGGGCTCTGTCGCCGACCGTGAGGACCAGGCCGTCGAGGCCGCCCTGCGCCCCAAGGACCTGGACGAGTTCATCGGCCAGGAGAAGGTCCGCGAGCAGCTCGACCTCGTCCTGCGCGCCGCACGCGCGCGGGGCGCCACCGCCGACCATGTGCTGCTCTCCGGCGCCCCCGGCCTCGGCAAGACCACCCTCTCGATGATCATCGCGGCCGAGATGGGCGCCCCGATCCGCATCACCAGCGGCCCCGCCATCCAGCACGCCGGTGACCTCGCCGCGATCCTCTCCTCCCTCCAGGAGGGCGAGGTCCTCTTCCTCGACGAGATCCACCGCATGTCCCGGCCCGCCGAGGAGATGCTGTACATGGCGATGGAGGACTTCCGCGTCGACGTCATCGTCGGCAAGGGACCGGGGGCCACCGCCATCCCCCTGGAGCTGCCCCCGTTCACCCTGGTCGGCGCCACCACGCGCGCGGGCCTGCTGCCGCCCCCGCTGCGCGACCGCTTCGGCTTCACCGCCCACATGGAGTTCTACGAACCCGTCGAGTTGGAACGTGTCATCCACCGTTCCGCGAACCTGCTCGACGTCGAGATCGAGGCCGACGGCGCCGCCGAGATCGCCGGCCGCTCCCGCGGGACGCCCCGCATCGCCAACCGCCTGCTGCGCCGGGTGCGCGACTACGCGCAGGTCAAGGCGGACGGCATCATCACACGCGGCATCGCACAGGCCGCCCTCGCGGTCTACGAGGTCGACGCCCGGGGCCTGGACCGCCTCGACCGCGCCGTCCTGGAGGCCCTGCTCAAGCTGTTCGGCGGCGGACCCGTGGGCCTGTCCACGCTCGCCGTCGCGGTGGGGGAGGAGCGCGAGACCGTCGAAGAGGTCGCCGAGCCCTTCCTCGTACGGGAGGGCCTGCTGGCACGCACCCCGCGCGGCCGTGTCGGCACCCCCGCCGCATGGGCGCATCTCGGCCTCACCCCGCCCCGCTCGTCAACGGCGGGAAACGGACAACAGGACCTGTTCGGGGCGTGACGGCGCCATGACGGCGAAGGCATTGGCCGGACCAGGAACCCCGGTGCCATGCTGAGCGTTGTTCCATGCGCGCGGACTCGCTTAGACTCCGCCGATGCCGCCTTTGTAGGCGGCACACATACCCCCAACCATCAGGCCGCTCACCATCGCGGTCGTGTGAAGGAAGTTCCGACCCGTGAGTCTCGTGACCCTCCTCCCGTTCATCGTGCTCATCGGGGCCATGTTCCTGATGACCCGCTCGGCCAAGAAGAAGCAGCAGCAGGCCGCGCAAATGCGGAACGACATGCAGCCCGGCAGCGGCGTCCGCACCATCGGGGGCATGTACGCGACGGTCAAGGAGGTCAACGAGGACACGGTCCTCCTTGACGCCGGCCCGGGCGTGGACCTCCTCTTCGCCAAGAACGCGATCGGTGCCGTCCTCTCCGACGACGAGTACAACCGCATCGTGCACGGCATCGAGCACGACCTGAAGTCCGACGTCGTCCCGGACGACGCCTCCTCCCTCACCGAGCCCGACGAGTCCGCCGACGCTGCCGCCGCTTCCGACGAGAAGGCCGTCGACCTCGGCAAGAAGGACGAGGCCGAGGAGCCCTCCGAGGAGGTCCCGGCCGCCGAGGCGAAGACGGACGACGAGCCGAAGAAGACCGACGGCGACTCCGACGCGAAGTAGTCACGTCCCGGGGTGATGCGGGGCACACCCGCGTACCCCGGGACATGCTGATCTCGCACGGGATCCCGACACCATGTCATGGCCGCCCGCCCGCAGACCCGGCGCGAGGCGGCCCGAGAGGGAGTACGAGAAGGTGGCAGCACCTAAGAAGGGCCGGAGCGCGAGCGCCCAGAGCAAGCCATGGCGCTCGCTGGCCCTCATCCTGATCGCCATCGTGGGACTCACCGCGGGGATGTTCGCCTCCGGTGAGACCACGCCGCGTCTCGGCATCGACCTGGCCGGTGGTACGAGCATCACGCTCAAGGCGGTCCCCGAGGCCGGCCAGGAATCCGCGATCAACAAGACCAACATGGACACCGCGGTCGAGATCATGGAACGCCGTGTCAATGGTCTCGGTGTCTCGGAGTCCGAGGTTCAGACCCAGGGCGACAGCAACATCATCGTCAACATCCCCAAGGGCACGAACTCCAAGGAAGCGCGCGACCAGGTCGGCACCACGGCCAAGCTCTACTTCCGCCCGGTGATCGCCACCGAGGTCTCCGGCGCCGCCGTGACGCCCAGCCCGTCGCCGAGTGCCTCCGGCAGCGGCTCGGACAAGGCCACCGACAAGGCGACCTCCTCACCGTCCCCCTCCGCCACCCCGTCGGAGACCCCGACCTCGCAGGGCCGTGCGGTCACCGACGCCCTGAAGGCCGACGCCACGCCGTCCACCAGCGCCTCCCCGTCCCCGAGCGGCAGCCCCTCCGGCGACGCGGCGACCGGCAAGCTGGAAGCGGAGTACGTCGCCCTCAACTGCGCCGACGAGAAGGCCCGTGCCCAGGCAGGCAAGGGCGCCAAGCCCGCTGACCCGACCGTGGCCTGCGGCAAGAACGCCCAGGACCAGTGGCAGAAGTACATCCTCGGCCCCGCGGAGGTCGACGGCACCGACGTCGAGAAGGCTCAGGCCGTCATCAACCAGACGACCGGCGCCGGCTGGACCGTCACCATGGAGTTCACGAACAAGGGCGCCAAGAAGTTCGCCGACATCACCGGCAAGCTGGCCCAGAACCAGCAGCCGCAGAACCAGTTCGCCATCGTCCTCGACGGCGAGGTCGTCTCCGACCCGTCCGTCAGCCAGGCGCTGACCGGCGGCAACGCCGAGATCTCCGGCAACTTCAACCAGGAGTCGGCCCAGAGCCTGGCCAACATGCTGTCGTACGGCGCCCTGCCGCTGACCTTCCGCGAGGACAGCGTCACCACGGTGACCGCCGCGCTCGGCGGTGAGCAGCTCAAGGCCGGTCTGATCGCGGGTGCGATCGGTCTCGCCCTGGTCGTCATCTACCTGCTGGTCTACTACCGCGGCCTGGCGCTCATCGCCATCGCCTCGCTGTTGGTCTCCGCGGCCCTCACCTACCTGCTCATGTCGCTGCTCGGCCCGGCCATCGGCTTCGCGCTGAACCTGCCGGCCGTGTGCGGCGCCATCGTCGCGATCGGCATCACGGCGGACTCGTTCATCGTGTACTTCGAACGCGTCCGTGACGAGATCCGCGAGGGCCGCACCCTCCGCCCCGCCGTCGAGCGGGCCTGGCCGCGCGCCCGGCGCACCATCCTGGTCTCCGACTTCGTGTCGTTCCTCGCCGCAGCGGTGCTGTTCGTCGTCACCGTCGGCAAGGTCCAGGGCTTCGCGTTCACGCTCGGCCTGACCACCCTGCTCGACGTGGTCGTGGTGTTCCTGTTCACCAAGCCGCTGCTGACGATCCTGGGCCGCAGCAAGTTCTTCGCGAGCGGCCACAGCTGGTCCGGCCTCGATCCCCAGCGCCTGGGTGCCAAGCCTCCGTTGCGCCGCACTCGCCGTCCCTCCGCCCCCGTCGAGACCAAGGAGGCGTGAGATGTCGAAGCTCGGCAACCTCGGCGCCCGACTGCACCGTGGCGAGGTCGGCTACGACTTCGTCGGCAACCGCAAGATCTGGTACGGCATCTCGATCCTGATCACCATCACGGCCATCGTCGGCCTGGCGGTGCGCGGCCTGAACATGGGCATCGAGTTCCAGGGCGGAGCCGTCTTCACCACCCCGAAGACCAGCGTCTCGGTGTCCCAGGCACAGGAGTACGCGGAAGAGGCCTCCGGCCACGACGCGATCGTCCAGAAGCTCGGCAACGGCTCCCTGCGCATCCAGGTCTCGGGCATCGAGACCAGCCAGGCCGACCGTGTCTCGGCACAGCTGGCCGACGATCTGAACGTCGCGGAGAAGGACGTCACCGGTGAGCTGGTCGGCCCCAGCTGGGGTGAGCAGATCGCCAACAAGGCCTGGCAGGGCCTCGGCATCTTCCTGGTCCTCGTGGTGATCTATCTGGCGATCGCGTTCGAGTGGCGTATGGCGGTCGCCGCGTTCGTCGCCCTGATCCACGACATCACCATCACCGTCGGCATCTACGCCCTCGTCGGCTTCGAGGTCACGCCAGGCACGGTGATCGGTCTGCTGACCATCCTCGGTTACTCGCTCTACGACACGGTCGTCGTCTTCGACAGCCTCAAGGAGCAGACCAAGGACATCACCAAGCAGACCCGCTGGACCTACAGCGACATCGCCAACCGCTCCATCAACAGCACCCTGGTCCGCTCCATCAACACCACGGTGGTCGCGCTGCTGCCGGTGGCGGGCCTGCTGTTCATCGGTGGCGGTTTCCTCGGCGCGGGCATGCTCAACGACATCTCGCTGTCGCTGTTCGTCGGCCTCGCGGCCGGTGCGTACTCCTCGATCTTCATCGCCACACCGCTGGTCGCCGACCTCAAGGAGGCCGAGCCGCAGATGAAGGCGCTGAGGAAGCGGGTGCTCGCCAAGCGGGCGCAGGCCGCGACGAAGGGCGAGGCCCTGGACGCCCCGGTCACCGACGAGCCGCTCGACGACGAGCCGGAGGACGCAGCCGCGGTCGTCGGCCCGCGCAGCCAGCCCGCGTCCCGCGGTCGGGGCCGTGGCCGACCGTCGGGGAAGCGCCGATGACCGAGCTCACAGACATCACGACACTGCTGCTCAGCCGTATCCGTGACGTAGCCGACTACCCGGAGCCGGGAGTGATGTTCAAGGACATCACCCCGCTCCTGGCGGACCCGGCGGCGTTCACGGCGCTGACCGACGCGCTGGCCGAGATCGCCGGCGGCACCGGCGCCACGAAGATCGTCGGCCTGGAGGCCCGCGGCTTCATCCTCGGCGCCCCGGTCGCCGTCCGCGCAGGCGTCGGCTTCATCCCCGTACGCAAGGCGGGCAAGCTCCCCGGAGCCACCCTCAGCCAGGCGTACGACCTGGAGTACGGCTCGGCGGAGATCGAGGTCCACGCCGAGGACCTGACAGCCGGCGACCGCGTCCTGGTCATCGACGACGTCCTCGCCACCGGCGGCACGGCGGAGGCCTCCCTCCAGCTGATCCGCAGGGCGGGCGCCGAGGTCGCGGGCCTCGCCGTCCTCATGGAGCTCGGCTTCCTCGGCGGCCGGGCCCGCCTGGAACCGTCCCTGGCCGGGGCCCCGCTGGAGTCCCTGCTCACCATCTGAACGACCCGCTCCCATGCCGCGCGCCTCTCCACGAGGCGCGCGGCATGCGTGTGTCCGGGCGGGACTTACGGTGGCTGCGCGTGACGTGGCACGAGGTGTGGAGGTATACGGCGACCACGTACGCGGGGCGAGAGAGAGCCGAACGTCGCCGTGCACGCCCGTACGGGCTGTGGCCCCGGAAGAAGCCCCGGCGCAAGGTGCGCGTCCGCTCGCGGGCGGGCGGCGTCCCGTGGCGCGGTGCAGCCATGCGGACCGAGCGGCTCCGCTCGGCGCGCCGGGGCGACGGGCACGCAGCTGTGCTGACCGGACGCCACCGGCGAGAGGTATGCCAAGGCCCGGTGGGAGTTCGCGGCGTCCCACCGCGGCGTCGTAGCCCCCGTGGACCGCGCGGCTTCGCTCGGAGCCGCGCCGAAGGCCTGGTCGGCGTACCTCGCAGGCATCAGCGCCGCGACCCGGCGGGAAGCCGACCACGCCGCCTCACTGATCGGCGGAATCATGAATTCCGCACCTGCACCACCTCGCGGGACGCCACCACGCCGTCCCCCTGCCCCGCACACCGAAGGCAAACCACGTGACAGGCCTGCGAAAGCTGCGCGCCACCCCCAGGACACCGCCACGACAGCCCGGAGGAATCCCGACGGCAGCCCCTCGCGTTTCTCCGGTAGACGGCCCTCACATCGGCCTGAAGGCGATCCTGGGGCGCAGGATCGCTACCATGGGATCTCCGGAGCCTGACCGGGGGACCCGGATCGCGCACGAGGAGCCCTCTTGCCAGACGAGGCCCAGCACCTGACCGCCGCAAAGCCCGAGTCCGCCTCGGCGCCCGCGGCGAAGCCCGCGCCGAACGCGTCGACCGCGAAGAACGACGCCCGCGGGCCGGTCGAGCACGCCCAGTCCGCGCCCGTCGGCAAGTCGGCAGAGGAGTCGCGCCCCAAGCCCGCTCCGCCCGAGCGCCCCGCGCCCCAGCCACCCACGGTCCGCCAGCCCGCCGGCCAGCCCCCGCGCTCCGGCTCCTCCAACCGCGTCCGCGCCCGCCTCGCCCGCCTCGGCGTCCAGCGCTCCAACCCGTACAACCCGGTCCTGGAGCCGCTGCTGCGGATAGTGCGCAGCAACGACCCGAAGATCGAGACCGCGACCCTCCGCCAGATCGAGAAGGCGTACCAGGTCGCCGAGCGCTGGCACCGCGGCCAGAAGCGCAAGAGCGGCGACCCGTACATCACGCACCCGCTCGCCGTCACCACCATCCTCGCCGAGCTGGGCATGGATCCGGCCACCCTGATGGCGGGCCTCCTGCACGACACCGTCGAGGACACCGAGTACGGCCTCGACCAGCTCCGCCGCGACTTCGGCGACAGCGTCGCCCTGCTCGTCGACGGCGTCACCAAGCTGGACAAGGTCAAGTTCGGCGAGGCCGCGCAGGCCGAGACCGTACGCAAGATGGTCGTCGCCATGGCCAAGGATCCGCGCGTCCTGGTCATCAAGCTCGCCGACCGCCTGCACAACATGCGCACCATGCGCTACCTCAAGCGCGAGAAGCAGGAGAAGAAGGCGCGCGAGACCCTCGAGATCTACGCGCCCCTCGCCCACCGCCTCGGCATGAACACCATCAAGTGGGAGCTGGAGGACCTCGCCTTCGCGATCCTCTACCCCAAGATGTACGACGAGATCGTACGGCTGGTGGCCGAGCGGGCGCCGAAGCGTGACGAGTACCTGGCCATAGTGACCGACGAGGTCCAGCAGGACCTGCGCGCCGCCCGCATCAAGGCGACCGTCACCGGCAGACCGAAGCACTACTACAGCGTCTACCAGAAGATGATCGTCCGCGGCCGTGACTTCGCGGAGATCTACGACCTGGTGGGTATTCGTGTACTTGTCGACACGGTTCGCGACTGTTACGCCGCCCTCGGTACCGTGCACGCGCGATGGAACCCGGTCCCCGGCCGGTTCAAGGACTACATCGCGATGCCCAAGTTCAACATGTACCAGTCGCTGCACACGACGGTCATCGGCCCCAACGGCAAGCCGGTCGAACTCCAGATCCGAACGTTCGACATGCACCGCCGCGCCGAGTACGGCATCGCCGCGCACTGGAAGTACAAGCAGGAAGCCGTCGCCGGCGCCTCCAAGGTCCGCAGCGACGCGCCCAAGTCGTCCGGCAAGGGCAAGGACGACCACCTCAACGACATGGCGTGGCTGCGCCAGCTGCTCGACTGGCAGAAGGAGACCGAGGACCCGGGCGAGTTCCTGGAGTCCCTGCGCTTCGACCTGTCCCGCAACGAGGTCTTCGTCTTCACCCCCAAGGGCGACGTCATAGCGCTGCCGGCCGGGGCCACCCCCGTCGACTTCGCCTACGCCGTCCACACCGAGGTCGGTCACCGCACCATAGGTGCGCGGGTCAACGGCCGTCTCGTACCGCTCGAATCGACCCTGGACAACGGCGACCTGGTGGAGGTCTTCACCTCCAAGGCGTCCGGCGCGGGCCCCTCCCGCGACTGGCTCGGCTTCGTGAAGTCGCCGCGCGCCCGCAACAAGATCCGGGCCTGGTTCTCCAAGGAGCGCCGCGACGAGGCCATCGAGCAGGGCAAGGACGCCATCGCCCGCGCGATGCGCAAACAGAACCTGCCGATCCAGCGCATCCTCACCGGCGACTCCCTCGTCACGCTGGCCCACGAGATGCGCTACCCCGACATCTCGTCCCTGTACGCCGCGATCGGCGAGGGCCATGTAGCCGCGCAGAACGTCGTACAGAAGCTCGTCCAGGCCCTCGGCGGCGAGGAGGCCGCCACCGAGGAGATCGACGAGTCCGTGCCGCCCGCCCGCGGCCGTGGCCGCAAGCGGCGCAGCAGCCAGGACCCCGGCGTAGTGGTCAAGGGCGTCGACGACGTGTGGGTCAAGCTGGCCCGCTGCTGTACGCCCGTACCCGGCGACCCGATCATCGGCTTCGTCACCCGCGGTAGTGGCGTATCGGTTCACCGCAGCGACTGTGTGAACGTGGAGTCACTGTCCCGCGAGCCCGAGCGCATCCTCGAAGTCGAATGGGCGCCCACCCAGTCGTCGGTCTTCCTGGTCGCCATCCAGGTCGAGGCCCTGGACCGTTCCCGCCTCCTGTCGGACGTCACCCGCGTCCTGTCCGACCAGCACGTCAACATCCTCTCCGCGGCCGTCCAGACCTCCCGCGACCGCGTCGCCACCTCCCGCTTCACCTTCGAGATGGGCGACCCGAAGCACCTCGGGCACGTCCTGAAGGCGGTCAGGGGAGTGGAGGGCGTCTACGACGTCTACCGCGTGACGTCGGCGCGCAGCCGCGCGTAAGCACACACATGACAGAGGGGGCGCCCGAGGGCGCCCCCTCTGTGTGTCCGCAGCAGCGTCAGCCGCCGAACTCGTGCAGACCCTTCAGCGCCTGGTCCAGCAGTGCCTGCCGGCCCTCCAGCTCCTTCTCGAGCTTGTCGGCCCTGGCGTTGTTGCCCTGGGCGCGCGCCTGCTCGATCTGGCCCTTCAGCTTGTCCACGGCGGCCTGGAGCTGACCGGTCAGACCCTCGGCACGCGCGCGTGCCTCCGGGTTGGTCCGGCGCCACTCGGTCTCCTCGGCCTCCTGGATGGCCCGCTCCACGGCGTGCATCCGGCCCTCGACCTTCGGGCGGGCGTCCCGCGGGACGTGGCCGATGGCCTCCCAGCGCTCGTTGATCGAGCGGAAGGCGGCCCGCGTGCCCTTCAGGTCGCCGATCGGCAGGAGCCTCTCGGCCTCCTCGGCCAGCTCCTCCTTCAGCTTCAGGTTCTCGGACTGCTCGGCGTCCCGCTCGGCGAAGACCGAGCTGCGGGCGGCGAAGAAGATGTCCTGGGCGCCGCGGAAGCGGTTCCACAGGTCGTCCTCGTGCTCGCGCTGGGCGCGGCCCGCGGCCTTCCACTCCGCCATCAGCTCGCGGTAGCGCGCGGCCGTCGGACCCCAGTCCGTCGAACCGGACAGCGACTCGGCCTCGCCGACCAGCCGTTCCTTGGTCTTGCGGGCCTCCTCGCGCTGCGCGTCCAGCGACGCGAAGTGCGCCTTGCGGCGCTTGGAGAACGCCGACCGGGCGTGCGAGAAGCGGTGCCACAGCTCGTCGTCCGACTTGCGGTCGAGCCGCGGCAGACCCTTCCAGGTGTCCACCAGCGCGCGCAGCCGCTCACCGGCGGCCCGCCACTGGTCGGACTGCGCCAGCTCCTCCGCCTCCACGACCAGAGCCTCCTTGGCGTGGCGCGCCTCGTCGGACTGCTTCGCCCGCTGCTGCTTGCGCTCCTCACGGCGCTTCTCGACGGTCTCCACGAGCTTGTCCAGCCGGACCCTGAGCGCGTCCAGATCGCCGACCGCGTGGTGTGCGTCGACCTGCTCGCGGATGTGGTCGATGGCGGCCTGCGCGTCCTTCGCCGACAGGTCGGTGGTCTTCACTCGCTTCTCGAGGAGGCCGATCTCGACAACCAGGCCCTCGTACTTGCGCTCGAAGTAGGCCAGCGCCTCCTCAGGGGAGCCGGCCTGCCAGGAACCGACGACCTGCTCGCCGTCGGCCGTACGCACGTACACGGTCCCCGTCTCGTCGACGCGGCCCCACGGGTCGCTGCTCACAGCGCCTCCTCCACATGATGCCTGCGTGGGGCTTCAGCACCCCCGGGCATCGTCCACAGTTTCGTCACGGCCAACATAGGCGACCGGCGGGTTGCCTGTCCGCATCCCGCGCGACCGAAATTCCGCAGTTGGGGGTCAGGATTTCGTGACGGTCGCCTTGTTGATCACGACCGTCGCGTTCGGCGCCCCGTCGCCCGCGCCGGTGCTCTCACCAGCGGCGGCGATCTTCTTCAGGACCTCCATGCCGGATTCGGAAACGGTACCGAACGGTGTGTAGCTCGGCGGCAGCTGACTGTCCTGGTAGACCAGGAAGAACTGGCTGCCGCCGGTGTTCGGTCCGGCGTTCGCCATCGCGACCGTGCCCGCCGGGTAGATGTTGTCCTTGAGGCTCTTGTCCTTCAGGTTCTCGTCCGGGATCGAGTACCCCGGGCTGCCACTGCCGGTGCCCGACGGATCGCCGCACTGCAGCACGTAGATGCCGTTCGTGGTGAGGCGGTGGCACTTCGTGTGGTCGAAGTAGCCCTTGCCCGCGAGGAAGTCGAACGAGTTCACGGTGCGCGGCGCCGCCGAAGGCTTCAGCGCCATCTCTATGTCACCGCAGGTCGTCTCGAGCTTCATCGTGTACTTCGCCGACTTGTCGATGGTGACCGCCGGCTCCTTCTTCCAGGTCGCCGTCTCGACCTTCCCGTCCGCGGGCTTCTCGCACGGGTCCGGAGCCTTGCTGGTCGCCTCCGCGCTCGGCGTGACCTCGTTGCCGGCGTTGGCCTTGTCGTCGCCCTTGAGGACGTCCGTCGTGTACAGCGCGAAACTGCCCACGATGACGATGCCGAGCACCGACGCGATCACCGAGTTGCGCATGCGCGCTTTGCGCCTGGCGTCGGTGCGCCGCTGCTGCTGCCGCAAGAACTTCTCCCGGGCGAGCTGACGCCGCCGCTGTTCCTGGCTGACCACCGGGTTCTCTCCTCATGCGTCTTGTGTGTCGACCGGTACGCGTGCGTCCAGTGGGCCGACCGCCTGCGTGTGCCCCGTACCGTATATGGGTTCGCTGAGGAATCGGCAGCGCCGGTAGGCTCTGACCACAGGCGGAGCCCGCCGACAAGCCCACCCGTATCGACACAAACGAAGGACGATCGTGCTCATTGCCGGGTTCCCCGCCGGGGCCTGGGGGACGAACTGTTATCTCGTCGCCCCCGCCGCCGGTGAGGAGTGCGTGATCATCGACCCGGGCCATGAGGCCGCCCAGGGCGTCGAGGAAACGCTGAAGAAGCATCGGCTCAAGCCCGTTGCCGTCGTCCTCACCCATGGCCACCTCGACCATGTGGCCTCGGTCGTCCCGGTGTGCGGCGCACACGATGTACCGGCCTGGATCCACCCCGAGGACCGGTACATGATGAGCGACCCCGAGAAGGCGCTCGGCCGTTCCATCGGGGCGCAGCTGATGGGCGAGCTGACCGTGGGAGAGCCGGACGACGTCAAGGAGCTGACCGACGGTGCGCGGCTGGTGCTCGCGGGACTGGAGTTCTCCGTCGCGCACGCGCCGGGCCATACCAAGGGGTCGGTGACCTTCCGGATGCCCGAGACCGCGGAGATCCCGTCGGTCTTCTTCTCGGGCGATCTGCTGTTCGCCGGCTCCATCGGACGCACCGACCTGCCCGGCGGTGACACGGCCGAGATCCTCGACTCGCTGGCCCGCGTGTGCCTGCCGCTCGACGACTCGACCGTGGTGCTGTCCGGCCACGGCCCCCAGACGACCATCGGCCAGGAGCGCGCCACCAACCCGTACTTGCGGCAGGTGGCCGCCGGCCAGGGAGCGGGATCGAACAGATCGAACACCCCTCCCCGACGAGGAATGTGACGAGAGACCTTCCGTGAGCACCTTCAAGGCCCCCAAGGGCACGTACGACCTGATTCCGCCGGACTCCGCCACATATCTGGCGGTCCGTGAGGCGATCGCGGCCCCGCTGCGCAACTCCGGCTACGGCTACATCGAGACGCCGGGCTTCGAGAGCGTGGAGCTCTTCGCGCGCGGTGTCGGCGAGTCCACCGACATCGTCACCAAGGAGATGTACGCCTTCGAGACCAAGGGCGGCGACCGGCTCGCCCTGCGCCCCGAAGGCACGGCGTCCGTGCTGCGCGCGGCTCTGGAGGCCAACCTGCACAAGGCGGGCAACCTCCCTGTCAAGCTCTGGTACTCGGGCTCGTACTACCGCTACGAGCGCCCGCAGAAGGGCCGTTACAGGCACTTCTCGCAGGTCGGTGCCGAGGCGATCGGCGCCGAGGACCCGGCCCTGGACGCCGAGCTGATCATCCTGGCCGACCAGGCGTACCGCTCGCTGGGCCTGCGCGACTTCCGGATCCTGCTCAACAGCCTGGGCGACAAGGAGTGCCGGCCGGTGTACCGGGAGGCGCTGCAGAACTTCCTGCGCGGCCTGGACCTGGACGAGGACACGCTGCGCCGCGCGGAGATCAACCCGCTGCGGGTCCTGGACGACAAGCGCCAGGACGTCCAGAAGCAGCTGACGGACGCTCCGCTGCTGCGCGACTACCTCTGCGACGCCTGCAAGGCGTACCACGAGGAGGTCCGCGAGCTGATCACCGCGGCGGGCGTCGCCTTCGAGGACGACCCCAAGCTGGTCCGCGGCCTGGACTACTACACCCGTACGACCTTCGAGTTCGTCCACGACGGTCTGGGCTCCCAGTCCGCGGTGGGCGGCGGCGGCCGCTACGACGGCCTGTCGGAGATGATCGGCGGTCCGGCACTCCCGTCCGTGGGCTGGGCGCTCGGCGTCGACCGTACGGTCCTCGCGCTGGAGGCGGAGGGCGTGCAGCTCGAACTCCCGGCGTCCACCAGCGTGTTCGCGGTGCCGCTGGGGGAGGAGGCCCGCCGGGTCCTGTTCGCCAAGGTCACCGAGTTGCGCAAGGTCGGCATCGCGGCCGACTTCTCCTACGGTGGCAAGGGACTCAAGGGCGCCATGAAGAGCGCCAACCGCAGCGGCGCCCGCTACACGATCGTCGCCGGCGAACGCGACCTCGGCGAGGGAGTCGTCCAGCTCAAGGACATGGAGTCCGGCGAGCAGACGGCGATCGGCGTGAACGAGATCGTGGCGGAGCTGGAGTCGAGGCTGGGCTAGTACGTCGATACCGGGCCGGTCACGTCCAGCGTCGCCCCGTGGCGTGCGGCCAGGCGGCGGAGCGCGTTCGGGAGCGAGGCGCCGTCCAGGTCGGCGGGGGCGCCCCCGGCGACCAGGGCACGCGCCTCGGCCAGGTTCTGCCGGGCCGTCTCTTGCATCAGGGCCAGATGGCGGCGGGCCTGCGGGACGTCGTGGTCGAGTTCGCCTCGGCCCGCCTTGATCCGGCTGCCCGCCTTCTCCTCGAGCCCCACCAGACCGATGACCTCCTCGGGGTCGCGCGGCCTCGGGTAGTAGCGGGCGAAGTGCCGTACGGTCTCGCGCACCGTCAACTCCGCGGGCGCCGATTCGTCCTGCCAGACGATGCCGACCCGCGAGCGCCACGCGCGCGTGCCCGCCGCCGGGTCCGCGCCGAGCACCCGGACCTCGCCCGCGTCCCTGCCGCGGTTGCCCTGCAGGATCTCCACCGCGGTGCTCTTGCCCGCGCCGTTGGGCCCCAGCAGGCCGAACACCTCGCCGCGGCCGATGCCGAGATCGATGCCGTCGACGGAGGTCACGTCGCCGTACCGCTTGCGCAGCCCCGTACGTCCACGGCGAGTTCGTTCACGTGTGCTGTCATGCGACGAGCGTCGGCCGGAACCCGGCGCTCGGGGACGACCGTACGGACTTCCTTATGTCCACCGAACGGTGGACACGCGCCCGTGTACGGCACAATGGCCGGTGCCCGAAGAAGGTCAACTCTCAAGCAGGCGGAATCGGCGTGATGAGCAAGACCAGAGTCAAAGACGTCTCCACCGAGTCCGAGCGTGCCGAGGCCGCACCACGAGCGCTGGGCGGCAGTCGCGCTCTCGCGCTGCTGCTGGTGATCACGGGCGCGGCCGGGCTGCTCGCCGCGTGGGTCATCACGATCGACAAGTTCAAGCTGCTCGAGGCCAAGGTCGAGGGGAAGACGTTCACCCCGGGCTGCAGCCTCAACCCGGTCGTCTCCTGCGGCAGCGTCATGGAGAGCAAGCAGGCCGCCGCCTTCGGGTTCCCCAACCCGATGCTCGGTCTCGTCGCCTACGGCATCGTCATCTGCGTCGGCATGAGCCTGCTCGGCCGGGCCCGCTTCCCGCGCTGGTACTGGCTCACCTTCAACGCCGGCACCCTCTTCGGCGTCGTCTTCTGCGCCTGGCTGATGTTCCAGTCCCTGTACCGCATCAACGCCCTGTGCCTGTGGTGCACCTTGGCCTGGGTCGCGACGATCGTCATGTTCTGGTACGTGACCTCGTTCAACGTGCGCAACGGCTTCCTGCCCGCGCCGAACTGGCTCAAGAGCTTCTTCGGCGAGTTCACCTGGGTGCTGCCCGTGCTGCACATCGGCATCATCGGCATGCTGATCCTGACCCGCTGGTGGGACTTCTGGACCAGCTGACGGCCCGGACGGGACTGTCAGTGGCGTGACATAGGGTTTTCGGTGTGGAGCCCGACCTGTTCACCGCCGCAGCAGAAGAACGCCAGGAGAAGGACCCCGCCGGCAGTCCCCTGGCGGTGCGCATGCGCCCGCGCATCCTCGACGAGGTCGTGGGCCAGCAGCACCTGCTGAAGCCGGGTTCGCCCCTGCGCAGACTCGTCGGCGAGGGGGCGTCCGGCCCCGCCGGGCCTTCCTCGGTCATCCTGTGGGGGCCGCCCGGCACCGGCAAGACCACCCTGGCGTACGTCGTCTCCAAGGCCACCAACAAGCGCTTCGTCGAGCTCTCCGCCATCACGGCCGGCGTCAAGGAGGTCCGCGCGGTCATCGACGGCGCCCGCCGCGCCACCGGCGGCTACGGCAAGGAGACCGTCCTCTTCCTCGACGAGATCCACCGCTTCAGCAAGGCCCAGCAGGACTCCCTGCTGCCTGCCGTCGAGAACCGCTGGGTGACCCTGATCGCGGCGACCACCGAGAACCCGTACTTCTCGGTGATCTCGCCCCTGCTGTCCCGCTCCCTCCTGCTCACCCTCGAACCCCTCACCGACGACGACCTGCGCGGCCTGCTGCGCCGCGCGCTCACCGACGAGCGCGGCCTCAAGGGCTCGGTCACGCTTGCCGAGGACACCGAGGCCCATCTGCTGCGCATCGCCGGCGGCGACGCCCGCCGGGCGCTGACCGCCCTGGAGGCCGCCGCCGGGGCCGCGCTCGACAAGGGCGAGGCGGAGATCGGCCTCCAGACCCTGGAGGAGACCGTCGACCGGGCGGCGGTGAAGTACGACCGCGACGGCGACCAGCACTACGACGTGGCCAGCGCCCTCATCAAGTCCATCCGCGGCTCCGACGTCGACGCCGCCCTGCACTATCTGGCCCGCATGATCGAGGCCGGCGAGGACCCCCGCTTCATCGCCCGCCGCCTGATGATCTCCGCCAGCGAGGACATCGGCCTCGCCGATCCGAACGCCCTGCCCATAGCTGTCGCCGCCGCCCAGGCGGTCGCGATGATCGGGTTCCCCGAGGCCGCGCTCACCCTCAGCCACGCCACCATCGCCCTCGCCCTTGCCCCCAAGTCCAACGCCGCGACCACCGCGATCGGCGCCGCCATGGACGACGTACGCAAGGGCCTGGCCGGTCCCGTCCCGGCGCACCTGCGCGACGGGCACTACAAGGGCGCCGCCAAGCTCGGACACGCACAGGGGTACGTGTATCCGCACGACCTGGCCGAAGGCATCGCCGAACAGCAGTACGCGCCGGACGCCATCAAGGACCGCGAGTACTACGAACCGACCCGGCACGGCGCCGAGGCCCGGTACGCGGACGCGGTGGAGTGGACGAGAAAGCACCTCGGTCGGAAGCGGTCCTGACCACCCTGTAGACTTCTGCGAAGTGCTGCGTCCCGTGTCCGGCTCCGGTCGGCGCCTCAGGCGGGACATCCAGCCGGATCTGTTGATCCAGGAGCGTCGCGCACCGTCGTAGGTGTCGCGGGCAGCCCACCATCACCCGGTATCCCGGAGCGACTGGTGGGCCGTTCGTGTGCTGCACGTATGTGCCCAGACCAGGGGAACGGCTGCCTGGCATGTCCCTCGCGGACCTGTCGGGAATTCCCCGGCTGCGGATGCGACCTCCCGTAACCCTGAGGCAGCCGAAAAGGAAAAGGAAAAGAAGTGGCGAACCAGTCCCGCCCCAAGGTCAAGAAGTCGCGTGCCCTCGGCATCGCGCTGACCCCGAAGGCCGTCAAGTACTTCGAGGCCCGCCCCTACCCGCCGGGTGAGCACGGCCGTGGCCGGAAGCAGAACTCGGACTACAAGGTCCGTCTGCTCGAGAAGCAGCGTCTGCGCGCGCAGTACGACGTGTCCGAGCGTCAGCTCGTCCGCGCCTACGAGCGTGCCTCCAAGGTTCAGGGCAAGACCGGTGAGGCCCTGATCATCGAGCTCGAGCGCCGTCTCGACGCACTGGTCCTGCGCTCGGGCATCGCCCGCACCATCTACCAGGCCCGTCAGATGGTCGTGCACGGCCACATCGAGGTCAACGGCCAGAAGGTCGACAAGCCGTCCTTCCGCGTCAAGCCCGACGACGTCGTGATGGTCCGCGAGCGCAGCCGCGAGAAGACCCTCTTCTCGATCTCCCGTGAGGGCGGCTTCGCCCCCGAGGGCGAGACCCCGCGCTACCTCCAGGTGAACCTCAAGGCCCTGGCGTTCCGCCTGGACCGTGAGCCGAACCGCAAGGAGATCCCGGTGATCTGCGACGAGCAGCTCGTCGTCGAGTACTACGCCCGTTGATCCGTCAGCGGCCGTAGGACTTCTGCGCCTGGGCCCGTCGTCTCCCCGCCCTTCCGGGTGGGCGAGGCGGCGGGCTTCCGCATGTCCACGGCCGCAGCCGCTCCGCCGCCAGCTCGATCGCCAGCGGGATCCCGTCCAGACGCCGGCACGATTCCCGTACGCCCGCTTCCTCCCGTACAGCCACGCCTTGCCGTGTGGCCCGCTCGGCGAACAGCTTCACCGCCTCGTCCTCGCCCAGCGGCGCCGGCGCGAACACCCGCTCGCCCGCCACACCCAGCGGTCGGCGGCCCACGGCGAGCACCGTCAGCCCCGGCACCTGCCGCAGCAGCTCGGCCACCAGCCCGGCAAACGCGTCGACCAGATGCTCGAACCCCTCCAGCACCAGCAGGAGTTGACGCCCGCGAGATGCGCCAGCTGCATCGTGTGACCCGCCAGTCGCGACTTGCCGACCCTGCCGGCCCCCGTCACCGTCACCAGCCGCCCGCGGTGCCGAGGGCCCCGGACAGCACCGCGATCTCGGCCGAGCGGCCCACGAACGCGCGGAGCTCCTGGGGCAGATCGCCGGCCACGGGGGAGCCGCCGGGCTGATGACCTCGCATGGGACACGGAACGTACTGAACCGTATTCAGTCCGTACAATCGCTTCCCGCTACTCGCCTCCGCACGAGCGCTAATCCGGTACGGAGCCCCATCCCCGGCGCGATAGGCTCGGTGCACGACTTTTTCGATGCAGAGGCACGTTTAGGGAGCGGGTGCACACAGTGTCCGGTGGAGAGGTTGCCGGGATCCTGGTGGCCGTCTTCTGGGCGATCCTGGTCTCCTTCCTCGCCGTCGCGCTGGCGAGGCTGGCCCAGACGCTCAAGGCGACCACCAAGCTCGTCGCGGACGTGACCGACCAGGCCGTCCCGCTCCTGGCAGACGCCTCCGCCGCGGTGCGCTCCGCGCAGACCCAGATCGACCGGGTCGACTCGATCGCCTCGGACGTCCAGGAGGTCACGTCGAACGCCTCCGCGCTGTCGACCACCGTGGCCTCCACCTTCGGCGGCCCTCTGGTCAAGGTCGCGGCCTTCGGCTACGGCGTGCGCCGCGCCCTCGGCGGCCGCGGCGACGACGTGCCCGCCAAGGCGCCCCGGCGTACCGTGATCGTGGGCCGCACCGTCCCGGCCGCGCGGCGGAAGAACCGGAAGAAGGACTGAGCGAACCGATGTTCCGCCGTACGTTCTGGTTCACCACGGGCGTCGCCGCCGGTGTGTGGGCCACCACCAAGGTCAACCGCAAGCTGAAGCAGCTGACCCCCGAGAACCTCGCCGCGACCGCGGCGAACAAGGCACTCGAGGCCGGTCACCGGCTCAAGGACCGCGCGGTGGGCTTCGCACTCGACGTCCGCGACAACATGGCCCAGCGGGAGGCCGAACTGGGCGACGCGCTGGGGATCAACGCGGACCCCGAACTCCCCGCGCCCCGGCGGTACGCCGCCATCGAGAACCGCAACAACGCGAAGACGTACGTCGTCGACGGGACGACGTACTCGTACAACCGGAATGAGGACCACTGATGGAGTCGGCTGAGATCCGCCGCCGCTGGCTGAGCTTCTTCGAGGAGCGCGGGCACACCGTCGTCCCTTCGGCGTCGCTCATCGCGGACGACCCGACTCTGCTCCTCGTCCCCGCCGGCATGGTGCCCTTCAAGCCCTATTTCCTGGGCGAGGTCAAGCCGCCCTACCAGCGCGCCACCAGCGTGCAGAAGTGCGTGCGCACGCCCGACATCGAAGAGGTCGGCAAGACCACGCGGCACGGCACGTTCTTCCAGATGTGCGGGAACTTCTCCTTCGGCGACTACTTCAAGGAAGGCGCCATCAAGTACGCCTGGGAGCTGCTCACCACGCCCCAGGACAACGGCGGTTACGGCCTCGACCCCGAGCGCCTGTGGATCACCGTCTACAAGGACGACGACGAGGCCGAGCGCATCTGGCACGAGGTCGTCGGCGTACCCAAGGAGCGCATCCAGCGCCTGGGCATGAAGGACAACTACTGGTCCATGGGCGTGCCCGGCCCGTGCGGCCCCTGTTCTGAGATCAACTACGACCGCGGCCCCGAGTTCGGCGTCGAGGGCGGCCCCGCCGTCAACGACGAGCGGTACGTGGAGATCTGGAACCTCGTCTTCATGCAGTACGAGCGCGGCGAGGGCATCGGCAAGGACAACTTCGAGATCCTGGGCGACCTGCCGAGCAAGAACATCGACACGGGCCTCGGCATGGAGCGGCTCGCCATGATTCTGCAGGGCGTGCAGAACATGTACGAGATCGACACCTCCATGGCCGTCATCAACAAGGCCACCGAGCTCACCGGTGTCGCCTACGGCGACGCCCACGACTCGGACGTCTCCCTGCGCGTGGTCACGGACCACATGCGTACGTCCGTGATGCTCATCGGCGACGGCGTGACCCCCGGCAACGAGGGCCGCGGCTACGTCCTGCGCCGCATCATGCGCCGCGCCATCCGCAACATGCGCCTGCTCGGCGCCACCGGTCCGGTCGTCAAGGACCTGATCGACACGGTCATCGAGATGATGGGCCAGCAGTACCCGGAGCTGGTCACCGACCGCGAGCGCATCGAGAAGGTCGCCCTCGCCGAGGAGAACGCCTTCCTCAAGACGCTCAAGGCCGGCACCAACATCCTCGACACCGCCGTCACCGAGACCAAGTCCGCCGGCGGCACGGTCCTCGCCGGCGACAAGGCCTTCCTGCTCCACGACACGTGGGGCTTCCCGATCGACCTCACCCTCGAGATGGCCGCCGAACAGGGCCTCTCCGTGGACGAGGACGGCTTCCGCCGCCTGATGAAGGAACAGCGGGAGCGCGCCAAGGCCGACGCCCAGGCCAAGAAGACCGGCCACGCCGGCGTGGGCGCCTACCGCGAGATCGCCGACAAGGCCGGCGAGACCGACTTCATCGGCTACACCGACACCGAGGGCGAGTCCACGATCGTCGGCATCCTCGTCGACGGTGTGTCCTCCCCGGCCGCCACCGAGGGCGACGAGGTCGAGATCGTCCTCGACCGCACCCCGTTCTACGCCGAGGGCGGCGGCCAGATCGGCGACACCGGCCGCATCAAGGTCGACTCCGGTGCCGTCATCGAGATCCGCGACTGCCAGAAGCCGGTCCCCGGCGTCTACGTCCACAAGGGCGTCGTCCAGGTCGGCGAGGTCACGGTCGGCGCCACCGCCCACGCCTCGATCGACGACCGCCGCCGCACGGCCATCGCCCGCGCCCACTCGGCCACGCACCTGACCCACCAGGCCCTGCGCGACGCCCTCGGCCCGACGGCCGCCCAGGCCGGTTCCGAGAACCAGCCCGGCCGCTTCCGCTTCGACTTCGGCTCGCCGTCCGCCGTTCCCACGGCCGTGATGACCGACGTCGAGCAGAAGATCAACGAGGTGCTCACCCGCGACCTGGACGTCCGCGCCGACGTCATGGGCATCGACGAGGCCAAGAAACAGGGCGCCATCGCCGAGTTCGGTGAGAAGTACGGCGAGCGCGTGCGCGTCGTCACCATCGGCGACTTCTCCAAGGAACTGTGCGGCGGCACACACGTCCACAACACCGCGCAGCTCGGCCTGGTGAAGCTGCTCGGCGAGTCGTCGATCGGCTCCGGTGTGCGCCGTATCGAGGCCCTCGTCGGTGTGGACGCCTACAACTTCCTGGCCCGTGAGCACACGGTCGTCGCCCAGCTCCAGGAGCTGATCAAGGGCCGTCCGGAGGAGCTCCCGGAGAAGGTCTCCGCCATGCTCGGCAAGCTGAAGGACGCCGAGAAGGAGATCGAGAAGTTCCGCGCCGAGAAGGTCCTCCAGGCCGCCGGCGGTCTGGCCGACTCCGCCAAGGACGTTCGCGGCATCGCTCTGGTGACCGGTCAGGTCCCGGACGGCACGACCGCCGACGACCTGCGCAAGCTGGTCCTCGACGTGCGCGGCCGGATCCAGGGCGGCCGGGCTGCCGTGGTGGCCCTGTTCACGACCGTGAACGGCAAGCCGCTGACGGTCATCGCCACCAACGAGGCCGCCCGCGAGCGCGGTCTGAAGGCCGGCGACCTGGTCCGCGCCGCCGCCAAGACCCTGGGCGGAGGCGGTGGCGGCAAGCCGGACGTCGCCCAGGGCGGCGGCCAGAACCCGGCTGCCATCGGTGAGGCCGTCGACGCCGTCGAGCGCCTCGTGGCGGAAACGGCCAAGTGAGCGCCGGCCCACAGGCGAGCGGCGAAGGCCGGGGCATGCGCCGCGGCCGTCGCCTCGCCATCGACGTCGGGGACGCCCGCATCGGGGTCGCCTCGTGCGACCCCGACGGGATCCTCGCCACCCCGGTGGAGACGGTCCCCGGCCGGGACGTCCCCGCGGCTCACCGCCGACTGAGGCAACTGGTCGAGGAGTACGAGCCGATCGAGGTCGTCGTCGGCCTCCCTCGCTCCCTCAAGGGGGGCGAGGGCCCGGCCGCCGCCAAGGTCAGGGGCTTCGCCCAGGAGTTCGCCAAGGGCATCACCCCCATCCCCGTACGGCTGGTCGACGAGCGGATGACCACGGTGACGGCCAGTCAGGGACTGCGCGCCTCGGGCGTGAAGTCCAGGAAGGGCCGGTCGGTGATCGACCAGGCAGCCGCTGTGATCATCCTCCAGCAGGCGCTCGAATCCGAACGGGTGTCAGGTAAAGCACCCGGAGAGAGCGTCGAAGTGGTCATCTGATCGCGATACGGTAACGTTCCGCGCGATTGCGGCGCTGATTCGAACAGCTGCCGCACAACAGGGAGGCCAGGTAGCTTCTGGGTCTGAGTGCTCAGAGACTGTCGGTCTCGCGGCTCCAGGGGATCGGTCACTCGCTCCCCAGCCCTCGGGCTGGCGCTTGTCTGTCACAGACAGAGAGGTCCATGAGTGACCAGCCCGAGTCACCGCGTGGAGGAGGTGTGATCGGTGACTACGTTTCAGGTGAGTGAGAAGACCCACCAGGCCGTGCTTCCTCAGCGGCCTGCTCTGGAATCCGTGGCAGCAGACATCCCTGGGAGCAGGGACGAAACGGGCTACGGACGCTCCGCGCGTAAGGCTGGGGCAGCTGGCCTGGAACATGGGCGAGGGGAGATGCGTGAGTCTGACCTCCAGGCTCTCGCACGTCATGCCACTGGTGATCTCGTCCGGGCAGTCATCCCCTCTGGGAAATATGTAGGTGCCTGGACCGGACGAGTCGCGGTGCGGGCCACAGGGCGTTTCAACGTTCGTTCCGAGCGAGGCATCGCGCAGGGAATTCATCACCGCCATATCCAGTTGCTTCAACGAGCCGACGGCTACGGCTATATCACCCGAGAGGAGGAAGACGCGCATTGCTTTGGTGTTGGTGTAAGCATGCGTGTCGACCGCTCTGATGACTGAGTATGGCCGGGGCCAAGGCTCCAATTCGTGGCATCCCGAGGACCCGTTGTCCGGGGATGGTGGATGGGAAGGACAGCAGGCCCACGTGGGCCATCAGCCTCCCTACGGCGGCCAGCCGCAGCACTATCCCGAGCAGTCGCAGCAGCCGAACTACGGCGACTGGGGCGACGGCCAGCAGGCCGCATACGGTCAGGCGCAGCAGTACCAGCAGTACCAGCAGTACGAGCAGCAGCAGTACACCGGCCAGGGCCACCAGCAGCAGTACGACGAGAACGGCTGGCCCACCGGCACGCACCCGCACGTCCAGTACCCGGACCCGTCGGACCCGCACGGCCGACAGAACGCGTCGTACGGCGGTGAGCAGGCCGACCACTACGGCACGCCCGACGCGTACCCGCCGCCGGAGCCGCCGAGCCGCCGCCGCGCCGAACCGGAGCCGCAGACCGACTGGGATCCCGGCCCCGACCAGGGCGAACACGCCTTCTTCGCGGGCGACGACGATGACGACGACTTCGACGACGAGCCCGGGGACCGCCGAGGTCGCGGCGACCGGCGCGGCCGGGGCGGCAAGGGCAAGGGCAAGCCCAAGAAGCGCCGGAGTGGGTGCGCTTGTCTGGTGGTTCTGCTGGTGTTCGGCGGGGGGATCGGTGGGGTCGGGTACTTCGGGTACCAGTTCTACAAGGATCGTTTCGCCGAGGCCCCGGACTTCGCGGGGGACGGCACGAGCGAGACAGTGCCCGTCAGGGTCCCCAAGGGGGCGGACGGCTACACGATCGGCAACTTGCTGAAGAAGGCGGGCGTCGTCAAGAGCGTCGACGCCTTCGTTTCCGCGTCCGCGAAGCACGGCGGGGACAAGATCCAGGCAGGCGCCTATCTGCTGCGCAAGCAGATGTCCGCCGAAAGCGCCGTCAAGCTGATGCTGAATCCCAAGAGCCAGGACAACTTGACCATCGCCGAGGGATGGCGCAATGCCAGGGTCTACAGCGCGATCGACAAGAAGCTCGAACTGTCGTCCGGCACCACCCGGAAGGTCGCTGAAAAGCAATACAAGAGCCTCGGCCTGCCCAGCTGGGCGAACAGCAACAGTGACATCAAGGACCCACTGGAAGGGTTCCTCTTCCCGGGCACCTATCCCGCGGCCAAGGACACGAAGCCCGAGACAGTCCTGAAGGAGATGGTGAGCCAGGCCACCGCGAACTACAAGAAGTACGACCTGGAGGCCAAGGCCAAGGATCTGAAGCTGGACAGCCCGCTGCAGGTCATCACGGTCGCGAGCCTCGTCCAAGCCGAGGGCAAGACCAACGACGACTACCGCAGAATGGCGGAGGTGGTCTACAACCGCCTCAATCCGGCGAACCCCGAGACCTACGGGTCGGTGCAGTTCGACTCGACCTTCAATTACCTGAAGAACGAGAGCAACATCAACATCAGCGAGTCGGAGATCAACCGCAACCAGGACCCGTACAACACGTACACGCAGAAGGGTCTGCCGCCCGGTCCGATCGGAAACCCGGGCACCGACGCGATCAATTCGACGCTGAATCCGACCGACGAAGGCTGGTACTACTTCGTGGCGACCGATGGTGTGAGCAAGACCGAATTCGCCAAGACGCACGACGAATTCCTCAAGCTCAAGGAAAAATTCAACGAGAGCGTCGGCGGCTGAGCGAGCGTGACGAGGTCGCGGGCGGGCGCCCGGGACCTCGTCACGTGGAACCTACTGGATGGTCGTGCTCATCACCAGCAGGTCTTTCTGTACAGCATGGTGCTGCCTTCGTAAGTGGCGACCTGAACTCCGATTTCGTACATTCCGTTCGAATCAGTGGCCGTCGTGTACCAGGTATTGCCTATGCCGTCGACTCCTCCGTAATAGGCATGCCACGGCCAGTAGTGCTTGTCGCCCGAATAGTATTCCGTGACGAGTCTGATCCGAACATGGTGCCCGTCGCGATCGGTGTCAGACAGCCCCAAGGCGATGTCGACCGTCTTCGTGGTGCCGACTGAAAAGCCGCTGTAATCCAGATCTCCGCTCGCTCCGGTAGTGCTGCACTTAATGAAGCCGGAAGGGGACGTCGCGGCTTCGGCTCCACTGGATGCGCCCAAAGTTAGCGCGATTGCGAGGCTGATGCCGAGCGGCATTACGCGCTTTCGCATGAACGGTTCACCTCTTTCTGTTCTGCTCGGGAAATTGCTTCCCGGTAGGATCAATTTTCGATGAGGCAGCAGCGGATCGATGAGGACGCCGGCGCCCCCGCCCGGCGTGTCTGCCCAGCCGCGCAGTTTGGCCGCGACCTTCGCCAGGCTGGGATCGCCAGGCTTGACGTCTATGTAGAACAAGGCTTCGTCGGGCTTTCGGTCATCCCCACCCCACCGGACAACACCGTCGAGTTCGGCGAGAACATCCCGGATCACAATCACCTGGTTGGGAAAGAACCCGCCACGGGCACCGGACGGGTAGAAGCCGGGCCGGATTTGCAGCGCCGTGCCCGAGGCCTGGTTCGACTCCGTGAGTCCCTTGCGAACCCTGCTGGGATGGCGCCAGGGACGGCGTCGGACGACTGCCCGTCGGACCAGCGGCAGACGGCCTGGACCGGGAACAGGGTGACGTCGCGGGCCCGGAGCGCCAGGCTCCGGGGCGGCTCGTCGGCGCCGAACCGGTCGTACGTGCAGTCGTAGGAGGCATCGCCGTCCGCGGGCGCGGCCAGGTACAGCGCTCCCACGTACAGGAAAGCGGTGGCCGTCAGGCACATCAGCGCCCCGTCGATCCATGCGTGGGGCGTGTTGCTCCACACTGGGCCGCCTACCCTGGACCTGCTGCTGATCGACGCGCAGAGGCAGATGGTCAGCGTGAGGGCGGCCAACAGGGATATGTAGAACAACCAGTCGGGCACCACCTCCCCCTCATCTCACGCGTTGTTGCGCATGAACGCGTTGTACTTCTCCAAGATTCGGTAGCTGCTCAGCCGCTTCTGCTGCCGGGGCCGAACACGCCGATGGCCACGTCGTCGGACATGCCGATCTCGTACTGGAGGGCGTACATCATGGCCTTCGCCACGTCATGTGAGTAGTGGCCGTCACAGGGGACGATGAAAAAGTTCCTGCGGTTGACATAGCGTCCGTTGAGCCAATGCTGGATGGAACGGACCTGTTCCGAGCCACCGTTGACGGTGACGTAGGCGTCCGTATTGAGCAAGCTCTTGAAGACCTTTGACGTCAGGTCGCTGCCTGGGTAGACGCTGGCGACGCCCATGTTTTGCTTGAGTTGGGCGACCGAGGAGCGACCCGGTCACTGTACTGGCCGTCGATGGCGCCGCCGTCGTAGCCCTTGCAGTACAGGGCGGACTGGATGATGCGGCAGAAGTCCGCCGACGGCACAGTAGACGCGCTGATCTTCGGGTACTTCGACTCGAGAGTGGAAAGGGTGGTCGGGCCGAAGCTGTCCGACAGCGAACTGATGCCGAGTTCCCACTGCAGTGCTCGGGTGAGGGCGTACATCACGGGCCATCCAGTACGCCCGTTCTCCTCGACCGTCATCCCAATGCGGCTGCTGTAGACGCTGTTGATGAACTTCTGGGCTCTGAGAACCATCTCGTCGGCCATAGGGGGTGGCTTCTCCTTCAGCGGTCGCGGTTCGTCGAGGGCGGGACGAGCAGGGCACACGAGGGCCTGGGGTTTGTCGCTGGGGTGCAAGCGCGGTGGCGGTCAACGCCGACCGACGTGAGTCGCTGGCTATCGCCTGCGGTCAGGGAAGCGCAGCGCGACGGAGCGCAGCCCGCGAGAGCAGGCTGGTATGAGCAGATGGCGTCGCTTGTCGGTAACGCAGCATGACCATGGCCCCCGTGACACCCTGTCCCCCCCAATCGCTGGTCAGCGCTACACTGGCGGCTGTGTCAGGCTTCCCGGCGCGGCGATCATCATAGGCATTGACGTGAATGAGCTATGCAGGGAGCGAAGGAGGGTTGGCCGGATCATGTCATTCAAGGAGGGCTCTCCGTCAATTGTGAACATGCCGATCAGGACCAGCTCTGCCTCGCATGGAACAGGTAAACCGTAGGGTCACTGGAGGTGTCAGGTGTCGAAGTGGTGTGGCGGAAGCTGATCGTTCAACCACTTGCCACTGCCGGCACGGCGCCTCCCTGGGCCAGCACCTTGGGCGAGCCGTCGGCTGAACGCTTAGCAGAGCACCTCCAGCGACCTCTGGAAGAGCGCTGAGGTACCTTGACCGAGTCGGAGACCGGCCCAGAGCGCAGTGAACGGTGTAATGATGGCTGCGAATGTCCAGCGATACCGGGCCGCCGTACTCGGTTCGCCCATCGCCCACTCCCTCTCCCCGGTGCTGCACCGCGCCGCCTACGAGCAACTCGGGCTCACGGGCTGGTCGTACGACCGGTTCGAGGTCGACGAGGCCGCTCTGCCGGGGTTCATGAAGGAACTCGGGCCGGAGTGGGCCGGGTTGTCGCTGACCATGCCGCTCAAGCGGGCCGTCATCCCGCTGCTCGACGAGATCAGCGAGACGGCGGCCTCGGTCGAGACGGTCAACACGGTCGTCTTCACGGAGGACGGCCGTCGAGCCGGCGACAACACCGACATCCCCGGCATGGTCGCCGCCCTGCGGGAACGCGGCATCGAACAGGTGGATTCCGCCGCGATCCTCGGCGCGGGCGCCACCGCGTCCTCCGCGCTGGCCGCGCTGGCCCGCATCTGTACCGGCGAGATCGTCGTGTACGTCCGCAGCGAGGCCCGCGCCGCCGAGATGCGGCAGTGGGGCGAGCGGCTCGACGTCGAGGTCCGTACGGCGGACTGGGCGGACGCGGCACAGGCACTGCGTGCCCCGCTCGTCATCGCCACCACGCCCGCCGGGACGACCGACGCGCTGTCCTCCGCCGTACCGGAACGGCCGGCCACCCTGTTCGACGTGCTCTACGACCCGTGGCCGACCGAGCTGGCCGCGCGCTGGTCGGCGTACGGCGGGGCCGTCGTCAGCGGTCTCGACCTGCTGGTGCATCAGGCTGTGCTCCAGGTCGAGCAGATGACGGGGCGCGGTCCGGCGCCTGTGGAGGTCATGCGCAAGGCCGGGGAGCACGCCCTCGCAGGCCACTAGGCCCGGTACACATCACGGTGCGTCCGCCTGATGGACCGGCGGCCGGACAGCCGCGCCGGACGTGGGAGGATCGGAGGTGGCGGGCCGGGGCCGCGCACCTGGTCGCGCCGTCGTCGTACGCGAGGACGCGCGTACGCAGGCAGTACCAGGGCGCGAGCACTGAGGAGCACCGTTGAGCAGGTTGCGCTGGCTGACCGCGGGGGAGTCCCACGGCCCCGCACTCGTCGCGACGCTGGAGGGCCTTCCCGCCGGCGTGCCGATCACCACGGAGATGGTGGCGGACCACCTGGCCAGGCGTCGGCTCGGTTATGGGCGCGGTGCGCGCATGAAGTTCGAGCGGGACGAGGTGACCTTCCTCGGTGGCGTCCGGCACGGGCTGACCCTCGGTTCCCCGGTCGCGGTCATGGTGGGCAACACCGAGTGGCCGAAGTGGGAGCAGGTCATGGCGGCCGACCCGATCGACCCGGAGGTGCTGGCGGGGCTGGCCCGCAATGCGCCGCTGACCCGTCCGAGGCCCGGTCACGCCGACCTCGCCGGGATGCAGAAGTACGGCTTTGACGAGGCCCGGCCGATCCTGGAGCGGGCCTCGGCGCGGGAGACGGCGGCCCGGGTGGCGCTGGGCGCGGTGGCCCGGTCGTACCTGAAGGAGACGGCCGGTATCGAGGTCGTCTCGCACGTCGTTGAGCTGGCTGCGGCGAAGGCGCCCTACGGGGTGTACCCGACGCCGGCCGATGTCGAGAAGCTGGACGCCGATCCGGTGCGCTGCCTGGACGCGGACGCGTCGAAGGCGATGGTCGCCGAGATCGACCAGGCCCACAAGGACGGCGACACCCTGGGTGGGGTGGTCGAGGTGCTGGCGTACGGGGTGCCGGTCGGCCTCGGCTCGCATGTGCACTGGGACCGGCGTCTGGACGCCCGGCTCGCCGCCGCGCTGATGGGCATCCAGGCGATCAAGGGGGTGGAGGTCGGTGACGGCTTCGGCCTGGCGCGGGTGCCCGGTTCGAAGGCGCACGACGAGATCGTCTCCACCGACGAAGGCATCAGGCGGACCTCCGGCCGCTCCGGCGGCACCGAGGGCGGCCTGACCACCGGTGAGCTGCTGCGCGTGCGCGCGGCGATGAAGCCGATCGCGACCGTCCCGCGGGCGCTGAAGACGGTCGATGTCGTCACTGGTGAGGCGACTGCCGCTCACCACCAGCGCTCCGACGTGTGTGCGGTGCCGGCGGCGGGCATCGTCGCGGAGGCGATGGTCGCGCTGGTCCTCGCGGACGCGGTCGCGGAGAAGTTCGGCGGTGACAGCGTTGCCGAGACCCGTCGCAACGTCCAGTCGTACCTCGAGAACCTGGCGATCCGGTGAGCGCTGTGCCCGTGGTCGTGCTGATCGGTCCGATGGGTGTCGGCAAGTCCACCGTCGGGCAGTTGCTGGCCGAGCGGCTCGGTGTCGGCTACCGGGACACCGACGACGACATCGTCGCCGCCCAGGGCCGGGCCATCGCCGAGATCTTCGTCGACGCGGGCGAGAGCGCCTTCCGCGCGATCGAGAAGCAGGCGGTCCGGGTCGCGCTCGCCGAGCATGACGGTGTCCTCGCCCTCGGGGGCGGCGCGATCCTGGACGCGGCCACGCGCGCGTCGCTGGCGGGACTGCGCGTCGTCTACCTCTCGATGGACGTCGAGGAGGCCGTCAAGCGCACCGGCCTGAACGCCGCCCGGCCGCTGCTCGCCGTCAACCCGCGCAAGCAGTGGCGCGACCTGATGGAGGCCCGGCGGCACCTGTACGAGGAGGTCGCCACGGCCGTGGTCGCGACGGACGGCCGTACGCCCGAAGAGGTCACCCAAGCAGCCCTGGACGCACTGGAGTTGACTGCAATTCCCGGGGGACAACCCCCGGACCCCCGGCCGGAGGACGCGATGGCGAGCCAAGTGACAAGAATCCAGGTCGGCGGCACCGCGGGCAGTGAGCCGTACGAAGTCCTGGTGGGCCGGCAGCTCCTGGGTGAGCTGGGCGGGCTGATCGGCGACAAGGCGAAGCGGGTCGCGGTGATCCACCCCGAGGCGCTCGCCGAGACCGGCGACGCGCTCCGCGCCGACCTGGTCGGGCAGGGGTACGAGGCCGTCGCCATCCAGGTGCCGAACGCGGAGGAGGCCAAGACCGCTGAGGTCGCCGCCTACTGCTGGAAGGCGCTGGGCCAGTCCGGGTTCACCCGCACCGACGTCGTCGTCGGCGTCGGCGGCGGCGCGACCACCGACCTGGCCGGGTTCGTGGCCGCGACCTGGCTGCGCGGGGTGCGCTGGATCGCCGTCCCGACGACCGTGCTGGCCATGGTGGACGCGGCCGTCGGCGGCAAGACCGGCATCAACACGGCCGAGGGCAAGAACCTCGTCGGTTCCTTCCACCCGCCCACCGGCGTGCTGTGCGACCTGGCCGCGCTGGACTCCCTCCCGGTCAACGACTACGTGTCCGGGCTCGCCGAGATCATCAAGGCCGGTTTCATCGCCGACCCGGTGATTCTGGAGCTCATCGAGTCCGACCCCGAGGCCGCCCGCACCCCGGCCGGCCCGCACACGGCCGAGCTGATCGAGCGTTCCATCCGGGTCAAGGCCGAAGTGGTCTCCTCCGACCTGAAGGAATCGGGTCTGCGGGAGATCCTCAACTACGGCCACACGCTCGGCCACGCCATCGAAAAGAACGAGCGCTACAAGTGGCGGCACGGCGCCGCGGTCTCGGTCGGCATGCACTTCGCTGCTGAACTCGGCCGCCTCGCGGGCCGGTTGGACGACGCCACCGCCGACCGCCACCGCACGATCCTCGAATCGGTCGGCCTGCCGCTGCACTACCGCTACGACCAGTGGCCCAAGCTGGTGGAGAGCATGAAGGTCGACAAGAAGTCCCGCGGCGACATGCTGCGCTTCATCGTCCTCGACGGCCTGGCCAAGCCCACCGTCCTGGAGGGTCCCGACCCGGCCCTGCTGCTCGCCGCGTACGGCGAAGTGGGCCAGTAAGTACTCGCGTACACCTTCCGCCCGATTCCCCTGTGGCGCTGGGCACTTCGTACCGCCCCCGGCCGTTCACCAAACGGCGGCCGGGGGCGGTACCGTTCGGATGGGGGGTCCCCCCACGCCTTTCGGGCAGTGGGGGAGGGCGGGGTTCGCACCCTGCTGCCAGCGCCAATTGCCTGCGGCGAGTGAGCCAGAAGACACGAGACGGAGTGGCACCGGATGCAGCACGCAGTGGGTTCTCCGCTGCCGCAGCCCCACCAGCCGGGGCACGGACCGACCGACGGCTGGTCGCCGGCCGCACACCACCCGGGTCCGCATCACCCGGGCGCACACCAGGGATCGGTCCCCGTGCCCCCGCCGCCCCCGGCACCGGGCTTCACACCTCCGGCCCCGCCCGCCCCGCAGCACGCCCCGGTCCCCGACACCACGGGCCATGTCCCGCTGCCGCCCGGCGGCCCGGTCGCCATGCCCAGCGCACCGCCCCCCGCGACCGCACCCGACGCGACGGCCACCACCCTGGCCGTGCTGCTCATCGGACCGGCGGGGGCGGGCAAGACGAGCGTCGCCAAGTACTGGGCGGACCACCGCCGGGTCCCCACGGCCCACATCAGCCTGGACGACGTCCGCGAGTGGGTCCGCTCGGGCTTCGCCGACCCCCAGTCCGGCTGGAACGACAACTCCGAGGCCCAGTACCGCCTGGCCCGCCGCACCTGCGGTTTCGCCGCCCGGAACTTCCTCGCCAACGGCATCTCCTGCATCCTCGACGACGCCGTCTTCCCCGACCGTCCGGTCGTCGGCCTCGGCGGCTGGAAACGGCACGTGGGCCCCGGCCTCCTCCCGGTCGTCCTCCTCCCGGGCCTGGAAATCGTCCTGGAGCGCAACGCCGAACGCTCCGGCAACCGCCGCCTCACGGACGAGGAGGTCGCCCGCATCCACGGCCGCATGGCGGGCTGGTACGGCTCGGGCCTCCCGATCATCGACAACTCCCAGCTCGACGTACCACAGACGGCCCAGATCCTGGACGACGTACTGGCACGCTCGATTGCCAGCCCACCTAAGTGGTAGTCGGCCTTCAGGGGCCCGGGGAATGCGCGATCAACCCCCACCGGCCGTCAGACGGCACACGACAACGAGCCGCACCCCGTCCCCCGATCGGCACCTCTCCAACCGGCACAATCCCGACATGCCTCCTACGCTCGTGTCATGTCAGAGGTGCACGCCGCACGCCGAACCCGCCTTCGGGACCGCTGCCAAGCCAGCGGCAGCGCCTCCGCGCTGGTCTCCCGCCCCGCCAACGTCCGCTACCTCACCGGCACCGCCCCGCAGGGCGCCGTACTCCTGCTGGGCAGGACCGAGGACCTGCTGCTGTGCCCCGGCCCACCGGACGACCGAACCGACGGCCGCCCCGACGAGACGCTGTGCGTCCAGACGCTGAGGGGACCCGCCGGCGACCCCGCCGTCGCCGCGGCCGACCTCGCGGCAGGGCAGCGCGCGGACTCCCTCGCCGTCGAGGAACACCACCTCACCGTCGCCCGGCACCGGGCCATCCGCTCCGTCGTACCGCGGCTGCGCCTCGCCGACCTGGGCTGTGCGGTCGAGCAGCTCAGGGTGGTCAAGGACGAGGAGGAGATCTCCTGCCTCCGTATCGGCGCCGAGATCGCCGACCAGGCCCTCGGCGAGCTGCTGGAGTCCATCCTCGTAGGGCGTACCGAGCGGCATCTCGCCCTGGAGCTGGAGCGACGCCTCGTCGACCACGGCGCCGACGGGCCCGCCTTCCCGACCTCCGTGGCCACCGGCCCCAACTCCGGCAGGCGCGCCCACCGGCCTACCGACCGGCGCGTCGAGGAGGGTGACTTCCTCTCCGTCTGCCTGGGGGCCACGTACCGCGGCTACCGGTGCGAGATCGGCCGTACGTTCGTCATCGGCACGTCCCCCGCGGGCTGGCAGATCGAGCTGTACGACCTCGTCTTCGCCGCCCAGCGTGCCGGACGGGAGAGCCTCGCACCCGGCGCCGCCTACCGCGACGTGGACCGGGCCGCACGTCAGGTGCTGGACTCCGCCGGGTACGGTGAGGGGCTTCCGGTGCTGACCGGACACGGTGTCGGGCTCGAAATCGACGAGGACCCGCAGTTGGCCCCCGCGGCCATGGGTAAACTGGACGCTTGCGTGCCGGTCACCGTCGAACCGGGGGTCCACCTCCCGGGCCGGGGCGGCGTCCGGATCGATGACACGCTCGTCGTCCGCCCCGAGGCGGACGGCGGACCCGAGCTACTCACCATCACGACCAAGGAGCTGCTCGCCCTCTAGGCAGGTGCGTGCGCCGGGGTCGTCCACGTCAGTCCAGGAGATTCCGCAACCGTGGCTTCCACGAACGACCTCAAGAACGGCATGGTGCTCAAGCTCGATGGCGGCCAGCTTTGGTCCGTCGTCGAGTTCCAGCACGTCAAGCCCGGCAAGGGCCCGGCCTTCGTGCGCACCAAGCTCAAGAACGTGCTCTCCGGCAAGGTCGTCGACAAGACGTTCAACGCCGGTGTCAAGGTCGAGACGGCCACTGTCGACAAGCGCGACATGCAGTTCTCGTACATGGACGGCGAGTACTTCGTCTTCATGGACATGGAGACCTACGACCAGCTCATGGTCGACCGCAAGGCTGTCGGCGACGCGGCCAACTTCCTCGTCGAGGGCTTCACGGCCACCGTCGCGCAGCACGAGGGCGAGGTGCTCTTCGTCGAGCTGCCCGCCGCCGTCGAGCTGACCATCCAGGAGACCGAGCCCGGCGTCCAGGGCGACCGCTCCACCGGCGGCACCAAGCCCGCCATCCTGGAGACCGGCCACCAGATCAACGTCCCGCTCTTCATCACCACCGGTGAGAAGATCAAGGTCGACACCCGCACGAGCGACTACCTCGGCCGGGTGAACAGCTAACCGTGGCTGCCCGCAACACGGCCCGCAAGCGTGCCTTCCAGATCCTCTTCGAGGGCGACCAGCGTGACGCCGACGTCCTGACGGTCCTCGCGGACTGGATCCGGCACTCTCGGGCCGACACCCGGCAGCCGCCGGTGAGCGAGTACACGATGCAGCTGGTCGAGGGCTACGCGGAACACGCGAAGCGCATCGACGAGCTGATCGCGCAGTACTCCGTCGGCTGGACGCTCGACCGCATGCCCGTCGTCGACCGCAACATCCTGCGGCTCGGCGCCTACGAGCTGATCTGGGTCGACGCGACCCCGGACGCCGTCGTCCTCGACGAGATGGTGCAGCTGGCGAAGGAGTTCTCGACGGACGAGTCGCCCTCGTTCGTCAACGGCCTGCTCGGCCGGCTCAAGGAGCTGAAGCCCTCCCTGCGCCGCGAATAGCTCCGCTTGAGAGCCTGGGGGGAGCCTGGGAACTGAGGGTCATATGTGACCTGCGGGTCGGCTGTGGCGAGTCGCGCCCACGCGGCGGAGCAGCCGCTTGATGTCACGGCCCGCCCCTGCGGGGGCGCGACTCGCCGGAGGGCCCACAGCGTGTCGCTGTGGGCCCTCCGGCGTTCCCGTACCAGCGGGGCTCGTGAGGCGCGCAGAAAGCCGCCGGGGTGGCTGGAACGGTGAAGTTCCGGCCACCCCGGCGGTACGTTTCTGCTGAACCCGAGGAGCGCTCAGCTCTCCTCGGCGTGGGAGACCGCGCGACGCGCGTCCGCGTCCAGCACGCCCCAGCTGATCAGCTGCTCGGTGAGGACCGAGGGCGACTGGTCGTAGATGACGGCGAGTGTGCGCAGGTCGTCCTGGCGGATCGAGAGCACCTTGCCGTTGTAGTCACCGCGCTGCGACTGGATCGTGGCCGCGTAGCGCTGCAGGGGGCCCGCCTTCTCGGCCGGCACATGGGCCAGCCGCTCCAGGTCCAGGACCAGCTTCGGCGGCGGCTCGGCGGCACCGCCCGGTGTGGTGCCCGGCAGCAGCTCCTGCACCGGAACGCCGTAGAAATCCGCCAGCTCGGCAAGACGCTGTACGGTCACGGCACGGTCACCGCGCTCGTACGAACCGACCACGACCGCCTTCCAGCGTCCCTGGGACTTCTCCTCGACACCGTGGAGGGAAAGGCCCTGCTGGGTGCGGATGGCCCGGAGCTTTGCCCCGAGCTGTTTGGCGTATTCGCTGGACATATAGCTCCCCGGCACTGTGTCGACGCGGCTGGGCCGCGCGTCTGGTAACTCACTGTGAGGTTACGCAGCGTTACTCTTCCGCGTCAAGCCGAATGGTCCGCACCGACTCTTCCGTGGCAGCGGTGACCGATTGGGCCAAGGGGGTGATCAGGGACGTCGTCCCGGCCTGCTACCGTGGATGGCGCAAATCCGACGTCCTTTAAGGTCCGTCCCGTGAGGCGGAGAAGGAGGTCCGTTTCATATGGACAAGCAGCAAGAAGCACAGCAGTCCGATGCGCGGCCCGTTCTCGAAGGCCCCGACATCGCGCGGGTGTTGACTCGCATCGCCCACGAGATCGTCGAGCGCGCCAAGGGCGCCGACGACGTGGTGCTCCTCGGCATTCCCACCCGGGGCGTCTTCCTCGCCCAGCGGCTGGGCGTCAAGCTCGAGCAGATCACCGAGCGCAAGATCCCGGTCGGTTCGCTCGACATCACCATGTACCGCGACGACCTGCGCATGCACCCGCCGCGTGCGCTGGCCCGCACCGAGATCCCCGGTGACGGCCTCGACGGCCGCCTCGTCGTCCTCGTCGACGACGTGCTCTTCTCCGGCCGCACCATCCGTGCCGCCCTGGACGCCCTGAACGACCTCGGGCGTCCTCGCGCGGTCCAGCTGGCGGTCCTGGTCGACCGGGGCCACCGCGAACTGCCCATCCGCGCCGACTACGTCGGCAAGAACCTCCCCACGTCGCTGCGGGAGACGGTCAAGGTCCAGCTCGCCGAGGAGGACGGTCGCGACACCGTGCTGCTCGGCGCCAAGCGGTCCGCTCGGGGCGCGCAGCAGTAGCACGCGCGCGTACGTCACTGTCGTACGCCCTGCCCATGCGCCCCCGCCTGCCCGGAATCTCCCAAACCTGAACTGCCTTACGGAGCCTGACAGATGCAGCGTCATCTCATCTCGGCCGCCGACCTCACCCGCGACGACGCCGTCCTGATCCTCGACACCGCCGAGGAGATGGCCCGGGTCGCCGACCGGCCGATCAAGAAACTGCCGACCCTGCGCGGCCGCACCGTCGTCAACCTCTTCTTCGAGGACTCGACCCGTACCCGGATCTCCTTCGAGGCCGCCGAGAAGCGGCTCTCCGCCGATGTCATCAACTTCTCCGCCAAGGGATCGAGCGTGTCCAAGGGCGAGTCCCTGAAGGACACCGCCCAGACGCTGGAGGCCATGGGCGTCGACGCCGTCGTCATCCGGCACGGCGCCTCCGGAGCGCCGTACCGCCTCGCCAACTCCGGCTGGATCGACGCCGCCGTCATCAACGCCGGCGACGGCACCCACCAGCACCCCACGCAGGCCCTGCTGGACGCCTTCACCATGCGGCGCCGGCTCGTCGGCCGGGACGCCGGGATCGGGCAGGACCTCGCCGGCAAGCGCATCACGATCGTCGGCGACATCCTGCACGGCCGGGTCGCCCGTTCCAACGTCGACCTGCTGCACACCCTCGGCGCCGAGGTCACCCTCGTCGCGCCGCCCACCCTGCTGCCGATCGGCGTCGAGACCTGGCCCTGCGAGGTCTCGTACGACCTCGACAGCACGCTGCCCAAGTCCGACGCGGTGATGATGCTCCGCGTCCAGCGCGAGCGCATGAACGCCGCCTTCTTCCCGACCGAGCGCGAGTACTCGAGGCGCTACGGCCTCGACGGCGACCGCATGGCGAAGATGCCCGAGCACGCCATCGTGATGCACCCCGGACCGATGGTCCGCGGCATGGAGATCACCGCCGAGGTCGCCGACTCCGAGCGCTGCACCGCCATCGAGCAGGTCGCAAACGGAGTGTCCACCCGGATGGCCGTTCTGTACCTGCTGCTCGGTGGCAACGAGCCCGCCGTCGCCCACCCGTCGCCCACCACCACCCTTGCAACGAGGCGCTCCGCGCCCGCCTCTGAATTCCGTACCGAGGAGAAGTAAGACACATGAGCAAGATCCTGATCCGTGGTGCGAAGGTGCTCGGCGGCGAGCCGCAGGACGTCCTGATCAACGGTTCGGCCATTGAGGCGGTCGGCCAGGGGCTCTCCGACGAGGGCGCCGAAGTCGTCGAGGCCGGCGGCAAGGTGCTGCTGTCCGGGCTCGTCGACCTGCACACCCATCTGCGGGAGCCCGGCCGCGAGGACTCCGAGACCGTCCTCACCGGCACGAGGGCGGCCGCGTCCGGCGGTTACACCGCCGTGTTCGCCATGGCCAACACCTTCCCGGTCGCCGACACCGCCGGTGTCGTCGAGCAGGTCTACCGGCTCGGCCAGGAGCACGGGTACTGCGATGTGCAGCCCATCGGCGCCGTCACCGTCGGCCTGGAGGGCAAGAAGCTCGCCGAGCTGGGCGCCATGCACGAGTCGGCGGCCGGTGTCACCGTCTTCTCCGACGACGGCAAGTGCGTCGACGACGCCGTGATCATGCGGCGGGCGCTGGAGTACGTGAAGGCCTTCGGCGGTGTCGTCGCCCAGCACGCGCAGGAGCCGCGGCTGACCGAGGGTGCCCAGATGAACGAGGGCGTCGTCTCCGCCGAGCTGGGGCTCGGGGGCTGGCCCGCGGTGGCCGAAGAATCGATCATCGCCCGGGATGTCCTGCTCGCCGAGCACGTCGGCTCGCGCGTGCACATCTGCCACCTGTCGACCGCCGGGTCCGTCGAGATCGTCCGCTGGGCCAAGTCCCGCGGCATCGACGTCACCGCCGAGGTCACCCCGCACCACCTCCTCCTCACCGACGAACTGGTCCGGTCATACAACCCGGTCTACAAGGTGAACCCGCCGCTGCGCACCGAGCGCGACGTGCTCGCCCTGCGCGAGGCGCTTGCCGACGGCACGATCGACATCGTCGCCACCGACCACGCCCCGCACCCGCACGAGGACAAGGACTGCGAGTGGGCCGCAGCCGCCATGGGCATGGTCGGCCTGGAGACCGCGTTGTCAGTGGTCCAGGAGACGATGGTGGACACCGGGCTCCTCACCTGGGCCGGGGTCGCCGACCGCATGTCCGTCAAGCCCGCGCAGATCGGGCAGGCCAAGGGGCACGGCCGTCCCGTCTCGGCTGGTGAGCCCGCCAACCTCACGCTTGTCGACACGGAATACCGTGGGTCCGTGGACCCCGCGGGCTTCGCCTCGCGCAGCCGCAACACCCCGTACGAGGGGCGTGAGCTGCCGGGCCGTGTCACGCACACGTGGCTCCGGGGCAAGGCCACGCTCGTCGACGGGAACCTCGCGTGACACCTCTGATTTCGATTGCCGCCGAACAGAAGTCGGCCGAAGTGACCGACTGGGCCGCCCGCGTCGGCTGGCTCGTCGGCCTCGTCCTCTTCGTGGCGCTCGTCTACTGGCTGATGCGCGAGGGCTGGAAGTGGCGCGGCACCCTCCAGAGCGACCTGCCCGAAGTGCCCAGCGCGCCGGACGACGCCGGCCCGGCGAGACTGAGTATGAGCGGCCGCTACCACGGCTCCACCACCGCCGGGCAGTGGCTGGACCGCATCGTGGCGCACGGCCTGGGCACCCGCAGCCGGGCCGAGCTCACACTGACGGACGCGGGACTGGACGTCGTACGTCCCGGTGCGACGGACTTCTTCGTCCCGGCCGCACAACTGCGCGAGGCCCGGCTCGACAAGGGCATCGCCGGCAAGGTCCTGACCGAGGGCGGCCTGCTCGTCGTGACCTGGGCGCACGGCGACCGGCTGATCGACTCCGGGTTCCGCTCGGACACGGCCGCCGAGCACAACGAGTGGGTCGACGTCATTAACTCCATGATCAACACAACCAGCACGGAAGGCGCCGAACGATGACGACCTCCATCCAGGGGACCGCCTCGCAGAGGCACAAAGCGGCTCCCGCCGTACTCGTCCTGGAGGACGGCCGGATCTTCCGCGGCCGTGCCTACGGGGCCGTGGGGGTGACCTTCGGCGAGGCCGTGTTCTCCACCGGCATGACCGGCTACCAGGAGACCCTCACCGACCCGTCGTACCACCGCCAGGTCGTCGTGATGACCGCCCCGCACGTCGGCAACACCGGCGTCAACGACGAGGACCCCGAGTCCCAGCAGATCTGGGTCGCGGGCTACGTCGTGCGCGACCCCGCGCGCGTGCCCTCCAACTGGCGCTCCCGTCGCTCGCTGGACGAGGAGCTGCGCAAGCAGGGCGTGGTCGGCATCTCCGGCATCGACACGCGCGCGCTGACCCGCCATCTGCGCGAGCGTGGCGCCATGCGCGTCGGCATCTTCTCCGGCAACGCGCTGCCCGACGAGGGCACCATGCTCGCCGAGGTGCGCCAGGCCCCCGAGATGAAGGGCGCGAACCTCTCCGCCGAGGTCGCCACCAAGGAGACGTACGTCGTCCCGGCGATCGGGGAGAAGAAGTTCACCGTCGCTGCCGTCGACCTCGGCATCAAGGGCATGACCCCGCACCGGATGGCCGAGCGCGGCATCGAGGTGCACGTCCTGCCGGCCATGGCGAGCGTCGAGGACATCTACGCCGTCCAGCCCGACGGCGTGTTCTTCTCCAACGGGCCCGGCGACCCGGCCACCGCCGACCACCCGGTCACCGTCATGCAGGCCGTCCTGGAGCGCGGCACCCCGCTGTTCGGCATCTGCTTCGGCAACCAGATCCTGGGCCGCGCCCTCGGCTTCGGCACCTACAAGCTGAAGTACGGCCACCGTGGCATCAACCAGCCGGTGCAGGACCGTACGACCGGCAAGGTCGAGGTCACCGCGCACAACCACGGCTTCGCCGTCGACGCCCCGCTCGACAAGGTCTCCGACACCCCCTACGGCCGCGCCGAGGTCTCCCATGTGTGCCTCAACGACAGCGTGGTGGAGGGGCTGCAGCTCCTCGACCGCCCGGCCTTCAGCGTCCAGTACCACCCCGAAGCGGCAGCGGGCCCGCACGACGCCGCCTACCTGTTCGACCGCTTCGTATCCCTGATGGAGGGCCAGCGTGCCTAAGCGCACCGATATCCAGTCCGTCCTGGTCATCGGCTCCGGCCCGATCGTCATCGGCCAGGCCGCCGAGTTCGACTACTCCGGCACCCAGGCGTGCCGCATCCTGCGCGCCGAGGGCCTCCGGGTCATCCTCGTCAACTCCAACCCGGCGACGATCATGACCGACCCGGAGATCGCCGACGCCACATACGTCGAGCCGATCACCCCGGAGTTCGTCGAGAAGATCATCGCCAAGGAGCGGCCGGACGCCCTGCTGCCGACGCTGGGCGGTCAGACCGCCCTCAACACCGCGATCTCCATGCATGAGCAGGGCGTGCTGGAGAAGTACGGTGTCGAGCTGATCGGCGCCAACGTCGAGGCGATCAACAAGGGCGAGGACCGCGACCTCTTCAAGGACGTCGTCGAGGCCGTCCGCGCGAAGATCGGGCACGGCGAGTCCGCCCGGTCGGTCATCTGCCACTCCATGGACGACGTGCTGGGGGGCGTCGAGACGCTCGGCGGCTACCCCGTCGTCGTCCGCCCGTCCTTCACCATGGGCGGCGCCGGCTCCGGCTTCGCGCACGACGAGGAGGAACTGCGCCGCATCGCCGGCCAGGGCCTCACGCTCTCCCCGACCACCGAGGTGCTCCTGGAGGAGTCCATCCTCGGCTGGAAGGAGTACGAGCTGGAGCTGATGCGCGACAAGCACGACAACGTCGTGGTCGTCTGCTCCATCGAGAACTTCGACCCCATGGGCGTCCACACCGGCGACTCGATCACCGTGGCGCCCGCGATGACGCTGACCGACCGCGAGTACCAGCGCCTCCGCGACATCGGCATCGCGATCATCCGCGAGGTCGGCGTCGACACCGGCGGCTGCAACATCCAGTTCGCGGTCAACCCGGACGACGGTCGCATCATCGTCATCGAGATGAACCCGCGTGTGTCGCGCTCCTCGGCCCTCGCGTCGAAGGCCACCGGTTTCCCGATCGCCAAGATCGCCGCCAAGCTGGCCGTCGGCTACACCCTCGACGAGATCCCGAACGACATCACGGAGAAGACCCCGGCGTCCTTCGAGCCCACGCTCGACTACGTCGTCGTCAAGGCCCCGCGGTTCGCCTTCGAGAAGTTCCCGTCCGCCGACTCCACGCTGACCACGACCATGAAGTCGGTCGGCGAGGCCATGGCGATCGGGCGGAACTTCACCGAGGCACTGCAGAAGGCGCTGCGCTCGCTGGAGAAGAAGGGCTCGCAGTTCACGTTCGTGGGCGAGCCGGGTGACAAGGGTGAGCTGCTGGCGGAGGCCGTGCGGCCCACCGACGGGCGGATCAACTCCGTCATGCAGGCCATCCGCGCGGGTGCCACGCCCGAGGAGGTCTTCGAGGCGACGAAGATCGACCCGTGGTTCGTGGACCAGCTGTTCCTGATCAAGGAGATCGCGGACGAGCTGGCCGCAGCCGCCAAGCTGGATCCGTCGCTGCTGGCGGAGGCCAAGCGCCACGGCTTCTCCGACGCCCAGATCGGTGAGATCCGCGGGCTGCGCGAGGACGTCGTCCGCGAGGTGCGGCACGCGCTGGGCGTGCGGCCGGTGTACAAGACGGTCGACACCTGCGCCGCCGAGTTCGCGGCCAAGACGCCGTACTTCTACTCCTCGTACGACGAGGAGAGCGAGGTCGCGTCCCGGACCAAGCCCGCCGTGATCATCCTGGGCTCCGGCCCGAACCGTATCGGCCAGGGCATCGAGTTCGACTACTCCTGCGTCCACGCCTCCTTCGCGCTGAGCGACGCGGGCTACGAGACGGTGATGGTCAACTGCAACCCGGAGACCGTCTCCACGGACTACGACACCTCCGACCGCCTGTACTTCGAACCGCTGACGCTGGAAGACGTGCTGGAGATCGTCCACGCGGAGTCCCTCGCGGGCCCGGTCGCCGGTGTCATCGTCCAGTTGGGCGGTCAGACGCCGCTGGGCCTGTCGCAGGCGCTCAAGGACAACGGCGTGCCGATCGTCGGTACGTCCCCCGAGGCCATCCACGCCGCCGAGGACCGCGGCGCCTTCGGCCGGGTCCTGGCCGAGGCGGGCCTGCCGGCTCCCAAGCACGGCACCGCCACCACCTTCGCCGAGGCCAAGGCCATCGCCGACGAGATCGGTTACCCGGTCCTCGTCCGGCCGTCGTACGTCCTCGGCGGGCGCGGCATGGAGATCGTCTACGACGAGACCCGGCTGTCGTCCTACATCGCCGAGTCGACCGAGATCAGCCCCTCCCGGCCGGTCCTGGTCGACCGCTTCCTCGACGACGCCATCGAGATCGACGTCGACGCGCTCTACGACGGCCGGGAGCTCTACCTCGGCGGCGTCATGGAGCACATCGAGGAGGCCGGCATCCACTCCGGCGACTCGGCGTGCGCCCTGCCGCCGATCACCCTGGGCGGCTTCGACATCAAGCGCCTGCGAGCCTCGACCGAGGCCATCGCCAAGGGCGTCGGCGTCCGCGGCCTGATCAACATCCAGTTCGCGATGGCCGGCGACATCCTGTACGTCCTGGAAGCCAACCCGCGCGCGTCCCGTACGGTCCCCTTCACCTCGAAGGCGACCGCGGTGCCGCTGGCCAAGGCCGCCGCCCGGATCTCGCTGGGCACGACCATCGCCGAACTGCGCGCGGAGGGCCTGCTCCCGGCCAACGGCGACGGCGGCGAGCTTCCGCTGGACGCGCCGATCTCCGTCAAGGAGGCCGTCATGCCGTGGTCGCGGTTCCGCGACATCCACGGCCGCGGCGTCGACACGGTGCTCGGCCCGGAGATGCGCTCCACCGGCGAGGTCATGGGCATCGACTCCGTCTTCGGCACGGCGTACGCCAAGTCGCAGGCGGGCGCCTACGGTCCGCTGCCGACCAAGGGCCGCGCCTTCATCTCGGTCGCCAACCGCGACAAGCGCTCCATGATCTTCCCGGCGCGCGAACTGGTCGCCCACGGCTTCGAGTTGCTCGCCACGTCCGGTACGGCCGAGGTGCTCAAGCGCAACGGCATCAACGCCACGGTCGTGCGCAAGCAGTCCGAGGGCACCGGCCCGAACGGCGAGAAGACCATCGTCCAGCTCATCCACGACGGCCACGTCGACCTCATCGTCAACACCCCGTACGGCACCGGCGGCCGCCTCGACGGCTACGACATCCGTACGGCGGCCGTGGCGCGGTCGGTGCCGTGCCTCACGACGGTCCAGGCGCTCGCCGCCGCCGTCCAGGGCATCGACGCCCTCAACCACGGTGACGTGGGCGTCCGTTCACTCCAGGAACACGCGGAACACCTGACCGCGGCCCGCGACTAGCAGCCCTGAGGGGGACACCGGAAGGTGTCCCCCTCTTCGTGAGGACACCGAGATGTACAAACTCTTCTTCCGTCTGGTCTTCAAACGGATGGACCCGGAGCAGGCCCATTACCTGGCGTTCCGCTGGATCCGGCTCGCCGTCGGAATCCCGGTGCTGCGTACGTTCATCGCCGCCGCCCTGGCGCCCCGCTACAAGGAACTGCGCACCGAGGCCTTCGGGCTGCGCATGCACGGTCCCTTCGGGCTCGCCGCCGGCTTCGACAAGAACGCGGTCGCGATCGACGGGATGTCGATGCTGGGCTTCGACCACGTCGAGATCGGCACCGTGACCGGGGAGGCGCAGCCGGGCAATCCCAAGAAGCGGCTGTTCCGGCTCGTGAAGGACCGCGCGCTGATCAACCGCATGGGCTTCAACAACGAGGGTTCGCTGGCCGTGGCCGCCCGCCTGGCCTCCCGTACGCCCCTCTTCAGGCCCGTCGTGGGCGTCAACATCGGCAAGACCAAGGCCGTGCCGGAGGCCGAGGCCGCCGCGGACTACGTGAAGTCGGCCGAGCGGCTGGCGCCGTACGCCGATTACCTGGTCGTGAACGTGTCGTCGCCGAACACGCCCGGCCTGCGCAACCTGCAGGCCACCGAGGCGCTGCGCCCGCTGCTGAGCGCCGTCCGCGAGGCCGCCGACCGCACGGTGACCTCCCGCCGGGTACCCCTGCTCGTGAAGATCGCCCCGGACCTGGCCGACGAGGACGTCGACGCCGTCGCGGACCTGGCCGTCGAACTCGGCCTGGACGGGATCATCGCCACGAACACCACCATCGCGCGCGAGGGGCTCGGTTTGAAATCCGAACCCTCGCTGGTGAAGGAGACCGGCGGACTCTCCGGAGCGCCCCTCAAGGCGCGCTCCCTGGAGGTGCTGCGGCGCCTGTACGCGCGCGTGGGCGACCGGATCACCCTTGTGGGCGTCGGCGGCATCGAGAACGCCGAGGACGCCTGGCAGCGCATCCTGGCGGGCGCGACGCTGGTCCAGGGCTACAGCGCCTTCATCTACGAGGGGCCCTTCTGGAGCCGCGCCATCCACAAGGGGCTCGCCGCACGCCTGCGGAACAGCCCGTACACCACCCTCGCCGACGCGGTCGGCGCCGACGCAAGGAAGACGGCATGAGTGCTCTTGAACCCTTCGGCGCACGCCTGCGCCGTGCCATGGACGAGCGCGGCCCGCTGTGCGTCGGCATCGACCCGCACGCGTCCCTGCTCGCCGAGTGGGGCCTGAACGACGACGTGGCCGGCCTGGAGCGGTTCAGTCGCACCGTCGTCGAGGCGATGGCCCACCGGGTCGCCGTCCTCAAGCCGCAGAGCGCCTTCTTCGAGCGCTTCGGGTCGCGCGGGGTGGCCGTCCTGGAGAAGGCGGTCGCGGAGGCGCGGGCGGCCGGCGCGCTGGTCGTGATGGACGCCAAGCGCGGCGACATCGGCTCGACCATGGCCGCGTACGCCGAGTCCTTCCTCGGCAAGGACGCCCCGCTGTTCTCGGACGCGCTGACCGTCTCGCCCTACTTGGGCTACGGCTCGCTCTCGCCTGCGGTCGCGCTGGCCCGCGAGAACGGCGCCGGACTGTTCGTGCTGGCGCTGACCTCCAACCCGGAGGGTCATGAGGTGCAGCGCGCGGTCCGCACGGACGGGCGCACCGTCGGGGCGACCATGCTGGCGCACCTGGCGGCCGAGAACGCGGGGGAGGAGCCGCTGGGCTCCTTCGGAGCGGTCGTCGGCGCCACGCTCGGCGACCTGTCGTCGTACGACCTGGACATCAACGGTCCGCTTCTCGCGCCCGGCATCGGCGCCCAGGGCGCGACGCCGGCCGATCTCCCGGCGGTTTTCGGGTCCGCGGTGCGCAATGTCGTTCCGAACGTCAGCCGGGGTGTTCTTCGTCACGGTCCCGAGGTGGGCGCGCTGCGGGCGGCCGCCGACCGGTTCGCGGAGGAGATCCGAGCCGCTGTGGCGGTCGTCTGATTCCCGTCAGAGGCGTTCGAGCCACTCGCTCGAGTCCTCCGATGAGTGGCTCGAGGCCCACTTGAGTCTGAATACATCCTCAAATCCAGGGCATTATGTCCTAAATGTCCGGCCTGACGGAGGCTGACCAGGACTTTTCCGCTGTTCTCGCTGACTCTGGCGGACTTGGCCGCTAGTCTCCGACGAGAGTGAACGGGCAAGCGTGTTGCTCGTAGCTCCCCAGGTGTGGGGCGACTAGGTTCCTCACCGGTCCGTATCCGACAGTCAACATCCGAGGTGACGTAGGCGTGGCTCTTCCGCCCCTTACCCCTGAACAGCGCGCAGCCGCGCTCGAAAAGGCCGCCGCGGCTCGCCGGGAGCGGGCCGAGGTCAAGAATCGACTCAAGCACTCCGGCGCCTCTCTCCACGAGGTGATCAAGCAGGGTCAGGAGAACGACGTCATCGGCAAGATGAAGGTCTCCGCCCTGCTCGAGTCCCTGCCGGGCGTGGGCAAGGTCCGCGCCAAGCAGATCATGGAGCGACTCGGCATCTCCGAGAGCCGCCGCGTGCGTGGCCTCGGTTCCAACCAGATCGCTTCCCTGGAGCGTGAGTTCGGCAGCACCGGCTCCTGAGTCCGGTACTCCGGCTCCTGAGTCGGGTAGTCTGGACCGGGAGTCCCGGGCACTCCGGGATTGCTGGAATAATCGCTGCATGAGTGAACGTCCGCGGCTGACCGTGCTCTCCGGCCCCTCCGGGGTCGGCAAGAGCACGGTCGTCGCCCATATGCGCAAGGAACACCCCGAGGTCTGGCTCTCGGTGTCGGCGACGACCCGCAGGCCCCGCCCCGGCGAGAAGCACGGAGTCCACTACTTCTTCGTCACCGACGAGGAGATGGACAAGTTGATCGCCAACGGCGAGCTGCTGGAGTGGGCCGAGTTCGCCGGGAACCGCTACGGCACGCCGCGTGCGGCCGTGCTGGAGCGCCTGGAAGCGGGTGAGCCGGTCCTCCTGGAGATCGACCTCCAGGGCGCCCGCCAGGTCCGCGAGTCGATGGCGGACGCCCAGCTGGTGTTCCTGGCTCCTCCCTCCTGGGAGGAACTCGTGCGCAGACTCACCGGTCGCGGTACCGAGGCGCCCGAGGTGATCGAGCGCCGTCTGGACGCTGCGAAGGTCGAGTTGGCGGCCGAGCCGGAGTTCGACCTGACCCTGGTCAACACCTCCGTCGAGGATGTGGCGCGTGAGCTGCTAGCCTTGGTGGATGTTGTGTGATCACGATTCATGTCATCGCGACTGATGTGATCACGACCGATCTTTTCCCATCCATCGGAAGGTAGAGCGTGTCCTCTTCCATCTCCGCGCCCGAGGGCATCATCAACCCGCCGATCGACGAGCTCCTCGAGGCCACCGACTCGAAGTACAGCCTCGTGATCTACGCGGCCAAGCGGGCCCGCCAGATCAACGCGTACTACTCGCAGCTCGGCGAGGGCCTCCTCGAGTACGTCGGTCCGCTCGTGGACACCCACGTCCACGAGAAGCCGCTCTCGATCTCCCTCCGCGAGATCAATGCGGGTCTGCTGACGTCCGAGGCCATCGAGGGCCCGGCGCAGTAGTATTTTCAGCTTGCAGTTTGCTTTTCCACAGGCCCGGCAGCGCGACTGTCGGGCCTGTGGTGTGTCATTGACTCGTGGGTTCCGAGGCGTGGGGAGTGACGGTGGGCAAGCCGAAGGTCGTTCTGGGGGTCAGTGGTGGCATCGCCGCGTACAAGGCCTGCGAGCTGCTGCGCCGGCTGACGGAGTCGGGGCATGACGTCCGCGTCGTCCCCACCGCCTCCGCCCTGCACTTCGTGGGCGCCGCCACCTGGTCGGCCCTCTCCGGCCACCCCGTCTCGACCGAGGTCTGGGACGACGTCCACGAGGTGCCGCACGTCCGTATCGGGCAGCACGCCGACCTGGTGATCGTCGCCCCGGCGACCGCGGACACGCTCGCGAAGGCCGCCCACGGCCTGGCCGACGACCTCCTGACCAACACCCTGCTCACCGCCCGCTGCCCGGTCGTCTTCGCGCCCGCCATGCACACCGAGATGTGGGAGCACCCGGCCACCCAGGAGAACGTGGCGACGCTGCGCCGCCGCGGTGCCGTCGTCATCGAACCCGCCGTCGGCCGCCTGACCGGCGTCGACACCGGCAAGGGCCGGCTGCCCGACCCCGCCGAGATCTTCGAGGTCTGCCGCCGGGTGCTGGCCCGGGGCGTCACCGAGCCCGACCTCACGGGCCGGCACGTCGTCGTCAGCGCCGGCGGCACCCGAGAGCCCCTCGACCCGGTCCGCTTCCTCGGCAACCGCTCCTCCGGCAAGCAGGGCTACGCCCTCGCCCGCACCGCCGCCGCCCGCGGCGCCCGCGTCACGCTGGTCGCCGCGAACGCCGGGCTGCCGGACCCGGCGGGCGTGGACGTCGTTCCGGTGGGGACGGCCGTACAGCTGCGTGAGGCGGTGCTGAAGGCGGCCGCGGACGCCGACGCGGTCGTCATGGCGGCGGCGGTCGCCGACTTCCGTCCGGCGGAATACGCCGCCGGAAAGATCAAGAAGCAGGACGGCCAGGACCCCGAGCCCGTCGTCCTGGTCCGGAATCCGGACATCCTTGCGGAGATTTCCGCCGACCGTGCCCGCCTCGGACAGGTGGTCGTCGGCTTCGCCGCCGAGACGGACGACGTGCTGGCCAACGGCCGGAAGAAGCTGCGCCGCAAGGGCTGCGACCTGCTCGTGGTGAACGAGGTGGGGGAGCGCAAGACGTTCGGATCCGAGGAGAACGAGGCCCTGGTACTGGGCGCCGACGGCAGTGAAACCCCCGTACCGCACGGCCCCAAGGAAGCCTTGGCCGAAATCGTGTGGGACCTGGTGGTCGAACGCCTGAGCTGAGTGATGCACTCGCCGCCTCGGCCTCGACACGCCTTCCAAAACCGTCCACTTGGGGGTGTGGCGCCCCTGGCCAAGGCCCCACGGGATTGGGCAGAATGCCCGTGCCGCAGGTCACAGCGCTCCCGAGAGGCGAGACAGGGGGGCCGGTGGCCGAGTGCGACCGATAAACTGTTCCACGGACGACGCCGGGCGCAGCCCCCGTCCCGTCCACCAATGATCAGCCAGCAGCCGCTGCAACCCCAGGGAGCGTTGTGTCCCGTCGCCTGTTCACCTCGGAGTCTGTGACCGAGGGTCACCCCGACAAGATCGCTGACCAGATCAGCGACACCATTCTCGACGCGCTTCTGCGCGAGGACCCGACCTCCCGGGTCGCCGTCGAAACGCTGATCACCACCGGTCTGGTGCATGTGGCCGGTGAGGTCACGACCAAGACGTACGCGGACATCGCGACGCTGGTCCGCAGCAAGATCCTCGAGATCGGCTACGACTCCTCGAAGAAGGGCTTCGACGGCGCCTCCTGCGGTGTGTCCGTGTCGATCGGCGCGCAGTCCCCGGACATCGCGCAGGGCGTCGACACGGCTTACGAGACCCGCGTCGAGGGCGATGACGACGAACTCGACAAGCAGGGCGCCGGCGACCAGGGCCTGATGTTCGGTTACGCGACCGACGAGACCCCCACCCTGATGCCGCTGCCGATCTTCCTGGCACACCGGCTGTCGAAGCGCCTGTCCGAGGTCCGCAAGAACGGCACCATCCCCTACCTGCGCCCGGACGGCAAGACGCAGGTCACCATCGAGTACGACGGTGACAAGGCGGTCCGTCTGGACACCGTCGTCGTCTCCTCGCAGCACGCCAGCGACATCGACCTGGAGTCGCTGCTCGCCCCCGACATCCGCGAGTTCGTGGTGGAGCCGGAGCTGAAGGCGCTGCTGGACGACGGCATCAAGCTCGACACCGACGGCTACCGCCTCCTCGTGAACCCGACCGGCCGTTTCGAGATCGGCGGCCCGATGGGCGACGCCGGCCTCACCGGCCGCAAGATCATCATCGACACGTACGGCGGCATGGCCCGCCACGGCGGCGGCGCGTTCTCCGGCAAGGACCCGTCCAAGGTCGACCGCAGCGCCGCCTACGCCATGCGCTGGGTCGCCAAGAACGTCGTCGCCGCGGGCCTCGCCTCCCGCTGCGAGGTCCAGGTCGCCTACGCCATCGGCAAGGCCGAGCCGGTCGGCCTGTTCGTCGAGACCTTCGGCACGGCCAAGGTCGACACCGAGAAGATCGAGAAGGCCATCGACGAGGTCTTCGACCTCCGCCCGGCCGCCATCATCCGCGACCTCGACCTGCTCCGCCCGATCTACGCCCAGACCGCCGCGTACGGCCACTTCGGCCGCGAGCTGCCCGACTTCACCTGGGAGCGCACAGACCGCGTGGACGCGCTGCGGACGGCAGTGGGGCTGTAGGTCCCGCGTTGTTCTGAGAGGCCCGGTGTCCCTTCGGGGGCGCCGGGCCTCGGTGTGTTCCCGCGCTCGGGCGCCGTCGGTTGTCAGTGGGGTTTGGTAAGAATGCAGGCGTGAGCAGCGAGAATGAGCAGGCGCGTGGCGGTGGCGAGGGGGCACCCCCCGAGCAGCTTGCGTTCATTCGGGAGAGTGTGCGGAAGGCCAAGGCGCCCAAGGCCAAGCCGCGGACCTGGCGGGGGGCCGCGCTGGCCAAGGAGCGGCCGGTGGCGCGGGTGCTGGTCGACAAGGGAGTGCTGCATCTCGATCGGCTCTTCGACTATGCCGTGCCCGAGGAGCTCGACGCGCAGGCGCAGCCCGGAGTGCGGGTGCGGGTGCGGTTCGGGGCCGGACGGCATCGGGTGCGGGACGGGCGGCGTGAGGGGGGCGGGCTGATTGACGGGTTTCTCGTCGATCGGGTCGCCGAGTCCGATTACTCCGGGCCGCTTGCCGCGCTCGCTCAGGTTGTGTCGCCCGAGCGGGTGTTGAGCGAGGAGCTGCTGGGGCTTGCCCGGGCTGTCGCCGATCGGTACGCGGGGAGCCTTGCCGATGTGCTGCAGTTGGCCGTGCCGCCGCGTAGTGCTCGGGCCGAGCAGCGGCCTTCGCCCGCGCTGCTTCCGGCGCCCGGGGTGCCTGACGCGGGGGCCTGGGGGCGGTATGAGCAGGGGGCCGCGTTTGTGGCGGCGCTGGCCTCCGGGGGTGCGCCGCGTGCTGTGTGGAACGCGTTGCCCGGGGGTGAGTGGAGCGAGGAGCTGGCTCGGGCCGTCGTGGCGACCTTGGCCTCGGGGCGGGGGGCACTGGTCGTGCTGCCCGACGGGCGGGCTGTTGCTCGTGTGGATGCCGCGCTGACCTCGCTGCTGGGGGAGGGGCGACATGCGGTGCTGACGGCTGACGCCGGGCCGGAGAAGCGGTATCGGGAGTGGCTCGCCGTGCGGCGGGGGGCCGTGCGGGCTGTGGTGGGGACTCGGGCCGCCATGTTCGCCCCGGTTCAGGATCTGGGGCTCGTGGCCATCTGGGACGACGGTGACGACAGCCACAGCGAGCTCCATGCACCTCAGCCGCACGCACGTGACGTGCTGCTTCTCCGGGCCGCTCAGGACAAGTGCGGTTTTCTGCTGGGTAGTTGGAGCTGCACCGTGGAGGCCGCGCAGCTCGTGGAGGGTGGCTGGGCCCGGCCGCTCGTCGCCGGGCGGGAGCAGGTGCGGGCTGCCGCGCCGCTCGTGCGGACTGTGGGGGACACTGATCTCGCTCGGGACGAGGCCGCGCGTGCCGCACGGCTGCCGACCCTCGCCTGGCAGGTCGTCAAGGAAGGGCTGCGGCAGGGGCCCGTGCTGGTGCAGGTGCCCCGGCGGGGGTACGTACCGCGGATGGCGTGCGCCAACTGCCGGGCTCCCGCGCGGTGCCGGCAGTGCTCCGGGCCGTTGGAGGGGCAGGAGTCCGGGGGCGCCTTGCGGTGTGGGTGGTGCGGGCAGGAGGAAGGTTCCTGGCACTGTCCGGAGTGTGGTGCGTCTCGGCTGCGGGCTCAGGTCGTGGGGGCGCGGCGGACTGCTGAGGAGCTGGGGCGGGCTTTTCCCGCCGTTCCGGTGCGGACCTCGGGGCGTGAGCAGGTGCTGGACACCGTGCCGGGGGCGCCCGCTCTGGTGGTGAGTACGCCGGGGGCCGAGCCCGTTGCCGAGGGCGGGTACGCGGCGGCGCTGCTGCTGGACGGCTGGGCCATGCTCGGGCGGCCCGATCTGCGGGCGGGGGAGGACGCGCTGCGGCGGTGGATCGCGGCCGCCTCGCTGGTGCGGCCGCACGGGGCCGGGGGGACGGTCGTCGTGGTGGCCGAGCCCACCTTGCGGCCTGTGCAGGCACTGGTGCGGTGGGATCCCGTCGGACATGCGGTACGGGAGCTTGCCGAGCGGGCCGAGCTGGGGTTTCCGCCGGTGTCGCGGATGGCGGCGGTGTCGGGGCCCGGGGATGCCGTCGCCGATTTTCTCCGTACGGTCGAACTGCCCCCGGAGGCTGAGGTGCTGGGGCCTGTTCCGGTGCCGGTCACGGTGGTGGGACGGCCCCGGCGGGTGGGGGCGCCGCCTCCTGGGGAGCAGTGGGATCGCGCGTTGGTCCGGGTGCCGCCGGGGAGGGGGGCCGCGCTGGCGGCTGCCCTGAAGGCCGCGCAGGCTGTGCGGATGGCTCGGGGGGCTGCGGAGGCTGCGGTGCGGGTGCGGATCGATCCGCCTGATATCGGGTGACCGTGGGGTGAGTGGTGCGGGGTTCGCTCTGTTACAGGCCTCTGCCCTCCCGGTTCTCTTCCGGGAGGGCAGAGCGAGGGATGTGTCAGCCGTTGCGGGGGCCGGGGAACGCCGTCGGTCTGGCATCGTCGCGGAGGGACGGGCTGCCTGCCGTCGGCTGCGTCGGCATGGAGCGGGCCGCGGGGACCGTGGTGATGCCGGTGGTGACGTTGACCGGCCGGGTGCCCGCCGGCTCGGTCGTCCGCTCGGCCTCGGCGGCCGCCTGAGTGGCGGCGCGGCGGGAGCCGTAACGGCGGTGAACCGCCTGCTTGGTGACGCCGAGGGCGGAGCCCACCGCGTCCCACGAGAAGCCGAGCGAGCGGTCGAAGTCCACGGCGGCCGTGACCAGGGTCTCGACACTGTCCCGCAGTTCCTGGGCGAGACGGACCGTCGGCGCGGGAGCGCGTCCGTAGACGACGAAGCCCGTGGACGGGCCGGAGCGGCGCGGACGGTAGACGTTGCCCAACTGGGCGGTGAGTGTGCGCAGTGCGTCCACCTGCCGGCGGACCCGCTCGATGTCCCGCACCAGCAAGTGCAGGCTGGCCCGAGCCTGGGCGTCGTGGGTTGCGTGGTCGGCCATGAACAAGCCTCTCGAACCGGCGTTGAAAAGGATGGGGCCGCGCATGTGCGGCCCGTTGTGGTCAACTCTTTCTTGACCAACGCGGATTCGCTCCGCGGGTCACGCAGTGGGGGCGTGTGGGCATATGCGTACGCCCCCCCGTGCCGGGGTGTGCGCCTCGGACTTCGGCCTCGGTTTCTTCTCCTACCCGCGCACCGCCCGTTTCCAGTTGAGAGAGAGATTGGCCTCTCCTGTGGGGGTGCCTCGCCATCGGCGGGTATTCGTTCGTGGTCATAGAATTGGGGGCTGCCCGCTACATCCCTGCCCGAGAGGCCCGTGCTCGCCCATGAAGCTTGTCTTCGCCGGTACCCCCGAGGTCGCCGTTCCCGCTCTGGACGCTCTGATCGCCTCCGGGCGGCATGAGGTGGCCGCCGTCGTCACGCGGCCCGATGCGCCGGCCGGGCGTGGGCGCAGGCTGGTGGCGAGTCCGGTGGCCGAGCGGGCCGAGGAGGCCGGGATCGAGCTGCTGAAGCCCGTCAAGCCGCGGGATCCGGAGTTCCTGGAGCGGCTCAAGGAGATCGCGCCCGACTGTTGTCCGGTCGTCGCCTATGGGGCTCTGCTGCCGCGGGTCGCCCTCGACATCCCCGTCCACGGCTGGGTCAACCTGCACTTCTCGCTGCTGCCCGCCTGGCGCGGGGCCGCTCCCGTGCAGCACGCCATCATGGCGGGCGACGAGATCACCGGTGCCTCCACCTTCCTCATCGAGGAAGGACTCGACTCCGGGCCCGTCTACGGCACCGTCACCGAGGAGATCCGGCCCACCGACACCAGCGGCGACCTGCTGACCCGGCTCGCCTTCGCCGGCGCCGGGCTGCTCGCCGCGACCATGGACGGGATCGAGGACGGCACCCTCAAGGCCGTACCGCAGCCGGGCGAGGGGATCAGCCTCGCCCCGAAGGTCAACGTCGAGGATGCGCACATCGACTGGAACGCCCCCGCCCTGCGCGTCGATCGCGTCGTGCGCGGGTGCACGCCCGCCCCCGGTGCCTGGACCGTCTTCCGCGGTGAGCGGCTCAAGCTCATCCAGGTCCAGCCGGTGCCCGAGCGGACCGGCCTGGCGCCCGGCATGCTCTCCGTCGGCAAGAACAACGTCCACGTCGGCACCGGGTCGTACGCCGTCGAGCTGCTGTGGGTGCAGGCCCAGGGCAAGAAGCCGATGCGGGCGGCCGACTGGGCGCGCGGGGTGCGGAACGGGGACGGGGAGATCCTCGGCGTGTAACCAGCTGCGCGCCGGCGTGTTGGTGCGTCGTACGCTGGGAACACTTCTCATCCTGCAATCCGGAGCACCTTTTTCGTGAGCGAGACCTCCCGCCGTCCCGGCAAGCCCTACCGTCGGCCCAAGAAGGACCCCGTCCGCTTCCTCGCCTTCGAGGCCCTGCGGGCCGTGGACGAGCGGGACGCGTACGCCAACCTCGTGCTGCCGCCGCTGCTGCGCAAGGCGCGGGAGAAGGAGGGACCCGACAAGTTCGACGGGCGGGACGCGGCGCTCGCCACCGAGCTGGTGTACGGGACGCTGCGGCGGCAGGGGACGTACGACGCCGTCATCGCCGCGTGTGTCGACCGGCCGCTGCGGGAGGTCGACCCGCCGGTGCTCGATGTGCTCAGCCTCGGGGTGCATCAGTTGCTCGGGACGCGGATTCCGACGCATGCCGCCGTCTCCGCGTCTGTCGAGCTCGCCCGGGTCGTGCTCGGGGACGGGCGGGCCAAGTTCGTCAACGCCGTGCTGCGGAAGGTCGCGCAGGACGATCTCGACGGGTGGATCGCCAAGGTCGCGCCGCCCTATGACGAAGACCCCGAGGATCACCTCGCCGTTGTGCACTCGCATCCGCGGTGGGTCGTCTCCGCGTTGTGGGACTCGCTGGGCGGAGGGCGCGCCGGTATCGAGGCATTGCTGGAGGCCGACAACGAGCGGCCCGAGGTGACGCTGGTTGCCCGGCCGGGGCGGGCCACGACCGAGGAACTGCTCGGTGAGGAGGCTGCCGTGGCGGGGCGCTGGTCGCCGTATGCCGTGCGGCTGGCCGAAGGCGGTGAGCCCGGGGCCATCGAGGCCGTACGGGACGGGCGTGCGGGCGTGCAGGACGAGGGGAGCCAGCTGGTCGCTCTCGCTCTGGCCAACGCGCCGCTGGAGGGGCCCGACGCGAAGTGGCTCGACGGGTGTGCCGGGCCCGGCGGCAAGGCCGCACTGCTGGGTGCGCTCGCCGCCGAGCGGGGGGCGGTGCTGCTCGCCTCCGAGAAGCAGCCGCATCGGGCGGGGCTGGTGGCCAGGGCCCTGGCCGGCAATCCCGGGCCGTATCAGGTCATCGCCGCCGACGGGACCCGGCCGCCGTGGCGCGACGGTGTCTTCGACCGGGTGCTGATGGACGTGCCGTGCACCGGGCTCGGTGCCCTGCGGCGGCGGCCCGAGGCGCGGTGGCGGCGGCGTCCGGAGGATCTCGAGGGGTTCGCGCCGTTGCAGCGTGGCCTGTTGAGCACCGCCCTCGACTCCGTGCGGGTCGGCGGGGTCGTCGGCTACGCCACCTGCTCGCCGCACCTCGCCGAGACCCGTGCCGTCGTCGACGACATCCTCAAGCACCGGTCGGACGCCGAGCTGATCGACGCCCGGCCGATGCTGCCCGGCGTACCGGACCTGGGCGAGGGACCGGACGTACAGCTGTGGCCGCATGTGCACGGGACCGACGCCATGTATCTGGCGCTCATCCGGCGGACCGGCTGAGCCGACCTGGCAGAAGGCCGGTCCGACGTCTCCGGCGTCGGACCGGCCCTTCCGGTGGTGCGTGCCCCTCGGGCCGGTCAGTCCGTGCCGAACTCCATCGCGGCGCGGTCCAGCAGTTCGTCGTCCTCGGTGACCTCGCCGCGGGAGGCGATGGCCTCCGCGCCGCCCTCCGGCATCTCGGTCATGGTGCCGATCAGGCCGGTCGCGGCCGCCTGGGCGGCACCGATGGCGGGGCTGCCGGTGCCGAACAGGCCCAGGCCGGCGTACTGCTCCAGCTTGGCGCGCGAGTCGGCGATGTCGAGGTTGCGCATGGTGAGCTGGCCGATCCGGTCCACCGGGCCGAACGCGGAGTCCTCGGTGCGCTCCATGGACAGCTTGTCCGGGTGGTAGCTGAACGCCGGGCCCGTGGTGTCGAGGATCGAGTAGTCCTCACCGCGCCGCAGCCGCAGGGTGACCTCGCCGGTGACCGCCGAGCCGACCCAGCGCTGCAGCGACTCCCGGATCATCAGGGCCTGCGGGTCCAGCCAGCGGCCCTCGTACATCAGCCGGCCCAGGCGCCGTCCCTCGGTGTGGTACTGGGCGAGGGTGTCCTCGTTGTGGATCGCGTTGATGAGGCGCTCGTACGCCGTGTGCAGCAGGGCCATGCCGGGCGCCTCGTAGATGCCGCGGCTCTTGGCCTCGATGATCCGGTTCTCGATCTGGTCCGACATGCCCAGGCCGTGCCGGCCGCCGATGGCGTTGGCCTCCATCACCAGATCGACGGCGGAGGCGAACTCCTTGCCGTTGACCGTCACGGGGCGGCCCTGGTCGAAACCGATCGTCACGTCCTCGGTGGCGATCTCGACCGACGGGTCCCAGAACCGCACGCCCATGATGGGCTCCACGGTCTCCACGCCGGTGTCCAGGTGCTCCAGGGTCTTGGCCTCGTGGGTGGCGCCCCAGATGTTGGCGTCGGTGGAGTATGCCTTCTCCGTGCTGTCGCGGTAGGGCAGGTTGTGGGCGAGCAGCCACTCCGACATTTCCTTGCGGCCGCCGAGCTCGGTCACGAAGTCCGCGTCCAGCCAGGGCTTGTAGATCCGCAGGTGCGGGTTGGCGAGCAGGCCGTAGCGGTAGAACCGTTCGATGTCGTTGCCCTTGAAGGTCGAGCCGTCGCCCCAGATCTGGACATCGTCCTCGAGCATCGCCCGGACCAGGAGCGTGCCCGTGACGGCGCGGCCGAGCGGAGTGGTGTTGAAGTAGGCACGCCCGCCCGAACGGATGTGGAACGCGCCGCAGGTGAGCGCGGCCAGGCCCTCTTCGACCAGCGCCGCGCGGCAGTCGACCAGACGGGCGATCTCGGCACCGTAGGCCTTGGCGCGGCCGGGCACCGAGGCGATGTCGGGCTCGTCGTACTGGCCGATGTCGGCGGTGTAGGTGCACGGCACGGCGCCCTTGTCGCGCATCCACGCGACCGCGACGGAGGTGTCGAGGCCGCCGGAGAAGGCGATGCCGACGCGCTCGCCGGCGGGGAGGGAGGTGAGGACCTTGGACATAGGAAGATTATGCATAATCGCGCATGATCATGCAAAGTCTCTGTGGTGGTGATTTCCGGCACGGCCGGTCCCCGCTCAGTCCGACGACTGGCGGACCCTCTCCTCCGGCTGCCGCACCGCGGCCGCACCGCCGTCCTCCCTGGCCAGCCTGTGCGGCCACCACACCTTCGGACCCACGTCCAGGAACAGCGCCGTGACCAGCACCGACCGCACGATGAAGGTGTCCAGGAGCACGCCCAGCGCGACCGCGAAGCCGATCTCGGCGAAGGCGACCATGGGAAGCGTGGCGAGGGCCGCGAAGGTGCCGGCCAGGACCAGGCCCGCGGAGGTGATCACCGCGCCGGTCGCCGCCAGACCCGTCACCACGCCGGGGCGGGTGCCCTGATGGGCGGCCTCCTCGCGGATGCGGGTCGTGAGGAAGATGTTGTAGTCGATGCCCAGGGCCACCAGGAAGACGAAGACGAAGAGCGGGAAGTCCGTCGTCTCGCCCGCGTAGTCGAAGAGGTACCGGAACGCGAGTGCGCTGATGCCCAGCGCCGCCGTGAACGACAGGATCACCGTGCCGATCAGGAGCAGCGGGGCGATCAGGGCGCGCAGCAGGACGCACAGGATCAGCATCACCACGACCAGCACCAACGGGATGATCAGTACGTTGTCGTGCGTGGTCGCCTCGTCCATGTCCAGCAGGGCCGCCGTACCGCCGCCGACCTGGGCGTCGGCGTCCGGCACCGCGTGCACGGCGTCGCGGACCCGCTCCACGGTCTGCTTCGCGGCCTCGCTGTCGGAGGGGTCGGTCATCGTGGCCTCGAAGAGGACCTTGCCCTCGAACGACGGTTTCGTGCCCGGTGGCAGGCCCAGCGACTCGGGGACGACGCCGCGGGTGTCGGCGACCGCCCGGCCCACCTGGTGGGCCTGCGCCTGGTTACTGATGACGACCAGGGGGTCGCCGCTGCCCGCCGGGAAGTAGCGTGCGGAGACCTCCTGGCCGGTGATCGAGTCCGGCTTGCCGGTGAAGGCGTCCGCGTTGTTGATGCCCTCGGCGCGCATCTGGATCAGGCCTAGGGAGCAGACCGCCAGGACCACCGCGGTGACGCCCCAGACCATGCGGGGGCGGCGGGCGATACGGCCGCCCATGCGGGCCCAGACGCCTGTGTCGGCCGGGTTCGGCGCGCCGAGACGCGGGATCACCGGCCAGAAGATCCAGCGGCCGAAGATCACCAGCAGGGCCGGGAACAGGGTCATCATCGCCAGCAGGGCGACCGCCACGCCGATCGCTGCCACCGGGCCCAGACCGCGCGTCGAGTTCATCTCGGCCGCCAGCAGCACCAGCATGCTCAGCACGACGGTCGCGCCGGAGGCGATCACCGCCGGGCCCGCGCGGTGCAGGGCGAGGGCCATCGCCTCGTGCCGGTCCTCGTGTCGGCGGAGCTCTTCCCGGTAGCGGGCGACGAGGAGCAGGGCGTAGTCCGTCCCCGCGCCGAAGACGAGGACCGTCAGGATGCCCGCGCTCTGCCCGTTGACCGTCAGGCCCGCGTGTTCCGTCAGGAGGTAGATGAGCGCCTGGGCCGTGAACAGGGCGGCGACCACGGAGAGCAGCGGGACCAGAAGGAGGGACGGGCTGCGGTACGTGAGCAGCAGCATCACGATCACGACGCCCATCGCGGCGATCAGCAGCGTCGAGTCGATGCCCTCGAAGGCCTCGGAGAAGTCCGCCGACGTGCCGCCGGGGCCGGTGATGTGCACGGCGAGCCCGGCGCCGCCCTCACCGACATCGTCCCGGATGGAGTCGACGGCGGGGGCGATGCGCTCCCAGCCCTTCTCGTCCATCGTGATCGGCACGTAGATCTGGGCCGCGCGCGGGTCGGTCTCCCGGTCGAACACCGGGCCCCGGGTCTCCGCGCCGCGAATCCCATGATCGGTGAGTTGTTTGAGCTGTCCCACGTCCTCGGTGATCGTCGCCCGGTCCTGTGCCGTCAGGCCGCTCTCCCGGGCATACACGACGATCGCGGGGATCTGCTCCGGCCTGAAGTCCTCGGAGAGCTCCAGGACCTGGGTCGACTCGGCGGAGCCGGGCAGCCAGGACGCCGCGTCGTTGTCCTGGGCATCGGTCAGCTTGGAGGCGAAGGGCGCCATCAAGAACAGCACCACCAGCCACAGCGCCAGCACCAGCCACTTGGCACGCCGCCCGCAGACGAGGTGTCCAATGCCTCGGTTCTCGCTCATGGCCACCCCGCAGGCGTACGTCGAGCCCGTAGGCCGCCCAGCATGGCACGCGAGCCGCCGTCGCAACATCCGATGAACGGCTTAGGTCTGGACCGGCGCGAACATTCGTGCCCGGGCATGGCAGGCTTGGGTCATGGCCGCGCAGATCAACCCCAGCATCCTGTCCGCCGATTTCGCCCGCCTCGCGGACGAGGCGAAGGCGGTTGACGGAGCCGACTGGCTCCACGTCGACGTCATGGACAACCATTTCGTCCCGAACCTCACGCTCGGTGTGCCGGTCGTAGAGTCTCTGGCCCGTGCGACGGACACTCCGCTGGACTGCCACCTGATGATCGAGGCCCCCGATCGGTGGGCGCCCCAGTACGTGGAAGCGGGTGCCTCCTCCGTCACCTTCCATGTCGAGGCGGCCGCCGCACCCGTGCGGCTGGCCCGGGAGATCCGGGCCAAGGGTGCCCGCGCCTCCATGGCGCTCAAGCCCGCGACGCCCATCGAGCCGTACGAGGATCTGCTCCCCGAGCTCGACATGCTGCTGATCATGACGGTCGAACCGGGCTTCGGCGGCCAGGCGTTCCTCGACATCATGCTCCCCAAGATCCGCCGCACCCGCGAGTTGATCAGCAAGCACGGCCTCGAGCTGTGGCTCCAGGTGGACGGCGGCGTCTCCGCGTCGACGATCGAGCGGTGCGCGGAGGCGGGCGCGGACGTCTTCGTCGCCGGTTCGGCGGTGTACGGGGCGGATGACCCCGCCGAGGCGGTGCGTGCCCTGCGCGCACAGGCCGAGGCGGTGACCGAGCATGCCTCCTGGGCATGCGACCACTGAGCCAAGGGAACGTGAACGGCGCCCACTGAGGGCGGATCAAGTGCGCCGGATCTGCAAGGATGAACGGCGAATCCAGAGTGTGAACAGTAGTGAGGAGATCGCCGTGTCGGGTATGTCGGCGGGCCGGTCAGCCATGCGGATGGGACCCGCTGAGCTGGTGCAGGCGGCGGCCATGGCCCGCCGCTTCTACCTCGAGGGCAAGTCCAAGATCCAGATCGCGGAGGAGTTCGGCGTCAGCCGCTTCAAAGTGGCCCGGGTCCTGGAGACCGCCCTCGAACGGGATCTCGTACGGATCGAGATCCGGGTGCCGGCCGAGCTGGACGCGGAGCGCTCGGACGCGCTGCGCGCCCGGTACGGCCTGAGGCACGCTGTCGTGGTCGAGTCCCCGGCCGATGCCGAGGAGTCGCCCGATCCGGAGAACCTGGGGGAAGTGGCCGCCGACCTGCTCGGCGAGCTGGTCAACGAGGGGGATGTCCTGGGCCTGGCCTGGGGCCGTTCCACCATCCACATGGCCGCGGCGCTCGACCGGCTGCCGCCGTGCACGGTGGTGCAGCTGACGGGTGTCTACGACGCCGGGACCGCCGAGCGCGGTTCGGTGGAGGCGGTGCGGCGCGCCGCCCAGGTGTCGGGCGGCGACGCCCACCCCATCTACGCGCCGATGCTGCTGCCGGACGCGGCCACCGCGGCCGCGCTGCGCAACCAGACCGGGATCGCCCGGGCCTTCGAGTACTTCGACAAGGTCACGGTCGCCTGTGTCTCCATCGGCTCCTGGGAGCCGGGCATCTCGACGGTGCACGACATGCTCAGCGACGAGGAGCGGGCGCACTACGCCTCGCTCGGTGTCGCCGCCGAGATGTCCGCGCACCTCTTCGACACCGAGGGGCGCCGGGTCGGGCGGGACCTGGGGGAGCGCTGCATCACGGTCAAGGCCGACCAGCTCCGCCGTATCCCCGAGGTCGTCGCGATCGCCGGCGGGCAGCGCAAGGCGGCCGCGATCGACGCGGTGCTGCGGTCCGGGCTCGTCACCAGCCTGGTGACGGACACGTCGGCGGCGGACGTACTGATGACCGCCGGCCCCACGCCGAGGCCCGCACTCAACCGGGCCGACCCGGACGGTCCCTGACGGAGCGTGTCAGGACGCCGGGCTCCCGCGATCGGGGGCCCGGCGCATTGTCATCGGACGGGGATGGCGAGATCGACTACACCGATGATCACCCGCTACACCGGTGATCACTACGAATCCTTCAGGGCGGTACTGAGATGGCGGAGCTCGTGGTCACCCTCGACCTCGGCGGAGTCACGGACAAGGCCGGCCTGATGGACCGCTGCGCCCGTGCGCTCGGCCTGCCGGACTGGTTCGGCCGTAACTGGGACGCGCTCGCCGACTCCCTGTCCGACCCCGGCGGCTGGCCCGAGGGCGCTGCCGAGCAGGGGCTGCTGGTCGTCGTACGGGGGTGGCAGCCGTACGCGAAGGCGCGGCCGCAGGAGTGGGAGGTGGCGCGGGACGTGTTCACCGACGCGGCGACCCGCGAGCCCGCGCTCACCGTGGCGCTCGCCCTCGGCTGAGGCGGTCCGCGCGGCCCTGACGGATGGTGTATCAGATTCCGCCCGAACCGGCGCACTTCGTGGATCGTGAGGAAGCGCAGGCCCGGGTGCTGCGGCTGGTCGCGGAGCGGCACGGGACACCGTCGGGCGGACGGAGAGCTACCCGGACGGCGTCCTGGGCGACCTGCTGCGCTCCCTCGGCGCGGACTGGATCGCCCCGGTGTTCGGGGAACGGACGCGGCAGTACCGGTCGCTGACCTGCGGCAAGCGACTCGTGACCGTCGTCGACAACGCCCGCTGCGGCGCCGAGGTCGAGCCCCTGCTGCCCGCCTCCGGCGCGAGCCTGGTGATCGTCACCAGCCACGGTCCGCTGTACGACCTTCAGGCCGGGGCGGTCGTCGAACTCCCCCTGGACCCGCTGGCCGAGGCGGACGCGCTGGAACTGCTGGAGCGGGTGACGTCCGACGCGCGGCTCGCCGCCGAGCCGGACGTGACCCGCGAGCTGCCGGCTGTGCCGCCATCCGGGACGGACGCTGCCCCGGCTGGTGGGCAGGCTCACGGCCGAGCTGCACGAGAAGGGCATGCCGATGGTGGAGCGGGTCTGGGACGCGGCCTACCGGGGCCTGAGCGACGCCGCCGCCCGGCTCTACCAGCTGCTCGGTGCGTCCCCTGAGCGAGTGGCTCGTCGCGCTGCACACCCCGCGCCTGACCCTGGCGGAACAGCGCACCGCCCGGGTCCTCGACCAGCGCCGCCACACCTGCGTCCGTTTCCAGGAGGCCGCCGACGCGGCCCTCGTCACTCGCAGCACGGGCCCGGACGTCCAGCGCGCCTACAGCCTCGTCCTCCCGGAGGGCCCGGCGGAGCCCGCCACCGCGGCGCACGCGCTGATGGAGTCACTCCGCAGACACGCGTCCTCCCTCGACGAACTCGACGCGTGCAGAAGGGAGTTCATCGAGTCGGCGCGGGCCGCGCTGTCCGACGCCGAACGCGGGGAGACGCGCGGCGATCCGGCGAGGTGACATCCGTGCCCCGGGCACCGCGACCGCCCGTCGCGTGGGACCCGGTTTGGTTCCTGGAGGATCCGACCATGACGGGACGGGCCGCCTGGACGATCCGCCCGGGCATCGCATTCCGGCCGACATGGGACAATGAAGTACGTGCTCTTCCCCCTGGCTGACCTGTCCGGGGGCCACCTCTGAACGACTGGGATGTGCAGCACGTGCGTTTCCTCAACGACATCCAGCCCGCGTACGACCTGACGTACGACGACGTCTTCATGGTCCCGAGCCGCAGCGCGGTCGGCTCGCGGCAGGGCGTGGACCTCAGCTCCCCGGACGGCACGGGCACCACGATTCCGCTCGTCGTCGCCAACATGACCGCCGTCGCCGGCCGCCGGATGGCCGAGACCATGGCGCGTCGCGGCGGCCTCGTGGTCATCCCGCAGGACATCCCGATCGACGTCGTCACCGAGGTCGTCTCCTGGGTGAAGAGCCGCCATCTCGTCCTCGACACCCCGATCGTGCTGGCCCCGCACCAGACCGTCGCCGACGCGCTGGCCCTGCTGTCGAAGCGGGCGCACAACGCCGGTGTCGTCGTCGACGAGGACCACCGGCCGATCGGTGTGGTCACCGACGCGGACCTGTCCGGCGTGGACCGCTTCACCCAGCTCGAAGTGGTCATGTCCAAGGACCTGCTGCTGCTCGACGCGGACATAGACCCGCGCGAGGCCTTCAACACCCTCGACCACCACAACCGGCGCTACGCCCCGGCCGTCGACAAGGACGGCCGCCTCGCCGGCATCCTGACCCGCAAGGGCGCCCTGCGCGCCACGTTGTACACGCCGGCCGTCGACGCCCACGGCAAGCTGCGCATCGCCGCGGCGGTAGGTATCAACGGCGACGTCGGGGGCAAGGCCAAGCAGCTGCTCGACGCGGGCGTGGACACGCTCGTCATCGACACGGCGCACGGCCACCAGGAGTCGATGCTCGGCGCGGTCAAGGTCGTGCGCGCGCTCGACCCGCAGGTCCCGATCGTCGCGGGCAACATCGTCGCCGCGGAGGGGGTCCGGGATCTGATCGAGGCCGGCGCCGACATCATCAAGGTCGGTGTCGGACCGGGTGCGATGTGCACGACCCGCATGATGACCGGCGTGGGGCGGCCGCAGTTCTCGGCGGTGCTGGAGTGTGCCGCCGAGGCGAAGAAGTACGGCAAGCACGTCTGGGCCGACGGTGGTGTCCGGCACCCGCGTGACGTCGCCATGGCGCTGGCGGCCGGTGCGTCCAACGTGATGATCGGGTCGTGGTTCTCGGGGACGTACGAGTCGCCGGGCGACCTCCAGCAGGACGCCGACGGGCGCCTCTACAAGGAGTCGTTCGGCATGGCGTCCGCGCGTGCCGTGCGCAACCGTACGTCGGAGGAGTCCGCGTACGACCGGGCCCGCAAGGCGCTGTTCGAGGAGGGCATCTCCACGTCCCGCATGTTCCTGGACCCGGTCCGTCCGGGCGTCGAGGACCTGATCGACTCGATCATCGCGGGCGTCCGCTCCTCCTGCACGTACGCCGGCGCGGGCTCCCTGGAGGAGTTCGCCGAGAAGTCGGTCGTCGGCATCCAGAGCGCGGCGGGCTACGCCGAGGGCAAGCCGCTGCACGCCAGCTGGAGCTGACGCGTCAGCTCCCTTTCGTACGGCCCCTGTTGACCCGCTGCCGGGAAATTCGGGGGCCGTTCGCGTGCGCGGGTTCTACCGTCGGCCACATGGAGATCACCGTTTGCGGAGCCGCCGACGTGGCGCTGCTGGACCAGCACATCGGCTCGCCCGGAGCGACCTCGTTCCATGCCCGGCGGTTCGCGCGGCAGGAGGCGGGGGAGAGCACGTACCTCATAGCCTGGCTGGACGGGCGGCCCGTCGGGCACACGGAGGTCCGATGGCGCGGCTGCGACGACCCCGGGGTGCGGGCGGCCCGGCCCGGCTGCCCGGAGATCAACGCGCTGTCCGTCTGGCCCGAGGCGCTGCGGTCACGCGGGATCGGCAGCGCCCTGATCCGTGCCGCCGAGCAGCTGGCCCGCGAGCACGGCAGCACGGTCGTCGGCCTCGGCGTCGCGGCCGACAACCCACGCGCCGCCGCCCTCTACGAACGGCTCGGCTACCGGCCCCTGTCCGACTACCTCGGCCGCTGGTCGTACGAGGGCCACGACGGCGTCACACACGAGTGCGTCGAGGCGCTCACCTTCCTCGTCAAGGAGCTGTCCAGCGAGGTCGGGACCCCCTTCGACGACGTGGACGCGGCCGAGGCGGGGGCCGTCGCGGAAGAGCCCGATCCGCGCTGATCAGACGTCCGCGCAACACTCCGAAGCCCCCGCGCAACGAACACCCACCGACCCGCGATGCACGCAACGATCTTGCGGAGATGCGCAAGGCTGCTGCATTACGACCGCGACGTCCCGGCTCATAGGGTCGTGCGCTGTACATAGCGTGGCGGGGACCCCGCTCGGTGGGTCTCTGCTGTCACAGAGGTGCCGCCGGTCCCCGTCGCCCTGACAGGCAGCGACGAAGGAGTCAGCGCGTGTTCGACCAAGGCGCACCCCCGCAGGACCGCAGTCAGACCGCCCCACCGTCCCCGGGCGTCGGTGCGCGCCTCCTGCGTCGCAAGCCTGTGGAACGCCTGGTCGCGGAGGGCGGCCAGGGTGAAGGGGGCAGCCTGCGGCGGTCCCTCGGGATGTGGCAGCTCACCATGATCAGCATCGGTGCCACCCTCGGCACCGGCATCTTCGTCGTCCTCGGCGACGCCGTTCCGGAGGCCGGCCCCGCGGTCACCCTGGCCTTCGTGATCGCCGGTCTCACGGCGCTGTTCTCGGCCCTGTCGTACGCCGAACTGGCGGGCAGCATCCCCGTCGCCGGCTCCTCGTACTCGTATGCGTACGCAACGATGGGCGAACTGGTCGCCTGGGTCTGCGGCTGGTGTCTGGTGCTGGAGTACGGCGTCTCGGTGGCCGCCGTCGCCGTCGGCTGGGGCGAGTACCTCAACGAGCTGCTGAACGGAACGATCGGGGTCACCATCCCGGCCGCGCTGTCCTCGGCGCCTGGCGAGGGCGGCATCATCAACCTGCCCGCCCTGATCGTCGTCCTGCTGGCGATGGTGTTCCTGCTGGGCGGCGTACGCGAGTCCGCCCGCGCCAACACGATCATGGTCGCCGTCAAGATCGCCGCGCTGGTGCTGTTCTGCGCGGTCGGCTTCACCGGCTTCAAGTCCGGCAACTACGCCGACTTCATGCCGCTCGGCATGGCGGGCGTGAGTGCCGCGGGCGCGACGCTCTTTTTCTCCTACATCGGCTTCGACGCCGCCTCCACCGCCGGCGAGGAGGCGAAGAACCCCAAGCGTGACCTGCCGCGGGCCATCATGCTGTCGCTGATCATCGTGACCGCGCTGTACGTGCTCGTCGCGGCCGTCGCCGTCGGCGCCTGGAACTGGACCAAGTTCGAGGGCTCCAACGCCTCCCTTGCCGCGATCATGAGCGACGTCAGCGGCCAGAGCTTCTGGGGCACCCTCCTCGCGCTCGGCGCGGTCATCTCCATCGCGAGCGTGGTCCTCACCGTGCTCTACGGCCAGACCCGCATCCTCTTCGCGATGTCCCGCGACGGCCTGGTGCCGAAGGCGCTCGGCAGGGTCCACCCGAAGACCGGTGCGCCCCGCCTCAACACGGTGATCGTGTCCCTCTTCTGCGGGGTGCTCGCCGCCCTCATCCCGCTGGGCAAGCTCGTCGACGCCACCAGCATCGGCACGCTGTTCGCCTTCGCGCTGGTCAATATCTCGGTGATCATCCTGCGCTACCGGCGGCCGGAGCTGGAGCGTACGTTCAGGGTGCCGTTCGGGCCGGTGCTGCCGGTGCTGGGCTTCCTGTTCTGCGCGTACAACATGGTCAGCCTCGACACCGTGACCTGGGTGGTCTTCGGATGCTGGATGGCCGTCGGGCTCGTGTTCTACTTCGTATACGGCTATCGCCGTTCCCGTCTTGCCACGCGAGAAGTCCTCGCAACACCAGAAGCGAAGTGAACCACCCGCAGTGCTGAACGATCTCGACGAACGCATCGTGCACGCCCTCGCCGAGGACGCCCGCCGCTCCTACGCGGACATCGGGCAGTTGGTCGGCCTGTCCGCGCCCGCGGTGAAGCGGCGCGTGGACCGGCTGCGTGCCACCGGGGCCATCACCGGATTCACCGTGCGGGTGGACCCGGCGGCGCTCGGCTGGGAGACCGAGGGGTTCGTCGAGATCTACTGCCGGCGCAACACCTCGCCGGAGAGCATCCAGCGGGGGCTGGAGCGGTACCAGGAGATTGTGGCCGCGTCCACCGTCACCGGGGACGCGGACGCGGTTGTGCAGGTCTTCGCCTCCGACATGCGGCACTTCGAGCGGGTGTTGGAGCGGATCGCGGGGGAGCCGTTCGTGGAGCGGACCAAGTCGGTGCTGGTGTTGTCGCCGTTGCTGCGAAGGTTTTCTTCCGGGTCGCCGACCTAAGTGCTTCGTCTGCGGGTTGGTGGGGGCTGGTCGCGCTCACGCGGCGGAGCCGCATATCGATACAGCCCCGCGCCCCTACAGGGCGCGTATGCGCACCGCCTTGAGCATGCGCCGTACGCCCATTGCGTGGCCGCCTGTGCCTATGACGAGCTGCCTGTAGAGGGCGCCCGCCGGGCCGGGGAATCTTGCCCGGGTTTCGGCCCGTAGGCGGGTGCGTCCCGGGGTGGGCTCGTCGAGGTGGAAGATCAGGGCGTATGTCGAGAAGTGATGGCGTCCTACCAGGACCAGCTCCCGGCCCGGGGTCGCCGAGGCCACCCGGAAGCCGGGGAGCGTTGAGCCCTCGGCCAGGGGTCGGGGTCCCGACGCCGTGCGGTCGGCGCAGCCGGCCAGGCGGGCGTAGGCGGCTGCTCGGCCACTTCCGAAGGAGCGGTGCAGAGCCTCACAGAGCTCTCGCCAGACGGCATCGGCCTCTGCCGCGACGACTGTTGTGTGCTCGTCGACGTACGGGAGGTACAGGGGCGCGGCGGCGTTCATGGAGGTCCCCTTCGTCAGGAGGAGGTCATTCTGCCGTCTTCCGGGCCAGCGCGTTGTTCCCGATCGAGTTGTGCACGCTGAAGCTCACCGCATCCGAACGGTAGCGGTCGTCCGACCACTCCACCGGGCGTCCTTCGCGGGTCGTCGTCACCCGGCGGACGCGCAGGAGGGGACTCGTGCGGCGGATGGCCAGCAGCTCGGCGTCCTGGGCGCCCGCCGCCACCGCGTCGATGACGTGCTCGCCGTAGGCGAAGACCAACCCCGTGTCCTCGTAGAGTCGTTGGGTGACGGACGGGCAGTCCGGCTCGATCGGTTCGACGGCCGGGGAGATCCAGTCGGCGTACACGGTCCGCTCCAGCAGCACCGGCTCGCCGTCCAGGCCGCGTACTCGCAGGACGTGCAACACCGGGGTTCCGGGCCGGAGTTGGAGGCGTACGGCGTCCTCCTTCGTCGCCGGGCGGTACTCCTGTGCGACGACCTGGCCGGTCGCCTCGCGGCCCATCGCCCGCGCCCACTCGGCGAAGCTGCGCAGCTCCGCGAAGCTCTGGCTGCGGCGGGTGGCCAGCACCACCCGGCGGGCGCCCTGGCGGGAACCGATCAGGCCCTCGGCGGTGAGCGTCGCGACGGCCTGGCGGACCGTGCCGCGCGAGACGCCGTAGTGGGCCGCGAGCTCCGTCTCGGCGGGCAGCAGGCTGCCGACCGTGTACTCCTCGCGGTCGATCGCCCGGCGCAGCTCGTCGGCGATCTCCTCGTGTCGCGCCGCCATGCTTCCCCTCTGAGTCAGTCGCTGTGCACAGCGTGACCAGCCTAATCGAGATCCGGCGGTGATCCGTGTCAACGGGGATTGTGCAGGAATTCAGGGGTCAGGGTTTCGCCAGTGTTTACGCGGGGGACACCAGCGACAGCCTTACTGAGGCCAACTTGTTCAGACAAGTCATCTCTGTTTGGCTCCTGCACCCTCGCGCGTCCCCTGGAGAAGCCGTGACCGTGTCCCTGCCGAGAACAGCCGTCCCGAGCGGCGCCCTCGCCGTCGTCGCCGCGCTCGCCCTGAGCGCCTGCGGCGCCGCCCCCGACAACGCGTCCACCACCGCCGACGGCAAGAACGCCGCCACCGCCACCTCCGCCGCCGACTTCGGCGGCATGTCCCAGCTGGTCGCCGCGGCGAAGAAGGAGGGCACGCTGAACGCCATCGCGCTGCCCCGCGACTGGGCCAACTACGGCGCCCTCATCGACGGCTTCGAGAAGAAGTACGGCATCAAGGTCGAGGTCGAGAACCCGGACGGCTCCAGCCAGGACGAGATCAACGCCGTGACGTCCAGGAAAGGTCAGGACCGTGCGCCCGACGTCCTCGACCTGGGCAGCTCGTTCGCGCTGGCCGCCGCCCAGCAGGGGCTGCTCGCGCCGTACAAGGTGGCGGCCTTCGCCGACATCCCCGAGGAGCAGAAGGACCCGCAGGGGCGCTGGTACAACGACTACGGCGGGTACATCTCCATCGGCTGCGACGCCAAGCGCGTGAAGCAGTGCCCCGAGACCTTCGCCGACCTGCTGAAGCCCCAGTACAAGGGCCAGGTCGCCCTCAACGGCAACCCCACCAAGTCCGGCTCCGCCTTCGCCGGCGTCTGGGCCGCCGCCCTCTCCAACGGCGGTTCCTTCGACGACATCCAGCCCGGCCTGGACTACTTCGCCGAGCTGAAGAAGAACGGCAACTACACGCCCGTCGAGTCGACCCCGGCCACCGTCGAGAAGGGCGAGACGCCGATCAGTATCGACTGGGACTACCTCAACGCCGGGTACGCCGACGAGTTCACGTCCAAGGGCGTCGACTGGAAGGTCGCCGTGCCGGACGACGGTAAGTTCTCCCAGTACTACTCGCAGGCCGTCAACAAGGACGCCCCGCACCCCGCGGCCGCCCGCCTGTGGCAGGAGTACCTCTACAGCACCGAGGCCCAGAACCTGTGGCTCGAGGGATACGCCCGCCCGGCCCTGATGCCCGCCATGGAGAAGGCCGGCACGCTCGACAAGACCGCCGCGGCCAAGCTGCCCGAGGTCTCCGGGACGCCCTCCTTCCCGACCGAGGCCCAGCAGAGCGAGGCCAAGGAAGTGCTCGGGCAGGGCTGGGGGAAGGCCGTTTCCGGATGACCACGACCGTCGCACGGGTCGATGTGGTGGCCGTCGCTTCCCCGAAGCGGCGGCGCCGCGCCCCCGGCTGGCTCGCCGTCGTCCCGCTGCTCGCCTTCGTGGCGGTCGCCTTCGGGATCCCCGCACTGGCCATGCTGGACGGCGCCTTCACCGTCAGGGACCAGGCCACGGGGGCGACCTCGTACAGCGCGGAGAACCTCTCGGCCTCGCTGCGGGGCGCCTATCTGACCGCCCTGCTCGGCAGCGTCAAGCTGTCCGCCGTCTCCGCCGCCCTCGGGGCCCTCGTCGGGCTGCCGCTCGCGCAGGCCGTGGTGACCTCCCGCTTCCGCGCGCTGCGCGAAGCCGTGCTCACCGCGTCCGGCGTGCTCGCCAACTTCGGCGGGGTGCCGCTCGCCTTCGCCTTCGTCGCCACCCTCGGCAACGCCGGCGTCCTGACCCGGCACCTGGGCCTCACCGACAAGGGCTGGGACCTCTACAGCTTCTGGGGACTGGTGATCGTCTACCTGTACTTCCTCATCCCGCTGATGGTCCTCACCATCACGCCCGCCCTCGACGGACTGCGCACCCAGTGGCGCGAGGCCGCGCAGAACAACGGCGCCACCACCGTCCAGTACTGGCTGCACGTCGCCCTGCCCGTGCTCGCGCCCTCGCTGCTCGGCGGGCTGGTGCTGCTGTTCGGCAGCGCCTTCGCCGCGTACGCCACCGCCGCGGCCATGGTGGGCAGTTCGATCCCGCTGGTCACCCTGCAGATCGCCGACGCGCTGTCCGGCAACGTCCTCGTCGGCCAGGAGAACGTGGCGCTCGCCCTCAGCCTCGACATGGTCCTCGTCGCGGGCCTGGTCATGGCCGTGTACCTGCCCCTGCAACGACGGAGCGCGCGATGGCTCGCCTGAACCTGTGGCGGTGGGGCGTGCTCGGCCTCGCCGGACTGTACTTCCTGGTGCCGCTCGCCGCGTCCGTGGTCTTCACGGTCGACGTGCCGGGGCAGGGCATCACCTTCGACGCGTACAGCCAGATCTTCTCCACCGGCGGCTTCGGCGCCAGCCTGCTGCTCTCCCTGGAGCTGGCCGCCGCCACCATCGCCGTCGTCCTGCTGCTGATGGTGCCCGCCATGGTCGCGCTGCGGCTCGGCGCGCCCCGGCTCAGGCCGGTCGTCGAGGTGGTGTGCTCACTGCCGCTGGTGGTGCCGCCGATCGCGTTCGTCGCCGGGATCGGGACCGTACTGAAGTGGGGGCCCGAACACCTCTCGCGTACGCCGCTGTTCCAGACGTTCGTGGCGATCCAGAACCCGGACTTCCCGTTCGTGCTGGTCCTCGCGTACGTCGTGATGGCGCTGCCGTTCGTGTACCGGGCCCTGGACGCCGGGCTGCGCGCCGTCGACGTACGCACCCTCGTCGAGGCCGCCCGCAGCTGCGGGGCCGGCTGGGCGCAGGCGCTGGTGCGGGCCGTACTGCCGAATCTGCGCGGCGCGTTGCTCAACGCCTCCTTCCTCACGCTGGCCCTGGTGCTCGGCGAGTTCACCGTGGCGCAGTTGCTGGGCTTCCAGCCCTTCGCCGTGTGGATCGTCAACGTCAGCGGGTCGCAGGCCCAGCTGTCCGTCGCCGTGTCCGTGCTCAGCCTGCTCGTCACATGGGTCCTGCTGCTCGTCCTCGCCGGCTTCGGCGGACGCACCCGTACCACTTCCCGGGGATGAACCGATGACCGTCACCACACTTGAGAAGTCCGCCGCGACCGAGGCCGCCACCGTCGAGTTCCGGGGCCTGCGACGGGAGTTCGGTGCCACCGTCGCCCTCGACGGCCTCGACCTGACCGTCCGCCCCGGTGAACTCCTCGCCCTGCTCGGCCCGTCCGGCTGCGGCAAGACCACCGCGCTGCGCATGCTCGCCGGGTTCGAACAGCCCGACTCCGGCGACGTGCTGGTCGACGGCCAGGACGTCACCCGCGTCCCGGCGCACCGGCGCGACGCCGGGATGGTCTTCCAGTCGTACAGCCTCTTCCCGCATCTCGACGCGCTCGACAACGTCGCCTTCGGGCTGCGCATGCGCAAGGTCCGTACCGCGGAACGGCGCGCGCGGGCCGCCGAGCTGCTGGAGCTGGTCGGCCTCGCCGACCAGGGCCGGCGGTTCCCGCACCAGCTCTCCGGCGGCCAGCAGCAGCGCGTCGCCCTCGCCCGCGCGCTCGCCCTGCGCCCCCGCGTCCTGCTCCTCGACGAACCGCTGTCCGCGCTCGACGCCAAGGTGCGCCTCACCCTCCGTGAGGAGATCCGGCGGCTCCAGCAGGAGCTCGGCATCACCACCCTGTTCGTCACCCACGACCAGGAGGAGGCCCTGTCGATGGCGGACCGGGTCGCCGTGATGCACGTCGGACGGCTCGAACAGTGCGCGGCCCCGGCCGAGTTGTACGGACGGCCCGCCACCGCCTTCGTCGCCGAGTTCGTCGGCACGATGAGCCGGATCCCCGGGCGGCTGTCCGACGGCACCGTCGAGGTGCTGGGGCAGCGCCTGCCGGTCGACGGGGCAGCGCCGCCGGTGACCGACGTGGACGTCCTGGTCCGGCCGGAGGCCGTCGGTGTCCGGGCCGGCGGCGATGCCCGGGTGATCGCCACGGCGTTCCTCGGCGCCGCCACCCGGGTCACCGTACGGCTGGCCGACGGCACCGAGGTGAAGGCCGACCTGCCCACCCACGAGGCGGCCGCGTTCGGCGCCGGCGCCGCGGTGAGCGTGTCGCTGCCCGAGCGGCCGGTCCTGGTGGCCGAACGTACCCGCTGACCCCCCCACGCAGGAAAGAGGAAACCGTGACACAACTCCCGCTCCAGGCCGTCCTGTTCGACATGGACGGCACGCTCGTCGACACCGAGCGGCTGTGGTGGGAGGCGGTGCAGCAGGTGGCCGACCGGACCCTGACCGAGGCGGACCAGCCGGCGGTGCTCGGCCGTCCCGTCGAGCACACCGCCGCCTGGCTGGCCGCCGCCACCGGCGCCCCGGCCGCGGACCTGGCCGCCCGGCTCCACCGGGAGTTCGCCGACCGGGTCCGCACCGGTATCGTGCCCCGCCCCGGCGCCCTGAGCCTCCTGCGCGCCCTGGCCCGCGAGGGCGTCCCCACCGCCCTGGTCACGGCCTCGCCCCGGGCGATCGCCGACACCGTCCTGGACGCGCTCGGCCGGGACCTCTTCGCCGTCTCCGTCACCGCCGACGACACCGAGCACACCAAGCCCGCCCCCGACCCCTACCTCGCCGCCTGCCGCGCCCTCGGCGTCGACCCCGCCGCCTGCGTGGCCGTCGAGGACACCCAGACCGGCGTCAGCTCCGCCGAGGCGGCCGGCTGCGCGGTCCTCGCGGTGCCCTCGCTCGCCCCGATCGAGCCGGCGCCCGGCCGGACCGTCCTGGCCGGCCTGGAGGGCGTCACCCCCGCGACGCTGCGCTCCCTGCTGCCGTACGGACTCCGCGTCATGACCTGGAACCTCTGGTACGGCGGCACCAAGGTCCACGACCACCGGGCCAAGCAGCTCAAGGCCATCACCGAGACCGACGTGGACGTGGTCGGCCTCCAGGAGACGTACGGCACCGCCGCCGGGGAACTCGCCGACGCCCTCGGCTGGCACCACCACCGGGCCGGCGAGAATCTCGGCATCATCAGCCGCCACCCGATCACGGCCCGCCTCGGCGACCCGGACGTCGGGTTCTACGGGGCCGCCGGGGTCCGGATCGCCATCGACGGCGCGCGCGAGGTGGACGTCTGGACGGCGCACCTCGACTACACGCCGTACGGCCCCTACGAGGCGACCTTCGACGGGCTCGCGGCGGACGGGCTCATCGCCCACGAGGAGGTGCGGCTCGGGCAGCTGCGGGACATCCTGAGCCGGATCGACGACACCGTGCCGGTCGTCCTGGTCGGCGACTTCAACAGCCCCTCCCATCTGGACTGGCCGACCGTCGCATGGCCGGTGACCAGGGCGGCGGAGGAGGCGGGCCTGCGCGACTCCTACCGCGAGGCCCACCCCGACCCCGTGCGGGAGCCGGGCCACACCTGGTCGCCGGTGCACGCCGAGCACGAGGACGGCAGCGGCCGCACCGAGCCGCAGGACCGCATCGACTTCGTCCTCCACCGGGGGCTGCGGGTGCTCGACTCCCGGACGTACGTCAGCGGCCGGCCGCGGCCCTGGCCGGACGTCGCGGACAACGACTGGCCGTCCGACCACTCCGCGGTGATCACCACATTCTCGCTGGGCAGCGAGGCGGGACCCGTCTAACATCGGTGCCATGACCTGGCGACATTGATCCACCAGCCGTGCCTCCCGAGGACCGCCTCGGACGCCGTACGCACCTCGCGTCCGGTGTCCGAACTGTCCCTGCGGGAAGGCCTCATGACACTCTCACCCACGCGTGCGCCCGCTGCCGGCGTCCGGCGGCTCACAGCCACGCTGTACGGCTACGCGTTTCTCCAGGACTTCGTCCTGCTCTACCCGGTGTACGCGCTGCTGTTCGCGGACACCGGTCTGTCGGTCTGGCAGATCTCCTCCCTGTTCGCCCTGTGGTCGGTCACCGGTGTGGTGCTGGAGGTGCCCTCCGGCGCCTGGGCCGACGCCGTGTCGCGCCGACTTCTGCTCTGGCTCGGCCCCCTGCTCACCGCCGCGGGATTCACCCTGTGGGTGCTGGTCCCGTCGTACTGGGCCTTCGCGGTCGGCTTCGTCCTGTGGGGCGTGCAGGGAGCCCTCGGCTCCGGCGCCGAGGAGGCACTGGTGTACGAGGAACTGGACCGGCTCGGCGCGGCCGACCGGTACGCGCGTGTCATGGGCCGGGCCCGGGCCGCGGGGCTGGTGGCCGTGATGGCCTCGATGGCGGCCGCCGGTCCGGTGTTCGCGGTCGGCGGCTACCAGGCCGTGGGCGCGGTCAGCGTACTGGCCTGTCTGCTCACCGCGGCGACCGCGACCCGGTTCCCGGAGCACCGGACCCCGGCCACCGGCGGCGACGGCTGGGCCGCGACCCTGCGGGACGGACTCGCCACCGCCCGCCGTGACCGGTCGCTGCGCCGGGCGCTGCTGCTCGTCCCGGCCGTCGGCGCGGTGTGGGCCGCCCTCGACGAGTACACGCCGCTGCTGGTCCGCGACACCGGCGTGCCCGACGAGCTCGTCCCCTACCTCCTCCTGCTGATCTGGACGGGCGCCACGGCCGGCAGCCTGCTGGCCGGTCCGGCCGAACGCCTCGGCAGCGGCGGGCTCGCCTGGCTCCTCGCGGGCGCCGCGCTCGCCCTCGCCCTGGGCGCGGGGGCCGGGACCCCGGCCGGCCTCGCCCTGGTCGCCCTCGCCTTCGGCGGCTTCCAGCTGGCGACCGTACTCGCCGACGCCCGGCTCCAGCACCGCATCGAGGACACCGGCCGGGCCACCCTGACCTCGGTCGCGAGCCTCGGCACCGAGCTGGCCACCGTCGCCGTGTACGCCGCCTACGCGACGGCGGCCGGGGGCGCCGCGCACGGCACGGTCTTCGCACTGTTCGCGGTGCTGTACCTGGTGACGGCGCTGGTGCTGGCCAGAGCCGGGGATTCCAGGGCGTGAGCGTGAAGGTGCCCGTCCCCTTCTGGAGCTTCCCGAAGGGGGCGGGGCCCGTGCACTTCTGCAGGTTGATGGCCTTGGTCGGGGCGTCGTTGTCCTTCGCCTGCGCGTCGAACGAGAACGTGATGTCGTCGCCGGCCGAGCGGTACGGCTTGGCGGTGCGGCGGGCGCCCCTCGCCGTGCACACCGCCCCGGCGCCATCCCGTGGCGTGGCGTAGCCATGCGGACCGCGGGGCTCCGCTCGGCGCGTCGAGGGAAGGCGCCGGCTTGTCCTCCGCGCAGCCGTCCACGCAGCTCACCGGCGGCTACGCCGCGATCCTGCGCGGCGACGGGCACGCAGCTGTGCTGACCTGCCGAGTCATGAACCCGGCGCCGCTGCGCCGCTTCGCGGGACGCCACCGTGGGGGAGGACCGGAGCTACGACCGAGGGCGTGCAACGAATCGCCGTCCGCCCCGGCACGGACGCAACAAACCGCTCACCGGCGCGCAACAACTCCTCCTTGTCCGCCCGAACCCGCCGCCCGTACCGTCTAGGTGGCCCCCAACCCCCTGTTTCGCCCGGTGAGGAACCCGCATGCGCACCGCCCTGCTCCAGAGCTCCGGCCGCCCCGGCTGCACCGCCGAGAACCTCAAGGTCCTCGACGAGGCCGCGGGCCGGGCCGCCGCCGCGGGAGCGGGGCTGCTGGCCGCGCCGGAGATGTTCCTGACCGGGTACGCGATCGGTGACGACATCGCCCGCCACGCCGAGCCCGCCGACGGCGACTCCGCGGACGCGATCGCCGAGATCGCCGGGCGACACGGCCTCGCGATCGCCTACGGCTACCCCGAGCGCGCCGACGGGGCCGTCTTCAACTCCGCCCAGCTGATCTCCGCCGACGGCACCCGCCTCGCCAACTACCGCAAGACCCACCTCTTCGGCTGCTTCGAGCGCGACCACTTCACGCCGGGGGAGCGGGCGGTGGTGCAGGCGGACCTGGACGGCCTGACCGTCGGGCTCCTGATCTGCTACGACGTCGAGTTCCCGGAGAACGTCCGCGCCCACGCCCTCGCGGGCACCGACCTCCTCCTGGTGCCCACGGCACAGATGCACCCGTTCCAGTTCGTCGCCGAGTCGATGATCCCGGTGCGGGCCTTCGAGAACCAGATGTACGTCGCGTACGTCAACCGGGTCGGCCAGGAGGGGGAGCTCGAGTTCGTCGGCCTCTCCGCTCTCGCCGGTCCCGACGGGGTCGCCCGGGCCCGCGCCGGGCGCGGCGAGGAGTTGGTGGTGGCCGATGTCGACCCCGCCTTCCTCGCCGCTTCCCGCGAGGCGAACCCGTACTTGAAGGACCGCCGCCCCGGCCTCTACGGGGCCGTCGTCCGCAGCCCCGACTCTCCCTGATCTTGCGCAAGGAGTCCGTACCGTTACTCAGAAGCCTAGACGACTCTCAGCAATCCGAACGTTTCCCTCCGGATGGTCCGTGCTCTGCCCGTTGGACAGAGATTACGGTTCACGCTTCACCGCCGACAGCCCGGACAAGTCCCGGGTCTTACACCGGCTCCACGTGAGGTTTTCGGTCTCCGAGCCACTCCCGGCGACCCAGCCCCGAAGAGCAACGTGTTTCGCCTGCAGGCCGCAGGGGTTGAGCAGCCGGAAGGCTTGGCTTTCGCCGACCGACGGCCACAACTGTACGCACCACGACTGACAGTTACCGACGAATACCGAAATCAGCGAGGAATCCGCCCCCATGACGTCCACGGTGCCCAACGCCGTCCAGCACGCCGACGCGCAGCAGCCGCCGATCACCATGTTCGGGCCGGACTTCCCGTACGCGTACGACGACTTCCTCGCCCACCCGGCGGGGCTCGGCCAGATACCCGCGACCGAACACGGCACCGAGGTCGCGGTCATCGGCGGCGGGCTGTCCGGCATCGTGGCGGCGTACGAGCTGATGAAGATGGGCCTCAAGCCCGTCGTCTACGAGGCCGACCAGATCGGCGGCCGGCTGCGGACCGTGGGCTTCGACGGGTGCGACCCGTCACTCACCGCCGAGATGGGCGCGATGCGGTTCCCGCCGTCCTCCACCGCCCTCCAGCACTACATCGACCTGGTGGGACTCGAGACCCAGCCCTTCCCCAACCCCCTTTCCGAGGTGACCCCTTCGACCGTCGTCGACCTCAAGGGCGAGTCGCACTACGCCGAGACGCTCGACGATCTGCCCCAGGTGTACCGGGACGTCGCCGACGCCTGGAACCGGTGCCTCGAAGAGGGCGCCGACTTCTCCGACATGAACCGCGCCATGCGTGAGCGCGACGTGCCGCGCATCCGCGAGATCTGGGCGAAGCTCGTCGAGAAGCTCGACAACCAGACCTTCTACGGCTTCCTCTGCGACTCCGACGCCTTCAGGTCCTTCCGGCACCGCGAGATCTTCGGCCAGGTCGGCTTCGGCACCGGCGGCTGGGACACCGACTTCCCGAACTCCATCCTGGAGATCCTCCGTGTCGTCTACACCGAGGCCGACGACCACCACCGCGGCATCGTCGGCGGCTCCCAGCAGCTGCCGGTGCGCCTGTGGGAGCGCGAGCCGCAGAAGATCGTCCACTGGCCGTACGGGACGTGCCTGAAGTCCCTGCACGTCGACGGCGAGCCCCGCCCGGCCGTGACCCGTCTGCACCGCACGGCCGGCAACCGGATCACGGTGACGGACGCCGACGGCGACATCCGTACGTACCAGGCGGCGATCTTCACCGCCCAGTCCTGGATGCTGCTGTCGAAGATCGCCTGCGACGACTCGCTCTTCCCGATCGACCACTGGACGGCCATCGAGCGCACCCACTACATGGAGAGCTCCAAGCTCTTCGTGCCTGTGGACCGGCCGTTCTGGCTGGACAAGGCCGTCGACGGCAGGGGAAATCCGACGGGGCGTGACGTCATGTCGATGACGCTCACCGACCGTATGACGCGCGGTACTTACCTCCTCGACGACGGTCCCGACAGGCCCGCCGTCATCTGCCTCTCCTACACCTGGTGCGACGACAGCCTGAAGTGGCTGCCGCTGTCCGCGAACGAGCGGATGGAGGTCATGCTGAAGTCGCTCGGCGAGATCTATCCGAACGTCGACATCCGGAAGCACATCATCGGCAACCCGGTGACGGTGTCCTGGGAGAACGAGCCCTATTTCATGGGCGCGTTCAAGGCCAATCTGCCGGGCCACTACCGCTACCAGCGGCGCCTGTTCACCCACTTCATGCAGGAGCGCCTGCCCGAGGACAAGCGGGGCATCTTCCTCGCCGGCGACGACATCTCCTGGACGGCGGGGTGGGCCGAGGGCGCCGTCCAGACCGCGCTGAACGCGGTCTGGGGCGTCATGCACCACTTGGGCGGCGCGACCGACGCGACCAACCCGGGTCCGGGCGACGTGTACGACGAGATCGCGCCCGTGGAACTCCCGGAGGACTGAGCCGGTTCAGATCCCGGCGGCCCGCACCGCTCGTACAGCTCGGCGGCCACGTCCTTGAGCTCCTGGGCGTCCTGCGCGGTGCACTGGACGTCGAAGTCGAGCGACCAGCCCGTGCCGAAGCCCGCCACGGCGGGGCGGGATCAGTCCGGCAGCGGCGTCAGCAGCATGCGTCCCGCGAACCCCACCGCCGTGTCCAGGCGCTCGGTGAACTCCCCGGCGACATCGGGCAGTCCGCGCAGCGCCCACAGCGCCCGGGCCGCCGTCCAGGTGGCGTCCCGGGCCCGCTCCAGGCTCCAGGAGCCGAGCAGATGGGTGAGCGGGTCGGCGATCTGGAGGAGGTCGGGACCCGGCATCAGATCTTCGCGGATGCGCTCCTCCAGCGAGACGAGGAGATCACCCACCCGATCGAACTCGTCCTCCAGATCGGCTGGTTCGCAGCGCAGGCTACGACAGGTGTCCACGACGGCGAGCGCCAGATCGTGCCCGATGTGCGCATTGATACCCGCCAGCGCGAACTGCAGCGGTCGTACGCCGGGATGGCGGCGCATCTGGAACAGGGGCCGCCAGCAGGCGGGCGGGCGCCGCTCCTTCGCCACCGCGTCCACCGCCGCCAGGTACCGCTCCGCGAACCGCACGTCCAGCGTGATCGCGGCCCGCGCGTCCGCGAACCGGCCGCTGTCGATACGCCGGTCGACGGCCTCGGTGACGGCGAGGTAGACGCGGTTGAAGACGGCGACGCCGTCCCGTGCGGGCAGGGCCGTGTCGAGGGCGCGCATACGGGAGATGACCGCGTCGACGGATGGGGTGACTTGTTCGCATTGCGCCATGTGGGCAGAGTCCCAGCTCTAGGCTGGCGGAAGTGGCGGCGGGCCCGGCGCTTCCCCAGAACGGGGGAACGCGCCCGCCGTGGGGGAGGGGGAGCGGCAGGGTGTCAGGCTTACGTGCCCAGCGGCTGGCCGCACGCAGGTCCGAGCGCAGGCGGGCCGCCCGGCGCAGCGCCATGGTCGCCGCGGCCTCCGTCGTGGTCGCCGTCGGAACCGCGACCGGGATGATGTCCGCGCTCGACGACCGGCGCGCCTCCGACGAGGCCCGCCCCGAGGTCACCGCGTCACCGCGCCTGGAGCCCCTGCCCGTCGTGCCGTCGCCGTCCCCGTCGGTCACCGAGTCCGCTTCCCCCACTCCTTCTTCGAAGAAGAAGGCGAGCCCCTCGCCCTCGCCCCCGCCGGCCAGGACGGAGAAGAAGAGGCAGCCGCCCGTGGTGTCCTCCCGCCTCTACCGCCATCCCCGGTCCCAGGTCCTCGACTGGGTCCGCGCCAACTCCGGCGACCCCCGGCACGCGGTCATAGCGTCCCGGATCGCCGCCCAGCCGGCCGCGGTGTGGTTCGCCGACTTCACGCCGGACACCATCACCGCCCGGGTCCGCGCCGTCACGTCGTCCGGTTCCGCGCAGGGCCAGGTGCCGGTGGTCGTGGCGTACGCGATCCCGGGCCGCGACTGCGGCGGGCACTCCGAGGGCGGGGCGCCCGACCTGGACGCATACGACGCCTGGATCGACAGGTTCGCCGCCGGGCTGGGCGCCGGCGACGTCATCGTCGTCCTGGAGCCCGACGCGGTCGCCCAGGCCGACTGTCTCTCCGCCGGTGAACGCGCCGACCGCTTCGCCTCCCTGGCCCGCGCGGGCCGCGTCCTCAAGTCCGCGAACCCCGAGGCCCGCGTCTACTACGACGCCGGGCACTCCGGCTGGCACCCGCCCGCGAAACAGGCGGGCTGGCTCAAACAGGCCGGCGCCGCCTCGGCCGCGTCCTCCGACGGCGTCTTCAGCAACGTCTCCAACTTCCACACCACCGCCGACGAGATCGTCTACGACCGACAGGTCCTCGACGCCCTCGGCGGCCCGACGAGCCTCGGCGCTGTCATCGACACCAGCCGCAACGGCAACGGCGCACCGACCGACGGGGAGTGGTGCGACCCGGCCGGGCGGAAGATCGGCCGGACGCCGACGCTCAGCACCGGCGAGGCACGGATCGACGGCTACCTGTGGGTGAAGCTGCCGGGGGAGTCGGACGGCTGCAAGGGAAAGCCAGGGACGTTCACACCGTCGTACGCCTATGACCTGGCGCAGTGAAACGCCGGGATCTTACCGACCGAGCTGTGGGAGGCGCGCGGTGTCCGCTTCGAGGGCGACTGGGCGGCGGCGGGCGACGCCTGCAACGTCGTCGTACGGCTTCCGCTTCTGCTCGGCCGACGGGGCGGTGACGTACGCGCACGGCACCCGGGTGCTGGTCCGGCTGGATGCCGGGACGCTGCGCCCGGCGCCGTGGAGCGACCGGTTCAGGGCCGCGGGCCGGGAACTGCGGCGTCCGGACGCGTGACCTTCGGGCGGTCCCGGTCGCCGGTGCGCAGTACGCCCGCGAGCACCGCGACCCCGCAGGCCAGCACCGTCACCAGGCCGAACGACACCACCAGGCTGGTCGCCTGGGCCAGACCCCCGATCGCGCTCGGGGCGATGAGCCCCGACGTGTACGTGATCGTCGCGACGCCCGCGATGGCCTGGCTGGGGTTGGGGCCGCTGCGGCCCGCCGCCGCGAAGCACAGCGGGACGACCACCGCGATGCCCAGGCCCAGCAGCGCGAACCCGCTCATCGCCACCGCCGGATGGTCCGCGACGACGATGAGCAGCCCGCCGAGGGCGGCGAGGACGCCGCTCGCCCGGACCGTGCGCACCGAGCCGTAGCGGTCCACCACCTTGTCGCCCGCGATCCGGGCGATCGCCATGGTGAGCGTGAAGCCCGTGGTGCAGGCGGCCGCGAGACCGGCCGAGCTGTCCAGCTGGTCGCGCAGATAGACCGCCGACCAGTCCAGGCTCGCGCCCTCCGCGAACACCGCGCAGAACCCGACCGCACCGATGAGCAGCGCCGACCGGGGCGGCAGTGCGAACCTCGGCGGCGGCTCCTCGTCCTCGGCGGGCTGGAGGTCCAGCACCCACTGGCAGGACAGGACGCCGAGGAGGGTGAGGACCGCCGCCGCGAGCGCGTGGTGGACGCGCGCGTCCGCGCCCAGGTGCGCGGCGAGGGTGCCGCCCGCCGAGCCGATCAGGGCGCCCGCGCTCCACATGCCGTGCAGGCCGGACATGATCGAGCGGCCCAGGCGGTTCTCGACCTCCACGCCGAGCGCGTTCATCGCGACGTCCCCCATGCCGGCCGTGGCGCCGTAGGTGAACAGGGCCAGGCAGAGGGTGAGCAGGTTCGGGGCGAGGGACGGCAGGGTCAGCGACAGCGTCCAGAGGGCGATCAGCCCGCGCAGGGCGTTCCGGGCGCCGAAGCGGTGCGTGATGCGGCCCGCGACGGGCATCGCGACGGAGGCGCCGAGCGCGGGGAAGGCGAGGGCGATGCCCAGCTGGCCCGCGCTGACGCCGGCATGGTCCTGGATCCACGGGACGCGGGTCGCGAACGAGCCGGTGACGGCGCCGTGCACGGCGAAGACGGCGGCCACGGCGTAGCGGGCGCGCTTGACCTCGCGTTGGCTGTAGACCACGTTGCTCATTCTCGGGCCAACTCCCCGTCTGCCGTTCCCCGCCGCGCCTCGATGGTGTGCCGCGCCGCGTAAACTAGCAGGGACCCTGCCTGATAGATAGAGGATTAAAGGCTGCGCGGCTCTCGCACGATCCCGCCGATCTGGAAGGATCCCGGCATGCCCGCATCACCGAGCACCGCCCGGGCCATCAACGACCGGCTCGCCCTGCGCCTGCTCCAGCAGCAGGGCCCGTTGACGGCAGGGCAGCTGAAGCAGCTGACCGGCCTGTCCCGGCCGACCGTCGCCGACCTCGTCGAACGTCTCACCGTGTCCGGCCTGATCGCCGTGGCCGGGGAGTCCGGCGAGCAGCGGCGCGGCCCGAACGCCAAGCTGTACGGCATCGTCGCCGACCTCGCCCATCTGGCGGCCCTGGACGTCCGCACGGAGGGCGTGTCGGTGGTCGTGTCCGACCTGGTGGGTACGGTCCTCGCCGAGGCGTCGGTGCCGATCGGCGGGGACACGGGGACGGGGCCCGCGGTGGAGCGGGCGGTGACGCTGGTGGAGCAGGTGGCGAAGGAGGCGGGCGCGGACCGGCTGCACACGGTGGGCATCGGCGCGCCGGGCCTGATCGCACCGGCGACCGGGGAACTCCGCAATTCATCCGGCCTGCCCGAATGGCACCGCCGCCTGGTCGCCGCCCTCCAGGAACGGCTCCCCGAGACCCGCATCACCGTCGAGAACGAGACCAACCTCGCCGCGCTGGCGGAGCAACGGGCGGGAGCGGCACAGGACCGCGACACGTTCGTCCTGCTGTGGCTCGGCCACGGCACGGGCGCGGCGGTGGTCCTGGACGGCGCACTGCGCCGCGGGGCCTCGGGCGGTACCGGAGAGATCGGGTTCCTGCCGGTGCCGGGCACGACGTCACTGCCCTCGGCGACGGACTGCGAGGGCGGATTCCACTCCCTGGCGGGTTCGGCGGCAATCGTGCGGCTCGCGGAGAAGCACGGGGTGACGGCCGAGGCGGCGGGGGCCGAGCCGCGGGGGGCGGGGGTTGTTCGGGAGGCGGTGGGGCTGGTTCTGGGCCCGGTGGCGTTGCTCGGATCACGGCCGGTCTCCGAGGCCACCGCGCCCGGCGACCGGACTCGCACTCCCCACAGCCCCGCGCCCGCCGGCCCGTCTCCCGCCGCCCCGGCCGCCGCCCGCTTCCTGGACGACCTCGCCGACCGCCTCGCCATCGGCGTCGCCTCCGTCGTCGCCGTGCTGGATCCCGGGTGCGTGGTCCTCGGCGGGGAGGTCGGACAGGCCGGCGGTGAGGTCCTCGCCCGGCGGGTGGAGGAGCGCATCCGCCGGATGTCGCCGCTGCCCACGGTCGTGCGGCCCAGCAGCCTGGGCGGCAGCGCCGTACTGCGCGGAGCGCTGCTGACGGCACGGGACCAGGCACAGGACGAGTTGTTCGGACCGCCGGACAGAGCCTAGCCGCGCCACAGCCTGCCGGACCGGTGGCCGCGTCTCACTCCCGAAGGATCGCGAGCCGCGTCAGGCTGTGCCGTCCCCGAACCGCACGTCAGCTACTCCCCCCCGAACCGCCGCCCCAGATACTCCTCGAACGTCCCCTTCCCGACCGCGTGTTCCGGCGTCAGGTGGCCGCCCGAGCGGAAGCCCCGGTACGCCCTCCCCGTGAGCGGCACCTTCACCACGGCCCGCTTCCGCCCCGTCGCCTTCAGGTACGCCCGGGCCAGTGACTCGAACGAGCGCACCTCGGGACCGCCCATGTCCTGGACCCGTCCCGCCGGCGCGCCCTGGGCCAGCTCGGCGAGCCGGGCCGCGACCTCCGCGACCTCGATCGGCTGGTCCCGTACGCCGGCCGGCAGCAGCATGACCGGCGGCTTGGACAGGATGGCGAACAGTTGTGCGAGGAGGTCGTGGAACTGGGTCGTCCGCAGCACCGTCCAGCCGATCCCCGACCCCTCGATCAGCTGCTCCACCGCGAGCTTGGTGTTGTAGTAGCCGAACGGCACCCGGTCGATGCCGACGATCGAGATGTACACGAGATGGCCCACCCCGGCCTGCCGCGCCGCCGCGATCAGATGCGCGGCGGCCTCCTCGTCACCGCCGCGCGGCGAACTCGCGCAGTGCACGATCGTGTCCACGCCCGCGACGGCCGCGTCCAGCAAGCTGCCGCCCTCGCGCAGATCGACGGCGTACGGCTGGGCGTGCCGGCTGAGCACCCGCACCTCGTGCCCGTCCGCACGCAACCGCTCGGTGACGAGCCGTCCGAGCGTTCCGGTGCCGCCGGTCACCAGGATCGTCGTCATGCTGTTCAGCCCCTTCGGACACCGGGCGCTCCCGGGTGGAGCGCCCTTCACCGACTGGGACGAGTACGCCGTGCCAAATGTGACACCGCCGCACGTTGAAGGCCCGGCGGCGGGCAAGGGCCGTCGTCACCGCCGCCGGACCGGTCCACAGGGGGCTCAGCAGGTCCCGAGGTCCTGCCGCACACCCCACTCGCCCGTGGTGCCGGGCTCCTCGCCCTTCGCCCAGCCGTACGACGGCGCCGCCACCGACAGAGCGAAGTTGCGCAGACCATAGAAAGGACTAGACCATAGAGTCAATAGGTATGGACCAATCTCAAGGGTGGGTGCATGCGCCGGAGTTGCGGCCGCCACGGCCCGCCCGGGAAGTCCAGCGGCAGGGCCTGTGAGCCACCCCACAGCCTTCACCCGTATGGACATCGATCCGGCGTGGCACACTGGCCCTGTACCAGAAGCAGCGCACTCCGGGGTCGGTGAAAGTCCGAACCGGCGGTTACAGTCCGCGACCCGGTCGCCTCCAGCGACCGGTTGACCAGGTGAAATTCCTGGACCGACGGTTAAAGTCCGGATGGGAGGCAGTGCGCGGCGGGCGGGCATTCGTGCGCGCCGCCGTATCGGTTCGTCCATGAGGCGAGCCCTGTCCGGCGTCGCCCTCGGTGTTCCCGCTCGTACATTCTGTCGTCATCGACAGCCCCGGAGTCCGTGCCCGAAGAGGCAGGAGGACCCGGGAAGTGTTCACCGGAATCGTCGAAGAGCTGGGCGAGGTCACCGCCGTCGAGAACCTCGACGACGCCTCCCGTTTCCGGCTGCGTGGCCCCGTCGTCACCGAGGGCGCGAAGCATGGCGACTCCATCGCCGTGAACGGCGTGTGTCTCACCGTCGTCGACCACGAGGGCGACGAGTTCACCGCCGACGTCATGGCCGAGACCCTGAACCGCTCCAGCCTGGGCGTCCTCGCCGTCGGCTCCCGCGTCAACCTCGAACGCCCCATGGCCCTGGGCGCACGCCTCGGTGGGCACATCGTGCAGGGACACGTCGACGGCACCGGCACGGTGCTGGGGCGCAAGCCGTCCGACAACTGGGAGCTCGTGAAGATCTCCCTCCCCGCGGACCTCACGCGTTACGTCGTCGAGAAGGGCTCCATCACCGTCGACGGCATCAGCCTCACCGTCGTCGACGCCGGCCCCGACTACTTCACCGTCAGCCTCATCCCCACCACCCTCGACCTGACCACGCTCGGCCTCAAGCAGCCCGGCGACCCGGTCAACCTCGAGGTCGACGTCATCGCCAAGTACGTCGAGCGGCTGCTGGGCACCCAGGGGGCGACCCGGTGAACTCGCTGAACTCCGAGGCGTTCGTGCTGTTCGACCAGCACATCCTGTGGTCGGACATGATCGGTAACATCTTCGGTCTGGTCGCCCTCGCCCTCGGCTGGCGGCGCTCCATCTGGAGCTGGCCCGTGCAGTTCCTGGCCGGCCTCATCCTCTTCGGCGCCTTCTTCGGCCACCTGACCGGCAGCGCCGGCAAGCAGGCCATCGTCATGCTGGTCGCCCTGTACGGCTGGTGGCAGTGGAACCGCAACAGGGGCCGGGCCGAAGACGGTGGCGACGGCCACATCACCCCCCGGTTCGCCAACTGGCGCGAGCGCGCGGTGATGGCCGGCGCGGCCGCCGCCGGCACGGTCGCGGTGGCGCTGCTCTTCAAGGCGTACCCGACCCTGTCCTGGGACCCGTGGCCGGACGCCTACATCTTCGTCGGCACCATCGTCGCCATGTACGCCCAGGCGCGCGGCATGGTCGAGTTCTGGTTCGCCTGGCTGCTCGTCGACCTGGTCGGCGTGCCCCTCAACTTCGCCAACGGCTACGCCTTCTCCGGCTTCGTCTACGTCATCTACGGCGCACTCGTCCTGTGGGGCATGCGCGACTGGTGGCTGCGCTCCCGCAAGGTCTCGCAGCCCGTCCTGGAAGGAGCGCCGGCATGACTGCGGCACCGATCCTGTACAGCACCGACGGTTTCGAGGACTTCGCGCTCGACCCGGTCGAGCAGGCCATCGCCGACATCGCGGCCGGCCGCCCGGTCGTGGTCGTCGACGACGAGGACCGCGAGAACGAGGGCGACCTCGTCATCGCCGCCGAGAAGGCGACCCCCGAGATCGTCGCCTTCATGATGAGTGAGTGCCGCGGCCTGATCTGCGCCCCCATGGAGGGTCCCGAGCTGGACCGGCTCCAGCTGCCGCAGATGGTCGCGGACAACACCGAGTCGATGAAGACCGCGTTCACGGTGAGCGTGGACGCCTCGGCCGCGCACGGCGTGACCACCGGGATCTCGGCCTCCGACCGCGCGACCACGCTCCAGCTGCTGGCGAGCGGCACCGCCGAACCGACGGACCTGGTCCGCCCCGGTCACATCTTCCCGCTGCGGGCCAAGCCCGGCGGCGTGCTCGTCCGCAACGGCCACACCGAGGCCGCCGTCGACCTCGCCCGGCTCGCCGGCCTGCGCCCGGCCGGCGCCATCGTCGAGATCGCCGGTGAGGACGGCCGCATGCTGCGCCTGCCCGAGCTGATCCCGTTCGCCCGCAAGCACGGCCTGACGATCATCTCCATCGAGGACCTGATCGCCTACCGCCGCACCTCCGAGCCGACCGTCCGCCGCGAGGCCAGGACTCAGCTGCCCACCGCCTTCGGCAAGTTCACGGCATACGGCTACCGCTCCACCGTCGACGGCGTCGAACACGTCGCCCTCGTGCACGGCGAGATCCGCGACGGCGAGGACGTCGTCGTCCGCATCCACTCCGAGTGCCTCACCGGTGACGTCTTCCACTCCCTGCGCTGCGACTGCGGCCCCCAGCTGGACGCCGCCCTGGAACGCATCCAGAGCGAGGGCCGGGGTGTGGTCGTCTACCTCCGCGGCCACGAAGGACGCGGCATCGGCCTGCTGTCCAAGCTGCGCGCCTACGAACTCCAGGAACAGGGCCACGACACCCTCGACGCCAACCTGGAACTCGGCCTGCCCGCCGACGCCCGCGACTACGGCGCCGGCGCGCAGATCCTGGAGGACCTCGGCGTCCGCAGCGTGCGCCTGATGACCAACAACCCCGACAAGACCGACGCGCTCCTCCGCCACGGCCTCAAGGTCACCGAGCGGGAGCCGATGCCCGTACAGGCGGGCGAGCACAACCTCCGGTACCTGCGCACCAAGCGCGACCGGATGGGGCACGACCTGCCCTGGCTGGACCCGGCCCCCGCGGCCGCGTCGGCGGCCACCTGCGGCAACCAGTAAGAGATCACCGAGGAGACACGAGAACGTGAGCGGCAAGGGTGCACCGGAACTGTCCGTACGCAACGTCGGGGACCTGCGGGTCGCCGTCATCGCGGCACAGTGGCACGAGAAGGTGATGGACGGTCTGGTGAACGGCGCCCTGCGCGCCCTGCACGACCTGGGGATCGACGAGCCGACCCTGCTCCGGGTCCCCGGCAGTTGGGAGCTCCCGGTGGTCGCCAAGGTCCTCGCGGGCCGCGGCTACGACGCGGTCGTCGCCCTCGGCGTCGTCATCCGCGGCGGCACTCCCCACTTCGAGTACGTGTGCCAGGGCGTCACCCAGGGCCTCACCCAAGTCTCCGTGGACACCGGCGTCCCCGTCGGCTTCGGCGTACTGACCTGCGACACCGAGGAGCAGGCCCTGGACCGGGCCGGCATCGAGGGCTCCAGCGAGGACAAGGGGCACGAGGCGGTGACGGCGGCGGTGGCCACGGCGGCCACCCTCCGCTCAGTATCTGAACCATGGCGTTAGGCCGGTCGGCACAACGCGTAAAGTGGGCGCCACCATGTCCAAGAAGACGTTCGAGGAGCTCTTCACCGAGCTCCAGCACAAGGCCGCAAACGGCGACCCCGCCACTTCCCGCACCGCAGAGCTGGTCGGCAAGGGCGTCCATGCCATCGGCAAGAAGGTCGTCGAGGAGGCCGCCGAAGTCTGGATGGCCGCCGAGTACGAGGGCAAGGAAGCGGCAGCCGAGGAGATCTCGCAGCTGCTGTACCACGTCCAGGTGATGATGGTCGCCCGAGGCATCTCCCTCGACGACGTCTACGCCCACCTGTAAGCCGTAGCCGCACCCATCCCCGTAAGACACCACACAAAGGAAGCCGACCTCATGCTGCGCATCGCCGTCCCCAACAAGGGTTCCCTGTCAGGCCCTGCGGCGGAGATGCTGCATGAGGCCGGCTACCAGCAGCGCCGCGAGTCCAAGGAACTGCGCATCGTCGACCCGGAGAACGAGGTCGAGTTTTTCTACCTCCGCCCCCGCGACATCGCGATCTACGTCTCCTCCGGCAAGCTCGACATCGGCATCACCGGCCGCGACCTGCTGATCGACTCCGGCGCCAACGCCGAGGAGATCCTCCCGCTCGGCTTCGCCCGCTCCACCTTCCGCTACGCCACCAAGCCCGGCACGGCCAAGGGCGTCGAGGACCTCGGCGGCATGACCGTCGCCACCTCCTACGAGGGCATCGTCGCCAAGCACCTCGCGGACAACGGCGTCGACGCCGCCGTCGTCCACCTCGACGGCGCCGTCGAGACCGCCATCGAGCTCGGTGTCGCCGAGGTCATCGCGGACGTCGTCGAGACCGGCACCTCGCTGCGCAACGCGGGCCTGGAGGTCATCGGCGAGCCGATCATGAAGTCCGAGGCCGTCGTCATCCGCCGTACCGGCGCGGACGGCGAGGATGCTGCTGAGTCGAAGGTGCAGCAGTTCCTGCGTCGGCTGCAGGGCGTCCTGGTGGCCCGGACCTACGTGATGATGGACTACGACTGCCGTGTCGAGCAGCTCGAGAAGGCCGTCGCGCTCACGCCGGGCCTGGAGTCCCCGACCGTCTCGCCGCTGCACAACGAGGGCTGGGTCGCGGTCCGGGCGATGGTCCCGGCCAAGGAAGCCCAGCGGATCATGGACGATCTGTACGACATCGGCGCGCGGGCCATCCTGACCACGGCCATCCACGCCTGCCGTCTCTGAGGTCCGAAAGATGTCCGACCTGCCTGCTCTCCCCGTCACTTTCCGGCCGGGCCGTACCCGGGCCGTCCTGCTCACCGCCGGCGCCGCGATCTTCGTCGTCATCACGACGGTCGCGCTGCTGCTGGAGCAGCTCGGCCCGGGGGAGCGCCTCAGCTTCGTCTTCACCGCGGCGCTCATGTTCGGCGTCCTGTTCCTGCTGTCCCGGCCGAAGGTCGTGGCGGACGAGGACGGCGTCACCGTCGTCAACATCGCCAGCCGGCGGCACCTGGAGTGGGCCGAGATCCTGCAGGTCAACTTGCGGCCGGGCGACCCCTGGGTGTTCCTCAACCTCAGCGACGGCACCAGCCTGCCCGCGCTCGGCATCCAGCCCGGCATCGCCAAGCAGCGCGCCATCGCCGACGCCCGCGCCCTGCGGGCGCTCGCCGAGGCCCGTGCCATCCAGGACCCCGAGGGCCGCCAGGGCTGACCCCGAGAGCAAGATCAGGGGCTCGCTCGGGAAGTCGCCCCTGCCGCAGTGGCCCGTGTCTTGATTAATCTGGTGGCGGTGGCGTTTTTCGCTGCGCCCCCGCCCCTGTGCTCCGCCCGGTGCCCAGGGGTTCCTGCTACGCGAGGAGTGACCCTCTCCGGCGATGGACGGATCGTCCTGCAGTACCTGCGCCGCCCCCTCCCGACATAGCGCGGACCGTGTCCGCGACCGTGCGGAGGCGGCGGCATCATGACCATCCCCCTGCTGCTCCTGGCAGCCGCATTCCTTCTCATTCTCGCCAACGGCTTCTTCGTGGCCGCCGAGTTCGGCCTCGTCACGGTCGAGGCGACCGATGCCGAGAAGGCCGCCGCCGAGGGCGACCGACGGGCCCGCAGGGTCGCCGAGTCGCTCAAGGAGCTGTCCTTTCAGCTCTCCGGCACCCAGCTCGGCATCACCATCACCTCGCTCGTCGTCGGCATGCTCGCCGAACCGGCGCTCGCGGAACTGCTGCACGGCCCGATCACGGCCGTCGGCGTACCCGAGGGCGCGGTGTCCGGTGTCGCCGTGGTCGTCGGCATGCTGGCGGCCTCGGCCGTGCAGATGGTGATCGGCGAGCTCGTGCCCAAGAACTGGGCGGTGTCCCGGCCCATGCAGGTCGCGCGCTTCGTCGCCGGCCCGCAGCACGCCTTCGCACGCCTGTTCCACCCGGTGATCGCCGGGCTGAACTCCGTCGCGAACCGCCTCGTCCGCGCCATGGGCATCGAGCCCACCGCGGAGCTGGCCTCCGCCCGCACCCCCGGCGAACTCGTCTCCCTGGCCCGGCACTCCGCCCAGGCCGGTGCCCTCGAACAGGACACCGCGGACCTCTTCGTACGGACCCTGTCGCTCGCCGAACTCACCGCGCAGCACGTCATGACGCCACGCGTGAAGGTCAGCGCGCTGCAGTCGACGGCGACCGCCGAGGACGTGGTCAACCTGACCCGCGCCACCGGTCTGTCCCGCTTCCCGGTCTACCGGGAGAAGATCGACGAGATCGTCGGCATGGTCCATCTCAAGGACGCGCTGGCGATCCCCTCGGGCGACCGCCTGCGCACCCCCGTCGGCCGGATCGCGCGCCCGGCGCTGCTCGTCCCCGAGACGCTGCCGGTCCAGCCCCTGCTGGCCCAGCTGCGCAGCGAGCAGCCCATCGCCGTCGTCGTCGACGAGTACGGCGGTACGGCCGGCGTGGTAACCCTGGAGGACATCGTCGAGGAGATCGTCGGCGAGGTCCGCGACGAGCATGACGGTCAGGACGTACCCGAACTCGCCGCGGCCCCGCCGGAGGACGGCAGGCCCGCCTGGGACGCCGACGGCAGCTGCCGCGTCGACATCCTCCAGCGCATAGGCCTCGACGTGCCCGAGGGTCCGTACGAGACGGTCGCCGGCCTGGTCGCCGACCTGCTCGGCCGGATCCCGGCCGTCGGCGACAAGGCGGAACTGCCGGGCTGGCGGCTGTCGGTACGCAGGGTCGGTCACTACCGCGCCGAGCGGGTCCGGCTGGTCAGGACGGGCACCGTCGTGGAGGCCGCCCGATGAGCGTGCTCCAACTCCTCTTCGCCGCCCTCCTCGTGCTCGCCAACGGCTTCTTCGTCGGCGCCGAGTTCGCGCTGGTGTCGGTCCGCCGCAGCCAGATCGAACCGCTCGGCACGGCCCGGGCACGGCAGGTCCTGTACGGCCTGGAGCGGCTGCCGCAGATGATGGCCGCGGCCCAGTTCGGCATCACGGTCTGCTCGCTGACGCTGGGCGCGGTGGCCGAGCCGACGGTGGCGCATCTCCTGGAGCCGGTGTTCGAGTGGATCCACCTGCCGCACGGCATGATCCACCCGCTCGGCTATGTCATCGCCCTCGCCGCGGTGGTCTTCTTCCACCTGGTGATCGGCGAGATGGTCCCGAAGAACCTGGCGATGGCGGCCCCCGAGAAGGTCGCGCTGTGGCTCAGCCCGGGCCTGGTCGCCTTCGCCCGACTGTGCCGGCCGATCACCGTGGCCCTCGGCGCCTGCGCCCGGGTCATCCTGCGGCTCTTCCACGTCGAGCCGAAGGACGAGGTCGAGGCGGTCTTCACCAGCGAACAGCTCAACCGCCTCGTCGAGGACTCCGGCCAGGCGGGCCTCCTCGACCCCGAGGAGCAGGAGCGACTGGAGGACGCGCTGGAACTGGGCTCCCGCCCGGTCACGGACGTCCTGCTCAAGCGCGAGTCCCTGGTGACGGTCAGCCCGTCGGTCACCCCAGGCCAGATCGTCGAGCTCACCGGCCACACCGGCTACTCGCGCTTCCCGATCGCCGCGGAGACCGGCGCCTTCATGGGCTACCTGCACGTGAAGGACGTACTCGACCTGGAGGACTCGGAGCGGGCGGTACCGCAGCAGGTATGGCGCCCGATGACGACCCTCCGCTCCGAACTGCCCCTGGACGACGCCCTGACGGTGATGCGCCGCGCCGCCACGCACCTGGCGCAGGTGGCGGACGCGTCCGGGAAGGTGCTGGGCCTGGTGGCGCTGGAGGACGTACTGGAGCTCCTGGTGGGCGAGGTACGGGATCCGGCGCACAGGGAGGTGGCGGAGGTCCGGGTGACGGAGCCACGGGCGAGTGGGGAGCCGGAGGAGGTACTCGCGAGCTGATGCGGGCCGCCGCCGACGGGCAGCCGTGCCGCCGGCGCGGCTGCCCACCCGGCAGCGGCATCCGCGTTCGGCGCGGCCTGCGGGCAGCGGCACCTGTGTCACTGGCGCAGCCTGCGGGCAGTCGTGCCGCTCGGGGCGGCATCCGTCCCAAAGAGAGGCGGCACCCCGACCCGACGCCAACCTCGGCGCCGGGCATCCACCCCGACAGCCGTCACATGGCCGACGGATCCTGCGGCCCCCGCCCCGACAGCACTTCCCCATACGCCTGCATCAAGTCCGGCAACCGCAACGTCGACAAGTCGTCCCGAGTCAACGCCCCCGGATAGACCGACAGCCGCAGATCCCGATACGCACAGCTCTTCTCGTACAGCGTCCGCAGGAACCGCCCGTTCCCCAGCTCGTCGATCCACCCCTGGTCCACCACATGCCCGGCGATCGACCGCAGCTCGTCCAGCGCCTCCTCGTCCCACACGTCACCGTTCTCGGCAGCCAGCACCTCGCCGATGGAGGTGAGTTCGAGGGGCCGGTACGACGGGAAGTCGACGCGGGTCGTGAAGCGGGACGACAGTCCGGGGTTGGCGGCCAGCAGCCGGTCCATGCCCTCCGGATAGCCGGCGAGGATCACGACGAGGTGGTCGCGGTTGTCCTCGGCCCGCTTCAACAGCACTTGCAGCGCCTCGTCGCCGTACGCGTCGCCCTTGCCGTAACCGGAGTTGGAGAGGGAGTACGCCTCGTCCACGAACAGGACACCACCGAGCGCGGAGTCGATCAGCTCGTTGGCCTTCACGGCCGTCTGGCCGAGATACTCGCCGACCAGGTCGGCCCGCTGGGCCTCGACCAGATGGTCACCGCCGAGGAGGCCGAGGGCGTAGAAGACGCGGCCGAGGATGCGGGCGACGGTGGTCTTGCCCGTGCCCGAGGGCCCGGAGAAGACGAAGTGCCGCTTGGGCGGCTGGACCGGCAGGCCCTGCCCGGCCCGCAGCCGTGCCATGTTCAACTGCGCGGACAGGGCCTTGACCTGGCGCTTGACCGGCTCGAGCCCCACCATGCGCTCGAGCTCGGCGAGCGCCTCCTCCAGTAGCGCGGGATCGGTCGGCCCGGCGGGCAGCGGCTGCGACGGTACGGCGGTCTTCTCGCGCACCGCCGGATCGGTCACCGAGGCGAGCGGACCGGACGGCGGCAGGTCGGTCTCGGGGAGCCTGAGGTCCCGCCCCTCGGTGCCGAACAGCGGGTCCAGGCTGTCGGGACCGTCGAGCACGTCCTGCCCGACCCCGGTGAGTGTGATCGCCGCGAGGTCGGTCGACTCGTCGTACCCGTCGCCCTCGGCGATCGCCGCCAGCCGGGCCGACGTGTCCATGAAGGCGGGGTCGACCCGGTGCACGGCCCGGTACAACGGCAGCGCCGCCGCGCTGCGCCCCGTGCCCTCATGGGCCCGCGCCAGCCAGTACCGCAGCTCCTTGCGCTGCGGCTGCTCGCTGCGGCACCGCATCAGCGCCGCCGACAGCAGCGGGTCGGCCTGCCCGTACATCTCCAGCCGCACCCGCGCCATGCCGCCGAACAGGCCCGCCTCGATGCCGAGCATCGGATCGCCGAGCAGGGGGTCGGTGTGCCGGACGAGCTGTTCCCAGTCCTTGACCAGATAGGCGCGGCAGGCGTGCAGGAAGCGGACCTGCGGGTCGGTGTCCACCGGCGGCAGGCCCGCGAGGGCCCGGTCCAGCTCGGGGACGTGCCGGCCGTCCAGCCAGTGCGAGGCGTGCGCCAGCAGCAGATCCCGTGGGCTCTCCAGCACCGGCTGCACCCACCAGCCCAGCCAGTACCAGGAGTTGAGCGTGCGTCGGTGCCGGGAGCGCTGCTCCCCGAAGCGCTCCCGGTGCCGAAACATCCGCAGCAGCGCAGTCGTCGTGTCCACGCGCAGCGCGTGCAGTCCGAGCCAGCCGTCGGCCATCCCGGGATCGATCCGCACCGCGGTGCGGAACTCCTCCTCCGCCTGCGGATAGGCGCCCATGGTGTAGGCGTCCACGCCTCGTAGCCAGGCGAGGTCGGCCGGGGCCTCCGGGCCCTGCGTGCCGAAGTCCATCACGTCCCCCACAAACCGTGCCCCCGTCGGTTGGCCAACCGGGCCGTCGCCCGGGGCCGCCTTGATCGAACCGCCGTACTGCGGACCGGAGTTGCATCGGTGCGCAGAGCAGCCGTTCCAGGTCGCACCGAGGGCATCGTACCTGCGTGGCGTCGCCCGCCCCAGGGTGCCGCACAGGACGTTTGGCGAGGTGGGAGCAGATGGACCGCCCATGGCTCGGTGACCGAGGGTGAGCGAATTGCCGCGCGCAGCGCTCGAAAAATGGGGTCAGGGCAGAACGAAGCCCCCGATCACGGGGGAACAACCGGGGGCTTCGCGTCTGGGGGCGGCCTCGAACGGCCGCACATTGAGAACGTAAGACCTGTACGGTCCTTGGGTCAAGCCGAGTTGAAGCTGTCCGGCGACTAATCCCGTAAGGCTCTTCACAAGTTCAGCACATTGCGGATGGTTCGTCACCCTGAGTGATCTCCTGGTCCGGTCCAACGGTCCCAGCAGGCCCGGAAAGTACCTCGTACCCCTTCTTGCGCTGCCGGACCAGAAGATCGGCGAAGGGCCGGGACGGGTCCTCGGCGAAGTGGTTCCGCTCCGCCGCGACCCATCCGTCCCAGAACTCGCGCTGCTCGTCCCCGTCCCGGGAGCGCCCGCGCGCCCAGGACTCCGTGTGCGGCAGCTCCATCCACAGCAGCCGCGCCAGATACGGGCGCAGCGCGCGGCGGCCGGCGCCGACGCCCTCGACGACGATCACCGGCGCGGGCGGCAGGGGCTGGGCCGGGCCGAAGCGGCGGGCCCGCCAGTCGTAGGGGGTGAAGTGCGCGGTCTCGCCGCGGGCCAGCGGTTCGATCACCTGGGCCAGCAGCCGCCCGGACCAGTCGAACAGTTCGTCATGGCTGGCGATGTCGTCGAGGCGCAGCACCGGCGCGCCGCCCAGGGCGTGGGCCAGCTGTCCGGCGAACGTGGACTTTCCGGACCCGGCGTGCCCGTCGACGCCGATCAGACGGACCGGGCCGCAGGACGGCGGGAGGCGGCGGAGCCGCGCGGCGAGCTCGTGAATGGTGCTTCCCGGGATCGGAGTGAGCGCTGGGCATATTTCGCGGGAACATTCTAGTGGCGAGTGAAACCGGGCGCGCTGCGCGGACTCGGAAATGGTGCCGTATTGAACCAGCGGTCTGCCGGTCGGCCCCCTCCGCAATACCGACGCAAAACCATGGCCGCCACGTCGGAATCCGCGTTCCGGCCGGGCTCCGTGGTGAGTAGGGTGCCTGGTGCACAACTGCTGGGTGTCGTAACGGGGATGGACAGGGGCAGATGGCCGCGGGGTTATTCGAGGGGCGGTATGTGTGGCATCCGGCGGCCGACGACCGCACGCTCGCGAGCGTATCCCTCGACGTAAGAGCCGGCCGCTGTCTGAGCGCCCTGGAAGCCCTGACCGACACGCGCGACGCCTTCGCCCTGCGCGCCCACCGCTCGCTCGTCCTCGCCTCGGAGGCCGCCGACTCCGACCTCGTCGAGCGCTGGCTGGCCGAGGAGCCGAACCCCGAGACGGCGCTGATGTGGGCGCGGGTCGCGGTGTTACGGGCGCTGCGCGCGGCCGACGCACGCGACCCGCGGGCCGAGGCGCTGGAGCGGATCGCGCTGGCCGCCTGCGACCGGGCCTCCGCCGCCGACCCCGCCGACCCCACGCCCTGGGCGGCCCGGCTGGCCATGGCCCGGCTGCACCGGCTGCGCGAACCGGCGCCGCACGGGCTGCTCACCGCCCCGCCGGGACCCTGGCGGCTGTTCGCGCACATCCTGTCACTCGACCCTTGGCACCGCGAGGCCCACCACCGCTTCCTGGCCTGCTTCTTCCCGCGCCACGGCGGCTCGGTGACCGCCGCCTGGGACGTCGCCGCCTTCCTCGGCCAGCGGGCCCCCGTCGACTCCCCGTTGCGCCTCCTCCCGCTGGTCGCCCTGGTCGAGTGCTACAACCCGACCCAGCTGCTCGCCGACCGGGTCTGGGAGCAGCCCCAGTGGCGTGCCACCGCCCTCGCGATCTACCAGAACTGGCTGCCCACGGTGGCCGGTTATCGCTTCACCCCGGTCCTCGACCTGGCCTACCTCGCCCACGCACTCGTCATGGGCAAGCGCGTCTTCGAGGCCCGCGCGGTCTTCACGGCGATGGGCCCGTACGCCACGCGGATGCCCTGGGCCGCCTTCGGTGAGCCGGCGGAGCAGCTCTCCCGCGCCCGCCGCACCTGCGGACTGCCCGTGCCGTCGGCGTCCTGAACCTTCTCCGCGGAAATCCCCCCACCGAGAGAAAGGCCGACCGTGTCACAACGGACAGCGGATCCCCTCACACTCGACGACGACGCGACCCTGCACGCGATGGGTTATCCGAGAAAACTCACCCGACGTTTCAAGGCGTTCGACAATTTCGCCATCTCGTTCACCATCATCAACATCATCTCCGGCATCTTCTCGGGATTCGGATTCGGTCTGAACGCCGGTGGTCCGCGCATTCTCGTCTTCGGCTGGATAGGCGTGTCCGTCATGGTGCTGTTCGTCGGCGCCGCGATGGCGGAAGTGGCCTCCGCCTATCCGACGAGCGGGGCGCTGTATTTCTCCGCCGGGAAACTCGCCAAACGGCACAAGGGTGCCTGGTCCTGGTACACGGGCTGGCTGAACTTCGTGGGCCAGGTCGGTGGTACGGCCGCCACGGGATACGCCGCCGCCACCTTCATCCAGGCGTTCATCGCCCTGCAGTGGCCCTCCTACGTGCCGTCCGCCCACCAGACGGTGCTGATCACGGTGCTGATCATCGTGCTGCAGGGGCTGGCCAACACGTACACCGTGCATCTCGTCGCCGTCCTCAACCGGATCTCGGTGTGGTGGCTGCTGATCGGGCTCGCGGTGATCGTGACCGCGCTCGTCGTGATCCCGGACCAGCACCAGTCCCCGTCGTTCGTCACGCATTTCGCGAACAACACCGGTTTCACGAGTGCGCTTTACGGCGGCATGCTCGGCCTGCTGGTCACCAGCTGGACGTTCACCGGTTTCGACGGCAGCTTCCACATGTCCGAGGAAACCGTCCGGGCCACGGTCAACGCGCCGAGGGGGATCATCCGGGCGATCGGCTGCTCGGCGATCACCGGACTGATCCTGATGCTCGCACTCGTGTACAGCATTCGTGACTATGACCATGTGGCGACGGCATCCGCGCCGCCCGTCCAGATTCTCATCGACGGGCTCGGGCTGGGCACAGCGAAGTTCCTGCTCCTGATCGTGATCGGCGCCATGCTCTTCTGCGGGCTGGCCAATCTCACCAGCAACACCCGGCAGATCTTCGCGTTCTCCCGGGACGGCGCGATGCCCGGATCCCGCTGGTGGCACTCGGTCTCGCCGCGCACCCGCACGCCCGTCAAGGCGGTCTGGCTCGCGGTGGGCTGTTCCCTCGCCCTGATACTGCCCGGCTGGTGGTCGCACACGGCGTTCACCGCGATCGTCAGCGTCAACGTCGTCGGACTCTTCCTCGCGTACGCCGTCCCGATCCTGCTCCGACTGCGCCTGGGCGACGAGTTCCAGCCAGGCCCCTGGCACCTGGGCCGCTGGAGCCGCCCGGTCGGCGTCGTGGCCGTGACCTGGACCGCCCTCAGCAGCATCCTGTTCATGCTGCCGCAGGCCTCGCCCATCACCCCCGACTCCTTCAACTACGCCCCGATCGCCCTGGCCGTAGTCCTCACGGTGGCCACAGCCTGGTGGTTCACCACGGCCCGCCGCCGCTTCCGGGGCCCGATCAGCTACGGCCACCCCGACGAGGTCGCGGCGATGGACCTGATCTGAACCCGCCCACTCTCAGGCCGGGGGCAGCCGTGCGGCGCCCGGGTCCGACGTCGCCGGGGTGTACGCGCCTCGGGTCGCTCCCGGTCCCCCCCGGTCGGTTTCCGCCCTCATGCGGTCGTCCCCGCTGCCTTGTCCGGCGCGCTCTCAGCTGCGCGCCGCTGTGTGCCGACGGGGCGATGTCCGGGTCCTAGCTAGTCGCTGAGGTGTACGCGCCCGGATCACCCCTGGCCGGCCAGCCGGTCGGCTTCCGCTTCGGGTAGTTGCGCACCGCGTCCGGCGCATCGGCAGCTGCGCCGTGCTGCGCGCCAACCGCGCGCGGTGTCCGGGTTCGGCATCGTCGATGTGTGCGCACGTGGGGTGGGTCTCGGTCGGCTCGGTCGGTTCTGCCCCGCGGGGTGGCCCGCGCTGCCTTGTCCGGCGCGCTCGCAGCGGCGCGGTGCCGCGCCGAACCGGCGGCGTCCAGGCCCGGCGTCCCCGCATCCCCAGTCGGCCCCGGCCCGTCGCAGGTCATGCCAGTGGTCGGTACCAATATTGCTGGGCGTGGCACGACCCGAAGTGCTGGCAGGGTCCGTCGCTCGCGGCCATAGTGGGCGGATCAGCGTGCACCGGACCCGCCCGACTCGTACCCCTGGGGGACTTCCACCCATGAGCAGAGCCGAACTGCCGTCCCGCCGAACCGTCCTGACCGTCGCGGTCGCCGCAGCGATGGCCGGCAGTTCGGGTCCGGCGGCAGCCGACGGCACGACCGACGCCGCGGACCCGGGCCAGGCTCCGGTCCGCCCCGTCGACAACCGGGCCTGGACGTCGTACGCCGACTGGTGCACCGGGAGCGCGAAGGGCGCCCGAGCCGCTGGCGGCGCCCGTCCCGGCCTCGCCATCGGTACCCCCGTCGGCACCACCGAGTACACCGACCCGCACACCGGCAAGAAGGCCGCCTGGGAGTACGCGACCTGGACGTCTCCGGTCCACAGACTCACCGTCCCCGCCACCGAGGTGATCGCCTCCTGGAACGCGCACGCCCCCGGCGGCACCTGGATCCAGATCGAGTCGAAGGGGACGTACTCCGACGGCACCGACACCCCCTGGTACGTCCTGGGCCGCTGGGCGGCGGGCGACCAGGACATCAGGCGGACCTCGGTCGACGACCAGACCGACGGCAGGAGCACCGTCTGGACGGACACCTTCGCCGTCGACGACCCGGCATCCGGCCTGCGCCTGGCCTCGTACCGGCTGCGCCTCACCCTCCACCGCAAGCCCGGCAGCAGCGTCACCCCCACCGTCTGGCGGCTCGGCGCGATGGGCTCCGACGTCCCCGACCGCTTCACCGTCCCGGCCTCCACGCCCGGCCTCGCCAGGGAACTGACCGTCCCGCGCTACTCGCAGGAGACCCACGTCGGCCAGTACCCGGAGTACGACAACGGCGGCGAGGCCTGGTGCAGCCCCACCTCCTCGCAGATGATCATCGAGTACTGGGGCGGCAGGCTCACCCCGCAGCAGCTGGCCTGGGTCAACCCGGAGTACGCCGATCCGCAGGTGTGCCACGCGGCCCGCTTCACCTACGACTACCAGTACGCCGGCTGCGGCAACTGGCCCTTCAACGCCGCCTACGCGGCCACCTTCAAGGGCCTCCAGGGCGTCGTCACCCGCCTCGGCTCCCTCACCGACCTCGAGACGCTGATCGCGGCCGGCATCCCCGCCATCACCTCCCAGTCCTTCCTCAAGGAGGAGCTGACCGGGGCGGGTTACGGCACCGCAGGCCACCTGATGACCGTCGTCGGCTTCACCGCCGCCGGCGACGTGATCGCCAACGACCCCGCGTCACCGAGCAATGACAAGGTCCGCCGGATCTACCAGCGCCGCGAGTGGGAGAACATCTGGCTCCGCACCAAGCGCTACAACGCCTCCGGCAAGGTCGTCTCCGGCACCGGCGGCGTCTGCTACCTGTACTTCCCGGCGTACCCGACGGCCGCCCAGCGCGCCGCGCTCGCGGCGGTCGGCGTCCGCTGAACCCCCGCACGCCAGCACCCCGGGAAACCGGGGCCTTTGTGCTGTGACCAACCTCTCCGCCGCAAAAGCCGTCCCCGGTGGCAAGGTGGACGGAACGGCAGGGGAGCCGTGGGGGAAGTCCGACCGCACGCCCGACGTCAGCGAGAGACCATGACCGCGAACTCAGCCACCGCCAACCGCGTCCGCACCGGCGGCCCCGGGGAGGACGGCACGAAGATCGTCGAGCATGCCATGGGCTGGGTCCTCGTCGTGGTCGTCGCGATGCTCGTCACCCGGCTCGGCCTGCTGTGACCTGACACACACGCGGGCCGTTTGGCCTGACATATCCGACCTCGGTGGAGAGTCGCCCGCTCCTGTCGATCAGACTCGAACGAGCAGGTGGTGCCGTTCTGCCATACTGCGGATGTCCCGCCGCCCGTTCGGAGACCAGGGTCGAAATTGAATATCAGTCAACAGCGCGACGATGCCCGCCCGCGGGCTCGTGGCACCGAGCGCTCGGTGGCGCGCCGTGCCGAACTCATCGCCATCGGGCGGAAGTTGTTCGCTCACACCTCGTACGACGCGCTCTCGATGGATGACATCGCCCGGCAGGCGCATGTCGCCAAAGGGCTGATCTACTACTACTTCCAGTCCAAGCGCGGCTACTACCTGGCGATCATCCAGGACTCCGTCGCCGACCTGGTCACCTACGCCGCGAGCGGTCTCGAGCTCCCCCCGGTGGACCGGGTCCACCGCACCATCGACAGCTACCTGCGCTATGCCGAGCACAACCAGGCCGCCTACCGCACGATCGTCAGCGGTGGCGTCGGCTTCGACGCCGAGGTGCACGCCATCCGGGACGGCGTGCGCGAGGCGATCGTCGCGACCCTCGCCGAAGGGGCCTACGGCCGCAGCGACATCGCCCCGCTGGCCCGCATGGGCCTGCTCGCCTGGGTGTGCAGCGTGGAGGGCGCCGCCGTCGACTGGATCGACCGCCCCGAACTCTCCCGCGACGTCATGTGCGAGCTCCTGGTGAGGACCCTGGGCGGCTCCATGCGCGCCATCGAGGAGATGGACCCCACCTACCCCGCGCCGGAGCCCGCCCGCCGGGAGGCATGACGAGAGGCGGGGGTCTGCCGATCGACCCCCGCCCCAAGTGCCGTACATCCGCAACTAGTTGATCGCCCTGATCAGCTCACCGCCCGTCGTGTCCCCGCTCAGCTCCCAGAAGAAGGTGCCGGCCAGCCCCTGCTGGTTCTTGTACGTCATCTTCGTCGCGATGGTCGCCGGGGTGTCGTAACTCCACCAGTTGCTCCCGCACCTGGCGTACGCGGTGCCGCCCACCGTGCCGGTCGCCGGGCACTTCGTCTTCAGCACCTTGTAGTCCTCGATGCCCTGCTCGTACGTCCCCGCCGCCGGGCCGGTGGCCGTGCCACCGGGCGCCGACTGGGTGACGCCGGTCCAGCCCCGTCCGTAGAAGCCGATGCCCAGCAGCAGCTTCGAGGACGGGATGCCGAGGCCCTTGAGCTTGGCGATGGTCGCCGAGGTGTAGGTGTTCGCCTTGGGGATGCCGGCGTAGGAGTTCAACGGCGAGTGCGGGGCCGTCGGGCCGGTGGCGTCCCAGGCGCCGAAGTAGTCGTAGGTCATCGGGTTGTACCAGTTCACGTACTGCGCCGCGCCCGCGTAGTCCGCCGCGTCGATCTTGCCGCCGCTGGTGGCGTCCGCGGTGATGGCCGCGGTGACCAGGTTGCCGGTGCCGAACTTCGCCCGCAGTGCCGACATCAGGTTCTTGAACGCGGCCCGGCCGCTGGTGTCACAGCTGGCGCCGCAGGCGTTCGGGTACTCCCAGTCGATGTCGATGCCGTCGAAGACGTCGGCCCACCTGGAGTTCTCGACCAGGGAGTAGCAGGACTGCGCGAACGCGGCCGGGTTCCGCGAGGCATCGCCGAAGCCGCTCGACCAGGTCCAGCCGCCGAAGGACCACAGGACCTTCAGGCCCGGGTGCTTCTTCTTCAGCTCGCGCAGCTGGTTGAAGGTGCCGCGCAGCGGCTGGTCCCAGGTGTCGGCGACGCCATCCACGGACTCGGCCGCGGTGTAGGTCCGCTCGGTCGCCGCGTAGGAGTCGCCCATCGCGCACTTGCCGCCGGTGACGTTGCCGAAGGCGTAGTTGATGTGGGTGAGCTTGGCGGCCGAGCCCGACGTCTCGATGTTCTTGACGTAGTACTTGCGGTCGTAGGTGCCCCATTCGGTGAAGTAGCCGATCACCTTGGAACCGGCGGCCTCCCGGGCCGAGGGCTTCGCGGTCGCCGTGCTCGCGCCGGCGAGCAGCCCGGCGCCGAGGACCGCGCAGCACGCGGCGGCGAGCAGCGCCCGGAACCGGGAGCGGGGACGTGGGGAGGTGTGCATCGGGTGGCTCCTCGTGGGGGAGAGGGGAACGCGCGCCGATTGGCATGAACGCGATGATGCGTTGGTCCGACACGGTAGGAGGACTAGACCAGTCGGGTCAATGGTTCGGACCAATTTCGGGGCTGATTCGGGAGTCCGGGATTTTTCCTGAAGTAAGCGGTCGTTAACAAGTGACTTGCTCTCCCCGATCGGGCATACTCACAGCGCACAGCCGCTGGTCAGCGCAGATCCGAGACCCGGAACCGCGAGCACCGGCCAGGCACCCGAAAGACCCGGCGGAGCCGCCCCACCCAAGGCGCACATCCGCCGATGTGCCCGTACAGGGAGGAGAGCGTCGCCATGCCCGACCGCGCCCCGCAGCCGGTGGACCGTCAACTGCCCACGGACGAGGCCCGGGATCTGATCTCGCTCGTCCGCGACATCGCGCAGCGCGAGATCGCCCCGAAGGCGGCCGAGGAGGAGGACGCCGGACGCTTCCCGCGCGAGGTCTTCACCCTGCTCTCCGAGTCAGGACTGCTCGGACTGCCCTACGACTCCGAGTACGGCGGCGGTGACCAGCCGTACGAGGTCTACCTCCAGGTCCTCGAGGAGCTCGCCTCGGCCCGCCTCACCGTCGGCCTCGGCGTCAGCGTGCACACCCTCGCCTCCTACGCCCTGGCCGCCTACGGCACCAAGGAACAGCAGGTCGAGCACCTGCCGGCGATGCTCGGCGGCGGCCTGCTCGGCGCGTACTGCCTCTCCGAACCGTCCTCCGGCTCGGACGCGGCCTCCCTGCGTACGAAGGCGGTGCGAGAGGGCGACGACTGGGTGATCACCGGTACCAAGGCCTGGATCACCCACGGCGGCATCGCCGACTTCTACACGGTCATGGCGCGTACGGGCGAGGAGGGCCCGCGCGGGATCACCGCGTTCCTGGTGCCCGGCGACGCGGAGGGCCTGAGCGCGGCGGCGCCGGAGAAGAAGATGGGCATGAAGGGCTCACCGACGGCCCAGGTCCACTTCGACGGCGTGCGGGTCGCCGACGAGCGGCGCATCGGCGACGAGGGCCAGGGCTTCGCGATCGCCCTGTCCGCGCTCGACTCGGGGCGGCTCGGGATCGCGGCCTGTGCGATCGGCGTGGCCCAGGCGGCGCTCGACGAGGCGGTGGCGTACGCGACCGAGCGGCGGCAGTTCGGCAAGCCGATCGGCGACTTCCAGGGCCTGCGCTTCATGCTCGCCGACATGGCGACCCAGATCGAGGCGGGCCGCGCGCTGTATCTGGCGGCGGCGCGGCTGCGTGACGCGAAGCGGCCGTTCGCCAAGCAGGCGGCCATGGCCAAGCTGCACTGCACCGACGCGGCGATGAAGGTCACCACCGATGCCGTCCAGATCCTCGGCGGCTACGGCTACACCGCGGACTTCCCGGCCGAGCGCTACATGCGCGAGGCCAAGGTCCTGCAGATCGTCGAGGGCACCAACCAGATCCAGCGGATGGTCATCGCCCGTCATCTAGCGGGTCCCGAGGGCCGGCGCTGAACTGACCCGGCCTGACCTGCGGCGCCGCGAGCCGGATCCACTCCGGGTCGCGGCGCCCCGGCAGGGTGCGGCCCCGGTCGGCCCAGGCGCGCATCAGATCGCGGTAGATCGGCGGGTCCTGGTGCTGCGGAGGCATCGGCGGAACCGATTCTGCGGGCGGTGAGACGAAGATACGGCGCTGACGCCCGGTCGCTGAATATGTGGGGGTCATACCGGGGCAACGCGGCAAAGGGCGGACAGGTCACCGCCCGCCGCAATCGGGCGTGAGTTCGCGGACCTTACGGCTCCATGTCTGGCCCCGCACCACTGTCTGACGTACCGTCAGCCGCACCGCCTCCAGGGAGGTCTGCCGTGCCCGCCGACGACCGCCCCGTACCACTCGACGAGTACGCGGTGCACCAGGTCCCGCTGTCCATGAAGCACCTGGCGACGAGCGACTGGAACGCCTACGACCGATGCATCTTGCATCTATGACGGTTTGGAGCCCGCAGCCGTCCTCGACTGGGAGATGGCGGCCCTCGCCCCGCGCGAGGTGGACCTCGGGCTGGACGATCTACCTGCACCGCTTCTTCCACGACCTGACGGTCGCCTTCGGGCACGCGGTCTGCCGGGCTTCCTGCGCCGCGACCAGGTTGAGGCCCGCTATGCGGACCTCACCGGACACCCCCCCCCGCGTGACATGGACTTGTACGCGCTGTACGCCGCCCTGCGGCACGCGATCGTCATGCTGCGCGTCGCCTACCGCCAGGCGTACTTCGGTGAAGTGGCCGTCCCCCGCGGCCCCGGACACACTGATCCTGCACCACGACAGCCATGCGAGCCATGGTGCAGGGCGGCTACCGGGATTGAGCCAGGCCGCTCAGGCGGCCTGGCGCCGCATGACGGGGACCCGCATGGGGCGCGAGGCCGGGCCGCCGACGTGCGAGAACGGCTGCGTCCGCCAGTCGAGCCCCTGAGGGAGCGTCAACAGGAGGGCCGTGTCCTGCTCCTGGGGCGTCACCGACTCGTCCGCGGAACGGGCGTCGGAGGCCCTGCGGCCCGTACCGGCACACACCGTGAGGCCGAACGGGTTCCAAGGTGAGGCGCACAGCGCGTGCTCCGGCAGGACCTCCTCGTCCGCCAGCAGGGCGATGGGCTGCGCGCAGTCCGGGCAGACCACCCGGTACATCTCGAAGGTGTCGTACGCGTCGAGTTCGTCGTCGTAGGCGCCGGGTTCGACGCCCTCCGGCTCGGGCTCGACGACTGCCTGGAGGCGCTTGGGCGCGGTACGACCAGGGCGCTTAAGACTCTGCATGGGATTCTCCCCCTCGGGCTGGGCCGTGAAGGCACTGCGGCCTCGACCACAGCAAGCACTTCCCGCCCCGTCTCGGCGGTAATCACGAGAACATCACGGAGACTGTTCGGGGGCTGTGGCGTTCGTCACATGCCGCCCGCAGGTGCCCGGGGCGGCCCTCAGGTATCCGAAGAGATCAACCGCACTGTAGGTTCTTGCGCCATGGAGGAGCTGGACCGACAGATCGTGCAGCTGCTCGTCAAGGACGGGCGGATGAGCTACACAGACCTGGGCAAGGCCACGGGCCTGTCCACGTCGGCCGTGCACCAGCGGGTGCGCCGGCTGGAACAGCGTGGCGTCATCCGCGGCTATGCCGCGGTCGTCGACCCCGAGGCCGTGGGGCTGCCCCTGACCGCCTTCATCTCGGTGAAGCCGTTCGACCCCAGCGCCCCCGACGACATCGCGGAGCGCCTCTCCGGAGTCCCCGAGATCGAGGCCTGTCACAGCGTCGCGGGCGACGAGAACTACATCCTCAAGGTGCGCGTGTCCACACCGCACGAGCTGGAGGAACTGCTCGCCCGGCTGCGCACGCTGGCAGGCGTCTCGACCCGGACGACGGTGGTCCTGTCGACGCCGTACGAGGCACGGCCGCCCCGGATCTGACCCACCTGCCTGCGGGACGGCGCGCGCGAGGCGCGAGACTGTTCCCCATGAGTGAGTCCACCGCCCCGCCGAAGACCGTCCTGCTCCGCCGCGGAGAGGTCCACAGCCCCGCCGACCCGTTCGCCACCGCGATGGTCGTGGAGCGCGGCCAGGTCGCCTGGGTCGGCTCCGAGGGCGCAGCGGACGCCTTCGCGGACGGCGTGGACGAGATCGTCGACCTGGACGGAGCACTGGTCACCCCGGCGTTCACCGACGCCCATGTGCACACCACGGCCACGGGCCTCGCCCTCACCGGCCTCGACCTCTCGGCCGCCCCCTCCCTGGAGGCCGCCCTCGCCCTGGTACGGGACTTCGCCGCCGCCCGCCCGGGTGACCGCGTCCTGCTCGGCCACGGCTGGGACGCCGCCCGCTGGCCCGGCGGCCGGCCCCCGACCCGTGTCGAACTCGACGAGGCCACGGGCGGCCGCCCGCTCTACCTGAGCCGCATCGACGTCCACTCGGCGGTCGTCACCACGGCCCTGCTGGACCTGACCCCCGGCCTCGGCACGGTCGACGGCCCGCTCACCGCCGACGCCCACCACGCCGTACGCGCCACCGCCCTCGCCGCCATCACCCCGGCCCAGCGGACCGATGCCCAGCGCGCCGCCCTCGCCCGCGCCGCCTCCCTCGGCATCGGCACCGTCCACGAATGTGGCGGGCCGGACATCTCCTCCGAGGACGACTTCACCGGCCTGCTCCGGCTCGCCGGTGAGGAAGCCGGCCCGCGCGTGGTCGGCTACTGGGCGGAGCCGGCCGAAAAGGGAATTGTCAAGGCCCGTGTGCTCGGCGCGGTCGGCGCCGCCGGGGACCTCTTCGTCGACGGCGCCCTCGGCTCGCACACCGCCTGTCTCCATCAGCCGTACAGTGACGCCGGCCACACCGGCACCTCCTATCTCGACGCGGCCGCCGTCGCCACCCACGTCACCGCCTGCACCGAGGCCGGCCTCCAGGCGGGCTTCCACGCCATCGGTGACGCCGCCGTCACCACCGTCGTCGAGGGCGTCCGCGCCGCCGCCGACAAGCTCGGCCTCGCTCGCATCCGCGCCGCCCGCCACCGCGTCGAGCACGCCGAGATGCTCACGCCCGAGACCATCGCGGCCTTCGCCGAGCTGGGCCTGACCGCGTCCGTGCAGCCCGCCTTCGACGCGCTGTGGGGCGGCGAGGACGGCATGTACGCCCAGCGCCTGGGCGCCGACCGGGCCCGCACCCTGAACCCCTTCGCGGCCCTGCTGCGCGCCGGCGTGCCCCTCGCCTTCGGCTCCGACAGCCCGGTCACCCCGCTCGACCCCTGGGGCACGGTCCGCGCGGCCGCCTTCCACCACACGCCCGAGCATCGCGTCTCCGTACGCGCCGCGTTCACGGCGCATACGCGGGGCGGCTGGCGGGCCGTCGGACGGGATGACGCGGGTGTCCTGGTCCCGGGCGCGCCCGCCGACTACGCGGTGTGGCGCACCGACGAGCTGGTGGTCCAGGCCCCCGACGACCGGGTCGCCCGCTGGTCCACCGACCCCCGCTCCGGCACCCCCGGCCTGCCCGACCTGACCCCCGGCCGTGACCTCCCGGTATGCCTGCGCACGGTCGTGGGCGGACGGACCGTGTTCGTACGGCCGGGCGAGTGATCTCCAGGCGTGGCCTGAACTCGATCGGCTCACGCAGCCCTGTCGCGCGACCTGCGCGTCCTCTGCGCTGACCAGTGCATTGAGTGAAGAGCCGCAGGTCGAACGGCTGTTGACAGCCGACAGCAGAGGGCCGGTAGGTTCGGCCGGGTCCACCACCGGACGCCCGACCGGGCAACCGCGGAACTTCTGTGAACTCGTCGCCCTGCCGCTGGGTCAGGGACGGTGTGCCGCACTGGGGCACCGCCACTGGGAGCCAGGCTCAGCGCTCGCGCGGCGGCGAGGGAACGTTCCGGCCGGTCGGGGAGGTGTGACCCGGGTGGGGCCGGGCGCTCAGTAGACAACGGCTTTCGGTCGACCCGCAGCCAGCGGGTCCCAGGTCGGCCCGAAGGGCGCCGGGCCCCCATCCGCAGGACGACGCGCTCGCGCACCGCCGTCGAATCACCGCCGTCGAAAATCAGACGCTTACCCTGCTCTTGTGGATTCGACACCACGATACGAACGTCCTGTCACGTCATCGCAGGCCGCGGCCACTATGGTGGACCCCTGCGTACGGACATGAAGGGGCAGCAGTGAACGACGGCGACGGGACCCTCGCGGCACAGGACAGAGGGAGGCAGTTCGGCCCGCTCGGCACCGCTTTGGTGATCATCCCCACCTACAACGAGGCGGAGAACATCAAGGCGATCGTCGGCCGGGTGCGCAAGGCCGTCCCCGAGGCGCACGTCCTCGTGGCCGATGACAACAGCCCCGATGGCACCGGCAAGCTCGCCGACGAACTGGCCGTCGAGGACGACCATGTCCAGGTCCTGCACCGCAAGGGCAAGGAGGGCCTCGGCGCCGCCTACCTCGCGGGCTTCCGCTGGGGCCTGGAGCACGGCTACGGCGTCCTCGTCGAGATGGACGCCGACGGCTCCCACCAGCCCGAGGAGCTGCCCCGCCTGCTGACCGCCCTCAAGAGCGCCGACCTGGTCCTCGGCTCGCGCTGGGTGCCCGGCGGCCGGGTCGTGAACTGGCCCAGGTCCCGCGAGGTCATCTCCCGCGGCGGCAGCCTCTATTCCCGGCTCGCCCTCGACCTGCCGCTGCGCGACGTCACCGGCGGCTACCGCGCCTTCCGCCGCGAGACTCTCGAGGGCCTCGGCCTCGACGACGTCGCCTCGCAGGGCTACTGCTTCCAGGTCGACCTCGCCCGCCGGGCGGTCAAGGCCGGCTTCCATGTCGTCGAGGTGCCCATCACCTTCGTGGAGCGCGAACTCGGCGACTCCAAGATGAGCCGCGACATCCTCGTGGAGGCGCTGTGGCGAGTGACCTCGTGGGGCGCCCAGGAGCGAGTCGGCAAGCTCGTCAGCCGCGCGAAGCCGGCGCAGCAGCGGCCACAGCCGTAGCTCCCCGACGCACAGGCACGGCTGATCGTCCCCTTATCCCGCGCTGAGCCGGGCCCAGGCACACTGGATGCATGACGACTGGCGCACAGACTCCCACTTATCCCGCCCGGCCGCGGCGCTCCCGGCTGCGGACGTTCCTGCCGCTGGGCATCGCCGCCTGGCTGGTGCTGGAGATCTGGCTGCTGACCGTGGTCGCGGGCGCGGTCGGCGGCTTCAGGGTGTTCCTGTTGCTGCTCGCCGGCTTTTTGCTCGGTTCGGTGGTCATCAAGCGGGCGGGCCGGCGCGCCTTCCAGAACCTCAACGAGGCGCTGCAACGCGGTGGCACCCCGCAGAGCGGCGGCGGCAACGGCCTGATGATGCTCGGCGGTCTGCTCCTGATGCTCCCGGGCCTGATCTCGGACGCCCTGGGCCTGCTCCTGCTGGTCCCGCCGCTCCAGAAGGCTCTGAGCGGGTACGCGGAACGCACGGTGGAGCGCAAGCTCCGCACCGCCGGCCCGGGCACCCTGGGCGACGCCTTCCAGCAGGCTCGGATGCACCGCCCCGACGGCAAGGTCGTCCAGGGCGAGGTCATCAGGGACCAGCCGCCGGGGGACACCCCGCAGGACCCGCGCCCACCGCTGACGAGCTGAACACCGGCCGGGGCTCGGCTTCGGCCGGGGCTCCGCCGGACGCACGAAGACCGCGGGCGCCGTACGTGGAACTCACGTACGGCGCCCGCGGTCATGCGCTTGCTCGGTAGATTCCGCCCAAGCCTTGGGGGACTAAGCCGACTTACGGCTGTCCCGGGGATGAACTGCGATGTTCATCGCACCGGAGCGCAGAACGGCAAGACGCTCCTCGAGGACCTCTTCGAGCTCCTCGCGGGTGCGCCGCTCCATCAGCATGTCCCAATGCGTACGCGCGGGCTTGGCCTTCTTCTCCTCAGGGCCGTCGCCATCAACGAGGAGTGCCTGGGCCCCGCAGACCTTGCACTCCCACTCCGGCGGGATCTCCGCCTCGACCGAGAAGGGCATCTCGAAGCGGTGCCCCTTCTCGCATGCGTACTCCACGGCCTGGCGCGGGGCCAGGTCGATGCCGCGGTCCGTCTCGTAGCTGGTCACCACGAGGCGCGTGCCGCGAAGAGCTCGCTCACTCATGAATCGTGCCTCCCGGGCTTGTCGCCCACAGGACAGGTGTCGCTGTCGTCGTCATCCGGTCAACGTCCGGTCGGCGGTAAAGATTCCCGTTCCGGGTCGTGCGTCGCCGTCGTAGCCGCAGCCTTGCTGACCATTTCGTACCCACCGGCGCCCGGTTTGTCACATCTGCTAGCAGATGTGACCCAGCGTTTCGGCATCTTTGACGCGCAGTAACGGTACGCCTGGCAGGCCAAACGCGTACACTACCGCCCTTTCACTCGGAACGCTAAATCCTTTCGGGAACGGGATTCCCCGCGTCGCTGATCGCCCGCCGCACCGGAACCCGTGCGAGCAGCACGAACCCGATGACGAAGAAGGCCACCAGGGAGATGATCGCGTCCCGGTAGCTTCCTGTCAGCTGGTAGGTGATCCCGAACAACAGTGGGCCGAGCCAGCTCATGCCGCGGTCGCTCATCTCGTACGCCGAGAAGTACTCGGCCTCCATGCCGGGCGGGACGAGATGGGAGAACAGGGAGCGGGACAGGGCCTGGCTGCCGCCGAGGACCAGCCCGATGCCGGCCGCCAGGACGAAGAACCAGACCGGCGCGCCCGCCGGCAGGAAGTACCCGGCCGCCAGCGTCACCGTCCAGGCGACCAGCGAACCGAGGATCGTGCGCTTCGCGCCGTAGATCCGGGCCAGCCGCCCCATCCCCAGCGCCCCCGCCACGGCCAGCACCTGGACCAGCAGGACGGCCCCGATGAGCGTCGACTGCTCGAGGCCGAGTTCCTCGGAGCCGTAGATCGAGGCCTGGGAGATCACCGTCTGGATGCCGTCGTTGTAGACGAGGTACGCCAGCAGGAAGGCGAGCGTCAGCGGGTGGCGGCGCATGTCGCGGAGGGTCGCCGCGAGCTGCCGGAACCCGGGGACGGTCGCCTCCTTGCCCGCGGAGATCGCCCGCCGACGGTCGCGCAGCCGCCGTAGCGGAATGAGCGCGAAGGCGCCCCACCACAGGCCCGCCGACGCCAGGCAGATACGGACGGCCATGCTCTCGGAGAGGCCGAAGGAGCCGTGCGCCAGGTAGAGCACCAGGTTCACGACCAGCATCAGCGAGCCTGCCGCGTAGCCGAAGGCCCAGCCCCGGGAGGAGACCGCGTCGCGCTCCTCGGGCGGGGCGATCTGCGGCAGGTAGGAGTTGTAGAGCATCATCGCGACCGACTGGGCCGCGTTCGCGACGATCAGCAGCAGGCCGCCGAGCAGATAGCGGTCGCCGCCGAGGAAGAACATGCCCGTCGTCGCCGCGGCACCGGTGTAGGCGGCGGCCGCCAGCAGGGGCTTCTTGCGGCCGCTGCGGTCGGCGGCGGCGCCCACCAGTGGCATCACCAGCACGGCCACGATCACCGACAGGGACACCGAGTACGCGAAGAACGACCCGGCGCGGACCGGGATCCCCAGGGGATGGACGTATCCGTCCGCATTCGCCGCGTTCTCGGCGACCGACGTCAGATAGGGGCCGAGGAACACGGTGAGCACGCTCGTCGAGTAGACGGAGCACGCCCAGTCGTAGAAGTACCAGCCGCGCTGCTCGCGCCGCCGCCCGGCGGCCTCGTCCGCCGCCTCCGTCCGCACGGTTCCGGTGCCCACCCGTGCCCTCGCTTCCCCGTGAGAGTGCCGCGCGAGGGCGGGGAGCGGACGGGTCAGACCCAGACGCCCCGGTCCTCCATGACCTTGCGCAACGTGTCGATGTGATCGGTCATGATGCCATCGACTCCCAGGTCCAGGAGCCGGTGCATGCGATCGGGATCGTTGATGGTCCACACATGCACCTGCAGCCCGCGCGCGTGGGCGGTCCGTACGAAGCGGTGGTCCACCACCTGGATGCCGGACTGCTCCTCGGGAACCTGGGCGGCGACCGCGGACCGGCGCAGCGCGGCCGGCACGCCCCAGGAGCGCAGCCGCAGATTGAGGACGCCCCGGGTGCCGTACGAGGTCGCCAGGCGTGGCCCGGCCAGCCGCTGGGCGCGCACCACGCGCGCCTCGGAGAAGGAGCCGACGCAGATCCGGTCCCAGGTGTTCGTGCGCTCGACCAGTTCGAGGAAGGGGTGGAGCGCCGGTTCCGCCTTGAGGTCGACGTTCCAGCGCACGCCCGGGAAGGTCTCCAGGAGCTCCTCGAAGAGCGGCACCGGCTCCTTGCCCGCCACGCGCGCGTGCCGTACGTCGGCCCAGGGCAGGTCCGCGATCTGGCCCGCCCCGTCGGTCACCCGGTCCAGGGTCGCGTCGTGGAAGGCGACCGGCTTGCCGTCCCGCGTGGCGTGGACGTCGGTCTCGATGTACCGGTAGCCGAGTTCGACCGCGTGCCGGAACTGCAGCACGGTGTTCTCCAGGCCCTCCGCCGCCCCGCCCCGATGGGCGAAGGCGATCGGACCGGGGTGGTCGAGATAGGGGTGGCGTATCCGCGGGGTGCTCACCGTCGCAGTATCGCCCCACCGGGTTGCCCGGTGGCAACGACCGTGCTGCCGTCGGATGCAGAGGGGACGGCGAACACCCGCAGGAACAGCTGGGCGAGCGGGCCGATCGACACCGCGTAGAGAAGGGTGCCGACGCCGATGGTGCCGCCCAGGGCGAAGCCGGTGACGACGACCGCGATCTCGACGGCGGTCCGCATCAGGCGGACCGAGCGGCCGGTGCGCTGATGCAGACCGGTCATCAGGCCGTCCCGTGGGCCCGGGCCGAAGCGGGCGGCGATGTAGAGGCCGGTCGCCACGCCGTTGAGCAGGATGCCGGCCAGTAGCAGCGGGATCCGCACGGCCAGGGGTTGCGCCTCGGGGACCAGGGCGAGGGTGCCGTCCATGGCGATGCCGACCACGAAGACGTTGGAGACCGTGCCGAGGCCCGGGCGCTGACGGAGCGGGATCCACAGGAGCAGAACCGCCGCGCCGACGATGATGGACACGACACCGATTGTCAGACCGGTGAGTTCGGCGAGGCCCTGATGCAGCACGTTCCAGGGTTCCAGGCCCAGGCCCGCCTCGACGAGGAGGGCAGAGCTGGCTCCGTACAGGGCGAGACCGATGTAGAGCTGGATCAGCCGTCGCCCGAGACGGCTCTTCGTGGGCAAGACGTGCCCCCCTGTGGTGGTAGTGGCCTGGCGCATGCCACCCTGTGGCTTGAGAACAAACATCATCCATGGCCAATTCGGGGAAGGTGGACTGATTTCCATGACGCAGTGGACTTCCGCGATGGGAGCCGCGCAGCTCGCCCGGCTGCTCAACTCCCAGCAGGACCGCCCCGCCGGCCCCGGCACGCGCCGCCCGCCCGCCTATCGCGCGCTGGCCGACGGCATCCGGCTGCTGGTGCTGGAGGGCCGGGTGCCGGTGGCCGCCCGGCTGCCCGCCGAACGCGAACTGGCCCTGGCCCTGTCCGTCAGCCGTACGACGGTGGCGGCGGCGTACGAGGCACTGCGCACCGAAGGGTTCCTGGAGTCCCGGCGCGGGGCCGGAAGCTGGACGGCCGTGCCCGCCGGGAACCCGCTCCCGGCGCGTGGCCTCGAACCGCTGCCGCCCGAGGCGCTCGGCTCGGTGATCGACCTCGGCTGTGCGGCACTGCCCGCACCCGAGCCGTGGCTGACGCGGGCCGTGCAGGGCGCCCTGGAGGAACTGCCGCCGTACGCCCACACCCACGGCGACTATCCGGCCGGGCTGCCCGCGCTGCGCGCGATGATCGCCGAGCGGTACAGCGCGCGCGGGATTCCGACGATGCCCGAGCAGATCATGGTGACCACGGGGGCCATGGGTGCCATAGACGCCATCTGCCATCTCTTCGCGGGCCGCGGAGAGCGCGTCGCCGTGGAGTCGCCGTCGTACGCCAACATCCTTCAGCTGATGCGGGAGGCGGGCGCCCGGCTGGTGCCCGTGGCCATGGCCGAGGGGCTGGCCGGCTGGGACATGGACCGTTGGCGGCAGGTACTGCGGGACGCCGCGCCCCGCATCGCGTACGTCGTCGCCGACTTCCACAACCCGACCGGTGCGCTGGCCGACGACGACCAGCGGCGCCGGCTGGTGGACGCGGCGCGCTCGGCGGGGACGGTGCTGGTCGCGGACGAGACGATGAGCGAGCTGTGGCTGGATCCGGACGTCAAGATGCCGAGGCCGGTGTGCGCCTTCGACGCGGCTGGGTCCACCGTGATCACGGTCGGGTCGGCCAGCAAGGCCTTCTGGGCGGGGATGCGGATCGGGTGGGTGCGGGCGGCGCCGGATGTCATCCGCAGCCTGGTCGCCGCGCGTGCCTACGCCGATCTGGGGACGCCGGTGCTGGAGCAGCTGGCCGTGAACTGGCTGTTCAGCACCGGGGGTTGGGAGCAGGCCGTGGAGGTGCGGCGCGGTCAGGCCCGGGAGAACCGGGACGCGCTGGTCGCTGCGGTGCGGCGGGAGCTGCCCGAGTGGGAGTTCGAAGTACCGAACGGCGGGCTGACGTTGTGGGTTCGGACCGGGGGCTTGTCGGGGTCGCGGCTCGCCGAGGCGGGGGAGCGGGTCGGGGTGCGGGTGCCGTCCGGGCCCCGGTTCGGGGTCGACGGGGCGTTCGAGGGATATGTGCGGTTGCCGTTCACCGTGGGGGGTGCGGTGGCCGAGGAGGCCGCGGTGAGGTTGGCGGCGGCTGCGCGGTTGGTGGAGAGCGGTGTGAGTGGGGGTAGTGAGGCGGCAAGGCCGTTCGTGGCGTAAGACCCGCCCAGCCTGCGGGCAGTCGTGCAGCTGGGGCGGCACCCGTCCCAGAGCGAGGCGGCACCCCGCCGGCGCGGGCGAGCGAACCCACCCGCGCGCCGGCACCCACGCCGGTTCACTATGACGTCTCCGCCACCACAGCCTCGGCAGGCACCGGCTCCGGTTCCTGCTCCGCGTCCGCCGGTGTCGTCCGCCGCGGCAGCAGGTCCAGCACCGCCTGCCGCTGTGCGTCGCTCGTCGCCTCGTCGTACGGGTCCGGGGTCGCCGGGACCTGAAGGCGGAGGACCGGGCCCGTGCCCAGGCGGGCGTAGCCGCGGCCGGGCGGTACGTCGGCGACCGGGGTCGTCTGCGGGGGTCCGCCCAGGATCGCCGCCAGCTGGTCCGCCGTGGCCGGGCCGAGGACGACACGCGCGCGTGTGTACTGGCGTACGGCGTCGCTCAGGGCGTCCGCGCTGTCCCACTGGTCGGCGACGACCACGGTGACGTTCGCGGCGCGGCCGTGCCGGAGCGGGACCTGGAGGAGGGCCTGCGGGTCCTTGCGGCCGTCCGCGGCGGCCAGGGGGACGAAGGCGCTCGGGCGGTCCAGGAGGATCCACAGGGGACGCTTGGTGTCCTCCGGCGGCGGGTGGCCGGCCTGACGGGCCTGGTTGGCGGCGATCAGGCGCCGTTCCGTCTCGGTGGCCGCCCACTCCAGGCTTGCCAGCGCCCCGGCCAGCCCGCACTCGACCGCCAGGACGCCGTCCCGGCCGGTGAGGCAGGCGTACTCGCCGGTGCCGCCGCCCTCCACGATCACCACGTCGCCGTACTGCAGGGCCTGCAGGGTGATGGAGCGCAGCAGCGTCGAGGTGCCGCTGCCCGGCTGGCCCATGGCGAGGAGGTGGGGCTCGGTCGAGCGGATGCCCGTGCGCCAGACCACCGGCGGGACGTCGCGCTGTTCCTCACCGTAGGTGAGAGGGAGCGTGCGCTGGACCTGGGTGGGGTCGGTGAAGCCGAGGACCGTCTCGCCGGGGGCCGTGACGAAACGCTGGGCGGCGATGTCGGTGGGGAGCGGCGCGAGGACGGTGACCGTGAGGTGGTTGCCCTCCTCGTCCCACGCGAAGTGGTACTCGCGGCCCCGGCCCGCCTTCGCGGTGAGCAACTGCTCGATACGGGCGCGGGCCTCGGCCTCGCCGTCGGTGAAGTAGGCGGGGTAGCGGATCGCCAGGCTGGTGATCCGCCCGGAGCCGTCGAAGTCGTACGCCGGGAAGGTCTTCTCCCACTCGCCGCCGTGGGCGTACAGCGGCTCCGGGTCCTCGGCGGCCGAGAAGTACGGCACGAGGGCCTCGTACAGGGACTGCAGGCGCTGCGCCTGGGACTCGTCCGGTCCCTCGGAGGCCGACGGGGTGCGGTCCCGGCCCTGCCAGGCTGCCGCCGCCATCAGTGTGATGACGGCGAGCAGCGGGCCGTACGGAACGAGTGCCACGACCAGGATCACCGAGGCCACCAGGAACAGCAGCGGCCCGCGCTTGTCCTTGGGGGTGTCGGCCCACCTGCGCCGCCCTGCCGCCGCCAGCCGGCGCAGACCGCGGGTGATCGTGATCAGTGGGTGGAGGACGTCGGTGGCGCTGACGGCCGCCGTCCGGGCCAGCTCCCGGCTCCGGGCGATCTGCGCGCTGCCTGTGCTCAGGATGCGGGGGAGGGGGCGCCGGGCCACTGCTGTCTCCTGAAGGTGCGTACGGGTGGGACGGGCGGCGTCAGAACTTGATGCCGCCAAGGAGGCTCGCGAGGCTCTCGCCGCCGGCCTTGATGCTTGGCGCGATGGCTGTGCTCGCGAGATAGAAACCGAACAGGACCGAGATCAGGGCGTGGGACGCCTTGAGCCCGTCTTTGCGGAAGAAGATGAAGACGACGATGCCGAGCAGGACGACGCCTGAGATGGAGAGGATCATGCGAGTGCTCCTGGTTCGCGGGGACAGTCACCATGAGTACTTCCAGGCTCACAGCATGTATCCATACGATAAAAGGTGCAACTGGGTGAAATTCAGTGAATTTCCCCCAGGTGGCGGTGCTGTCCTGGGCCGGTAGAGCAGGGCTGTTGCGCTCGACCGGGTCTGTGGTGATCTTTACCTCGGGCACATCGGGTCATGTGCCGCGCGAGCCAGTACTCTGGCGATTCACCTGAACGGTTGTATGAGAGGCGGTCCGGCCGATGACTGAAGCCCCCGACCCCGAGGTCGTGGAGCTGGCGACCAAGATCTTCGATCTGGCCCGGACGGGGCAGACCGAGGCACTCGTGGCGTACGTCGACGCGGGCGTTCCGGCCGACCTCACCAACGACCGCGGCGACTCGCTCGTGATGCTCGCCGCCTATCACGGCCACGCCGACGCCGTACGGGCGCTGCTGGCCCGGGGCGGCGAGGCCGACCGTGTCAACGACCGAGGACAGACCCCGCTCGCCGGGGCCGTGTTCAAGGGTGAGACAGAAGTGATCCAGGTGCTTCTGGAGGCCGGAGCCGACCCGGCCGCGGGCACCCCGTCGGCCGTCGACACGGCGCGCATGTTCGGCAAGGCAGACCTGCTCGAACTGTTCGGCGCACACTGACCCGGACACACTGACCAGGAAAAACACGGAAAACGGGGGAGGCGGTACAGGGCCGCCGAAATTTCGGTCGCGGCAGATGGAAGAGCCGGGTCATCATGGCGACGTGATTCACGGACGCGATGGCTGGGCAGGTGTTGCCGCACCGCGCGGGCCGTGATGCGGTCCGCATGGGCCACCGACGAGAGGCAGAGGAAGATGGTCTACAGCAAGCAAGAGACGGCGGGCGCCCCGACGTGTTGTCACGCGGCCAGGTAGTGCGTGTTCTCCGGTTGCGTCGACGCTTGATGTGAGGCTGTTTCCCATGTTCGAACCGGTCATAGCGCCCAGCGGTACGCTGCTCGGCCTGCTCCAGCGGGGCCGCGGCGACGGCACACTGCACGCGCTCACCGCCCCGCGCGCCGAGGCGCTCGCGGCCCTGAACCACTGTGTGCTGCGGGACCCCCGCCACGACTGGCAGGTGGAGAACCGCTCCCTTTACTACGCCCGTCTCTACCTCGACCTGAACGGCGAGCTGGACGAGATCGAGGCGCACCTCTTCGACGTCGAGGACGTGTTCGACACCGAGGAGTCGCGCACCGGGCTCGCCCTGGCCGTCCTCGGCCACCTCGCCTCGTACGGCAGGCGGGACGCCCTGGAACTGCTGCGCAGGTACGCCGCCTCGGGCGCCAACTGGGCCTGGGCCCTGGACGAGCTGGCGCTGCGCGACGACGACGCCGGTCTGCGCGCCCTCGCGGCGCCCGTGCTGGCGCGCTTCGCCACCGATCCCGAGGGCGAGGCCGAGCTGGCCGCCGCCGTGCGCGACGCCTTCGAGCCCCGGCCGTGGCGGCTGTGGGCCGACGATCCGCGCGAATCGATCGCCACGCGCGTGCGTGCCGCTCACGAGGCCGGCTGTTTCGACCGCTGGCAGCGGCAGATGCGACCTACCGGGCCCCGTCCGGGGTGGAGCGTGCAGGCCGTCTTCGAGTGGGCCCAGCAGGGCATGGACCGCGGTGCCGCGCTCCATGTGCCCGCCGCCCGCTGCCTCACCGCCGTGGCGGGTCCCGAGGACCGGCCCGAGATTGTCGCGGCGGCCAAGGACGGCACCGACGGCGCCCGCTGTACGGCCTTGCGCTACCTCGCCGACGGCAATGATCCCGACGCTCTCGGCCTGATCGAGGCGGCCGTGATCACCGGCTCACCGACTGTCGTGGAAGCCGCCGTCGACGCCTTCGAACGCATGCGCAGTATCGCCGCCGTCGACCGCGCGCGCGGCTGGGCCCACCGGCCCGATCCGCTCGGCGCCGCCGCCGGACGCATGCTCGCCTGCCGCGGCGGAGCCCAGGACAGCGACCTCGTCCTGACGGCGCTGCGGGAGGCCGTACGGGGCGAAGGCCCCGACGCGCCGACCCTGTGGACGCTCGTCGACGGCACCGGACGGCTCGGCATCGCCTGCGCCGCCCCCGTGCTCCGCCATATCTACCGCGAGACGGCCTCGTCCCATCTGCGCGGCCGCACCGCCCGCGCCCTCGCCGCCACCGACCCCTCCTTCCCGTCCGGCTTCGCCGTCGAGTGCCTCTGGGACTGCGAGGAGACCACCCGGGAGATCGCCGCCCGGCACGCCGAGACCGGTGACAACCGTGTCGTCGAGCGACTGCGCCGCCTCGCCGCCGACCCCGCGGAAGAGGCTGAAGTCCAGACAGCCGTACGGAGCCGATTCGGCCCTGACACGCCCGCAGGGTGAACACGGGATGACCCGCGGGTCAGGCACGCATGGACGTGGCCTGACCTGCTCGGGTGCGCAGCGGAACGCTCATGGGACGTTCCACGTTCGGAAAGATCCACGTTGACGCGGCCACGTCCAGTGCGGCGAGAACACCGGTATGCGTGTCGTCATCGTGACCGAATCCTTTCCCCCCGATGTGAACGGCGTGGCCCACTGCGCGCTCCAGACCGCCCGGCACCTCGTAGATCGCGGTCACTCTCCGCTCGTCGTCGCACCGGCCACCGCCGCCGGTACCGGGCCCGGGGCCGATGCCCTGGCGCCGTGCCCCGTCGTCCGCGTTCCCTCCCTACCGCTCCCGGGCTACCCCCAGGTCCGGGTCGCCCTCCCCAGCCGGCGTGTCGCCGTGGCCATCACCGAGCACCGCGCCGACCTCGTCCACCTGGCCAGCCCCTTCGTCCTGGGCGTCCGTGGCATGGCCGCGGCCGCCCGGCTCGGCAAACCCGCCGTCGCCGTATACCAGACCGACCTCGCCGGATACGCCCGTACCTATGTGCACGCGGGTGAGGCCGCCGCCTGGCGGCGCATCCGCTCCGTCCACGCCGCCGCCGACATCACCCTCGCCCCGTCCAGCGCCGCCCTGCACGACCTGGAGGCGCACGGTGTGCCCCGGGTACGGCTCTGGGCACGAGGCGTGGACACCGCCCGGTTCCGGCCCGAGCACCGGGACGAGGCGTTGCGCCGCGAACTCGCCCCGAACGGCGAGCTGATCGTCGGCTACGTCGGCCGGCTCGCCCCGGAGAAGCAGGTGGAGCTGCTGTCCGGTGTCTGCGCCCTGCCCGGCGTGCGCGTCGTGGTCGTCGGCGACGGGCCGAGTCAGCCCGGTCTGGCCGAGGCGCTGCCCGGCGCGGTCTTCCTGGGCCGCCGTACCGGCGACGAACTCGCCCGGATCTTCGCCTCGCTGGACGTCTTCGCGCACACCGGCCCCTTCGAGACCTTCTGCCAGACCGTGCAGGAGGCCATGGCCAGCGGCGTCCCCGTGGTCGCGCCCGCCGTGGGCGGCCCGCTCGACCTGGTCGCCCACGGACGCACCGGCCTGCTGGTCCCGCCGGGCGACGTGGCCTCCGTACGGGACGCGGTGCGGTCCCTGGCCGCCGATCCCGCGCTGCGGGCGGCGTTCGGCGCCGCCGGGCGCGCGATGGTCGAGGGGCGCACCTGGGCGTCCGTCGGCGACCAGCTGATCGGGCACTACGCCGAGGTGCTGGCCACACGGAAGACGGCGGTGGCGGCATGAGCGCGCTGCGGATCGTACGGCTCGCCAACTTCGTCGCGCCCGCCTCGGGCGGCCTGCGCACCGCGCTGCGCGAGCTCGGCAAGGGATTCAAGGCGGCGGGGCACGAGCCGGTGCTCATCGTGCCGGGCGAGCGGGGCAGTGACCGGGAGACCGAGCAGGGGCGGGTGATCACGCTCCCCGGGCCGCTGCTGCCCGGCACGGGCGGGTACCGCGTCCTCGCCGACAAGTGGCGGGTGGCCCGGCTTCTGGAGGAGCTGGCGCCCGACCGGCTGGAGGTCTCCGACCGTACGACGCTCAGGTGGACCGGCAAGTGGGCGCGACGCGCGCGTGTGCCCGCCGTGATGGTCTCCCACGAGACCGCCGACGGTGTGCTGCGCACCTGGGGACTGCCGGAGGGGGCGGCCCGGCGCGCCGCGGACGCCCTCAACGTCCGTACGGCACACACGTACGCGCGCGTGGTGTGCACCACCGAGTTCGCCGAGCGGGAGTTCGTGCGGATCGGGGCGCGCAATGTCGTACGGGCGCCCCTCGGTGTCGACCTGGTCGAGCGGCACCCCTCGCTGCGTGACCCCGGTCTGCGCGCCGGCCACGCGCGCGTGGCCGAGACGCTGCTGGTGATGTGCACCCGGCTGTCCGTCGAGAAACGGCCCGGCACCGGCCTCGACGCCCTGGAGGCGCTGCTGCGGCGCGGGCGGCGGGCGGTGCTGGTGGTCGCCGGGGACGGCCCGCTGCGGCCGCGGCTCGAACAGCGGGCGCGGGAGCGCGGGTTGCCGGTGACCTTCCTCGGGCACGTCGCCGACCGGGGGCTGCTCGGCGCGCTCCAGGCCTCCGCCGACGTGTGCCTGGCACCGGGGCCCGCGGAGACGTTCGGGCTGGCCGCGCTGGAGGCGATGGCGTGCGGGACGCCGGTGGCGGTGAGCACGTCGTCCGCGCTGCCCGAGGTGATCGGGTCCGCCGGGGCCGTCGCGGCGGATCATGGCGAGGCCTTCGCGGACGCCGTGGACATGCTGCTCCAACGCCCCGAGGTGGAGCGGCGTGAGGCCGCACGCGCGCGTGCGGAGTGCTTCGGGTGGGGTACGGCCGTGGAGGCGTTCCTCACGGCGCACGACGCGGAGGTTCCCGTACGGCGCTTCGTCCGTGGGGGCGCGGCATGAGACCCCTGCGGTTCGTCGCCCTCGGCGACTCGCTGACCGAGGGCGTGGGTGACCCCGTCGGCGACGGGTGGCGCGGCTGGGCCGCGCTGCTCGCCGGCGGGCTCGGCGAGGGGCCCGCGGAGTCCGTGGAGTTCACGAACCTCGCGGTGAGCGGGTCGCAGACGCGGGACGTGCTGGAACGGCAACTGCCCGCCGGGCTCGCCCTGCGGCCGGACGTCGTGTCGGTCGTCATCGGCGTCAACGACACCCTGCGCTGCACCTTCGACATCCACGCCGTGGCCGCCCGGCTCGACAAGGTGTACGCGGCCTTCACCGAGCAGGGCGCGGTCCTGCTCACGGCATGCCTGCCCGATCCCGGCGCGATGCTCGGCCTGCCGGGGGCGCTGGCGCGACCGCTGGCGCGTCGGCAGCGGGCGGTCAACGCCGTGGTCCACGCCCTCTCCGACCGGTACGGTGCCGTGCACCTGCACGCGTCCGAGGGCGCGTGGCTCACCGACCGCGCGATGTGGAGCGCGGACCGGCTGCACCCCGGGGAGCGCGGGCACCGGCAGCTGGCGGTGCGCTTCCACGCCCTGCTGGCCCAGGCGGGCATCCCGACGGGCGTGGCGCCCACGGCCGAGCCCGAGTTCCCCGCCCCCACCAAGTCGGCGAGCCTGTGGTGGCTGGCGACCGCGGGCACCGGCTGGGTGACCCGGCGGTGCACCGATCTGTTGCCTCAGTTGCTGAGGCTTGCCGCCGATGAGGTGAGGCATCAGGCGCGGGGGACCAGCGCGCGGCTTGATGCGCGGGCGTCGGCTGCGGTTTCGGCGGCGCTGGCCACGGTGTCCGTGCCAGAGCGAAGGCCGGAAGCGGCGTGAGTGCCCCACTGGGGCCAGTGGGGCACTGCGGGCCGGTGGGGGCTGGTCGCGCAGTTCCCCGCGCCCCTTAGGTCGGTTGTCGTCTTCGCACCTTCACGAAGCGGACCGGCGTGCCCGGTACCGCCTGGGCCGCTGCAGGGAGATCGGCCCCACGGACTACCGCGATCACCGGGTAGCCCCCGGTGGTCGGGTGGTCGGCCAGGAAGACCACCGGCCTGCCGTCGGGCGGCACCTGCACCGCGCCCAGCACCATGCCCTCGCTGGCCAGCTCGCCGGTACGGGCCCGCTCCAGGGCGGGCCCCTCCGTGCGCAGCCCGATGCGGTTGCTCGCGGCGGACACGCGGTACGCGCGTGAGGTGAACGCCGTTACGGCGTCCGGCGTGAACCAGCCGTCGCGCGGGCCGAGCGTCACGCGCAGGACGAGCTCGGCCGGGGGCGCCGGCTGCGGGGCGACGTCCACGCGTGCGTGGAGCTCCGTCGGACGTCCCAGGGGCAGCACCGCGTCGTCCGTGAGCGGTGGCGGGCCGAGTCCGGACAGGAGGTCGGTGGAACGGCTGCCGAGGACCGGCTCGACGATGATGCCTCCGGAGACGGCAACATAGCTGCGTACGCCGGACATGGCCGCACCGACGTCCAGGAGCGACCCGGCGGGCACCCGCACCGGCGCGCCCCACGCGACCGGACGTCCGTCCACGGTGACACGGCAGGGGGCGCCCCCGACCGCCACCGTGACCGTCGAACGCGGCCGTACGGCACATCCCGTGAGCGTGGTCTCCAGGACGGCGGCCTCGGGCGGATTGCCGACCAGCCGGTTGACCAGCGCCGCCGCGGGCCCGTCCAGCGCGCCGGAGCGGGGCACGCCGAGGTGGGCGTGGCCGGGGCGGCCGCGGTCCTGCACGGTGGTGAGCGCCCCGGCTCGTACGACGGAGAGCGCGCGGTCCGTCATGAGCGCCCCAGGGGAACGAAGCGCACGCGCGTGCCCGGCGCCAGCAGCGCGGCCGGCACGCGCGCGTGGTCCCACAGCACGGTGTCCGTCGTACCGATCAACTGCCAGCCGCCCGGCGACGATCGCGGGTACACGCCCGTGTACGGGCCCGCCAGCGCCACGGCACCGGCCGGCACGGCGGTGCGCGGGGTGGCCCGGCGCGGGACGTCGTAGCGCTCCGGCAGGCCGGTGAGGTAGCCGAAGCCGGGGGCGAACCCGCAGAAGGCGACGGTGAACTCGCTGTTCGTGTGGATATGGGCCACCTCGTGCGCCGGGACGCCCCAGTGCGCGGCGACGTCGGCCAGGTCCGGGCCGTCGTAGCGCACCGGAAGCTCGACGACCGCACGCGCGCGTGCGGGAACGGACGGCACCTCGGCGGCGGTCAGCTCGGCGGCCAGCCGGGCCGGGTCGGCGAGGCCGTCGAGGAGGACCGTGCGGGCCGCGGGGACGATCTCGCCGACCGACAGCGAGCCCTCGGTGCGGCGCCGCAGCAGCTCGGCGTGCAACGCCTGGGCCTCCTCGCCGGAGGCCACCTCGACGAGCAGGGCGTCGTCCCCGACGGGCAGCGCCCTCATCCGAAGGCCTTCACCCGGACGCCCGACCGCTCCAGGTGCGCCCGCACCCGGCGGGCCAGGTCGACCGCGCCGGGGGTGTCGCCGTGCAGGCACAGGGAACGCGCGCGTACCTCCACGGGCGTCCCGGAGCGGGAGGTGACCACGCCGTCGCGGGCCAGGCCCACCGAGCGCGCCACGACGGCCTGCGCGTCGGTGACCACGGCACCGTCCTGGCCGCGCGGCACGAGCGTGCCCTCATCGGTGTACGCGCGGTCCGCGAACGCCTCCGTGACGGCCGGAAGCCCCGCCTTTCCGGCCAGCTCCAGCAGGCGCGAGCCGGGCAGGCCGAGCACCGGCAGCGTGGCGTCCGCGAGGAGCACACCGTCCACGACGGCGCCGGCCTGCTCCTCGTCGTGCACGACGCGGTTGTAGAGCGCGCCGTGCGGCTTGACGTACGACACGCGCGTGCCCGCCGCACGCGCGAAGACCTCCAGGGCGCCGATCTGGTACGCCACTTCGGCCGCCAGCTCGGCGGGCGGCACGTCCATCGCGCGCCGCCCGAATCCCGCCAGGTCCCGGTAGGAGACCTGGGCGCCGATCCGTACGCCGCGCTCGGCCGCCAGCTCGCACACCCGCCGCATGGTGGCCGCGTCCCCGGCGTGGAAGCCGCAGGCCACGTTGGCGCTGCTGACGACGGACAGCAGCTGTTCGTCGTCGGTGAGCTGCCAGCGGCCGAAGCCCTCGCCGAGGTCGGCGTTCAGATCGATCGAGGTCATGGATGTCTCGTGTCTCCTTTCAGGCGACTTTCCGGTGGCTCTCAGGCCACGCGGTACTGCTCGTCACGGGCGTCGGCGAGGAACATCTGGCCCGGTGCGTGGGTGAGGGCGAACGGCGGGCGCGAGGCCATCACCGCGGCCTGTGGGGTCACTCCGCAGGCCCAGAACACCGGGATGTCGTCCGGTTCGGCGGCCACCGGGTCGCCGAAGTCGGGGCGGCCCAGGTCGGCGATGCCCAGCCCCGAGGGGTCGCCGCAGTGCACGGGGCTGCCGTGCACCGCCGGGAGCAGGCTGCTCTCCCGTAGCGCCGCCGCCAGGTGCTCCGGCGGCACCGGGCGCATGGACACGACCATGGGGCCGTGCAGCCGGCCTGCCGGACGGCACTGGCGGTCGGTGACGTACATCGGGACGTTGCGGCCCTGTTCGACATGGCGGATCGGGACGCCCGCCCCGGCCAGCGCCCATTCGAAAGTGAAGCTGCAGCCGATCAGGAACGACACCAGGTCGTCCCGCCAGTACGCGCGCACGTCGGTCGGCTCGTCCACCAGCTCGCCGTCCTGCCACAGCCGGTAGCGCGGCAGATCGGTCCGCAGGTCGGCGTCGTCCGCGAGGGCCGTCGTCCAGGCGCCGGCGTCCGTGACGTCGAGGACCGGGCAGGGCTTGGGGTTACGGGTGCAGAACAGCAGCATGTCGTACGCCCAGTCGGCGGGCACCGAGATCAGGTTGACCTGGGTGTGGCCCGCCGCGACCCCGGCGGTGGGGCCGGTCAGGCCCGCGCGGAAGCGGAGCCGGGCGTCTTTCGGGCTCCACGCGTGCGCGTGCTCGTCGACGAGGGCCAGCGGGCTGTCCTCCGTGCGGTTCACACGAGCTCCTTCCCGCGCGTCTCCGGCAGCCCCAGCAGCGCCAGCGCCGCGAGCGCGTAACCGATCGCCCCGAAGACCAGCGCGCCGCCCACACCCCAGCTGTCGGCGAGGAAGCCGACCGTCGTCGGGAAGACGGCACCCACCGCGCGGCCGGTGTTGTACGTGAAGCCCTGACCGGTGCCGCGCACCGCCGTCGGGTACAGCTCGCTCAGGAACGACCCGAAGCCGCTGAAGATCGCCGACATGCAGAACCCGAGCGGGAAACCGAGCACCAGGAGCAGGGTGTTGGCACCGCTCGGGATGTTCGCGTACGCCAGGATGCAGACCGCCGAGAGCAGCGCGAACAGCCAGATGTTGCGGCGCCGGCCCAGTAGGTCGGTGAGGTAGCCGCCGGTCAGATAGCCGAGGAAGGCGCCGGAGATCAGGAAGGTCAGATAGCCGCCGGTGCCGACGACCGACAGTCCGCGCTCGGTCTTCAGATAGGTCGGCACCCAGGTGGCGAGGGTGTAGTAGCCGCCCTGGACGCCGGTGGAGAGCAACACCGCGAAGACCGTGGTGCGCAGCATGCCGGGCTTGAAGATCGCCGTGAACGAGCCCCGCTCGGAGCTCTGCTCGCGTACCGCGACCGCCTGGGGGGCGTCGTGCACCCGGCGCCGCATCCACACGACGAGCAGCGCGGGCAGCGCGCCGGTCCAGAACATGATGCGCCAGGCCAGGTCCTCGTCGGCGAACGAGAAGACCAGCGTGTACGTGATCGCGGCGAGCGCCCAGCCCACGGCCCAGGAGCTCTGGATCGCGCCGAGGGTGCGGCCCCGGTGCTTGGCGCTGGCGTACTCGGCGACCAGGATCGCGCCGACCGCCCACTCGCCGCCGAAACCGAGGCCCTGGAGGGCTCGGAAGACCAGCAGGGTCTCGTAGTTGGGCGCGAAGCCGCAGGCGACGGTGAAGACCGCGTAGGTGATCACCGTGATCATCAGCGCCTTCACCCGGCCGATCCGGTCGGCCACCACCCCCGCGAGGGCGCCGCCGACCGCGGAGACCACCAGGGTGACGGTCGTGAAGAGGCCGGTCTGACCGCTGTCCAGGCTGAAGTAGGCGGCCAGCGCGACCATGCTCAGCGGCAGCGTGAAGTAGTCGTAGGAGTCCAGGGCATAGCCGCCGAACGCGCCGGCGAAGGCGCGGCGGCCGCGCGGACCGAGAGCGCGCAGCCAGCCCAACGGGCCGTCGTCGTCGGGGTGTCCGGTGGGAGCGGGGTGGGGGTCGGTCAGTGCCTGTGGCGGAGGGGGCGTGCTCATGTGCACCTCGCAGTGGGAGGACGGAGGGTGCTTGAGGACTGAGCCGTGCGGGTTCGTAGCACCGTAGAGGATCGTTCAACGATCCCTCAATACCCATGTTGTTTCGTTCTTGTAATCTGCGATTGAATTCCGGCATGGCAGAGCAGCTGACCTCACTCGCCGAGGACCGTGCACTCCTGGGCCGCACCAGCACCGCGGAGCGGGTCTCGGACATCCTCAGGAGCCGCATCGCCGAGGGGTTCTTCCCACCCGGCACACGGCTGTCGGAGGACAGCATCGGCGGCGCGCTCGGCGTCTCCCGCAACACACTGCGCGAGGCGTTCCGGCTGCTCACCCATGAGCGCCTGCTCGTGCACGAGTTGAACCGGGGCGTGTTCGTCCGGGTCCTGACCGTCGAGGACGTCGAGGACATCTACCGCACCCGCGGCCTCGTCGAGTGCGCCGTCGTCCGGGGGCTGGGCGAGCCGCCGTACGGCCTCGACGGGCTCGGCGAAGCCGTCGAGGAGGGACAGCGGGCGGCCCAGGAAAGTGACTGGAAAAGCGTGGGCACGGCCAACATCCACTTCCACCGGGAACTGGTCGCGCTCGCCCGCAGCGAACGCACCGACGAGCTGATGCGCAGCGTCTTCGCCGAACTGCGCCTCGCCTTCCACGTCGTGGACGACCCGCGGCGGCTGCACGAGCCCTACCTCGCGCGCAACCTGCAGATCCTCGACGCCCTGCGGGCCGGGGACCGACGCGAGGCCGAGAACCTGCTCGCCGTCTATCTCGACGACTCGCTCACGCGGGTCGTGGAGGTCTACCGGCGGCGCGTGGGCGAGGACGGCTAGTGCCCCGGCAGGCAACGTTCGCCCGTTAAGGAGCGGCGTCCGGTGCGTGCTCTCGGCGTGCCGGGTACAAGCCCTCGTACTGGACGTACCTGGGTTTGTGCCCGATGCGGCGAGTGGGGGCACCTCCCACGCCCTTAAGGCAGTGGAGGAGCGTGCCGGGCGTCGCGACGGGGCGAATGTTGCCTGTTGGGGCACTAGCGAGCCGCCCCGGGTCCTGTCGCGCTGCTGTGACGGCAGTCGCTTCTGCGTCGTTTGGGTCGTTGTCAGACCGAGGACCTAGTCTGTGCACCGTGACTTCGCCTGCACCGACGGACAGTGTTCCGCCCCAGCTCAGCGCGGGGCCGCGCCCCGCACCGGGCCCGGCCGCCGACGAGGGACTGGCGCGGCGGCTGCGCGCGCTCGCCTGCACCGCCCCGCTGCACGACCTCGACGCGCGCAAGGCCAACCTCGCGGGCGAGTACTCGGTCTACGGCATGGCGGAGGTGGCCCTCGCCGCCATTGACCTGGTCACCCTGAACATGGACTTCGACACCGGCGCCGACCACGACCAGATCGTCGCCCGGCTCATCCCGCGCATCGCCGCCCAGGCCCCGCGGCGGCCCGTCGCCGAGCACGAGCGCGTGGCCCGCTGGGTCCTGGAGAACCTGATCAACGTCGGCAGCGTGGACCGCGGCTTCCGGGCGGTGTACGGCACGTTCGCGACGGACGGCAGCTACGTCCGGCGCGACTACGACTTCAAGCTGATCGAGGAGGTACCGGGCCCCGGCGGCACGGTCTACCTCCGTACGACGGACGAGGCGGTCAACGTCCTCGTCGGCGCCCTCGACACCGACGTCACCAGCGCGCAGATCGCCGCCGAGGTCAAGCTGGAGGTGCTGATCAGCCGCGGCCGCCTCGCCGACGCCCAGCTTGCGGCCGAGCAGGCCCGGTACCGAACCGTGCAGTACTCGGAGACGCTCCGCAGGGCGCTGGACGCGACGCGGCGCAATGTCCGCGCCGTGGACTGGCTGAGCGCCGTTCCGGACATGATCGCGGAAGCGCTCGACCACGTGGCGGACCGGTACCGCCACGAGAACGCGATCCTCACCAACATCCGCAAGGCGCGCGACGAGTCCGAGGACCCGGAGCACAAGCGCCGCGGGGCCGAGCTCGTCGACATCGTCAAGGACTGCATCCGACGGCACACACAGCTGCAGTCGCGCCTGCTGGAGGCCGGCCCGCTCTTCCGCGCCGAGCAGGACCGGCAGGCCTTCGCGACGCCCATGACGACGTCGGGGATTGATCTGTACGGGCATCTGGTGGCGCCTCTTCTGCCGCTGCCCCTGGAGCAGGCGGTCCGGGTCACCGACGCGTTCTTCGCGCGCGGGACCGGGTTGCGTACGCCGGTGTCGGTGCGTGTGGGCGACCTCGTCGACATACTGCTGACGCCGCCGGTCGAGCGGGAGCACCTGGGCGCGGAAATGCCCGAGCCGGATCTCATCGCGACGCCGGACGACAGCCGGTTCAGCGAGGAACAGCTGGCCTCGGCCATGGAACTGCTCGACCTGCCGGCGGACGCGCCGCGGCGGCTGTCCGGGCTGCTGGCGGAGGCGCGGCGGCGGGATCCCGATCTGCCGTATCTGGTGGCGCTGTTGGCGGTGCACGCGGCCAGTCCGCCGGTCGGTACGGCCTATCGGCAGGGCGAGGAGAAGCTGCTGTTCGCCGTGGACGACGGGACCGAGCTGGACGATCCCGAGTTCGGCGGGGCCGACCTCATCGTCGGTACGGCCCTGCTGGATGCGGCGGGAATGGCGGCGGACAGGACGGAAGCGGCATGACCCGGGCCGAGAACCGTACGTACGAGCAACTGCGCAGCAAGGAGCCGAAACCGTGACCGAGCACGTCGATCGGAGTGAGCCGGAGGCTGCCGCCGTACCGGTGACCGCCGCCGTCACTCCCGCCGACGCCGCCGACGCGGCGCGGCTCGTCGCCTTCGGGCTGCAGCCCAAGCTGCAGCCCGCGCGCGACCAGGAGTACACGGAGCTGCTGCGCCGCTACCGCGAGGACCCGCCCTTCGCGCGGCTCGCGGACGCCGTGGCCGCCGGGCTCGGGCTCGTCGTCCTGGAGGTGTCCCCCCGCGCGGGGATGGCGGTGACCGCCGCCGAGGACTCGGTGTTCGCCGTGCGGATGGGCGACTACGCGCGCCGGACGTCGGCCGACGGCGGGGACCGGTTCCTGCACGGGCTGGCGCATCTCGCCGTCGCCGCCATGGCGTTCCCGCGCCCCGAGGACCTCGCCGACGACGGCTATATCGGGCGGGTCACGGTCAACGGCGTCGACGCCTTCGTCCGGCAGGCATGCCGACGCCTGGAGGAGCGTGCCGAGGAGCAGGGCGAGAACACCGACCCGGCCAGCGACGCGCCCGGTCTGGAGGCCGCCTGGCGGATCTGGGCGAGACGCACCGCGACCGGCGCCACCAAGGACGCCCGCAGACTCGCCGGTTCGACGACGGGCATCGTCGGCAAGGCCGTCGCGTTCCTCACCGACTCCGGGTTCCTGCAGCGGACGGGGGACGACCACGGCGGTACGTACCGCACGACGGCCCGCTATCAGCTCCAGGTCCGGGACATGGCGGGCAGCGCCGCGATGGCCGAGCTGCTGGAGCTGGGCGTCGTCCCGGTCACCGACGGCACGCCGACGCTGCTGCCCGCCGAGGACACCGACGACCTGCAGCTGGTGGCCGACGCGGGGCTGCCGTTCCACTCCGCCTGAGCCGCCGGACCTCCCGGCCGTCCTGAACTTCCCCGACCTGACGAAGACTTACGAGAGTCCGCCATGTACGAGCTGTCCCGGGTCCGCCTCTACTCCATCGGGCCCGCCGGTGCGCGCTACGCCGACACCGTGCTTGACCTGCGCGGTGTCGGCGACGTCGTGCCCGACCCCGCGCCCACCCAGGCGGAGTTCTTCGAGGAGGAGCCCGTCGGCCCGCCGCGGCGGCCCGCGCCCGCCGGTGTGCTCTTCCTGGAGAACGGCGGCGGCAAGTCCGTCCTGCTCAAGCTGATCTTCTCCGTGATGCTGCCCGGTCACCGCAACACCCTCGGCGGTGCCAGCTCCGGTGTGCTCCGCAAGTTCCTGCTCGCGGACGACTGCGGGCACGTGGCGCTGGAGTGGCAGCACGTGCTGACCGGCGAGTGCGTCGTCGTCGGCAAGGTGAGCGAGTGGCGCGGGCGCCAGGTCTCCAACGACCCGCGGAAGTTCGCCGAGGCCTGGTACTCCTTCCGGCCCGGCCCCGGACTCAGCCTGGACAACCTGCCCGTCGCCGAGTCCACCGCCGTCCGGCCGTCCGTCGAGGGCCAGTCGGGCGCGCAGGGCCGGCGCCGCACCATGAAGGGCTTCCGGGACGCCATCACCGAGGCGGGCAAGGCGTATCCGCACCTGGAGGTGCACTGGGAGGAGATCCACGACCGGTGGATCGAGCACCTCGGCGACCTCGGCCTCGACCCCGAACTCTTCCGCTACCAACGGGAGATGAACGCCGACGAGGGTGAGGCGGCCGGCCTCTTCGCGGTCAAGAAGGACTCCGACTTCACCGATCTGCTGCTGCGCGCCGTCACCGACACGCGCGACACGGACGGGCTCGCCGACCTGGTCAGCGGCTTCGGCAACAAGCTGGGCCGACGTGCCGAGCTGATCGCCGAACGGGACTTCACCGCCGGGTCGGTCGACCTGCTCGGGCGGATCGTGGAGGCCGCCGAGGCCCGCTCACGCGCGCGTGACATCCACACCGGTGCCGAGCGGCGGACCCGCACCCTGGCGCGGCGGCTCTCCGCACGTGGGGTGCGGGAGCGCGTCCGGGCCGCCGACCTCGCCCAGCGGGTCACCGCCGCCGCGTACGCCGTCACACACGCCGAGGCGGGCCGGGAGCGCAGCGCCCTGATCGCCGCCGAACTCGCCTACCGGCACGCATCGTTGGCACTCGCCGCCGCCGAGAAGTCGGCGGCCGCGCAGAAGCGCGAGCTCGCCGACGCGCGCACCCTGCACGCCGCCTGGCAGGCCGCCGAGGTGGTCCTTCGGCACCGCGCCGCCGCCGACCGCGTCGCGCGCGTGTCCGCCGCGATCCAGGAGGCCGAGCGGGACGCGGCCCCCGCGCTGGCCGCCCGCGCCAAAGCCGCCGTCGATCTCGTACGCGCCCTGCACGCGGCCGCGGAGAGCGCGGAGACCCTCGCGAACGAGGAGGAGGAGCGGTCCGCCGCCCTCCAGGAGGTCAGCGACTCCGCGTACCGGGACTCCACCTCCGCCGCCACGGAGGCACAGCGGGCCCGCAGCGAGATCGGGCATCTGAAGCAGCGCCTGACCGAGGTCGAGCAGGAGACCGCCGAGGCCGTGCGGGCGGGCTGGCTCGACGACAGCGCCCCCGACGCCGACCCGGCCCGAGCCGCCCTCGCGGCGAGTGACGCCGAGAAGACGGCCGTCGCCGCCTGGGACACCGCGCGGGAGGCATCGCGCCGGGCGTCGGAGCACGCGCGCGAGGCGGCCTCCGCCGAGTCCCGCGCGGAGCTGACGGCGGCCCGCGCGGCGGACGCGGCCACGGCGGCGGAGCGGTCGTACGGGGCGGAGCGCCGCCTCGCCGAGGCCCTCGCGGCGGAGGAGCGGCTGGCAGAGCTGCTGGGCCTGTCGGGTGCCGTCGGCGGCGGCCGCCCCGGCGTGCCCGGACCTCGTCGGGACGGCAGGACCGGCTCGGCCGCCGGCGCTGCCCCGGCCGATCGGACGGACAGCGGAGGTCGGGTGCGCGCCGCCGACGGCACGGCGGCCGGATCGGGCAGCTCGCGGGACGCCGGAGCAGACGGCCGGACGCGCTCCGGTGCCGTGCGCCCCGTGACCGAAGGTCCCCTCACCCCCGAAGAGCTGGACCGGTTCGCGGACGAGTTGCGTGAGCTGCTCGACGACGCCGTCTCCTCCGCCGAGCGGCAGCTCTTCGAGCTCCGTACGGCCGCCGCCGACGACTCCCGCATCCTGGGCGCGCTCGGTGACGGCGGACTGCTGCCGCCCGGCCCGGACGTGCTGGCCACCGTCGAGTTCCTCGGTGAGCAGGGCATCCCCGCGCTGCCCGGCTGGCGCTATCTCGCACAGGCCGTCGACCCCGCGGACCACGCTCGCGTGCTGGCCGCCCGGCCCGAGCTGGTCGACGGCGTGATCATCACCGACCCGGGCACGCACGTGCGTGCCCGCGAGGCGCTGAGCGACGCGGCGCTGCTGCCCCGCTCGGCGGTCGCCGTCGGTACGGCCGCCGCTCTGCTCGCCCCGACGCCGGCGCCCGACGCGGGTGACGGCGACGTGTTCCTCGTACCGCCGAACCCGGCCATGCACGACGAGCACGCCGCCGACGAGGAGCGGCAGGCGCTGCGCGCGCGGGCGACCGAGCGGGACGACGAGATCCGCACGCTGGCGGCGCGGCTCGGCAAGGACCGTGAGCTGGCGGCACGGCTCGCCTCGTGGCGGACCGGCTGCCCGGCGGGGCGGATGGTCGAGCTCGCCGAGGCCGCCCGGGAGGCACGCGCGTTCGCCGAGGAGTCCGAGGCCGAGCTGGCGGAGGCGCGGACCGTGCGGGCCGAGGCCGACGAGGTCGCCGCCGAGGCGTCCCAGGTGCGCGACGAGCGGCAGGAGGCCGCGCAGAAGGCCCGGCGTGCCGCCGACGCCCTCGCCGGGCTCGCCTTCCGGCTGCGCGAGCGGGCCGGCTGGCAGGCCAAGCTGCGCGAACTCGCCGACGAGGCCACCGAGTCCGAGGCCCGCGCCCAGACCTGCCTGGAGCGCGCCCGTGCCGCCGACGAGGACCGGCGCGCCGCCCAGCGCGCCGCCGACGACGCCCGCCGAACGGCCCGCGCGCTGCGTGCCGAGCGCTCCGAGATCGCGGGCGCCCCCGACGACGTACCAGAGGCCGACGCGGATGGCCCGAAGTCGTCCCTGCCCGCCCTCCGCGAGGCATACAGGGCCGCCTCCCAGGTGTACGAGAAGGTCGGCGTCGGCGCCGACCTGCGTGCCGAGCAAGCCCGCGCGGAGAGCGACGAGAGCGCCGCGCGCGCGGAGCTGGACCGGCTGAGCAACAAGGTCCGCACGCGTGCGGCGGGGCTGCTGGAGTCCCCCGATGGCTCCGACGGGCCGTCCCGGCAGTCCGCCGCCGCCCGTGCCGAGGAGCTGGTGCAGCTCCTGGAGACACGGATGTCGACCGCGAGCGAGCAGCTCGGCCGACTGCGCGGCGAGGCCGAGCGGCACGCGCCCGAGGACGGCGAGACGCACACCGAGCTGTCGGAGGAGCTGCAGCCGCGCGACGCCGAGCACGCGCAGGCACTTCTGCGCACGGCGACCACCGAACTCGCCTCCCGCACCGAGGCGCTGGCCCAGGCCCGGGAGGCGCACGCCGAGCTACTCGACGCGCACCGGGCCGCCGAGGACGCGGCCGGCGGCTTCGACGAGATCGCCGCGATGCTGCGGGACCTGCTGCGCGAGCACGCCTCCGAGGACGAGCACGAGGAGCCGGAGCCGTACCCCGGCAGCCTGGACGAGGCCCGCCAGTCCGCCGCCGAGGCCCGCCGGTCGCTGCGCGGCTGCGCCGCCGACCTGTCCGCCGCCGAGGGCGCCGTACGCGAGGCGAGCGACATCCTCGTACGGCACGCCAACTCCACGCGCTACGAGCAGGTCCGCACCCCGGCCCGGCAGCAGATCCGTGAGCTGCCCGCCTCCGCGCTGCCCGAGCACGCCCAGAAGTGGGCGGACGCGTTCGCGCCCCGACTCCGGGTCCTCACCGACGAGTTGGAGCAGCTGGAGCGGAACCGGGACTCGATCGTGGACCGGCTGCGGGGGCTCGTCGAGTCGGCGCTCGCCACCCTCAGGTCCGCCCAGCGGCTCTCCCGGCTGCCGGAAGGCCTGGGCGAGTGGTCCGGGCAGGAGTTCCTGCGGATCCGCTTCGAGGAGCCCGACCAGGCCACGCTCACCGAGCGGCTGGGCGAGGTCATCGACGAGGCGACCCGGGCAGCCGTCAAGAAGAACTCCGACCTGCGGCGCGACGGCATGTCCCTGCTGCTGCGGGGCGTCGCCGCCGCGCTCCAGCCCAAGGGTGTCGCCGTCGAGATCCTCAAACCGGACGCCGTACTGCGCGCCGAGCGCGTGCCCGTCGGGCAGATGGGCGACGTCTTCTCGGGTGGCCAGCTGCTCACGGCCGCCATCGCCCTGTACTGCACGATGGCCGCGCTGCGCTCCAACGACCGGGGCCGGGACAAGCACCGGCACGCCGGCACGCTGTTCCTCGACAACCCGATCGGGCGTGCCAACGCCACGTACCTGCTGGAGCTCCAGCGTGCCGTGTCGGACGCGCTGGGCGTCCAGCTCCTGTACACCACCGGCCTGTTCGACACGACCGCGCTGGCGGAGTTCCCCCTGGTCATCCGGCTGCGTAACGACGCCGACCTCAGGGCGGGCCTGAAGTACATCAGCGTGGAGGAACACCTCCGGCCCGGATTGCCGCAGCAGGCCCCGGCCGGAGAAGGTGAAGCGGTGCACAGCGAGATCACGGCGACCCGGATGTTCAAGAGACCGGCACCGACGGCCGGCTGATCAGGTGTCCGCCTTCAAGAGGTCCGCGCACTTCTCGCCGAACACTGCGGCCTGGAGGCGCCTCCACGCGTCCTCAGGGGTGTGACAACCGCCCGGCCCCGCCCCGTCGCCGTATCCGGTCCTGCGCCCGCTCGGCCTCCCGTGCCTGTCGTCGTGCCCTGCGCCGTTCGCGCCGCAGGGCACGCGCGGTGCTGCTCGGAATCGAGACCACGCCATGGCGCTGGTTCCACACCTGGCGGGTCACCCACACGTCGAGTGCGCCCCAGGTGGCCACCACGGTGCTGGCCACGCTGCTGATCACCATCGGGAACGCCAGCCACGACCCGGCCAGGGTGCACAGGAACGCCACCATCGCCTGGACCAGCGTGAAGGCGATGATCAGCACCGCCCGGACCGCCGCCGTACGCACGGGGTCCGGCATCCGGCGCCGCTGCGCGGGCTCCTCCACCCACAACGGCCGGTAGGGCGACCGTTTTTGGGCCGCATCGTGCCCGCCACGCCGGGCTCTGCTCTCGAACTCCGCTGTTCCGTCATCCGCGCCCGCCGGAATCTCGCGTCGGTCCGTCGCCTCGCGCCCGTCCGTCGGATTGTCGCGATCCGATGCCTCAGAGCTCCGCCGTTCCGGCACGTGCGCCACCACACCGTCCCCGGGCGCCTCGCGCCGTCGCTCCGCCGTGCCCATCACCGTGTCACTCCCCACCGCCAGCAGACCGCTCGCTCCCGTGTCCGAAGACCCGGCTCCCCAGTGGTTGCCCGGCTTGCGCTGTTTTACGCCGCCCGGGGACGGGATGCGGCTCCTGTGGCCGATTCCGCCTCCATTTCCCGTAGACAAAGACGAACGACGCGTCACGAAGATTCCCAAGGAAGAGAAAAATCCGGCCAACTGACCGAGTGGGCCGACCGGATCGCTTCGGCAGGCCGTCGCGACATTCCGGTAGGCAATCTCCCCCAATGACCTGACAACTCCCCATGTCTCTTCGTGGGTACGGAAGTTCAGGTTCCGGATAGCTCTTCGAGTTACCACTGGGTCGGTAGTAGGCTCGCGCCGATTGTTGACGTACATGTGTGCCCCCCCGGTCGGTGGGGGTCCAAACTGGGGGAGGCCATGCGCTTTCGCGGGAAGTCGATCCGCCGGAAGATGGTGGCGCTGCTTCTCGTGCCGCTGGTGTCCCTGACCGCCATCTGGGGCTTTGCCACGGTACTCACGGGGCGAGGTGTGGCCCAGCTGTTCACGGTGTCGTCCCTCGTGGAGAAGATCGGCTACACCACCGAGGACGCCGTGCGCGTCCTGCAACAGGAACGCCGCCAGGCCCTGGTCTACCTCGCCGACCCACGGGCGTCTGACGCACAGTCGGCGCTGCGCGCCACCAGGACCGCCACCGACGCCGCCGTCGCCGAGATCCGCAAGAACGCCAAGAACCCCGATGTCCGCGACGGCATGGACGCGGCGGACGACGAGCACCTCACCGCCGTCCTGGACGCCTTCGACGGCATCAACTCCCTGCGCCGCAGCGTCGAGGACGGCACGGCGACCCGTGCCGAGGCCCTCGACCAGTACAACCGGCTCGTCGACCCCTGCTACACCCTGCTGGCATCCATCGACGGACTCGACAGTGTGGCGATGGACAAGCAGGCCCGCGCCCTCCTCAACGTCACCCGCGCCCGCGAACTGCTCTCCCGCGAGGACGCGTTGCTCGGTTCCGCCCTCGTGGTCGGGAAGCTCTCCCGGGAGGAGATCCGGAAGGCTGCCGACCTCGTCGCCCAGCGCTCCCTGATGTACGACATCAGCCTGGCGGACCTGCCGGCGTCGGAACGCGAACGCTACGACCGCTTCTGGAAGAGCGCCACGACCGCTCCGCTGCGGGCGGCCGAACAGTCTGTCGTCTCCTCCGGTCCCGGCACGCCCCGCTCGGTCACCGCCAAGAGCTGGGACACCTCCGTCGGGAACGTCCTCAACGAGCTCAGCAAACTGAACGACGAGGCGGGCGTGCGCTATCAGGAGCGGGTCAGCCCGGTCGCGATGGGTGTCATCGTCAAGGCGGCGATCGCGGGCGTTCTCGGACTGCTCGCTCTGCTGCTCTCGCTCTTCCTGTCCGTGCGGATCGGCCGCAGTCTCATTCGCGACCTGCGGCAGCTGCGCCTGGACGCCCACGAGGCGTCCGGCGTCCGCCTGCCCAGCGTGATGCGCCGTCTCTCCGCGGGCGAACAGGTCGACGTGGAGACCGAGGTCCCGCGCCTGGAGTACGACAAGAACGAGATGGGCGAGGTCGGCCAGGCCCTCAACACCCTGCAGCGGGCGGCCGTCGAGGCCGCCGTGAAGCAGGCCGAGCTCCGCTCCGGCGTCTCCGAGGTCTTCGTCAACCTCGCCCGCCGCAGCCAGGTCCTCCTCCACAAGCAGCTCACCCTCCTCGACACCATGGAACGCCGGACCGAGGACACCGACGAACTCGCCGACCTGTTCCGGCTCGACCACCTGACCACCCGTATGCGCCGGCATGCCGAGGGTCTGGTGATCCTCTCCGGCGCCGCCCCCTCCCGGCAGTGGCGCAAGCCCGTCCAGCTCATGGACGTCGTACGTGCCGCTGTCGCCGAGGTCGAGGACTACGAGCGCATCGAGGTCCGCCGGCTGCCCCGCGTCGCCGTCACCGGCCCGGCCGTCGCGGACCTCACCCACCTGGTCGCCGAACTCCTGGAGAACGCCACGGTGTTCTCCCCGCCGCACACCGCCGTCCAGGTCCTCGGCGAACGCGTTGCCAACGGCTTCACCCTGGAGATCCACGACCGCGGCCTCGGCATGGCGGCCGATGCCCTGCTGGACGCCAACCTCCGGCTCGCCGAGACTCCCGAGTTCGAACTGTCCGACACCGACCGGCTCGGCCTGTTCGTGGTCAGCCGGCTCGCGCAGCGGCAGAACGTCCGGGTCTCGCTGCAGCCCTCGCCCTACGGCGGCACCACGGCCGTCGTCTTCATCCCCGACGCACTGCTCACGGACGATGTGCCGGATACCAACGGCATCGGCTTCCGTCTCGACCGGCCCAGGCCCTCGAAGGAGGGCGAGCTCGAGGAGTCCCGCCGCGCCGCGCTCAACCAGGCGCCGGTACGCCTGCCGGGCCTGCCGGCCTCGCTGCTGGACGGCCCGGTCGAACTGGAGGCCCCCGTCGACCTTGACGCCCTCGGCGACTTCCCGGACGCGCTCGACGGCGAGGACGGCGAACGGGGTGGACTGTTCCGCCCGCGCCACACTCTCGCCCGTGCCGAGGACGAGCCGTCGAGGCACCTGGGCGAGCCGCACCACCAGCTCTCCGACCTCCACGGTGTTCCGCACGGTGTTCCGGAGCAGGCCGACACGGACGAGTCCCTGAGCGGACCGGTCCCACTGCCCGGCCGCCGGACCCCCAAGCTGGTCAGTTCGCACGGCCGCCCGGTCACCGAACAGCGGTCCCGGCGCGCAGAGCCGGACGAGGAGCCGTCGATGGGCCACAACCGCCCGGAGCCGGACGCTCCGGCGCCCCTGCCGAGCCGTCGTCGTGCGGTGCCCCCGCGCCAGGAGACCGGCGGGGCCGACCCCGCCGGAACCCCGCCGGCCCCGTGGCACGACCGCGGCGAGATCCCGGAGACCCCCGCTCTCCCGAGGCGCACCCGGCAGGCCGCGATCGCGTCGAGCAGCACCGACGACCCGGCCAGGAGCCCGGCCCCCGCGCCGCGGGACACCGGCTCCGGCCTGGGAGCGCTGCCCCGGCGCGTCCGCCAGGCCAACCTGGCTCCGCAGCTCAGACAGGGACCCGCACCGCGCAAGACCACGGCGGAGCCAGCAGAGCGGGACGCCGACGAGGTACGCAGCCGGATGGCCTCGCTCCAGAGCGGCTGGAGGCGCGGCCGCGAGGAGAACGCCGCGGGCGACGACGCCCACAGCGGCTCAGCACCACAACGAACGACAAAGGGGGACGGTCGATGACCGCACCGAAGGCGACCGGCCACACCACGACCAAGTTCAGCGAGCTCAACTGGCTCCTGGACGACCTGGTGGATCGCGTCGCGAGCATTCGCAAGGCCCTTGTACTCTCCGGTGACGGCCTGCCGACGGGGGTGTCCAAGGAACTCACCCGGGAGGACAGCGAGCATCTGGCCGCCGTGGCGTCCGGCTTCCACAGCCTGGCCAAGGGCGTGGGCCGCCACTTCGAGGCGGGCAACGTCCGACAGACCGTCGTCGAACTCGACGAGGCCTTCCTGTTCGTCACGTCCGCCGGTGACGGCAGCTGCCTCGCCGTGCTCTCGGACGCCGACTCCGACGTCGGCCAGGTCGCCTACGAGATGACGCTCCTCGTCAAGCGGGTCGGCGTGCATCTGGGCACCGCCCCGCGCACCGATCTGTCCTCGGGCGGGTAGTGGGATGGCATGAGCGCTGACGGTCAGGTAAGAAGCCACTGGTTCGACGACGAGGCCGGCCCGGTCGTCCGTCCGTACGCCATGACGCGCGGCCGCACCTCCAGTCCGGGCCAGCACCGCCTCGACCTGATCGCGGTGGTCGTCACGGAGCCCCACGCGGACGACCCGGAAGCGGACTCGACGCTGTCCCCGGAACACGTGGACATCGTCGAGCTGTGCCGTGACACCCCGCAGTCGGTCGCCGAACTCGCCGCCGAAATCGACCTGCCCATCGGAGTCGTACGCGTCCTCGTCGGAGATCTCGTGGACCGTGATTTCGTCCATGTGAACCGGCCCGTACCGCCTGCAGAACTGCCGGACGAGAGTATTCTGCGCGACGTGATCAACGGCCTCCGGGCGCTGTGAGCAGCGCGGAAGCGGGGTAGCGACGTGACAGGCTGGCAGTTCTGGGTCGACCGAGGTGGCACCTTCACCGATATCGTCGCGCGACGCCCCGACGGCCGTCTGCTGACGCACAAGCTGCTGTCGGAGAATCCTGCGCGATACTCCGACGCGGCCGTCGCGGGCGTGCGCCAGCTCCTCGACGGTTCCCAGGACCCGATCGAGGCTGTCCGCATGGGCACGACGGTCGCCACCAACGCCCTCCTGGAACGCAAGGGCGAGCGCACTCTGCTCGTCATCACCCGCGGCTTCCGCGACGCCCTGCGCATCGCCTACCAGAACCGCCCCCGCATCTTCGCCCGCCGCATCCAGCTCCCCGAGCTGCTGTACGAGCGGGTCGTCGAGGTCGACGAGCGCATCGCCGCCGACGGCACCGTCCTGCACGCCCCGGACCTGGACGCGCTCGCCGGCCCCCTCCAGGAGGCGTACGACGCCGGGATCCGCGCCGTCGCCGTGGTCTGCCTGCACAGCCACCTCCACCCCGCCCACGAGCAGGCCGTCGGGAACCTGGCCGCCCGCGTCGGTTTCCCGCAGATCTCGCTGTCCAGCGAGGTCAGCCCACTGATGAAGCTCGTCCCGCGCGGGGACACCGCCGTCGTCGACGCCTACCTCTCGCCCGTGCTGCGCCGCTACGTCCAGCACGTCGCCGACGAACTCGAAGGCGTACGGCTGATGTTCATGCAGTCCAACGGCGGCCTCGCCGAGGCCGGTCAGTTCCGCGGCAAGGACGCCATCCTGTCCGGCCCCGCCGGCGGCATCGTCGGCATGGCCCGCATGTCGCAGCTCGCCGGCTTCCACCGCGTCATCGGCTTCGACATGGGCGGCACCTCCACCGACGTCTCCCACTTCGCGGGCGAGTACGAACGCGTCTTCACCACGCAGATCGCCGGCGTCCGGCTGCGCGCGCCCATGCTGGACATCCACACCGTCGCGGCCGGCGGCGGCTCGGTCCTCCACTTCGACGGCTCCCGCTACCGGGTGGGACCGGACTCGGCGGGCGCGGACCCGGGACCGGCCTGCTACCGCGGCGGCGGCCCGCTCGCCGTCACCGACGCCAACGTGATGCTCGGCCGTATCCAGCCCGCCCACTTCCCCAAGGTGTTCGGCCCCGACGGCGACCAGCCCCTCGACGACGCCCTCGTCCGCGACCGCTTCGCCGCCCTCGCGCGCGAGATCCGCGAGCAGACCGGCGACGAGCGGACCTCCGAGCAGGTCGCCGAGGGCTACCTGCAGATCGCCGTCGCCAACATCGCCAACGCCGTCAAGCGGATCTCCGTCCAGAAGGGCCACGACGTCACCCGCTACGCCCTCACCACCTTCGGTGGTGCGGGCGGCCAGCACGCGTGCATGGTCGCCGACTCGCTCGGCATCCGTACCGTCCTCGTCCCGCCCATGGCCGGTGTCCTTTCCGCGCTCGGCATCGGCCTCGCCGACACCACCGCCATGCGCGAACAGTCCGTGGAGGCCCCACTGGAGGCCGCCTCGATGCCCGGCGTCCGCAAGACGGCAGACAGCCTCGAGACAGCCGCCCGCACGGAACTCCTCGACGAGGACGTCCCCGAGGACCGCATCAAGATCACCCGCCGCGCCCAGCTCCGCTACGACGGCACCGACACCCCCCTCACCGTCGAGCTGACCGAGCCCGACCCGATGAGGCACGCCTTCGAAGAGCGTCATCGCGCCACGTACTCCTTCACCCTCGACCGCCCGATCGTCGTCGAGGCCCTCTCCGTAGAAGCCACCGGCATCACCCAACCCCCCGATCTCTCCGCCCTGGCCACCTACCAGGGCCGTGCCGACGCCCCCGAAACCGTCCGCCTCCACACGGGCGGCACCTGGCGCGACGTACCTCTCCACCGCCGCGAGGACCTGCCCCCCGGCGAAACCGTCACCGGCCCCGCGATCATCACCGAGGCCAGCGCGACGACCGTCGTCGACGACGGCTGGCAGGCCGCGACGACCCACGACGGGCATCTGGTCATGGAACGCGCGACGGTTACACAGAGTTCCGATTTCGGCACAGAAGCAGACCCGGTTCTCCTTGAGGTCTTCAACAACCTCTTCATGTCCATCGCTGAACAGATGGGCGCCCGCCTGGAGTCCACGGCCCAGTCCGTCAACATCAAGGAACGCCTGGACTTTTCCTGCGCCCTCTTCGACCCGGACGGAAACCTGGTGGCCAACGCCCCGCACATCCCCGTCCACCTGGGCTCGATGGGCACGAGCGTCAAGGAGGTCATCCGGCGCCGCGGATCCGGCATGCGGCCCGGGGACACGTACGCCGTCAACGACCCGTACCACGGCGGCACCCACCTGCCCGACGTCACCGTCATCACTCCCGTGTTCGACTCCACGGACACGGAGGGTGACCGGATCCTGTTCTACGTCGCCTCACGTGGCCACCACGCCGAGATCGGCGGCATCGCCCCCGGCTCCATGCCCGCCAACAGCCGCAGCATCGAGGAGGAGGGCATCCTCTTCGACAACTGGCTGCTCGCCGAGAACGGCCGCTTCCGCGAAGCGGAGACCCTCCGCCTGCTCACCGAGGCGCCCTATCCCTCCCGCAACCCCAAGACCAACCTCGCCGATCTGCGCGCCCAGATCGCCGCCAACCGGAAGGGCGTCGACGAAGTCGCCCGCATGATCGAGAACTTCGGCCTCGACGTCGTGCAGGCATACATGAAGCACGTCCAGGACAATGCCGAGGAAGCGGTCCGCCGGGTCGTCGACGCCCTGGACGACGGCGAGTACGCCTACGAGACCGACTCCGGCGCCGTCATCCGGGTACGCGTGCGCGTGGACCGCGAAAACCGTTCCGCGACCGTCGACTTCACCGGTACGTCACCGCAGCTCACCACCAACTTCAACGCCCCCTTCTCGGTGGTCAACGCGGCCGTCCTGTACGTCTTCCGCACCCTCGTCGACGACGACATCCCGCTCAACGACGGCTGCCTGCGCCCCCTGAAGATCGTCGTGCCGCCCGGTTCCATGCTCGCCCCCGAGCCGCCGGCCGCCGTCGTCGCGGGCAACGTGGAGACCTCCCAGGCCATCACCGGCGCCCTCTACGCCGCGCTCGGCGTCCAGGCCGAGGGCTCCGGCACCATGAACAACGTCACGTTCGGCAACGACCGTCACCAGTACTACGAGACCGTCGCCTCCGGATCCGGCGCGGGCGACGGCTTCCCCGGCGCACCCGTCGTCCAGACCCACATGACCAACTCGCGGCTCACCGACCCCGAGGTCCTGGAGTGGCGGCTGCCCGTACAGCTCGACGAGTTCGCCGTGCGGCGCGGCAGCGGCGGCGCGGGACAGTGGCGCGGCGGGGACGGCGCCGTGCGCCGCATCCGCTTCCACGAGCCCATGACCGTCTCCACCCTCTCCCAGCACCGCAGAGTCCAGCCGTACGGCATGGCGGGCGGCGAACCCGGGGCGCTGGGCGCCAACCGTGTGGAGCACGCGGACGGCACGGTCACCGCGCTCGGCGGCAGCGACTCGGCGGACGTCGGCCCCGGCGACGTCCTCGTCATCGAAACCCCCGGCGGCGGAGGCTACGGCCCACCGTCGCGCGACCCCCATCAAGCAGGAGAAGAGAACGATGATCTTCGGGCGTTCTGAGCGCGGGAAGCCTCCGGTCGAGCCCGTCACGCTCAAGATCCTGGTGGCCGGCGGCTTCGGCGTGGGCAAGACCACCCTCGTCGGCGCGGTCAGCGAGATCAGGCCGCTGCGCACCGAGGAACTGCTCACCGAGGCCGGGCGCCCGGTCGACGACACGAGCGGCGTCGAGGGCAAGCACACCACCACGGTGGCCATGGACTTCGGGCGCATCACCCTGCGCGAGGACCTGGTGCTGTACCTCTTCGGCACGCCGGGCCAGGAGCGGTTCTGGTTCATGTGGGACGAGCTGTCCGAGGGCGCGCTCGGCGCGGTCGTCCTCGCCGACACGCGCCGCCTGGAGGACTGCTTCGCCGCCGTCGACTACTTCGAGCGGCGCTCCATACCCTTCGTCATCGGCGTCAACTGCTTCGAGGGCGCGGCCCGTTACCCCGTAGAAGACATCCGTCAGGCCCTCGACCTCGACGAGGGCGTGCCGCTGCTGCTGACCGACGCCCGCGACCGGGAGTCGGTCAAGGAGGTCCTCATCGGCGTGGTCCAGCACGCCATGGCATACGCGGCGGAGCGCCGCCAGACCGTCGCCACCTGAAGCTCACAGCACGAGCACGGCCCGTACCCCCGCCGACCGGGGTACGGGCCGCGGCAGAGGGGCACGCGCGCGTGGCTCACCGCAGTCGCACGCACGCGTGCACGGTGCTCAGTCCGCGCCGTCCTCGTGCCAGCCGAAGCTCTTCTCCACCGCCTTGCGCCAGTTGTGGTACTCGCGGTCACGTACCGACGCCGCCATGGTCGGAGTCCACTCGACGTCCTTCTGCCAGTGCGCCTTGAGCTGGTCCAGGTCGTTCCACACGCCGGTGGCGAGCCCGGCCGCGTATGCGGCGCCCAGACAGGTCGTCTCCGAGACCTTCGGCCGGATCACCGGCACATCCAGCACGTCCGCCTGGTGCTGCATCAGCAGGTTGTTCTTCGTCATGCCGCCGTCGACCTTCAGGGTCGTGATGTGCACCCCGGAGTCCTGGTACATGGCGTCCACGACCTCGCGCGTCTGCCAGCTCGTCGCCTCCAGCACCGCGCGCGCCAAGTGCGCCTTGGTGACGTACCGCGTCAGACCGGTGACGACACCGCGCGCGTCCGAGCGCCAGTACGGGGCGAACAGACCGGAGAACGCGGGCACGATGTACGCGCCACCGTTGTCCTCGGCACTCGCAGCCAGGGACTCGATCTCGTCGGCGGTGCGGATGATGCCGAGCTGGTCGCGGAACCACTGGACCAGCGCGCCCGTTATGGCTATTGACCCTTCCAGGCAGTAGACGGGTGCCTCACTGCCGATCTTGTAGCCCATCGTCGTCAGCAGCCCGTTCTTCGACGGCACCGGCCGGTTGCCGGTGTTGAGCAGCAGGAAGCTGCCCGTGCCGTACGTGTTCTTCGCCGTGCCCACGTCATAGCAGGCCTGCCCGAACACGGCCGCCTGCTGGTCGCCCAGTGCGGACGCCACGGGCACGCCGGCGAGCTGGCCCACCGCGGTGCCGTACACCTCGGCCGAGGACCTGATCTCGGGGAGTACGACCTCGGGCACGTTCATCGCGGAGAGGATCGAGGAGTCCCACTGAAGGGTCTCCAGGTTCATCAGCATGGTGCGTCCGGCGTTCGTCACGTCGGTGACGTGGTGTCCGCCGTCCGTGCCGCCGGTGAGGTTCCAGATCAGCCAGGAGTCGATGGTGCCGAAGGCGATCTCACCGCGCTCGGCGCGGGCCCTGAGCCCGGGCACGTTGTCGAGCAGCCAGGCCGCCTTGGGCCCGGAGAAGTAGCTGGCCAGCGGCAGTCCGGTCTGCTCGCGGAAACGGTCCTGCCCGTCCGAGCCGCCGAGTTGGTTGCACAGCGCCGAGGTACGGGTGTCCTGCCACACGATCGCGTTGTGCACCGGTTTGCCGGTCGCTCGGTCCCAAAGGACCGTAGTCTCACGCTGGTTGGTGATGCCGAGCGCGCTGAGCTGGTCGGCGCGCAGCCCGGCCTTGGCGATCGCCCCGGCGACCACTGCCTGCACCTTGGACCAGATCTCGGTGGCGTCGTGCTCCACCCAGCCGGGCTTGGGGAAGATCTGGCGGTGCTCACGCTGGTCGACGGCGACGATCGCGCCGTCCTGGTTGAAGATGATGCAGCGGCTGGAGGTGGTGCCCTGGTCGATAGCGGCGACGAACTTGTCCGTCATGACGTCCCCTTCGTCGGTTCCTTCAGAAGGCTGCGTTGAAGATGAGCCCGGACAGCACCCCGCCGATCAGCGGTCCGACCACCGGGATCCATGCGTAACCCCAGTCCGAGGTGCCCTTGTTGGGGATCGGGAGCAGGGCGTGCGCGATGCGCGGGCCCAGGTCACGGGCCGGATTGATGGCGTATCCCGTGGGACCGCCGAGCGACAGACCGATGCCCACCACCAGGAACGCGACGATCAGAATCGCGGTGCCGGACTCGCCGAGCCCCTTGGTCAGGCCGAAGGCGAGGATCGGCAGCACCAGGCCGATGGTCGCGATGATCTCGGTGATGAGGTTCGCCACGGGATGGCGGATCGCGGGGGCCGTGGAGAAGATCCCGAGCGTCGGCTGCGCCTTGTCCTCCTCGGAGTTGGCCTGGAACTGCGCGAAGTAGACCAGCCAGCACAGGATCGCGCCGAGGAACGCGCCGACCATCTGTCCGGCGACGTAGATGTGGACCTTGTCCCAGTCCCCGGTGTCGATGGCGATCCCGACGGTCACCGCGGGATTCAGATGCCCACCGGACAGCGGCGCGGCGGTGTACGCGCCGGCCATCACTCCGAATCCCCAGCCGAACGCGATGACGACCCAGCCGGCGTCCTTCGCCTTCGAGTAGTTCAGTACGACGGCGGCGACCACCCCCGCGCCGAAGAGGATCAGAATCGCGGTGCCGATGACCTCACCGACGAAGATGTCTCCATTGCTCATGGCGGCTCCTAGGCCCTGGCCCGGGACGATCGGCCCCGGTCCTCCGTGCAGGGTGCGTTTCCCATGGCGACTTCAGCCGAAGGCAGGGAGGGTCCCGCGCCCCGCCCGGCGTCCGTGACGAGCGTGCCGTCGAGCCGTATCGCCCGTGGGGGAAGGGGCCTTGATCCAGGCGGAACCCGCGCGGCGCAGTGCATGGATACGCCGAGAATGTACGGCGATGTCGACTGACACCGGAAGTGTTCACCGGCGCTCAGGGGGCGTCAAGGTCGCGGACGGGAACGGTTGAGGGCACGCCTGCCGTCGGCGTCGGCGGCTCCGTGAGTGGGCCCGCGGCTGACGCCTCCGGATGCCTCGGCCCGGCTCTTCGCCTAAGCGGTCGCCACCTGCGCTCCCCGAAGGACCTCATGACCGGGTAGCCCCGCGTGCCCCAGTACCCAACTCGCCCCGTGCAGCGACTTCGCGGCCTTCTTCAGCGGCGCCAGACAGGCGGCCGCCTGCCGGTGATCCGCAACGCTCCCCGGTGCACACAGGACCGTCGCCAGCGACAGCGTGACCGGATGCCCGCCCGCCGACCAGGGCACGTTCAGCACCGAGGCGGCCAGCGGATCCAACCCTTCCGGATCAGTGAGTACGAGGAAGTCGTCCCCGCCGATGTGCCCCACCCGCGTACTCCCGGTCTCCGCGTGCTGCAGCGCCCGCCCTACCGACCGGATCAGCTCGTCGCCCGCGGCGAACCCGGCGCCGTCGTTGACCTGCTTGAAGTGGTCCACGTCGAGCCAGCTCAGCGCGAATGTCCGCCCCTCCGAGATCCGCCGGTCCACCTCCCCGGTGATCGCGTCCGAACCGGGCAGCCGCGTCAGCGGATTGAGCCCGGCCGCCTCCTCTACCCGGGTCTCGGCCAGTGCCCGTACCAGGTCGGCAAGGCGCACGACGCCCACGCACCGCCCGTATCGGTCGACCACGGCGACATCGTCCGAGGTGCGGTTGTGACCGCCGACCGCGACCACGTCCAGGACCTCCCACGCCGTGGCGGCGGCACCGACCGTGCGCGGCGGATCGCCGAGCTTGAACGCGGGCCGGTCGGCGTACAGGGCATGGCCGTAGCGCCCCGACATCGACAGCAGGAAGCGGGACCGGTGCACCGACCGGACCGGGACCCCGTCGGCGTCGACGAGCAGCACCCCGGAAACGTCCGGCGACCCGGTCAGCAGCGCCCGCACCTGGCCGGCGGACGCGGTGGCGGGCAGCAACGCGGCCGGCCGTACGAACTCCCGCACCGACGGCCCCGACCGAGGCACGGCCATGGGGCCGGAGGAGCGGGGCGGAACGTATACGTCCACGGCGGGCAACCGCGCGGGCGGAGCGAACAACTCGCCCTGCGCCAGCTGCGCACCGGCCGACCGCGCGGCCGCGCACTGCAGTTCGGTCTCCACACCCTCCACGGACAGGAGTGCGCCCAGCTGGTCGCACAGCGTCCGCATGGCCCGCACCGCTGCTGGCCGCGCCAGCAGCGACGCGTCGAGCTTCACCAGGTCCGGCGCCATATCGGTGAGCAGCCGCAGCGGTACGTCCCCGTCCCCGACGCCGTCCGCACTGATCCGGAATCCCTGCTCCCGCAGTGAACTCAAGGCCTCCAGCAGCGCTTGCTGCGGCACGTGCGTGTACGGGGGCCCGACATCGACCGTCACTTCCCAGGGCAGGCGCCCCGAGTCGCGCACGGCCGTGTGCAGCGGGGTGAGCCCGCCGAGGTCGGCGAGGGTGCCGGCGAACACGTTGACGTGCAGCGGCAGCAACGTCTCCTTTCGCGCTGCAGCCCGGACCGCCAACACCGCCAGTCGGCCGTCGAGTTCGGGGTCGCGTCGAGCCTCGGCCAGGATGTCGCCGGCCTCCGGGCGGGCGAGTATCTCCAGCCCAGCGACCGCGCCCGTCGTCAGATTGACCACCGGCTGGAAGGCGAAGCGGAGAGTGTCCGTCCAGGAGTGCACGGCAGCATGATGGCGCCGTCGGGGCACGCCCGAGCGCAGTTCATGAGACGTTCACGCAGGATTCCGGGTCGGTCACACAGTGTGGAAAGACCTCCTCACCGCACCGCGATCACCGCCGAACCATGCCCGAACAGCCCCTGGTTCGCCGCGATCCCCACGCGCGCCTCGGCGATCTGCCGGTCACCCGCCTCACCCCTCAACTGCCAGGTCAACTCGCAGATCTGGGCGATCGCCTGCGCCGGAACCGCCTCCCCGAAGGAGGCCAGCCCGCCACTGGTGTTCACGGGTATGCGCCCGCCCGGGGCCGTCGCGCCCTCCCGCAGCAACTTCGCGCCCTCACCCTGGCCGCACAGCCCCAGATCCTCGTACCACTGCAACTCCAGCGCGGTGGACAGGTCGTAGACCTCAGCGAGTGAGAGATCCTCAGGCCCGACCCCCGCCTCCTCGTAGACCGCCGACGCGATGGACGCCCGGAACGTCCCGGGCGGTGGCTCCACCGCCACCGCGGAGTCCGTCGCGATGTCCGGCAGGTCCAGCACGGTGTTCGGGTAACGCGGCGTCACCGTGGACACCGCCCGGATCCGCACCGGCTCCGCCACATCATGCCGGTGTGCGAACTCCATGCTGGACAGCACCAGTGCCGCCCCTCCGTCCGAGGTCGCACAGATGTCGAGCAGCCGCAGCGGATCGGCGACCACGGCGGAGGCAGCGACCTCCTCGGCGGTGACCCGCTTGCGGTAGCGCGCGTACGGATTCAGCGCGCCCATGGCGGCGTTCTTCACCTTGACCTGGGCGAAGTCCTCCGGCGTGTCGCCGTGCACGGCCATCCGCCGGCGCGCGTACAGCCCGAAGTACGCCGGATTGGTCGCCCCGAGCACCCGGAACCGCAGCCAGTCCGGATCGTCGGGCCGGTCCCCGCCCGCGGGTCGGAAGAACCCCTTGGGCGCCGCGTCGGCACCGACCACGAGGACCACCTCCGCGAGCCCCGAGAGGATCTGCGCCCGCGCGGTGTTGACGGCCTGCGCCCCGGACGCGCACGCCGCGTACACGCTCGCCACCCGGGCCCCCTGCCAGCCCAGCGCCTTCGCGAACGTCGCCCCGGCCACATACCCCGGATAGCCGCCCCGCACGGTGTCGGCACCCACGATCGAGCCGACCTCCCGCCACTCCAACCCGGCGTCGGAGAGCGCCGCACGGGCCGCGGCAGCCCCGTACTCGACGAAGGTGCGCCCCCACTTGCCCCAGGGGTGCATGCCCGCACCGAGGACCGCCACCTCACCCGTCATGCCGTCACCCCCGTCGGCCGCCACTGCCAGGTCGTCCAGATCGTCTCCGCGTCCTCATGGAGCACGCCGGCCACGACCTCCACCTCCATGCCCACCGCCAGATCCGCGACGGTGACCCCGGGAACCGCCTGTCCCAGCACCACGAGGCGCTCGGACTCCAGCTCCACAGCGATCAACGCGTACGGCTCCCACGGAAGTTCCGGATCGGTCACATACGGTGACGGAGGACGGTACCGGCTGTCCGTGTAGGACCAGACACGCCCCCGTTGCGAGAGGGGCACCTCCTCCAGGTCACCGCCTGGGCAGGCCGGGTTGCGGCAGTGGGCGTCCTCGCGCGGGAAGAACACCGAAGCGCAGACCGAACAGCGCGTGCCCAGAAGCCGGAAGTCGTCCCCTTCGCCGGCGAACCACCCGGCGACCACAGGTGTGTGTGTACGCGACAAAACCCCTCCCCGGCACGGAATCTGACGGAACGTCAGAAGTCTGCCACGGGCATCCGGAAATGGGCAGGGCGTCCGGCGGCGGGCAGTACCGGGCCGCCCCCGGAAGACGTCCTTCCGGTGATCGGATACAGTCCGCCGCGTGTCCGAAACTCAACACTCCAACCCCAACTACGCGCCCGACTCCCACTGTTCGAGCTGCGGCGCGCCCTACGGAGAGGGCGTCTCCGGCTGGCCTCGCACCTGCCGGACCTGCGCCACAGTGGCCTACCGCAACCCGCTGCCGGTCGCGATCGCACTCCAGCCCGTGTACGACACGAAGGGCACCGCCCTGGTCGTCATCACCCGAACCATCGCCCCCGCGCGCGGGGGCATCGCACTCCCCGGCGGCTACATAGACGACCGTGAGGACTGGCGCCAGGCCGTCATCCGCGAGCTCAAGGAAGAGACCGGCATCGACGCCGCCAGCCGTGACATACGGCTCGCCGACGCGATGAGCTCTCCCGACGGCCACCTGCTGCTGTTCGGGCTCCTTCCGGAGCGCCCGGCGGACCGTCTACCGACCTCCGCCGCCACCGACGAGACAGAGGGCTGGCACCTCCTGCACCGGCCCGAGGAACTCGCCTTCCCCCTGCACACGCTCGCCGTACGGGCGTTCTTCGAGGGCCGCTACGTCTGAGCCCAGCCCTCCGCGAGCCCTCGCACACGCACCGGATGGGACGGCGTGCTCACGCCGTCCTCACCCTCCCGCTCCACGACCACCCGCCGGCCCTGCCAACGCGTGACATAACGCTCGATCTCCGGCTCGTCCCACCCGTCACCCGCATCCGGTACCACCAGCCCGCCCCCGGTCCGTCCCCGGGCGGGCGCCCACACCTCGAGCTCCAGCCCGCCGTCCTCCCCACGCACAGGAACGACCGCACCCGCGCGCGCGAGCACCGGAATCCGCGACAAAGGGGCGTCCACGAGAATCTGCCCCGGCCCCTCATAGACCTGCTCCGTCACCGTGTCGTACCAGCGCCCCCGCGGCAACTGCACCGCACGCCGGTCCGCACCCGGGTCGAGCACCGGCGCCACCAGCAGACAGTCGCCCAGCAGGAAGGCGTCCTCGCAGTCACGCAGCGCACGGTCCTCGGGAGTCGACCACCACAACGGCCGCACATAGGGCGCTCCCATGCGCCGGGCCAGATGCGCCAGCGTCACGAAGTACGGCAGCAGCCGCCTGCGCTCGACGAGCGCCACGCGCGCGTGCTCCAGCACCTCGGCACCGAACCCCCACGGCTCCCGGCGCCCCGCCCGCAGACTCGCGTGCGTGCGGAACAGCGGCAAATAGGCGCCCAACTGGAACCACCGCAGATACAGCTCGGGCGACGGACTCCCGTCGAACCCGCCCACGTCCGGCCCCGAATACGGCACCCCGCACAGCCCGAGCCCCATGACCAGCGACAGCGACGCACGCAGCCCGGGCCAGCCCGTGGCCACGTCACCGGACCACGTCCCCCCGTAACGCTGCATGCCCGCCCAACCGGAGCGCGAGAAGACGAAAGGCCGCTCCTCGGGCGCCAGTTCACGGAGCCCTTCGTAGCCCGCCCTGGCCATGCACAGCGCATAGACGTTGTGCGCCTCGCGATGGTCCCCGCCGCGGCCCTCCAGGGAATGCCGGGCCGAGCGCGGCAACGTCGACTCCCCGAAAGCGCTGAACGAGGTCGGCTCGTTCATGTCGTGCCAGAAACCCGAGAACCCCTGCGCGAGCCGCTCCTCGTACAGACCGGCCCACCACTGCCGCACACGCGCGTGCGTGAAGTCCGGGAAGACCGCCTCTCCCGGCCACACCACTCCACGTACGACCCGCCCTGAGCCGTCCCGCACGAACGCGTCCTCGGCTGCCCCGCTGTCGTACACGGCATTGCCCGGCGCCGCCTTGACCGCCGGATCCACGATCGACACCAGACGGATCCCGGCCCGCCGCAGCTCCTCGGCGAGTTGAGACAGTTTGGGAAAGCGGTCCTGATCGACCGTGAACACCTGATGCGCGTCGTAGTGATCGATGTCCAGGTGGACCGCATCGAGCGGCAGATCGCGCTCCTGGTAACCCGAAACGATCCGCCGCACCTCCTGCTCGCTGCCGAAGCCCCACCGCGCGTGATGGTGGCCCAGCGCCCACGCGGGCGGCAGCGCGGGCGCCCCGGTGAGCGAGGCCCAGGCGAGCAGCACGCGCGCAGGAGTGCCCACCATCACCCAGCAGCGCAGCGGACCCCCGTCCATCCGCAGCTCCGACGTCCCCGCCCGGTCGTGCCCGGAACCGGCGCCTTCCTCGCCCTCCCGCAACGTCACCGTGCCGTCCCACGAGGTGTCGTGGAACACCAGATGCGTGGCGGCGTCGGCCACCACCAGCTGCACCGGCATCGTGATGTACAGCGGATCGTCGCCCGGCCCGAAGACACGGCCCGGGTCGGTGTTCCACAGGCGGTACGTTCCGCCCCGCAGCCGGGGGCCCGAAGCCCGCCCCCCGAGCCCGAAGAACCGCGCGTCCGCGGCGACTTCCGACCGCTGCATCCAGCGAGCCCGGCCACCGCCGGCCGGCTCCCACCACCGGGGCGGCAGATCACTGCGCAGGGTCACCCCACCGGGCGTGCGCACCTCGACGGCGCCGTGCCGCGAGACGACGACCGTCATCCGCTCGGAGACAACCCGCCAGCCGCCGTCCTTGTCCGGCTCCAGCACCGCCCGAGGATCCGGCTCAGGACAGCGGCCCGCGAGCGCGTACGACGGCTCGGGACCGGCACCGTCCCAGCCCCAGAAGACGGCCCCGTTCACCGCGACCATGATCCGCAGTTCGGACCGGCTGAACCGGACGACACCGCCCCCGGGCCCCGGCTCCACGTCCTGCACGGGGCCGGGCACGCGCGCGCGTTCGGCACCCCGAGGCGGCAGCCCCGCGGCGTCCGCACGCCGCCTGCGCCACGCCGCTCGCACGGTACGCAACCCCTGGGCCGCCCCCACGGAACCGACCGCCTTCATCGAACGCACCAGGTCACGACCGTCCATCATGCTGCCCAGCCTGCCATTGACCGCCCTACGCGCGCGTCTCGTTCAACTTCCGTTCACCCGTGCTGGGACCACATCTTCACGACACGGACTATGTGGGGCTCACCCTGGTATACAAGTCGATCACATGGCATCGTCCGTGTCAGCCGCGTCACGCGCACAACCCAGCCCGTGCGCGGAAGACGCACACGACGCGCACAGTCCGGGAGCCGCCCCATGACGACCGTGAATCCCCAGCCACTCTGGCAGCCGGATCCGGAACGCATCGCCCACGCACAGATCACCAAGTTCCAGGCCTGGGCCGCCGAAAACCACGGCGCCCCGGCCGAGGGCGGCTACGCGGCCCTGCACCGCTGGTCCGTCGCCGAACTCGACACGTTCTGGAAAGCCCTCACGGACTGGTTCGACGTCCGCTTCTCCACGCCGTACGCGCGCGTGCTGGCCGACCGCTCGATGCCCGGAGCCCAGTGGTTCCCCGGCGCGACACTGAACTACGCCGAGCACGCCCTGCGCGCGGCCGCGACCCGAGCGGACGAACCCGCCCTCCTGTACGTCGACGAGACCCACGACCTGCAATCGGTCACCTGGTCCGAGCTGCGCCGCCAGGTCGGCTCCCTGGCCGCCGAACTGCGCGCCCTCGGCGTACACCCAGGAGACCGCGTCAGCGGCTACCTCCCGAACATCCCCCAGGCCGTCGTCGCCCTCCTCGCCACGGCCGCCGTCGGCGGCGTCTGGACCTCCTGCGCCCCCGACTTCGGCGCCCGCAGCGTCCTCGACCGCTTCCAGCAGGTCGAACCAGTCGTCCTGTTCACCGTCGACGGCTACCACTACGGCGGCAAGAAACACGACCGCCGCGACATCGTCGCCGAACTCCGCCACGAACTGCCCACCCTGCGCGCCGTCGTCCACATCCCGCTCCTGGGCACCGAGGCCCCCGAAGGCGCCCTGGACTGGTCGGCCCTCACCACGGCAGACGCGGAACCAGTCTTCGAACAGGTCCCCTTCGACCACCCGCTGTGGGTGCTCTACTCCTCCGGCACGACCGGCCTCCCCAAGGCCATCGTCCAGTCCCAGGGCGGCATCCTCGTCGAGCACCTCAAACAGCTCGGCCTGCACTGCGACCTCGGCCCCGAGGACCGCTTCTTCTGGTACACGTCGACCGGCTGGATGATGTGGAACTTCCTCGTCTCCGGCCTCCTCACCGGCACCACGATCGTCCTCTACGACGGCAGCCCCGGCTATCCGGACACGGGCGCCCAGTGGCGGATCGCCGAACGCACGGGAGCCACGCTCTACGGCACCTCGGCCGCGTACGTCATGGCCTGCCGCAAGGCCGACGTGCATCCCGCACGCGACTTCGACCTCACCAAGGTGCAGTGCGTCGCCACCACCGGGTCACCCCTGCCCCCCGACGGCTTCCGCTGGCTGCACGACGAGGTCCGCGACGACCTCTGGATCGCCTCCGTCAGCGGCGGCACGGACGTGTGCTCCTGCTTCGCGGGCGCCGTACCGACGCTCCCCGTGTACATCGGTGAGCTCCAGGCGCCCAGCCTGGGCACCGACCTGCAGTCCTGGGACCCGAGTGGCAAACCCCTGATCGACGAGGTCGGCGAGCTCGTGGTCACCAACCCCATGCCGTCGATGCCCATCCACTTCTGGAACGACCCCGACGGCAGCCGCTACCACGACAGCTACTTCGACACCTATCCCGGCGTCTGGCGCCACGGCGACTGGACCACCGTCACCACCCGCGGCTCCGTCGTCATCCACGGCCGCTCCGACTCCACACTCAACCGCCAGGGCGTCCGCATGGGGTCGGCCGACATCTACGAAGCCGTCGAACGCCTCCCAGAGATCGAGGAATCCCTCGTCGTTGGCATCGAGCAGCCCGACGGCGGTTACTGGATGCCCCTGTTCGTGTACCTGGCCTCCGGAGCAGCCCTCGACGACGCCCTCCTGAACCGGATCAAGCAGACCATCCGCGAACAGCTCTCCCCACGCCATGTCCCCGACGAGATCATCGAGGTACCCGGCATCCCGCACACCCTCACCGGCAAGCGCATCGAAGTCCCGGTCAAGCGCCTCCTCCAGGGCACACCCCTGGAAAAGGCGGTCAACCCCGGCTCCATCGACAACCTCGACCTCCTGCACTTCTACGAGAACCTCGCCCGCAAACGCGCCTGACCGACCACGGCGGGGGAGGTGGTCGGCCTCCTCCGCTGCACAGCGACGCCGTTGATGCTGATCGGAAAATCGATCTCCGGAAGGGCAGGCGGCAGCATCCGGGCCGCTTGCGGACCGGATGTCGTTGGGACGGGCGGTCAGGCTGATGTCGGTGTGAGGGCGACCTGGTGGCCGAGGGCCTGGAGCCGGCGGACGAGATCGCGGGTCCTGCGGGCGGGGTTGAGGTGGCGCTGGTGCCAGTCGTCGCCGAGTTCCTGGTAGGAGGCATCCGGGTCGTTGATCAGGTGCCAGGTGATGACGAGGATCGAGCGGGCGACGGCGACGAGGCTTTGGCGTGGCCGCGACGTTTGACGATGCGCCGGTAGCCGGCCCCGAGGAAGGTGTTGGCCCGGGCGGCGGCGTTGGCGGCCTCGCCGAGGGCGCCCTTGAGCCAGGGGTTGCCCTGCCCGGCCGGGCCGGCGGTGTTCTTCGCCCCGGACTGGATCGTGCGCGGACATAACTTCGCCCAGGAGACGAGATGTTCGGGGGTGGGGAAGCGGCTCATGTCCGCACCGATCTCGGCGAGGATGATCTGCGCTGTGGCCGACCCGATCCCGGGGACTGCGTCCAGCTTCTCGGCCAGGACCCGCCCGCTCACGCCGGAGGACGGTTCCGTTCCCGGGCCGTCATCCGAGGTGGAGATCTCTTCGAGGGTCTGGGCGATGAGCCGGTCGAGTTCATGGATCTGGCCGGTCAGATGGTCGACGGTGGACAGCAGTACCCCGAGCAGCCGTGCGTGGTGATCCTCGAACTGTCCCGTCAGGGCCTCGGCCAGGGCCGTCTTCTTCTTGACGAGACTGCCCTGGGCCAGCTCGGCGAGGGCACGTGGGTTGCGTTCGCCGGTGACCAGGGCATCGAGCATGGCCCGGCCCGACCTGCCGAACAGGTCCGAGACGACGTCAGACAGTTTGATCTGGGCGTCCTGCAATGCCTTGTCCACCCGGTGCTTGTGGCGGGTGCGCTCCTGGACGAACACGGTGCGAGTCCGGGTGAAGTCCCGCAACTGCCGGACGGCCTTCGGCGGGACGAACGAGGTCCGGACCATGCCGCGTTCGGCAAGCTCGGCCAGCCAGACCGCATCCAGCTTGTCGGTCTTCGGACGCCCGGGGACGTTCTTCACATCCCGCGCGTTCACGAGCCAGCAGTCCAGGCCGCGGGCTTCCAGCAGATAGAAGAACGGGCGCCAGTACGAGCCCGTGGCTTCCATCACGACCCGCTCGACACCCTGGCAGACCAGCTTGTCGCCGAGTTCCAAGATCGCGTTGGTCGTTGAGGCGACCGTCCAGACCTGCTGGATCCGCCGGCCCTCGATGGTGTCGTGCGGATGCGCAGGCAGACCATCCCGGATGCCTTGGCAATGTCGATCGCCGCGACCCTGGCGACCGTTCCGTCGTCGTGGTCTTCTCTCACCTCCTTCATGAGGCGCCCCCTGTTGTGCTGGTGTGGGCGGGGCTGTCCGGGGAGCCTGAGGGGAACGGAGAAGCTGATCGGCGTGCTCAAGGCGACAGTGTGCGGCCCCTCGGACGGCTCCCTCACCAGATTCCTATGCGGGCTCACAGCCCAAACATCCAGCGGCGTCGGCGGACAGCCCATGTACCGATTTTCACGCCCGCGCGCGAGGCGTCATCCGCAGGTGAACGGCTGACTCCTATCAGGTCATGTTCCGCCCGGCCGAAGCCATGAGAACAAGCCCCGGCGGCCGGACAGAACAACGGGAAGACAACCCGGCAGGGCGTCAGTCAGTGCCCGAGTCACGACCACCGGAACCTGCGTACCACTATCAATGTCAGTGCCCCCGGTTACTGTGAGTGAGCATTGATCGACAGCGCACAGGGGGAAACATGGCGCACACCGACCACCCGACCATGCGACGCGTTCTGCGCCGCGAAATTGCCGGCACGATCGGCCTGCTGACCGACGAGCACGACTTCCGTGCCATGCGGCGCTACCGCAGCTTCACCTTCGACGACCACAAGATCTACCTGCAACAGGTGGAGGCTCTCCTCAGGACACGCGCCTCCCAGGGCAGCCACACGACGGTGGCGCTGTTCGACCCACAGGAGTACGCCGAGTTCTGCATGCTCACCGGCCTCGACCCGGACGTCCCGTCGAGCCGCACCCGCTTCACCGCCGAACTCGCGGCCACCGGCCCCAGCGTCCCCTACGACGGCCGGCCCCTGGCCGACCTCGTCCCGGTCCTCGTCGACGAAGCCGTCCGACAGGCCACCTGGGAGTACGCCTCCACACTCCTCGCCCGGCTCGGTGTCTGCGGATCCTGCGGCGAGGACATCGGCCGCGCCGCCTTCACCCGTGCGTCGGCCCTGCTCGTCCGCATCCTCGACACGGCCCACCCGGGCAGCCGACACCTCGTATGCAGCATCTCCGGAACGCCGGAGCCCCTCGCCGCCGTCCTGCACGCCGACGAAGAGGCCCCCGGCGCCATCCAACTCGACGAGGCCGAGGCCCTCGAATTCACCACGGTCCTGGCCCTCGGCCTCGCGACGCACAGCCCCGGCGGGCTGGTGATGCGCACCAGCGCTCCCGGCACCCCGGACCGCATCTACGGCTGGCGCATGCGCGGCGACGGCCTCGAACCCCTCACCGCGGGCGAGGTCTTCGACGCCTACTGCACCGACATCGAATCCGGAGACCTCATCTCCCCGGAATCCGACGTCGACTACTGCACGCCGCCCGATCTGGGTGAGGAGGGAGAGACACCGGGGCACAGGCACTGAAAAGGGGAGGGGTGCCCCATCCGCGGATGGGGCACCCCTCAAGAACAGGCGCGGGTAATCCTCCGACTACTCGCCGGACAGCACCGCCTGGGCCGCGCCGCGTGCCTCCTCGGCGCTGTCCGCGGCCCGGGCGGCCGCCGCGGCACGCTCACACTGCGCCAGCGTGTACTTCGCCAGCGTCGCCCGGACATAAGGAATCGACGCCGCACCCATGGAAAGGGACGTGACACCGAGACCGGTCAGCACACATGCGAGCAGCGGGTCGGACGCTGCCTCACCACAGACACCACAGCTCTTGCCCTCGGCCCTGGCAGCCTCGGCGGACAGCGCGACCAGGTCGAGCAGCGCGGGCTGCCACGGATCCTGCAGACGTGACACCGCACCCACCTGACGGTCGGCGGCAAACGTGTACTGCGCGAGGTCGTTGGTCCCCAGGGACAGGAACTCGACCTCCTGCAGAATCGAGCGCGCCCGCAGCGCGGCCGACGGAATCTCCACCATCGCACCGAACTTCGCCTGCAGCCCGGCCGCACGGCACGCGTCCGCGAACGCCTTGGCATCGGCACGATCCGCCACCATCGGGGCCATGACCTCGAGGTAGACCGGCAGCCCCTCCGCCGCCTTCGCCAGCGCCGTCAACTGGGTGCGCAGCACCTCTGGGTGGTCCAGCAGCGTCCGCAGACCGCGCACACCCAGAGCCGGGTTGGGCTCGTCGCCCGGCGTCAGGAAGTCCAGCGGCTTGTCCGCGCCCGCGTCCAGCACACGTACGACGACACGGCCCTCGGGGAACGCCTCGAGAACCTGTCGGTAGGCCTCGACCTGCTTCTCCTCCGACGGCGCCTTCTTACTGTCGTCCAGGAAGAGGAACTCGGTACGGAAGAGACCGACGCCCTCGGCACCGGCATCGACTGCGGCCGGCACATCGGACGGCCCGCCGACGTTGGCCAGCAACGGCACCTTGTGACCGTCTGCGGTGGCGCCCGGCCCGGACGACGCCGCAAGCGCGGCCTTGCGCTCGGCGGCAGCGGCCGTCAGCTGGGCCTTCTTCTCGGCGCTCGGATTCACGAAGATGTCGCCAGTGCTGCCGTCGACGGCGATGACCGTGCCCTCGGCCAGCTCACCGGCACCCGGCAGGGCGACGACTGCCGGTACTCCGAGCGCCCGAGCCAGAATCGCGCTGTGGCTGGTCGGCCCGCCCTCCTCGGTCACGAAGCCGAGCACCAGCGCAGGGTCCAACAGAGCTGTGTCGGCGGGCGCAAGGTCACGAGCGACGAGAACGTACGGCTCGTCGCTGTCCGGGACACCCGGCATAGGGACCCCGAGCAAACGAGCGACGATACGATTCCGCACGTCATCGAGGTCAGCCACACGACCGGCGAGATACTCACCGGCTCCCGCCAGCAGCTCCCGGTAGGCGGCGAACGCGTCGTACACGGCACGCTCGGCCGTGCTACCGACGGCGATACGCCGGTCCACGTCAGCCATCAGCTCGGGGTCCTGGGCCATCATGGCCTGCGCCTCGAGCACCGCCTGGGCTTCGCCCCCCGCCAGATTGCCGCGCGCAATCAGGTCGGCCGCCACAGCTTCCACGGCCTTGCGGGCGCGCCCCTGTTCACGCTCCGCTTCCTCCGCCGGAATCTGCTTGGCGGGCGGTTCCAGAACCGCCGTCCCCATGTGCCGAACCTCGCCGATCGCCACACCGTGGCTGACGCCGACGCCTCGCAGCGTTGTCTCCATCTCACCCGTCTCCGATAGTGCGGCGGGTCCCGCCGCCGCTGTGGTTGTCGTCCCTAGTAGCCGTCGTACGACGGCGCTGACGTCACTTCCAGGCGAAGAGACTGTCGCCGGCCTTCACATCGCCGTCGTCACGGAGATCGGAAAGGGCCTCGGCCGTCGCCTCGAGTGCCACGACCGGGCACACCGGGGACTTCCCGGAGGCCTCGACCGCTGCCGGGTTCCAGCGCACCACGCTCTGACCGCGCGTCACGGTGTCGCCCTTGTTCACGAGCAGCTCGAAGCCCTCGCCATTGAGCTGCACGGTGTCGATGCCGAGGTGGGTGAGGATTCCGTGTCCCTGTTCGTCGACGACGACGAAGGCGTGCGGGTGGAGCGAAACGATGACTCCGTCCACAGGCGCGACAGCCTCGGAAGGTTCGCGCACGGGGTCGATCGCCGTGCCCGGGCCGACCATGGCCCCGGAGAAGACCGGATCCGGCACGGCTGCCAGTCCGATGGCGCGTCCGGCAAGCGGGGACGTCACGGTGGTCATGGGAAGCCTCCCAGGGGTGGAGATTCATATGGGCCGTCACTGCCTGTATCGGACGGCGCACTGTTCAGCAGGGTATGTCACACGAAGTGCCCGTTCCGGGCGCGAGGCTCGATTAGAGGTCTAGACCATACCTCGAATCGATTTGCTCCCGCTCTGCGGGCCCGTGTACAGTCGTACTCCTGCTTGAGGTTGAGCAACGCGACCAAGCGTCCTTGCCCGGCAGCACCCAACTCGTCAGATCCTATCTCGGGGTCACCTTCTGCATGTCCGCAGGATGGTGGTCAGAGGGTCGGAAAAAGACTGGTAGAGTTGGAAACAT
>NZ_KQ949091.1:0-20848 GCF_001514305.1 Streptomyces dysideae
AAATTTTGAAGAAAACCCCCGGCCGGGGATACCGGCCGGGGGTTTTCTGCGTTTCAGAGCTCTCGAGGAGAGCCCCTTTCTTATTACAGGCGTCCCGTCCCGTTACAGGCGTCCCGCTGTTTTGAGAGCCAGATACGCATCTGCCAGCGCCGGCGCCAGCTCGTCCGGCGTTGCATCGACGACGGTGACGCCGTGACGGCGGAGTTGTTCTGCTGTGCGATGGCGTTCGCTCTGGGCCTGGGCTGCGGCCGCGGCCTCGTAGACGGACTCCGTGTTGCCGCGTGATGTCGCCATGCGGGCGATGTGGGGGTCCGCGACCGACGCCAGCAGGATGGTGTGGCGCTGGGTGAGCTGGGGGAGAACGGGAAGCAGGCCCTCCTCGATGGGGGCCGCGTCGAGACTGGTGAGCAGGACGATCAGGGAGTGGCGGGGGGCTGTCCTGAGCGCAGTGGCCGTAAGACCTCGGGCGTTGGTCTCGACCAGTTCGGGTTCCAGCGTGGCCAACGCGTTGACCAGGGACGGGAGGACGTCGCCTGCTGTGCGGCCCTGGACCAGGGCGCGGACTCGGCGGTCGTATGCGAGCAGGTCCACTCGGTCGCCGGCGCGGGAGGCCAGTGCCGCCAGGAGTAGTGCCGCGTCCATGGAGGCGTCGAGGCGTGGGGCGTCGCCCACTCGGCCGGCCGAGGTGCGGCCGGCGTCCAGGACCAGGAGGATGTGGCGGTCGCGTTCGGGGCGCCAGGTGCGTACCGCGACCGTGGACTGTCGGGCCGTAGCGCGCCAGTCGATGGAGCGGGTGTCGTCGCCGGGAACGTATTCGCGCAGACTGTCGAATTCTGTGCCCTCGCCTCGGGTGAGGACGCTGGTGCGGCCATCGAGTTCGCGCAGGCGGGCGAGTTTCGAAGGGAGGTGCTTGCGGCTGGTGAAGGGGGGGAGGACCCGTACCGTCCAAGGGACCTTGTGGGTGCCCTGGCGGGTGAAGAGGCCGAGCGGGCCGTATGAGCGGATCGTCACGCGGTCGGCCTGGCGGTCGCCGCGGCGAGTGGGGCGTAGGCGGGTCGTGACGCGGCGGCGTTCGCCTGCCGGCACCGTCAGGCGGTGGCGGGAGGCCACGAATTCCGTGCCGGGCTCCCAGCTGCTGGGCGGCCAGGCGTCGCGGAGCCGGGCCCGGAGCGGGCGGCTGGACGGGTTGGTGACCGTGAGCGTGACGTCGGCGGTCTCGCCCAGGCGTACAGAGGTGTCGCCGGAGCGGGTCAGGCCCAGGCGTCGTACGGGTGCTGCCAGGGCGAAGTCGCAGGCGCAGGCCACTGCCAGGGGGGCGTTGATCGCGAGGATGCCCGTCCAGCTGGGTTCCCAGATGCCGACGGGGACGGAGCCCAGGGCCGCGATGAGGGCGGCGCGTCCGGTGAGTGCCATCAGCGGGGAACGGGGACGTGGGTCAGGATCGCGTTGATGACGGAGTCGGCCGTCACGCCTTCCATCTCGGCCTCCGGGCGGAGTTGCACGCGGTGGCGGAGGGTGGGGAGGGCCAGGGCCTTCACGTCGTCGGGGATGACGTAGTCGCGGCCCGTCAGCCATGCCCAGGCGCGGGCTGTAGCCAGGAGGGCCGTCGCACCGCGGGGGGAGACGCCGAGGGTGAGTGAGGGCGACTCGCGGGTCGCGCGGCAGATGTCGACCACGTACGCGGTGATCTCCGGGGAGACGGTCGTCTTGGCCACCGCCGCGCGGGCCGCTTCGAGATCGGCCGGGCCCGCCACGTGGCGTACGCCGGCGGCGCGCAGGTCTCGCGGGTTGAAACCCTCGGCGTGGCGGGTGAGGACGTCGATCTCGTCCTGGCGGGAGGGCAGCGGGATCGTCAGCTTGAGGAGGAAACGGTCCAGCTGGGCTTCGGGGAGAGGGTACGTGCCCTCGTACTCGACCGGGTTCTGGGTCGCGGCGACCAGGAACGGGTCGGGGAGCGGGCGAGGGGTGCCGTCGACCGTGACCTGGCGTTCCTCCATGGCTTCCAGGAGGGACGACTGGGTCTTCGGGGGTGTGCGGTTGATCTCGTCGGCGAGGAGGAGGTTGGTGAAGACCGGGCCGGGCTGGAAGGAGAACTCGGCGCTGCGGGTGTCGTAGACGAGGGAGCCCGTGACGTCGCTCGGCATCAGGTCGGGGGTGAACTGGACGCGCTTGGTGTCGAGTTCGAGTGCGGATGCGAGCGCGCGGACGAGCAACGTTTTGGCGACTCCAGGGACTCCTTCTAGGAGAACGTGTCCGCGGCAGAGGAGGGCGACGACGAGGCCGGTCACGGCGGGGTCCTGGCCGACCACGGCTTTGGCGATCTCGGCGCGCAGGGCCTCCAGGGAGGCGCGGGCGGTGCCCGGATCCCCGGTGCTCCCGGCGTTGTCAGTGGTCGGGTCCATCATGGACGGCGTACCTCTCTTTCGAGGGCGTCGAGTTGGTCGGCGAGGGAGATGAGGGCCGCGTCGTCGCGGGGCGGCGGGCCGAAGAGGAGGGAGTGCAGGCTCTGTCCGTCTCCGTGGTTGTGGAGATGGGCGGAGAGCGCGGGGAGCAGGGCCTCGGGCGCGTGCGCCTGGGCGACGGGGATGCCTACGAGGGGGGCGAGTCGGGTGCGGGTGGTGGAGCGCAGGGCGTTGGCCGCGCGGTCGCGCGCGTTGGCCTTGCGGTAGAGGCGGGCGCGGCCTTCGACGGTTTCGGAGGCGCGGATCGCCACGGGGAGCTTTTCGGGCACGAGGGGGCCGAGTCGGCGTGCCCGCCAGAGGGCGGCAAGGCCTGCGGCGATGAAGAGCTGCAGGGTGCCCCAGAGCCAGCCCGAGGGGAGCAGGTCGAAGAGGCCGCGTTCGTCGTCGGTGTCGGTGGCCGACAGGTCGGAGAGTGAGGGGAGGTACCAGACCAAGTGGGTACGGGAGCCGAGGAGTTGGAGGGCGAGCGAGGCGTTGCCCTGTTCGGCGAGGCGGTCGTTGTAGAGGATGTCGGGCGAGCCGAGTACGACGGTGTCGCCGGCCCCGGTCGGTTCCGGGACGCGCAGCAGGGTGGCCAGGCGCTCGCTGGGGTAGCACTTGTCGGCTTCGAGGTGGGTCGTGGTGTAGCGGATGCCGCCCACCTCGGCGGCGCCCGCGCGCTCGGCCGCGGGCAGGTCGCAGTCGGGCAGGAGCGTCGAGTCGAGGCTGGTGGCGGGGTCCGCGGTGACCCCGGGGGCGAGCCTTTCGATGGACGAGCTTCCGGCGGCCACGAGGATGGTGCGGCCTCCGGAGGAGGTGGTCGCGCTGTGCAGCTGAGTCTGCTGACGAGGCGTCAGCAGGTCGGGGGCGGCGACCAGGAGGGTGGTGTCGGGGTTGGTCGCGCTGCGCGCCTCGTCCAGGGTGGTCACCACGCGTGTGGAGACGCCGCGGTCGGCGAGGAGTTCGGCTACGGCTCGGCTGCCGTAGGGGTCGGCGGAGCGCGGGTCGAGGCTGCCGTGCCGGGCGTCGGAGCGGATCGCGGCGATCGCCACGGCCGCCACCAGGAGGAGCACGAGGGCGATCGCGACGCCTCGCGCGCGGGTCCACAGCTGGCGTGCGGTGGGCGAGGCCGAGGTGGACGGGAGCGTGGCCTCGGTGGTCATTCGGCGGCTCCCTGGTGGGCGTTGTGGGCCGCGCTGTGGGCATTGCTGTCGGCGAGCACTGGCTTGGTGCGCTCCAGGTCGCGGTCGAGTTCCGCGATGCGGTGGTACGACTGCTCGGTCGCCGCCCGTCCGCCGTACGTCACGTCGTCGAAGTCCCGGGCGGCGGCACGCAGCCGGTCCGTGCGGGAGGGAAGTGCGCGGCCGGCTTCGGCGGCCGCCTCGTCGGCGGTGCGGCCGGGGCGGATGTCGAGGAGGGCGCGTTCCTCGAGGGAGCGGACGATGGCGCGCATGCGCTCCTGGACGGCCTGGTTCCAGTGGCCCTGGGCAGCGTGTGCCTCGGCGGCCGCGCGGTGTTCGGCGGCGCTGCGGGGCCGGTCGTCGAACAGGGCCGCGGAGGAGGTGGGTTGGCGGCGGGGGGTGCCGAGGCGCCACCACAGGGCGCCCAGGATCGCGACGACGGCCAGGATGACGATGACCAGGCCGAGTGTCCCTCCGGGGGCCATGGTCGAGGCGCTGGTGAACAGTTCCCCGACCCAGTCCCAGAAGGCGTCCAGGGCGCGCTGGATCCAGCTGGGGTCGTTCTCGTGGTACATGCGCTTGGACAGCTCGCGCTCGGCCGCTTCCCGGGCGGGGTCACGCGGGATGGTCACCGGAGGTTCGTCGTCGGCACGCAGCAAGGCGCGTGCGGCCGCGTCCGGCAGCGTTGTGAGAACTCCCCCCGCAAGGCTCACCGATTCAGCTCCCCGGGGTGTTGGTGCCGTAGCCCTGGACACCGGCCGCGCGGGCCAGGTCGAGGTCGAGGGCCTCTCGGCGGATGCGCAGGTCGATGTAGAGCAGGACGGTGACGCCGGCCGTGATCGGGAAGGTGATCATGGAGCCGATCACCGACCCGATTCCGCCGACGATGAGGAACGTCCAGCCGATGTCGGTGCCGCCGCTGTTGAGGAAGCCGGTGATGCCGTCGGCGCCGAGTGCGGCGGCGAGGAAGGTGAACGGGATGACGATAATCGCCGCGACGATGCTCGCGATGACCGTGGCGAGCAGCTGAATGCCGAAGACCCGCCACCAGGAGCCGCGGACCAGCTTGGCAGAGCGGCTCATCGACTTGGTGATGCCCTGCTTCTCCAGCATCAGTGCGGGCGAGGCGAGGGAGAAGCGGATCATCAGCCACAGTGTGACGACGCCCGCGCCGAGGATGCCCAGGACGCTGAGCGCGACGCCCGCCCCGGCGGAGCCGGAGATGCCCATGAGGATGCCGGGCAGCGCGCCCACGAACATGATGCCGACGGCAATGACCAGCAGCAGGCAGATCAGGCCGAACAACCGCATCATCTGCGGGCGGGCGTCGCGCCAGGCCTCGCCGGTGGTTACCGGCCTGCCGAGCACCGCGCGGCTGGTGACCATTGTGAGCAGGGCGGTCGCCGCGACCGTGCCGACCAGGGAGATCAGGAAGATGACACCGGAGCTGAGCATGGCGTCGCCCATGGCGCGGCTCAGTTCGCTGAGGGTGGCGCTCGGGTCCTCGAGGGACTCGGTGCTGGTGCGGTCGTTCAGGACGAAGCCCTGGAGCAGGACGACGACGATTTCCGTGAGGACCGCGACGGTCAGCGAGATGCCCAGGACCGTGCGCCAGTAGGTGCGCATGGTGGAGACCGCGCCGTCGAGGATCTCGCCGACGCCGAGCGGGCGGAGCGGGATCACGCCGGGCTTGGCCGCGGGCGGGGGACCGCCCCAGCCGCCTCCCCAGGCGCCGTGTCCGCCGGGCGGGCCGTAGCCTCCGGGGCCGCCGCCGTACCCGCCGGGAGCTCCGGGGCCGCCGGGGGGCAGGCTGCCCCAGCCAGGGCCGGGCGGTGGGGGTGGCGGAGTCTGGCCGGGGTTCTGCGGGCCTGTGGGCGCGGACCACTGGCCGGGGGGCGGCTGCTCCTTGGACCACTTCGAGTTGGGATCCTGTGGGTCCGGTCCCGGGTGTTCCGCGGGGTGCGTGGGGCCGGGGCGGTCGGCGGGCTCGGCAGGGCCGGACGCGCCGGGCTCCTGCCCGTCGGACGGGGCGGATCCGGGCGAGGCCCAGCCCGGAGTGTCTTTCATCGTCGCTCCTTCACGGTGCCCGTCCGCGGTCGCGGTGGCAGGTTGGCAGCCATCGTGCCATGGGGTGGTCGTCCGGGGACCGGCCGCGGTATGGGCTGGACACCTTCAATTGTCCGCCGGATAAGGGGCAGACTGACCGCATGGCTGATCAGTACGCGCAATCCGGCGAGGACAGCAAGCAGACCGAGATACCGGTGATCCGTTGGGAGGAGCCACCCGAAGGCCCCGTACTGGTCCTTCTCGACCAGACGAGGCTGCCGGCCGAGGAGGTCGAACTGGTCTGCACGGACGCACCCGCCCTGGTGGAGGCGGTCCGGTCGCTTGCCGTGCGCGGGGCGCCGCTGCTCGGCATCGCGGGGGCGTACGGCGTCGCGCTCGCCGCCGTCCGCGGCTTCGACGTGGACGATGCCGCGGACGCGCTGGCGGGTGCCCGGCCCACCGCGGTGAACCTCGCCGTCGGTGTGCGCAGGGCCCAGGCCGCGCACCGGGCCGAGCTGGCCCGCAGCGGTGATCCCGAGCAGGCCGCCGCCGCGGCGCTGACTGCGGCGCGGGCGCTGCACAAGGAGGACGCCGAGGCCAGCGCCCGGATGGCCGAGCGCGGGCTGGCGCTGCTGGACGAGCTGCTGCCCGGCGGCGGGCACCGGATCCTCACCCACTGCAACACCGGGGCGCTGGTGTCGGGCGGGGAGGGCACGGCGTTCGCGGTGGCGCTCGCGGCGCACCGGGTCGGGCGGCTGCGGCGGCTGTGGGTGGACGAGACGCGCCCGCTGCTGCAAGGGGCGCGCCTGACGGCGTACGAGGCGGCGCGTAGCGGTATGGCGTACACCTTGCTGACGGACAACGCGGCGGGTTCGCTGTTCGCAGCCGGGGAGGTGGACGCGGTGCTGATCGGGGCGGATCGCATCGCGGCCGACGGCTCGGTGGCGAACAAGGTGGGGAGTTATCCGCTGGCGGTGCTCGCGCGGTACCACCATGTGCCGTTCATCGTGGTGGCGCCGGTGACCACGGTGGATCCGGACACGCCGGACGGGGCGTCCATCGAGGTCGAGCAGCGCCCCGGACATGAGGTGACCGAGCTCACAGCGCCGCAGGTGCCGGTCGCGGGAGGGGAAACGGGCGGCGGGATACCGGTGGCCCCCCTGGGGACCCAGGCGTACAACCCGGCGTTCGATGTGACGCCGCCCGAGCTGGTGACCGCGATCGTCACGGAAGAGGGCGCTGTGTCGCCCGTGACGGCGGAGGCGCTTGCCGAGCTGTGTGCCAGGGCCCGTCAGGCGACGATCGGCTGAGGGTGCCACGCCTGACATCCGTTGCTGACATCGGCATGGGCAGACAGTGACGGTCGCGTACGACTATCGTCACAGGCCAGTGACCTTCCCCACCAGCATGCCTGCGACTGTTACGAGAATGGGATGATGTCGTTTATGAAGGGACGAGTCCTTGTCGTCGACGACGACACCGCACTGGCCGAGATGCTCGGGATTGTGCTGCGTGGTGAAGGTTTTGAGCCGTCTTTCGTAGCCGACGGCGACAAGGCGCTGGCTGCTTTCCGTGAGACCAAGCCCGATCTGGTGCTGCTGGACCTGATGCTGCCCGGGCGGGACGGTATCGAGGTGTGCCGTCTGATCAGGGCGGAGTCCGGGGTGCCGATCGTGATGCTCACGGCGAAGAGCGACACCGTCGATGTCGTGGTGGGACTGGAGTCGGGCGCCGACGACTACATCGTGAAGCCGTTCAAGCCGAAGGAGCTGGTCGCCCGGATCCGGGCGCGGCTCAGGAGGTCCGAGGAGCCGGCGCCCGAGCAGCTCGCCATCGGTGACCTGGTCATCGATGTGGCCGGCCATTCGGTGAAGCGGGACGGGCAGTCGATCGCGCTGACGCCGCTGGAGTTCGATCTGCTGGTCGCGCTGGCGCGGAAGCCGTGGCAGGTGTTCACGCGTGAGGTGCTGCTCGAGCAGGTGTGGGGTTACCGGCACGCCGCCGACACCCGGCTGGTCAATGTTCATGTGCAGCGGCTTCGGTCCAAGGTCGAGAAGGACCCGGAGCGGCCGGAGATCGTGGTGACCGTTCGTGGCGTCGGGTACAAGGCAGGGCCGAGCTGACATGTCCGGAGACAGTGCCGCTTCGGTGCCCGGCCGGTACGGGACCCGCGCGGGGCGGCCTGTCGGCCGGAAGACGGCGGGCTCCCGCTGGGGGCGGTTCCTCGAGGGCGGGCTGCTGCAGGGCGGAGTGCAGGGCAGCCCGGTGCTGCGTCTGTTCATGCGCTGGGTGCGCCGGCCGCTGCTGCCCGTCATGCGGTTGTGGCGGCGCAACATCCAGCTCAAGGTCGTCGTCACGACGCTGCTGATGTCGCTGGGTGTTGTCCTGCTGCTCGGTTTCGTCGTCATCGGGCAGGTGCGCAACGGCCTGCTGGACGCCAAGGTGAAGGCCTCGCAGAGCCAGGCCACCGGCGGGTTCGCGGTGGCCAAGCAGCGGGCCGACGAGGCGGCGAGCGGGACCGGTGAGGACGCCACCTCGGCGGACGGCCGCTCCCCGCAGAACGTCATCGAGTGGATGAGCAACCTCGTCACCTCGCTCTCCAGTGGCGGCCAGGGCGCCTTCGACGTGGTGACGCTCCCGACGTCTGACACGGGGGGCGACACCGGCGGCCGCGGGCCGCGTGCCTCCGGTCGTGTGGATCCGACGGCGAGTGTCCCCGAGAACCTGCGCGACCGGGTCGACGAGAGCACGACGGCGGCCCAGAGCTACACCCGCATCGTCTACTACGCCGGCAAGGAGTCCCAGCCGGCCCTGGTCATCGGCAAGCAGGTCAACGACCCCAACCGCGACCCGTACCAGCTGTACTACCTCTTCCCGCTCACTCAGGAGGAGAAGTCGCTCAGCCTGGTCAAAGGCACGCTGGCGACCGCCGGGCTCTTCGTCGTCGTACTCCTCGGAGCCATCGCCTGGCTGGTGGTGCGTCAGGTCGTCACGCCCGTGCGGATGGCGGCCGGGATCGCCGAGCGGCTGTCCGCCGGGCGGCTGCAGGAGCGTATGAAGGTCACCGGTGAGGACGACATCGCGCGGCTCGGTGAGGCCTTCAACAAGATGGCGCAGAACCTGCAGCTGAAGATCCAGCAGCTGGAGGACCTGTCGCGGATGCAGCGGCGGTTCGTGTCCGACGTGTCGCACGAGCTGCGGACGCCGCTGACGACCGTACGGATGGCGGCCGATGTCATCCATGACGCGCGCGTGGACTTCGATCCGGTGACCGCCCGGTCGGCCGAGCTGCTCGCCGACCAGCTGGACCGGTTCGAGACGCTGCTCGCGGATCTGCTGGAGATCAGCCGCTTCGACGCGGGGGCGGCGGCCCTGGAGGCCGAGCCGATAGACCTGCGTGAGGTCGTGCGGCGGGTCGTCAGCGGGGCCGAACCGCTGGCCGAGCGCAAGGGCACGCAGATTCGTGTCGTGGGTGACCAGCAGCCCATCGTGGCCGAGGTGGACGCCCGGCGCGTGGAGCGGGTGCTGCGCAATCTCGTCGTCAACGCCGTCGAGCACGGCGAGGGCAGGGACGTCGTCGTCAAGCTCGCCGCGGCGGGCGGGGCGGTCGCGGTCGCGGTGCGCGACTACGGCGTCGGGCTCAAGCCCGGCGAGGCGACGCGGGTCTTCAGCCGCTTCTGGCGGGCTGACCCCGCACGCGCGCGTACCACCGGCGGTACGGGCCTCGGCCTGTCGATCGCCCTGGAGGACGCGCGGCTGCACGGCGGCTGGCTGCAGGCGTGGGGCGAGCCGGGCGGAGGTTCGCAGTTCCGGCTGACGCTGCCGCGGACCGCGGACGAGCCGCTGCGGGGCTCGCCGATACCGCTGGAACCGAAGGACTCCCGGCGTAATCGCGGCCTCAACGACGCCGGTCTGACACGCGGCGGTGGCGAGAGGGCCGCGACGGTGCCCGCGCAGGCCACGGGCGACCAGATGCCGTCGCGGGATCCGATCGTCCCGCGGCCGGCCGCCGTGGCGCCCACCGCCGATCCGACGGCGCTGCCCGGCAACGGCGCGCGTGTGGTGCCCCGGCCCGCGTCGGGCGCGCGGCGACAGGACGACCCGTCGGCCGCGGACGAGGACGCCGGGCGGAGCGAGGATTCGAGCAGACAAGAGGATTCGAGCAGACAAGGGGAGGCATCACGTGGGCGCTGACCGCGAGGGGGGCGCCCGGCGCCGTCCGGTGCGCGCGGTGGCGTACGCCGCCTGTGGAGCCGTACTGCTGACGGGGTGCGCCTCGATGCCCGACAGCGGTGACCTGCGCGGCGTCGAGTCCACACCGCGCCAGGACACGCAGGTACGGGTCTTCGCCATGCCACCACGTGAGGGCGCCCAGCAGTCGGAGATCGTACAGGGCTTCCTGGAGGCCCTGACCAGCGACGATCCGGACTATGAGACGGCGCGCAAGTATCTGACCGCGGAAGCCTCGCGGAACTGGCAGCCGGAGCGGTCCACGACCGTGCTCGCCGACGGACCGAGCATGCGGGTCGACGTCGCAGCCGGCGTGGACGACTCCGGGGACTTCTCGTACACGCTGACCGGCGCCAAGGTCGCCACGGTGGACGCGCAGGGCGCGTACTCGCCGGCCGAAGGGAACTACGCCGAGTCCCTGCACCTCACGCGGGACAAGAAGTCCGAGCAGTGGCGGATCGACGTGCCGCCGCGGGGCGTGGTCGTGGGCAGGTCGGACTTCCAGCGCAACTACATGTCCGTCGACAAGTACTACTTCGCCTCCAACACCGTGGCCGGGACGAGCCCGGCGACGGCGGCGGTCGCCGATCCCGTCTACGTGCGCCGGAGCGTGGACCCCATGACGCACATGGTGCGCTCGCTCGTCAGCGGGCCCACCAGCTGGCTCCGGCACGTGGCCAGGTCGAGCTTCCCGACGGGTACGGCGCTGAAGAAGGACGTCTCCGCGCTGACGCCGGACGACCAGAACAGGCTGACCGTGCCGTTGAACGACAAGGCCGCCCGAATCAGCGCGGCCAAGTGCAACGAGATGGCGGCCCAGCTCCTGTTCACCCTGCAGAACTTCAGTCCCGCGGTGGACGAGGTCGACTTGCAGGCGGGGGGGAGGCAGCTGTGTTCGCTCACCGAGGTCGGGGCCGAGGGAGTCGCCAGGCGCGGCTCGGCCGAACCCGCCGAGTACCTGTACTTCGTCGACTCCGAGCACCGACTCGTACGGATAGCGGCCGCCACCGGCGACCGGGCCCCCGATCCCGTGCCTGGGCCGCTCGGCGAAGGCAACACGGATCTGCAGTCGGTGGCCGTGTCACGCGACGAGGACATGGCGGCCGGCGTCGGCATCGACGGCAAGGCGCTCTACGTCGGGTCGCTGGCGTCGGGCGGTTCGCTCGGGGACCCCGTCCTGCGCAGCGTGGGCAAGACGGCGCAGGAACGGCTGTCGACGCCCAGCTGGGACGCCCAGGGCGACCTGTGGGTGGCCGACCGCGACCCCGAGAACCCCCGGCTGCTCGTACTGGAGAAGGGTGCGGGCGAACCGCTGGAGGTGAAGACCCCGGCGGGTCTGGACGGGCGTATCAAGTCCGTCCGGGTGGCCGCCGATGGTGTGCGGATCGCGCTCGTGGTCGAGCAGGACGACAAGTCGGCCCTGCTCATCGGGCGTATCGAGCGGGAGGGGAAGGCGGGCGGGCGACCCACCGTCTCGGTTCTCGCACTGCGTTCCGCGACACCGGTGCTGGAGGAGGTCTCCGCCATGTCGTGGGCCGGTGACAGCCGGCTCGTGGTGGTCGGGCGCGAGCAGGGCGGTGTCCAGACGATCCGGTACGTCCAGGTCGACGGCTCCACTCCGGAGGCGCCGGCGCCCGCCGCGCTGACCGGCGTGAAGGAGATCGCCGCGGCGGAGGACGACCGGATGCCGCTGGTCGCGTACTCCGAGGACGGGATCGTGCGGCTGCCGGCCGGGACGCAGTGGAAGAAGGTGGTGACCGACGGGACAGCGCCGGTTTATCCGGGCTGACCCGACCGGGCGATTGACGAGGGCGGCCGCTTCCGGCCGGAGGTGAAACTCCGGCGGGGCGGCCGCTTCCGTTTCCGGCCGGCTGGTCGAGGCAATCGCTCATGTGCGGAAAGGCCTGGCCTGCTGGTCCGCATTCCGGTGCTCGTTGAGAGATTCCCTGACTGAGGTGGGCGTTCTCGGCGGGGACCGAAGTTTTCCACAGCGGGGTTTTCCACAGGGGTGGCCGGGCGGCTCGGGCATGGGCACAGTGGTGGCCATGCGGGGGTGGTGGCAGGACCTCACCGATCTGGTGCTGCCGGCCGAGTGCGGAGGCTGCGGGAGGCCTCGCACGGTGCTGTGTTCGGAGTGCTGTGCCGTCCTGAGTGGGGCCGCACCGCGCCGGGTGCGACCGGTGCCGGAGCCGCCCGGGCTGCCGGTCGTGCACGCGGCAGCTCGGTACGGGGACGAGGTGCGGGCCGCGCTGCTGGCCCACAAGGAACGGGGCGTGCTGGCACTCGCGGCGCCGCTCGGTGTCGCGCTGGCGGGAGCGGTGCGGGCGGGGCTCCAGGAGACGTCTGCACGGGCCGACGGGGCCGTGCCGCGGGCTGGGCGGCTCCAGGAGGAGGCTGGGGTGCCGGGCGGCGGTGCCATGCCCGTGGCTTTGTGGGGGCGGGCTTCCGGGGCGTCCGTGGTGGGGCTCGCCGGGGCTGGGGCAGGGGCCCACGGGGGCTACGCCGGGCAGGCGGCGGCCCGTGGCGAGTTTGGGGGCGCGGGTGCGCCGGTGCTGCTCGTTCCCGTTCCGTCCGGGCGTGGGACGGTGCGGGCGCGGGGGCACGACCCGGCGCGGCGGATCGCGCTCGCGGCGGCGGGAGAGTTGCGGCGGACCGGGACGCCGGCGCGGGTGCTGGCCGTGCTGCGGCAACGGCGTGCCGTGGCCGACCAGTCGGGGCTCAACTCCCGGCAGCGGATGGAGAATCTCGCCGGCGCGCTGGCGGTGGTGCCCGGTGGCGCGCGGCTGCTGGGTGACGGGCTGATCGTGCTCGTCGACGACCTGATGACGACCGGTGCGTCGCTGGCGGAGGCGGCGCGTGCGGTGCGGGCGGGTGTGGGGGAGGAGGCGGTTGCGTCTGGGAGGGCGGTGGGTGAGTTGGGCGTGCACGGCGGGGTGGCTGGGCCGGGCGTGCGTGGCCGGGCAGTGGCTGAACCCGGTACGCGCTGGAGGGCGGCGGAGGAGGCCGACACGTACGGGAGGACCGTGGACGAGACAGACGCGTACGGGAGAGGGGCCGACACGGTTGGTGAAGGGGGAACGGCCGCGTGGGGGGCGGGAAGTCGGGACGGTGTGGGGGAACGGAGGGACGGGTTCGCGGGAGATGGGGCGGGCCGGAGGCACGGAGTGCCGGGAAGCGGGGGCTCCGGCCGTGGGTGTGGCGTGATCTGCGCGGCTGTGGTCGCCGCCTCGCCTGCCTCTTTGAAATAAACCGGAACTGACTGTGAAGTTGCATCGTTGCAGGTAATGAGAGGGCCTTTTCACCTGAACGGAGGTACGCCGCAGTAGAGGGTGACGACATCCGTCCGGGCGAGATATGTTCGGTTGTGAGGGAAAGGCGCAGGCCATGCCTCTCGTATCCGAATGCCGTGCTGCGGGTTTTGCGCAATCACCCGCGCTGGTGTGGGGTGGAGATCTTGCCCATGGGGGAGGAGGAGGTGGAAGTCACCGAGTCCGAGGTTCCGGGTTCACCGGAGCCTGGTGCAAAAGGGAGATGCTCCGCCAGTGGAGCGGAGCGATCCGGGAACGGAGTTCTGCGTGGACATCGTCGTCAAGGGCCGCAAGACCGAGGTGCCCGAGCGGTTCCGCAAGCACGTGGCCGAGAAGCTGAAGCTGGAGAAGATCCAGAAGCTCGACGGCAAGGTGATCAGCCTCGACGTCGAGGTGTCCAAGGAGCCCAACCCCCGACAGGCCGACCGCTGTGACCGAGTGGAGATCACGCTCCGTTCCCGCGGCCCGGTGATCCGGGCGGAGGCAGCGGCGAGTGACCCGTACGCGGCGCTGGACCTGGCGGCGGAGAAGCTGGACGCCCGGCTGCGTAAGCAGCACGACAAGCGTTTCTCGCGCCGAGGCGCACGCCGGCTGACGGCGGCCGAGGTCCCCGACCACGTTCCGGGCGCGGCGACGCTCAATGGCAACGGCCACGCCTTCGAGGCGGACGAGCCGGACAGCATTCCCACCAAGAAGATCGGCTCGCTGGAAGTGAAGGGCGAGGGCCCCCTCGTCGTCCGCGAGAAGACGCACGTCGCCTCCCCCATGACTCTCGACCAGGCTCTCTACGAGATGGAGCTGGTCGGGCACGACTTCTATCTGTTCATCGACTCCGAGACCAAGGAACCGAGTGTCGTCTACCGGCGACACGCCTACGACTACGGCGTCATCCACCTCAGCACGGACCCGATGATCGCCCAGGCGCAGCCGCCGGCGGCCGGCGGCATGCTGGGTGGCTGACCCACCCGGCTGACAGTTGAGGCGGTGCCCCTGGAGCGCGTGTGCGCCCCCAGGGGCACCGGTGTGCGACCACTTCGCGCCCCGCACTGTCACCGCGGTGTCGTCCAGGCATGAAATCATGGCCGCACCGGCCCAACCGGTGGGCCGGTGCCTTGGGTTGGCGATGGCACAGGACCAGCCACAGCCTTCAGGGGGAGGAACGATGGCGGACAGCTTCGGACCGATGCAGGACGAGGATGCCGACGGTGGCGTCGTCGGCATGGGCCCGGACGCGGGCTCTCCACGCAAGGAGCCGATCAGAGTCCTTGTCGTGGACGATCACGCTCTGTTCCGCCGTGGACTGGAGATCGTGCTCGCCGCGGAGGAGGACATCCAGGTCGTAGGGGAGGCCGGGGACGGCGCCGAGGCGGTGGACAAGGCCGCGGACCTGCTGCCGGACATCGTGCTGATGGACGTACGGATGCCCAAGCGGGGCGGTATCGAGGCGTGCACCTCCATCAAGGAGGTGGCGCCCAGCGCGAAGATCATCATGCTGACGATCAGCGACGAGGAGGCAGACCTCTACGACGCGATCAAGGCGGGCGCGACCGGTTATCTCCTCAAGGAGATCTCGACGGACGAGGTGGCCACCGCCATTCGCGCGGTGGCCGACGGGCAGTCTCAGATCAGCCCCTCCATGGCGTCGAAACTGCTCACCGAGTTCAAGTCGATGATCCAGCGGACGGACGAACGCCGGCTGGTGCCGGCGCCGCGGCTGACGGACCGTGAACTGGAAGTCCTCAAGCTCGTCGCCACGGGGATGAACAACCGGGACATCGCCAAGGAGCTGTTCATCTCTGAGAACACCGTGAAGAACCATGTGCGCAACATCCTGGAGAAGCTGCAGCTGCACTCCAGGATGGAGGCCGTCGTGTATGCGATGCGGGAGAAGATCCTCGAGATCCGCTAGCGGCTGTGCGGGTCAGGCTGTGGACCGGGCGAGTTCCCTGACGAGGGGCTCGCGCAGTTCCGGTGCGGCCACCCGCTCCACCCGTACGTCCGTGCAGTCCACCCAGCTCGCCGCCTCGACCAGGGCCTGCGCCACCGCCGGGACCGCCTTCGGGCCGTCCAGGGCGACCTGCCTGGCGACCAGGGTGCGGCCCTCGCGGGCCGGGTCCACCCGGCCGACCAGGTGGCCGCCGGCCAGGACCGGCATCGCGAAGTAGCCGTACACCCGCTTCTGCTTGGGGACGTAGGCCTCCAGGCGGTGGGTGAAGCCGAAGATCCGCTCTGTGCGCGCCCGTTCCCAGATCAGGGAGTCGAACGGTGACAGGAGGGTGGTGCGGTGGCGCCCGCGCGGGGGCGTCTGCAGGGCCGCGGGGTCGGCCCAGGCCGGTTTGCCCCAGCCCTCCACCGTGACCGGGACCAGGCCGGAATCGGCGATCACCGCGTCCACCTGTTCGGACTTGAGGCGGTGGTAGTCGGCGATGTCCGCGCGGGTGCCGACGCCGAGGGACTGGCCCGCCAGGCGGACCAGGCGGCGCAGGCACTCGGTGTCGTCCAGTTCGTCATGGAGCAGGTCGTCCGGGATGGCGCGCTCGGCGAGGTCGTAGACGCGCTTCCAGCCGCGGCGTTTGACGCAGACCACCTCGCCGTACATGAGTGCGCGTTCCACGGCGACCTTCGAGCCGGACCAGTCCCACCAGTCGCTGGTCTTCTTCGCGCCGCCCAACTCCGTCGCGGTGAGGGGGCCTTCGGCGCGGAGCTGCTTGATGACCTGGTCGTAGGCGCCGTCGGGCAGCTCGTGGTTCCAGTGCGGGCGGTTGCGGTAGGCGCGGCGGCGGAAGGCGAAGTGGGGCCACTCCTCGGCGGGGAGGATACAGGCGGCGTGCGACCAGTACTCGAAGGCATGAGGCCGTGCCGGAAGCGTGCCGACGGGTGCGGTCTTCCAGTAGGCGTTCTCGACCGCCTTGCGGCCCACGGCTCCGAGGCGGGCGTACGGGATGAGCTCGTGGGAGCGGGCCAGGACCGAGATGGTGTCCAGCTGGACCGCGCCGAGGTGACGGAGGATGCCGCGGACGCCGGACCTGCGGTCGGGGATGCCGAGGAAGCCCTGGGCCCGCAGGGCGAGGCGGCGGGCTTCCGCTGCCGAGAGTTCGGTGGAGGGGCGCGGGGTCGTCATGAGGGTGGACGATAGAGGCTGGCACTGACAATGCCGCGTGAGCTGCGGATTCGTCTCAGGAACCGGCCGGCAGATACGGCGCCGTCGACGGCAGGCCCAGGTCCGAGGGCAGCAGGGAGCCCACCCAGCAGTCCCGGCGTACACCCTTGTTGTTGATCGCGGAGCGCAGTGTGCCCTCAATGGTGAAGCCCGCCCGTTCCGCCACCGTGCGGGAGGCCGTGTTGCCGACCTCCGCGCGCCACTCGACGCGGTCCACGGACGCCCGGGTGAACGCCCAGTGGGCGGCTGTGCGGACGGCCTCGGTGGTGTAGCCGTTGCCGCGGTGCTCCTTCGCCGTCCAGTAGCCGACTTCCGCCGTGCCCAGGGAGCGCATGGTGAGGCCGAGCATGCCCACCAGGGTGCCCGCCGGGAGGAAGGCGGCGAACGTGAACATGGAGCCGTTGGCCCAGCTGTCGGCGGCCAGGTGTTCTGTGAAGCTCTCGGCGTGTTCGTAGAGGTAGGGGGAGGGAATCGTCGTCCAGCGCTGGATGTCGGGGTCCTGGCAGGCGGCGTGGACGGCGTCGGTGTCCTGGGGGCCCACTGTGCGCAGGACGAGGCGGGCGGTGGTCAGCGTCACGGGGTCCATCGGACGATTGTGGGGAGGGGGCGGCGATGGCGCCATGGTTTTGCGGTGCGTGAGTGGGTGATCACAATTCGCGCAATTCGTTTGGGCGGGCGCGGCACCATCCGCGAGGCCCGGCCGTTGTCCCCTTTGAAGGCGTTTTGAAGCGTGTGCGAGAACAGCGGACGGTCGTCGTCCCGGCAGGCCTCCCGGCTTGGCGGTGTCCTCGCATACGATGGCCGTTGCTCAGTAAGTCAAATGGAAACCGACCGTCCCAGGCCCGACCGGCAAGGAGACCAACCCCCGTGTCCGTCCTCTCGAAGATCATGCGTGCAGGCGAAGGCAAGATCCTGCGCAAGCTGCACCGCATCGCGGACCAGGTCAACTCCATCGAAGAGGACTTCGTCGACCTCTCCGACGCCGAGCTGCGTGCCCTCACCGATGAGTACAAGCAGCGGTACGCCGATGGTGAGAGCCTGGACGACCTGCTTCCCGAGGCGTTCGCCACCGTGCGCGAGGCAGCCAAGCGTGCGCTCGGACAGCGTCACTACGATGTCCAGATGATGGGCGGCGCCGCCCTCCACCTCGGCTATGTCGCCGAGATGAAGACCGGTGAGGGCAAGACCCTCGTCGGCACCCTGCCCGCGTATCTGAACGCCCTCTCCGGAGACGGCGTTCACCTCATCACGGTCAACGACTACCTGGCCGAGCGCGACTCCGAGATGATGGGCCGCGTCCACAAGTTCCTGGGCCTGAGCGTCGGCTGCATCCTCGCCAACATGACGCCGGCCCAGCGCCGCGAGCAGTACAACTGCGACATCACGTACGGCACGAACAACGAGTTCGGCTTCGACTACCTGCGCGACAACATGGCGTGGTCGAAGGACGAACTCGTCCAGCGCGGTCACAACTTCGCGATCGTCGACGAGGTCGACTCCATCCTCGTCGACGAGGCCCGGACGCCTCTGATCATCTCCGGCCCGGCCGACCAGGCCACCAAGTGGTACGGCGACTTCGCCAAGCTGGTCACACGCTTGAAGAAGGGCGAGCCCGGCAACCCCCTCAAGGGCATCGAGGAGACCGGCGACTACGAGGTCGACGAGAAGAAGCGCACGGTAGCCATCCACGAGTCCGGCGTCGGCAAGGTCGAGGACTGGTTGGGCATCGACAACCTCTACGAGTCGGTGAACACGCCTCTGGTGGGCTACCTGAACAACGCCATCAAGGCCAAGGAGCTCTTCAAGAAGGACAAGGACTACGTCGTCATCGACGGCGAGGTCATGATCGTCGACGAGCACACCGGCCGTATCCTCGCCGGCCGCCGCTACAACGAGGGCATGCACCAGGCGATCGAGGCGAAGGAAGGGGTGGACATCAAGGACGAGAACCAGACGCTCGCCACGATCACCCTGCAGAACTTCTTCCGCCTCTACAAGCGCCACGACCACGACGGCAAGGAAATGCCCGGCCTCTCCGGCATGACCGGTACGGCGATGACCGAGGCCGCCGAGTTCCACCAGATCTACAAGCTCGGCGTTGTCCCGATCCCGACCAACCGGCCGATGGTCCGCAAGGACCAGTCGGACCTGATCTACCGCACCGAGGTCGCCAAGTTCGACGCGGTCGTCGACGACATCGCCGAGAAGCACGAGAAGGGCCAGCCGATCCTCGTCGGTACGACGTCGGTCGAGAAGTCCGAGTACCTCTCGCAGCAGCTCAGCAAGCGTGGCATCCAGCACGAAGTGCTGAACGCCAAGCAGCACGACCGGGAGGCGACGATCGTCGCCCAGGCCGGCCGCAAGGGCGCCGTGACGGTGGCCACGAACATGGCCGGCCGAGGTACGGACATTAAGCTCGGCGGCAACCCCGAGGACCTCGCCGAGGCGGAGCTGCGCCAGCGCGGCCTCGACCCCGAGGAGCACATCGAGGAGTGGGCGCACGCCCTGCCTGCCGCCCTGGAGCGGGCCGAGCAGGCGGTGAAGGCTGAGTTCGAGGAGGTCAAGGACCTCGGCGGCCTGTACGTGCTCGGTACCGAGCGGCACGAGTCGCGCCGTATCGACAACCAGCTGCGCGGTCGTTCCGGCCGACAGGGCGACCCCGGCGAGTCCCGCTTCTACCTCTCGCTCGGCGACGACCTGATGCGCCTGTTCAAGGCCCAGATGGTCGAGCGCGTGATGTCGATGGCGAACGTCCCGGACGACGTGCCGATCGAGAACAAGATGGTCACGCGGGCGATCGCGTCCGCCCAGTCGCAGGTCGAGCAGCAGAACTTCGAGACCCGCAAGAACGTCCTGAAGTACGACGAGGTCCTCAACCGCCAGCGCGAGGTCATCTACGGCGAGCGGCGCCGCGTCCTGGAGGGCGAGGACCTGCATGAGCAGGTGCAGCACTTCATGGACGACACGATCGACGCGTACATCACTGCGGAGACCGCCGAGGGCTTCGCCGAGGAGTGGGACCTGGACCGGCTGTGGGGTGCCTTCAAGCAGCTCTACCCGGTGAAGGTCACCGTCGAGGAGCTGGAGGAGGCGGCCGGCGATCGTGCCGGGCTGACCGCCGAGTTCATTGGCGAGTCCATCAAGGACGACATCCACGCGCAGTACGAGGCGCGGGAGACGCAGCTCGGCTCCGAGATCATGCGTGAGCTGGAGCGCCGGGTCGTGCTGTCGGTTCTGGACCGCAAGTGGCGCGAGCACCTCTACGAGATGGACTACCTCCAGGAGGGCATCGGCCTGCGCGCGATGGCGCAGAAGGACCCGCTGGTCGAGTACCAGCGCGAGGGCTTCGACATGTTCACCGCCATGATGGAGGGCATCAAGGAGGAGTCCGTCGGCTACCTGTTCAACCTGGAGGTCCAGGTCGAGCAGCAGGTCGAGGAGGTCCCGGTCGAGGACGCCAAGCCGACGCTGGAGAAGGCCCCGCAGGACTCGGTGCCGGCGCAGGCGGGTGCGCGTCCGGAGATCCGCGCCAAGGGGCTCGACGCCCCGCAGCGGCGGGACCTGCACTTCTCCGCGCCCACCGTGGACGGTGAGGGCGGCATCGTCGAGGGTGAGTTCACCGACGACGAGGAGCCGGTGCGTTCGGAGGCCGACGGCCTCACGCGTGCGGAGCGGCGCAAGCAGTCGCGTGGCGGGCGTCGCCGTAAGAAGTAGGTAGGCCGGATGGCGCCTGGGGCGCCGTAGCGGTTCGAAGGGCCGGGTCACCACGTGTGATGCCCGGCCCTTCGGCGTTCCCTGGGCCAGTGGCACGGGGTGCCTCATGGCTGGGCCACGGCTGTCTCAGTCGTCGTCCGTGTGGAGTGTGCGCGGGCCGCCCATCTCTACCGCGGTGCAGCGCCAGCGCAGGTCCCGGCCCCGTTCCAGGCGGAACGCCATCGCGCGGAGCTGGTCGCCCGCGCCGATGCGGGCGAAGGCCTCGAAAGCGCCGGGGCGGGGTTCGTAGTAGCCGATGTCGCGGACGACGGGGCGGGTGCCGCGGGTGCGCAGGGGGCCGCGTTCGGCGAGACGGGCCAGTTCGTCGTAGGCGCGGCCCGCGGTGTGTCGGAGCATCCAGTGGACGGGGCGCTGGCCGCTCAGGACGGCCAGCAGGCGGTCGGTGAAGACGTCGGTGGGGTGCGGGTCGATGACGACGACCGGGGAGACGGGGCGGCGAGGGGTCTCGGACGGGAGGCGGTGGGGTGGGGCGGCGTGCGGGGAGGGGTGGGGGCCTGCGGGGGCCAGGGCGGGTGTGTGCGGGGCGAGGGCGAAGGTGCTTGCGGTGGGGGCGGGGGTGCTCATGCCGGGGGTAGTGGTGTGGGTGGTCGGTCGCGCTGATGGGCGCCGGTCGGTCGTCCGGGCGGAGGGCGCTGATGGGCGCGGGGCCGTGATGCCCGTGGTGGAGAGGGCTGATGGGTGAGAGTTGGTGGTGTAGGTGGTGGAGGC
>NZ_KQ949091.1:21441-93631 GCF_001514305.1 Streptomyces dysideae
TGCTGAGGAGCGGGGGCTGGTGGTTCGGGTGGTGGACGCCGTCGGCGGGCGGGTGTCCGTCGGGCGGGTGCGGGGGCCGGAGACGTTCGGAGAGCTCGGTGGGCGGCTGTCGGGGGAGGTCGTGCGGGTGGTGTCGTTGCCCGGGGCGCGGGGTGGGGTGCCGCCGGGGCGGCGTGTGTCGTGGCGGGACGGCGGGCGGGTGCCCGGGTAGTTCCGGCCTGCCCTGGTCATGACCTTGTTCATTGATGTCCCCGCTCCGTGGGCCCGAGTGATACCGGGCAGTAACTTGTGGTTGAGGATCTTGTACGGGGCGTGACGGGTGACGGCAAGCCGGCGGGACCCCGGAGCGGGGCAGCCGGAATGTTCACTTATCCGGGTGACGGAGGGGACCGGAAGCCAGTGCCGACGGGGGCATGGCGGGTGACTTCCGGGGCTCGGTGCTGACGCCTCCGAGGGTGTGGGCGGGGACCCGAAAGGGGACGCCCGCACGTATCCTGAAGGACCTCCGGGAGGCGCGGGAACGCCCTCCGCGGGGTCCTTTGCGGAGTCCCCCGAGTACGAAAGCGGTCAGCCATGCGCGTCTACGTCCCCCTGACGCTCCCCGGTCTCGCCGAGGCGTACAAGACGGGCGAGCTGGGGGCGGGGCCGCTCGTCGCCTACGCCGTCACGCCCGCGTTGCGCGAGTGGTACGTCTCCGACGACATCGAGGAGCTGGAGTACGCGGCGCTGAACCGGGCCGCGCTGGCCTCGCTGCGGCAGCTGGCGGCGGATCCGGCCGCGGCGCGGCGGCGCGTCGTGGTCGCCGTCGACGTACCCGACAAGGCGGCGGCCGCCGATCCCGACCGGGGGCTCGACCCGGCGGCCCTGGGCGAGGTGCGGATCGCCGACGGTGTGGTGCTGGCCGAGGCGGCGTCGGTGCATGTCGACGCCGGGGACGCGGAGGCGGACGTCGCCGCCGCGGCCGAGGCGTTGGCGGCGGCGGACGCCGGGGACGACGACGCGCAGTTCGTGGTGGACGGCGCCGAGGACCACGAGCTGCTCTGGTACGCGACCCAGGAGATCCCGAATCTGGTGGGGCTCGGGGGCTGAGTGGAGCGCTCCTGGTGCGCCTGAGGTTGTCCCCGAGCGCCAGTATCGCCTCTGACCTGTGGTTCTCTTGATTGTCAGTGGGGGCGGGTAGGTTTTTGGCATGGGGAAGCAGACAGGTGCGCACATTGTCTGGGACTGGAACGGCACGCTGTTCCACGACAATGACGCGATCATCGGGGCGACGAACGCGGCGTTCGCCGAGCTGGGGCTGGACCCGCTCACGATGGAGCAGTATCGGGCGCTGTACTGCGTGCCGGTGCCGAAGTTCTACGAGCGGTTGATGGGGCGGCTGCCGACCGAGGCCGAGTGGGAGGTCATGGACGAGACCTTCCACCGGTACTACGCCGAGCACCGGGTGCGGTGCGGGCTCACCGAGGGTGTCTCGGAGCTGCTCGTGGAGTGGCGGTCGGCAGGGCGCAGCCAGTCGCTCCTCAGCATGTACGTGCATGACGAACTGGTGCCGCTGGTGCGGGGGTTCGGGATCGAGGCGCACTTCATACGGGTCGACGGGCGGACCGGGCCGTCGGGCGGCAGCAAGGCCGAACACATGGTGCGGCACCTCGGGGCACTGGGCAGGGTGGACCCCGCTCGTACGGTGGTGATCGGGGACGCCGCCGACGACGCCGTGGCGGCGCGGCATGTGGGGGCGCGGGCGGTCCTGTACACCGGCGGTTCGCACAGCCGGGCCAGCCTCGAGGAGATAGGCGTGCCGGTGGTGGACACCTTGGGGGAGGCGGTCGCGGAGGCGGAGCGGCTCGCGGCGGCGTGACGGGGTGATCCCGTGACGGGGGCGCGGCGTCCGGTGCGCGCCGCGCCCTGGGGGACGAGGTCAGGTCACCGGTGCCTTCGCACGCAGGACCGTCAGGAACTCGCGCATCCAGCGGGAGTGGTCCGGCCAGGCGCGGGACGAGACGAGGGTGCCGTCGACCACCGCCTCGGCGTCCTGGAAGGTGGCGCCGGCGGCCTGCATGTCCAGTTCGAGGGCGGGGTACGCCGTGACGCGGCGGCCGCGGAGACCGTCGATCGCCGCGGTGAGCAGGGGGCCGTGGCAGATCTGGGCGACCGGCTTGTCCGCGTCGAAGAACGACTTGAGGATCTTGCGGAGCTCGGGGTCGTTGCGGAGGTACTCGGGGGCCCGGCCGCCGGGGATGACGAGGGCGGCGTACTGACCGGGGTCGACCTCGGCGAAGGCGAGGTCGGCGGGCCAGGTGTAGCCGGGTTTCTCGGTGTAGGTGTCGAAGCCGGGTTCGAAGTCGTGGACGACGAACTGGAGCTTCTTGCGGGTGGGGGCCGCGATGTGGACGTCGTAGCCCTCCTCGCGGAGGCGCTGGTAGGGGTACAGGACCTCCAGTGACTCCGCAGCGTCTCCGGTGACGATCAGGATTTTCGCTGTCATGTCGGCAACGTGCCTCTTATGGGAGGACTTGCCAAGGGGCCCCGCGCCGAGGACACACCTTTGGCCGACTGTGCGGACTGTCCCACCCCCGCCCGTTACGCCCACCTCGCCCTCTTCGCCCCTGTGCAGAACGTCAAAGTTCCACCCCTGGTTTTGTACACATACGGCTCATGACGGGCACCCGCTGAGGAGCGATAGCCTTGTGGCGTGATCAGCGCGATAGCTCGCGGGGGCATCGGTGCCCCTGCTCCGCGTCCGGGGACCACGGAATACATCCGTGGCCGGGCGGCGGTCGCTGGTCTTCGCGGGCGGGACGGGGCCGGATGGGCCCCGAGGATGCCGAGCGGCCCTCTGGCGTATGTGACGCAGAGAGCAGCGTCACACCCCCGGGGCGCCTCAAGATTGGCTCAGATATCCCCGCTCATCTCACCTCCCGGCATAGCGTCGAAGCAGACCGGACACCCCGCGTCGCGGCGTTACGCCGGAGGGAAAGAGACCGTACTTCCTTCTACGTCACGCAACGGCGCGCGACAGGAGCCAGAGGACAATGCAGACCAAGCTGGACGAAGCCAAGGCCGAGCTGCTCGAGAGGGCCGCCCGGGTAGCTGAGAACAGCCCGGTCGGGGGGAACCTACCGACTGGGACGACGGAACACGGCACCCCGGACCGGGACGCAGTGCTCTCGTTCCTCCAGCGCTACTACCTGCACACCGCCCCCGAGGACCTCAACGGCCGGGAACCGGACGACATCCTCGGAGCCGCCTTCTCGCACTACCGGTTGGCCGAAACCCGCCCCCAGGGCACTGCCAACGTCCGGGTCCACACGCCCACCGTGGAAGAGAACGGGTGGACCTGCAGCCACTCCGTCGTCGAAGTCGTCACCGACGACATGCCCTTCCTCGTCGACTCCGTGACGAACGAGCTGACGCGGCAGGGGCGCGGCATTCACGTCGTCATCCACCCCCAGGTCGTCGTCCGGCGCGACGTCACCGGCAAGCTCATCGAGGTGCTCCCCGCGCCGCCCGCCGGTGAGCTGCCGCACGACACGCACATCGAGTCCTGGATCCACGTCGAGATCGACCGGGAGACCGACCGCTCCGACCTGAAGCAGATCACCGGCGACCTGCTGCGCGTCCTGTCCGACGCCCGTGAGGCCGTCGAGGACTGGGAGAAGATGCGGGACGCGGCGCTGCGCATGGCCGACGAGCTGCCCACCGAGCCGACCGCGTCCGACCTGCCCACCAACGAGATCGAAGAGGCCCGCGAACTGCTGCGCTGGCTGGCCGCCGATCACTTCACCTTCCTCGGCTACCGCGAGTACCAGCTGCGGGACGACGACTCGCTGGCCGCCGTTCCCGGCACCGGGCTCGGCATCCTGCGCTCCGATCCGCACCATGCCAGTGAGGACAGCCACCCCGTCAGCCCCTCCTTCGAGCGGCTGCCCGCCGACGCCCGTGCCAAGGCCCGCGAGCACAAGCTGCTCATCCTCACCAAGGCCAACAGCCGCGCGACCGTGCACCGGCCGTCATACCTCGACTACGTGGGCGTGAAGAAGTTCGACGAGAACGGCGAGGTCGTCGGCGAGCGCCGGTTCCTCGGGCTGTTCTCCTCCGCCGCCTACACCGAGTCCGTGCGCCGCGTGCCCGTCATCCGCCGCAAGGTCGACGAGGTGCTGAGCGGCGCCGGGTTCTCGCCCAACAGCCATGACGGGCGCGACCTGCTGCAGATCCTCGAAACCTACCCGCGCGACGAGCTCTTCCAGACCCCCGTCGACGAGCTTCAGGCGATCGCCACGTCCGTCCTCTACCTGCAGGAACGCCGCCGGCTGCGGCTGTACCTGCGCCAGGACGAGTACGGCCGCTACTACTCCGCACTCGTCTACCTCCCGCGCGACCGCTACACCACCGGCGTACGCCTGAGGATCATCGACATCCTGAAAGAGGAACTCGGCGGCACCAGCGTCGACTTCACCGCCTGGAACACCGAGTCGATCCTGTCCCGGCTGCACTTCGTCATCCGGGTTCCGCAGGGCACCGAGCTGCCGCAGCTCAGCGACAGCGACAAGGAGCGCATCGAGGCGCGGCTCGTCGCGGCCGCGCGGTCCTGGGCCGACGGGTTCGCCGAGGCGATGAACGCCGAGCTCGGCGAGGAACGCGCCGCCGAGCTGCTGCGCCGCTATTCCAACGCCTTCCCTGAGGGCTACAAGGCCGACCACACCCCGCGCGCCGCGGTCGCCGACCTGGTGCATCTCGAACAGCTCACCGGAGAGAAGAACTTCGCGCTGAGCCTGTACGAACCGGTCGGCGCCGCACCCGAGGAGCGCCGGTTCAAGATCTACCGCACAGGCGCCGCCATCTCCCTCTCCGCCGTCCTGCCGGTCCTCAACCGGCTCGGTGTCGAGGTCGTCGACGAGCGGCCGTACGAACTGCGCTGCTCGGACCGGAGCGTCGCCTGGATCTACGACTTCGGCCTGCGCATGCCCCAGCCGAAGAGCGGCAGCGGCGACTACCACGGTGACGACGGCCGCGAGCGGTTCCAGGAGGCCTTCTCCGCCACCTGGACCGGCAAGGCGGAGAACGACGGCTTCAACGCCCTCGTGCTGAGCGCCGGTCTGGGTTGGCGGCAGGCGATGGTGCTGCGGGCGTACGCCAAGTACCTGCGCCAGGCCGGTTCCACCTTCAGCCAGGACTACATGGAGGACACCCTCCGCAACAACGTGCACACCACCCGGCTGCTCGTCTCCCTGTTCGAGGCGCGGATGTCGCCGGACCGGCAGCGCGCCGGGCACGAGATCGTGGACGCGCTGCTGGAGGAGCTCGACGCGGCCCTCGACCAGGTGGCGTCCCTCGACGAGGACCGGATCCTGCGGTCCTTCCTGACCGTCATCAAGGCGACCCTCCGTACGAACTTCTTCCAGGAGGCGGGCGGCGGACAGTCGCACGACTACGTCTCCATGAAGTTCGACCCGCAGGCGATCCCGGATCTGCCGGCGCCGCGTCCGGCGTACGAGATCTGGGTGTACTCGCCGCGCGTCGAGGGCGTGCACCTCAGGTTCGGCAAGGTCGCGCGAGGCGGCCTGCGCTGGTCCGACCGCCGCGAGGACTTCCGTACGGAGATCCTCGGCCTGGTCAAGGCGCAGATGGTGAAGAACACCGTCATCGTGCCGGTCGGCGCCAAGGGCGGCTTCGTCGCCAAGCAGCTGCCGGACCCGAGCGTGGACCGGGACGCGTGGCTGGCCGAGGGCATCGCCAGCTACAAGACGTTCATCTCGGCGCTGCTCGACATCACCGACAACATGGTGGCCGGCGAGGTCGTGCCGCCCGCGGACGTCGTCCGGCACGACGAGGACGACACGTACCTGGTCGTCGCGGCCGACAAGGGCACCGCGACCTTCTCCGACATCGCCAACGAGGTCGCGAACCAGTACAACTTCTGGCTCGGCGACGCCTTCGCGTCGGGCGGCTCCGCCGGTTACGACCACAAGGGCATGGGCATCACCGCCCGCGGCGCCTGGGAGTCCGTCAAGCGGCACTTCCGCGAGCTGGGCGTGGACACGCAGTCCGAGGACTTCACGGTCGTCGGCATCGGCGACATGTCCGGTGACGTGTTCGGCAACGGCATGCTGCTCAGCGAGCACATCCGCCTGGTCGCCGCCTTCGACCACCGGCACATCTTCATCGACCCCCACCCGGACGCGGCCACCTCGTACGCCGAGCGCCGCCGTGTCTTCGAACTGCCCCGCTCCAGCTGGGCCGACTACAACACCGACCTGATCTCCTCCGGCGGCGGCGTGTTCCCGCGTACCGCCAAGGCGATCCCGGTCAACGCGCACATCCGCGAGGCACTGGGCATCGAGGGCAAGGTCTCCAAGATCACCCCGGCCGAGCTGATGAAGGCCATCCTCAAGGCGCCGGTGGACCTGCTGTGGAACGGCGGCATCGGTACGTATGTGAAGGGCGCGGCCGAGTCGCACGGCGACGTCGGTGACAAGGCCAACGACGCCATCCGCGTCGACGGCGCCGACCTGCGTGTCAAGGTCGTCGGCGAGGGCGGCAACCTGGGCCTGACCCAGCTGGGCCGGATCGAGTTCTCGCTGCACGGCGGCAAGATCAACAGCGACGCCATCGACAACAGCGCGGGCGTGGACACCTCCGACCACGAGGTGAACATCAAGATCCTGCTCAACGGCCTGGTCACGGACGGTGACATGACGGTCAAGCAGCGCAACAAGCTGCTCGCCGAGATGACCGACGAGGTCGGCCGACTCGTTCTGCGCAACAACTACGCGCAGAACACCGCGATCGCCAACGCCCTCTCCCAGTCCAAGGACATGCTCCACGCCCAGCAGCGCTTCATGAAGCACCTGGTGCGCGAGGGCCATCTGAACCGGGCCCTGGAGTTCCTGCCCACCGACCGTCAGATCCGCGAGCGGCTCGGCGCCGGGCAGGGCCTGACCGGTCCGGAGACGGCCGTCCTCCTGGCGTACACGAAGATCACGGTCGCCGAGGAGCTGCTGCACACCTCGCTGCCGGACGACCCCTACCTGCGTGGCCTGCTGCTCGCGTACTTCCCGACCGAGCTGCGCGAGCAGTTCCCCGAGCACATCGACAGCCACCCGCTGCACCGCGAGATCGTGACGACCGTCCTGGTCAACGACACGGTCAACACGGGCGGTACGAGCTTCCTGCACCGCCTGCGCGAGGAGACCGGCGCCTCCCTGGAGGAGATCGTCCGCGCCCAGACCGCGGCCCGCGCGATCTTCCACTCCGCGGCCGTGTGGGACGGCGTCGAGGCGCTCGACAACCGGGTCGAGGCCGCCGTACAGACCCGGATCCGGCTGCACTCGCGACGCCTCGTCGAGCGCGGCACGCGCTGGCTGCTCAACAACCGGCCGCAGCCGCTGCAGCTCGCCGACACCGTCGCCTTCTTCGGCGAGCGGGTCGAACGGGTGTGGCAGCAGCTGCCGAAGCTGCTGCGCGGCGCGGACCTGGAGTGGTACCAGCAGATCTACGACGAACTGACCGGTGCCGGCGTCCCGGACGAGGTCGCCACCCGCGTGGCCGGGTTCTCGGCCGCCTTCCCGACGCTCGACATCGTCTCGGTGGCCGACCGTATGGGCCGGGAGCCGCTGGACGTCGCCGAGGTCTACTACGACCTCGCCGACCGGCTGCGCATCACCCAGCTCATGGACCGCATTATCGAGCTGCCCCGCGCCGACCGCTGGCAGTCCATGGCCCGCGCCTCGATCCGCGAGGACCTCTACGCCGCCCACTCGGCGCTGACCGCGGACGTCCTGGCCGCCGGCAACGGCACCTCGACGCCCGAGCAGCGCTACAAGGCGTGGGAGGAGAAGAACGGGGCGATCCTGGGCAGGGCGCGGACGACGCTGGAGGAGATCCAGGGCTCGGAGACGTTCGACCTCGCGAACCTGTCGGTGGCCATGCGGACCATGCGGACGCTGCTGCGGACGCATTCGTAGCGAACGTGCACTGAGATCAAGGGCGCCCCGGGCCGTTTCGGCCCGGGGCGCCCTTGTCGTGCGTTAGAGGGAATCGAGTGGAGGGTTCACCGTCAGCGGCTAAGGCTTATGACGTGACTGTGAACCTCTTCCAGCGTGATGCGCGTCGCGCTTAGGGCCGCGCCGGGGGCGGCCGGTGCGCTGGTTGTCGTACTGCTGCTTCTCGTGATCGTCCGGCTCCCCTGGGCCGGTGACCTCGGCATGCACGCGGCGACGATCGAACGGCTGCGGCACAGCCTCACGAACCCCGGGAATCCGCTCGTCGACGCGGACACGCCGAGTCCGTACTACTCGCCGTGGATGCTGCTGCTCGGCTGCCTCGCCCGGGTGACGGGATCCTCGGTCTTCGTCGTGCTGCGGATCGGTGCGCTGGCCGGGCTGGGGGTGCTGGTGACGGGCGTGTGGCGGTACGTCCGGACGCTCAGCGGGCATCGGGCCGCGCCTGCGCTGGCGGTGTTGAGCCTGGTGCTCCTGTGGGGGACGGCGCAGTTCTCGTGGAGTGGCTTTCTCGGGCTCAACTCGCTCGCGTTGACGGTGTCGTATCCGAGCGTGTTCGCGCTCGGGCTGGCCTTTCACTTCTGGGCCTGGCTGGCGGGGGCGGTGCGTGGACGGGAGGCCGGGTGGGGGGTGTGGCTGGGGCTCGGGGCGCTGTGGGCGGTGATTCTGCTGTGTCACCAGTTCACGGGGGTTGTGGCCTCGTTGGGGGCGTTTGCGACGGTGGTGGCTCTGGCTCAGTGGCGGGCTGGGCGGGTGGTGTGGGTGCGGCTGGGGGGTGGGGTGGTGGTGGGGCTGGTGGTGTTGTGGGTGTGGCCGTACTACGACTTCTTCGCGCTGTTCGGGGCGGGGGCGGAGCTGGAGTCGGTGCACCGAGGGCTGTACCGGGATCTGGCGGCGCGGTACTGGCTGGTGCTGGTGGGGGTGGTTGCTCTGGTGTTGCGGTGGCGGTGGGATCGGCGGGATCCGCTGGTGATCCTGTTCCTGTTGGGGGTGGTGGTGTTCGCGGTGGGTGGGGTGAGCGGGCACTACTCGTGGGGGCGTGTGCTGCCTGCCGCGCTGATTCCGGCGCAGCTTGCTGCGGCGCTGGCGATGGTCGAGGTTCGGGGTTCGCGGGGTTCGCGGGTGGCGTGGGCGTGGGTGGTCGGCGGGGCGCTGGTCCTGGGGGCGTGGACGCAGGCCGGGACGCTGGGGTACGTCGTCGGGCGGGGTGTGTTGCCGGGGGTGGTCGCGGCGAAGTACCGGGCGCCCTGGGTGGGCTACCACTGGATCACGCCGTGGGTGCGGTATGGGGACGTGGTTATGACGCGTACCTTGCCGGCGCGGCAGATTCCGGCGTACGGGGCGTACACGGTTGCGCCTGGGTATCCCGACTTCTTCCTGCCGGACGAGGGGCGGCGGGTGGCGGCGGTGCGGCGGTACTTCGCGGTGGGGACGGCGGGGAGTGTGCGGCGGGGGATTGTGCGGGCGTATGGGGTGCGGTGGGTGGTGGATCGAGGTGGGGGGCTGGTCGGTGGTGGGGGGTTGCGGGTGGTGGCTCGGGGGCCGGGTGGGCAGGTGCTGTACGCGGTGGTGCGGTAAGGGGCCGTGGCGGAGCCGCTGATGGATGGAGTCGCCCCCGCCGCCCCTACCCGTCCCATCACCAGGGGCTCCGCCCCTGCACCCCGCTGGGGCTGCCCGCCCCAGACCCCGCTCCGGCCCTGAAAGTGCCTTGTCCTCAAACGCCGGACGGGCTGAATGCTGCGCACCGGCGCTTGAGAGGTGCCGGGCGGGCTGGGAGATCTATCGCAGCGCGCTCCTCACCAGCCGTGCCGCTCTTCTTACCCTCGGTCGTGCGAGCCGGCGTACCACCGGGCGTACCAGCCTCGCCGTCGCGCCCACCGGCTGCCACCGGACCTGGAGGCGGCCCGGACCTCTGCCCTCCGGTTCGATGGTCAGCTGGTGTGGGGGGTGGTCGACTCGGGTGGTCAGGGGCGGGAACGTCAGGGGGGCCAGGAGTAGGCCCGTGTGGGTGAGGCCCTGTTGGGCGATGCGGAGTAGTGGGTGGCGCACGCCCGTGAAGCCCTGGAAGGGGAGGGACGCCGATGTGAGGTCCAGGTGGACCTGGCCCTCGAAGATGCCGGGGCGGACGGGGGAGAGTCGGAACGGGGCCGTCAGACGGCGTCGGCCGGGTGCGATCAGGAGGCTTGCGCGCTGGGGGCCTACGGCGAGGCGGAGGCCGGGGTCGTAGGTGCGGATCGTGAGGTCGAGGGAGGCGCCCGGGCCGCGCGTCATGTCCGTGATCTCGTGGCGGAACAGGGCGTGCGGGAAGGGGCGGGTGTCCAGGTCCAGGTCGGTGATGTCGAGTTCGCGGCGGGCCTCGTCCGTTGCCGGGAGGGTGTCGCCCCAGTACGGGCGTCCCTCCGCGTCTGTTGTCAGATGCCGCGGCGCCACTCCGCGGCCCAGGCCGCGCGCCGCCAGCCGGGCCTCCGGGAAGCGGCGGTCGCGGACCAGCTGGAGGACCACGCGTTCCGTGCGGGGGAGGCGGGTGTATGCCGCGGGGGTCAGCGTCGACAGGTAGGGGGTCATCAGGTCGGCGAAGGCGTTCAGCCAGTCGTCGGCCCGGTATGGCAGGTCGCCGGCGTACATCCGGAAGTCGTGCTTGAGGAACTTGTAGTCCTTGTCCTCGCGCAGTGCCCCGTGTCCGCTCTCGGCGAGGAAGTCGTCGATCAGGTGCTGGACGTGGACTCGGTCGCGGACGTTGGTGAGATTGTGGCGTTGGTTGGAGATCGACGCCGTGTGCGTGGCCGCGTACGGGGCGATGTGCCAGCGGTACACCGGCTCCGGGATGATCGTGAACTCCTTGGCCAGGCAGTACGCCTGCGCCGAGAACAGCTGGTCCTCGTAGTGGATGCCCTCGGGGAAGCGCAGGTCGTGGCGGTCCAGGAACGCGCGGGCGTACATCTTGCTGGTCGACAGGTGTTCGAAGAGCAGGCGCGGTTCCGACTCGATGCCGGTGACCGTGCGGCGCTCGGCGACCAGGTGCGGCATCCACGTCGTACGGCGGCCACTGTCCTCCCGTACCCGCTGCACCGCGCCCATCGCGAAGTCGATCTCGCGTTCGCGGTGTGCGGCCAGCAGCAGCTCGACGGCGTTGTCGGGGAGTTCGTCGTCGCTGTCCAGGAACATCAGGTACGGCGCCCGCGCGATCTCCAGCGCGCGGTTGCGCGGGGCACTGCAGCCGCCGCTGTTGCGGGGCAGGCGGAGGTGGCGGATACGCGGGTCCTGCGCCGCCAGATCCCTTGCCATTTGCGGGGTTTCGTCCGTCGAGTGGTCGTCGCTGATGATGATCTCGATGTTGGTGTGCGTCTGGCGGAGCAGCGATGCCACCGCTCTCGGGAGGCGTTCGGCGTCGTTGTAGACGATGACCGTGACGGTGACGTCGGGGGTCATACCGCCTCCTCGGGGCTCGGGGCCGGCGTGCGCGCCTCCAGCGGGAGTACCGGGGGCAGCGTCTCCTCGCTCTCGCCCAGGAACACCCGGCGTACGACGCGTTCGGCGGCGCGGCCGTCGTCGTACTCGCAGAAGCGGCGCCGGAACGCCGCCCGCGCCTTCGCCGCCGCCTCGTCGCGCCACGCCTCCGTGGTGAGGAGTTCCGTCAGTTCCTGCTGGGTGCGGGCGACCTGGCCCGGCGGCTCGGCCATGAGGTCGAAGTAGACGCCGCGGGTGGTGCGGTATGTCTCCCAGTCGTCGGCGTAGATGACGATCGGGCGGTCGAGGTTGGCGTAGTCGAACATGATGGACGAGTAGTCCGTGACCAGCGCGTCCGCGGCCAGCGCGAGGTCCTCGACGGGGTCGTAGGAGGAGACGTCGATGATCCGGCCCGTGCGGCGCAGGGCGGTCAGCGGGGATGGGGCGGCGTCGTAGAAGTAGTGGCCGCGGACCAGGAGGACCGTTTCCTCGCCGAGTTGTTCGGCGAGGGTGGCGAGGTCGAGGCGGGGGGTCCAGCCGGCTTCGTAGTCGCGGTGGGTGGGGGCGTAGAGGACGGCCCTGCTGGTCGGGGGGATGCCGAGGCGGTCGCGGATCGCGCGGATGTCGGCCGCGGTGGCCGCGTGGAAGACGTCGTTGCGCGGGTAGCCGTGGTCGAGAGAGGTGAAGCGGGAGGGGTATGCCCGCTCCCACATGCGGGTGGTGTGGCTGTTCGCGGAGACGCTGTAGTCCCACTTGTCGATGCGGGAGAGCAAGGCTTCGAAGTCCAGGCCCTTGGCAGCCGCCGGGTACTCCATCTGGTCCACGCCCATCCGCTTGAGCGGGGTGCCGTGGTGGGTCTGGAGGTGGATCGCGTCCGGGCGTTTGACGACGGCGTTGGGGTAGTTGACGTTGTTGACCAGGTACTTCGCCGTGGCCAGCGTCTCCCAGTAGCGGCGGGTGCCGGGGAGGACGTGGTCTGTGCCGGGTGGGAGCAGAGGCGCGTTCTCCGGCGTCACGACCCACACCTGGTGGATCTGCGGGGCCAGTTCGGCGAGCTTGGCGGCGATCGCGGCCGGGTTGCAGGCGACTCCGCGGTTCCAGTAGGCCGCGAAGACGGCCAGGTTGGGGTCGACCGGGCAAGTGAGTGCCCTGCGGTAGTGGTGGTCGAGGAGCCTGGCCGTCAGCTGGTGCTTGTGGGTGCGGGCCGCCGACTTCGCGGCCCGGCGGGTGCGGTTGGCGGTCTGGACCGCGCGGTATCTGGTGTACGCGTTCTGTTCGAGGAGCGTGCGGCGGATGCCTTCGAGGCCCGTGGGGTTCCGGTGCTCGGGTGGGCGGTGGCGTACGGCCGCCTCGGCCGCTCGGCGGAAGAACTCCCTGGCCACCGGGTCCGGCATCGGCGTCCGGACGAAGGTGCGCAGGCAGTCGCGGACCATCACGTCGTAGAGGACGGTGTGGGCGCGGTTCTCCGCCAGGAGCAGGAGCTTCTCGTAGCGGTCGATGAGGGCGTGGCGCTCATCGGGGGCGATCGGCGGGAGGCTCTCGGGGCGCAACTGCCGGGATTCGTAAGCCACTTGGTTCATGGCCGCCGTCTGGTCGGTCATGAGGAGGGCGGCGTACGCCGTGAACGCTTCGTCGGGTGAGGTGAGTTGCCGCTCGTGCTCCCTCCAGAAGGCGGCGCGCATCGCCCGGTTGCCCAGGATCGGGGTGACCCGCAGGGAGGTCGGGGCGATGTCGTCGAGGGGGTGGGCGGCGCGGCCCGCGCGGGCGAGCCTGCGGCCGTCGCCGGAGGGCAGCCCGGACGTCTGCCAGGTGGAGCGGACATGGTCGAACAGGAGCACGTCGGCCGTGTCCGGAAGCTCAGCGGTGCGCTCGGCGATCGTGCGCGGGCAGCCCGGGGGCAGGCCGTCCTTGGCGTGGACGAAGTGCAGCCAGCGGCCGGAGGCCCGCGCCGCCCCCGCCGAACGGGCCGCCGAGTCGGCCGTTCCGTCCGGCAGCGGGAGAACCAGCAGGTCGGGGGCGTACGCCTGCGCCGTCTCCTGCGCCCAGGCGCCCACCGCGGCCACGATCACCTCGACGTCGGGGTGCGGGTGGGCGGCCAGGGAGGCGAGGAGTCCGGTCAGGTGGTCCTGGGTGTTCGGCCCGTGGACGATGACGCTGAGCTCGGGCATCGCGGTGGACTCCTTCACCTCGGCCGGTCATGACTCCGCCCCTCGGTCATAGTTGCATTAAAGGGATGAACGGGTTAACCGTGGTTACGCCTCTCGAGGGAAGCCTCAGGAGGGAAGCCTCAGGAGGGAAGAGGCACCTTTGTGTCATTTGGTTCTGTTTGTGGCTGATTGGGTGGCCTGGGGGTGGGGGTGGGGGCTTTCGCGGCCGGCTTGGGCTTGGGCTTCGGCTTGGGGGCCTTGTCGCCGGTGAAGGCCTCGTATTCCTTGAGGACCTCGTCCGTCGGGCCGTCCATGCGCAGCTCGCCGCGCTCCAGCCACAGCACGCGGTCGCAGGTGTCGCGGATCGACTTGTTGTTGTGGCTGACCAGGAACACCGTGCCCGCGTGCTTGCGCAGCTCGCGGATACGGGCCTCGGAACGCTTCTGGAAGGAACGGTCGCCCGTCGCCAGCGCCTCGTCGATGAGCAGGACGTCGTGGTCCTTGGCGGCGGCGATGGAGAAACGCAGCCGGGCCGCCATGCCGGAGGAGTACGTGCGCATCGGGAGGGTGATGAAGTCGCCCTTCTCGTTGATGCCGGAGAAGTCGACGATCTCCTGGTAGCGCTCCCTGACCTGCTCACGGGACATGCCCATCGCGAGGCCGCCGAGGTGGACGTTGCGTTCGCCGGTGAGGTCGTTCATCAGGGCCGCGTTGACGCCGAGGAGGGAGGGCTGGCCGTCCGTGTAGATACGGCCGTTCTCCACCGGGAGGAGGCCGGCGACCGCCTTGAGCAGCGTGGACTTTCCGGAGCCGTTGGTGCCGATGAGGCCGATGGCCTCGCCCCGGTACGCCACGAAGGAGACCTTCTTGACGGCGTGCACCTTGCGCACGCCCGCCGCCTGCTCGGCCTGCTTGCGGCGCAGGATGCGGTTGAGGGCGGCGGTCGCGGAGCCGCGGCCGCCTCCGGTGCCGTTGACGCGGTAGACGATGTCGACGGTGTCGGCGATGACGGTGGGGATCTGGGTGTTCTGGGCGTTCTTGTCGTTCTCAGCCACGGCCGTACGTCTCCTCAGCCTTCCAGAAGTAGATGAAGCCGCCGACTCCGGCGAGCAGTGCCCAGCCCGTGGCGATCAGCCACACATGGGTCGGCAGCTGGTTCGCGTGGAAGCTGTCGATCAGCGCGAAACGCATCAGGTCGATGTAGACGGCGGCTGGGTTCGCCTGCAGTACCGGACCCACCCAGGACGGCAGGTCACGGTGGTCGGCGAGCACCCTGTCGAGGCTCCACATCACGCCCGAGACATACATCCAGGTACGTAGCACGAACGGCATCAACTGCGCGATGTCCGGCGTCCTCGCGCCCATCCGGGCCATGATCATCGCGACGCCGGCGTTGAAGGTGAACTGCAGCACCAGGACCGGGACCGCAAGTAGCCAGGACGCGGCGACCGGCACGCCGAAGCAGAGCAGGATCACCACCAGTGCGGCCATCGAGAACAGCAGCTGCTGGAGCTGCTGCAGCGCGAACGAGATCGGCAGCGCCGCCCGCGGGAAGTGCAGGGCCCGCACGAGGCCCAGGTTGCCGGAGATCGCCCGGGTGCCCGCCATGATCGAGCTCTGCGTGAACGTCCAGACGAACACGCCCGTCACCAGGAACGGTACGTAGTCCGGCACACCGTGCTTGGTGCCGAGCAGCACGCCGAAGATGAAGTAGTACACCGCCGCGTTCAGCAACGGGTTCATGACCTGCCAGAGCTGGCCCAGCTTCGCCTGGCTGTACTGGGCGGTGAGCTTGGCGGTGGCGAAGGCGGTGATGAAGTGCCGGCGCGCCCACAGCTGTCGGACGTACTCGGGCAGGGAGGGGCGGGCGCCGCTGACCGAGAGACCGTGCCGGGCGGCGAGCGCCCTGAGGTCGGTCCCGGTCCCGGTCTTGGCCGGGGCGGAGGTCGTCGGGGGCGGTGTGTGGAGGACCTGGCTCACATCCGCTGCTTTCGTCGGGGAGGGGGTGCGTGCGTGCGTTCGGCTGTCGGGTCGTCCGCGGTCCGGCGTTTCCTTGCTGTTCTCTTCGCGTTCTCTTACGTCGGGACGGGACCGTATCGTCGCAACGTGAGCGTAGGCCGATCAGGCGTCGGAACGCAACCGTATCGTCGTGACGTTGGCGGGTTTTGGGGCGGACGGGACGGCGGGCGGCACCGTCTCGTCGTGACGCCCCCGATGTGCCCTCAGCGCGGCCCCGGCGTCAGGGCGCAACCGTCCCGTCGTCACGTTTTGCGTGGGGACGGGACCGTATCGTCGTAACGCCCTATGCTGGTCCGCATGACGACCAACGCCGACCAGCCCCAGACGCGTCCGCGCCGACGGGCCCCCGCCGGGGCGGCCGTACTCCGCGAGGATGTGACGGAGGCCATCCGGGCGGCAGTCTTCGAGGAGCTCGCGGCCGTCGGCTACGCACGGATGTCGATAGAGGGGATCGCGCGCCGCGCGGGCGTCGGCAAGACCGCCGTCTACCGTCGCTGGCGTTCCAAGCTGCACCTCGTCCTGGACCTGGTCTCGGCGATCGCCGTGCAGGGCCTGCCCGCGCCGGACACCGGCTCCCTGGAGGGCGACCTGCGGCTGCTGTACGAGGTGACCTCGCGCGCCCTGCGGCACCCTGTGGCCTCGCAGATCATCCCGGACCTGCAGGCCGAGGCGGCCCGCAATCCCGAGATCGACGAGGCCCTGCAGAAGGCCCTGCGGGAGGGTCAGGAGGGCGTCGCCAACAAGATCATCGTCGCGGCGGAGCAGCGTGGCGAGCTGCGCCTGGGCTTCGACGACGAGCTGGCCCTCGACATGATCTCGGGCCCCCTGTACTGGCGCTCGGTGGTGATCCGCAGCCGGAAGCTGCCCAAGGGGTACCTGGATGCCTTGGCCCGGGCCACCACACAGGCCCTCAAGGCGCTGTGAGTAAGCTGCGCGCACCGACCGCCGTTTGACCGAGCGCCGTTTGATCGAAGTGGCGTCGCCGTACGGACGACGACCGGAGTAGAGGCGGAACTGCCGTGGGAGTCGTGATCGCCGAGGACAACGCCCTGCTGCGCGAGGGCCTCGTCCTCCTGCTGACGTCGGCCGGGCATGAGGTCGTGGCCGTCGCCGGCACCGGACCCGAGGTACTGCCCGCGCTGCGACGCCTTGGAGGGCAGCATGACGGCAGCAGTGGAGACCAAGGTTCGGAAACCCCCGGGACTACGTCAAGCGTGAGGTGTGGGACCGGGAGATCCAGCTCCTGATGCGGGATCACCCCGTGGACGAGGTGATGGCCAACCGGCTGTTCGGCGCGGCGGTCTCGTACCTGATCACGGCCATGGAGAAGTGGGGCCAGGGCCTGGAGATGTGCTGTGGCCAGCTGGTCGACCTGGCGGTCCACGTCTTCATCCTGGACACGAAGAACTACCGCGAGTTCTGCGCCGAGCACTTCGGCGGCAAGTTCCTGGAGCACATCCCGGAGATCGAGTTCAAGTACGACGGCTCGGTGGAACGCACCGCACAGATCATCGCGGACGCGGGCTTCGACGTGGACTGGAAGCTCTGGGAACGGGACCACGGGAAGTGCGGGCCGTGCAGTCCGGGATCGAACTGCCACTGATCCGAACTGGTCGGGCCCGGGGCGTCACGCACACTCCCGGGCCCTTCGCGTGTGCATCCGGTGAGGTGGTGTCATTCACCCACGCGCGGGAGGGAGCGCCGGTACGGTGTCCAGCTCAAGGGACACCGTCACTCCACCCTCCTGAGGAGTTTCATGCCCCACGCGCCCATGACACCGGCCGAATACTGGGACAAGTACAAGCCCTATAAGGGAGAGGGAACCCAACCGACCCCGCAGGCCGACCGGTTCGACTGGACGCAGTACCCGGGCACGGTCCCGGTGCCGAGGTCCTCGGCCGTCCTCGCCGCGCTCTGGAGCTCGGGCCGGCGGAGGGCAAGGAAGCAGCCCACCTGGCCTGCCAGGGTGTTGAGGTGACCGGCATCGACTTCTCCCCTGTCCAGGTCGAACGAGCCCGTGCCTGGTGGAGGGGCACTCCCGGGATGTCCTTCGTCCAGGGCGAGGCCTGCGCCTGCCTCTCGTCGACTCCCGCGGAGTACGACGCGATCTATTCGGCCTGGGGCGCCGTGTGGTTCACGGACCCCGAGGACCTGTTCCCATGTGTCTATAAGCGCCTGGCTCCTGGCGGGGTCTTCGCCTTCTCCCAGGCCGAACCGGTCGCCGGTTCCTACGGCCCTCAGCAGATGCGGGGCAAGTGGCTCGAAGGCCGTGAGCGCGAGCTGACCGTATTTCGCTGGCAGTACGCCCCGGAGACGTGGGCGGACATCCTCAAGCGGCACGGCTTCACCGACATCGACGCCCAGGTCTTCAAGGCACCGGAACCGGGGAACCTGGGCACGCTCATGGTGCGCGCCCACGCCCCTGCATAAGGAGTTCGTCGGCTCGGGGCGAGATGGGGCGGTGAATCGGTCATCCGGTCAGGTTGCTGCTGTTCTTGACTGTGGTCAGGAGGGCGTGCAGGGCGGTGCGGTTGGTGGTGAGGACGGCGGTGGGGGTGTCGCTTTCGCGGAGTTGTATGGAGGTGGGGGATGCGGTGGGTAGGGCGAGTTCGACGCATTCGTCGCCTGTGCCGCCGCCTGAGAAGGACGACTTCTGCCAAGCGAGGGGCGTGGTCATGGGGGCACCTTTCAGAGTTCCTGGAGCATGTGGGTGATGAAGTCCCGGGATTCGGCCGGCTTCAGGGCCGAGCCTGTCAACCTGTCGTATCGCTTGCGGTGTTGCTTGAGTAGCGGCTCAGCATCGAAGAAGACGCTGCCGTGCCCGGTTTCGGCCTGCACGGTGTCCAGTTGGGGAGCGGGGCCGTGCACGTAGTACATCGAGTGCCCGGCGCCGGCGAAGTCTTCGGCGGCGAACGGCAGGACGCGCACGGTCACATGGTCCAGCTCCGAGCGCTCAAGGATGCGCTCCAACTGCGCGTGGGCTGTTTTGCGGCCGCCGACGAGAATGCGCAGGGCTGCTTCGTGGATGATCGCTTCGTACGGAGTCGCAGGTGAGTCTGTGATGATGTGCTGGCGGCGCAGCCGGAACGCCACATAGGCTTCCAGGTCCTGAGGCGTCAGCTCCGGGGATGCGTAACGGAACGCGGCTCGCATGTGCTCCTCGGTCTGCAACAGGCCGGGAACGTGCGCCATTTGAAAGGTCTGGATGCGCACAGCGTGGTGCTCCAGCTCTGCCAGGTTGAGGCCGACGGGGACGATGACGCCGCGGTACTCCTCCCACCAGCCTTTGCCTCGCTCCAGAGTCATCGCCACCAGCGCGTCGATGTATGCGGAGTCGTCACAGGCGCAGTGCCTGGCCAGGCGCCGGATGCGGTCCTCGCTGATGCCGCTGCGGCCGGTCTCGACGTGGCTTTGGTGCATGGGGCTTGAGCTGAGCATCGCGGCTGCGGCTCGCGCGGTGATGCCCGCTCGTTCGCGCATCTTGCGCAGCTCGGCGCCCAATCGCTCCTGCCGATAGGTGGGGTTGCTCCTGGGCGGCATCTGTGGCGTCCCCCTGGTCGTTCCAGCGTACGAGTGTGCCGAGCAAGCATGGCACGGGTCACCCGCAGGGTCGGCATCTTATGGCTATAGGTTGCCCCGGCTATAGCTTGTGACCTACCTTCGGTGATGCAGGCGGCACTCTCCGTTGCGAACGGCATCCGTCTGCCTCAACTCACCTGTGCCCCCGGCGACTTGGAGCTGATCCCCCATGCCCGAATACAGCCTCCGTATCCCCTCCCACGCCACCTCCCCCCGCATCGCCCGCGACTTCGTCACCTCCGTACTGCACGCGCAGCGACTCGGCGCCATCGTGGGCGACGCGGCGCTTTGCGTCTCGGAGCTGGTCACCAACTCCTGCGTCCACGCGGGCGGAACCGGCGCCGGGCTCCTCCTCGTCACCAACCCGGTCGGCGTGCGCGCAACGGTCTTCGATGTGGACGTGACCCTGCCCGCCATGAAGGAGGGGTACGACCCTGAGAGTGGGCGCGGACTGTGGATCCTCGACTCGCTGACCAAGGGGCGTTGGGGAGCCGAGAGGGGTGGGTGGCGGACCGGGCGCCGGGGTGAGGCTGGGAAGGGCGTCTGGTTCGAGCTCGGGGCACCCGGCCTGTCCGGGGACGGTCGATGACGACCAGGGACGCGCTGCGCGAGGGTCATCGAGCGGCATTCACCGCGCGCGGCTCGTCTGCATGAGGCCGAGCGGATCTCCCAGGACGGCACCGTCGGGGAAGTCGCGTTCCGTGCCGCCATGGCGGCGATCAACGGGATTCTGCGTGAGGCCGAGCAGGAGATCGGGGATTGAACGGTCAGGATGCGCCGGTTCCGGGGAAGGACCCGGCTTGGATGGACTTCGAGCCGCCATCGGGCGGGCGTCGGTGGCAGCTCGGAGTCGGTGAGGTCGGCGAGGCCGCTCAGTCGCGAGCCGCCTCCGGATGCAGCCGGACCCAGCCCTCCCACGCCGACGTGATCATGTCCTGGACGTCGTGCTTGGCCTTCCAGCCCAGTTCGGCGGCGATGCGATCGGCGGAGGCGACGACGCGGGCCGGGTCGCCGGGGCGGCGTGGGGTGACCGTCGGGGGGCGGTCGTAGCCGGTGACGGCGTTGATGCGGTCGATCATCTCGCGGACCGAAACGCCTTCCCCGCGGCCGATGTTGAGGGTGAGGTCGCGGCCGGGGGTGGTCTTGAGGGCGTGGGCCGCGGCTACATGGGCCTCCGCCAGGTCGACGACGTGGATGTAGTCGCGGACGCAGGTGCCGTCCGGTGTCTCGTAGTCGTCGCCGAAGATGCGCGGGGGTGCGTTCTCCGTCAACTTCTCGAAGACCATGGGGATCAGGTTGAAGACGCCCACGTCCGCGAGCTCGGGGGCCGCCGCGCCGGCCACGTTGAAGTAGCGGAGCGACGCCGTGGACAGGCCGGTGGCGCGGCCCGTCGCGCGGACCAGCCACTCGCCCGCCAGTTTCGTCTCGCCGTACGGCGACATCGGCACGCAGGTGGTCTCCTCCGTCACGAGGTCCACCCCGTCCGGCATGCCGTACACCGCCGCCGACGACGAGAACACGAAGGACGGCACCTCGGCCGCGGTCACCGCCTCCAGGAGGACGCGCAGGCCCTCGACGTTCTCCCGGTAGTAGTGCAGCGGCAGGTCCACCGACTCGCCGACCTGCTTCTTCGCGGCCAGATGCACGACGCCGGTGATGCCGTGGTCCGTGAGGGCGCGGGCGACGCGCTCGCCGTCCAGGGTCGAGCCCACGACCAGCGGAACGCCGTCGGGGACGCGCTCGGCGATGCCGGTGGACAGGTCGTCGTAGACCACCGTCCCCTCGCCCGCCTCGGTCATCGCCCGTACGACGTGTGCCCCGATGTAACCGGCGCCGCCGGTGATCAGCCAGGTCATGTGCGGCCGTCCCCTCGTCAGTTGGCCCGTGATGGTGCGTGGTGTGCGGTGTGCGGTCGGATGTCGTTCTTGGTGCCGGTATCAGTGAAGCAGGCGGCGGAGTCTGCCGCGGACCACTGACATAACACCCCGTAAACCCGGGGCTACACGCAGTGCCAGCGCGCCCGAGTGGGTGGCGTACGGCTGCACGAGCAAGACGGCGTGCCGGGCGCTCACCACGGCGCGGCGACGCAGCAGACCGGCGCCCGTGACCGCGCGCGTCGTGGTCTCACGCTGCGCGCCGTCGGGAAAGCGCACGCGCAGGCGCAGATCCCACGTGCCCGCGCCGAGCGCGCCCAACGCGCCGAGATCGACGGTCGTCTCGGCCACCCAGGTGCCGTCGACAGAGGCCACGAGAGGGACCGGAGGGATGGGAGGGACGGAAGGTGCTAGAGGGAAAGGAGGGGCGAAATTCACCCGTGTGTGGCCCTCGCCGGTGCCCCCGCCCTCCCGGCGCCGCCACTCCACCTCCAGCTTCTCCGGGCCGGCCTGCGTCACCCTGTCGTACAGGTCGTACAGGCGCAGCCGGAGGCAAGCGGTGCCACGCGCGCGTAGGCGCAGTTCTGCGTCCACGGCGAGGGGGAGGAGGTTGATGGGGCGGGTGAGCAGGGGGTCCAGAGTGACCTGGGGGAGGTCGTCCGACCAGACGGGCGTTCCGCCGGGGGCGTGCGCGTACGGCGGGAGGAGGCGCGCGGGGCGGGACGCGAGCTCCCTGAGGCGGGGCAGGTCGCGCGGCTCGGGGGAGGCCAGGATGACGCGCCCGATGAGACGGCCGGGCGCGGTGGGGTGGTGCGTCCAGTCGGCCGCGTCGTACTCCGCGAGGTATGCCCGAGTGTGCGCCCACCACGCGCGCCGGTAGTGCACATCGCGCAACCCCAGCTCCCGCGCGTACATCCGCAGCTCGTGGTCGAGGAACTTGGCGCGCGCCGCCCGTGCGAGCCCCTTCTGCCCGGCGCCCAGCAGGATCTCGTACGCCAGCCGGCACGCCGCCGTGCGCGCCTGCCAGTTGGCGATGCCCGCGCGGTCCAGGGAGATCGACAGCTGCCCGGCGGACCGGCGCACATGCCACACGTACACCCGGTCCGGGACGAGGGCGATGCGCGGCCCGGCGGCCAGTACACGTGCGGTGAAGACGAGGTCCTCGTAGGGGAAGCGCCCTTCGGGGAAGCGGATGCCGTGCGCGCGCAGGAAGTCGATGCGGTAGAGCTTGTTGACGCAGAGCGTGTCGTGGACCAGGCGTGGGCGCTGTGCGGGGTGTGCGATCACGGCGTGCGCCGTGTAGAGCGACGCCTGCCACAGCACTTCGAGCCCCTCGGGCAGCTCGCGCCGCACGCACAGGCCGCTCACCACCTCCGCGCGCGCCCCCGTGGCCGCCGTGAGCAGCGCGTCCACGGCGCCCGACGGGAGGACGTCGTCGCTGTCCAGGAACATCACATACGGCGCCGTCACCCGGTCGAGCCCGGTGTTGCGCGGGCTGCCGCAGCCCCCGCTGTTCACCTGGCGCCGGACCACCTTCACGCGCGGTTCGGTCGCGGCGAGGCGGCTGAGGAGGTCTGCGCTGCCGTCCGTCGAGTGGTCGTCGACGGCGATGACCTCGTGGACGGCGGGGCCCTGGGCGAGCGCCGAGCGGACGGCGGTCGTGACGTGGGCGGCATCGTTGTAGCCGATGACGATGACGCTGACGGTGCCGACCTGCGGGGCGGGTGGGTGCATGAGGGCCACGTTCCGGAAGAGGGCGGGGAGGGGGCCGGTTCACTCGGATCGTAAGCCGGGGGAATGCCGCATCCGCCCTGATACGCCGTCAATAGGCGCTAAATGCATGATATGAGCACAAAATGCAGCTCCATGTCCGCGCCCGTCAGCCCCTCACTCCTCCGGCGCCCCCTCCACCGCCGCCGCGTCGAGCGCCTCGGTGAGTGCGTCGAGCCGGGTCCGCAGGTCGCGGATCTCGTCGAGGTCGATGCCGGTCGAGCGGGCGATCCGGCGCGGTACCTGAAGGGCGCGTTCGCGGAGGGCGGCGCCCGCGTCCGTCAGGCGTACCTCCACCGAGCGCTCGTCGTGCGTGCTGCGCTCCCGGCGTACCAGGCCGGCCGCCTCCAGTCGCTTGAGCAGCGGGGACAGTGTGCCGGAGTCGAGGCGCAGGTGTTCGCCGAGCTTCTTCACGGGCAGGTCGCCGTGCTCCCACAGCACCAGCATCACCAGGTACTGCGGGTAGGTGATCCCGAGGTCCTTGAGGACGATGCGATAGACGCCACCGAAGGCGCGCGACGCGGCGTTCAGGGAGAAGCAGATCTGCTGGTCGAGGCGGAGCCAGTCCGCTGTGGGTGCGGTCATGCCTCCAGGATAGCTCTTGTCCGCCATTTAGTTGTGTGCAATTGAATTGTGTGCTCTACTTGTGGTCGGCGGCGGCCCGGACAGACCAGCTGGAGCCCGCCGCCCCGTCACGACTTACGAGAGGGATGGTTTCTCCATGGACGCGATCTACACCGCTGTCGCCACCGCCACCCACGGCCGCGAGGGCCGTGCCGTCACCAACGACGGCAAGATCGACCTCGCGCTGGCCATGCCGGTGGAGCTGGGCGGCAACGGCGAGGGCACCAACCCGGAGCAGCTGTTCGCCGCCGGGTACGCCGCGTGCTTCGGCAGCGCCCTCGGCCTCGTCGGCCGCGCGGCCAAGGTCGACGTCAGCGACGCCGCCGTCACCGCCGAGGTCGGCATAGGCAAGCAGGGCGAGGGCTTCGCCCTCAAGGTCGCCCTCCGCGTCGAGCTCCCCGACACCGTGGACGAGGCCACCGGCCGCAAGCTGGTCGAGCAGGCCCACCAGGTCTGCCCCTACTCCAACGCCACCCGCGGCAACATCGAGGTCGACCTCGTCATCGAGTAGGGCCCAAGAAACTCGTCATCGAGTAGGGCCCAAGAAACTCGTCATCGAGTAAGGCCCCAAAACTCGTCACCCGATCCGCGCCAGCACCTCCCCCGTCCGCGTACTCCACGCCACGACCACCGCCTCCTCCGGCACCGGATGCCACCGCGTCAGCAGCAGCCAGCGCGCGTGGTGGCGCCGGGCGATGGCGGTGCGCTCGGCGCGGGTCGAGTCCGGGGCGAGGTAGGCGCGGACATCGGCGAGGCGCCGGGTCCGCTCCCGCTCGTCCAGGGCGGGGTCGGGCCAGATGGGCGCGGCGAGGTTCGGCCCGTACCCGGCGAGGGACCGGGGGGCGTAGTGCCCGTCGGAGATCACCACCTCGCCGGGCCGGATGTGCTGTGCCGCCCATGCGTACGTCGGCCAGCGCGACGGCTGTTCCAACCCCACCGGGTCCAGTGAGCGCGGCACGACCGCTCCGCCCTGCACGGTGAGGAACCCGATACACGCCCCGGCGGCCGCCGCCCCGCCCAGCATCTTCCGCGCCCGGCGCCACGGCCGGGGCGCCGCCAGCTCCACCGCCAGCGCGAACTGGAGCGGCACCAGGGTGAGCCCGAGGATCCTGCCGTAGGTGTAGTGGCCGCTGAGCCAGCCGTACGCCACGACCAGGCAGTCCAGGGCGAACAGCAGGACGAGGGGATCCCGCCGGGAACCCCTCTTCCAGCGCAGCCACAGCGCCGGCAGTCCCAGCAGCGCCAGCCAGAACCGGCCGCCGAGCTGCTCGTACAGCCGCCGGTGCATCCAGTCCACGCTGTCGTCGCCGGCCAGCGCGAACACGTCGAAGTACGGCCAGGACGCCGCGACCGCCACGGCCACCAGCCCCGTCAGCGCCCACCGCCCCAGCACGGCCTGCCGCCACCCCCGCTGCCATCCGGCGACGAACGCCACCGCGCCCAGCGCCGCCGCCATCGCCGTGATCGGGTGGACCAGCAGGATCAGCCCGTACAGCGCGCCGAGCCCCGCGTACCCGGCGAGCCCCCGCTGCCCGCTCGGCCCGACGTACCGCACCTGCCGTTCGTCCCGTGCCCGCGCCCCTGTCAGCGCCCAGGCCCAGAACGTGAGCCCGATCGCGAACGCCGACGGGTAGCCGAGGTTCCCCGTCATCGACATCAGCCCGAGGTAGCCGCTCCACCAGGCCCGCTCGGTGCCCCACAGCAGCGTCATCGTGGCCACCGCCAGCACCGGCGCCCACGGTCTCGGGGTCAGCACGCGCACGAAGCGGCCGATGCCCGTCAGCAGGACCAGCAGGTTCAGCGGACCGGCCAGCCGCACCGTCTCCCAGCCCGTCAGCCCGGTCAGCCGGGCGAACGCGCCCTGCGCGACCGCGTACGGCGAGTAGTACGGACTGCCCGCGCCCGGCAGGTCGGCCATCGGGTGGCGCGGGTGGAGGAGGCTCGCCTTCAGGCGTTCCACGACCGCCGCGTGCTGGCCGGCGTCGCAGCACAGCGGCACCCGCCAGTAGGCCAGTGACATCACCAGCCAGAAGAGGAAGCCGAAGGCCTGGTACGGAGTGGGGCGCCAGGCGCGGCCGCCGCGCAGCGCCGTCGCGCCGCGCGCGGTCCGCCGGGCGAGGGCGCCGACGCCCACAGGACCGTCGTAGGAATGTGTGTGGGTCTGAGGCATTTGCCGTTTGTTCCCATGCGGCTCAACATCATTGCCTCACGTCACCTCATCGAGTGAGGGCTATCAGAGTCAGACAGGGCAGGCACGGTCAGGCCTTCACGGCCACGCCAGGAGATCCGGTCGCCGGGGACGGCACCGCGTCCGCCGTGACCACCGTCTCCGGCATCCGCTCGCCCAGCATCAGCGTCCGTACGACCCGCTCGGCCGCCCGCCCGTCGTCGAACTCGCAGAACCGCTCCCGGAACTCCTCCCGCAGCCGCGCCGACTCCTCGTCCTGCCAGGTCCCGGACGCGAACAGCCACGCCAACTCCCGGTACGAGCAAGACACATGCCCCGGCGCCTCGGCCGTGATGTCGAAGTAGGCGCCCCGGCTCGCCGCGTACGCGCCCCAGTCGTCGGCGTGGATCACGATCGGCCGGTCCAGGTTGGCGTAGTCGAACATCAGGGCGGAGTAGTCGGTGACCAGCACGTCGGAGGCGAGCATCACGTCCTCGACGTGCGGCTCGTCCGTCGCGTCGATCAGGACCCCGCGCGCGTGCAGATCCGCCAGCCCCATCCCGCGCGCGGTGCCCGCCGCCAGCGACGGGTGCAGGCGGACGACGAGGGTGTGGCCGGGGCTGAGGTCCGCGGCGAACCGGGCCAGGTCGACGCGGTCGACGTGGCCGCCCCGGCGGTAGTCGCGGCGGGTCGGGGCGTAGAGGACCACCGTGTGGCCGGGCGGGATGCCGAGCCGGGCGCGGACCGCCTCGCCGTCCTCCGGTCCCGCGTTGACCAGCACGTCGTTGCGCGGACTGCCGGTCCGCAGCGAGGTGAACCGGCACGGGAACGCCCGGTCCCACGCCAGCTCCGAGTGCCGGTTGGCGACCAGGCTGTAGTCCCAGCGGTCGGCGCGGCGCAGCATCTGCGGCACGTCGAAGCCGTGCCGGGCGCCGGGCTTGGTCAGCAGGTCGGCGCCCATGTACTTGAGCGGGGTGCCCAGATGGGTGTGGATGTGGACGCTGCCGGGCCGTTTGGCCAGGGTGCCGGGCCAGTTGACGTTGTTCACCCAGTACGTGGCCCGCGCCATCACCTCGTGGTAGCGCCGCGAACCGAACATCACATGGTCGGTGCCGGGCGGCAGCATGTCCACCGCGTCCTCCCGGACCACCCACACCCCGCGGATGTGCGGGGCGAGTTCACGGGACTTGGCGTGGATCGCTGCCGGGTCGCCGGACATGCCCCGGAGGTGGGTCGCCGAGTAGACGGCGAGGTGCGGATCGAGCGCGCGCTTCGACTGGGCGGTGTACCAGGCATGTTGGGCCCGCGCCGACACCGCCCCCGCCACCCGCCGCTTGCCGCTCCCGGCGGTCCTGCGCAGGTCACGCAGGCCGCGCGCCATCGCGTACGACGGGTAGGGCGCCGTCGCCAGCAGCCGCATCTCGGTGCCGCGCCAGCCGTCCGGCGGGGTGAAGCCGTCAGGGAGGCGACGGCGGTGGAAGGAGCGGATCTCGCGGTAGAAGGCCGAGCGGTCCGAAGGCGTCACCCGGTCCTCGCGGGCCAGCACGAACAGCATGTGGTCCAGCGCCCGTTCGAACAGCAGCGGACGCGCCCACGACAGGTCAGGGCGCTCCTCGAGGAACGCGAACAGGCCCTCGTACTGCGGGAAGATGTCGAAGTGGCGGCGCCCCGGCGTCTTGGTGATCGCGCCCTGCCGGCGCTGCCGGTACTCGACGCCGATCCGATCCAGGCAGGCGATGCGGTCCGCCAGCACCATCGAGCGGTAGGTGACGGGCGCGTCCTCGTACAGGCCGGGGGCGTACTGGAGTTTGTGCTCCAGGAAGAAGGAGCGCTTGTACGCCTTGTTCCAGGCGACCAGGAACAGGCGCAGATACTCCGGGTTCTCCCGGATGCCGAAGGTCTCGGTGCCCGCCGCGGCCAGCAGACCGGCCGATTCGCTGCGGCCGCCCCGGCCCCACCAGTGGGTGCGCACATGGTCGAAGACCAGCATGTCCGGGTCGTCGGCCGCTTCGAGGCGTGCGGCCACGGCGGCCAGCAGGCCCGGCGTGTAGGCGTCGTCGCTGTCCAGGAACAGGACGTAGTCGCCGCCGGCCCGCTCCAGGCCGGCGTTGCGGGCCGGGCCGAGGCCGACGTTCTCGGACAGGTGCAGCACCCGCACCCGCGGGTCGCGGTCGGCGTACTCGTCGAGGATCGCGCCGCACCCGTCGGGCGAGCGGTCGTCGACGGCGATCACCTCGAAGTCGGCGTACGACTGCCCGAGCACCGAGTCGAGGCACTCGCGCAGGAAGCCCTGCACCTTGAAGACGGGGACGATGATGCTGAAGCGGGGCACTGCTTCGTCAGCTCCTTACGAGGGTGGCGGCCGGGGCCGGGATGCGCTCCGCGAGCGGGATCACGGGTGGGACCGCCTCGGGCGGCTCGCCCAGCAGCACCTGGCGTACGACGCGTTCGGCGGCGCGTCCGTCGTCGAACTGGCAGAAGCGCTCCCGGAACGCGGCCCGCAGCACCGTCGCCGGACCGTCCGCGTACGAGCCGTCGCGGAACACGGCCGCCAGTTCCTCGGGCGTCCGCGCCACCCGGCCCGGCGGGGCCGCCAGCAGGTCGAAGTAGACGCCCCGCAGCTCCCGGTAGACGTCCCAGTCGTCCGCGAACACGACGATCGGCCGGTCCAGGTTGGCGTAGTCGAACATGATGGACGAGTAGTCGGTGATCAGCGTGTCCGCCGCCAGACACACGTCCTCGGCGGAGCGGTGCCCGGTGACGTCGATGATCCGGCCGGTGCCGCGGGCGCCGCCCTGGTCGTAGAAGTAGTGGGCGCGCAGCAGGACGACGTACTCGTCGCCGATCGCCTCGCAGAACGCCTCCAGGTCGAGGCTCGTCTCGAAGCCGGTGGCGTAGTCGCGGTGCGTGGGCGCGAACAGGAGCGCCTTCTTGCCCTCGGGTACGCCCAGTTCACGGCGGACGCGGGCGACGTCGTCGGCGGTCGCCGTGTAGTAGACGTCGTTGCGCGGATAGCCGTACTCGAGGGTCTCGTGCGCGGCGGGGTACGCGCTCTCCCACATCTCCGTGGAGTGCCGGTTGGAGGTGAGATTGTAGTCCCAGCGGTCCACGCGGGCCAGCAGCTTGGCGAAGCTGCCGGTCGCCGACGCCACCACGGGGTACGTCGCCTGGTCTGCGCCCATCTTCTTCAGCGGGGTGCCGTGCTGGGTCGACAGGTGGATACTGCCGGGGCGTTTGACGACGGCGTCCGCGAAGTTGGCGTTGTTGACCAGGTACTTGGCGCGGGCGAGGACGTCCCAGTACTTCCGGCTGCCGATCACCGCGTACTCGACGTCCTTCGGCAGGGTGTGCGCCTGGTCCGGCTCGACCAGGAACACCGAGCGCAGATGCGGGGCGAGTTCGCGGGCCTTCGCGTGGATCGCGGCCGGGGAGCAGGAGTAGCCGCGGCCCCAGTACGCGCAGTACACGGCGAGGTTCGCGTCCAGCGGCAGACGCAGCTGGAGCCGGTAGCGCAGACGGGCGCGCAGCATGTGCGGGCGCGGCAGGCCCTGAGCCGCCCGCGCCGCCACCCGGTTGGCGCCACGCAGCGCCCGGAACGCGGCGTACGAACCCGACGCCAGCAGCCGGTGCTGTACGCCGAGACTGCCGCCCGGCGTCCGGAACCCGGCGGGGCGGTGGCGCCGGTACAGCCGGCCGGCCCGGCGGAAGAAGGCACGGCGCCGCGACGGCAGCCGGCGCGGATGCGCGGCGGTCTTCAGTACGGCGGCGAAGAGCTGCTCGAACAGCGGCACGAGCCGGTCCCCGGGCAGCCCCTGCTCGGCGGCGTGCGTCAGCGCCAGCTCGGCCTGGTCGAGGAGCTCGAAGTGGTGCTCGCCGGGAAGGTTGAGCCGGTTGCCCTGGCGGCGCAGCAGATGCCGGACGACGGCCTCGCGCAGCACCGCCACCCGCTCGGCCGCCGAGACGACGCGGCTGCCGAAGCCGATGTCGGTGAAGTGCCCGTCGGGAAAGGCCAGTTGCCGGTCACCGACGAAGGCCCTGCGGTACGCCGCACTCCACGCCGGCAGCTGCACGCCGGTCACCTGCGGTGCCTCGCCCGGCGTGAAGGCCCCGTCCGGCGCCTTCGCCAGCAGGGGTTCGGCCGGGTTGGTCGGGTCGCCCTTCCACCACGGCGTCCGCTCGTGCTCGAAGTACAGGACATCGACGTCGCCGGTCTCCTTCAGGCGTGCGTCCAGCGCCGCCAGCGCGCCCGGTACGAGGAGGTCGTCGCCGTCCAGGAACAGCAGATAGGCGCCGAGCGCCGCTCGCAGCCCGGCATTGCGCGCCCCGGCCAGACCGGCCGACGGCGGCGAGGCCAGGGGGGCCAGCCGGGAGTCCCGCTCGGCGTAACCGGCGACGATGTCGGCCGCCGGGGAGTCGGGGGTGTCGCAGACCGGGATCAGCTCGAAGTCGCCGAAGGACTGGGCGAGGACCGAGTCCAGCGCCAGGGGCAGTCGGCCCGCGACCCCATGGGACGGGACGATGATGCTGAAGCGGGGCATTCTGCTCTTTCTGTCGATGGTGCTCGGGGAGACCGGGCCGCGCCTCCGCCGGTGTGACGGCGTCCTGGCCGCCCGGCCGGACGCCAGGTGGACGGCCGGCTGGGTGTGGGCCGGGACGGGCTGGACGGCATGCGAACTCCCTTGGGTGAGAACGATGTTCAGAGGCGGCCGGTGACGGCCGATGGACCCGCGGGTTGCGGAATGGTGGCGAGCGGGGAGTGCGCGAGGCCCGCGGCCGCCGACGGCACGGGAAGCCGCTTGGCGAGCGGGATGACCGGCGGCAGGCCGCTCTCCGCCTCGCCGAGCACGACATGGCGTACGACGCGTTCGGCGGCGCGTCCGTCGTCGTACGGGCAGAACCGCTCGCGGAACGCCGACCGCAGCCGGGCCGAGCGCGAGCCCTGCCAGTGCCCGGTGGCGAAGATGTCGATCAGCTCGTCCTCACTGCGCCCGACCGCACCCGGCGGGAAGGAACGCAGGTCGAAGTAGGTGCCGCGGGCCGCCTCGTACGCCGCCCAGTCGTCGTCGGCGGCGTGGATCACGATCGGCCGGTCCAGGTTGGCGTAGTCGAACATGATGGACGAGTAGTCGGTGACCAACGTGTCCGAGGCCAGGCACAGTTGCTCGACGCTCGGATGGTCCGTGACATCGATGACGCGGCCGGAGGTGGGCGCGAGGGGGCCGCCGTGCCGGTGGTGGGCGCGGGCGAGGACGACGAAGCGGGGGCCCAGGTGGCGCAGGATCCGGTCCAGGTTGAGCGTGAGCTGCTGGGTGCGGCGGTAGTCGCGGTGGGTGGGGGCGTAGAGGATCGCGACTGTGCCCTCGGGGATGCCGAGCGACTCGCGCAGCCGGGAGACGTCCGCCGAAGTGGCCTGCTGGAAGACGTCGTTGCGCGGGGAGCCGTACTCGAGCGTCCGGTAGTCGCCCGGACAGACGCGCTCCCAGGTGAGCGTGGAGTGGCGGTTGGCGGACACGACGTAGGTCCACTGGTCGACGCCCCGCAGCAGCTGGTCGAAGTCCATGTCCTGGGCGGCAGCGGGGCGCTCACGCAGGTCCAGGCCCATGTGCTTGAGCGGGGTGCCGTGCTGGGTCTGGACCAGGACCTGGCCGCGCCGCCTGACCAGACGGTGGTCGAAGTCGGCGTTGCCGAACAGGTACTTGGAGCGGGCCAGGGCCGTCCAGTACGCGGCTGTGTCCGGGCGCAGCCGCCGGGTGCCGGACGGGATCGTGTGGTGGTGCTCGGGGCGGGCGACCCAGGCCGTGCGGATGCGCGGGGCGTGGGTACGCACCGCCTGCTCCAGCGCGCCCGGGTGACAGCCGTGGCCTCGGCCCCCGTACGCGGCGAAGACGGCACGGTCGGCGCGGAGCGGGAGCCGGCGCTGGACGCGGTAGTGGAGCCGCAGGGCCGTCGACCGGAGGGTCGTCAGGAGGCGGTGGGTGGCCTTGCGGGTGCGGTGCAGCAGTGCCGCCGCCAGCTGCAGGGCGCGGAACGTGCGGTGCAGGCCCAGCCGGACCAGGGTGTGCCGCAGGCGGGCGCGCAGGCCGGCGGGGGCGCCCGCGGTGCGGTAACGGCGGTAGTGGGCGCGGGCCCTGCGCAGGAACTCGGCACGGCAGTCGCGCGGGAGGCGGTCGGGCCGGCTGAACACCGCCAGCAGGTGGTCGATCATGCGGCGGAACAACGCCGGGCGCCACTGCGTGAGTTCGGGGTTCTGGTCGACGTACGCGAAGACCCGCTCGTACTGCTCGAAGATGTCGAAGTGCCGCGGCCCGGCCGTGCCGAGGATGCTGCCCCGCCGGCGCTGCCGGTAGTGCACGCACACCCGGTCCAGGGTCGCCAGCGACTCCGCCGTCATCAGGACCGGGTAGGTCCACGGGGTGTCCTCGTAGTAGCCGGGCGGGAAGGTGAAGCCCCCCTCCTCGACGAACTCCCGGCGGTACGCCTTGTTCCAGGCGACCATGAGCAGCCGGGTCAGACCCGGACGGTCCTCCAGCCGGAACGGCGCCGGGCCCTGCTCGGTGAGCTGTGCGGCGGCCCGGTTGCGGACCGTCTCGCCCGTCCAGTAAGTGCGCGCGTAGTCGTAGACCAGGACGTCCGGTTCGCCGGTCTCCTTCAGCCGGTCGGCGATCGCGTGCAGGGCGCCCGGGGTGAGGGTGTCGTCGCCGTCGAGGAAGACGAGATAGTCACCCGTTGCCTCGGCCATACCGGCGTTGCGGGCCGGGCCAAGGCTCTGGTTCCGCGTCAGGTGCACGGGGCGTACGCGGGGATCACGGGCCGCGAACTCGTCGACGATCTCGCCGCAGGCGTCCGGCGAGCAGTCGGCGACGGCGATCAGTTCGAGATCGGGATACGACTGGGAGAGCACCGATTCCAGGCACTCGTGCAGGTACGCCTGAACCTGGTACGCGGGGACGATGACACTGAACCTGGGCAAGGGACATCCATGGGTCGGCCGACGCGGGCGTTCGGCCCGGGAACGGCCAATGGAGCGGCTTGGTTACGCGGCCGTACGGCATACGGGGGATGGTGAACGAACGCGGAGGGGCGGACCGGTGTCGGTCCGCCCCTCCGATCTGGCTGTTCTGTAGGGCTACTTGACCGCGCCCGCCATCACGCCGGTCACGAACTGCCGCTGGAACGCGAAGAACACGACCAGCGGGATCGCCATGGAGATGAACGCGCCGGGCGCCAGGACGTCGATGTTGTTGCCGAACTGCCGTACCTGCGTCTGGAGCGCGACCGTGATCGGCTGGCTTCCCGAGTCGGTGAAGATCAGCGCGACCAGCATGTCGTTCCACACCCACAGGAACTGGAAGATGCCGAGGGAGGCGATCGCCGGCCCGCCCAGCGGCATCACGACCCGCACGAACAGGCGCAGTTCACCGGCGCCGTCCAGACGGGCCGCCTCCAGGAGTTCCTTCGGGATCTCCGCGAAGAAGTTCCGCAGCAGGAACACCGCGAACGGCAGCCCGAAGCCGACATGGAAGAGGATCACACCGATCAGCGAGCCGAAGATGCCGATGTTGCCGAAGAGTTCGGCGATCGGGATCAGTGCCACCTGGACGGGGACGACCAGCAGGCCGACGACGCCCAGGAACCACCAGTCGCGGCCCGGGAACTCCATCCACGCGAACGCGTAGCCCGCGAGCGAGCCGATGACGACGACCAGGAGGGTCGCCGGGACCGTGATCATGACGGTGTTGAGGATCGAGTCGGTGATGTCGCTGTTCTGCAGGAGCTTGTCGTAGCTGTCGAAGGTGAGCTGGGAGGGCTTGCTGAAGACCTCCCACCAGCCGCTCGCGGCCATGTCCTCGGGCTTGCGGAGCGACGACAGCAGCAGACCGATCGTCGGGACCAGCCAGAACAGGCCCACCACGAGGAGGACCACCCGGACCAGGCCGCCGCTGACGCCCGAGGCGAGGCGAGCGCCCAGGGACCGCTCGGCCTTCACGGTCTCGACGGGCGCTGCCTTCGTGACACTTCCGGCCTCGGCCGTCATCGCCGCACCTCCCGCCTGAGCCTGCGGATGTTGAACCACATCACCGGGATGACCAGGAGGAGCAGGAACACCGAGATCGCGCTGGCGACGCCCGGCTGGTCCTCCGAGAAGCCCTTGCGGTACAGCTCCAGGGCGAGGACGTTCGCGTCGTCCTGGGAGGAGCCGGGGGCGATGATGTAGACCAGGTCGAAGATCTTCAGGACGTTGATCATCAGGGTGACGATGACGACCGCGAGGACGGGCGCCAGCAGGGGCACCGTGACCTTTCTGAACACCTGCCACTCGTTGGCGCCGTCGACCCGGGCCGCCTCCAGGAGGTCACGGGGGATGCCCGCGAGCCCGGCCGCGATCAGCACCATCGCGAAACCGGCCCACATCCAGATGTACGACCCGATGATGGCCGGGGTGACCAGGGACGGGCCCAGCCAGTCGAGACCGTTGTACGGCTCCTTGAAGTTGCTCGCCGGGAGCCGGAGCTGGGCCCCGTCGGCCGACGCGGGGAGCGTGAAGGTGCCGTCGCCGGCGGCCTTCGTCGAGGCGACGACCTTGCCGTCCCTGACCGCCTCGATCTTCATCCCGGGGTAGCCCAGCTCGGACGCGTCGGGTGCGCCGAGCGTGCCGACGCCCTTGCCGCGCGTGAAGTCCTGCCAGGTGGTGCCGGTGATCTTCCCCGGCTCCGGCTGCGGCGCCACGGCACGCTCGGCGTCGTCCGGAATCTGGTCGGGGGCGACACCGACGAGCGGGAGGGTGACCGTGTCGCCGGTACTGACGGGGGACTTGGTGATGAAGCCGCCCTGATCGGTTTGCAGCGGGGACTCACGGCCCGGGTGCGCCTTCGGGAAGGCGGAGGACTCGGCGAACGTGTCGTGGACGCCCACCCACACCGCGTTCGCGACGCCCTTGTCCGGTTCCTGGTCGTAGACCAGACGGAAGATGATGCCCGCCGCGAGCATCGAGATCGCCATCGGCATGAAGACGATCAGCTTGAACGCCGTGCCCCAGCGGATCCGTTCGGTCAGCACCGCGAAGATCAGGCCGAGCGCGGTGGCGACGGTGGGCGCGAACACCACCCAGATCACGTTGTTCTTGAGGGCGGTACGGATACCGTCGTCGGTGAACAGGGCCTCGTAGTTGTCGAGTCCGGCGAAGCCACTGCCGGACTGGTCGTAGAAACTGCGGACGACCGAGTACCCGATCGGGTAGACCACGAGCGCGCCGAGCAGCACCAGAGCGGGCAGCAGGAACAGCACTGCCACGGTCCTGCGCGTACCCGTCACGCTCTTGCGCGACTTGGGGGCGGCAGGGGTCGGAGGGACCCCTGCCGCCGAAGCGGACGCCATCGCGTCAGCCTCCGTAGGCGGCGGCCGCGTCGGCTTCCAGCTTCTGCTGGGTTCCCGCGATGTCCTTCGGGTTCTTCAGGAAGTCCTGGAGATGCTTCCACTCGCCCTTGCCCGGGGTGCCGCCGAAGGCCTGCGGGGCCTGGTCGGACATGTCGAAGCGGAAGTCGTCGCCGGCCGCGATCAGCGCCTTGGCCATCTTCTGCTGCACCGCGTTCGGGTACGCGGATTCCGCGACGTTCTTGTTCGGCGAGAGGTAGCCGCCCAGCTTCGCCTGGACCGTCGCCGCGTCCGGGGACGCCAGGAAGGTGGCCAGGGCCTGCGCCGCCTTGGAGTCCTTCAGGATGACGGCCGCGTCACCGCCCGAGACGACGGGCGCGCTGTCGCCGACGGTCGGGAACGGGAACACCTTCGCGTCCGTCCCGATCTTCGCCTTCGCCTGGGTGATGTTGACCTGGGCGAAGTCGCCTTCGTAGACCATGCCGGCCTTGGGCTGGTCGCCGCCGGTGAAGGTCTGCGTCACGGAGGCCGGGAAGTCGGTCTGCAGCGCGCCGGCCGCGCCTCCCGCGACGTAGTCCTTCTTGCCCCAGACCTGCGCGAGGGTGGTGAGGGCGTCCTTCACCGAAGGGTCGGTCCACTTGATCTCGTGCTGGGCGAGCTGGTCGTACTTCTCCGGTCCGGCCTGGGAGAGGTAGATGTTCTCGAACCAGTCGGTGAGGGTCCAGCCCTCTGCGCCGCCGACCGAGAACGGCGTGACGCCGGAGTCGTAGACGGTCTGGGCGGTGGTGAGGAGCTCGTCCCAGCTCTTGGGCTCGGTGGCCCCCGCGTTCTCGAAGACCTTGGCGTTGTACCAGATCAGGGACTTGTTGGCGGCCTTGTAGTAGACGCCGTACGGCTTGCCTTCGACCTTGCCGATGTCCTGCCAGCCCTGCGAGTAGTTCTCGGCGAGCTCGGCCTGCGCCTCGCTGCCCAGCGGCTTCGCCCACTTCTTTTCGACGGCCTGTTTGATGGCGCCGGGCTGCGGGAGCATCGCGATGTCCGGCGGTGCGCCGCCCGCGATCTTCGAGCCGAGGAAGTTGATGATCGGGTCCTGCGCGGGTACGAACGTCACCGTGGCGCCGGTGCGCTTCTCGAACTCCTCCAGAACCTTCTTGAAGTTGGCCTGCTCGGCGCCGGACCACACGGCGGCGACCTCCAGGCTCTCACCGTTGAGTTTGGGAAGGGTGACGGTGCTGCCGGCCTCCTTGGTGCCTGTGGGGTCGTTGTCGCCCTTGTCGTCGTCACTGCCGCACGCGCTGAGCGAGAGCGTGAGTGCTCCCGCGAGAAGGGCGGCGGCCGTCCTTGCGGCCCTGCGTGTCCGGATGGTGCCCATGCTGCGCATCACTGCCCCGTTCTTCGTGCCTCGTCGAACGTTCAGCGCTGTCCCGTGCGAACTGGTCTACGCCCCGGGAGTTGGGTCGGCAAGGGCGCGTCCGCTGTCAACCGGGGGATCGTGACCCCCTCGTGACCAGGCACCCGGTGTGGGTGTCGCGCTCGCCGGAGGCCGCCGCTCCCAGACCCCCGATTTCGGCCCGAACGGCCTCGCCCTCAAACGCCGGACGGGCTGTTTCACCCACCCCCGCTACAGAAGTGACGGCACCTCAGCGGCCGCCACCTCACGCGCCGCCCTCTCCAGCGCGCTCGCCAGCAACGCCAGGTCCGTCGGCCCGTTGCCCAACTCCCGTACGGGACGCCGGGCCGGTGGGTCGCCCATGCGGTGCCACTCCAGGGGGACCACCGTCGGCCGCAGTGTCGCCGTCCGCGGGATGCGGCCGGTCACCCGGCCGCCCTGGAAGGCGGTGATCCGGCCGTCCGCCCAGGACAGCCGCCCGCGCCCCGGCGCCGGTTCGTCCGGCCCCGGCGTCACCGCGTCGAGCGTGACCCGCAGTGCCGCCAGCCGGGCCGGCTCCGACTGAGCCGTACGCCCCCCGAGGCCGGCCGCGGCCACCAGATGCACGCCGAGCCGCTCGCCCTCCCGGGCTACCGCCTCCAGCGCGCGTATGACCGAGCCCGCCGCCGGTCTGCCCGGCGAGCCCAGCGGGGGCGACACCAGCGCGTCCAGGTCGTCCACGACCACGGCGAGCCGGGGCAGCGGCGGCGGTGCGGCCGCCGCCCGCCGACGGGCCGCCGCCGGCCGCAGCCGCAGCGTCGAACTGGGCGGGGTGTCGAGATCCGCCGCGCCCGCGGCGTCCCCGGCACCTGCCCGGGACGCGCCGCGCGCCGGTATCGTCCGCTGCGCGACCATCCGGCCCGTCAGCTCACGGCTCGTGTGCCACTCGGCGAAGCCGGTCCGCCCGAGCAGCTCCGCGCGCCGCTTCAGCTCGGCGCTCAGCGACTGCGCGAACTCCCGCATCCGGACAGGGTCGTTGGCGGTGAGGTGGGTCGTGACATGCGGGACGTCCGTGCACACGCGCAGTCCCTCGCCGTGTCCGCCGCCCGCGCCCACGCTGTCCCGGCCGTCCATCAGGACGACGCTCAGCCGGTCCGGCCGCTCGGCCGCGGCCAGCGACGCGACGAGCGCCCGCAGCAGCTCCGTACGCCCGCTGCCCGCCGGTCCCTCGATCAGCAGGTGCGGGCCGTCGGCCACGAGGTCCGCGCTGACCGGCCCGCGCGGCCCGGCGCCGAGAACGGCCACCGCCCGCCCGCCCAGCGCCTCCGCGTCGTCGGCCGCGTCCGCCCAACGCGCCATCAGCGACGCCGGGGTGGCCCGGGCCAGCCCCAACTCGTCCAGCAGCCGCGCCGCCTGCGGCAACGGCGCCGACACCCGCGCGTGCCGCTCCCCGGCCCCGTCCGTACGCAACGGCGCCAACGCCCGCGCGAACCGCTCCGCCCAGGCGAGCGAAACGGCGTCCACGGCGGCGACGGTGCCATGGCCCACGGGGCCGACGGTGCCGTGGTCGACGACGCCCTGCTCCGACTGGGCCGCGCCGCCCGGGGGTGCCCCCGCCCCGCTCCGCGCGACCCGCATCAGCCGCAACGCCGTCGCCACGTCCCCGCTGAGCAGCGCGACCGCACCGCAGTCCCGGAACGCCGGCGACGCCGTACACGCCGCTTCATACGTCTCCGTCACCGGCGAGGCGGGTGACGCGGACGCCGTCTCCGCCAGGCAGACGACATGTATCCCGGCCCGCGGCCCCTCCAGCGCCAGCCGCGCCACCGCCTTGCGCAGGTCGGCGCCGCCGGGGTCGCCGTCCACGACGACCACGGTGTACGGCCCCACGAAGCCGCCCGTCTCGTCGGCCGCGACGTCGTCCCGGGCCCAGGAGGGGCGCCGGGCGGCACCACGGGGTGCGGCGGTCCGGCCGGCGGGGGCCTCCGAGGACGTGTCCTGGGGCGCACGCCGACTGTCCGTGCCGTAGGTCACGTCCTCCAGCCGCCGCAGGAGCTCGTCCGTGCGGGCCGCGGCCTGTTCGCGGTCGTAGGCCAGGAGCAGGCGGCAGTCCTGGCCGTGCCCCGGACGCAGATGCGGGAGCCAGCCCAGCCAGGACCACTCCGCGGTCCGCTCCTCCACGGGGCGGGCGCGGTCCGCGCTGATCAGGACGATCTCCAGGGCGTCGGGGGAGTGCAGCGCGGCGAGCTGGGCGACCACCGCGCGGGCCAGCCCGTCGAGCCGCGCGCGCGGACCGGCCAGCCCCAGCGCCCCGGCCTCGCGCAGATCGGCGGTCACCGGGACCGCGGGCAGCAGCCCCGAACCGCCGGGCGCCGCCCGGTCGGCCGTGCCAAGCCGCACTGTGAGCGCCTCCGGGTGACCCGGGCCACGCTCCCACAGCCGGGGCCCGGGCCCGAGCGCCGTCAGCAGCAGCGCCGCCGGGTCCGGCCAGGTCTCCGGCGCCCGAGCACCGGTCGCGACCGAGGGCGCCGCGGCCGCCTCGTCGGGCGCCTCCTCGTCATACGCCCCGGCCCGTGCCGCCCCCGGCTCGGCCCGCCCGCCGCCCAGCCTGCGCGCCCACGCCGTGAGCCCACCACGCTTGCGAACGCCGTGCGGTACGTCCGTCCCCCGGACGGGGGTGCCCTTGCGCCCACCCGCGCTCGCGACGTCCTCGGCGAGCTCGTGGTCCCCGGGGGCCGTACCGGGCGCAGGGGCCTCGCTGCCCCTGGCGGCCCTGCGGGGCGCACCTGGGGAGTCGTCTCCGGCGGCCGTGCGAGATGCGCGGGATCCGTCGCCCCCGGCGGCCGTGCGGGGTGTACCGGGGGATCCGGCCCCGGCGGTCGTGTGAGGTGCGTGGGACCCGTTGTCTCCGGTGGCCGTGCGGGGTGTGCCAGGGGATCCGGTCCCGGTGGCTGTGCCCGGGGCAGGGGATTCGCTGCCCCTGGTGGCCCTGCGGGGCGCACTCGGGGAGTTGTCTCCGGCGGTTGTGTGAGGTGCGCGGGATCCGTTGTCTCCGGTGGCCGTGCGGGGTGTGCCAGGGGATCCGGTCCCGGTGGCTGTGTCCGGGGCAGGGGATTCGCTGCCCCTGGTGGCCCTGCGGGGCGCACTCGGGGAGTTGTCTCCGGCGGTTGTGTGAGGTGCGCGGGATCCGTTGTCTCCGGTGGCCGTACGCGGCGTACCGGAGGCCCCGGCCGCCCTGCCACCCCCGTCGCCGTACCCCGCCGCCCCGAGCCCGCCCACCCCGAAGCCCGCGCCGTGCGTGTCACCGCCGCGTGCCTTCGGAACCGTCCTGCCTGTCGCCGTGCCGTGGCTCTCGAGGCGCGGTGCGCCGCCCTGGCCCGGCACGACGGGCGGTTCCGCGGGGTCGTGTTCCTGGGTGCCCGGTGCGGCCGTGCCCGCGGCGCCCCAGCTTGCCGAGCCGTAGGTGCGATGGGTGTCCCCGGAGGGGGAGCCGGTCACGCGCGCGTGGGGAGCCTCGTCCCCCGGGGGCACCCGTACGCACCCCTCACCGTCCGGTGCCGTCCGCACTCGCGCCCCCGGACCCCCGGCCGGGGCCAGCCGCAGGGCGGACTCGCCGATCCGCAGCAGCGCGCCCGGCGTGAAGCGCACCGCGCGCGTGCCCACGCGGGTGCCGTCCAGTGTCGTGCCGTTGGTGGAGCCCAGGTCGGCGACCGAGACGCGGCCGTCGGGCTCGACCGTCACCGCGCAGTGCAGCCGGGAGACGTCCGGGTCGTCGAGCGGGACGTCGGCGTCGGCGGAGCGGCCGATGCGGATCTCGCCGCCGTGCAGGAGGTGGACGCCGCCCGCGTCCGGGCCGGCGACGACCTGGAGCTGGGTCGGGGCGTCGTCGAGCTCGGGATGCGGTTCCGGCTCCAGCGGGGCGCCCAGGGAGAGCACGGCGCCGTCGATCAGCGGGGGCTCGCCGAGCGTGCAGCGCTGGGCGTCCAGGCGCTCCACGCCGGCGTACAGCACCACCTGGCTGTCGCCGCCGGAGACCGCCGAGGCGAGCGCCGACGCCACCGCGGCCAGGGCCGTGCCCGCGGGCGCCGTGACCAGCACGTCGCAGCTCGTGGCGCGGCCCCGCGCGGGAGCGGGCGGGCCCAGCGGGTCTACGACGGTCAGCCGGATCTGCATCGCCGTCAGCGTCCCTTCTGCCCGGGCGCGGACATCCCCCACCCCCACACGAGCACGTCGGCCAGTACTGGAGGCATCCTCGCACCTGCCACTGACAGCGTGCCCCCCGCCCGGGGGCAAGTGATCTTGATTGGTCGGCTCTGCCCGCAAAAGTGCCTGACAGGTGCCGTACCGGCGACTGCTTGAGATCGGTCACGTCCGCTCTTGGCAACCGAGAGACAGAGGCAAGCGTCTTTCCTTCGAACATGTACGGGAAGCCGTACGTAAAACGCACAGAATGATGACAGGCCGGCGCCAGGGGCGGCGGCACTACAGTGGGTCGGAACGTAGGCAAGCAGCTAGGGAGCGCGACGTGCGGCCGGTAGGCAGCAAGTACTTCCTCGAGGAGCCGCTCGGACGCGGTGCCACGGGGACCGTCTGGCGGGCCCGCCAGCGTGAGACCGCAGGCGCCGAGGCGGCCGTGCCCGGTCAGCCCGGCGAGACCGTCGCGATCAAGGTCCTGAAGGAAGAGCTCGCGAGCGACGCAGACATCGTGATGCGGTTCCTGCGGGAGCGCTCCGTCCTGCTCCGGCTCACCCACCCGAACATCGTCCGGGTGCGCGACCTGGTCGTCGAGGGCGATCTGCTGGCCCTGGTCATGGACCTCGTCGAGGGCCCCGACCTGCACCGCTACCTGCGCGAGAACGGCCCCTTCACGCCCGTCGCCGCCGCCCTGCTCACCGCGCAGATCGCCGACGCGCTCGCCGCCAGCCACGCCGACGGCGTCGTACACCGCGACCTGAAACCGGCCAACGTCCTGCTCCAGCAGTACAACGGCCAGATGCACCCGCTGCTCACCGACTTCGGCATCGCACGCCTCGCCGATTCGCCCGGCCTGACCCGGACGCACGAGTTCGTCGGCACGCCCGCGTACATCGCGCCCGAGTCCGCCGAGGGCCGCCCGCAGACCTCCGCCGTCGACATCTACGGCGCCGGCATCCTGCTGTACGAGCTGCTCACCGGCCGTCCGCCGTTCGGCGGCGGCTCCGCCCTCGAAGTCCTGCACCAGCATCTGAGCGCCGAGCCGCGCCGCCCCTCGACCGTCCCCGACCCGTTGTGGACGGTCATAGAGCGCTGCCTGCGCAAGAACCCCGACGAGCGGCCCAGCGCCGAGAACCTCGCCCGCGGCCTGCGCGTCGTCGCCGAGGGCATCGGCGTACACGCGAGCTCCGCGCAGATCGCCGCCGCCGAGGGCGTCGCCGCGCTCCTCGCGCCCGACCCGGCGCCGGCCACCGTGCCGGGCTCGGCCGACCCCACGCAGGTGCTGCCGCACGGCGCGCCGTCCGGGGCGTACGACCCGAACGCCGCGACCAGCTTCCTCCCGCACACCAGTGGCCCGGCCGGCGCCGCCGACCCCACCGCCGTACTGCCGAACACCGGCGGCCCGCGCGGCGCCGCCGACCCGACCGCGGTCATGCCGCCGGTGCCCCCGGGACAGCCCGGCCAGCAGCCCGGACAGCCAGGTCCGGAGGAGCCGCACCCCTGGCAGAACCAGCTGCGCGCCGCCCGCGACCGCAACGAACAGACGCAGGTCCAGTACCTCGACCCCAACGAGGACCCGCTGCGCCGCCGCCCCCAGCGGCAGGTGGCCAGGCCGCAACAGCAGCCGCAGCGCCCTCAGCAGCAGCCGCCCGGGCCCGGATACGGCTATCCGCAGCAGCAACAGCCCCAGCAGTACGCCCCTCAGCAACCCCAGCAGCCTCAGCGGCAGCAGCGGCGGCCCCAGCAGCAGCCCCCGCAGCGGTACGCGCCGCCGCCGGAGCCGCAGCGGCCTGAGCCCCGTCAGCCGCGGCAGCGCAGTGCCAACCCGATGCGGATCCCCGGTCTTGGCTGCCTGAAGGGCTGCCTGTTCTCGATCGTCATCGTGTTCGTCGCGGGGTGGCTCATCTGGGAGCTGAGCCCGCTGCAGAGCTGGATCGGCACGGGCAAGGGCTACTGGGAGCAGCTGAGCGACTGGTTCGGCACGGTGACCGGGTGGATCGAGAACCTGGGTGGCGGGTCGGGCGACGGCGGGTGAGCCGTCGGTCCCCTGCTCGCGAGTCTGGGGATTTGTCGACACCTGGCGGGTGATTTCCGTCTCCGCGGTGAAGGTTGGCTCGTCGGGCGCGTAGTTTTGGCGACAACACGCGTCTGTAGGAGCAGCCTTGGCACGGAAGATCGGCAGCCGGTACACCGCCAACCAGATCCTGGGGCGGGGCAGCGCCGGCACGGTGTGGCTGGGCGAGGGTCCCGAGGGGCCCGTCGCCATCAAGCTGCTGCGCGAGGACCTCGCGTCCGACCAGGAACTCGTCGGACGGTTCGTGCAGGAGCGCACGGCGCTGCTCGGCCTCGAGCACCCGAACGTGGTCTCGGTGCGCGATCTGGTCGTGGACGGCAACGACCTCGCCCTCGTCATGGACCTGGTCCGCGGCACCGACCTGCGCACCCGGCTCGACCGGGACCGGCGGCTCGCGCCCGAGGCGGCGGTGGCGATCGTGGCCGACGTCGCGGACGGGCTGGCGGCGGCGCACGCGGCCGGGGTCGTGCACCGGGACGTGAAGCCGGAGAACGTCCTGCTGGACATGCAGGGCCCGCTGGGCCCCGGCGACTCGCACCCCGCGCTCCTCACGGACTTCGGGGTCGCCAAGCTGATCGACTCACCGCGACGGACCCGCGCGACGAAGATCATCGGTACGCCGGACTATCTGGCGCCGGAGATCGTCGAGGGGCTGCCCCCGCGGGCGGCGGTCGACATCTACGCCCTGGCGACGGTCCTGTACGAACTGCTGGCGGGCTTCACTCCCTTCGGCGGCGGACACCCGGGCGCGGTTCTGCGCCGCCACGTCACGGAGTCGGTCGCGCCCTTGCCGGGCATCCCCGACGAGCTGTGGCAGCTGATCGTGCAGTGCCTGGCGAAGGCGCCGGCCTCGCGGCTGCGGGCGTCCGAGCTCGGGGGCCGGCTGCGGGAGCTGCTGCCGTTGGTGGCCGGGATGCCGCCGCTGGACGTGGACGAGCCGGATGCGGAGGCGGTGGAGGAGGAGCGGCCGGCGCCGCCGGAGGAGCCGGTGGCGTCGGGGCGGGCGCGGCGGGGTGCGGTGCCGTTGGTGCCGGGCGCGAGGCCGGCCGACTCGAACCGGGACACGCATACGTCGATGAGGGTGCCGGCGCCTGATGAGCTGGCGGGCGGGGCCCGTGGGACGGCACGGGTGCCAAGGGCTGCCGGGGCGCCGCGGCCCGGGTCCGCGCGGCATCGGGCGGCTACTCGGCGGCGGCGGGTCGTGGTGGGGGTGGCCGCGGTGGCGCTGGCCGCTGCGGCCGGGGTGGGGACGTGGCTGGCGACGTCGGGGGATGACGCCGGGGCGACGCCCCAGGACACGAAGAACTCGGCGCCGGTCACGCCCTGAGATGGTTTCCTTCGCCCCTGTCGCCCCAGACTCCGCTCCGGCCTACAAGGGGCCTTGTCCTCGAACGCCGGACGGGCTGAGAACACCAATCTCCCGACCGCGAACGGGTGGTGGGTGGGCATAGGCCGGGGGCCTGGAGGCGGAGCCCCCAGGTAGGGACAGTCGCCCTGCATGGGTCGGACGGCGGAGCCGTTACGCTGGGAGCGTGGCAGTCGTCGATGTATCCGAAGAGCTCAAGTCCCTCTCCTCGACCATGGAGTCGATCGAGGCCGTTCTGGACCTCGACAAGCTGAGGGCAGACATCGCCGTGCTCGAGGAGCAGGCGGCCGCGCCGTCCCTGTGGGACAACCCGGACGAGGCGCAGAAGATCACCAGCAAGCTCTCCCACCTCCAGGCCGAGGTCAGGAAGGCGGAGGCGCTGCGCGGACGGATCGACGATCTCGCCGTGCTGTTCGAGATGGCCGAGGAGGAGGACGACCCGGACACCCGCGCCGAGGCCGAGTCCGAGCTCACCGCCGTCAAGAAGGCGCTGGACGAGATGGAGGTGCGGACGCTGCTCAGCGGGGAGTACGACTCCCGGGAGGCGCTCGTCAACATCCGCGCCGAGGCCGGCGGCGTCGACGCCGCCGACTTCGCCGAGAAGCTGCAGCGCATGTACCTGCGCTGGGCCGAGCAGCACGGCTACAAGACCGAGGTCTACGAGACGTCGTACGCCGAAGAGGCCGGCATCAAGTCGACCACCTTCGCCGTGCAGATCCCCTACGCCTACGGCACCCTCTCCGTCGAGCAGGGCACCCACCGGCTCGTCCGGATCTCGCCCTTCGACAACCAGGGGCGCCGGCAGACCTCCTTCGCGGGCGTCGAGGTGCTGCCCGTGGTCGAGCAGACCGACCACGTCGAGATCGACGAGTCCGAGCTGCGGGTGGACGTGTACCGGTCCTCCGGCCCCGGCGGCCAGGGCGTGAACACCACCGACTCCGCGGTGCGCCTCACCCACCTCCCCACCGGCATCGTCGTCTCCTGCCAGAACGAGCGGTCCCAGATCCAGAACAAGGCCACCGCGATGAACGTCCTCCAGGCCAAGCTGCTCGAGCGGCGCCGCCAGGAGGAGCAGGCCAAGATGGACGCCCTGAAGGGCGACGGCGGCAACTCCTGGGGCAACCAGATGCGGTCGTATGTGCTGCACCCGTACCAGATGGTCAAGGACCTGCGGACCGACCACGAAGTCGGTAACCCCGAGGCCGTGTTCAACGGTGAGATCGACGGCTTCCTCGAGGCCGGGATTCGCTGGCGCAAGCAGCAGGAGAAGTAGACAGCGCTTTGTCGACAAGGCAACTGCCGCCACTGGGGCGGCAGTTGCCTTCTCTGTACCTGCATGTCTGGGTTTTACATCACACTCACAGACTCCAACGTCCCGCAAAACATTGGAACCTGGACATCACGTGCGGAACGGCCTTGACGTTGCTTTGAAAAATAGGAATGGTAAAGCGCGGCATGCGTATCTCTGGGGCGCATGTGAACCGGGGGGCTCAAGTTCTGTTACCTCCGTCGATCACGGCCCCGAGCGCCGCCTCATTGACTGATGAGCTACTGGGGGTAGCAACCACATGACGAACAAGACGCGGATCCGTGTCGCGCGGATCGCGGCCGGTGCCGTGATCGCGGCCGGCGCTTCGCTGACCGCCGCCGGTGTCGCCTCTGCCGACGACTGCGGCATCCTCGACATCTGCATCGACCCGACGCCGACCGAGCCGGCCCCGCCGGAGCCGGAGCCGACCGACCCGGTCCCGCCGGAGCCCACCGTCATTCCGACGGACGAGCCCACCGTGGACCCGACGGATCCCACTGAGCCCACCGACCCCACCGAGCCCACCGAGGACCCGACGGTCGACCCGACCGACGAGCCGTCCGACCCGGGCAACGGGAACGGCAACGGGAATGGCAACGGAAACGGCAACGGCAACGGCAATGGGGGCGGCAACAACACCGACCCCAACGGTGGCACCTCCACCCAGGAGGAGGGCTCCTCGGCCCTCACCGACACCGGCTCGGAGACCACCGGCTCGGACACCGCGGCCCAGGGCAACGGTGAGGAGCTCGCCGAGACCGGTGCCGCGCAGACCACGTTCCTGCTGATCGGTGCCGCGACGATGATCGCCGGCGGTGTCGGCTTCCGTGTGCTGCCGCGCCTCGTGGGCGGCCGCGGCGGTGCGGCTGCCTGACGGTAGCCGCGCGCGTACGGAACGTGCGCAGTCGTACGATCGAAGGGCCCGGAGCGGATGTCGCTCCGGGCCCTTCGGCTGTCCGTCTGTGCGGGTGCTACGCGGTCTGGTGGGCCAGCAGGGCCACCGCCGCGATCAGCACCGCGAGCAGCGCGATCAGTGTCATGGGGTTCAGGCCCGCGAAGGGGTTCCCCTGCTGCAGCCGCTCGCGGTTCGCCCGGCACACGGGGCACCGGCCCTCGTTCACAGGCGCGGCGCAGTTCGCGCACACCAGCCGGTCATACGTCATGCGCTCGCCCTCCTCGTGCCGGGTTCCACCTGGACAACGCCCTCGGGTATCAGAACGTTCCCCCTTCCACTGTGCCAGGTTCCTCCGGGAAGGGCTCGGGCGCTTCCCGTTCCCAGGACCCCCGAGGCGTCACCTCAGCCGGCACAAAAACGTACAAGGTCTGCGCAACCCCTCCCGGTGCCTGCGCTCGCACACCCGGTTCGCGTATGGTCACGCTCATCTACCCCCGGCGACCCGTGGTGCATCCGTGATCCGATTCGACAATGTCTCCAAGGTCTACCCCAAGCAGACCCGCCCCGCACTCAGGGATGTCTCCCTGGAAGTGGAGAAGGGCGAGTTCGTGTTCCTCGTGGGGTCCTCCGGCTCCGGAAAGTCCACCTTCCTGCGGCTGATCCTCCGCGAGGAGCGGTGCAGTCACGGGCAGGTGCACGTTCTGGGCAAGGACCTCGCGCGCCTCTCCAACTGGAAGGTGCCGCAGATGCGGCGCCAGCTGGGGACCGTGTTCCAGGACTTCCGTCTCCTGCCGAACAAGACGGTCGCCGAGAACGTCGCCTTCGCGCAGGAGGTCATCGGCAAGTCGAAGGGCGAGATCCGCAAGTCCGTGCCGCAGGTGCTCGACCTCGTCGGGCTCGGCGGCAAGGAGGACCGGATGCCCGGTGAACTGTCCGGTGGCGAACAGCAGCGGGTGGCGATCGCGAGGGCCTTCGTGAACCGGCCCAAGCTGCTGATCGCCGACGAGCCCACCGGCAACCTCGACCCGCAGACCTCCGTAGGCATCATGAAGCTGCTCGACCGGATCAACAGGACCGGTACGACCGTCGTGATGGCCACGCACGACCAGAACATCGTGGACCAGATGCGCAAGCGCGTCATCGAGCTGGAGAAGGGCCGTCTCGTCCGCGACCAGGCCCGTGGCGTCTACGGCTACCAGCACTGAGACCGCACGAGATCCACGGAAAGGTTTGACCCGCCGCCATGCGCGCCCAGTTCGTACTGTCCGAGATCGGTGTCGGTCTCCGTCGCAACCTCACGATGACCTTCGCCGTCATCGTCTCCGTCGCCCTGTCCCTCGCGCTGTTCGGCGGCTCGCTCCTGATGAGCGACCAGGTCAGCACCATGAAGGGCTACTGGTACGACAAGGTCAACGTCTCGGTCTTCCTCTGCAACAAGAGCGACGCCGAGTCCGACCCGAACTGCGCCAAGGGCGCCGTCACCGCCGACCAGAAGAAGGCGATCGAGACCGACCTCGACAAGATGTCCGTCGTCGACAATGTGACGTACGAGTCGCAGGACGCGGCGTACAAGCACTACAAGGAGCAGTTCGGCGACTCCCCGCTGGCCAGCTCGCTCACGCCGGACCAGATGCAGGAGTCGTACCGGATCAAGCTGAAGGACCCGGAGAAGTACCAGGTCATCGCGACCGCCTTCGACGGGCGCGACGGCGTGCAGTCCGTGCAGGACCAGAAGGGCATTCTCGACAACCTCTTCGGGCTGCTCAACGGCATGAACTGGGCCGCCCGGGCCGTGATGGCCCTGATGCTGGTGGTCGCGCTGATGCTGATCGTCAACACCGTGCGGGTGTCCGCGTTCAGCCGTCGGCGTGAGACCGGGATCATGCGCCTGGTCGGCGCCTCGGGCTTCTACATCCAGGCGCCGTTCATCATGGAGGCCGCGGTCGCCGGGCTCATCGGAGGCGCGGTCGCCTGCGGATTCCTGGTGGTCGCGCGGTACTTCATCATCGACCACGGGCTGGCCCTGTCCGAGAAGCTGAACCTGATCAACTTCATCGGCTGGGACGCGGTGCTCACCAAGTTGCCGCTCATCCTCGCCACCAGCCTGCTGATGCCCGCGTTGGCCGCGTTCTTCGCGCTGCGCAAGTACCTGAAGGTGTGACGCATGACAAGAGGGCCGTACGGGCAACAGGCCGTACGGCCCTTTGCGTTGTCCTAGACTCACCGGCATGTCAGGTCGTGACCTGTTCTGCCAGCCCCGCCGTTTCGGCCGCGGGGCCGCCCTGACATTGGTGTTCGCGAGCGTGCTCGTCGCCGGTGCCGCGACCGGCTCACTGCCCGGACCCGACCGGCGGTCCGCGCCCGGAACGGCCCGTTCGTCGCCCGCCCCCGCCGGCCGGTACGAGGAGGTCGCCGCGGCGGCCGCCGCGGCCATGGCCGACGGCCAGTCCCCGATGGAGGCCGCCGAGCGCGCCGTCAGCCGCAGCGGGGACCGCTGGGGAGCGGTCTACTCCCAGGGCGAGTACGAGGAGTTCGAAGAGGCCCTCGACGGCCGTTACACCGGCGTCGGCCTGTGGGCGCGGCGCGAGCGGGACGGCCGTATCGAGGTGACCAAGGTGCGCGCCGGGTCGCCCGCGGCCGCCGCCGGGATCCGCCAGGGCGACCGGCTGCGCAGCGTCGACGGCGCGAAGGTCGACGGGCGTCCCGTCACCGAGGTCGTCTCGTTACTGCGCGGCGACGCCACCGACGCGCCCGCCGGTACGCCGGTCAGGCTCGGCCTGGAGCGCGGCACACGCGCGTGGACCGAGACCGTACGCCGCGCCCGGCTGTCCACGGACTCGGTCACCGTCCGAAAACTCGCCGGCGGCATCACCGTCATCAGGATCGGCTCCTTCACCAAGGGCTCCGGCGACATCGTCCGCACCGCCGTACGGCAGGCCCCCGCCGGCGCCGGCGTCATCCTCGACCTGCGCGGCAACTCCGGCGGCCTGGTCACCGAGGCCGTCACCGCCGCCTCCGCCTTCCTCGACGGCGGCCTCGTCGCCACCTACGACGTCGACGGCGAGCAGCAGGCCCTGCACGCCGACCTCGGCGGCGACACCACCAGACCCCTGGTCGCGCTCGTCGACGGCGGCACGATGAGCGCGGCCGAGCTGCTCACCGGCGCCCTGCAGGACCGCGGCCGCGCGGTCGTCGTGGGCTCCCGCACCTTCGGCAAGGGCTCGGTCCAGATGCCGAGCCGCCTCCCCGACGGCTCCGTCGCCGAACTGACCGTCGGCCACTACCGCACCCCCTCCGGGCGGGGCGTCGACGGGACGGGACTCACCCCCGACCTCGAGGTCGACCAGCAGGTCCTGGAGCAGGCCGAGACGGTCCTCAGCGGACTGGGCCAGTAGCACACACCCCTGATAAACCGCTTCCCGCGCACCCCCTTCGTAGTGCGAAAATGGACGGCACTATGGCTAAGGAAAAAGGGCGCAAGCTGATCGCGCAGAACAAGAAGGCGCGGCACGACTACCACATCCTCGACACCTACGAGGCCGGACTGGTCCTCACCGGCACCGAGGTGAAGTCGCTGCGCCAGGGCCGGGCCTCCCTCGCCGACGGCTTCGTGCAGCTCGACGGGAACGAGGCATGGCTGCACAACGTGCACGTGCCGGAGTACAGCCAGGGCACCTGGACCAACCACAGCGCCCGCCGCAAGCGCAAGCTGCTGCTGCACCGCGTGGAGATCGACAAGCTGGAGGCCAAGTCGCAGGAGACGGGTCACACGATCGTGCCCCTCGCCCTGTACTTCAAGGACGGCCGGGCCAAGGTCGAGATCGCGCTCGCGCGAGGCAAGAAGGAGTACGACAAGCGCCAGACGCTCCGGGAGAAGCAGGACCGGCGCGAGACGGAGCGGGCGATCTCGGCGGTGCGCCGGAAGCAGCGGGCCTGACGCCCGGGAATACGGTGGCATCGGCGTGCGTTGGTCACGTACGATGGCACTGCACCTCACAGCGGGTGCTTGCCCCCTCTCCGGAGGGGATTGAAAAAACAACATGGGGATGATCGGTTTCGACAGCGGATGTCGAAGCAGGGGAAGCGTGTCGAGGAAGCGGCCATGATCTCGTAAACCACAGGCCGAAAACAATAATCGCCAACACCAAGCGCGATTCCTTCGCCCTCGCTGCCTAAGTAGCGACTTGCGAAGTGTCAGCCCGGGGCTGTTCCCGACCCGGATCCTGGCATCAGCTAGGGGACTAAACCTTGATCCCGGTCACGGGGTGAAGAGGGAAACCAAACAGTGACTGAGCCCGTCGGAGACTTGTTCGCGTGATCTCCGGGGCCGAGAAAATCGAAGCGGACTGCACACGGAGAAGCCCTGATTCCGCACCGTTGGACGCGGGTTCGATTCCCGCCATCTCCACTCATCCCATGTGGGCAGAGCCCCGTCGCTTCCGAGCGGCGGGGCTTTCCTCATGTGTGCCGGATCCGGGATGCTGGATCTGCTTGCCTGTCATGAGCAGAACACTGATGAACTGATGAGGGGGATCATCATCCGTAAGCGAACATGGACATGGCCAGTCGCCCTGGTGCTCGCCGCCGCCGTCCTGGGACCCGGCGCACCCGCCGGCGCCGACTCCGACCGCAGCGGCCTGCCCGAGGCCATCGACACCATCCTGGGCGACGCGCGGATGGAGGGCGGGATCGCGAGCGTCGTGGTCGCCGACGCCGAGAGCGGCGAGCTGCTCTACCAGCACCAGCCCACCACCCGGCTGATGCCCGCCTCCAACACCAAGCTGGCCACCTCGGCCGCCGCGATGGAGATCCTCGGGCCCGAGTACCGGTTCACCACCGACGTGCTGGCGAGCGGGCGACGGTACGGTCCCGTGCTGCGCGGCGACCTGTATCTGCGCGGCGGCGGGGACCCGACCCTCCTCGCCGAGGACTACGACAAGCTCGCCGCCCAGGTCGCTGCCTCCGGCGTCACCCGTGTCGACGGGCGGCTCATCGCCGACGACACCCGCTTCGACGATCAGCGGCTCGGCCGGGACTGGGCCTACGACGACGAGTCCGCCTACTACGCGGCGCAGATCAGCGCCCTGAACGTGGCACCCGATACCGACTACGACACCGGCTCGGTGTCCGTGACGGTCACGCCGGGCGCGCGGGCCGGCGACAGGCCGACCGTCACCGTCACACCCGACACCGACTACGTCGACATCGACGTCCAGGCCACCACGGTCGCCGCGGGCGGCGCCAACGCCATCGGCGCCGTACGCGAACACGGCACCAACGACATCGTCGTCAGCGGCACGACACCTGTGGGCGGGGCCGCCGCCAAGAGGTGGGTCTCCGTGTGGGAGCCCACCGGGTACGCCGCCGCCGTCTTCCGCGACGCCCTCGCCGCACACGGCGTCAAGGTCACCGGACCGACCCGCCTCGGGCGGGAAACCCCCAGCACCGCACGGGAGTTGGCCTCGCACCAGTCCATGACGCTGACGAACCTGCAGATCCCCTTCATGAAGCTCTCCAACAACATGCACGCCGAGGTCCTCACCAAGGCCATCGGCTACGAGGTCTCGCAGCAGGGCACCTGGAGCGCCGGGCTGGCCGCGATCAGCGGGTACCTGAAGGGCGTCGGCGTCGAGACCGACAAACTGCGCCAGGTCGACGGGTCCGGCCTCTCGCGGATGGACAACTTCCCCGCGGCGCAGCTCGCCAAGCTGCTCCTCGCGGTGCGCTCCGAGCCCTGGTACACCGACTGGGAGCGCTCACTGCCGGTCGCCTGCAACACCGACCGGTTCGTCGGCGGCACCCTGCGCTCGCGGATGTGCGGGACGCCCGCCGCGCTCAACGCCCGGGCGAAGACAGGGTCGTTGACGGGCGCCTCGGGCCTCTCCGGGTACGTCATGGATGCCGGGGGACGCGAACTCGTCTTCAGCATCGTCCTCAACAACTACCTGACCTCGGTGAAGGCGCTGGAGGACGCGATCGTGGTGACGCTCGCGAAGTCGAGTGCCGAGGCGGCGAGTTCGGCGTCCGTGCGTCGCGTCGAGACGAACGCCGACCTCGAGTGCACATGGCGCAAGCCCGCCCGCTGCTGAACCGGGCCGCGCCGGTCACTGTGTGTGCATTGCTGCACACCAAGGGTGTTGGAGCCGGTAGTCTGACGCCGTGACGTGCCCGATGGGTGCGTCCTCCCTTCTCTCCGGGCCCCACCTCGTCGGGGCCCGGCCCGACGAGAGCGGTCCCGGGGCCTGGTGATGGCCGCCTCACGTCGAAGGGAGGACGCCCTCAGATGGGCTGTCACCGTGAGCACAGGCCGACTCTCGTCATCCGGCTGATCCGGCTCCTGCCGGAGCGGGCTGCGAGGCACGTGAGGAGGTGGCTGCTCTGGTGGCTCAGCAAGTAGCCGGATGTCCCCTCACTAGGTGGGGACATCCGACACGCTCTTGCTGAGCTTGGGCCTCCGCCCCGGTCCGGGCGGGGGCCCTCTTTGGATGTCCCCACACAAGCTGGGGGCATCCGGTACTTTCCTACTGAGTCAGAGCCTCCGCCTGGAATTACCCAGTACCCGCGCGGGGGCCCTCTGCGCGTCCCAGTACAGCACACCGCATCCCCGCATCGCACCCAGAGCGGCCACCGTTCACGCAATCGCGCGCCGCGCCGCACTCGCCCGCTCCGTCATCCTCGGCGGCAGCAGCGTCGCCTCCGGTACAGCCGTGCTGCCGCCCAGTTTCTTCATCAGCAGTTCCACCGCCCGCGTCCCCACCTCGGCCGACGGCAACGCGATCGACGTGACGGGCACGCGGAGGGACTCGGCGAGTTCGTCGGGGCAGATGGCGGTGACGGAGAGGTCTCCGGGGACGCGCAGACCCAGCTGTTCAAAGGCGTCGACGAGCGGTTCGAGGATGGCCTCGTTGTGGACGACGACCCCCGTCAACGCGGGCTGTTCGCGGAGCAGTTGCTCGGCGACCGCGCGGGCGGCCGCGGGCGAGGCCTCGCACGGGTGGACGGCGGAGGCGAGGCCGTTCCGATCGGCGGCGGCCGTGAAGCCCTGGACCACGCGCTGGGCGAACGCGGTCTGGCGGACGTACACCTCGGGCGGCGACCCCACCAGCGCGACCACCCGGTGCCCGAGTCGCGCCAGATGCTCCACGCATGCCTCGCCGGCCGCCTTGAAGTCGAGGTCGATGCAGGTCAGGCCGTCGGAGGAGGCAGGGAAGCCGATCATCACCGACGGGCGTTCCAGGGCGCGGAGCAACGGCAGCCGGGGGTCGTGCAGTTGGACGTCCATCACGATCAGCGCGTCCACCAATGCCGTGTCCGCGACGCGGCGCAGGCCCTCCTCGCCCTCCTCCTGGGTGAGGAGCAGCACGTCATGGTCGTAGCGCCGGGCTGTGGTCACCACCGATACCGCGAACTGCATCACCACCGGCACATGGATCCCGGCCCTTAACGGCACGACCAGCGCCAGCACGTTCGATCTGCTGCTGGCCAGGGCGCGGGCGCCGGCGTGCGGGCGGTAGCCGAGCCGGCGGATGGACTCCTCGACGCGCTGCCGGGTCTCCTCGGAGATCGGGCGTTTGCCGCTGAGGGCGTACGAGACCGTGCTGGGGGAGACCCCGGCGTGCCGTGCCACGTCAGTGATCTTCACCATCAGCCCAGCTCCACCGTCAGGAATCCGGTCCCGGCCTTCGCACGCACCTCGCGCTCACCGGCCGCCAGGCCCCACGGAGCCGACGGGTCGCTGCACGACGCCCGCAGCGTGTCCCCTTCGCGTACGACGGTGAAGGCCACGTCCCCGACCCGCACCGTCACCTGGGCGCCCCGCCCCAGGCCGTACGCCCGCAGCGTGACCCCGTCGGCGTGGTCGTAGTCGGGCCGGTCGGCCACCGCGCCCACCGGGATCACCGCGCCGGGCCGGACGAGGAGCGGCACGCTCAGGAAGTCGTGCTTCTCGCGCACCCAGCGCGGCCCGGTGACCGTCTGCCCGCCGAGGTAGTGGGTCCAGGTGCCCTCGGGGACGTAGTACGACACCTCGCCCTCGTCGGAGAACACCGGCGCCACCAGCAGATCGGACCCGAGCATGTACTGCCGCTCCAGATGCGCGCACCCGGGATCGTCCGGGAACTCCAGCACCATCGCCCGCATCATCGGCGGGCCCTCGGCGTGGGCGGTGCGGGCGGCCTCGTAGAGGTAGGGCATCAGGCGGAGCTTGAGGCGCGTGAACCGCCGCAGCACGTCCACCGATTCCTCGTCGAACAGCCACGGGACGCGGTAGGACGAACTGCCGTGCAGGCGGCTGTGGGACGACAGCAGGCCGAAGACCAGCCAGCGTTTGAACAGTGCGGGTGTCGGTGTGCCCTCGAAGCCGCCGATGTCATGGCTCCAGTAGCCGAAGCCGGACAGGCCGAGGGAGAGCCCGCCGCGCAGTGACTCGGCCATCGACTCGTACGTCGCCTCGCAGTCGCCGCCCCAGTGCACCGGGAACTGCTGGCTCCCGGCCGTCGCCGAGCGCGCGAAGAGGACCGCCTCCTCCTCGCCGCGGTGCTTGCGCAGTACGTCGAAGACGGTGCGGTTGTAGAGGTACGTGTAGTAGTTGTGCATCCGCTCCGGGTCGGAGCCGTCGGACCACTCCACGTCGACCGGCACCCGCTCGCCGAAGTCGGTCTTGAAGCAGTCGACGCCCTGGGAGAGCAGTGCCTCCAGCTTGGACGCGTACCAGTCGCGGGCCGCCGGCGATGTGAAGTCGACCAGTGCCATGCCCGGCTGCCACATGTCCCACTGCCAGATGCTGCCGTCCGGGCGTCGCAGCAGGTGGCCGAGGGCCTTGCCCTCCGCGAACAGGGGAGACCGCTGGGCGATGTACGGGTTGATCCACACGCACACCCGCAGGCCCTTGGCCTTCAGCCGGGTCAGCATGCCCTCCGGGTCCGGGAACACCCGCGGGTCCCACTGGAAGTCGCACCAGTTGAACTCGCGCATCCAGAAGCAGTCGAAGTGGAAGACGGAGAGCGGGAGTTCGCGGTCCCGCATGCCGTCCACGAAGGACGTGACCGTCTCCTCGTCGTACGACGTCGTGAACGACGTCGACAGCCACAGGCCGAACGACCACGGCGGCGGCAGGGCCGGGCGGCCGGTGAGGGCCGTGTACTTGCGGAGGATGTCCTTCGGCGTCGGGCCGTAGATGACGTAGTACGTCAGCTCCTGGGTCTCCGCGCTGAACTGGACCCGCGAGACCGTCTCCGAGGCGACCTCGAAGGAGACCTTGCCCGGGTGGTCGACGAAGACGCCGTAGCCCGCGTCGGTGAGGTAGAACGGGACGTTCTTGTAGGCCTGCTCGGTGGCCGTGCCGCCGTCGGCGTTCCAGATGTCGACGACCTGGCCGTTCTTGACCAGCGGGCCGAAGCGCTCGCCGAGGCCGTAGACACTGGTGCCCACCCCGAGCACCAGTTGCTCGCGCAGATAGTGCGCCCCGGTGGCGTCCCGCATGATGCCCATGTTCTTGGGGCCGCTGCTGGTCAGCGAGCGGCCGCCGGCGAGGAAGTCGACGTGCCAGGACCCGGTACGGGCGACCCTGACCGACAGCGCGCCGGAGGTCAGGGTCGCGTGCTCGTCGTCGTAGGAGATCTGGGGCGTGGCCTCCGCCCCGGTGAGCTCGAACTCGGGTCCGCGGGGTTGCTCGCCCGCGAAGTGGGTCAGGGTCAGGCCGATGACGTCGGGCATCGGCGTGTGGGCGTTGATGGTCATGACCGGTCCCGTCATCAGGTCGCCGCGGCTGCGGATGGGGCGGGACGGCGCGTGGATCTCCAGGGCGCCGTCCTGCTCGACGACGTCGAGCACCTCGGCCGGGTGGGCCGCGGTGACGCCCTCGCGCAGCAGCCAGTAACCGTCGGAGAACTTCATAGGTGGGGGGTCCTTACTTCACTGCTCCCACGGCGATGCCGCGGGTGAGAGTCCGCTGGAACACGAGGAAGAAGACGATGGCGGGCAGCACGCCGAGCAGGGCGGCCGCGTTGGTCATGGTGGCGTCCATCAGGCGCTGGCCCTGGAGGACGCCGAGGGCCACCGACACGGTCTGGTTGTCGTTGGAGATCAGCATGACCAGGGGGAGCAGGAACTCGTTCCAGGTCCAGATGAAGAAGAAGACCAGGAGCACGCCGATGGTCGGGCGGCTGACCGGGACGACGATCCGCCACAGGACCTGCCATTTGTCGGCGCCGTCGATCCGGGCCGCCTCGATGATCTCCCGGGGGAACTGGCCGAGCACGGAGGAGAGGAGATACGTGCCGAACGCCGCCTGGATCACCGTGAACACGATGATCACGCTCAGTCGGGTGTCGTAGAGGCCGACCTCCTTGCTCAGGTAGTAGATCGGGTAGACCAGGGCTTCTTGCGGCAGCATGTTCGCGAGGACGAAGAAGGCGAGCACCCAGGTGCGCCCCTTGATGCGGCCGATGCCGATCGCGTACGCGTTGAGGATCGACAGGACCGCCGCCAGGACGGCCACCGCGCCGCTGATCAGGAGGGAGTTGATCAGCTTCTGGCCGTAGTCGACCCGCTCCCAGAAGTCCTTCAGGCCGTCCAGGTAGAGGCCCTCGGGGAGGCTGAGGGGCCCGTTCCGGGAGTACTCCGTGGGGGACTTGACCGCGTTGACGGCGACGATCAGGAACGGGATCACCATGAACAGGGCGGCTATGCACATCGCCACGAGCACGGGGGAGCGGCGTATGGCGGTCGTCATGTGCGACCCCCTTCCTCGGCGTCCTCGGCGCGGGTCTGGAACTTCAGGCCGATCAGCGCGAGCACGAGGATGATCACGGTCAGCACGGTCGAGATCGCGGCGCCGTAGCCGACCTGCGTCTTCTCGAAGAACGTGGTGAAGGAGAAGTAGGACGGGACGTTGGTCGCGCCGCCGGGGCCGCCCTTCGTCAGGACGTACACCGCGCCGAACACCTTGAGCGCGGCGATCGTGCACCAGACCAGGACCACATACGTCTCCGGGCGGATCTGTGGCAGCGTGATGTGCCAGAAGCGGCGCCACCAGCCGGCGCCGTCCAGCTCGGCCGCCTCGTGGAGCTGGGGGTCGACGCGTTGCAGCCCGGCCATGAAGACGACCAGTGGGAAACCGATCTGGACCCAGACCATGACGCCCATGACGCTGTACAGCGCGAGGTCGGGGTCGCCGAGCCAGTCCTGCTGCCAGGAGCCCAGGCCGATCGCCTTCAGGAGTTCGTTGAGGGACCCGTTGTCGGGGGCGAGGATCCAGCTCCAGACGATGCCGGCCACCGCGATGGGCAGTACCTGGGGGAGGTACAAGCAGGCGCGGAGGACGGCGACGACCCTGGAGCCGTAGTGCCGGCCGATGTAGTCGAACAGGGCGGCGGCCAGGACGAGTCCGACGACCGTCGGTACGGCAGCCATCGCGACGACCATGAAGAGGCTGTGCCGGAAGGACGCCCAGAACTCGGAATCGTCCAGCAGGTCACGGTAGTTGGCGAGGCCGGTCCACTCCGGGCTGCCCACGCCCCGCCAGTCGGTGAAGCTCACGCCCGTGTTCATCAGGAACGGGACGACGACGATCGCGAGGAAGGCGAGGACGCCGGGGAGCAGGAACAGGGCGTAGGAGTCGCGCGGGCGGCGGGGTGAGCGGGTGGCCGGGTGGTGCCTGCCGGTCACCCGTCGCCCGCCGTCCTGTTCGACGGTGACCGTCATCGGTCGGCTACGCCCTTGTCGTACGCGGCCTGCAGGGCGTCCAGGTAGGCATCCGGTGTGGCGCTGCCCGTCATCAGCTTCTGCGTCTCGGAGACCAGGACGTCGTAGAAGCCGGCCACCGGCCAGTCGGGGTAGAAGGCGAGGCCGTCGCGCCGGGAGAGGGTGTTGAAGTTGTCGATGAGGGTCTTGGACTGGGGGTCGGTGATGGCGGAGGCGTCGGCCGAGACCGGGACGCCGCCCTTGTTGCCCAGCAGGTTCTGGATCTTCTTCGACATGGTGATGTCGATGAAGTCGTAGGCGAGGTCCTTGTTCCCGGCGTTCTTGGGGACGACCCAGAGGTTGCCGCCGGAGCCGAGGGTGAGGTTCGAGCCGGGCCACAGGAAGGTGGACCAGTCGAACTCGGCCTCGTCCTGGAAGCGGCCGTACCACCAGCTGCCGGAGAACAGGACCGGGGCCTTGCCCTGGATGAAGGAGACGCCCGCCTGCTCGGCCTTGGCGCTGGTGGAGGACTTGCTGACGTAGCCCTTGTCGACCCAGCCGGCGAAGGTCTCGGCGGCGTACGTCCAGGCGGCGTCGTGGAAGTCGACCTTGCCCTTGTACAGCTCGTAGGCGTCGACCCAGGCGCGGTCCGCCTTCGACAGGGCGAGCTGGTAGAGGTACTGATGGGCGATGTACTCGTTGCCGGCGTTGGCGAGCGGGGTGACGCCCGCGTCGGTGAACTTGTCCATGGCGGCGGTGAGTTCGTCGAAGGACGTGGGCTCGGCGATGTTGTACTTCGCGAAGAGATCCTTGTTGTAGAAGACCATCGTGTACTCGGCGTAGTTGGGCACGCCGTACCACTTGCCGGAGCCCATCACTCCCTTGGCGTCGTACATGCTGGTGGTACGGACACCCGCGCTGAGCGCCTTGTCCCAGCCGCGCTTCGTCGCCTCGCCGGTCAGGTCGGTGAGCAGGCCCTGCGTGGAGAGCAGGCCCGCCGTCGCGTTGCCCTTGTTGTACTCCATGAGGTCGGGTGCGTCCGAGGAGTTGAGGACCATCTGGGCGGTCTTCTGGATCTGCTCGAAGCTCTTCTCCTCGTACTTCACCGTGACGCCCGGATGCGTCGCCTCGAACTCCTTGACCGCCTCGCTCCAGGCCTGGCCCATCGCACTGTTGGGGGCCTCGTAGTGCCACAGCCGCAGGGTCTTGCCGTCGCCGGAGGAGCCGTTGTCCGAGTCACCGCAGGAGGCCAGCAGCAGCGACCCGGTGAGGATCGCCACCGTGGCCGCCACACGCCTTCGTGTCGTCGACATCCTTTGCCTCCAGGGGAGTCGGAGTCGGATGGTTCCCGGGGCATCACGCAGTGTTCATCGAACCGTTTCGACACTTAACGTCGAAGCGCTTCGACTGGGAAGGTATGTGGGGGCGGAGGAGGCGTCAATGGGAAGCGTCGGAATTGGCTGGAGGGAAGAGGTGCTGGATCAAACCGGCCTGTACTCCTCGTGCGGGACGGCACGCTTCCACACACGGCCACGAGGCACGACCCGCACGTCTATGTTGGGCAGGCGCGAAATGGAGACGAGTCGGTCCAACTGCCCTGCCATGACGAGCGGCGGCACGATCAGCCATCGCAGCACGGGCTCAGTGATCACGAACCTGAGCGTCTTGCCTGTGTCGTACAGGACTCCTTGCCGCTCGATCCTCGCGCTGATCGTGCGCCTGACCGTCTCCTCACTCAGGTCCTCATGCCGGGACAGCACCGCCCTCATGTACTCAGGGGTCTGCAGAAGGCCCGGCACGAGGGCGGGCTGGAAGAGCCTCATGAGGCTCATGCGGGCTTCGAGGGCCTGCAGCTGCCGCTGTGCTTTGTGGAGTCCCGCCCGCTGGATCAGACGCCAGGCTGTGGCCTCTGTGGCGGCAGCGCGGGCGGCGTCCATGTACTCGGCCTTGACGCCGTCCGAGACGCCGATGGCGGTCAGTATGCGGTCGACGTCGTCCGCGCTGGGACCGAGCTTTCCGGTTTCGATCTTGCTGAGCTTGCTGGCAGACATGACAGCACCGCGGGCCACCGCCTTGGCTTCCTTCCCGGACGCCTCTCGCAGGACCCGCAGTGCTGCACCCAACCCTGCAGCAGTCCCGATCGGTTCACTCTGAGTGCTTGGCCCACCAGTCTTCGAACGGCACGGCGTGCGCGAGAGCCATGTCCCGGCAGGTGACGAACTCGGAAGCCTGATCGTCGGGCAGTACGTCGGCCCCGAGGAACCTGCCGTCAGGGCTGTAGTGCATGGGCGCGGCCGTGGTCGAGTCGAAGAGCCAGAAGTCGCCGACACCCGGGGCAGTGGGTTGGACCGGTCGGTCACGTCCAGGACGAAGAACTCCTCACCGGCCGTCGTGTTCGTAACGTACCCCCAGCCCAGCTCGACCGCAGATACGGCGAGAGAGGACACGTGAGGACGTGCACGCGATACATGCGGCGTCCGGCCTCGATGTGCGTACGCACCTCTTCGAGCCAGTCGGCGTTGTAGTCGGCCGGCCGCTCTTGGCCGTCGAGGAAGGCCTGGTACGCGTCCGTACTGCCTGAGTGGCTGTAGTCGTCCAGGGTCTCCAGCCTGAATGCCTCGCGCTGAAAGGTGTCGAAGAGGTCACCGAAGGACCTGGGCGCCGAACTGGTCACCGAACGCCTTCCGGATCAGGTCCAAGGGGATCTCGACGAGGGTCTCGTGTGCGGGGATGCTCAGTCCGTGGTCTGTCGGTGTCTCGCCCTGCACGAGGATCGTTCCCCGGTCCGTTTGGTAGATCGTCGGGCAGTCCTTCTTGTCGCACGCTTGTAGCCAGCATGGTCACCTTCACGAGAGTTCCCCTTCCCGTGGCCGTCTATGGTCCCGTCTGATCGTTCCGGGGCGGGCGCCGCTGGGGCAAGGGGCACGAGTTTCGAGAACGGGAAAGTGCGGTTCGTGGCCGCTATGCCTCGGAGGACGTCGGCTTCTCCAGGAGTGCGGGTGCGATGGCGTGGTGTTGTACGGCCCGTATGAGGGAGTGCAGGCCAGGGCGTCGCACGGTAACGGCCCGGCGTCGAGCTGGACGGTGTCCAGCTGCGGCACTGGCCCTTCGGCGTACAGAACCGTCTGTCCCGCGCCTGGGAAGATGCCTGCCTCGTACGGGATGACGAGGACGGTCACGTTGTCTCGCTCGCTCATCTCGACGATGTGCTCCAGCTGCTCACGAGTCACGTTGGAGCTGCCGAAACGCATCCGGAGCGGCGCCTCGTGGATGATCGCTGTGTACAAGGTGGGGTTGTCCCGGTAGAGGATGCCCTGGCGCTTGATCCTATGGGAGACGCGGTACTCGATCTCGGGTGGCGACAGCTTGGGGATGGACTGCCGGAAGATCAGCCGCGCGTAGTCCACGGTCTGGAACAACCCAGGGATGTGGGCGATCAGGGCGGTCCGGATCGTGGTGGCGTGGTGCTCCAGCTCCGCCAGATCGAGCAGGCCGGACGGCAACGTGTCGCGGTACGCGTCCCACCAGTTGCGTCCTCCGCCGGCCGTCATACCGGCGAGTGACTCGATGTACGCCTCGTCGGAAGACCCGTAGCTGTGGGCGAACATGCGTACCCGGTCGACGCTCGAACCTGCCGATCTTCACCAGGGTGCGCCGTACCTGGCCGCCTTGTACTCCAGCATGGCCACGAACTGTGCCCAGTCCGCGTCATGCACGCTCTTGGCCAGCCTGGTGCGCGCCAGTCCCCTGACCGCCAGGTCCTCCACACCGATCGCTTGGTTCTCGCGAATCAGCTTCGTGGAGAGCTGGTGGTGGAACTCGCGGCGCGCATCGGCCACCTGTGCGTGGGCACGGGCGGCCTTCAGGCGGGCGTTCTCCCGGTTCTTCGACCTCTTCTGCTTGCGGGACAGGTCCCGCTGGGCCTTCTTCAGCTTCTTCTCCGCGCGGCGCAAAAACCGCGGGGAGTCGATCACGCGGCCGTCCGAGAGGGCCGCGAAGTGCGTCAGGCCCAGGTCGATGCCGACCGTCTGGTCGCTGCCGGGCATCGCGGTGGCGTCAGCGGCCGGGTCCGTGTCGATGACGAAGGACGCGAAGTATCGTCCGGCCGCATCTTTGATCACGGTGGCGGAGGAGGGGGGCAGTGGGCAGGGTACGGGACCACTTCACCTTCACCGCACCGATCTTCGGCAGGTTCAGCCGCCCGCCACCAGTGATCGACCAGCGGGCATTGGCCGTGAACCGGATCGACTGCCGGTTGTCCTTGCGGGACTTGAACCGGGGCGCACCCACCCGCATACCCTTTCGGGTCCCCTTGAGGGAGGCGAAGAAGTTGCGGTAGGCGGCCTCGGCGTCACGCAGAGCCTGCTGGAGCACCACGACGGAGACCTCTCCCAGCCAGCACCGCTCCACGGTCTGCCTGGCCCGGGTGAGCAGCTTCTTGGATAGCTCACCAGCGCGGTGCGCTGGGCGGTGTCCTGAGACGACGCTCAGTAGTTGTCACCGGCATATCCAGTTGAGCTGGTGAATGAGAGCGGGCGAAGCAGCCTGGTTGTCACCAGTGAGCACGCGGTTTGTCACAACTGCTCATTCCACCAGGCCGGGTGTCGGAAGCTGCTCGTCGTGAGCCGGCTGATCATGGGCTGAGAACCCATTGGTGTGGCAATTCTGCCGCTACCGGGCGGGCCGGGGTTCCCCATTCACGGCGGGGCCGTGCTCCGGCCTGGCAGGGGGTGGGCACGGTGCCCAGTACGGAGAAGATCGGCAACGTCAGCGTCCAGCGGTACGAGCAGATCGTGGAGAAGCTGCGCGAGGCCGTCGAAAAGTTGTCGAACCAACACCCCAGCCCTCTGCACTCCGCGATGACCCGCGCCTTCGCTGCGAGCCACGGAACTGACGGACCCGTAGGGCGGCTTCTCGTGGTCCCAGCGGTAGCGGCAGTCGAGCTCAACAAGGTCGCGGCTGTAAACCGGGTCTTCGAAGTTAGGCGGTGCGGCTCTTTGCCGGTGCCTGCCTCTGTGGCCTTCGCCAGCGAGGATGTGACACTTCAGCGCCGGGTGTCACATCCTCGCGAGTCACCGCTCCGCGCCAGCGCTTCTCGCGCACCGCTTAACTTCGAAGACCCTGTAAACCAGAGGCGGTCTCGACCGCCGCCTTGCCCGTATTCCGGTGTGTGCGGCGGCCGTTCCTTGTGGGGCAAACGACCGGCACACTCAGCGACCGGGCCGGGCTACTGTGTCCGTCGTACGGGGCTGACACCGGCCCTGGCGGGCGCGCATGACCTCACTTTCACTTTTCCGCTCATGACCCGGGCCACGGTGCGTGCTGCGTACCGCCCCTTGTGCCATCTCCGACCGTGTCCCCTCGCGGGACGCTGACATACGCGCACACCAACCCACCTGACCTGCAAGTTTTATGATGCACAGCACTCACTGGAGAACCATGTCATCGTCCCGCACCCGCGGCCTCCGCCGAGCCGCCGCTCCCCTTACCGCCGCGGCCCTCGCTCTCGGCATCAGCGCAGCCCTCACCACCCCCGCAGCTGCCAGCGGCACCTACCACGGCGGCGCCTACGTCAACGGCTCGGGCAGCATGACGGACGGCGACTGGAACAACGAGGGCGTCGTCAACGTCAGCACCCACCGGAACTCCAACGTCGCCTGCCTGTGGCAGACCGTACTCTGGGCGGACGGCTACATGTCCGCCTCTGACATCGACGGCATATTCGGCGATCAGACCCATGCCGCCACGGTCCGGTGGCAGCGGGACCGCGGGCTGGTCGCCGACGGCTCGGCCGGCAGGAACACTTGGACCAAGGCAGGCCAAAGGCTCAACAACAGCAACCCCGGACGCAGCCCCGACGGGTTCTGGTACGGCGGCTACGCCGGCAAGAACACGAGTTTCATGGTGCGCAGCAGCTCTGCCGGCAACTGGGGGTTCGCGGGGGCCGACGGCATCATCCGGTGGGCCTCCTACAACACCAGGACCTGTAGCTGACCCCTGCCCGTGCGCGTGCCTGACTACGGCGAAGCCCCGCCAGGCCGACGGCGGGGCTTCGCCGTAGTCGTTGCGTCGGCCTCAGGCGGCGAAGGCGTCGCCCTTGGCGGCCGACACGAACACCGACCACTGGTCAGCACCGAGGAAGTCCGGGCCAAGGGCGATCACGACACCGCTACTCCCCAGGAGTTCGCCCAGGCGCTCACCGATCTCGCCGACCGTCTGGATGTCGCCTGCATCGAGCACAGCACCCGCAACGCGATCGTGGACCAGAAGAGGGCGGAACAGCGCTGGCAAGAGTGGCAGGAGAGCAAGCAGCTCGTCCACGTCAGCACGGCGATCGCCTGCCCGCCCAACCGAGCCGAGGACGTCGCAACGACCCTTTTCCGGCTACCCGCGACAGCTGGCCGCCGCCCTGGAGTCAAGCGCGCGGATTGACCCGCGTACCACCCCTGAGTTCCGATTCGAGGGGTACGCCGCCTGAGCGTGCGGTACGCCGACCGCGTGCCGTGTACGTGCCTCAGTCCGGTTTGTGCCCCAGCGAGATCAGCAGCGCCACCGCCGACGCCGTCACCGGCACCCCGAATCCCGCCGTCGCCGACACGTGCTCCGCCACCCAGCCGCCCACCGCGCTCCCGCAGGCGATCCCGCCGAGCAGGCCCGTCACCGCCAGGGTCATGCCCTCGTTGAGTCGGCCCTCGGGCGTGCGCTCCTGGACCAGCGTCCTGTTGGTGATCATCGTGGGCGCCGTGGCCATCCCCGCGACCAGCAGCGCGCCCGACAGGAGCAGGAGCGAGCCGGTGACCGACGCAGCCAGCAGGGGCAGGGTCAGCAAGGCCGTCATCGCCGCTATGCACCACGGGTAGCGGTCCTCGGCGGATCCGGCAGGCTTCAGCGACCCGTACAGCAGACCCGCCGCACAGGACCCCGCCGCCTGTAGGGCGAGCACCGCACCCGCCGCCGTACGGTGGCCCCGCTCGTCCGCGAACGCGATCGTGACTACCTCCGTCGCACCGAACGCGGCACCCATCGCGAGGCAGACCAGCAGGAGCGGGGGCATCCCGGGGGCGCGCAAGGGCGCCCGTGCGGGTGCTGTCCGCTTCCCTGCCACCGGCGGCTCAGTCGAACGCTGTGCCGTGAACAAGCCCATCCCCACCACCAGCAGCACCACCCCCACCAGCGTCCCCGCCTCAGGGAAGAACACCCCGCACAGGAACGCCGCCAGCACCGGCCCGAGCATGAAACACAGCTCGTCCGCCGCCTGTTCGAAGGAGTTCGCGGTGTGCAGGGCCTTCGCGTCGCCCTGGAGCAGATGGGCCCAGCGGGCGCGGGACATGCCGCCCGTGTCGGGGGTGGTCGCGGTGGCGGCGTACGCGGCGAACAGGGTCCAGGCGGGGGCGTCGAAGCGTACGCAGAGCAGCAGGGCGAGCGAGCCCAGCGCCGCGAGGAGCGTGGCCGGCAGGGCGATCCTGGCCTGGCCGTGGCGGTCGACGAGGCGTGCCGTCCAGGGGGCGACCAGCGCGGTCGCCGCCAAGCCGGTCGCGGTGACGGCGCCTGCGAGGGCGTACGAACCCCGCGTGCCGGCGATCATCATCACCGCGCTCACACTGAACATGCCCATGGGGAGGCGGGCCATCAGGTTGCCGACGGTGAACGCGCGGGCGCCGGGCAGGGCGAGGAGGCGGCGGTACGGGCCGGGGTCGCGCTGTCGGGTACGGGGGCCGAAGTCGACGGCGACGAGGGTGTCGCCGGTGACGGTGAACAGCGGTCGGGGCGGTCGAGGCATGCACCTACCGTCGCCCGCACCCGATCAAGAGGTCCAACACCTACTCCGTACCGATTCACGCACCTGTGTTGTAAGTTCGCCGGATGTCCGCGCCCGCACACGTCGACCCGCGCCTTCTGCGTGGCTTCCTCGCCGTCGCCGAGGAGCTGCACTTCACCCGTGCCGCCGCCCGGCTGTACGTCGCCCAGCAGGCGCTCAGCCGTGATGTGCGGCGGCTGGAGCGGGAGTTGGGCGCCGAGCTGTTCCTGCGGACCACCCGGCAGGTCACGCTGACCGCCGACGGCGAGCGGCTCGTGCGGTACGCCCGCCGGGCGCTCCAGGCGCAGGACGACCTGCTCGCCGCCTTCGGGCAGGCCCGGCCGCTGCTGGTGGACCTGAACTTCCCGGACCAGGTCACCGCCCGCCGTGTTCTGCACCGGGCCCGGGAACTCGCCCCGGACCACGAGCTGATGGCCCGCTACGAGAGTGGTCTGACCGGCGCCGCCGGCGAGATGGTCGCGGGCCGGCTGGACGCCTCCTTCGGGCGGTACGCCGGACTCGACCCGGCGCTGCGGGCGCAGCTCGACCACCAGCCCGTGCGGCTGGAGCCGATGGCGGTCGTGCTGCCCGACGACCACCCGCTGGCGGCGCTGGAACGCGTGCCGTTGGCCGCGCTCGCCGGGGAGACCGTCTACGCCGGTGCCGGGAACCCCCGTACGCCGGAGTGGACCGACCTCGCGCGGCAGCTGTTCGAGGGGCGCGGGATCGAGGTCGCCGCGCCGGTGCCGCTGGCCGTCGGTGACGAGGAGTTCCAGCGGATCATGGCCAAGATGCGGAACCCCATCCTCGCGGTGGTGGACTTTCCGGCCATGCCCCGGGCGGTGCTGCGGCCGCTCGTCGATCCGGTGCCGCTGTCACCCGTGAGCCTGGTGTGGCGCAAGGGTCTGACGCACCCCGGATTTGATGCCGTTCGACGGGCTGCGGCCGAGCTGTCCGCCGCGGAGGGGTGGTTGCGGAGGCCTGTGGACGGGTGGATTCCGGCCAGCGATCTTGTCCTCATAAGAACGTAAAATTGATACATCGCGCACACGGAACCTTCGTGTGCGCTACGTTCTGGGGCCTGAGCACGGAGTGACAAAGGGGGCGCACGGACCGGGTGGGGGCCCGGTTCGGCGACGTGTGCTCGAGTCGTGCGCGTCCCGGGAACTGCCCCGTGGGGGATGTGCGTGCACGTGAAGAAATGGCTGGAAGACGCCCAACCGGAATGGCCCGAACCGGAATGGCCCGAAGTCGCATCAGGGACCGACGAGCCGCCGTCTCCGCCTCCGATACCCGTCCCGCGCGACCCCTGGGACGACGAGCCCCATGACCCCGGTCTCGCCCATGACCCGCACGAGGTCACCATCCAGCTGGACGACATGGGCGTCCAGCTCGACCACCCGACGCACCCGGCCAAGGGCGGCTCCGGCGGCGGCCCGGACGGCTCCGACGGGCCGGTGTTCGTCGACGAGTCGGGCCGCCGCAGCCGCAGGTACCGGAGGATCGGCATCGCCGTCGGCGGCGCCTGCGCGGTCTACGCCGTGGTCATCGTCGGCACGCTGCTGTCCGGCAACTCCAACGCGCCCTGGCTGCCCGTACCGGGGCAGAAGGACGAGCAGCCGGCCGCCGAGGTCGAGACCTCGCCGCTGCCCGCGGAGTCCGCTGCGCGGCCCACCGGCCCCGGCGCCGCCGCCCCGGGCACGACACCGACGTCCGGACCCGGAACGGCCCCGGTACCGGGCGCGAGCCCCTCCGGATCCGCCGCATCCGCCAGCCCTGGGAAGCCGGGCGCATCCGCCGCCCCCGAGCCGAGCGCGACGCGGACGGTCGTGGACCCCGGCACCGGCAGCACCCCGGACCCCGGCCCGTCCGACCCGCCGGTCACCGGCTTGCCCGACCCGAGCCCTTCGGTCAGCGCCGACCCCTCGCCCGACCCGTCCGTCTCCGTGCCCCCGGACAACCCCGGCACCGACGACACGGTCGCCGACGGTCCCGCCGGCACGGCGCCCGTCACACAGGAGCCCGGCCCCGACGCCGCACCATCCCCGGAGAACGTCCTCTGATGGCATCCCGCACCCGCCGCCGCCGGGCCAAGGCCCCCGGCGGTCCCCGGCGTCGCCGCCTGCCCATGCGTCTTCTGCTGCCCTCGCTCGTCCTCGCCGCCCTGATGGCGATGCTGATGCTGCGCGGCTATGTGCACAGCGAGATCCTCGCCGACCACCGCGTCCGGCCCGAGGCCGCCGCCGACCGGGTCCCGGACGAGATCCTCGACGGCGGCCCGGTCATCGACACCCGCGGCGGCCGCACCGAGAGCCTGAGCCTGCCCGACCGCCGCCTCGTCCTCACCTTCGACGACGGCCCGGACCCGACCTGGACCCCCAAGGTCCTGGACGTCCTGAAGAAGTACGACGCGCACGCGGTCTTCTTCGTCACCGGCACCATGGCCTCGCGCCACCCCGACCTGGTCAGACGCATGGTCGAGGACGGCCACGAGATCGGCCTGCACACCTTCAACCACCCCGACCTCTCCCACCAGACGAAGAAGCGCATCGACTGGGAGCTGTCGCAGAGCCAGCTCGCGCTCTCCGGCGCGGCCGGCATCCGCACCTCCCTGTTCCGGCCGCCGTACTCCTCCCACGCGGGCGCCATGGACAACAACTCCTGGCCGGTCACCCAGTACATCGGCGCCCGCGGCTACATCACCGTCGTCACCGACACCGACACCGACAGCGAGGACTGGCGCAGGCCGGGCGCCGCCGAGATCGTCCGCCGGGTCACCCCGAAAGGCGACGAGGGCGCGATCGTCCTGATGCACGACTCCGGCGGCGACCGCAGCCAGACGGTCGAGGCCCTGGCCACGTTCCTCCCGGACATGCAGGCCAAGGGCTACGCGTTCGCCAACCTCACCGAGGCCCTCGACGCGCCCAGTGCCCACACCCCGGTCACCGGCGTCGGCCTGTGGAAGGGCAAGGCGTGGGTCTTCCTGGTCCAGGCCTCGGACAACATCACCGCCGTCCTCGTCGTCGGCCTCGCGGTGATCGGCTTCCTGGTCATCGGCCGCCTCGTCCTGATGCTGCTCCTGTCCGCCCGGCACGCCCGCCGGGTCCGCCACCGGGGCTTCCGCTGGGGGCCGCCGGTCACCGAACCGGTGTCGGTGCTGGTCCCGGCGTACAACGAGGCCAAGTGCATCGAGAACACCGTCCGTTCACTGCTGGCCGGCGAGCACCCCATCGAGATCATCGTCATCGACGACGGTTCGAGCGACGGCACCGCACGCATCGTGGAGGCCATGGGCCTGCCCGAGGTCCGGGTCGTCCGCCAGCTCAACGCGGGCAAGCCCGCCGCCCTCAACCGGGGTGTGGCGAACGCCCGTCACGACCTCATCGTGATGATGGACGGCGACACGGTCTTCGAACCGGCCACCGTCCGCGAGCTGGTGCAGCCCTTCGGCGACCCGCGCGTGGGCGCCGTGGCCGGCAACGCGAAGGTCGGCAACCGGGACTCCCTCATCGGCGCCTGGCAGCACATCGAGTACGTGATGGGCTTCAACCTCGACCGCCGTATGTACGACGTCCTGCGCTGTATGCCGACCATCCCCGGCGCGGTCGGCGCCTTCCGTCGCTCGGCCCTCGAACGGGTCGGCGGCATGAGCGACGACACCCTCGCCGAGGACACCGACATCACCATGGCCATCCACCGCGACGGCTGGCGCGTGGTCTACGCCGAGAAGGCCCGAGCCTGGACCGAGGCACCGGAAACCGTCCAGCAGTTGTGGTCGCAGCGCTACCGCTGGTCGTACGGCACCATGCAGGCGATCTGGAAGCACCGCAAGGCGCTGGTGGACCGGGGCCCGTCCGGCCGCTTCGGCCGCGTCGGCCTGCCCCTGGTGTCGCTCTTCATGGTCGTGGCCCCTCTCCTGGCCCCGCTGATCGACGTGTTCCTCGTCTACGGCCTGGTGTTCGGACCGACCGGCAGGACCATCGCGGCCTGGTTCGGCGTCCTCGCCATCCAGGCGGTCTGCGCGGCGTACGCCTTCCGCCTCGACCGCGAACGCATGACCCACCTCGTCTCGCTGCCCCTGCAGCAGATCCTCTACCGCCAGCTCATGTACGTCGTGCTGCTCCAGTCCTGGATCACGGCCCTCACCGGGGGCCGGCTGCGCTGGCAGAAACTGCGGCGCACGGGTGTCGTCGAAGCGGCGCCCGACGGTTCGGTGCCGAGTCAGCGCACCGGCAGCGGCAGTGATCGGAGGCCCGTGGGATGACGCCGGAACACACCCGGGTGCGGTCGTCCGGGGTGCCGCGACAGCGGACGACGGCTCCGATGACCGCGCCCGCGCCGGTGGCGGCGGAGCAGCCGGTCCGCGACCGGTACCTGGATCTGCTCCGCTCGATCGCCCTGGTCCGGGTGATCCTCTACCACCTGTTCGGCTGGGCCTGGCTCACCGTCCTGTTCCCTTCCATGGGCGTGATGTTCGCGCTGGCGGGCTCACTGATGGCGCGCTCGCTGGGCCGGCCGGCGTGGGGCGTGATCAGAGGCCGGGTGCGCCGGCTGCTGCCGCCGTTGTGGGCGTTCAGCGCGGTGGTGCTGACGCTGCTGTTCGCGGGCGGCTGGGATCCGTCGAAGGACCCGGACGACGGCGGTGCCTGGGGACTGCTCAAGCTGGTCAACTACGTCGTCCCGATCGGCGCCCCGCCCTTCCCGTGGAGCATCGGCTCCGACTCGGGGCTGCTGGAGAGCAGTTGGGCGGTGCAGACGGCGGGGCCGTTGTGGTACCTGCGGGCGTACCTGTGGTTCGTGCTCGCCTCGCCGCTGCTGCTGTGGGCGTTCCGCCGGGCGCCGTGGCCGACGCTGCTCGCTCCGCTGGGGCTGACGGCCGTGGTGGGCACGGGGCTGGTGACGATCCCGGGTGAGACCGGCAACGCGGTCACGGACTTCGCGGTCTACGGCGGCTGCTGGGTCCTGGGCCTCGCCCATCACGAGGGGCTGCTCGCCCAGGTGCCGCGCTATGTGTCGGTGTCCTGTTCCACGCTGCTGATGGCCTTCGGCCTGTGGTGGGCGTCAGGACATCAGGGGCCGGAGGGCTGGGCCCTGAACGACATCCCGCTGGCCCAGGCGACCTGGTCCTTCGGCTTCGTGGTGATCCTGCTCCAGTACTCCCCGTCGTGGCGGGAACTGCCGGGCAGGCTGGCGAAGTGGGACAAGTTGGTGACCTTGTCCAACAACCGCGCGGTCACGATCTACCTCTGGCACAACATGCTGATCATGTCCACGGTGTGGATCCTCGACCGGCTGTACGAGCTTCCGTTCCTGCGGAGCGAGGGGGCGACGGCTGCCCTGGACTCGACGTACACGATCTGGATGTTCTTCCTGGTCTGGCCGCTGACCGGTCTTGCGATCCTCGGAGTGGGCTGGATCGAGGATCTGGCGGCGCGGAGAGGACCGCGGCTGTGGCCGAACAGCCAGTAGAGTTGGCGCGGCCCGGCAACACAGTATCTTGACGATGTGCCAAACCACCATAGAACCGGGCCCGGTTGGGCCCGGTCGGCATCCAGAGCCGCACTGTGGTCCGTCGCAGCCGTCCTGACCGCTGTAATCCTCTGGATCGCCTGGGCAGTTGTCATGTCAGGCGGTGGTCTCACACTGGCGATCTGCGTCGCCGCACTCGCCGCGCCGTGGCCGCTGTTCTGGCTCGCCGGCTCGCTACAGGCACGGCGGAAGAGTCGAGTTGCCCCACAGGAGCGTGCGAGACTGCCCCGGTCACGGCAGTGAACGGGGTGGCCCGGGTGGGGAGCAGGTGCTGATGAGCAAGCGGCAGATACAGAAGTTGCTGCGGGCGATGGCGGGCGGGCAGCCCGTCGAATTCACCAGCCCCATGGCCTCCGTGAAGAAGCTCGCCCGATTCGCCTTCATCGCCCAGCAGTTCGGCTACGAGTACACGGACGTCCGCCAGGGCGGCGGCCGGGGCACCTCCCTGATCATGCTGCTCCTGCCCGACCCCAGCCCCCAGGCCCGCGCCCGCGCCGCGCAGAACTGGGCGCAGTACCCGAACGCCGGCGACGGGGTCTCCCTGCCGCCCCTCGTCCCCGACGCCTTCGAGCTCCTCAAGGCCCGCATCAACTTCGACCTCACCGGCAAGAACGCCGAGAAGCGCATGGCGTACGGCGCCCTGGGCGGCACCCTCGGCTGTGGGGTGGTCGCCGTGCGGGCGGGCGGTGACGGCGCCGCCTTCGTCACGGCGGGCATCCTGTGGCTGGTCCTCATGGCGAGCCTCGGCATCGGCTTCGTCGTCAACCGCAAGCGCAACGCCAAGTTCGCGACCCGGCTCCAGGCGGCCGGCTTCACCCCGGTCAACGACGAGAAGGGCCGGCTCCGCTATCTGCCCCCGGGTGCGTCGGCACCGGGTCAGGGCCCCTTCGCGCCCGGCCCGTACGGCAACCAGTCCGCGGCCCCTGCCTCCGGCGGCTTCGGCGGCCAGTCTGTGGCTCCTGGCCCTGGTGGCTT
>NZ_KQ949091.1:94556-212594 GCF_001514305.1 Streptomyces dysideae
CGGCTTCGGCGGCCAGTCTGTGGCTCCTGGCCCTGGCGGCTTCGGCGGCCAGTCTGCGGCTCCTGCCCCTGGTGGTTACGGCAGTCAGTCTGCGGCTCCCGCTCCCGGTGGTTACGGAAGCCAGCCCGCGGCTCCCGGCCCCAGTGGCTACGGCCAGCCGGCCCCCGCTCCGTACGCCCACCCGCAGCAGCCCCCGGCCCCGGGCCCCTATGCCCAGCCCTATCCCCAGCAGCAGTACCCCCAGCCCCAGCAGCAGCCCTACGCCCAGCCGCCGGAGCAGCCCCAGCCGCAGCAGCCCCAGCAGTACCCCCAGCCCCAGCCGCCCCACCCCGGCCAGCAGTACCCCCAGCAGAACCCCCACGGGCAGCCCCAGAACCCGCCGCAGCACTGACGCCCAGGCCACTCCTTCATAACGGACGGCCGCAGAACCTCTCATCCCGCCTCCTCCCGGGGTGAGAGCAAAGTTCCTTTCCGGTCACCCGGTGCCACAGTGTGGAAACGCGCCCTCCCTACCTTCGGGACTCAGCCACTCGTAGTTATGACCGAGCCCGGAGCACCGTGGAGGCGTAATGACAGCCCCAAGCACCGCCAGTGCATCCCACAAGGGATCCCACTGGATCGAGCAGTGGGACCCCGAGGACGAGACCTTCTGGGAGTCGGAAGGCAAGCACATCGCCCGACGGAACCTGATCTTCTCGGTGATCTCCGAGCACATCGGGTTCTCCGTGTGGAGCATGTTCTCCGTACTGGCCCTGTTCATGGGCCCCGAGTACGGGATCGACCCGGCCGGCAAGTTCTTCCTGGTGGCCGTGGCCTCGCTGGTCGGCGCCATCCTGCGGGTGCCCTACGGCTTCGCGGTCGCCCGTTTCGGCGGCCGGAACTGGACCATCTTCAGCGCGGGCCTCCTGCTGCTGCCGACCACGGCACTACTGATCGTGATGGAGCCCGGCACCTCGTACGCCACCTTCATGGCGGTCGCGATCCTCACCGGTGTGGGAGGGGCGAACTTCGCCTCCTCCATGACCAACATCAACAACTTCTACCCGCTGCGCCTCAAGGGCTGGGCTCTCGGCATGAACGCGGGCGGCGGCAACATCGGCGTCGCCGTGGTCCAGCTGCTGGGCCTGCTGGTCATCGGCGTCGCCGGCGCCGGTCACCCGCGCGTGCTGCTGTCGATCTACATTCCGCTGATCGTCGTGGCGACCGTGCTCAGCGCACGCTGCATGGACAACCTGGGGCCGGTGCGCAACGACACCGGTGCGGCCAAGGAGGCGGTGAAGGAGGGGCACACCTGGATCATGTCCTTCCTCTACATCGGGACCTTCGGCTCCTTCATCGGCTACAGCTTCGCCTTCGGCCTCGTGCTGCAGAACCAGTTCGGCCGTACGCCCCTGCAGGCGGCCGCGCTCACCTTCATCGGCCCGCTGCTGGGCTCGCTGATCCGGCCCGTCGGCGGTCAGCTCGCCGACCGGATCGGCGGTGCCAAGGTCACGCTGTGGAACTTCGCGCTGATGGCCGTCGCGACCGCCGTCATCGTCACCGCGTCGGTGCGGGAGTCGCTGCCGCTGTTCATCGGCGGCTTCATCACTCTCTTCATCCTCACCGGCCTGGGCAACGGCTCGACGTACAAGATGATCCCCGGCATCTTCCGGGCCAAGGCCGCGGCGAAGGGGATGGCCGGAGAGGACGCGGCCGTCTACGCCAGGCGGTTGTCCGGTGCCTCCATGTCCCTGATCGGTGCGGTCGGCGCGCTCGGCGGCCTCGGCATCAACCTGGCGCTGCGGCAGTCCTTCCTCTCCGTCGGCAGCGGGACCGGAGCCTTCGTGGCCTTCCTCGTCTACTACGGCACCTGCTTCGTGGTCACCTGGGCCGTATACCTTCGCCGCCCGGCGTCCGCCAAGGCCCAGGTCACGGCCGCATCGGAGGCGAAGCCGCAGCTCAGCTACGCCGAGGTGTGACGTAACACCGTCGACATCTAGCCGAACCGAGCCTGTCACGCACCATTGACAGGCTCGATCGGCATGTAGGTGTCGACTTGTGGGCGAATCCGCCCAGACAAGTGCAACGACTCGAGTGCGGGACGAGAGTTTATGTACGACGAAAAGCAGCAACCTCAACACGGGCCCCTCGCGGGGTTCACCGTGGGCGTCACCGCCGCGCGCCGAGCCGATGAGCTGGGGGCGCTGCTCCAGCGGCGCGGTGCCGCCGTCCTGCATGCCCCGGCCCTGCGGATCGTGCCGCTCTCCGACGACAGCGAGCTCCTCGCCGCAACCAAGGACGTCATCCACCAGAAACCGGACGTCGTGGTCGCCACCACCGCGATCGGTTTCCGCGGCTGGGTCGAGGCCGCCGACGGATGGGGCCTGGGCGAGGACCTGCTGGACCGGCTGCGCGGTGTGGAGCTGCTCGCGCGCGGTCCCAAGGTCAAGGGCTCGATACGGGCCGCCGGGCTGACGGAGGAGTGGTCGCCGTCGTCCGAGTCCATGGCCGAGGTGCTCGACCGGCTCCTGGAGGAGGGCGTCGAGGGCCGCCGTATCGCCCTCCAGCTGCACGGCGAGCCGCTGCCTGGCTTCGTGGAGGCGCTGCGGGCCGGGGGAGCGGAGGTGCTGGGCATTCCCGTCTACCGGTGGATGCCGCCGGAGGACATCACGCCGGTCGACCGGCTGCTGGACGCGACGGTGTCCCGGGGCCTGGACGCGCTGACCTTCACCAGCGCGCCGGCGGCCGCGTCCCTCCTGTCGCGGGCCGAGCACCGGGGCCTGCTCGCCGAGGTGCTGGCCGCTCTCCACCACGACGTCCTCCCCGCCTGTGTGGGACCGGTCACCGCACTGCCCCTCCAGGCCCACGGCATCGACACGGTCCAGCCGGAGCGCTTCCGCCTCGGCCCGCTCGTCCAGGTCCTCTGCCAGGAACTGCCGGGCCGCGCCCGCACCCTGCCGATCGCCGGCCACCGGATCGAGATCCGCGGTCACGCGGTCCTGGTCGACGGCGAGCTGCGCCCGGTCCCGCCGGCCGGCATGTCGCTGCTCCGCGCCCTGTCCCGGCGCCCCGGCTGGGTGGTCGCCCGCTCCGAACTCCTGCGCGCCCTCCCGGGCGCGGGCCGCGACGAACACGCGGTGGAGACGGCGATGGCCCGACTCCGCACGGCCCTCGGAGCGCCGAAGCTGATCCAGACGGTGGTCAAGCGGGGCTACCGGCTGGCACTGGACCCGTCGGCGGACACGAAGTACGCGGACGTGTGACCAGGTACCCGGCGCCGGGGTCGGCACCCGGCGCCGGTGCCGCCCTCGCCGGGGGCCGCCGCCCCCAGACCCCCGCTTCGGCCTGAACAGCCTCGTCCTCAATCGCCGGACGGGCTGGGTTGCCACGGAACACGCCCCCCGGACGCGCGCTGGCCCAAGCTCGCGTCGACGCACCGCCGGTACGAGGGGTTCCGGCCGCGGGAGCGGGCAGGCACTGTTAGAGGGAACGGTTCCCCCACCTCTCCTCATGGCGTCTCATGACCGGGGTAATCCCTAGGCGGTGACAGGCACATGGCACTGGGTACGGCCACTGCCGCGTACGAGCTGCGGTTCGACTCCGGGCGGATCTGCCTGGATCTCCTCGCGACCACACATCCCGAGGAACGGTTCGACTCGGTCGAGGTGCTGTGCGCCTGGATCACCGGATCGGGACTCGTCCCGCCCGGCACGCGGCTGGCGCACGCCGATGCCTCCTGGCTGGTCGCCTTCCGTGAACTGCGCGGACAGCTCGGCCAGTTGGTGCGCGGCAGCCTCGCCCCCGAGCCCTGGCCGTCATACGACCGTGCCCTCGCCCGGGTGAACGACCTCGCCCGCACCGCGCCCCCGGCCCCGCGGGCCGTACGCGGCGAGGACGGCACCCTCGTACGGGAGTTGGAGCGGCCGCCGGAGTGCGCCGCGCTGCTCGGCGCCATCGCGCGGGACGCCGTGGAACTGCTCACCGATCCCGTCGCGCGGGCGTGTCTGCGGGAGTGCGCGGGCGACAACTGCCCCATCGTGTACCTCGACACGTCCCGCGGCCGCCGGAGGCGCTGGTGCTCCAGCGAGGTCTGCGGGAACCGCGAAAGGGTGGCCCGGCACCGCCGCCGAGCCGCCCTCGCACGCGCCTGAGCGACCCGCACGCCCGGCTGAGGGTCCGTTATGCGGCTTGTATGGCACGGCAGTCGAAGTGATTTCGATTACACGTCGTTTATCTTGGCCGCCCCACGGGCAGCCGCCGAGATCTTGCCGATGTGGCGGAAATGTAAAGATCGCGCGGTGGGAATGTGCGCTCATGTCCCCCTCGTCATGACACCCAGAAGAAAACTGTCGCCTCCGTTTGAACACTCAACACGCCCCTTGCGTACCGGTGATTGAGCGACCGACTGGGGGAACCCCCGGACATCGGAGGTGGGCGTGCGCAAGGATTCCGTCGTGGCCAATGAACGTGGATCGAGGGCCCGACATCGCATGTCCCAGCCCTCGGAACCTGATGAGGAGCTGATGCGTGCTCTGTACAGAGAACACGCCGGACCCCTCCTGGCGTATGTCCTTCGGCTGGTCGCCGGTGATCGGCAGCGAGCAGAGGACGTTGTGCAGGAGACACTCATCCGTGCCTGGAAGAACGCCGGCCAGCTCAATCGAGCGACCGGATCGGTACGCCCCTGGCTGGTGACGGTCGCCCGGCGCATCGTCATCGACGGCCACCGAAGCCGGCAGGCCCGGCCGCAGGAGGTCGATCCGTCGCCGCTGGAGGTCATCCCCGCGGAGGACGAGATCGACAAGGCGCTGTGGTTGATGACGCTGTCGGACGCGCTCGACGACCTGACTCCCGCCCATCGGGAGGTGCTCGTCGAGACGTACTTCAAGGGGCGTACGGTCAATGAGGCGGCCGAAACCCTGGGCATACCCAGCGGAACCGTCCGCTCCAGGGTGTTCTACGCCCTGCGCTCGATGAAGCTGGCACTGGAGGAGCGGGGGGTGACGGCGTGATGAGTGTTTACGGGGGTTCCCAGGGGTTCGGTGCAGGTGGTTCGGGTATGTCTGGAGCCATGCAGGGACATCCGGGCCCGAGCGAGCACGAGACCGTCGGCGCCTACGCCCTCGGCATCCTCGACGACTCCGAGGCAACCGCTTTCGAAATGCATCTCGCGACCTGCGAGTGGTGCGCCCAGCAGCTCGACGAACTCGCCGGCATGGAGCCGATGCTGGCCGCCCTCGCGGACCTGCCGGGCTCCGGTACACCCGCCATCGGCGAGTCGCTCTCCTCGAAGCCCAGCCCTCGGCTGGTCAACAAGCTCGTCGACGAGGTCTCCGAGCGCCGCGCCCAGAAGCGCCGGCGCGGCTTCTACCTGGTGGCGGCCGCGGCCGCGCTGATCATCGGCGGCCCGCTGGTCGCCGTGGGTGCGACCGGCGGCGGCGAATCGAGCAGCGGCGGCAACACGACCCTCTCGGCGAGCCCGGCCAAGACCCTCTTCGACGGCATGGGCGACAAGCTCTCGGCGACCGACCCGTCCACGGACGTGAGTGCGACCGTGGCCATGGAGGAGAAGGACTGGGGCACCCAGGCGGTCCTCGAACTGAAGAACGTCAAAGGCCCGCTCAAGTGCGCCCTGATCCTCGTCGGCAAGAACGGCGAGCGGGAGACGGTCGCGTCCTGGTCCGTCCCGAACTGGGGCTACGGCCTCCCGGACGCCAAGACCGAGAAGGCCAAGAACCCGCTCTACATCACCGGCGGCGCGGCCATGTCACCGGACGAGATCGATCACGCGGAGGTCGTGACCTTCGACGGGAAGCGGCTCGTCGAGATCGATGCGTGAATCGCTGAGCGCGCATACATCGCTTCCGTAGCTTTACCGGGTCCCCTTCGCGTACGGTTGACGGCTGCCCAGCACGTCAGAAGGGGGCCCGGTGGCCGCTCAGGCTCATCAATCTGCGGTCGGCTCGGTTCACGATTCGGTTCGTGACCGGGAGATCAGCGTCGAACAGGAACACCTGGACCGGGTGTACCGGCGTCTTGAGGAGAAGATCCACGAGGCCGAGTTCCTGATGAACGACGCGGCCAAGCGCGGCCAGGTCGGCACGCCCGGTGCCCTGGCCGAGCGGGACGCGCAGGTGTTCCGGGCCGGCATCCACCTCAACCGGCTCAACAACGAGTTCGAGGACTTCCTCTTCGGCCGGATCGACCTGCTCCTCGGCAAGGACGGCAAGAAGGGCCCAGACGGCGCCTACACCGCCGTGGAACCCGCCGACGGCGCGGTACGCGACGACAGCACCGCCGACATCGCCGAGACCCTGCACATCGGCCGCATCGGCGTCCTGGACTCCGACTACGCCCCGCTGGTCATCGACTGGCGGGCGCCGGCCGCCGCGCCGTTCTACCGGTCCACCCCGGTCGACCCCGGCCGGGTCGTGCGCCGCCGCGTCATCCGCTCCAAGGGCCGCCGGGTCCTCGGCGTCGAGGACGACCTGATGCGCCCCGAGCTGAAGGCCGTCCTCGACGGCCACGAACTGCCCGTCATCGGCGACGGCGCCCTCATGGCCGCCCTCGGCCAGGCCCGCAGCCACACCATGCGGGACATCGTGGCGTCCATCCAGGCCGAGCAGGACCTGGTCATCCGCGCCCCCGCCGCCTCCGTGACGTACGTCGAGGGCGGCCCCGGCACCGGCAAGACCGCCGTCGCCCTGCACCGCGCCGCCTACCTCCTCTACCAGGACCGGCGCCGGTACGCGGGCGGCATCCTCATCGTCTCCCCGACCCCGCTGCTGGTGGCGTACACCGAGGGCGTGCTGCCCTCCCTCGGCGAGGAGGGCCAGGTCGCCATCCGGGCCATCGGCTCCCTCGTCGACGGGATGGAGGCCACGCTCTACGACTCCCCGTCGGTGGCCCGCGCCAAGGGCTCGTACCGCATGCTCAAGGTGCTGCGGAAGGCCGCCCGCGGAGCCCTGGAGCTGAACGATTCACCGACCCGTCTTCGGGTCGTCGCCTTCGGCCGCCGCCTGGAGCTGGAGGCCGACGATCTGAACCGCATCCGGCACAACGCGCTGGGTGGCACCGCCCCGGTGAACCTGCTCCGCCCCCGCGCCCGCAAGCTCCTCCTAGACGCCCTGTGGGACCGGTCGGGCGGCGCCGACCGGCACACCGACCCGGAGCTGGCCGCCGAACTGCGCTCCTCCTTCGACGAGGACGTGACGAGCGAGGACAGCTTCATCGACTTCCTGGGCGCCTGGTGGCCGGAGCTGACCCCGAAGTCCGTCCTCACGGCCATGGCGGACGAACGGCGCCTCGGCCGCTGGGCCCGCCGCATCCTGAACCCCGGCGAGGTCCGCAAGGTCGCCCGCTCGCTCCGGCGCGACGGCTGGTCCGTGCACGACATCGCCATGCTCGACGAGCTCCAGTCGGTCCTCGGCACCCCGGCCCGCCCCCGCAAGCGGCGCGACCTGGACCCGCTCGACCAGCTCACCGGCCTGGAGGAGCTGATGCCGGTCCGTGAGGAGTCGCAGCGCGAGCGGGCCGAGCGGCTCGCCCAGGAGCGCACCGAGTACGCCCACGTCATCGTCGACGAGGCCCAGGACCTCACGCCCATGCAGTGGCGCATGGTCGGCCGCCGCGGCCGGCACGCCACCTGGACGGTCGTCGGCGACCCGGCCCAGTCCTCCTGGTCCGACGTCGACGAGGCGGCCGAGGCCCGCGACGAGGCCCTCGGCAGCCGCCCGCGCCGCCGCTTCCAGCTCACCGTGAACTACCGCAACCCGGCCGAGATCGCCGAGCTGGCCGCCAAGGTACTGGCGCTCGCCATGCCCGGCTCGACCTCACCGTCGGCCGTACGGTCCACGGGCGTCGAGCCGCGTTTTGTGGCAACGAACCATGGACGCGGCACTGCCGTACCGGACTCGCTCGCGAAGACCGTCCGCGAGGAGGCCGGCCGGCTGCTGGACCGCGTCGACGGCACGGTCGGCGTCGTCGTCGCCATGCAGCGCCGCGAGGAGGCCGCCCGCTGGCTCACCGGGCTCGGCGACCGCGTGGTGGCGCTGGGCAGCCTGGAGGCGAAGGGCCTGGAGTACGACGCGACGGTCGTCGTCTCGCCCGCGGAGATCGCCGACGAGAGCCCGGCCGGCCTGCGGGTGCTGTACGTCGCCCTGACCCGGGCCACCCAGCAGCTGACGGTCGTCTCGGCCGACCGCGACGAGCCTGACGCGCAGGGCGTGCCGGACCTGCTCAGAGACTGAACCGCGGCCAACTCGCGGGACGGGAATGGGCTAACGGGATCTGTTTGTTAGCCTGGGTGTGGCACCGGCTCGATCCAAGCCCCCGGGCCCAACCTTCGTCGCTACGAGCGACCACTTGCCGCGAGGCGAGCATGGCGGGTCGGTGCCACTGACCGTGCGAGAGGCCCACGTCACCACATGTGACGTGGGCCTCTTTCGCTGTGAACAAAACGTTCGCAATCCGGGGTGGCTAACGCCTACCCGGGAGTAGGTGCGACCATCGGACGGCATAATCCAGCGACACGGTGAAAGCAGAGGAAGTCGGCCATGGCAACGGCGCCCAGCGTCTCCTACTCGATGACGGTCCGGCTGGAGGTGCCCGCGAGCGGAACCGCGGTCTCCCAGCTCACCGGGGCCGTCGAGTCACACGGAGGCTCGGTCACCGGCCTCGACGTCACCGCCTCCGGGCACGAGAAGCTCCGGATCGACGTCACCATCGCGGCCACCTCCACCGCGCACGCCGACGAGATCGTCGAGCAGCTGGGCGGCATCGAGGGCGTCACGCTGGGCAAGGTCTCGGACCGTACCTTCCTCATGCACCTCGGCGGCAAGATCGAGATGCAGTCCAAGCACCCCATCCGCAACCGTGACGACCTCTCGATGATCTACACGCCGGGTGTGGCCCGGGTGTGTATGGCGATCGCCGAGAACCCCGAGGACGCCCGCCGCCTCACCATCAAGCGCAACTCCGTTGCGGTCGTGACGGACGGCTCCGCCGTGCTGGGCCTGGGCAACATCGGTCCCAAGGCCGCGCTGCCGGTCATGGAGGGCAAGGCGGCCCTCTTCAAGCGGTTCGCCGGCATCGACGCCTGGCCGCTCTGCCTCGACACCCAGGACACCGACGCGATCGTCGAGATCGTCAAGGCCATCGCCCCCGGGTTCGCCGGCATCAACCTCGAGGACATCTCCGCCCCCCGCTGCTTCGAGATCGAGGCGCGGCTGCGCGAGGCCCTCGACATCCCGGTCTTCCACGACGACCAGCACGGCACCGCGATCGTCGTCCTCGCCGCCCTCACGAACGCGCTGCGCGTGGCCGGCAAGGCGATCGAGAACATCCGCGTCGTCATGTCCGGTGCCGGCGCCGCCGGTACGGCCATCCTCAAGCTCCTGCTCGCCGCCGGCGTGAAGAACGCCGTCGTCGCCGACATCCACGGCGTGGTGCACGCCGGCCGCGAGGACCTGGTCGACGCCGCCGCCGACTCGCCGCTGCGCTGGATCGCCGACAACACCAACCCCGAGGGCCTCACGGGCACGTTGAAGGAGGCCGTGCGTGGCGCGGACGTCTTCATCGGCGTCTCCGCCCCGAACGTCCTGGACGGCGACGACGTGGCCGCCATGGCCGACGACGCGATCGTGTTCGCGCTCGCGAACCCGGACCCCGAGGTGGACCCGGCGATCGCCCGTCAGACGGCGGCGGTCGTGGCCACCGGGCGTTCCGACTTCCCGAACCAGATCAACAACGTCCTGGTCTTCCCCGGTGTCTTCCGCGGCCTCCTGGACGCCCAGTCCCGCACGGTCAACACCGACATGATGCTGGCCGCCGCGAAGGCGCTGGCGGACGTGGTGACCGAGGACGAGCTGAACGCGAACTACATCATCCCGAGCGTCTTCAACGACAAGGTCGCGGGCGCCGTGGCCGGCGCGGTGCGCGAGGCCGCGAAAGCCGCGTCCGCGGAGTGACCAGGACATCGAGCGGCTGTGCGGCGGCTGTGGGGCTGTGAGGATCGCCACGCCGGGCCGGAACTCCGGCGCGTCGTGGAACCAAGCGCCTCCGGCCGCCGTTTATGGTGTCGGCCAGGCTCAAGCCCTCGACGGAGCGTCACCATGCCTCGGCCGTGGCGCTCCTCGTGTGACTCCCAAGGGTGTTCTCACGCCTCCTGGGGGTGCCGGATTGGCTTTCCCGCCGCAGGTAGGGGCAGGATGCGTCCCTGGGCGCGAGGGTCTGACGACGGACCCGGGTCCGGGGACTCACCGAGGACCCTGGCAGCATCGGCTTCGATCGCACGCCTCAACGGCAAGAAGAACACGGGAGTAACAACATGAACCGCAGTGAGCTGGTGGCCGCGCTGGCCGACCGCGCCGAGGTGACCCGCAAGGACGCCGACGCCGTGCTGGCCGCGTTCGCCGAGACCGTCGGCGAGATCGTCGCCAAGGGCGACGAGAAGGTCACCATCCCCGGCTTCCTGACCTTCGAGCGCACGCACCGTGCCGCTCGCACCGCGCGCAACCCCCAGACCGGCGACCCGATCCAGATCCCGGCCGGCTACAGCGTGAAGGTCTCCGCGGGCAGCAAGCTCAAGGAAGCGGCCAAGGGCAAGTAAGCCTTCGCGTACGCGACGACACCGCGTACGAGGCTCAGCAACGCCAATGGGGCGGCCCCCCTCACCGGGGGCCGCCCCATTGGCGTACTCAGGCAGTGGACTATCCGAGCGCCTTGCCGGGCAGCTCCACCTTCGCGCCCAGTTCCACAAGCTTCTCCATGAAGTTCTCGTAGCCCCGGTTGATGAGGTCGATGCCGTGGACGCGGGACGTGCCCTGGGCCGCCAGGGCCGCGATCAGGTACGAGAAGCCGCCGCGGAGGTCGGGGATGACCAGGTCGGCGCCCTGGAGCTTGGTCGGGCCCGAGACGACCGCGGAGTGCAGGAAGTTGCGCTGGCCGAAGCGGCAGTTCGAACCGCCCAGGCACTCGCGGTAGAGCTGGATGTGGGCGCCCATCTGGTTGAGCGCGGACGTGAAGCCCAGCCGGGACTCGTAGACCGTCTCGTGGATGATGGACAGGCCCGTGGCCTGCGTCAGGGCCACCACCAGCGGCTGCTGCCAGTCGGTCTGGAAGCCGGGGTGGACGTCCGTCTCCAGCGCGATGGACTTCAACTGGCCGCCGGGGTGCCAGAAGCGGATGCCCTCGTCGTCGATCTCGAAGGCACCGCCCACCTTCCGGTAGGTGTTCAGGAACGTCATCATCGAGCGCTGCTGGGCGCCGCGGACCAGGATGTTGCCCTCGGTCGCCAGCGCCGCGGACGCCCAGGAGGCGGCCTCCAGGCGGTCCGGGAGGGCGCGGTGGTTGTAGCCGCCGAGGCTGTCCACACCGGTGATGCGGATGGTCCGGTCGGTGTCCATCGCGATGATGGCGCCCATCTTCTGCAGGACGCAGATGAGGTCCTCGATCTCCGGCTCCACGGCCGCGTTCGAGAGCTCGGTGACGCCTTCGGCGAGCACGGCCGTCAGCAGCACCTGCTCGGTCGCGCCGACGGACGGGTACGGCAGCTTGATCTTGGTGCCGCGCAGCCGCTGCGGAGCCTCCAGATACTGGCCGTCCGCCCGCTTCTCGATCTTCGCGCCGAACTGCCGCAGCACCTCGAAGTGGAAGTCGATGGGCCGGCCGCCGATGTCGCAGCCGCCGAGACCCGGAATGAACGCGTGGCCCAGACGGTGCAACAGCGGGCCGCAGAACAGGATCGGGATGCGGCTCGAACCGGCGTGGGCATCGATGTCGGCGACGTTCGCGCTCTCCACGTGCGAGGGGTCCATCACCAGCTCGCCCGGCTCCTCGCCCGGACGGACCGTCACCCCGTGCAGCTGCAGCAGCCCGCGTACGACGCGCACGTCACGGATGTCCGGCACGTTGCGCAGCCGACTTGGCGCACTGCCCAGCAGCGCGGCGACCATGGCCTTCGGTACGAGGTTCTTCGCACCGCGGACACGGATCTCGCCCTCCAGCGGGGTTCCGCCGTGGACAAGCAGTACGTCATCAGTGCCGTTGACGGTCATGTATCTCGCGTTCCGATGAGTTGGGCAGGGGCCGAGGAGACAGGGTAATCGCCGCCGCCCCCCCTTCTGTAAGCCCGAAGACGGCCCAGGAACGTCATGGCTCTGTCACAACACGAAGCGTTCCCCGTCGGGCACATGGGGTCACCGTGGCGGTTGTGCGCCCCGGGGGTGCGCCGGGTCGCCCTGAGCTGCGTGCACTCCCCTGAAGAGCCCGTGTGGGGATTGCCTCTCCACGCGGAGGGAAGATGCGGGATCATGTCTGGCATGACCGAGGTGTCCTCGCTCACAGGGCGGTTGCTCGTGGCTACGCCCGCCCTGGCGGACCCGAACTTCGACCGTGCGGTGGTGCTCCTTCTCGACCACGACGAGGAGGGCTCCCTCGGTGTCGTCCTCAACCGTCCGACCCCCGTGGACGTGGGCGACATCCTGGAGGGCTGGGCGGACCTGGCCGGCGAACCCGGCGTCGTCTTCCAGGGCGGCCCGGTCTCCCTCGACTCGGCCCTCGGCGTCGCCGTCATCCCCGGCGACGCGACCGGCACGAGCGCCCCGCTGGGCTGGCGCCGGGTGCACGGCGCGATCGGTCTGGTCGACCTGGAGGCGCCGCCGGAACTCCTGGCCTCCGCCCTCGGATCCCTGCGCATCTTCGCCGGATACGCCGGCTGGGGCCCCGGCCAGCTGGAGGACGAGCTGGTCGAGGGCGCATGGTACGTCGTCGAGTCCGAACCCGGCGACGTCTCCTCCCCGTCCCCGGAGAGACTCTGGCGCGAGGTGCTGCGCCGCCAGCGCAGCGAACTCGCGATGGTGGCCACGTACCCGGACGACCCTTCGCTCAACTGATGGCTGTGAGCTTCAGTACCCTGGCTCCTATGAGCACTCTTGAGCCTGAGACCCAGCCGCAGCGCGGGACTGGAACGGGGACCCTCGTAGAGCCGACGCCGCAGGTGTCCCACGGCGACGGTGACCACGAGCGCTTCGCCCACTACGTCCAGAAGGACAAGATCATGGCGAGCGCCCTCGACGGTACCCCCGTCGTGGCGCTCTGCGGCAAGGTCTGGGTGCCCGGCCGCGACCCGAAGAAGTACCCGGTGTGTCCCATGTGCAAGGAGATCTACGAGTCGATGGGCGCCGGCGGCGACAAGGACAAGAGCGGCAAGGGCGGCGACAAGAAGTAGCCCTTCCCGACTGAGCTGAGCGAAGGCCCTCGGGGTGCACTGCGATGTGCGCCCCGAGGGCTTTCGTGTGTCACGAAGTGGTTGAGACCTCTTGTGGACATGTTCATGTCCAGGCCGAATCGGTGGCCCCGGGACGGCGAGAACGCGGTGGACCAGAACACCCAACACCGTTCGGGGTGTTCGGCTGAGCATGAGTTCTGGCAACAGGACTCACCCCCGCTCAGTTTCTGGGAACGGTTGGTGGCCACGAGTGTTTTTTCCTTCATCTCGGCCTGGAACGACTTCCTGTTCGCCAATTCGTTCATCATCAGCGACACCTCGATTCGTGCAGCGGCGGCTGGTCTCCGGACTGGGCGGCGCGGTAAAGGACTGATGTGACTTCTCCGACGGAACTGATTCCCGCGCCCCGCAGCGTCGTCGCCGGTTCCGGCGAGGTGCGGCTGACGGCGCGCTCCCAGCTCTACGCCGGCACCGCGACGCAGGGCGTCGGTCACTGGCTGCGCACCGTCCTCCGGGAGGCCACCGGCCTGCCGCTGCGCGAGGGGAGGGAACTCGACGACATCGAAGGCGGCGGCATCGGGCTCCAGCTCGTGCCCGAACTCGGCCCCGAGGAGTACCGCCTCGTCAGCGACCGGACCAGCGTCCTCATCGAGGGCGGCAGCGCGGCCGGTGTCTTCTGGGGCGCCCAGACACTGCGGCAACTCCTCGGCCCCGATGCGTACCGCAGGGCCCCGCTCAGTCGCGACCGCACCTGGGCCGTGCCGCACCTCACGATCGAGGACGCCCCCCGCTTCCGCTGGCGCGGCCTCATGCTCGACGTGGCCCGGCACTTCATGCCCAAGGACGGCGTCCTGCGGTACCTGGACCTGATGGCCGCCCACAAACTCAACGTCTTCCACTTCCACTTGACGGACGACCAGGGCTGGCGGATCGAGATCAAGAAGTACCCCCGGCTGGCCGAGGTGGGCTCCTGGCGATCACGTACGAAATTCGGCCACCGGGCCTCCCCGCTCTGGGAGGAGAAGCCACACGGTGGCCACTACACCCAGGACGACATCCGGGAGATCGTCGCCTACGCCGCCGCGCGGCATATCACCGTCGTCCCGGAAATCGACGTACCGGGACACTCGCAGGCCGCGATCGCCGCGTACCCGGAACTCGGCAACACCGATGTCATCGACACGACCTCCCTCTCCGTCTGGGACACCTGGGGCATCTCTCCGAACGTACTCGCCCCCACTGACAACACCCTGCGCTTCTACGAGGACGTCTTCGAGGAAGTGCTCGATCTGTTCCCCTCGGACTTCGTTCACGTCGGTGGTGACGAATGCCTCAAGGACCAGTGGCGGCAGTCGCCGGCCGCGCAGGCGCGGATCAGGGAACTCGGGCTCGCGGACGAGGACGGGTTGCAGTCGTGGTTCATCGGCCACTTCGACCGGTGGCTCACCGCGCGCGGGCGCAGGCTCATCGGCTGGGACGAGATCCTGGAGGGCGGGCTCGCGGCCGGGGCGGCCGTGTCGTCGTGGCGCGGCTACCAGGGCGGGATCGCCGCCGCGCGGGCCGGGCACGACGTCGTCATGTGTCCCGAGCAGCAGGTGTACCTGGACCACCGGCAGGACGCGGGTGCGGACGAGCCGGTCCCCATCGGCCACGTCCGCACCCTGGAGGACGTGTTCCGGTTCGAGCCCGTTCCACCGGAGTTGACGCCGGACGAGGCAGGGCACGTGCTCGGCACGCAGGCCAATGTGTGGACCGAGGTGATGGAGGACCACGCGCGCGTGGACTACCAGGCCTTCCCGAGGCTTGCCGCGTTCGCCGAGGTGGCCTGGAGTCGCCTGCCCGCCCCGGCGGAACGGGACTTCGCGGACTTCGAGCGGCGGATGGCCGTCCACTACCGGCGACTTGACGCGCTCGGGGTCGGTTACCGGCCGCCCGCGGGACCGCTGCCGTGGCAGCGGCGCCCCGGTGTGCTCGGCCGCCCGATCGAGGGACCGCCCCCGAACAAGTAATGGAAAAACCCCGGCAGGTTCACCGAAGAGTGGCAATTTGCGCGCACCGGTGATGCCGTGCGAAAACGGATAATATCGCCAGCGAGGTGGGTGAATGCCTCCTAGCGGACCCCCGCGTTCGTGCCCTGCGAAGATGTGCCAGAGTTGCCACGTCCGCCCTGTCAGCACGTACCGTACGGCAGCAACAGGTGGGACCAGGTGGGGCAGCGGGAAGGGGTAGCCGGTTTGACCACGCACGCACCGCAGGCGGCGCAGGCCGTCACGCTGCCCACGACGCTGGACGAGGCCGTGGCGGCCCTCGCGGCCACGCCGGCCGCCGTGCCCGTCGCGGGCGGCACCGACCTCATGGCCGCCGTCAACTCGGGACAGCTCAGGCCCGCCGCGCTGGTCGGCCTCGGCCGGATCAGCGAGATCCGCGGCTGGCAGTACCAGGACGGCCACGCCCTGCTGGGCGCGGGCCTCACTCACGCGCGGATGGGCCGCCCCGACTTCGCGGCCCTGATTCCGGCGCTCGCCGCGTCGGCGCGCGCCGCGGGCCCGCCGCAGATCCGCAACGCGGGCACGCTCGGCGGCAACATCGCATCGGCCGCCCCTACGGGGGACGCGCTGCCCGTGCTGGCCGCCCTGGAGGCGACGCTGATCATCGCGGGCCCGGGCGGAGCCCGCCGGGAGATCCCGGTGTCGCATCTGCTGGCCGGCATGGAGATGCTGCGGGCCGGTGAACTCATCGGCTTCGTGCGCGTGCCGCTGCTGCACGCCCCGCAGGTCTTCCTCAAGGCGACCGGCCGCACCGGCCCCGGCCGCTCCATGGCGTCCGTCGCGCTCGTCCTCGACCCCGCCCGGCGCGGAGTCAGGTGCGCCGTCGGTGCCATAGCGCCCCTGCCGCTGAGGCCCCTGGATGCCGAGCAGTGGGTCGCCCGGCTGATCGACTGGGACAACAACCGCGCGATCGTCCCCGAGGCGCTGAACGCCTTCGGCGAGTACGTCGCCGTGGCCTGCATCCCCGACCCGGGCCCGGCCGAGGACGGCTCCGTAGCGCAGCATCCGCCCGCCGTACTGCACCTGCGGCGCACCGTCGCCGCACTGGCCCGACGAGCACTGGGGAGGGCGCTGTCGTGACCGACGACCAGCACGGAGAGGGAGCGCCCCAGGGCGCGGGCCGCTGGGACCCGCTGCCCCATGGTGACTACGACGACGGCGCCACCGCCTTCGTGAAACTCCCCGAAGGGGGCGTCGACGCCCTCCTGGCCTCCTCGGACACCCCGCTCGCCGCGCGGGGCCACGGCTATGTGCCGCCGCAGCTGGCGGCCGCTCCCGAGGGCACAGACCCGGCGGCCGCCGGCACCTGGGCCGCGCCCGCCGAGGGCACGCAGTGGCCGGACCCGAACGCCGTGCCCCAGGGCGCCGGCAACGACCGGTTCACGTACCAACCCGGCGCCACCCAGCAGTGGAACTTCTCGGAGACCTCGGCCCCCCAGGAGCCCGCTCCCGCACCCGGGCACGACGTGACCGGCGAGTGGTCGATTCCCGTCGCCGGAGGTGATCTTCCGGACGAATCGGGCGAGTTCACCACATCCTCGCTCGTCGAGCAGTGGGGCGGCGGCACACCCCCGGCCACGCTGCCCGGCGGCGCGCCCGCGCCCTGGGCGACACAGGCGCCAGGACAGCCCTGGGGACAGCAGGCGGAGGCGTTGCACGCGCCCGAGCAGGGCGGCACGCACGGCGGCGAGCAGGCGCCCGCGCAGGACAGGTCCGGCCCGGACGGGCACGCGCACGTGACGCCCGGTCAGGAGGCGCAGGCACACGCGCACGTGCCCGCGCCGCGTGCGGAGGCCGTCGCGGAGCCGTACGCGGAGTCGCCGCCAGAGCCCTCCGCCGGCCCCGCCCCGGAGGCCGTACAGCCCGCTCCCGCGACCGATGGGGCACCCGAGGACGCCCTGGATGCCCCGGCCCCCGCAGAGGCCGCTGAGACCCCTGCCGAGCCTCCCACGGAGCCCGCCCCGGACGCCCCGGAAGCGGACGCCGAAGCGGAACCGGAATCCGCCCCGGACCCCGGACCGGAGGCCACCGAGGAGCAGCCCGCCGCGTACCCGGGCGAGGAACACCCCCTCGCCTCCTACGTCCTGCGCGTCAACGGCGTGGACCGCCCCGTCACCGACGCGTGGATCGGCGAGTCGCTGCTCTACGTGCTGCGCGAGCGCCTCGGCCTCGCGGGCGCCAAGGACGGCTGCTCGCAGGGCGAGTGCGGGGCCTGCAACGTCCAGGTCGACGGGCGCCTGGTCGCCTCCTGCCTGGTACCGGCCGTGACCGCCGCCGGCAGCGAGGTCCGTACGGTCGAGGGCCTGGCCGTCGACGGACAGCCGTCGGACGTGCAGCGCGCGCTGGCTCGGTGCGGCGCCGTGCAGTGCGGCTTCTGCGTGCCCGGCATGGCGATGACCGTGCACGACCTGCTGGAGGGCAACCCGGCGCCGACCGAACTGGAGACCCGCCAGGCGCTGTGCGGCAACCTGTGCCGCTGCTCCGGCTACCGGGGCGTCGTGGCGGCCGTCCAGGAGGTCGTCGCCGAACGCGAGGCACACGCCGCGGGCGACGAGGCCGAACAGGACGGCGACGAGGCGCGTATCCCTCACCAGGCGGGCCCCGGGGCCGGCGGCGTCAACCCGTCGGCGTTCGAGGCACCCGGAGCCATGGATCCGCCGCGTTCGCATGACCAGGTGTACGGACAGGACGGAGGCCAGGCGTGAGCAACGAAGCCGCCACCGCGACCACAGCCGCGGAGGCAGCACCCGCCCCCGAGCCGATCCCGCACGGCCTCGGCGTCGCCCTGCCGGCCGCCGACGCCCGCGCCAAGACCGAGGGCACCTTCCCGTACGCGGCCGACCTGTGGGCCGAGGGCCTGCTGTGGGCGGCCGTACTGCGCTCCCCGCACGCGCACGCGCGCATCGTGTCCATCGACACCTCCCACGCGCGCGAGATGCCCGGCGTACGGGCCGTCGTCACGCACGAGGACGTCCCCGGCAGCCCGCGCTGCGGCCGCGGCAAGCCCGACCGCCCGGTGTTCGCCTCCGAGGTCGTACGCCACCACGGCGAGCCCATCGCCGCCGTCGCAGCCGACCACCCCGACACCGCGCGCATGGCCGCGGCCGCCGTCATCGTCGAGTACGAAGTACTCGACCCGGTGACCGACCCCGAGCAGGCCTTCGAGGCCGAGCCGCTGCACCCCGACGGCAACCTGATCCGGCACATCCCGCTCAGCCACGGCGACCCGGGGGCGGCCGGCGAGATCGTCGTCGAGGGCCAGTACCGCATCGGCCGCCAGGACCCGGCCCCTATCGGCGCCGAGGCGGGCCTCGCGGTACCGCGCCCCGACGGCGGCGTGGAGCTCTACCTGGCGTCGACCGACCCGCACGCCGACCGTGACACGGCCGCCGCCTGCTACGGCCTGCCACCCGAGCAGGTGAAGATCGTGGTGACCGGCGTCCCCGGCGCCACCGCCGACCGCGAGGACCAGGGCTTCCAGGTCCCGCTCGGCCTGCTGGCGCTGCAGACCGGCTGCCCGGTGAAGCTGACGGCCACGCGCGAGGAGTCGTTCCTCGGCCACACCCACCGGCACCCCACCCTGCTGCGCTACCGCCACCACGCGGACGCCGAGGGCAAGCTGGTGAAGGTCGAGGCACAGATCCTGCTCGACGCGGGCGCGTACGCCGACACGTCCTCCGACGCCCTGGCCGCCGCGGTGGCCTTCGCCTGCGGCCCGTACGTCGTCCCGAACGCCTTCATCGAAGGCTGGGCGGTCCGCACCAACAACCCCCCGTCCGGCCATGTGCGCGGCGAGGGCGCGATGCAGGTCTGCGCGGCCTACGAAGCGCAGATGGACAAGCTCGCGAAGAAACTCGGCATCGACCCGGCGGAGCTGCGCCTGCGCAACGTCATGGCGACGGGCGACGTGCTGCCCACGGGCCAGACGGTGACCTGCCCGGCCCCCGTGGCCGAACTCCTGCAAGCGGTGAGGGACTTCCCGCTGCCGCCGCTGCCGAAGGACACGCCCGAGGACGAGTGGCTGCTGCCCGGCGGCCCCGAGGGCGCGGGCGAACCGGGCGCGGTGCGCCGGGGCGTGGGCTACGGCCTGGGCATGGTGCACATGCTCGGCGCCGAGGGCGCGGACGAGGTCTCCACGGCGACGGTGAAGGTCCAGGACGGCGTGGCGACGGTGCTGTGCGCGGCCGTCGAGACGGGCCAGGGCTTCACGACGCTGGCCCGGCAGATCGTCCAGGAGACGCTGGGCATCGACGAGGTGCACGTCGCCCCGGTCGACACCGACCAGCCGACGGCCGGCGCGGGCTGTCGCGGCCGTCACACCTGGGTGTCGGGCGGCGCGGTGGAGCGCGCGGCGAAGATGGTCCGCACGCAGCTGCTCCAGCCGTTGGCGCACAAGTTCGGCATGTCGACCGAACTGCTGCAGATCACCGACGGCAAGATCACGTCGTACGACGGCGTCCTGTCGACCACCGTCACCGAGGCGATGGACGGCAAGGAACTGTGGGCCACGGCCCAGTGCCGCCCGCACCCCACCGAGCCGCTGAACGAGTCCGGCCAGGGCGACGCCTTCGTGGGCATGGCCTTCTGCGCGATCCGCGCGGTGGTGGACGTGGACATCGAACTGGGCTCGGTACGGGTGGTGGAACTGGCGCTCGCCCAGGACGTGGGCCGGGTCCTCAACCCCGCTCAGCTGTCGGCGCGCATCGAAGCGGGCGTCACCCAGGGCGTGGGCATCGCGCTCACCGAGAACCTCCGCACGGCACGCGGCCTGATCCGCCACCCCGACCTCACCGGCTACTCCCTGCCGACGGCCCTGGACGCCCCCGACATCCGGATCGTGAAACTGGTCGAGGAGCGCGACGTCGTCGCCCCCTTCGGTGCGAAGGCGGCGAGCGCGGTACCGGTGGTCACCTCCCCGGCGGCGATCGCGTCGGCGGTGCGGGCGGCGACGGGCCGCCCCGTGAACCGCCTCCCGATCCGCCCGCAGGCGGCGGTGGTGACGGCACAGTGACCGAGGAGCCGCGATGTGAACCGCCGCCCACTGTGGGCAAGTCGGCGGTGTGGATCGCGGTGTTCCCGCTCGCGGCGGTTGTTGTGGTGCTGGGTGGCGTGTATCTGACGTGATGCGTGGGGTCGTGCTGATCACCGGTGTCATGGCGGCGGGCAAGTCGACGGTCGCGCAGGCGCTGGCGGAGCGGCTGCCGAGGGCGGCGCATGTACGCGGTGATGTCTTCCGGCGGATGATCGTCTCGGGTCGCGAGGAGTACGAGCCCGGTGCGGACGCCGGCGGCGAGGGTGAGGCCCAGCTCCGGCTGCGGTACCGGCTGTCGGCGGCGACGGCGGACGCATACGCGGAGGCCGGTTTCACGGCGGTGGTGCAGGACGTGGTGCTGGGCGAGGACCTGGCAGCGTACGTGGGCCTGGTGCGCACCCGCCCGCTTTGTGTGGTCGTCCTGGCGCCGGGCCCCGAGGTCGTGGTGGCGCGGGAGGCGGGGCGGGCGAAGACGGGGTACGGGGCCTGGACGGTCGAGGCGCTGGACGGGGCGCTGCGGGCACGGACGCCGCGGATCGGGCTGTGGGTGGACTCGTCGGAGCTGACGGTGGGGGAGACCGTGGAGGCGATTCTGGCGGGGCGGGAACGCGCGCGGGTGGTCTGAGCGTCTTCAGGGGCGGGCGTTGGTGCTGGTCCGGGGCGTTGTCAGTGGTGGCGCGTAGTGTTCTGGACAGTGGGAATGGCTGCCGAACCTGGTGGTTGGCCAGCAGGCCGGCGGGCCGTTTCCTGCCCGGGAACTGAGGCCTGGGTCCGGGGACTGAGGTCTGGGGACTGACGTCTGGGGGCTGAGGTCTGGTCTGGGGACTGGGACTGGGACCGGGATTTGGGGACTGGGACCGGGGATTGTGAGCAAGCACATGCGGGGGAGCTGGGGGAGCCCATGAGCACGACCTATGCCGGAGGTACGGCGATCACTCTGACCGAGGCGGACCTGGATCCGTACGTCACACACGCGTCGACGCGGCGGTGGCTGACGGGGCCCGGACTGCCGGGCGACAGCGGCGTGTTGACCTTCGCGGCGCTGAGCGAGGACGGCCTGCGGACGGTGGCGGACACGACGGGCGACCCCGAGGACCGGCTGGCGGGGGAGCTGCGGGACCAGTTGGTGATAGGCGGGCTGCTCGGCCCCGGAGGCATGGAGACGGAGTCGGTTCTGCTCGACGGCGAGACGGGGGAGATCTCGACGACGTACTTCCTGCACGACCGCCCGGACCTGATGGACCGCCGCCCGCTGGCGCCCTCGCTGGCCACTCTCGTACGTTTCGCGGCGGCGACGGACGAACTGGCGGCGTTGCGAGGCCAGTTCGCCTCGTACGTAGGCCGGTACGGCTCGAAGGCGGTGGCGGAGGCCTCCGGGCAACTGCTGGCGATCTTCGAGGAGGGAACGGACGGCGAGCTGCCGCCGTTCTGGAAGATGGCGGCCCTGATCCGCCCCCTGTCCCTGGTGGCCGGCCGTGCCGGAGTGTCGGGCCTGGCCCTGGACCTCCCACTGCGGCTCCTGGACCAGGAGTTCGGCCGGGGCAAGGTCGTGCGCTACGAGGACGTCGACTTCCCCACGACACTCACCCACGAACCGACCCGCCGCTTCCTGCGCGAGGTGGGTCTCCCGGAGGACGGCTTCCTCTTCGCCCTGGACACGGAGGTCCCGCTCCCGACGCTGACCGAGCACTACGCGGACGCCGCCGGTTCGACCGAACTCCCTTCCCGGCCCGATCACTTGATACGCCTGGGCGGACTCATCGAGGACAACTGCCTGGTGGTGGACGGCGAGACGGGCGCGATCCTGAACTGGAGCGAGCCCGAGGCGAAGCTGTACCCGTTGAACACGGACGTCTCGACCCTCGCCTTCACCCTCTGGATGCTGCACCGGGAGAAGGCGATCGACGAGGAGTTGACGGGCGAGCTGACGACGGACGCGTACGACCAGCTGGCGATGACGATGCTCCAGGTCCTGTCGACGATCGACGTGACCGGCACCAGGACGGGCAAGGGCGACTGGCACTACTGGACGGAGCTGTTCCAGGACGAGGCGGGTGGGGTGCTCTGAAATCCACGGGCGGGAGGTGATCGCGCGGCAGCACAATGCCCCGATGGGCAACATCACCATCCGCCCGGCGAAGCAGGACGAGTTGGCGGCGGTGGCAGCCCTCCGCCGGCAGTGGATCACGGAGCAGGACGCCACCCCGCCTGCCACGGAATGCGCGGACTTCATAAGCGAGTTCGTCACCTGGGCGAAGGACAATGAGTCCTCTCACCGCTGCATGGTCCTGCTCCGCGACACGGAGATCATTGGCATGGCCTGGCTTGCGCTCCTGCCCCGAGTCCCGACGCCATACGCACTGAACCGGGCGTCCGCCGACGTCCAGTGCGTCTACGTGGTCCCGGAGGCGAGGAACGAGGGCCTGGGCGGCCGTCTGATCGAGGCCACTCTGGCTGCGGCGAGCGACCTGGGCGTGGAACGCGTAACGGTCCATTCCTCCCCCCTAGCGATCCCGGCGTACACCCGGCACGGCTTCGAGCCGTCGCCGCGGTTGCTCCAGTCACACGTGGCCGTCACCCATGTCCGGCACAGGTGAGACCGTTGCACCGGCCGACAGCAGCCTCTGCGCCAGCGCGCGACAGCGCCTTCCGAGCCCCGGAGGGTCGAGTACCTCGAAGTCGTGCCCCAGCAGGAGTACGTGCATGAGCACGTAGTCGAGGCTGCCGGCGCCGCTGAGTACCTCGCAGAGCTCGCTCCCGCGCGGTCGAACGAGGGCTGCCGACGCCGGGATCTGCGCGCGCACCGTGTCAGCCGACGCGTGCACGAGGAAGCGTGCCTGGTGCGGGTAGACCCGGCTCGCCACACCCTCCTGCACGTACGTCGCCGCGTCGGGCGCCGCGCGCGGGCGGAAGCGCCAGGTCCGTGCGGACACGTCGGTCATCCGGTCGACGCGGAAGCTGCGCCAGTCGTCGCGATCGAGGTCGTAGGCGAGGAGGTACCAGCGCCGGTCGGAGGTGACCAGGCGGTAGGGCTCGACCCGCCGACGTCGCACCTCGCTCCCGGACGGTCCGGACGGGTAGTCGAAGCCAGCCTCGACCTCGTCGCGACAGGCTCTGGCCAGCGTCATGAGCACCTCGGGGTCGACCGGCGTGCGGCCTCCGCCAAAGGACTCCACCGAGCCGGAGAGCGCCCGCACCTCGTGCCGAAGCCGGGTGGGCAGCACCTGGTCGAGCTTGGTCAGCGCCCGGAGCGCGGCGTCGCCGGCGCCGCCACCCGCGCCACCCGCGCCGGCGAGCAGCGAGACCGCGGTGGCGATCGCCTCCTCGTCGTCGAGAAGCAGCGGCGGCAGGTCCTGCCCCGGGCCGAGTCGGTAGCCGCCGCCGACACCCTGGCCGGCATGCACCGGATAGCCGAGCGTGCGCAGCCGCTCGACATCACGCCGTACCGTGCGCGGCGTGACCCCGAGCCGCTCGGCGAGCTCGGGGCCGGTCCAGACCTGGCGCTGCTGCAGCAGCCCGAGCAGGGTGAGCACCCGCTCCGTCGTACCCCGCTCGTTACCGCTTGCCGCGTCCATGCCGCCCACCCTCCCAGAAATAGCGGACCGATCCTGTCCGCCAGGGATGTCACGGTGGCTCCATGGCCGCGGACGAGCTCGACTGGAACCGGACGTTGCGCGAGCAGTGCTCCGGCTGCCTGCTGCGCGACCTCCGCCTGCACACGAAAGCCGCTACGAACGGAGCACCCCGATGAGCCGCCACCTCCAGGTCACCTTCGACGCCCACGACCCGCGCGCGCTGTCGTCCTTCTGGCGCGACGTACTGGGCTACGTCCACCCGGGTCCGCCCGGAGCCGATCTCCCCGCGGACGCCGACCCGCTGGCCGCGTGGGACGACTTCCTCGCGCGGATCGGCGTACCGGAGGAGCAGCGCAACACGAGATCGGCCATCGAGGACCCGGAGGGGCACGGTCCACGGCTGTTCTTCCAGCAGGTGCCGGAGGACAAGGTCGCCAAGAACCGCGTCCACCTCGACGTCCGCGCGGCTCCCGGACTGCAGGGGGAGGAGCGGATGGCGGCGCTGGAGGCCGAGTGCGACCGGCTGGTTGCGCTGGGAGCGACGCGGGTACGTCGCCACGAGCCCGCTCCCCCGATGAGCTCCGGCTTCATCGTCATGACCGACCCGGAGGGCAACGAGTTCTGCCTGGACTGAGGCGGCTCAGCTGTAGTCGCGGAGCCGCGGCCGGTCTTGACCGATGCACCGGTGCTTCCCGGTTTTGCCTGGTCAAGGCGGTAGAGGCCGTGGCCGGATTCGAACCCACGTAACTCGCTTCCACACCCTTCATGTTCCGAAACGGAGTCCGAGGTGCTCGTACACTCCCGCGCCGACGGGGAGTTCGACCCACAGATGTTCGTCTCTTACTGGGGTGCCGCCCACGACGGTTCGTACGACCAAGGTCGCAGACCGAGGCCTGCTTTGGACAGGGGTCAAAGTGGGTTGTGGGGCTTACGCTGGCCCGCATGACCCCGTTGGAACCACGCGACACCGGCGTCGCGGAGAGCCCTGACCTGCCGTCCCTCCCAGAAGAGGGGGGTGTGTTGAGTCGGCCTTATCGAGCGCTCAGTGTCGGGATCGTCTCCGTTGTGCTGGTGTTCGCGTTCGAGGCCACCGCGGTGGGGACGGCGATGACCGTCGCCGCGCGGGAGCTGGACGGGGTGGCGTTGTACGCGTTCGCCTTCTCCGGGTACTTCACCACCAGCCTGTTCGGGATGGTGCTCGCGGGGCAGTGGTCGGACCGGCGGGGGCCGCTCGGGGCGCTCACCACGGGGATCGGGGCCTTCGCTGCGGGGCTGCTGCTCGCCGGGACCGCGACGGACATGTGGTTGCTCATCGCCGGGCGGGCCGTGCAGGGGCTGGGGGGCGGGCTGGTCATCGTCGCCCTGTACGTCGTGATCGGGCGGGCCTATCCGGAGCCGTTGCGGCCGGCGATCATGGCGGCGTTCGCGGCGAGCTGGGTCGTGCCGTCGGTCGTCGGGCCGCTCGGAGCGGGGGCGGTGACCGAGCATCTGGGGTGGCGGTGGGTGTTCGTCGGGATTCCGGTGCTTGTGGTGTTTCCGCTGGCGCTCGCTCTGCCGCAGATACGGCGTCGGGCCGGCGGTGCGGTCGAGGGGGTCGGCGGTGGCGCCTCCTTTGACCGGCGGCGTATTCGGCTTGCCCTCGGGATCTCCCTCGGCGCGGGGCTGTTGCAGTACGCCGCCCAGGATCTGCGGCCGCTGTCCCTCGTGCCGGGTGCCGTCGGTGTCGCGCTGCTCGTGCCGGCCGTGCTCGGGCTGCTGCCGCGCGGGACGTACCGGGCGGCGCGCGGGCTGCCGTCGGTCGTGCTGCTGCGCGGGGTCGCCTCGGGGGCGTTCATCTCCGCCGAGTCCTTCGTGCCGTTGATGCTGGTGACCCAGCGGGGGCTGTCGCCGACGCTCGCCGGGTTCTCGCTCGCGGCCGGTGGCGGGACGTGGGCGCTGGGGTCGTGGGTGCAGTCGCGGCCGCGGGTGGAGCCGTACCGGGAGCGGCTGGTGACGGCCGGGATGCTGCTGGTGGCCGTGTCCATCGCGGCCGCGCCGAGCGTGCTGATCGACTCCGTGCCCGTCTGGACCGTCGCCGTCGCCTGGGGCTTCGGCTGCTTCGGGATGGGCCTGGTGATCTCCTCCACCAGCGTGCTCCTGCTCCACCTCTCCGCCCCGGAGGAGGCCGGTACCAACTCCGCGTCCCTCCAGATCTCCGACGGACTGTCCAATGTCGTGCTGCTGTCCATCGGGGGTGCCGCGTTCGCCGCGCTGGGCGGCGGCGCGGTGAGCCATGCGGCGACGGAGGCGGCCGGGTCGCATCCGGGGGCGTTCGCCGCGGTGTTCCTGCCGATGGCGGGGGTGGCGTTGGCGGGGGCGTGGGTGGCCACGCGGTTGCGGGGCCCGCTGAGTGATGCCGCAGTGACACCGACTGGTACCACGTAGTACCGTCGAGGCATGGCTGGACTGAACCTGCGGTTTACGGACGAAGAGCTCGACGCCCTGCGTGAGCGTGCGGCGGCGGAAGGGCGCAGCATGCAGGCCTTCGCGCACGACGCGGTGGTCGCGGCCATAAACGAGCACTCGCGGCTGTTCAACGAGGCGGCCGAGCATGTGCTGAAGGCCAGCGCCGAGCTGAACCGGAGGCTCGCCTGATGCACTACCTCACGCTGCCCGAGCTGCTGAACCTCGCTCAGCGGCTTGGTGCGGACGAGGTGCGCGACTACGGGCTCCTGGACTCGGCGCTCACGCGCCCGCAGTCGAGCGTGTTCGGGCAGGACGCCTATCCGGACGTATGGCAGAAGGCCGCGGCGCTGATGGAGTCCCTGGCCCGTAATCACGCCCTCGTCGACGGCAACAAGCGCATCGCCTGGTATGCGACCTGGGTCTTCCTGCACATGAACGGGCACCCCCTGGACGCGGACTTCGACGTCGACGAGGCCGAGCAGTTCGTGCTGGACGTCTGTCAGGGCGCCTTGGACGTGTCCAAGATCGCCGCCCAGTTGCCCCGCTTCGCGCGCTGACCGAGCGGCCGCACGTTCGCTGTGACGTGGGTCCCACCCACGGGTTACCCGGCCTCGTCCGAGCGTTGACACCATCCCGGCGCCGGTAGGGTGGCCCGGTTGTCATACGTAGCCGAGCCGCCCAACCCCCCAACGGAGACCGTGACTACCACCGCCGCCAGCGCTGCCTCGCACTCGCATCACCTCTCTCCCGCCTTCCCCGGCCGTGCCCCCTGGGGCACCGCCAGCAAGCTGCGTGCCTGGCAGCAGGGGGCGATGGAGAGGTACGTCCAGGAGCAGCCGCGTGACTTCCTCGCGGTGGCCACGCCCGGCGCCGGGAAGACGACCTTCGCGCTGACGCTGGCGTCCTGGCTGCTGCACCACCACGTCGTGCAGCAGGTGACCGTGGTCGCGCCGACCGAGCACCTCAAGAAGCAGTGGGCGGAGGCGGCCGCGCGGATAGGCATCAAGCTGGATCCCGAGTACAGCGCGGGGCCGCTCGGCAGGGACTACCAGGGCGTCGCGGTCACGTACGCCGGTGTCGGTGTGCGGCCCATGCTGCACCGCAACCGCGTCGAGCAGCGCAAGACCCTCGTGATCCTCGACGAGATCCACCACGCCGGTGACTCGAAGTCGTGGGGTGAGGCGTGCCTCGAGGCCTTCGAGCCGGCCACCCGTCGCCTCGCCCTCACCGGTACGCCCTTCCGGTCCGACACCAACCCCATCCCCTTCGTGACGTACGAAGAGGGCAACGACGGCATCCGGCGCTCGGCCGCCGACTACACCTACGGATACGGCAACGCGCTCGCCGACCACGTCGTCCGGCCCGTCATCTTCCTCTCCTACAGCGGCAACATGCGCTGGCGCACCAAGGCGGGGGACGAGATCGCCGCGCGGCTCGGCGAACCCATGACCAAGGACGCGATCAGCCAGGCCTGGCGTACGGCCCTCGATCCGCGCGGTGAGTGGATGCCCAGCGTGCTGCGCGCCGCCGACCAACGGCTCACGGAGGTCAGGAAGGGCATCCCGGACGCCGGGGCGCTCGTCATCGCCTCCGACCAGGACTCCGCCCGGGCCTACGCCAAGCTCATCCGTGAGATCACGGGTACCAAGGCGACCCTCGTGCTGTCCGACGACGCCGGCGCGTCCAGCAGGATCGACGAGTTCAGCGGCAGCAACGACCGGTGGATGGTCGCCGTACGGATGGTGTCCGAGGGCGTCGACGTACCGCGGCTCGCCGTCGGGGTGTACGCCACCACCATCTCCACGCCCCTCTTCTTCGCCCAGGCCGTCGGCCGTTTCGTACGGTCCCGGCGGCGCGGCGAGACCGCCTCCGTCTTCCTGCCGACCGTCCCCGACCTCCTCACCTTCGCCAACGAGATGGAGGTCGAGCGCGACCACGCCCTCGACAAGCCGAAGAAGGACGGCGAGGAGGACCCGTACGCCGAGTCCGAGAAGGAGATGGAGGAGGCGAACAAGGAGCGGGACGAGGACACCGGCGAACAGGAGCAGTTCGCCTTTGAGGCGCTGGAGTCCGAGGCCGTCTTCGACCGGGTCCTCTACGACGGCGCCGAGTTCGGCATGCAGGCCCACCCGGGGAGCGAGGAGGAGCAGGACTACCTCGGGATCCCGGGGCTGCTGGAGCCCGACCAGGTGCAGCTGCTGCTGCAGAAGCGGCAGGCCCGGCAGATCGCGCACAGCCGCAAGAAGCCGGACGCCGAGGCCGATCTGCTCGAACTGCCCGCCGAGCGGCGGCCGGTGGTCTCGCACAAGGAGATGATGGAGCTGCGCAAGCAGCTCAACACGATGGTCAGCGCGTACGTCCATCAGAGCGGCAAGCCGCACGGGGTGATCCACACGGAGCTGCGGCGGGTGTGCGGCGGGCCGCCGAGTGCCGAGGCCACGGCGGGGCAGTTGCGGCAGCGGATCGCCAAGGTGCAGGAGTGGGCTACCCGGATGCGGTGACGCTGTGCGCCGGCCAGAGGGTGCGGCGTGCGGGTTGTGTGCGGGGGATGTGCGCGCGGCGTGCGCGCGCCGTACATATCGGGGCAAACGGAAGTACTCCGTCTTTGCTACTGCCCGGATTCTGGACGGAGCCTTCCGCTCAGCGAACCGCCTTCGCTACTGTCCCGCTACGCACACGCCCCGTGGCAGCGCCGCCGCGGAGCGCAGCCGTGAAGCGACGCGGTCCGGACAAGCCCGGGCCGCGGGCCGATCGGCGGCCTCTGAGGCGCGTCACTGACGGGACTTGGTGACGCATCTGCCGCGAGGAGACCGCCGACCTCACCACTAAGGAGTGGGCGTCGTGACCGCGGAGACCTCCCAGACGCTCGACCGGGGACTACGTGTCCTCAAACTGCTGGCCGATACGGACCACGGGCTGACCGTCACCGAGCTTTCCAAGAGACTGGGCGTGAACCGGACCGTCGTGTACCGGCTCCTCGCCACGCTGGAGCAGCACGCACTCGTACGCCGTGACCTGGGCGGCCGTGCCCGGGTCGGGCTCGGCGTGCTGCGGCTCGGCCGGCAGGTGCATCCGCTGGTCCGTGAGGCCGCGCTGCCCGCGCTGCGGTCGCTGGCCGAGGACATCGGGGCGACGGCGCATCTGACGCTGGTGGACGGGGCGGAGGCGCTGGCCGTCGCCGTGGTCGAGCCGACGTGGACGGACTATCACGTGGCCTATCGGGCCGGCTTTCGGCATCCGCTGGACAAGGGTGCCGCGGGGCGGGCGATACTCGCCGCGCGGCAGCAGCCGGTGGGGGAGCCGGGGTACACCCTGACGCACGGGGAGCTGGAGGCCGGGGCGAGTGGGGCCGCGGCGCCGTTGATCGGGGTCACCGGGGTCGAGGGCAGTGTGGGGGTCGTGATGCTGGCGGACGCGGTGCCGGAGCGGGTGGGACCGAGGGTCGTGGACGCGGCTCGGGAGGTTGCGGAGGCGTTGCGCTGACGATGGTGCCCGGAGGGCGGCATGGGCTGCCCTCCCGGCACCTGGCCGGAAGTCACCCTCACGTTAGATTGACCCCGTGCTCTCTCGCCTCACGCGCCCCCAGGCCCTCGCCGTCTGCGCTCTTCCCGTCGTGGCTCTGCTTGCCACGGTGGCCTTCGCGCCGCTGCCGTTCTCGTTGACGCAGCCCGGTATGACGGCGAACGTCCTCGGCGCGAACAAGGGAACCCCGGTGATCACCATTTCCGGTGTCCCCACCCGGGACACCAGTGGGCAGCTCCGTATGACGACCATCGAGGCGACCGGGCCGGACGCGGACGTGCAGTTCGGGGATCTGATCGACTCCTGGTTCCGTACCGACCGTGCGGTCATGCCGCGTGACTCGGTCTACCCCAGCGGGCAGTCCACCAAGGAGATCGAGCGGCACAACACCGAGCAGATGCGGAAGTCCCAGGACGCCGCGACCGAGGCCGCGCTGAACTACCTCGACCTCGACGGCAAGGACATCGACGTCACGCTGAAGCTCGCCGACGTCGGCGGCCCCAGCGCCGGGCTCCTCTTCTCCCTCGGCATCGTCGACAAGCTCGACGGCGACGGCAGAGGCGGCGACCTCACCGGTGGCCGCACCATCGCCGGTACGGGGACCATCGACGCCGACGGCACGATCGGCGCGGTCGGGGGCGTGGCCCTGAAGACGCAGGCCGCCCGGCGGGACGGGGCGACCGTCTTCCTGGTGCCGAAGGCGGAGTGCGGCGATGCGAAGGCCGAGCTGCCGAAGGGGCTGCGGCTGATTCCGGTGACCACGCTGAAGGGTGCGGTCAGCTCACTGGTGGCGCTGGAGAAGGGGACGGGGTCGGTTCCTAGCTGCTAAGACTTATCCCGTATGTGTGTACGGGGGCGGCCGGTGTGCGGTCGTGTCGTTCCGGCGTGGGCCTTGGGCCGCTGGGGTGCGGGTCGGGTCTCATCCGGGGTTGCCACGGTGCAGGGTCCGGCATTTCGCCGAGCAGAGGCCGTCCGTTGCCGGGGAAGGGTGTTCCCGCGGGGATCGGCTGCCGCGCGGGTCCGGCCCGAGGGCGCGGACTTCGGTGCGGTTGACTCGGTCAGGGCTTCTTGCAGCCCTTGGGCGAAGAGGATCTGGGCGGCCCGGGCGCGGGCGTGGTCCAGGCGGGCGGTGGCGGGGTCGTCGGGGTCGGTGAGGGTGGTGAAGGCGGCCAGGGCAGCGGAGACCAGGTCGCGGTCGCCCTTCAGTCCGCAGCCGCCGTCGGCCGGGTCACAGTGATGGGCGCGCCGGCGCAGGGACTTGGTCACGCGTCGGCCGCACAGGCAGTGCTGGGACAGGGCGGTGGTGAAGGTCGAGGCGCGCAGGAGGCGTCCGCCGGCGGCCGTGCACTCGGCGGCGAGGGCGGTGATCAGCCGTCCGGGGGTGGTGGCGGAGCAGGCGCGGCCCCACAGGCGGAACCAGGTGCGGATGTCGCAGTCCTCGACGGTCAGGTTCGGGCCGTGGGCGGCGACCAGAGCAGCGGCGGTCTTCTTCGCGCGGTGGTGGGAGGCCTCGGCCGCGCTCACGGCCGCGGCACTGTGGCGGGCCCGCAGATTGCGGTAGCCGGTGCTCACCGTGTCGCGGTGGTAGGCCTGTTGAGGTTCTCCGGTCGCGGTGGTGTGCCGGGGTCCGGCCGGGGCGGTGTGGGCCTTCGGGGGCAGGCCTTGTGCCTGCCGGCGTTCGTCGCGGGCCTTTTGACGCCGGGAGTGCTGGTACTGCTGGGGGTTGGTGGCGCGCCGTGAACGGTCAAGGGCGCGCTGGCGCCCCCGGGCCTTCTTGCGCGCTGTGGCCAGGGCGTCTTGCTCCTGCTCGGTCAGGGTGATTCGGGAGGAGCGTACCGGCCCGTCATCCGGCTCACCGGTGGTGGGCAGGGAGACGACGGCGAGGTTGGAGACGTTGCCGTCCACCCCGCCGACGCGCTGCAGGGCGGCGGCCTGCCGGCGCCGGGTACGGGTGGCGGTGGAGGCGTGGCCTGGGGCCAGGACCATCAGATGGGCCTCATAGGCCCAGCCGCCCGGTGCGGCCGGATCCCGCCGCCGCACCAGGTCGATCTTGTGCCACCGGCTCGGGTCGTTCAGGTAGTGCAGCAGATAGGGCCAGCGTCCGACGCCCTGCGGCAGCCGTACCGGCAGGACCATTTCCCCGCGTCCGGTGGGCCCTCCGGCGAAGACGACGGCCAGCGGCCCGGTGTGCTCGAACCAGGTCGCCGCCCTGCTGCGCGGGCGCCCCCGGGTGTCGGTGAGCCCGGTGGGTACGCTTCCGGTGGGCCGGGCGGGGGCGGGCAGACGGCGCGGCTGGGCCAGTACCCGCATGCCCGGCGAAAGCCCTGCAGCCTGGGCGGGGTTGGTGACCGAGGGCGCCAGCGCCGGGTGGCGGAACGCCTCCAGGTGTCCGGCGAGGGTGCCGTGCAGGCGGAAGGTCTCCCACTTGCGGTCGGTGGTGTGCGAGCGGGCCCGGCCCGGGATGCGGGTGTACTCCCACCAGGTCCCGGTCTTCGGGCGCCCGGCCCGCCGCCCCGATGTGTCCGGGTGCAGGTGCCGGGCCACGCCGGCCCACACTTCGTCGGCCTGGTGCATCACCAACGCCTTCGACACATGATCGCTCAGCCACCCCGAGCGCTCCAGATGCCGATACGCGCGGTGCTCCAGCCCGGTGCGGGACAGGCCCAGTTCGGCCCGCCAGGCCTTCACGTCCCTCTCGCGCCGCACGTCACCGGCCCAGTAGGCGTCCACCACATCCCGCGCATCACGCTGCAGGGCACGTTTGACCGTCCACATCGCTGAAAACAACTGCTCGACCCGGCGGCGGACATCCGCGTCGCCGACGACCAGCGGCAGCCGGATCACCGACACCGGCGCGTCCTTCGCCCGCCGCCACACCTCACCCCGGTTCGGCCCCCGAAACCGCCGCCCCTCCCCAGGAGCAGGAGCAGGAGCAGTTGCAGGAGCAGCCGATGATCGACTGACCACGCTCTCCCCCTCTCCCGGTCCAGCGTCAGCGTCAGCGTCAGCGTCAGCGTCAGCGTCAGCGTCAGCGTCAGCGTCAGCGTCAGGCATAACGTCATGAAGTCAGTTCGGGTTACGGTCAGTTGTATGGAACTTCGCCTCGCCACCTGCCGTTCAGCTCAGTTGAAGGCGTGGACGGGGCTGTCCGGGCCGCAGCTGCACGCCCTCACCCGTTTGTGGCGGCACCGCCCGGACAGCGGGTGCGACCGGCCCTGGTCACTTGCCTCGGTAGCGAACAGCGCGGCCAGTTGCACCGGCTCACCGCCGACCTCGCGCCGCACCTCGCCGCCCTGCTCGGCCCGCCGCCCACCGACCGGCGGGAGCGGTGGCTGGTGGACGGCACCCTCATTCCGGTGCACGACCAGAAGAAGTCGAAGAACTACCAGCGCAGCGTGAACGTGCAGATCGTCTGCCGGGCCCACGACCGCCGCATCGTTGCGTCGTCGGCGACGCCTGGCCGGGCAACCGCAACGATGTGGTGGTCTTCCGGGAGACCGTCGGCAAGACCCTGCCCGATCATCCCCGCGTCTCCGGCGACGGTGGTTATCAAGGGATTGAGCGGATCCGCTCGCCCCGGCGCGGGCCTGACCGGAAGATCATCAAGGACCGGGCCTACCGGCGGTTCCGCAAGCGCCGCGCCGTCGCCGAGCACACCATCGCGCGCCTCAATGACCACCGGATCCTCCGCCAGTGCCGCCGCAAGGGAGAAGGGATCAACCACGCTGTCGCCGGCATCGCCGCCCTGCACAACCTGAAAACTGGAGATCAGCGGCTGACCACAAACCGGCAACTGCCCACAGAAAAGCACGCCTGACCTGGCATTACGGGATATCTCTTAGGCCCGCCATGGTCGGCTTCAGGGGGAGGGCCAGGCGTAAGCCGACTTCCACCAGGGTCCAGCCGAGGCGTGTACGGAGGTCCTGACGGCGCCTCGCCTCGGCCGCGAGGCGATGGGTCTCGGCCTCGGCACGGAGTTCGGCGGCGCGTGCGCGGTGCAGGGCGAGATGGGTCTCGGGATGCATCGGGCAGGGCCTCTCAGTCCGTGCGGATGGGGAAGACGTGGCTGTGGACGCGTACCTGCTCGGCTTCGGGGGTGCCTTCGGGTACGGCCTGTGCACGGTAGGTGTCGACGAGTGCGTGCACCTTCGTGGTGAGCTCGGCGGCGAGTTCGGGCGTCAGCCGTAGGGTCCAGTCGCTCATGTCCGAGGCGCGGTACCACTCCTCGGACCACTCGTGCCTGGTGGCGATGAACGTCGAGAGCTCCTGGCTGTGGACGGTCGCGAGCTCGTGCATGAACACGGCCGCGGCCCCGCGGACCGTCGGATCCGGGTCCAGGAGCAGGGTCTCGTCGAGCTGCACACCCTCGTGCATCGCCCGCCACCACCGCTCCCGCCCCTTGCCCTGCTCCGGCGCGTCCTCGACGAAGCCGTACGCACCGAGTTGCCGCAGGTGGTAGCTGGTCGCCCCGCTGGACTCGCCCAGTTTCGCGGCGAGTTGGGACGCGGTGGCGGGGCCGTTGCGGCGCAGTTCGTTCAGTAGGCGCATCCGCAGGGGGTGGGCGAGGCCGCGCAGGGAGCGGGGGTCGAGTACGCGTGTGGGCCGTTCCTCAGGCACTGGCATGCGTGCAAAGGTAAGCTTGCAAAGGGAGCTTTGCAACAGGTTTTTTGCAGCGAGTTCTTTGCAGCGGGTTCTTTGTCCTCGTACATGCCGTCCGCGTCACCGTTCTTCACGGCCTCCCGCGCGCCGATGGAGCCCTGGATGCTGCCTCACGCCCCCGCCTCCAGACCCCGCGGCCGCAGCAGCAGTTCGGCCACTGAGGCCAGCCAGCCCACCAGCAGTGCCAGCGCCACCGTGAGGACCGAGCCCAGCACCAGCACCGGCATCCGCTGGTTGGTGATGCCGGTCGTGATCAGTACGCCCAGGCCGCCGCCCCCGCCGAAGGCCGCCAGGGTCGCCGTACCGACGTTCAGGACGAGCGCCGTCCGTACGCCCGCCAGGATCAGCGGGACGGCCAGCGGCAGCTCCACCTTCGCCAGGACGCCCAAGGGCGACATGCCGATGCCCCGCGCCGCCTCCAGCAGGGTCGGGTCGTTGGCCTTCAGGCCCGCGACCGTGTTCGAGAGGACCGGGAGGACGGCGTAGACGATGATGCCGATCAGGGCCGCCTTCCGGCCGAAGCCCAGCCAGATCACCAGCAGCGCGAGCAGGCCGATCGCCGGGGTCGCCCGGCCCATGTTGGCGACCGCCATGGCGACCGGGCTGGCTTTCCTGAATGCCTTCCTGGTGAGCAGGATGCCCAGGGGGATCGCGGTGATCAGAACGAAGAACGTGGAGATCACCGTAAGTTCGACGTGCTGCCACAGCGCCTTGGACACCTGGCCGTTCGCGAGGGCGTTCTCCGAGATCGAGTCCAGATCCGTCTGCTCGAACCACAACCAGGTGGCGAGGAGTACGGCGACGAGGAAAGCGGGCAGGAGGGTCAGCTTCTGCCAAGTGATCTTTCTCTTCGGGGGACTTGGCGGCTTCGGAGCGTCCGTCTCCCGCTGCTTCGCCAGCGCTTCTTCCAGCGGTTCCGCCAGGCCCTCGTCCAGGTGCTCGTCCAGCTCGGGAGTAGTCACGCCTTCTTCCCCCCTCCAGCGCCCTCCTGCGCGGCGTGCGTCTGGGGGGCCCAGGCCTCCTCCAGTTCGTGCTGAGCCTCCATGGCCTCGAGCAGGTCGGCCTCCAGCAGTTCGTGCACGGAGTTCATGAGCGTCCACATGCCGACGACGCCCGTGTACTCGCCGTGCGGCCCGGTCACCGCGACTCGCCCCGCGTTGCTCCCCGGGAATGGTCAGCCGTCCGATCAGGACGTACGCGGCGTCGAACAGCAGGGCCAGGACGATGATCCCGAGCGTTCCCGCGAGCACCTGGTTGAGCGCGTTCGCGCTGCCCAGCGAGGCGAGCCCGCGGAAGATCACGTTGCCGAGGCCGGGGCCGGAGGCGTAGGCCGCGATGGCCGCGATGCCCATCAGCATCTGCGTGGAGACCCGGATCCCGGTCAGGATCGGCGGCCAGGCCAGCGGCAGCTCCACCCGCAGCAGCCGGGCGGGCCGGGACATCCCGATGCCCTTCGCCGCGTCCACCAGCGACGGGTCGACGCCGCGCAGGCCGACGATCGAGTTGCGCACGATCGGCAGCAGCCCGTAGAGCGTCAGCGCGATCACCGTGGGCGTGACGCCCAGCCCCACGACCGGAATGAGCAGACCGATCACGGCGAGCGACGGAATGGTCAGAACGGTCGAGGTCGCCGTGGTGGCGAGGTTGCCGGCCCATTCGCTGCGACAGGTGACGACGCCGATCAGGACCCCGAGCGCGGTCGCCACGACCATGCACTGGAAGACGGCGCTCGCGTGCTGGTAGGCGTCGGTGATCAGCTGCTGGTGACGGTTGCCCAGGTACTCCCAGAAGGTCACGTGCGCTCACCCCATGGCTAGTGCCCCAACAGGCAACGTTCGCCCCGTCGCGACGCCCGGCACGCATCTCGCCGCACCGGCCGAGAGCCCAAGTACATCCAGTACGAGGACTTCCGGCCGGCACGCCGAGAGCACGCACCGGACGCCGCTCCTTGACGGGCAAACGCTGCCTGCCGGGGCACTAGGTCTCCCGTCCCTCCGCCGCCTGCGCCCCCAGTGCCGCCTGCTGGACCAGTGGGATGATCCGCAGCGGAACGGGGTTCTCCATGACGATCGCGGTGGAGGCCCGGACGATCCCATCGAAACCGACAACCCGGTCGATCACCCGCTGGAGATCGGCGTTGGAGCGGGCCACCAGCCGGCACAGCATGTCCCCGGTCCCCGTCGTCGTGTGCAGCTCCAGCACCTCCGGCACGGTCGCCAAGTGCGCCCGCACGTCGGCGCCTTGCCCCTGCCGGATCTGCAGCGTCGCGAAGGCCGTGACCGGATATCCGAGCGCCGCCGGATCCACCTCGGGACCGAACCCCCGGATGACGCCATTCGACTGAAGCCGGTCGAGCCGCGCCTGCACCGTCCCGCGCGCCACCCCCAGCCGCCGGGACATCTCCAGCACCCCGATCCGCGGCTCCCGCGCCAGCAGCACGATGATCCGCCCGTCCAGATGATCGATCGCCACGACAGTCACCTTCCAGGGTGGTCATCCTGTACACAGAGCCCGCAGATACGGGCATACAGCTGAACAGATTGCCCAGCGAAGACGCAAACTGTTGCGCAGCTTGCAGCATCGGAGCGAGGCTGCGCCCATGGCCGTATTCTCTGCGAACACACACCACACTCCCGACACCGCCCGGCAGGCCGACCCCTTCCCGGTCAAGGGAATGGACGCGGTCGTCTTCGCCGTGGGCAACGCCAAGCAGGCGGCGCACTACTACTCCACCGCCTTCGGCATGCGGCTGGTCGCCTACTCCGGACCGGAGACCGGCAGCCGCGAGACCGCGAGCTACGTCCTCGAGAACGGCTCGGCCCGCTTCGTGTTCACCTCGGTGATCAAACCGGCCACCGACTGGGGCCGCTTCCTCGCCCGGCACGTGGCCGAGCACGGCGACGGCGTCGTCGACCTCGCCATCGAGGTCCCGGACGCCCGCCGCGCGTACGCCTACGCCCTCGAGCACGGCGCCCGCTCGGTCACCGAGCCGTACGAGCTGAAGGACGAGCGCGGCACGGTCGTCCTGGCCGCGATCGCGACGTACGGCGAGACCCAGCACACCCTGGTCGAGCGCACCGGCTACGAGGGCCCCTACCTCCCCGGGTTCGTCTCGGCGTCGCCGATCGTCGAGCCGCCCGCCCAGCGCACCTTCCAGGCCATCGACCACTGCGTCGGCAACGTCGAACTCGGCCGCATGAACGAGTGGGTCGGCTTCTACAACAAGGTCATGGGCTTCACGAACATGAAGGAGTTCGTGGGCGACGACATCGCGACCGAGTACAGCGCGCTGATGTCGAAGGTCGTCGCCGACGGCACGCTCAAGGTCAAGTTCCCGATCAACGAGCCCGCCATCGCCAAGAGGAAGTCCCAGATCGACGAGTACCTGGAGTTCTACGGCGGCGCCGGCGTCCAGCACATCGCGCTGAACACCAACGACATCGTGCAGACGGTACGGACGATGCGGGCGGCCGGGGTCCGGTTCCTCGACACCCCGGACTCGTACTACGACACCCTCGGAGAGTGGGTCGGCGACACCCGCGTGCCCGTCGAGACCCTGCGCGAGCTGAAGATCCTCGCCGACCGCGACGAGGACGGCTATCTGTTGCAGATCTTCACCAAGCCGGTCCAGGACCGTCCGACCGTCTTCTTCGAGATCATCGAACGGCACGGCTCGATGGGCTTCGGAAAGGGCAACTTCAAGGCCCTCTTCGAGGCGATCGAGCGGGAGCAGGCCAAGCGCGGAAACCTGTGAATAACCCGTAGAACTTGCAACCGACGTAGGAGAGTTGGCACTCCCCCGTCCTGTGGGGTGCCAGGGGGCGCCCCCAGGATCCGGGGGAGACCATGAAGGCGAAGACGGACGTGCGCTTCGACCTGACCACACCGGCCGAGCGCTGGCTGTGGAAGAAGGGCACGCTCAAGGAGCCGACGGTTCTGCAGTCCTTCGCCTTCGACGAAGTGCACAAGCGCCTCTACGTCCGTCAGGTCACCCGCGGCGGCGGCGAGGCCGGCGACCTGTGCCTGAACCGGCTCGACCACGAGGGCAACCGCCTCGGCCACATGTACCTGCGGGGCTTCGGCCACGGCGTCAGCATGGGCGTGTGCAGCACGGCACCGACGGCAAGGTGTGGATCTGGACCGAGTGCGCCGCGGGCGACAGCGGCTACGGCCGGGGCGTCACCCGGTTCCGCTTCGCCAACGGTGCCACGCGCCAGGTCGACGACGTCAAGGTCCGCTTCCCGATACCGGGTTCGACCGGCAACCAGCCCTCGGTCTGCCAGGCCACGAACCGCATCGCGATCCGCCACCGGGTGAAGAACGTGCCCCGCTACCGGATCTACGACCTCGACAGCTTCGTCGCCGGCGACTACACCAACCCCGTCGCCGACTTCGCGCAGACCGGCGTCCACCCGGACCCGGCGGTCCCGTTCCAGGGGTACGCCCTGCACGGCGACCACCTCTACCAGCTCGCCGGCACCCAGTACGACCCCGTCACCAACCCGCCCGCCGAGCGCGGCAACACCTACGTCTCCTGCCTCGGCATCCGCACCGGCAAGCTGATCCAGCGGCTGCGCACCGAGGCCGGCCACTCGCTGGAATACCGCGAGCCGGAGGGCATGGCCGTGCGCGTGACCCCGAAACCCCGGCTGTGCATGGGCTTCGCGTCCGGCACGCTGGGCGCCCGCAGGTTCTCCGTCTACGACAAGCCGCGCGGCTGAACGGCCGGCGGTTCACCCAGCGCCGCCAGCGCCTCCTTCGCCACCGGCACCCGCACCGGCGAGAAGTACGGGTTGATCCGCAAGGCTTCCTGAAGGTGTCGCCGGGCGGGCCCGGACAGCTTCAGCTCCCGCTCGATCATGCCCAGATGGAAGGCGTACGGCGCACTGCGCACCCCGCCCCCGCGCACCTTGTCCGTCGCGATCCTGGCGTACCGCAGCGCCTCCTCGTGCTCCCCGGCCCGGTGCAGCGCCCACCCCCGCGCGTCCGCCACCGCGATCCCGGGCTGCCGCCGCCACTCGGCCCGCAGCCGCCGCACCGCGGCCTTCGGGTCGCCGTGGTCCGCCTCGAACCGGCCGAGCACCAGCTCCTCGTCCACCCCGCCCGCCGCGGCCTGCCGGACCCGCGTCCGCAGCGAGTCGTACTGCACCCGCGCCGCCTGCGCCAGCCCCAGCGACTCGTACAACTCGCCCAGCTCCAGGGCGTACTCCGGGCACGGCCGCTTGGCGAGCGCCATCCGGTACGCGTCCAGTGCCTCCGTGGTCCGGCCCAGCGCCGCCAGCGTCCGCCCCTGTCCGGCGAGCGCGGCCCGCTGGTCGGGGTCGAGGCGTACCGCCTCCTGGAAGTGGCGCAGGGCGACCTCCAGGTCCCCGCGCTCCCAGGCGAGCTGCCCGGCCCGCTCCGTATACGCCGCCCGCTCGGCCTGAGCCGTCGCGCCGGCCGCCGCGTCGGACAGCGCGGCCGCCGCGTCCTCCCGCCGGCCCAGGTCCCGGTACACACCCGCCGCCCGCGCCAGCACCGCGGGCCCGGACCGCAGCTCCAGCAGCCTGTCCAGGGTCCGCTTCGCCGCCTTGTGATCGCCGAGCCCGGTGTACGCGTCGATCAGCGGCGGATACGCCGTCCACCGCTTCCGGTCCGCCTTCAGCGCCGCCTCGCCCCAGCGCCGCGCCGCCCGGAAGTCCCGGCGCGCGTTCGCCAGCGCCGCCATGCCGTCCAGGGCCGCAGCGTTTCCGCCGGCTCCCTTGTCCCGTGTCTTCAGCGACCTCCGGAGTGCCTTCTCGGCCTTCGGGTAGTACCCCGCATCCGCGGTCCGCCGCCCCTGCTCCACATACGCCGCCCCCAGCACCGCCCACGACTCGGCGTCCCCGGGACGCGCCCGCAGATGGGCCTCCCGCTCACCGATCAGCACCGCCAGATCGGGCAGCGCGACCGGCACCCCGGTGGTGACCGCCGCCAGCACCTGCGCCTCCGGAGCCGGAGCCGGCGCCCGCGTCCCCGTCGACCCCGAGGGCAGCAGCATCAGCACCCCGCCGAGCACGGCACACCCGGCGACGGAGGCGATCAGTGCCCGCCGGGTGCGGCGCGGGCGGCGCTCGTCTTGGTTCTCCATGGCGATCACTGTGCGTCCATACGACGACCACACCCGGGCATGCGGCGATTGGTGTAGACGGGGTTCACACCGATGGCCCCGGGTGCGACCCTAGTGATCATGAGCCGTAGTGAAGCGCCTCCCGTCAAGGACACGGCAGCAACCGGCGACCTCCTGGACCGTCTGCTCGCCGGTCTGCCCGGCGATGCGGTCCTCACCGACCTCGACGTCACGGCCTCCTACGCCAACGACATGGCCAGCTTCTGCCCGGCCGGCGCCCCCGCCGTGGTCGTCCTGCCGCGCACGGTCGAGCAGGTCCAGCATGTCATGCGCACCGCCACCGCACTGCGCGTCCCGGTCGTCCCGCAGGGCGCCCGCACGGGCCTGTCGGGCGCGGCCAACGCCTCCGACGGCTGCGTCGTGCTGTCCCTGACGAAGATGGACCGCATCCTCGAGATCAACCCGGTCGACCGCATCGCCGTCGTCGAACCGGGCGTCATCAACGCCGCCCTCTCCCGCGCGGTCGGCGAACACGGCCTCTGCTACCCGCCGGACCCCTCCAGCTGGGAGATGTGCACGATCGGCGGCAACATCGGCACCGCGTCCGGCGGGCTGTGCTGCGTGAAGTACGGGGTGACCGCCGAGTACGTCCTCGGCCTTGACGTCGTCCTCGCCGACGGGCGTCTGATGTCCACCGGGCGCCGCACCGCAAAGGGGGTCGCCGGGTACGACATGACCCGCCTGTTCGTCGGCTCCGAGGGCTCGCTCGGCATCGTCGTACGGGCGACCCTCGCGCTGAAGCCGCAGCCGCCCCAACAGCTTGTGCTGGCCGCCGAGTTCGCGTCGGGCGCCGCCGCCTGTGACGCCGTGTGCCGGATCATGGAGGGCGGGCACGTGCCGTCCCTCCTCGAACTGATGGACCGTACGACGGTCCGGGCCGTCAACGACCTGGCGCACATGGGACTGCCGGAGTCGACGGAGGCCCTGCTGCTGGCCGCCTTCGACACCCCGGACCCGGCCGCCGACCTCGCCGCCGTCGGCGCGCTGTGCGAGGCCGCCGGCGCCACCCAGGTGGTCCCGGCCGACGACGCCGCCGAGTCCGAACTGCTCCTCCAGGCACGGCGGTTGTCGCTCACCGCGCTGGAGGCGGTCAAGGGCGTGACGATGATCGACGACGTGTGCGTGCCCCGGTCGAAGCTCGGTGAGATGCTCGAGGGGACCGAGCGGATCGCAGAGAAGTACCAGCTCACCATCGGGATCGTCGCGCACGCCGGCGACGGCAACACCCATCCGACCGTCTGCTTCGACGCGGCGGACCCCGACGAGTCCCGGCGCGCCCGCGAGTCCTTCGACGAGATCATGGCCCTCGGCCTGGAACTCGGCGGCACGATCACCGGCGAGCACGGCGTGGGCTTCCTGAAGAAGGAGTGGCTGGCACGCGAGATCGGCCCCGTGGGGATCGAGATGCAGCGGGGCATCAAGCAGGTCTTCGACCCGCTGGGCATCCTCAATCCCGGCAAGTTGTTCTGAGACACCCCTGCCGAGCTCACTCCCCGTCCATGGATTCGTCCGACGGCCACGGGTCCCGCAGCCACAGATCGTCGTGACAGCCCGGCGTCGGGGCGAGCAGCTCGGCGAGGCCGTCGTCGATGCCGAGCTGCTCCGCCTCAGAGCCCGGGGGGACCACCCGCAGCGTCCGCTCCAGCCAGGTCGACACCTGCGCCGCCGGGGCCTCCAGCAGGGCGTCCCCATCGGGCGAGCTCAGCGCTATCAGGACGACGCTGCGGCCCTCGACCTTCGTCGGCCACACCCGTACGTCCCCGTGCCCGCACGGCCGGAACACGCCCTCGACCAGCAGCTCGCGGGCGAACGTCCAGTTCACGGGGTGGTCGGAGTTGATGTGGAAGGTGACGTGGATGGCGTACGGATCTGTGGAGTCGTAGCTGAGCCGGGCCGGGACCGGGATGCTGCGGTCGGGCGACAGGATGAGCTTGAGCTGCAGCTCCCGCTCCACCACGGTGGGGTACATGTCGTGCTTCCTCTCTCGTAACCGGGGCCCACGGCGGGCCCGTACGAGTGGAGAGCGGGGAGGGGGCGGGATCATTACGCGGGTTCGCGGAACTTTTTTCCGGGCCGTGCCCGAGGTGGTCCTCACCCTGTGAAGTACGTGTACGAGGTCGCCCGGAAAGGGGTGGGTAACGCGGGACTGGCGGTGGTGGTTGCGCCGGTCTGATAGATGTGGAGGCCCTCAAATGACCCCCGAGCAGATACGGGACGACGGACATGAGCGCCCCAACCCCGGCCCCCGGTGACGACAGGCCCCGCGATGGGTATTACCCGGACCCGTCCATTCCTGGATATGTCCGGTACTGGAACGGTGCCTCCTGGGTACCGGGCACCAGCCGTCCGGCACCCTCGGACGGCGAGCCGCTTGCCCCGCCGCCGGGCGCGGGCCCGGCGGCGTCGGTCGAAGAGACGGGCCCGCACTTCTTCGACGAGGAACCGGCCGAGGCACCCCCAGCAGCCGACGCCCAGCACGGCAGCCGGCCCGAGCCGGCGTCCGCGTGGGGCGCCGACCAGTCCCGGCAGTCCGGCTTCGGCGGCGACCAGGACCAACGGGTCTCCTGGGGCGCCCCGCAGAGCGACGACCCGCGCGTCCCGGCCGACGGCCGCGCGGCCGCAACGGACGGCACGGCGTCGATCCCGCCCGCCGAGCCGGAGTCCGGTGCCGTCGAGTCCGGCGACACGCGTGTGTTCCGCCGGCTGCCCGGAGCGGCCGGTTCCGGCGCCGCCACTCCGGGCGTTCCGCGCCCCGCCGACCCCTCTCCCGACGAGGGCACCATGACCTTCCGCGCGCTGTCCCCGCGCACGGGGGCGCAGGGTGGAGGCACGGGCGCTTCCGCCGGCCCGGGCGGCGCACAGCCCGGCGTCGGCCGTCCCCAGGCGGGGGCCGGCTCGGCTGCCGGTGGTGCGGGGGCGGGCGGGGCCGACGCAGGCCCGCCGGCCGCCGGATTCGGTGCCTCCGGAGCGGCGGGTGCCCCGCAGGGCCCCGGCTTCGGCGCCGGGAAGGCGGCAGCGGAGCGGGCCGCGGCGGCCCAGCAGCCCTCTCCGGCGGCCCAGGCCCAGGCTCAGGCGGGCCTCGCCCCCCAGCCCTCTGCCGTCGCCCCCACGGCCCGCTCCGGCCCTCAGCAGGCGCCCGCCCCGAACGTCCCCCAGCAGCAGTCCGGCGGACCGCAGCGCGTGCCCTCCGCGGCGCCCATGACCCCGGGTGCCGGCGGCGGTCAGCCCTCCTGGGCCCAGCAGGTGCACCGCCTGGCGGGTCCCGAGGCCGACGACCAGCCCGTCGCGCCCTGGAAGCCGCCGGTCGAGGACGTCTTCCAGGCCGCCGCCCGGCGTCAGGCGTCCGCCCGGCCCGCGAGCCTCGGCAAGCGGCTGGCCGCGCGGCTGCTGGACAGCGTCGTTCTGCTGGGCGTCACCGCGGTGGCCGGCGTACCGCTGGGCACCATGGCGCTCGACCACGTCAACGAGAAGATCGACGCCGCCAAGCTGTCCGGCGAGACGGTCACGGTCTGGCTGCTGGACGGCACGACGTCGGCGTACCTCGGGATCGTCCTGGCCGTCCTGCTGGTGGCCGGTGTCCTCTACGAGGCGCTGCCCACCGCCAAGTGGGGCCGCACCCTGGGCAAGAAGCTGCTCGGCATCGAGGTGCGGGACATCGAGGGACACGAACCGCCGTCGTTCGGGGCGGCCGTGCGGCGCTGGCTCGTCTACAGCGTCCCGGGCCTGCTCGTCGTCGGGGTCGTCGGCATCCTGTGGTGCCTGTTCGACCGCCCGTGGCGCCAGTGCTGGCACGACAAGGCGGCCCATACGTTCGTCGCGGGGTGACCGGATACAGCGCCGGACCGAGGTGATTCCGTACCCCGGACGGCCGCTCGCCGGATGCGGAGCCGGGGGGTTCGCGGTCGACTCGGGCCATGAGCAGCGAACCGCCCCCCGGCTCCGGCCAGCCGCCGGAAGACGACCCGTTCAGGAAGCAGCCCCCTCCTGGCGAGGGCCCGGGCTCGCCGTACGGCAGTCAGCCACCGCCGGACCAGGGGAGCCCGTACGGCGGCCCCTACGGCGGTGATCCGTACGGCGGGGGCGCCGGCGGATCCGCCGCGGACCCGCTGGCCGGGATGCCCCCGCTCGCGGACAGCGGCAAGCGCACGCTCGCCCGTGTCATCGACCTGATCCTCGTGGGCATCGTCGTCTGGCTGCTCACCCTGGGCTTCGGCGTCAACGAGTACGACGTGGACTCCGACGAGGTCGAGTACGGCAAGTCCTTCGCGCAGTCGCTCATCGCCGCCCTGCTCTACATCGGCTACGACACCTTCATGATCGCCAAGTCGGGGCAGACGATCGGCAAGAGGCTGCTCAACATGCGGGTGGCCAACCTCGACAACGGCTCCACGCCGTCCGTGCAGACGGCGCTGCTGCGGTCGGCGGTGCTGTGGATCCCGTTCGCCTTCTGCTGCGCCTGCATCTGGACGGCGATCGCGGGCGGCTGGAGCTTCTTCGACAAGCCCTACAAGCAGGGCCTGCACGACAAGGCGGCCAAGACGGTGGTGGTCAGCACCAACTGACCGGGCCGCCCGGCAGGGTCAGGAAGCGGTGGGCTCGTGCACGGGCTCGGACGCCGTTGCAGCGACCGCGGCGACCGAGGCGGGCACGGGCTCCTCCTCCGCTGTGGGCTTGCGCACCGCCACCACCCGGGGCCTGGGCACCGGCACCGTCATGGCGACGAGCAGCCCGAGGGCGAGCGCCGCGACGGCGATGAACGCGATGCCGACGCCCGAACTCGTCTGTGACAGCAGCAGCATGGCGAGGGTCGACAGGATCACGGTGCACGAACCGTAGGCGAGCTGTGCGGCGGTCGGACGAGGCATGGTCATCGCGTCCTCGGATTCGGGGGTCCACGGGTGTCGGCCTGGCATTCCGCCGACGTCCGGGCGTTCCGCCAATCGACTCTAATCGCCTGCATGCCCGAGTGGAACGAACAGTAAGCGTGACCTAACCAACAGTGCCGGTGCACAGGGGGCGCACGGAGTCATACCGTCCACCAAGTGGACAGAGCCGCGCGCCCGTTCGACTGTTCACAAAGCGAACCTCGACTCCGCATAGTGCACTTGTCCTGTTCAAGTCAAGGTCTGTCTTTTCTTTTGAACCTCTAGTCAAATGTCGTCACTTGACTACACGCGTTGATCAGGCGCGCGCGGACCTTCCACGACCAGGACCTCCTTCCGCGCGCCCGGACGCGGGGGAGGATCTCAAGTGACCAGCAGACCCTGGACGTTCAGAGCGGCCGCGACCACCGTCGCGCTCGCGGCGGCCACCGCCACGATCTCGACGTTCGCCGTGGCCCAGGCCGACCCGGCCGACCAGTCGGCCACCGTGACCCGGCAGGACCCGCAGCCGGAACAGCACGAGGAGGAACACGATCTCGAAGGCCCGCTGAGCAAGACGCGGGAGGCTCAGCGCGAAGAAGCCCTGAACCAGGTCATATCCGGCGACGCCAAGGTGAAGGAGCGCGACGGCTCCCAGGTCGTCGAGCTCAAGAGCAGGAAGGGCGGCAGCAAGTACGTAGAGCTGGGCCGCGAGCAGACCGACAAGATCTTCACGATCCTCGTCGAGTTCGGCGACCAGATCGACAGCAAGTTCGGCGGCACACCCGGCCCGGCCCACAACGAGATAGCCGAGCCCGACCGCGCCGAGGACAACAGCACCGCCTGGCAGGCCGACTACAACCAGGCCCACTTCGAGGACCTGTACTTCGGCGACGGCACCGGCTCGATGAAGACGTACTACGAGAAGCAGTCCTCGGGCCGCTACTCCATCGAGGGCGAGGTCACCGACTGGGTCAAGGTCCCCTACAACGAGGCCCGTTACGGCAACAACGCCTGCGGCCAGAGCACCTGCTCCAGCGTCTGGAACGTCGTCAGCGACGGCGTCTCGGCGTGGGTCTCCCAGCAGAAGGCGGCCGGGAAGACCGACGCCGAGATCAAGACGGCCGTGGCGCAGTTCGACCAGTGGGACCGCGACGACTTCGACGGCGACGGCGACTTCAACGAGGCCGACGGCTACATCGACCACTTCCAGGTCGTGCACGCCGGTGAGGACGAGTCCGCGGGCGGCGGCGCCCAGGGCACGGACGCCATCTGGGCGCACCGCTGGTACGCGTTCGGCACCGACGCGGGTGCCACCGGCCCGGCGGGCAACAAGAAGGGTGGCGCCCAGATCGGCGACACCGGCATCTGGGTCGGCGACTACACCATCCAGCCGGAGAACGGCGGACTCGGCGTCTTCGCCCACGAGTACGGCCACGACCTCGGTCTGCCGGACCACTACGACACCTCCGGCGGCGGCGAGAACTCCACCGGCTTCTGGACCCTGATGTCCTCCGGTTCCTGGCTCGGCACCGGCAAGGGCACCATCGGCGACCTGCCGGGCGACATGACCGCCTGGGACAAGCTGCAGCTGGGCTGGCTCGACTACGACACGGCGAAGGCCGCGACGGCGTCGAAGCACAAGCTGGGCGTCGCCGAGTACAACACCAGGAACAAGCAGGCCCTCGTGGTCGAGCTGCCGAAGAAGACGGTCACCACCGAGATCGTCGAGCCGGCGCAGGGCGCGACCCAGTGGTGGAGCGGCAGCGGCGACAACCTCTCGCAGACGCTGACCCGTTCCGTGGACCTCACGGGCAAGTCGGCCGCCGCGCTCACCCTCGACGGCTGGTATGACATCGAGGCCGAGTACGACTACCTCTACACCGAGGTCTCGACCGACGGCGGCGCCAACTGGACCGCGGTCGACGGCACGGCCGACGGTGCGGCGATCCCGCGCGACGCCAGCGACAAGCCGGCGCTGACCGGTTCCTCCGAGACGTACCGGAAGCTGGCGTACTCGCTCGACGCCTACGCGGGCCAGAAGATCGACCTGCGCTTCCGTTACGCCACCGACGGCGGCGTGGCCCAGACGGGCTTCGCGGCCGACGAGATCACCGTCACCGCGGACGGCGCGGCCCTCTTCTCGGACGACGCCGAGACCGAGGACGCGGCCTGGACGAAGAAGGGCTTCTCCCGCGTCGGCGCGTCCATCACGGACGACTACGCGCAGTACTACATCGCCGAGAACCGCCAGTACGTGTCGTACGACAAGACCCTCAAGGTCGGCCCGTACAACTTCGGCTTCTCGACGACCCGTCCGAGCTGGGTCGAGCACTACGCCTACCAGAACGGCCTGTTGATCTGGAAGTGGGACACCTCCCAGGCGGACAACAACACCAGCAAACACCCCGGTGTCGGCCTGCTCCTGCCGGTCGACTCGCACCCGACCCCGCTGAAGTGGGCGGACGGCACGCTGATGCGCAACCGCATCCAGTCCTACGACTCGCCGTTCAGCCGCTACCGCACGGACGGCATGACGCTGCACAACGGTGACGTCGCGATGACGATCCCGTGGTCGAAGGGCGTGCCGGTCTTCAACGACCACACCAGCACGTACTACGACGCGACGACCCCGCTCGCGGGCGTCAAGATCACTGACACCAACACCAAGATCAAGATCGTCAAGGAGGCCCTGAACGGCTCCACGATCACGGTCCAGGTCGGCCCCGCGGTGAAGTAGGCCGCATTTCCGCAGGTCAGAAGGTGATCGGCGGCGACCCCCTGGCGGGTCGCCGCCGATCCGTGTTTAGGTGCGTCCTGTGCCCGTCTTATTGACACCGACCAGTACGGGGGAGTGACCGCATGGCCGCAGGGGGATTCTGCAGGCTGCCGTCCGGCAGCGTGGTGGTGGCGCTGAACCTGCCCAGACCCACCACCGACGGCACGGACTGCGTCCGTGTCCTGGTCCACGCCCAGAACCGCGCACGCGCCCTGACCAGGCTGCGCAACCTGGGCATGCGGGCCGTCTACCTGCGCGGCAACGCGGCCCCGCCGACCCCGGACGAGATCACGGCGGTGCTGCATCATCCCGACGGCCTGATATGGCGTACGGCTCCTGACAACGGTGTCGTGACGGGCCCGGGACTCGCCCAGGAGCTCTGGCACCCGATCAGGGCGCTGCTGAGACACCCGGCGGCACAGGCCTAGGCCCAGGCCAGTCAGGCTCAGGCCACCACGGGCTTCCCGGACAGCTCCACGCCCGCCTCGCGCATCTCCTCGAGCGACCGCTCGGTGGTCTCGGCGGCGACCCCCGCGGTCAGGTCGAGCAGCACCTGCGTACGGAATCCCGCCCGGGCGGCGTCCAGGGCGGTGGCCCGCACGCAGTGGTCGGTGGCGATGCCCACCACGTCCACCTCGGTGACGTCCCTGGCCCGCAGCCAGTCGGCCAGCGGCACGCCGTTCTCGTCGAGGCCCTCGAACCCGCTGTACGCCGCCGCGTACGCCCCCTTGTCGAAGACGGCGTCGATCGCGCCGGAGGCGACCGCGGGGGCGAAGTTCGGGTGGAAGCCGACGCCCTCGGTCCCGGCCACGCAGTGCGCGGGCCAGGAGTGGACGTAGTCGGGGTTGGAGGCGAAGTGGCCGCCCGGCGCGATGTGGTGATCGCGGGTGGCCACGACATGCTGGTAGCCGGACCCGGCGGCCTGCCCGATCAGCTCGGTCACGGCGGCGGCCACGTCGGCACCCCCGGCCACCGCGAGACTGCCCCCTTCACAGAAGTCGTTCTGCACGTCTACGACGATCAAGGCGCGGCGCATGGTCGGTGTCCTTCGACTGTGAGTGAAGTAATTGAGCCTAGAGACTTCGGCGGCGGTGCGGGAGGGGGCATTGCGCGCGTGCGCCGGGGCGCACGCGCTCTAGTGCCCCGGCAGGCAACGTTCGCCCGTCAAGGAGCGGCGTCCGGTGCGTGCTCTCGGCGTGCCGGGTACAAGCCCTCGTACTGGACGTACTCGGGTTTGTGCCCGGTGCGGCGAGTGGGGGCACCTCCCACGCCCTTGGGCAGTGGGGGAGCGTGCCGGGCGTCGCGACGGGGCGAATGTTGCCTGTTGGGGCACTAGCTACCCGAGCGCCCGTGCACGTACTCCGTCGGAAGGACGGGTTCCCCGCGGGAGAGCTGTGTAGCGGACAGCGGCAGACCGGCGCGGGCGGCCGTGTGCCGGTCCCGTACGGCGTCCAGGGGCTCGCGGGCCACCACGGCGCCGCCCTTGACCAGCTCGACCAGCAGCTGGCGGTCGGCGAGCTCGGCCGGGACCGCCCCGGTGCCGACCACCTCGGCCTCGGCCACCCCCTCCGCGTCCAGCCGCCGCGCGGCCCACTTGCGGCCGCCGACGGAGGTCTTGCCGCCGGTCGACTTCTTCGCTACCGCCACCAGCGGCGCCTTCGGGTCGGCGGACTCGGCGCGGGCGACCAGCTTGTAGACCATCGAGCAGGTCGGGTGCCCGGAGCCGGTCACCAGCTGGGTGCCGACGCCGTACGCGTCGCACGGCGCCGCCGCCAGCGAGGCGATGGCGTACTCGTCCAGGTCCGAGGTCACCACGATCTTGGTGTGCGTGGCGCCCAGCTCGTCCAGCTGCTGCCGCACCCGGTGCGCGACCAGCAGCAGGTCCCCGGAGTCGATCCGCACGGCGCCCAGCTCGGGACCGGCGACCTCCACGGCCGTACGGACCGCCTCGGTGACGTCGTACGTGTCCACCAGCAGCGTGGTGCCCCGGCCCAGTGAGTCGACCTGGGCCCGGAAGGCGTCCCGCTCGTGGTCGTGCAGCAGGGTGAACGCGTGTGCGCTGGTCCCCACGGTCGGGATGCCGTAGCGGAAGCCGGCGGCCAGGTCGGAGGTGGAGGTGAAGCCGCCGACGTAGGCGGCGCGGGAGGCGGCGACGGCCGCGAGCTCGTGGGTGCGGCGGGCGCCCATCTCGATGATCGGTCGGTCACCGGCCGCCGCGGACATCCGGGACGCGGCCGCGGCGATCGCGGAGTCGTGGTTGAGGATGGAGAGGATCACCGTCTCCAGCAGCACGCACTCGGCGAAGCTGCCCTCCACCCGCATGATCGGCGAGCCCGGGAAGTAGACCTCGCCCTCGGGGTACCCCCAGATGTCGCCGCTGAAGCGGTAGGAGGCGAGCCAGTCCAGGGTCTCCTCGTCGACGATGGAGTGCTCGCGCAGGAAGCCGAGGACGCCGGCGTCGAAGCGGAAGTTCTCGACCGCGTCCAGCACCCGCCCGGTGCCCGCCACGACGCCGTAGCGGCGCCCGTCCGGCAGCCGCCGGGTGAAGACCTCGAACACGCTGCGCCGCCCGGCCGTGCCCGCCCTGAGGGAGGCCTGGAGCATCGTGAGCTCGTACTGGTCCGTGAAGAGCGCCGTCGAGGGAACATCCACCGGCAGCCCAAGGTCCGCTGTGTTCATGGCAATGGATGGTACCCCCATTTCGTCAGTCTGACGATTTGTGCGGGGCATGGGACACAACAGTGGCTCCTGCGCTGTCCGTTTGTGCGACCACCCCCCTCCGGTGGCAGCATGGGCTGTGTGACGTCACCCGCTCCCGTAGAGATCGAACGCACCGAGCCGGCGGAGGAGGTCTTCGCCGTCCCCGAGCCGGACGTCCCCTGGGTCACCATCGTCCACAACGACCCGGTCAACCTCATGAGCTATGTGACGTATGTCTTCCAGACGTACTTCGGCTACTCCAAGGACAAGGCCACCAAGCTCATGCTCGATGTCCACCACAAGGGCCGGGCGGTCGTCTCCAGCGGTTCCCGCGAGGAGATGGAACGCGACGTGCAGGCCATGCACGGCTACGGTCTGTGGGCCACCCTCCAGCAGGACCGGAAGTAGCGATACCCCCTGATGCCAGGACAATTCGAACCGCTCCCCGGCGGCGGCGCGGCCGTCGCCCTCGACGACGTCGAGATCTCCATCATCCGGTCGCTGGCCGTGCAGCTCCTGGAGCTCATCGGCCCCGGCCCCGGCGAGGACGCCCCCGACGACCCGCTCGCGGAACTGTTCGCCGAGGGCCCGAGCGAGCCGCCGGCCGACCCGGTGCTGCGCCGCCTGTTCCCCGACGCCTACGGCGACCCGGAGGCGGCCCCGGGGCCCAGGGAGACCGAGGAGCAGCGGGCGCACTCCGCGGAGTTCCGCCGGTACACCGAGAACGACCTGCGGGCCGGCAAGCGGGAGAACGCCCTCGCGGTGGTCCGCTCCCTGGACGCGCTGAGCCCGGTCGGCGAGGGCGGCGCCGTCCTCAAGCTGTCGGGCGAGGAGTCCAGGCAGTGGCTGGGCGCCCTCAATGACCTGCGCCTCGCGATCGGCTCCCGGCTGGAGATCACCGACGAGGAGGACACCGACCTCCTCTACCGGCTGCCGGACGAGGATCCGCGCAAGCCGATGGTGATGGCGTATCTGTGGCTCGGCGGCCTCCAGGAAACGCTGGTCTCGACGCTGCTGCCCTGACGTGCGGCGGTCATGTCCGGAAGTGTGACGAATTCGTGTTCGCTCAGAGGACGCTCAAATCCGCATAACGATCCAGTCACTGCCCCTGGGGTTTTGTACCCCGGGGGCACTCTCGTGGCCCCTCCTGTGATCTGCGCCACTAAAGATCGCATAAACGCCGTGATAAGAACTGGCAACTCGTTTTCGGCACTACCCCCTCGCCTTGTCGCAGAACGGACAACGGCGTTTGCCCAACCCCATCCGCTGTGCCACGCCGGCACGTCCTGCACGTCCCCGCCGCTCTTGAGGTAGCTCGATGTCACTCGACTCCATCACCACATCCATTGACGACGCCGTCAGTGGTTTCTTCGAACCCGTATCCGAGAAGGTCGCTAAGTACGTCTTCTACTCCGTCACGGTCAACGACACGGAACTCCCCCTCATCGTCGCCTGGCTCGTGATCGCGGGCCTGGTCTTCAGCGCCTGGTTCGGGCTCATCCAGATTCGGAAGTTCAAGCTCGCCCTCGACGTCGTGCGCGGCAAGTACGACGAGAAGGACGCCCCCGGCGAGGTCAGCCACTTCCAGGCGCTGACCGCCGCCGTCTCCGGCACCGTCGGCCTCGGCAACATCGCCGGTGTCGCGGTCGCCGTCACCATCGGTGGTCCGGGTGCCACCTTCTGGATGATCCTGTGCGGTCTGCTCGGCATGGCGAGCAAGTTCGTCGAGGTCACCCTCGGTGTGAAGTACCGCGAGACGCACGAGGACGGCACCGTCTCCGGCGGTCCGATGTACTACCTGCCCCGCGGCCTCGCCGAGCGCTTCGGCTCCGCCGGTGCCAAGTTCGGCAAGGTGCTGGCCATCGCCGCCTCCGTCATGATCCTCCTCTTCGGTCTGTTCGGCGGCAACCTGTACCAGACCAACCAGAGCTACGCGCAGATCTCCTCGACCTTCGGTGGCGAGGACGGCTTCCTGGCCTCCTCCGCCGGTGCCGTCCTCTTCGGCCTGGTGGTCTCCGCGCTGGTCGGCCTGGTGCTGCTCGGCGGCATCCGCTCCATCGCTTCCGTCACCAGCAAGCTGGTCCCGGCGATGGCCATCATGTACATCCTGGCCTGCCTGGTCGTCATCCTGAGCAATGTCTCCGCGGTGCCCGACGCGGTCCAGGACATCATCAAGGGCGCGTTCCAGCCCGAGGGCGTCGTCGGCGGTGTGATCGGTGCCCTGATCCAGGGCTTCAAGCGGGCCGCCTTCTCCAACGAGGCGGGTCTCGGCTCCGCCCCGATCGCCCACTCCGCGGTCAAGACCAACAAGCCCGCGAGCGAGGGTCTGGTCGCCCTGCTGGAGCCGTTCATCGACACCGTCGTGATCTGCACCATGACCGCGCTGACGATCATCATCGCCAACCCGGCCAGCTGGGGTGAGGCGCGCGAGAGCGGCGAGGTCGTCGGTGTCGTCATCACCTCGGACGCCTTCGGGACCGTGCTGCCCTGGTTCCCGAAGCTGCTGACCATCGCGGTGCTGCTGTTCGCCTTCTCCACGATCCTGACCTGGGGCTACTACGGCCTCAAGGCCTGGACGTACCTCTTCGGCCGCAGCAAGGTCAGCGAGACCGTCTTCAAGGCCATCTGGAGCGCGTTCGTCGTCCTGGGCTCCCTGATGTCCCTCGGCTCGCTGATCGACCTGGGCGACTCGGCGCTGTTCCTGCTGTCGGTGTTCAACATCATCGGCCTCTACCTGCTGGCCCCGATCGTCAAGCGCGAGCTGGACAAGTTCCTGGACTACGTCCGGGAGCGCAAGGCCCGCGCGGCCGTGGGCAGCGGCGAGGCGGAGGACGTGGCGTCCGCCAAGACGCTCTGACCCTCTCTCCGCGGTACGCCTCCGGGCCCGTTCGCACCGTTCCGACGGTGCGGGCGGGCCCGGTCGCTTGTGTTGAACGGGCCTTCAAATCCGGGTGACCGGCTGAGCCCGCGACCTCCCGTTGTCCGGAATACGGGCTGTCCCGTACCACCCCTCGGTACCGGACAGCCCCTCTGCTTATCCTGGCCAGCATGCTGACCATCACCCAGGCCCTGTACGACCAGATCGTCGCCCACGCGCGCAAGGACCACCCTGACGAGGCGTGCGGCGTGGTGGCCGGCCCGGCGGGCACGGACCGCCCCGAGCGCTTCATCCCCATGCTGAACGCGGCCATGTCGCCCACGTTCTACGAGTTCGACTCCGGCGACCTGCTCAAGCTCTACCGCGAGATGGACGACCGCGACGAGGAGCCGGTGGTCATCTACCACTCCCACACCGCGACCGAGGCCTACCCCTCCCGCACCGACATCTCCTACGCCAACGAACCCGGCGCGCACTACGTCCTGGTCTCCACCGCGGACACCGACGACCTCGGCGAGTTCCAGTTCCGCTCGTTCCGGATCGTCGACGGCGAGGTGACGGAGGAAGAGGTCAAGGTGGTCGAGGCGTACTGATCTCCCCGCGCCGGGCCACCCGGAAGTCGGCCTGAACAGTGCGGTCTCACTCCCCGGCCGTCAATCGTCCGGGATGTGGGATCACATTCCAAAAGCCGGACCGGGAATCGATACGATGAGCCCATGGTTTCCCACGACGTGAGCGACAAGACGCCGGGCACGCTGCTCGTGGCGCGGCTGCACGTCGACCTGTGCAGGCTCGCCAGCGCCATCTGTTGACGCCGACCCCTGCCGCCGTACGGCCGTGAGCCGCGGCGCCTGAGACGCACCACCCCTTGCCGTATCTGCGCTGCCGCGCGCCCACCGACCTGACTTCCTCCCGACAGGAGCCCTGAGCCATGGCCATCGAGGTCCGCATCCCCACCATCCTCCGCCAGTACACCGACGGTCAGAAGGCTGTCGACGGCACCGGGGACACCCTCGCCGAGCTGTTCGCCGACCTCGAGACCCGGCACGCGGGCATTCAGTCCCGCCTCATCGACCCGGCGAACGGCGACCAGCTGCGCCGCTTCGTCAACGTCTACCTGAACGACGAGGACGTCCGCTTCCTCGACGGCATCAACACCAAGCTGACCGACGGCGACAGCGTCACGATCCTGCCGGCCGTGGCCGGCGGTATGGCCTGATCACCCATGCGTTACGACTCCCCGCTGGCCGCGGTGGGCAACACCCCCCTGGTGCGCCTGCCGCGGTTGTCGCCGTCCGACGACGTCCGTATCTGGGCCAAGCTGGAGGACCGCAACCCCACCGGCTCCGTCAAGGACCGTCCCGCCCTGTACATGATCGAGCAGGCGGAGAAGGACGGCCGCCTGACGCCGGGCTGCACCATCCTGGAGCCGACCAGCGGCAACACCGGCATCTCCCTGGCCATGGCGGCCAAGCTCAAGGGCTACCGCATCGTGTGCGTGATGCCCGAGAACACCTCGCAGGAACGCCGGGACCTGCTCGCCATGTGGGGCGCGGAGATCATCTCCAGCCCCGCCGCGGGTGGCTCCAACACCGCCGTACGGGTCGCCAAGGAACTGTCCGCCGAGCACCCCGACTGGGTGATGCTCTACCAGTACGGCAACCCGGACAACGCGGGCGCCCACTACGCCACGACCGGCCCGGAGATCCTCGCCGACCTCCCGTCCATCACCCACTTCGTGGCGGGCCTCGGCACGACCGGCACCCTGATGGGCGTCGGCCGCTACCTCCGCGAGCACAAGCCGGACGTCAAGATCGTCGCCGCGGAACCCCGCTACGACGACCTGGTCTACGGCCTGCGCAACCTCGACGAGGGCTTCGTACCCGAGCTGTACGACGCCTCCGTCCTCACCACCCGCTTCTCGGTCGGCTCCGCCGACGCGGTCACCCGCACCCGGGAACTCCTCCAGCAGGAGGGCATCTTCGCGGGCGTCTCCACCGGCGCCGCCCTGCACGCGGCGATCGGCGTCGGCAACAAGGCCCTGAAGGCCGGCGAGAGCGCGGACATCGCGTTCGTCGTGGCCGACGGCGGCTGGAAGTACCTGTCGACGGGCGTCTACACGGCGGCGACGACAGAGGAAGCGATCGAAACGCTGCACGGTCAACTCTGGGCCTGAGGAGCGCCCCGTCAGGGGCGCGGGGAACTGCGCGACCCGCCACTGCGGACCCGCAGCCGAAGGACAACCGCTAACCGGCTAGGTGACGGACCTGGTCCCAAAGGACCGGGTCCATCACTCCCGCCCGCCTCCGGAAGTCCCACACGGGCACCTCACGCAACTCGTCGATCTCCAGAAAACTGGCCCGCCCCTGCGCATCGCCGACGGCACCCGGCGGCAGCGGGATCACCCCGGCCCGCTCGTCGCGGTACTTACTGGTGATCTTCGCGACCACCACCTGACGCCCGCGCACCGAGAGCACCAGACACGGCCGGTCCTTCGCACCCGGCCCGTCCTCGTACGGCACGCTCGCCCACCAGATCTCCGCGGGCCGCGGCTGAGTCCGCGGGCGCCCCTCAGGCCGCCCCGGCGGACGCGTCCTGCGCCCCTCCGGACGCCGCCCCCGGCCCCACCCTTCGACGAGCGTGGCGACCAGCGCCAGCAGTACCACCGCCGCGAGCGCGAGCCACCATGACGTGTCCATACGGACGACGTTACCGGCGCGCGCACAGACCGCGCGCCCTTCTCGCGCCAAATGCTCTCCCACAGCCCGAAAGGCGTGGGAGGTACCCCCACCGGGTCCAGCCGAACCGGTGACAGCACAGGTGAGTTCGCCCACAACAGCCCTTGGCGGAGGAGCGACCGGAGGTTTTGCGCCTTACGCTCGACGCACCGCACGACCCCCGTCTTTCACTTCCCGCCAGCGGAGGTTTCTGCTTTATGAAGCTCACCGTCGTCGGCTGCTCGGGGTCGTTCCCGTCCGCGGAATCGGCCTGCTCGAGCTACCTCCTCGAGGCCGACGGCTTCCGGCTGCTTCTCGACATGGGCAACGGTGCCCTCGGCGAGCTGCAGCGCCACTGCGGTCTCTACGACCTCGACGCGATCTTCCTCAGCCATCTGCACGCCGACCACTGCATCGACATGTGCGCGTACTTCGTCGCGCGCTACTACCGGCACGACGGCGGCCGCTGCGACCCGATCCCGGTCTACGGCCCCGAGGGCACCGAGCACCGCCTCACCACGGCCTACGCCGACACCCCCACCGCCTCCTCCATGAGCGAGGTCTTCGACTTCCACACGGTCAAGCCGTCCACCTTCGAGATCGGCCCCTTCACGGTGCACACCGAGCGGGTGGCGCACCCCGTGGAGGCGTACGGCATCCGCGTCGAGCACGGCGGCAGATCACTGACGTACTCCGGCGACACGGGCGTCAGCGCCCACCTCGACGAACTCGCCCGGGACACCGACCTGTTCCTCTGCGAGGCCGCCTTCACGCACGGCAAGGAGAACATCCCCGACCTGCACCTCAACGGCCGCGAGGCGGGCGAGACGGCGACCCGGGCAGGTGCCCGCCGCCTGGTCCTCACCCACATCCCCCCGTGGACCGACCCGCAGGTCAACCTGGCCGACGCCCGCGCGGCCTTCGACGGGCCGGTGGAACTGGCGGCGCCGAGGGTGACGTACGAGATCTAGTGCCCCAACAGGCGACATTCGCCCCGTCGCGACGCCCGGCACGCTCCCCCACTGCCTTGAGGGCGTGGGAGGTGCCCCCACTCGCCGCACCGGGCACAAACCCAAGTACGTCCAGTACGAGGGCTTGTACCCGGCACGCCGAGAGCACGCACCGGACGCCGCTCCTTGACGGGCGAACGTTGCCTGCCGGGGCACCAGTTCTTCGTACGTGCGCGACGGCCCCGGAACCTTCCCGGTTCCGGGGCCGTCGTCATGCCGCACTTCGGTCGGGGCTCACGCCTTGGTGAGGTCCTCGACCTCCTCCTCGGGCTCGCGGCCCGGGGTCGGCAGGTTGAACTTGGTGATGGCGAACCGGAAGACGGTGTAGTAGATCGCCGCGAAGACCAGACCGATCGGGATGATCAGCCATGGCTTGGTTGCCAGGTTCCAGTTGAGTGCGTAGTCGATGAAGCCCGCGGAGAAGGTGAAGCCCGCGTGCACGCCGAGCGCCCAGGTGATCGCCATGGACAGGGCGGTCAGGACCGCGTGGATCACGTACAGCGCCGGGGCGATGAACATGAACGCGAACTCGATCGGCTCGGTCACCCCGGTCACGAAGGAGGTCAGCGCGAGCGAGATCATCATGCCCATCACGGCCTTGCGGCGCTCGGGACGAGCGGAACGAGCGATGGCGATCGCCGCGGCCGGCAGACCGAACATCATGATCGGGAAGAAGCCCGACATGAACTGACCGGCCGTCGGGTCACCCGCGAAGAAGCGGTTCAGGTCGCCGTGGACCACCTCGCCGGCGGCGTTCGTGAAGTCGCCGATCTGGAACCAGGAGACGGTGTTCACGAACTGGTGCATGCCGACCGGGATCAGCGCACGGTTGATCAGACCGAACAGACCCGCACCGAAGGCGCCGAGGCCGGTCATCCACTCGCCGAACTCGGAGATGACCTCACCGACCGGCTCCCAGACCAGGCCGAAGAAGACACCCATGACGGTGCCGACGAAGGCCATGATGATCGGCACCAGACGGCGGCCGTTGAAGAAGCCGAGCCAGTCGACCAGCTTGGTGCGGTGGAAGCGCTGCCACAGCACGGCGGCCAGCAGACCCATGACGATGCCGCCGAGGACACCGGGGTTGTTGTAGGTCGCGGCTATGTCCGCGCCATCCTGGATCTTCGCCTCGGTGACCGGGAACGCCTTCAGGACGTTGCTGTAGACCAGGAAGCCGACCAGGGCGGCCAGCGCGGTCGAGCCGTCCGACTTCTTGGCGAAGCCGATGGCGACACCGATGCAGAACAGCATCGGCAGGTTGTCGAAGATCGCGCCACCGGCGGTGGCGAACACGGCCGCGACTTTGTCCCAGCCGAGGCCGTCCTTACCGAACACGTCGGGCTGGCCGAACCGGAGAAGCAGACCCGCCGCCGGCAGTACGGCGATCGGGAGCTGCAGGCTGCGGCCGACCTTCTGCAAACCCTGGAACAGGCCGGATCCCCGCTTCTTCGCGGGGGCCGCCGATGCGGTGGCGGTGCTCATAGACTTCCTCCATCGGGTGGTGGTCTACACCACTCAGTGGTGTAGACCTGTTGTAGCAGATGAAGGATGCATAAGGAACCCGCGATTCCCGTGACCGCAGGCCTACGTGGAGTTACGTGGAGCTACGCCTTGACGGTGGGCGGGTTGGCGGCCGTCCATAGGGTGGTGTAGACCAGTCGGCGGACGGTGCGCTGTCGTGAAAGCCATCCTTCGGCATCCACGACATGACCGCTCGCAAAGATGGGGCAACTGTGGATTACTGCCACAAGGCGGTTCGGACCAGGGAGAAGGAACATGGCCAGCAAGGCTGAGAAGATCGTCGCCGGGCTCGGTGGCATCGACAACATCGAAGAGGTCGAAGGCTGCATCACCCGCCTGCGCACCGAGGTCGTGGACGCCGCCAAGGTCGACGAGGCCGCCCTGAAGGCCGCTGGAGCGCACGGAGTCGTGAAGATGGGCACGGCGATCCAGGTCGTCATCGGCACGGACGCCGACCCGATCGCCGCGGAGATCGAGGACATGATGTGAAACCGCGGGATCATCCCCGGCTTCACCCCCTGAGGGCCCCTGCCCACGGCGGGAGGGGCCCCTTCCGTATGTGCCGCTAGGCTCAGCGGCATGTCACGCATCGACGGCCGCACCCCCGAACAGCTCCGCCCCGTCACCATCGAACGCGGCTGGAGCAAGCACGCCGAGGGCTCCGTCCTCGTCTCCTTCGGCGACACGAAGGTCTTCTGCACCGCCTCCGTCACCGAAGGCGTCCCCCGCTGGCGCAAAGGCAGCGGCGAGGGCTGGGTCACCGCGGAGTACTCCATGCTGCCCCGCGCCACCAACACCCGCGGCGACCGCGAATCCGTACGCGGCAAGATCGGCGGCCGCACCCACGAGATCAGCCGCCTCATCGGCCGCTCCCTGCGCGCGGTCATCGACTACAAGGCGCTCGGCGAGAACACGATCGTCCTCGACTGCGACGTCCTCCAGGCCGACGGCGGCACCCGCACCGCAGCCATCACCGGCGCCTACGTCGCCCTCGCCGACGCCATCGCCTGGGCCCAGGGCAAGAAGCTCGTCAAGGCCGGCCGCCAGCCCCTGACGGGCACGGTGTCGGCGGTCTCGGTCGGCATCGTCGGCGGAGTCCCGCTCCTGGACCTCTGCTACGAGGAGGACGTCCGCGCCGAGACCGACATGAACGTCGTCTGCACCGGCGACGGCCGCTTCGTCGAGGTCCAGGGCACCGCCGAGGCCGAGCCCTTCGCCCGCGAGGAGCTCAACGCCCTGCTGGACCTTGCCGTTTCGGGCTGCACGGAGCTGGCGGACCTCCAGCGCAAGGCACTTGATAGGGTCCTCGAAAAGTAAAGGGAACACCAAGAAGGGTGGCCGACGGAGGCAACCCCGCCGCCCGCCCCGGCGTCCCTAGGGGTACGGGCGTACGGCACACCACTGTACGCCCGGCCAACACGGGGGCCTGCGAGGCCTGAGCAGGGAGGAAGCACAGCCATGGCCACGAGCCGACGCGGTCTTCGCAGTCGTATCACCATCGCCGCCGCAGCAGTGGCGGCCGTCGCGCTGACCGCCGGACTGACCACCGGCTGCGATGCCGTCAGCAAGGCACTGGACTGCGTCCAGACCGCCGACGCCATCGCCGACAGCGTCACGGACCTCCAGCAGGCCGTCGAGGGCGCCGCGAACGACCCGACCCAGCTCGAGGAGTCCCTCGACTCCATCGACAAGAACCTCGACGAGATCGGCGACAAGACCGACAACGCCGACGTCAACAAGGCGGTCGACGACCTTAACAAGGCCGTCAACAACGTCCGTACGGCCGTCAAGAACGGCGACGAGACGCCGGACATCAGCCCGGTGACCGACGCGGCCGGCGAACTGACGAAGGTCTGCACGCCGTAACAGGGCCGGGGCGGGGATCCTGGCGGCTCCTGGGACACTGAACCCCATGACCCGCTTGATCCTCGCCACCCGCAACGCCGGAAAGATCACCGAGCTCAGGTCGATCCTCGCCGACGCAGGCCTCTCCCACGACCTCGTCGGCGCGGACGCCTATCCCGACATCCCCGACGTCAAGGAAACAGGCGTCACCTTCGCGGAAAACGCCCTGCTCAAGGCCCACGCCCTGGCCCAGGCAACGGGCCTGCCTGCGATCGCCGACGACTCCGGCCTCTGCGTGGACGTCCTGAACGGCGCCCCCGGCATCTTCTCCGCCCGCTGGTCCGGCCACCACGGCGACGACAAGGCCAACCTGGACCTCCTGCTGGCCCAGCTCGCCGACATCGACGACGCGCATCGGGGCGCCCACTTCGCGTGCGCGGCGGCGCTTGCTCTTCCCGACGGCACGGAGAGGGTGGTCGAGGGACAGCTGAGGGGGGTACTGCGGCATGCGCCGGTGGGCACGAACGGGTTCGGCTACGACCCGATCTTGCAGCCGGAGGGGGAGACGCGGACGTGCGCCGAGCTGACCGCCGCAGAGAAGAACGCGATCAGCCATCGGGGGGAGGCGTTCAGGGCGCTGGTACCGGTGGTGCGGGAGTTGTTGGGCTGAGGCGACGAAGGTCCACCCGGCTACATGCTCCGAGTGGACCTTCGATTCAAAGGTGTACGGCCGGAGGGACTCGAACCCTCAAGGGATTTCTCCCGCAACACCCTAAATGTTGTGCGTAGGCCAATTCCGCCACGGCCGCCCATATCGGTCATTGTGCTCGACCGGCAGTGCTCAGTGTACGGGGAGATCAGCTCATCCGGCGAGGGGGACCGGCCCTTTCCGGCGACACCACGTCTCTGTCAACGCATGGCAGTTGGGGCACAGGTATCGCAGATTCTCGCGACGGTTGTCGCGCCACTCCCCGTTGACATGGTCGATCTGCAAGGTGATCGGCTGCCCCAGCCACTCGCCCTTGTTGCCGCAGGTCTCACACGCATAGGGCACCCCGGTCTCGGTCAGTGCACGGTGAAGTTGAGTCCTGTTGGTCCGCCCGGCGTGATCGGGGAGTACGACGAGAACTCGGTGGGCGGTGGGTGCGGGCGCCGGACGTTCCGGCCGTCCCCATGCCCTGCGTGTGAAGTGGCTCGTGTCGAGGCCGAGTCGAGCCGCCGCTCGCCGGACCCGCCGGTGATTGGTGTCGTTGACGTCCAGGCCGAGACCGCGCATCACATCGGCGTAGCTGGCGGAGTGCCGTACGAGGTCGCGGAGTCTGTCCTCGGGGATCGATACGCGCTGGTGCGAGAAGTGCCTTGTGTCGATGTGTCGGGCGCGCAGCATGTGGCTGAGGGTTGCGCGCGAGCGGCTGTCGTCCGGTACACCCGGTGTGCGAGCCACGCCGCGCACACTGGTCGCCGTTGCTGCGGCTGCCCTGAGTTCTTCAGTGGTGAAGGGCAGGTCCAGTTCGGTCCTGTTGATGCCGGGGAAGTGGCTGATGTCGATACCTGCTGCGTGGATGCGGCGGCGGATGTGAGACAGAGTGCCGGTGGCTGGGGTGGCGCCCAGCTTCAGTGCCACTTCGCGCAGCGAGGACGACGAGGCGGCGGCTTCGGCAATGGCGGAGTCCGGGTACTTGCGCCATGGACTGCGCTTGGCGAAGTGGCTTGTGTCGAGTCCATGCCCCGCCACTTTCTCCTGCAGTACGCGGCGTTGTCCTCCGCTTGTCCTGAGACCGAGCCGCCGCATCAGATCGGTCCAGTTGCGGGCCTCGGCGACAACCGGTGCGAGCTGATCCTTGCCGTACGAGTCCGTGGCGCTCGGTGCCGATTGCGGTGCGTTCTGCATGGACGTCCCCCTCCGTTTCCGGCCACACGTTCGTGGCCTCGTACGGAGTAACGAACCGCTGATCAGACAGTCACGCTCGACATGTAAAAGGGCTGATAGATTGATGTTGATCAGTGAGGCCTTCCGGGCGTGGACGCTTGTCCGTTCGGGAGGCTTTTTTCATGACCTCAGACCTCAAGCTGGCTATTCGCCCAGCCACCCCCGCCGATCGCCCCGCGCTCGAACGCCTATGGCTCATGTTCCGGCACGACATGTCCGAGTTCGGTGGTCAACTGCCCAATCCCGACGGCACGTTCAGGAGTGAGCGGCTGGAGGCTGCCTTCTCCGGGGACGTGGACTGGGCGGCGTATCTCGTCAGCCGTGGTGGGCATCCCGTCGGGTTTGCCCTTGTGCGGGGGCTCAGTGGGGCTACTCGCGTGCTCAACAGCTTCTTTGTCGTGCGAGGGGCTCGGCGGACCGGCGTCGGGATGCGCGCCGTCCGGGATGTCGTCGCCCGGCATCCGGGGCAGTGGACGATCGCTTTTCAGGACGACAACACCGGTGCCGTCCGCTTCTGGCGGCGCGTAGCCGAGGCGCTCGCTCCCGGTGACTGGACCGAGGAGCGCAGGTCGGTGCCGCAGCGGGCCGACCTGGCTCCTGATGTCTGGGTGTCGTTCGGATACCCGGGTTAGATGCCCAGGTCCTTGATGATCTTCGTCACGTGTCCGGTTGCCCGGACGTTGTACAGGGCTCGCTCGACCTTGCCCTCCTCGTCAACGATCACCGTGGAGCGGATGACGCCCATGTAGGTCTTGCCGTAGTTCTTCTTCTCGCCGAAGGCGCCGTAGGCCTCAGTGACGGTCTTGTCAGGGTCGGCGAGGAGGGTGATCTTCAGGGATTCCTTGTCGCGGAACTTCGCCAGCTTCTCGGGCTGGTCGGGGGAGACGCCGATGACGTCGTAGCCCGCGCCGGCCAGGAGCTCGAGGTTGTCCGTGAAGTCGCAGGCCTGCTTCGTGCAGCCGGGGGTCAGGGCCGCCGGGTAGAAGTAGACGATGACCTTGCGGCCCTTGTGGTCCGACAGGGAGACGTCTTTGCCGTCGGCGTCGGGGAGGGTGAAGGCGGGGGCGGTGTCGCCGGGCTGGAGTCGCTCGCTCATCGATCCAGCGTAACGGGGGGTCCTGACAGTGCGGAGGCGGGCGGAGCTGACAGACTGTTCGGCGACAGGCATGCGACAGGCAGCAGCGGACTTCGGAGGCCTTACGGTGGCGGACACGTCGGACACCAGAACCCCGGCGCAGATCGAGGCGGACATCCAGCGCCGCCGCGACGTGCTGGCCGAGACGCTCGACGAGATAGGGGTGCGGGTGCATCCCAAGACGATCGTCGGTGATGCCAAGGCCAAGGTCGCGTCCAACATCGATCACACGCTCGGGCGGGCCTACGTCGGGGTCAACCGCGCCGTGAGCCAGGTGAAGGCCCGGTTCGTCGACGACGAGGGCGCGCCCCGGCTGGAGCGGATCGTGCCCGTCGCCCTGGTGGTGGTCGGTGTGGTCGGGCTGCTCGCTGTGGGTGCCCGGCGTCGCAAGCGCTGACCCGGCGGCGTACGCAGGCGGTAAAGGCAGGTAGGTTCGAGGCGTGAGCGCCAACAGAAACGAGCAGAGCACCCAGCACGACAAGCTGCCCATCCGGATGCTGCACGACCGTGTACTCGTGCGGCAGGACACCAGCGAGGGCGAGCGGCGTTCGGGCGGTGGCATTCTGATTCCGGCCACGGCGGCCGTGGGCCGTCGGCTGGCCTGGGCCGAGGTCGTCGCCGTGGGGCAGAACGTACGGACCGTGGAGCCGGGCGACCGGGTCCTCTACGACCCGGAGGACCGCGCCGAGGTCGAGGTGCGGGGCGTCCCCTACGTGCTCATGCGCGAGCGTGATCTGCACGCCGTGGCCGCGGACCGGTTCGAGGGGTCCGAGGACTCGACGGGGCTGTACCTGTAGATGTACCTGTAGAACAACGTGGGACGACGGCTGGACAGGGCTGGTGACGATCATCGTCACCAGCCCTTTTTTCGTGCCCGGAGGGTCCAGAGGGTCAGGAGAGCCCGGAGGGTTACTCTCTGCGGGCTGTGAACAGCGGGCCGCCGGCGGTTCCTGTCGTGCCGCCTGGCGTGCCTCCGGTGGTTCCGTCGGTCGTGCCTCCGGTGGTGGTGCCGCCGTCCGACGTGCCGCCGGTGGTCGTGTCTCCTGTCGTGCCTCCGGTGGTGGTGCCGCCGTCGGTCGTCGTGCCGCCGTCGGTGGTGCCCCCGGTCGTGGTGCCGCCGTCCGTCGTGCCGCCGTCCGTCGTGCCGCCGGTCGTGGGGTCGCCCGTCGTGCCGCCGTCGGTCTGGCCCTCGGTCTGGCCCTGGGGCGTGCCCTCGGTGTCCTCGCCGCCGGTGGTGGTGCCGCCGTCGGTCGGGTCGCCGGTGCCGGGGTCCTGGGACGGCTGGGCCGGCGGGAGCTGGATCTCGTCGGCGCCCTCCTGGAGTTCCAGGTCGAAGTCGGTGACCGGCTGGCCCTTCAGGGCGTCCTTGGTGAACTGGGCCCAGATCTCGGTCGGTGCACCGCCGCCGTTGATGCGGGGCAGGCCCATCACGTTGTACAGGGACTTGTGGGCGGCGGTGTCCGGGTCCTGGCCCATCACGGCGACGACGGTCGCGAGTTCCGGGGTGTAGCCGGCGAACCAGGCGGCGGTGTCCTCCTCCGCCGTACCGGTCTTGCCGGCCGCAGGGCGGCCCGCGGCCTGGGCGGCGGTGGCGGTGCCCTGCTCGACCACGCTCTGCAGCACGGACGTCGTGGTGTCGGCGGCCTCGCGGCTGATGACCTGGGAGGTCTTGCGCTTGGGCAGCTCCATGACGTCGGCGCCGTCCTTGGTGATCTTCTCGACCATCGTGTACGTGCCGTGCTTGCCGTGGTTGGCGAGGGTCGCGTACGCCTCCGCCATGTCGAGGACGCTGGCGGTGGCGGTGCCCAGCGCGATCGACGGGTACGGCTGGAGGTCGGGGGTGTCGGAGGGCAGGCCGAGCTTGATGGCCGTCTCCTTGACCTTCTCGGGGCCGACGTCGACGGCCAGTTGCGCGTACACCGAGTTGACGGACTTGTCGGTGGCGCTGCGGACGGTGATGTCGCCGTAGGAGACCTGGTCCTCGTTCTCGGGGTCGTAGGTCTCGCCGGTCCAGCCCTCCACGGGGCGCTTGTTGGTGCCGTCGTAGTAGGTGTTCGGGGTGATCGTGCGGCCGTCCTGGGTGGTGGAGCCGTTCTCCACGGCCGTGGTGAACACGAAGGGCTTGAAGGTGGAGCCGACCTGGAAGTCCCGGCGGGCGGCGTTGGGGGTGTACTGCTTGACGTAGTCGATGCCGTTGTACATCGCGACGACCTTGCCGGTCTTCGGGTCGACGGCGGCGCCGCCCGCGCGAACGTATGTGTCGACCTTGCGGTTCTTCTTGTCGAGCTTGTCCATCAGTTGGTCGTTGACGGCGTCGACGAAGGCGTCCTGCTTGTCCTTCTGCAGGGTGGTGGTGATGCGGTAGCCGCCCGCGTCGAGATCGTCCTTGTCCACGATCCGGTTCTTGGTGAGGTAGTCCTTCACGATCTGGACGAGGTAACCGCGCTGCCCGGACAGGCTGGTGGAGACCGTGGCCTCCTTCGGCGTCGCGAACTTCGTGCCGTCCCGCTCGGCCTGGCTGAGCCAGCCCTCCGTGATCATGCCGTCCAGGACGTAGCTCCAGCGGGCTTCGGCGGCGGCCTTGTTCTCCGGGTGGGCGACGACGTCGTACTCGCTGGGCGCGTTGAGGAGGGCGGCGAGGTAGGCGCCCTGGGCCGCCGTCAGGTCCTTGGCGTCGATGCCGTAGTAGGCCTGGGCGGCGGCCTGGATGCCGTAGGCGTTGCGGCCGAAGTAGCTGGTGTTGAGGTAGCCCTCGAGGATCTTGTCCTTGGACTGACTGCGGTCCAGCTTGATCGAGATGAAGAACTCCTTCACCTTTCGGGTGACGGTCTGCTCCTGCGCCAGGTAGTAGTTCTTCACGTACTGCTGGGTGATCGTCGAGCCGGACTGCTTGCCCTTGCCGGTCGCGGTGTTCCACCCGGCGCGCAGCATCGCCTTGGGGTCGATCGCGGACTCGGTGTAGAAGTCGCGGTCCTCGGCGGCCAGTACGGCGTGCTGGGCGTCCTGGGAGACCTGTGCGAGCGTGACGTTCTCCCGGTTGACCTCGCCGTCCCGGGCGAGCTGGCTGCCGTCGGCGTACAGGTAGACGTTGCTCTGCTTGGTGGCGAGTGCGTTGGCCGGCGGGATCTTGACCATGGAGTAGCCGAGGTAGAACAGGCCGATCAGCAGCAGGGTGCCGACGAGGAAGGTGCCGAGCACTGTCCGCCAGGTCGGGAGGATCCGGCGCCATCCGGTGCGCCTGGGCCGCCGGGGTTTCTGGCCGCCCGGCTCGGGAGCCGCCTCCGGCTCTCTGGGTGCCGAGCCCTGGTTCGGCTGCGGCTGCTGCGGCTCGTCGCTCATGTCGTGCACGGACTCCTGTTTCGCCTCGTACGTTCCCGTACGCCTCGTTACGCCTCGTTACGCCTTCTGCGCCCCCTCTTGAAGACTCTCGCACCAAGCGTTCCGTTCCCGGATTCCGGCGCGCGCTCGGCCGGAAATCCCGTGGCAGGCCGGATCACTGGAGGACTAGGCTCCTCCGCTTCGGTGTCTGCGCGGGTGAGGAGGGCTGTGGATGTGGGCTCGGGACGGTTGTACCTGGCCGTCGCGGCGGGGGGATTCAGAAGGTACGCGACGTATCGCGCCGCCACGGCCGCCGGAGTGTTCACCAACACCGTTTTCGGCCTGATCCTCGTCTACACCTATCTGGCGCTGTGGGATGAGAGACCCCACTTGGGAGGGTACGACCAGGCGCAGGCCGTCACCTATGTGTGGCTGGGTCAGGCCTTGTACTCGACGCTGGCGATCCAGGGAGGCGGCGTCGAGAGGGATCTGATGGCCCGTATCGGCACGGGTGGGATCGCGGTCGATCTGTACCGGCCTGCCGATCTCCAACTGTGGTGGCTGGCGAGCGACTTGGGGCGGGCGCTGTTCCAGATGCTGGGGCGGGGGGTGATCCCGTTCGTGTTCGGTGCGCTGTTCTTCCCGATGGCGTTGCCGGGGGATGTCACCACCTGGGGGGCGTTCTTGGTCGCGCTCCTGCTGGCGATGGTGGTCAGCTTCGGGATCCGCTATCTGGTGGCTCTGAGCGTGTTCTGGCTCATGGACGGCACGGGTGTCTCGCAGGCGCTGATGGTCACGGGGGTCTTCTGCTCGGGCATGACGCTGCCGCTGAACGCCTTCCCGGGCGCGCTCGGTGACGTCGTCCAGGCGCTGCCGTGGGCGGCGCAGCTGCAGATGCCGGCGGATGTGCTGATGGGGGAGACCGACCCGCTCGGGGCGTACGCCTTCCAGGCGGTGTGGGCGGTGGTGCTGCTGGCGGCGGGGCGGCTGGTGCAGTCGGCGGCGACGCGGCGGGTGGTGGTGCAGGGTGGCTGAGATCTCCAGGCTGGTGGGGTCGTCCAGGCCGGTGGGGTCGTCGAGGGCCAGGGACGGCCTGCGGACCTACGGGCTGATCGCCGGGATGTGGATCCGGTCCACGATGGCCTACCGCACGTCCTTCGTCATCACGGTGTTCGGGAACCTGCTGCTGACCGGGCTGGACTTTGTCGCGATCCTGCTGATGTTCTCGCAGGTCGACTCGCTCGGCGGCTGGACGTTGCCCGAGGTCGCGTTCCTGTACGGGCTGTCCGCGACGGCGTTCGGGTTCGCGGACCTGGTGCTCGGCTCGATGGATGTGCTGGGCGGCCGGATCCGGGACGGTTCGTTCGACACGCTGCTCGTGCGGCCGGCTCCGGTGCTCGCCCAGGTCGGCGCGGACCGCTTCGCGCTGCGCCGGCTGGGCCGGATCACGCAGGGTGTGCTGGTGCTGGGCTGGGCGCTGGTGGCGGTCGACGTCGAGTGGACCGTGCCGAAGGTGCTGCTGGTGCCGGTGGTGCTGGTCAGTGGTGCGGTGATCTTCGGTGCGCTGTTCGTGGCGGGTGCGGCCTTCCAGTTCGTGGCGCAGGATGCCGCCGAGGTGCAGAACGCGTTCACGTACGGGGGCAACACGCTGCTGCACTATCCGCCGACCGTGTTCGGGAAGGACCTGGTGCGCGGGGCGACGTTCGTCCTGCCGCTCGCCTTCGTCAACTGGGTGCCCGCGGCGTACGTGTTGGAGCGGCCGTATCCGACAGCGCTGCCGGAGTGGGCGGCGTTCGCGCCGCCGCTGGTGGCGGTGGGGTGCTGTGCGCTGGCCGGGCTGGCGTGGCGGGCGGGGCTGCGGTCGTATCGGAGTACGGGGAGCTGAGGGGTATTGATGGACGCCGGGTTCATTGACGTCGAGGGCGTCGAGAAGGTCTTCGACGTGCGCAGGAAGACCGGGTTCCTGAAACGGGAGCGGCGGCAGGTGCGGGCGGTCGACTCGATCTCGTTCCGTGTGGCGCGGGGCGAGATGGTCGGGTACATCGGGCCGAACGGCGCGGGCAAGTCGACGACGATCAAGATGCTGACGGGGATCCTGACGCCGAGCGGTGGCCGCCTGCGGGTGGCGGGTATCGACCCGTCGCGGGAGCGGACGCGGCTGGTGCATCGGATCGGGGTGGTGTTCGGGCAGCACTACCACGAACGATGCGCTGGACAAGTCCAGTGTATCGGCCGGTAGGCCCCTGTCGGCAGACTCCGCCAGAGAGGGCAAAACCGCAGCTCAGAGCCCCTGTCGCGCGTCAGTCGCCCCCGTGCCTTGAACCACCAGGAGCAGCCCAGACGGCCGCAGGGAAGTGCGGCCGATCTAACCGGACGATCTTGCAGGCAAAGAGCGCCCGACCACGGGGAAGGTCGGGCGCTCTTTGGTTCGGGGAGTGTAGCGGCTATGCCTGTCCGAACTCACCAGCACGCGCACCCGCGACGAACGCGCCGAACTCCTCGGCCGAGAACGTCAGCATGGGCCCGCTTGGGTTCTTGCTGTCACGCAGCGCCCGACCACCGCCGGGCAGAGCGGCAACCTCAACACAGTTGCCGTTGTTACCGGAGTACGAGGACTTGACCCACTCCAACCCGCAAGCCGAAGCGGTTTCGATGTATGGCTTCATCGGCCTTGTTCCATTTCCTTAAGGGCGTCCGTGATGAGCGCCCGGGACTTGCTGACGTTGGCCGCCGCCATGTTCAGGCGGCGGAAGAGTGTGGTGTAGGTCTCGACGTCGGCCGCCTCCTCGTAGTAGAGGGTGCTGGTCGGTGACTCGGTGTACACAACGTCGGTTTCCGCCGAGGTCGGGAAGCTCATGATCACAAACGGCCCGAAGAGGCAGGCGTTCATGGGGTCTTCGCGCGGCAGGATCTGAAGCTCGATGTTCTGCTTCCTACTGTCCGCGATCAGAGCCTCAAGCTGGGCCTTCATCACGTCGCGACTGCCGACCTGGTGGTACAGCACGTTCTCGGCGACGATGACCCACAGTTGCAGCGGGCTGTCCCTGGTCAGGATGCTTTTCCGCTCCCGCCGCACGTTGATCTGCGCTTCTACCCGCTCCTTGCCCGCATCGGGGGCTTGCAAGCGGATCAGTGCTTCCGTGTACTCCGGGGTTTGCAACAGGCCGGGCACCAAGTTGGTCTCGACGTTGTACAGCTCCGAGGCGTCCCACTCCACAGCGGCGTAGGCCGCGTACGCCGGATCGACCACGCTCAGGTACCGGCTCCACCATCCCTTTTGCTTGGCCTCGCGCGACAGCTTCTCGATCGCGTTTCGCTCGGTGGGGTCGGTGACGTTGTACGCGTCCATCAACGCGCGGAGGTCGGGCAGGCGGATGCCGGACTGGGCGTTCTCGATCCGGCCGACCTTGGACTCTGCCGATCCAAGCACCTTGGCCGCGTCGGCATGCGTCAGTCCGGCCGCTGCCCGCAACTCCTTGAGTGTGCGTGCGAGCCGCCTCTGACGGAACGTCGGGTTGTTGTTGATCGGCACTGGTCGGCCGCCTTCCTACTACTTCTCCGCAGGTCAAGTGTGCCGCTCGCCGACTGTGAGGGCAACAAGCATTCGACACCCTCCAAAGTAGGGACTTGACACTTTGGGGCAACTACCGTGCACAGTACCTACTGTGACGGTGTGTCTGCTCGGGTGGCCCTAGGCCCCTCGCACCACCAGAGGCACTGGACCCGTACGAGGGGACCGAGTATGGCTGAGCTGAGGTCGTTGCAGGTGCGGTACAGGAGATACCGACCTTGCGTACCGGTGGCGCGTGCTAAAGCACGCGAGTTAGCGCACGAGTGGGGTCTACTCCACGTTGCTGACCAACTGGAGTGGGGAGTCACCGAGTTGGTGACGAACGCCGTAATCCACGGGCGAGCGCCCCGAGGAAGTCGCGTTGTGGTGGGCTACCACCTTGCGGACGATCTTCTCCGCGTGGACGTTCGCGACTGGGCAAGCGGGATGCCGAGGCTGATCCCGCCGACTCCGCCCGGCGAAATCGTCCGCGAACACGGCCGGGGCCTCGCCACTGTCGCCGCGCTGGTGGATCGCTGGGGCGTGATCCCCAGAGTCATCGGGAAGAGCGTGTGGTTTGAGATCACGCTCGGTTCCAAGGAGACGACCGCCCCCTTGAGTGAGGAGGGGCGATGCCTACCGACCTGATGCATGCCCGCCCCCTGCTCTTCGGCTACGTCCGGGCACTTCCTGAACTCGACCCCATCACCGTCACGCGCCTGACGGATGAACTAGCCCACTTCGCCGCTCGCGAAGGTTTCTTGCTGGCCGGGGTCTACGTCGAACGTCGCTGGCTGCACGGCGTGGCATGGGACGCGTTGGTCACTGACTGCTGCCGCTACGACGTGCGAAACGTAGTCGTCTCGGATTCCACGCACCTGCACACGTTGCCCGCCCTGTCCTTCGTGATGCAGAGCGTCATCGAGGACGCCATAGGCGGCCATGTCTGGTTCGTCCATCCCAACGCCGAGGAGTACCCGCCGTGTCCGTCCAGGCCGAGGAGCGCCGCCCCGTGAATGTGCCTCGTCAACCGAACCAGCTTTTCACCACCAGCATCCGCCTTGCTGCTGTGTCCTCGGCCGTACCGTGCTCGCGGATGTTCGTGCGGGACATCCTCGATCGGTGGAAGCTCGGCGACTACATCGAGGTGGCCGAACTGGTGGTGAGCGAGCTTGTCACCAACGCCGTGAAGATGACCGGCATCACGGACCCGGAACCGAAGACTTGGGACATAAGGGCAGAGCACGTCATCGGGGTGCAGCTCCGCACAACGAACGGCAGTCTGTTCGTTGAGGTGTGGGACAGAATCGTGGACGCCCCCGTGGCGAAGAACCCCGACAACAACACCGAGGGCGGCCGTGGCCTGATGCTCATTTGCGCGATGGCGAAGCAGTGGGACGTGTACCGGCCGCAGTCAGGCGGCAAAGTCGTCTGGGCTGAGCTTGAACTGGGGAAGCCCGCCGAACCTCCGCCGCTCTCGTCTCCGCCCCTGACGGTGCACGTACCGGGGATGACCACGGCACCCCGCGGAGCGACGGAGAAGACGGCGCACCTGGGACTGATTGAGCGGATGTTGGACGACTCGCGTTCTGAGGACGCGCCCCCGGAAGCTTGAAGGACGGGATCAGGCGCAGGCCGGCCACGGCCTGGTGGTCGATCTGTTCCAGGCGGCACGACGCTGGAAATGAAAACGCCCCGCCACCCTTACGGGTACGCGGGGCGTTTCCGTTGCGGGTGGCGGGGTTGCGTTGTGTCAGAGAAGTTGGCTGAGCACGAGGTTCGCGGCGTCTTCGCCGGAACGGTCGGGGTGCTTGAGAACCCACGACAGCAGACCAGATAGGTAGAGTTCGGCGACTTCCATGTGGTCGTCGCTGCGGCCCCGATAGTTCGCCAGCAGTCGGCCGAGAAGGTCGGCGAGCTGGTCGAAGTCCACCAAGACGACTTCGTGTGATGTCGATCGGGTTTCGTCGCCCACTCTGGTGACGTCGCGGCTTGCGGGAAGCAGCGAGATGGCCAGAACTGGGCATTGCACGACCGCTTCCGCCAGCTCGTAGACGAAGCTTTCCAGGGTTAGGTTTGCTGCTTGAGCTTGCTTCACGACAGGCAGCAGCATCGGCGTGTACGCCGCGATGGCGACAGCTTGCTTGGTGGCGAAGTAGCGGTTGAACGCCGCCGTACTGACACCGGCCTCCTTGGCGATGTCGTCCAGCGTCACGCCGTACCAGCCGTGCGCGTCGAACAAAAGCGCAGCGGCGCTGACGGTCTTACTGATAGTGCGCTTGCGCTTGGTAGCGGCGGCACGCTGCTGGGGTGTGGTTTCTTCTGACACGCGTCTCTCCAAAGTTCCTCGGATAGGGCGTGCCACCAACCAAGGTTCGATTGGCGGGCGCCACATCCGATGAGGAGAGAGGGCTATTGCCATTTGGGCAATCTGTTTATATTTAAACATATTGCATCAATAAGTGCAATAGCTGCACTAGAGATGCTGGACTAAAAAAATCTATACGCGCTTCTTAATGCGTTCAATCTGCTCTCTTAGCTCCTGGCCTCGATCCTCGTGGAGTGTCACGCCAATAAGCATCCGGCATACCTCGTAAGTGATGTCTTCCGGTACTCCATCTCCGGTTTTCTGGTAGATAGTCGTGAGGATGGATTCCGAGATCTTGGTCAGCATCTCGCGACTGGCCCGCCAACCTTGCGGACTAAAGAATCCATTGGGAAACGGCTGTTGCGTGAGAATGATTACCAAGCCATGATCCAGAGGCCATCCGAACGAATGACTCTCTCCTGGCGGCGTCTCGAAGTATGCCTTAAGCATTCCGACGGTGAGCGCTCGATTTTCATGGCTCAGCTTTGCTGCCGTGTAGACATAGCGGATCAATTCATCGACGCCATCCCTCGGCTGGTAGATGTGAGCGTTGTTCGCCTCAATGATCGTGTCAACCAGCGGTGACAGTAGACGGTCGTAGGCGGCCTTCAGGACGTCGTACTTGGTCGGGAAGTGGTACGGGATCGTCGCCGTCCCCACCCCCGAGGCTTCGGCGATCTGATCAAGCGTGTACTCGCCCTGGGTTTGCTTGTCATACAGGTCAAGCGTGCCGCTCACGATCAACTCCCTTGTGCGTTTGCGCTTGGTCTCGGCTGCCCGTTGCTGGGGGCTCAATCCTTCGTCGCTCATGAAGCCATCCTAGCCGAGTCAGTGTCAAGCCTGTTTCAGAGTTTGACCTAAGTCAGGTTCTGACCTAACTTAAAGCCGTCGAGCCAGCCACACCGGCCGGCTCCAGGTTGAAGGGCACCCCTATGCCTGCTGACGTGCAGCGAGTTGATCCGTACGACCCAAGACGCGACGCCTACCAAACAGGTACAGCGCTGGCTCGGTGGCTCGCCCAGATCACGCAGCCGACAGAACAAGTCGAGCGGCAGACCGCTCTGAGGCGGACGCACTACGACGACCAGGGCCGCGTGTCCGTGGTCGAAGAGCAGATCATCCACGAGCGCATCACAAGAAGGAGCTGATCTACATGTTCCAGGCCATGACCGAAGACCAGAGCGTCGCCCTGGGCGGGCTGTACCTCCTGATCTTCTTCGGAGTACCGATCGCCCTGTTCCTTTGGGCCTGTCACAGGTTTGGTCCCAGGATGGCCGCTCGCAAGCGTGACCGTCAGATCGAAACGTCCATGCGCCTCGGTCTCCGTGACGCCGAGGCGTACGAGCGCATCGCCCAGCAGATCAGGGATGAACGCCACATCTAGTCATCACCGGCCCCCTCCCGAAGGTCCGTCACCTTCACCCCCCGCAGAGGAAGGCAGCCGAGAACACCTCTCGGCCAGTGCCACCCCTGCTACCGGGCGACCTTCGGCGAGGGGGCCGCCTCGTTGATCCACCCCATCAAATCCCCGCCGGCCACAGCTCGTAGGTCGGCGGCACCTACCCGAGAGGGCATCCCGTGGGAAAGGCCCGGAACTTCCTACTCCTGCTCCTACTGGCCGCGCTCACGATTCGCGTGGCTTGGCTGGCCGTTGAACCGCTGCTTCCGTACGTCGTCAGCGGCCTGGCGATCGTGCTCGTCATGGGCTTCGTGTACTACCGCATGACCAGGTGGTGACAAAATGACACAAACCTACCGCCTCAACTTCCCGACCGATCTCGACGCCGACCAAGTAGCGACGTGGCTACGTGCTTGCTCCGGCACACTCACCACTGGCCCGCGGCGACTCCTGAACGTGTCGTCCATGGTGTTCGAGGTCGAGGCGACAGAAGCAGGCATCCAGTACCGCCTCGTCGTACCGGAGGAAACGGCCGACTTCCTGACCGGCCAGCTGCGAGCCTTGGTCCCAGGCTCAACGGCAACGCCGGCGGGCACGGATGATCCGACCCACCAATGGACAGCTGCGGTCGAGCTGGGACAGACGAACCCACGACGGAGCCTCGGCACCGTGAACCCCGAGGCTCTCTCGGCAAGCCTGCTCGCTGGGATGCAGGGCCTCGGCCGGGGTGAAGCGCTGCTGCTTCAGTGGGTCGTGTCACCGGCACTTCGTCAGCGACCACCACAGGCAACGGGCGAGTTGGTTCTTCCCGGACGACGGTACGCGTCGAAGCCCGACCGCGACCAGATCAACGACGTGCGGGCGAAGCTGTCGGAACCCAACTTCCTCGCGGTGCTCCGCGTGGCCGTGAAGGCTCCGACCAAAGAACGCTGCGAACACCTCCTGGCCCGTGTCCGCGCCAGCCTCCGCGCGGTCGGCAGTCACAGCAACCGACTCAAGCAGCGGCTCGTGACGAGTGGTCGCGTCGTTTCAAGGGTTCAGCAGCGGACGGTGCCGACCCTGTTTCCAATGCAACTGGCCGGCGTCGAGCTGGTCGCCCTGATCTGCTGGCCGATCGGGCAACCGCATGTTGCCGGGCTTCCTCGTTCCCGGACACGGCAGCTTGCTGCTACGGGGGCGATTCCACGGACGGGGCGGGTGGTCGGGCGGAGCAACTTCCCGGGCAACGAACGGTTGCTGGCCCTGTCGCCGCTGGAATCCACCTGGCACATGCAAGTTGTGGGACCGACAGGTTCAGGGAAAACGGCGCTGCTGACGAATTTGATCAAACAGGACATGGACGCCGGTAGGGGCGTGATCCTGATCGAAAGCAAGGGCGACCTCTTTAACGCCGTCCTCGACCGGGTGCCTGAACGCAGGCTGCAAGATGTCGTCCTGATCGACGTAGGCGACACCGCCCATCCTGTCGGCTGGAATATCCTGGCGGGCTCACCGTACGTGGTCGCTGCCGACATCCAGCGCCTTTTCGATCATTTGTACCCACAGGATTCAAGAGGCGTTCGCGTACGACAAGGGTTCTACCACCTGATCCTCACCGCCATGTTGAGCACCGGTTCAATCGCACCCTTGACGTTTGCTGACATTGGCGCGCTGGCTGTCCCGAGGCCGGATCAGGAGGAGTTCGCCGCCCGCCTGATCCGGGGCGTTTCACATGTCGAGGAACTGGCCTCGTGGTGGCAAGGGTTCAGCGACGCCCGGACGAGGGCGACGCACTTCCAACCGATCCTTGACCGTATCTGGCAGCTCAACAACCGGCCGTCGATTCGGAACATCATCGGGCAGAGCCACAGCACCGTGGACATGGGCGAGATCATCCGGGGCAACAAGGTGTTGTTGGTAAACCTTGGTCGCTCAACCGAAGGCAGAGACACAGCCGGATTGCTGGGGTCGCTGCTGCTGAATTCGGTCTGGTCTGCGGTACAGGCCGGGGCGGCGAATCCGGCCCGACCAACCATGCTCGTGCTGGACGAATACCAGGATTTCGCCGGGCTACCGACTCTAGCTGCCGACTGGTTCGCCCAGGCTCGTAGCTTCGGTTTGGCTGTGACGGTGGCACATCAGTTCTTGGGACAGCTCACTAGGGAACTCCAGGACGCGACCAAGAACAACGCGAGGTCTACCGTGGTTTTTCAAACCAGTGCGGACGAAGCCCGAGATTTTGCCCGGCAGTTTGGCCGCAGCGTCACCGACGAGGATTTCATGAACCTAGCGCGGTTCGAGGTGCTTATGCGGCTCGCCACACGCGACGGCGTCAGTTCGCCGGTTACTGGCGTGACGCTGCCACCAGTGGAACCGACCGGATTTGCTGACGAGGTGCGGCGACATTCCCGCCAGACCTACGGACGGCCGCGGGCGGATGTGGAAGCTGAGATTAAACAGCGGCGAGGCGGTCAGCCGGCCCCGACAGCTCCTCACCGGCGTCGGCAGTTCGGTGGACCGAGGAATACAACTGGCGGGTAGCGATGGCTGGGTTGTATGCTGATCCGTTCGGCTCTTTCGAACTCACCCACGGAGGTAAGAAGTTGACAGACATCGAGAAGATGGCCGAGCAGCTGGACAAGCTCATCGAGGAGTACGCCAAGACAAGTAGGCCGCTGTCGAACGAGAGAACACAGATTCACAAGAGCCGTCTCGAAGCTGCTATCGAACGCGCTTCACTGCCCGGCAGCACGTACCGTACGCAACTGGCGGGCATTCGGGAACGAGCAGCATCCGACGGGTGGAGGCTGGAAGCTATCAACGCTATCGCCATCGGACTCCGTGACGACATTCGGGACGGGTGGGTTAAGTCGGTAGTCGAGCTGGTTCACGCCGACATGCACAGTGACTACCTGGAGATGGCCGAGACCCTGCTTGATTCTGGGTATAAGGACCCGGCGGCCGTCATCACTGGGACAACCCTTGAAGTCCACGTACGGGCGCTATGCGTCAAGCACAGCGTAGACATCGCACTGCCGAACGGCTCACCGAAGAAGGCCGACACCATGAACGCCGACCTCAAGAAGGCCGGTGTCTACGACGGCTTGCGGCAGAAGCAGATCACGGCCTGGATGGATCTCAGGAACAAGGCGGCGCACGGTGACTATGCCGAGTACGACAAGGCCCAAGTGCGCCTGTTCATCGACGGCGTTCGGGACTTCATGGTGAAGTACCCCGCATAGTTTCGGGCGTAGGCGAAGCCGTAGGTCAGGGGTAGGCCGACCGTAGGTCTACCCCTCCACCCATACACGACCTGAGCAGCGAGAACGCCACCACCACGGCGTGACTACCCCCAAGGTTGGAACCAGTGGAGCTATCTGTGCGTGACTATGAGGTGTTGAAGTTGGTGAACACCTTTACGCAGCTGGCCTCGACGCACGTTACAGAACTTCTTTTCGCCGATCGCTCGCATAGCGTGCCTGACAAGGTTCTCGGGCGCATGGTGCGGCTCGGCTATCTTTCGCGCGTCGGCAGGCGAACCAGCGGGGATAAGGGCGGGGCGGGTGCATACGCCTACCAGCTCGGCAGATACGGGCGGGCACTGCTCGGGGTAGATGGTCGGCAGTCGCCGACCGTGAATAACCACGCCCTGATGGTCGCCGACGTTTACCTTGAGCTTCGCCGGGCGGAAAAGCTCGGCGTCCTACGGCTAACCGATTGGTCGGTTGAAATAGCCGTCCCCCCAACCGTGCGGGCAGACTTGGCGGTATCTGTGGACTTTCCGCAGCAGTCGCGACAGAGCCGCTACTTTCTAGAAATCGACCTGGGGACGGAACGACCGGCACGAATCACGGAAAAGCTCGCAGGGTATTGGCGGGCGGTCGAAGCTAGTGCCGACGACTGGTTTCCTTACGTAGTGTTCGTCGTGCGGCAGCAGGCGCGTAAGGCCGAGATCGAGCGGACTATCCGCAGGCTTCCCGAGGAGCGTCAGGAGATGGTGCGGGTGTATGTTTTTGGCGAGCTTATTCCCCAGCTTATGCACCTCTAACGACCTGCATGGCTACTGGTAGCGAATCTGACATTCGTTCACGCGCTGTTGGCGCAGTTCCAGGATGACGGTCATTTCCTCGTATGTCTGCGGCTTCATTTCCGCTATTGAGCTGTTGACGTCATCAATGCATTGATTCAATTCTTGCCGACTGTCAACAGGTGGGGTAATTTCGGAAGGTATAGGCGTAGTGGTGGTGGTTGTGCTGTAACTTGTATCCCGTTGGTTTGCAAAAAAAGCAACGAGAAGCAGTACTACTATAGATGTCGCACATATGAGTGTCATAACCGTCGAGACCACTTTGCGGCCGTGGATTAGCGACCTGTATTTCTCCCGCTGCTTGTCATCTATGAGTTGCAAGAGCTTGTTAGAGCGACTATGAGAAATTCCGTACAATATAATGCCCACTAGAGGCATTAAGAGTCCAAGCGCACCCCACCCGTTAAGGGTAGATATAGCATTCAACTCTTTATTTATTTCACTTTCGCTCATTTCAGCTCATTCTAACATTCGCATCACATTGAGGCAATCAAAATGAGGCGAAAAGTATTGAATAACAGGGGTGAATGGTCTATAATTAAAGAGTAAAAGTAAAGGCCCCGCTTGCGACAGGACCTCTACGGTTTCGGCTAGAATTAGTAGCCAAAACCTGATGTTATTTATATCACCTCCTGCCGCTTTGGGCAAGGAGGTTATTTTTTACCAGATACCAGAAACGACATAACCAACCTAGAATCAATTAAATGTAAGCAGCGCCGGAAGTTCGACCACTTCTTGGGTCGGTTTCCTATGGCGCAGGAGAAAAAGGAATGAGAATACAGAACATAGCGAACAAGATTGAAGCGTTAGGCGGCACCTGCCAGATAGACGCCCATCCACGAGACGACAACCGCCACATTGTGAGGCTGACAGGTAAGCTCGGCCGCTACGACATTGAAGCCATTGACTACGGTGCACCGTCGCCGCTGTCTACGGACGCGGACGTGTCAGCAATCGCGTTCAAACATCAGCATGACGAGTCAGACCCTATGACGGACTATTCCGCGTGGATGTTTCTCCGTACGATTGGGTCGCTTGGGATGCTTGCGCCAAAGCGGGCGAAAGAGGGGGTGATGTGAAACTCCTGACCAAAGAGCTGAAACGGAAGCTGCCAGGTTTCAATATCGCGAGACACGAAGCGGTGGCGGTAGCAAAATTCTTTACGCCGTGGAGTAACTGGACCTGGTACGCCGCCGAGTACGACCCGGCCACCCGTACGTTCTGGGGGCTGGTGGACGGCTTCGGCAAGGAGTATGGCTGTTTCAGCCTGGACGAGCTGGAGCAGGTACGCGGGCCGCATGGGCTACGGATCGAGCGAGACTTGTACTTCGAGCCAACGCCGCTCAAGGAGCTGGAGTGAAGGCCGCGTTCCACCTGGTCGACACGGCGACCGGTGAAGTCGTCCAGGAGCTCGGTCGAGGGTGGGCGACGAAGGCTACGCGGTCACGACGACACGAGAGCAAGCAAGTACGCACCCAAGTGATGCAGACACAAGCCCAGACGACACAAGACTTCGTCTTGGCGGCCGGGCTCGTCCTCGGGGTGTTGTTGCCGCTCGTCGTCATGTCGTGACGGTAGACGCCGACACACTTACGCCCGCGCTGCTGCAAGCGCGGGCGTCCTGGTTGATTGAGGGCATCAGGGGGTCGAGGCCGGCGCGCGGTTGGTTGAGACGATCCAGCCGCCCCGCGGGCGCGACGGCTTCACGCCGCGAAGACCTCCACGCTCACCGTCCTGTCCCCGTAGTTGGCGACGTGAAGCACCAGCTCGTACTTGTCGTACGTCGCGCCGAGACGGGTTAGCTGTGGGACAACCGCATCAGAGTCGCGCTTAGGGGTTACCTGAAGCGAGAAGCCTTTGGGTGGGTTGTCTAATGTGAAATTGCCGAGCGAGACGCGTTCTTGCTTTCTTGGCCTCACCTCAAGTTCCCCAACGGGACACGCGTCATCCGGGGTTTCGGATAGGAGAAGCCCGGATGTATCAGATTCTTTTCGAGGCATTGGAACTGGTTTAGCGTCTATCATTTTCCATCTTTCTTTGACTTTAAGGGTGGAATGTTTCAAAGGCGGCGCAATTGGTGTATATTATGTGTAGGTAAATAGCGCGCTTGCTTGAATACTCCACTTTATCTGTTTTAGGGCGTATAATTGCCTTAGTGGTGCAAACAGCAACACCCTGCTGTCTGTGGGGTAGCAAAAGCGCTATGCTGCTTCTTATGTTACAGACTTTCTGTGAAGCATGCAATATTAAATAACTGAATACACGGCCAATATGTTACATTTCAAGAATCGCGAACTTGCCGAAAAATACCACGTGTCTCCAAAGACCGTATCTAATTGGATTGATTTAGCCAAAGGCGGCAAGGTCGACTTGATGCTCATCCAGAAAGGAAAATACTCCTACGTAGCGGACACGCAAGAGAATGATGCGGTTTTAAAACTGCTCGCCGCGAAGGGCAAGAAGTACCGCAACACGGCGTACTTCAAAGAAGTGAGTCCTCGCCCAGAGTTCTACGACATCTATAGCGACCGCCAGATACTCGACATCATCACGAACCTGAGCGTCCATGGTGAGGTTCCGCTTCAGTACAACTACCTGCAAGATGGAGCGAAGCACTGGGAAGACCGGATGACGCGGTTTGAATCCGAGAGTGTCACGAACAGTCTGGCGGGTACCATCGAGCTACTCCAGGACAACCTTGCCGCCATCGATCGCCTGCTCAAAAGCAAGAAGAAGGTCAACGTCATTGATCTCGGGGTGGGTAATGCTCGACCCGTCAAGGAGTTTCTGGGTCACCTGCTAAAACATGGCGTACTACACCGCTACATCGGCATTGACATCAGTCCCGCGATGCTCGGCATTGCCGAACGAAATATCAAGGAGTGGTACGGCGACGCTGTGCGTTTCGAGGGCTACGAGCGCGATATCACCACCGAGCAGTTTGATGATCTGTTAGTTAGTGACATGCTCGACGAGGATGCCGACCAAACCCTTAATCTCGTCCTCCTGCTCGGCGGAACGTCAGTTAATTTCCGTTCCTCGAACGATGCGTTCAAACCCATCTTCAACAGCATGCACCGCAACGACTTGTTGATCCACACACTCAAGCCGGACACCGAGGCTTCGAGGCGGTATCTCGACCTAGGCCCAAAGCCGGGTTCTATCAGCCTTGCGCCGAACTTTAAATACATCCTCGACTTGCTGAACATTGATGAATCGTTGTATGACGCTGAACCCGGCTTCGATGGCGACAAGAGGATGCGCTACGTTCGTGTCAAACTCAAAGCAGCAGTACAGATTAAGTTCGACTTGGGAGGCGGCAAGAAGCGTGTGGTTTCCCTAGAAACGAACGGGCGCATCCTCCTGTTTCGCGCGTGGCACCTCGATACAACCGAAATCATTACCGAACTCGGCAAGGCTGGGTTTACGCTCTTGCAGGCAAGTCTTACCGAGGACCGCCAATACTTCCTGTCGATCTCTGGCGTTGAGAACCGAACCGACATGGAGCGCGTGTAGTCGCGCGGTAGACACAGGCCGCCGATCCTCGACACCCTCCGCGTCGTCCGACGCATATCAACACCCCGCAACCAGTCTCGGCTGCGGGGTGTTTTGGTTGGCGGGATCAAAGGCCGGTGCCGGCATGAGGTTGGATCGGGCGGTTCTAGGACGAGACTGCGACTGCTGGTGATGGATCGAACTCATGCGCAGCCCGGTCGCTTCGTCTCTCGAACCACCCTGAAGATCGCCACGGCCCCCAAGAACGGCGACGGGCCGCCGGTAAGGGGATAGTTGTCCTTCGCTCCCGCGTAGAGGGCGAGCTTCTTCTCTGCGAGCTCGTCCAGGATGGCGGTGATGCTTCGCTGTGCGTCCCGTACCGAGGAGCGAGAGAACTCGATGTCTCCTGAGATGTCGCTCCAGTCCCGGAAGCTTTGAACGGCGCTGTCTATGAGGTCCTGCTCTTCGTCGGTGCAGTCGTCTGGTTCCTCGTGCGGCAACCATCCAAGGCAGCCGGAGAGGATCGGCCAGAGGTCACGCCCTATCTTCATGTGGTCGAGCACCACGACATCAAACGCTGGCTCGTCGTCCATCGTGACGACGTCGATGATCCTGTCGACCTGCACCCTCTTGAGCTTGCTGATCTCATCGGCAAGCCTCTTGATCCCCCACACCTCGATGGTGATGCTCCGGTACAACGGGCGAAGCTCGTTGTCGATGAACTGGTCGACCTCGCCCGGCAAGGTGTCGTTGGTGAGGAAGCGCCACACCTTCACGTCGCGGTGCTCCAGGAGACAGCCCTCCAAGTCACCGCGGATCTTCGCCTTGGTCTTGTCGATCCGCTCGCCGCGCGTCGCGTGCGCCGCGAAGAACACCCGGGCCTTCGGACAGTAGCCGTCGTTCTTGGTGTCGCCCTTCGGTCCAGCCGCCCGCACCGGCTGATAGTCGCCGGGGTACAGCTCCAAGCCGAGCCGATCCATGCAGTCCTGGAAGGTGTTTCCCTCAAGTCGGAGGAGCTGACCCTCCACGAGCTTCCGCAGCGAGTTGTGATCCACAGCAGCCATTACCGCACGGCGCGCACGTCCGGCGCAGCTAGGTTGGGCGGATCAAGAGGCCCTGGCCGGCGTGGGGTTGATCCGGCCGCTCCAAGGCCACGAGCGTCAACCGAGTTCCACGCCTGGGTGGGAAGAGGCTGCACCCTGGCTTCGATATCCCGAAGAAGGCGCAGGATGTCCCCGGGCAGGAGGAAGGACTGTGTTCTGTCGGTGTCATGAAACAAGGGTGTGCCGTGCATCACCGCCGTGATCTCTTTGCTCGACCACTTCACGGGGTGTTGCGGCGTTGATCGGATGTCGAACTTCCCGTTGTGTGCAGCAGCGTTACGGACATGACGAAAGAATTGCCACTCGGTGTCGTTACTGTCGTACTCGTCCTTGACAACCTCGTAGCAGGACAGAATCAGCATGCGGAGCGGTGTCGTTAGTGCGGAAAGATGTAGATAGTGTCCATGCTCGTAGATCTCCTCCTCGATCTCTGAAATGACAACGTCGATGGGCTTTCCAGTCTGCGACTGAAGCTCAAACTTCTGCACAATCAAGGGAGTTTTCGACGCATCCTTGAAGCTATCGAGCTGTCGCGCCTCGAAAACATCACTAGGAATGGCTCCTCCGGCCGCAGCTACCCGGTCAACGAGCTTGCGAGCGACGAGATCGTTGTATCCATGGGTTGCAGCAAAGTAGCCTATGATGAATGGGTAGAATGGTTTGGCGCGATCAAAGAGGAAGTCGGGTTTCATCGGCTCATTTTACCAATTTACGCACCTGTTGTACATCGGGTTTACGCGAAGCTCAACTAAACCACGACAACTGCTCGGGCACCTGGTCGTCAGAAACGGCCATTTTAACGGCAACGGCGCCAACAAGCCACACTCTTCGACGCATTTTCCATCGTTGATCCACCTCTGTTGCGCGCTCCGTAATGCTGTCGTGAATGTTCATGGCATGGAAGAGGTCATTAGTCCAAATCTTTGACGGCAGCGCTGACGGCAAGACTGCCGAGCAATGACACTCTTCGTAGGTCTTGCAAGGCTGCGTCAACCTCTGTTATTCGGTTTGTCCATGTGCGTGGAAGGCGGCTGGTACTTAGTTTTGGTCCATGCATTCGGGGGTTCGATCCCCTCCACCCCAGCCATGAAAAGGCACCGAGTAACCTCGGTGTTTTTTCATGGTCGTTTGTTCCGAGTAAAGTTGCCAGCGTTGATTTTGGCGTTTGACGGCTAAGTTGACGGCTACCGTAGCCGTCAACCCCTTCCGTCGACGTGTTGTCGTGTACCAATGGCAGCACCGCGCCCTCCATGAGCCGCAATGACTCACGGCGAGAGTCCATTGTGTCGTGCTGGTAGATCTGCTGCGTGATGGCGATGTTGCTATGTCCGAGGATCAGTTGAGCATCGCGAGCAGGCACGCCGAGGTCTTTTAGGTTGGTGGCGGCAGCATGTCGCAGGTGATGAAGCTTGATCCTACGAAGCTTGTGACGAGCACAAATCGTCTGAAACGCCCTGGTGAAGTTGTACGGCTCGATCGGTCCTCCCGATGAGCTAGTGAAGACCAGGTCATTGTCATCTGTCTTGACTCGCCGCTCTCGATGCTCTGACAGTTCATTAGCCACCATCGCAAGGAGCGGCAAGTCTCGTCGTCCAGCTTGTGTTTTGAGTGGGCCAAATTGAAGGATGCCGTTCGCTCGTAGGAGTTGCTGGCGGACGTGAAGCTCACCATGCACAAAGTCAACGTCTTGCCAACGCAGCCCGATTACCTCGCCGCGACGAAGCCCGTAGATAGAGGCAAGCAAGAACGCGGGGTACCACTTGTGTTCCTTGGCTGCCTCCAAGAATCGGGTGACTTCCTTGGGCGTCCACGGCTTAACGTCATCCACCTGATGGCGGGGAAGTTCGACTAGCCTCGCGACGTTGCGAGTGATTAGCTCCTCTCGCATCGCCCGACTCAATGCCGGACTGAGTACCTCTCGAAGTATCTGCACCTTGCGGACAGAATGGCCCTCGGTAATATGCTTGTTCAGGAACCGCTGGACCATGGACACGGTCAGCCGTTTCAGCGGCGTATGGCCAAGTCCAGGCTTGAGATGCAAGCGTACGTTGACTTCATACAGCTCATAGGTAGATGGCCGACGATTCGGCTTGACGACCTCCGCCAACCAGTAGTCGAGGTAGTCACCGAGCAACCAGTTTTTGTCTGCGGTCGGGATTCCTTGCTGACTCTTCGCCTTGGCCTCGGTCAGCTTGATGTGCACCTCGGCGCGGGTCGCGCCGTAGACGCGAACCCGCTTCGTTGTGCCGCTCGTCGTGAGCACGTAAACGGCACCTTCATACCGACCATCCTTACGCCGGTAGATTGTGCCCTCGCCGTTTGCGTTACGACGAGCCATTAGGCGAATGACCCCCGCCAAAGCTGCTGGACGTACTGCCGGAGGGCATCGACCGGCACAAACCGGCGACGCCCTATGTGGACCGAACCCAATTGGTTCGTCCTGAACAGGTCGTACAGCTTCCACTTACTAATACGCAGTCGGGTGCGTGCTTCCAGTGTCGTCAGAAGTTGCGTGCCATCTTCGGCACCATGGGTCGCGTTTAAAATCACCTCATTCATAAATGTGTCTCCCTCTAGTTAAACTTTTTCGGTCGGGCCTGTGAACCTCCCGGCGGCGCTCTAGCATGTGGTTTTGACATCATGCGGCAGCTCCTTGCTCCGCCCCTCCAAGCAGTCGCGGGCCGTCACCGAGGAGACCGACGTCAAAGAGAGCCTGGGTGTCGGTTGCGAGCTTCTTCACTACGCCCGCGATCTGTTCACGACGACGTGCCGTTTCAACCAGCCAGACGACTTTCGGGAAGACGCCGCGCCACTGCTGTTCCACGCCGCTCCGCCAGTAGTCGACGTACCGCAGGCACTTCTTCTGAATGGTCGGCAGCGTCTCGGTGGACAGATCGACCTCGATGAAGCTGCTGTGTTCAAGAGCGGCCCGGCCTACGCGGACGTACGCGTCCGGCCTGACCATGACGAGTTCGTTGTGCTTCCCGGTGAAGTGACGCCAGGCGGCCGGCTCGGCGTCATACGCCAGTAGTTCGCCCTGACCAACCCGGTGCCGCTCGACAAGTTGGACGTACAGTTCAGCGACGGCGAGCATGTGGTCTTGGAAGTACGGTTTCGACCCCCAGACCCGACGACGGCGACCGCCGAGCGGGCCGTCAGTGTCGAGGACGGCTTGACCCAACCCGCTCAACCCGTAGATGTAGCCGGACGATCCCGCCCGCACGCCCCCGATGATCCGCGAGAACCTTGTCACCAACCCGAGTTCGGTAAGTCGGGTCATCATGAGCTGCGCCCGGCGGGTACGAGCACGGGGCGATCCATCCGTCACGAGGAGCCGTTGTAACTGCCGCCCGCTTGCCAGGCGAACCCGCTGCAAGACGGTGAGCGCGGCAAGGTCACGCGGACTGAGCCGAGAGCGCAACCGGGCCACCCGCGCGGTTTGCAGTCTGGGTTTCACCATAGGAAAGCTCCTCTTCCTATCGGTGAAAATCTCGCTGGCGCTTGCTCGGCTCTAACAGAGGGACAGCGGCACAGGCAACCGACACGGAGCGAAGCGTGACGCGAACCGCGAGGCGAAGGCCTGGACGAACATGAGCACCAGACCGTCATGCCGTCCTCCGTGGCTGTTGGCCGATCCGTCCATCCGGCCGGGCGTCGTTGCCGTTCCAGCGCTGCCGTAGTTCCTCATCGAGGGCCTGGCCGTCGACCCCGTACCGCGCCGAGCTTTCACGTCGTAAGTCGGTCGGATCACTGAGGGCCTGGCCGTCCGGCTGAAGCGTGCGGATAAGGAACGGTTCGCTTGGCCGGTGGTTCACCAAGACTTCGGCGTACGCCTCGTGAGCCCCGAGGAGCGACACGTCATTCGCCACCAGGCCGCCACCGAGGACACTTGCCAGCGTCGAGGAGTCCTCGGCACTGGGGCGAAACACCACACGGCTACGGGCGTTGGCGATGATCCCCGCCCGCATCTTCGGCGGAAGCTGGCCCATGTGCTGATGCGCCACCGTGAGCCCGACACCAAGGCCGCGCGCCTGGGCGAACATGTCGCCAAGGTCGACGGGTAGCCGGAGGTACTGCTGTACCTCGTCGATCACGACCATAACGGCGTGACGTTGATGTGCGGGCGTCACCGCTCGTCGCTGCATCGCTTGCCAGAGCTGCGTCACCAACAGTGCCCCGATCATCTGCGACGTCTCCTCCCCAATGACCCCCGTGTTCAGGTTCACCAGCACGATGCGCGGACGCTGGAACAGCTCGTCTAGCGCGAACCGCGGTGACGCTTGACCGAGCAGTCTTCGGATGGCCGTGCGGCTGAGGAAGGCGCGCGTCTTGTTGAGAACCGGGCTGATGACTTGTTGGCGTTCGGCCTCTGACAGACCGTCGTACCAAGAGAAGAAGGGAGCCAGGACAAGCGGATCGTTGACCGCAGCGAGCACTCGACGACGGAACGCCGCATTGGTCAGGATGACCGGCAGGTCGGCGAGCGTGCTTTGGTTGCTGCGGGAGAGAGCCACCAGGGCGTGCATGAGGACATCGGCGCTTCGAGGGCCAAGGCTGGTGCCGTAGAGCTCACGGAACAAGTGCAAGAGGTGGTCGGCGCGCTGCTCAGCGTCCTCGGCTGATCCCGCCAGTGGGTTGAAGCCGACGACCATCTCAGCCTGACCCGGCTCGATGACCACCACGTCCTTGCGACGATCCGCGGGCACGCCGGCCAGGATCGCTTCTACGAGGTCGCCCCGAGGTTCCAGGACAAAGACACTTCGCCCGGCCGCGACGTCGGCATGAAGCAGTTGGTTCAGGAGTGTCGATTTTCCGCTTCCTGTTGGCCCGACGACGTGCAGATGATGTAGCGCACTTTCGACCGGCAGCGTCACCAGCTGGTTGCGCTGACTTGGATGCAGGCCGGCGCCGAGGACACGGCTCGTCCGTTGGTCGCGAGCATCTACCGGAACCGTCAGCGCGGAAGGTGCCGGGTACTGACGACCGCGACCGGTGACAGATGAACCAGCACCGTCTACCGGCCAGCCGACGACCGACGCCAGCTCTGCCACGTTGAGGATGCCCGACCACCGGTTGCCGCTCTCCGCCTGGTCGAGCTGGTGGACGCTGCGAGCGATAGCCCGCGTGATCCACAGTTCTGCCCGGCTGCTGCTGACAAGTTGGAGTGCTTCGCCAAGACGACGCACAAGGAGACGGGCAGATTCAGGGCTGCGAGCTCGCGCCCCGATTCGGCCCCGGACAAGGAACAGCTGCTCGGCTGTCTTGAGCTTCCAGAGTCGGCGGTCGTCCGTCGTCTCCTTGACGACAGCGACCAGGCCGAGGGCACGAGCGATGCTGAACGCTTCCGGCTTGGTGCGCCTGGACTGCTTCGCCCCGATGACCCACTGGACGACGACGGATTGCCCTCGCTTGAGGGTGTTCATAATTTCGAGGAGTCCAGCGGTGACGCTGGCCGTCATGTCGGTGCGTACAGGGTCGGCGAGGCTCGACAACTTCGCGTTGGCCGCGACCAGGGGCGTGGGTCGCTTGAGGTGGTCGAGCGGAACCAGCACCAGGCCGGGAAGCTGCGCTTGCAACTGGCCGGGCAGTTCACGGGCGATGCGGTGGTCGAGGCCAACCAACCAGCGGACGTCACCACCGGATAGCCCACGCATCTCAAGGGCGACGGCCGGCGTGCGCTTGAACCAGCCAACCAATGGCCGGTAGGCCAGGGGTTGAAGTGCTCTGACCACATCTGGGGCGGTCATGTCGTGGGGAAAGTGAATCTCGAACCAGGCGAGGCCGGTGTGATCCGGTGGGCTTGGTCGCTTTGCTCGGGGTGTTAGTGAATCTGTCTTGGCATTCGTCCTCCTATCTCGTTCCTAAAATCCGAGGGCATACGAAACAAGGCCAACGCTCGGAAGTGTTGGTTGCTTGTAGCGATGCTGCTTCGGGTGATTGTGGGAGCTGCTGACCTCGGGTGGTCGCCTGCTCCTGTTCCACTATGGGGAAGTAGACGGGGGTATTCAATGACTTTGGCGTGGACTACAACACCGATGCGAACGAACTCAACAGGGGTGAGATGCCAATGGGACGCGAGCCCATTTACTATACTTATGCAAGTGACTGAGGATAGGTTTAAACCACCCTCCGGGCGTTGACGGTCACTTCCGACAAATAAAGCAGGTAGCCCATTCCAGGTCGAGTTCCCGGACTTCGCTAAACGACTGGCCTAGGGTACTGCGGACTTCTCGCCCGTCAACGCTGATGGGCGTGGCGTCCTCGTCCGAATGATGAATTTTAGTAACAAGGATGAGGGTTCCGTCGGGGCTTAGGAGGTTGCTCATTTTCTCCACACACTTCTTCTTGTCCTGCAAGAACGCATAAACTAGCTTGCACGTGATGAGGGAGTATGGCCCCTCATAAAGGGTGACACTCTCAAAATCTTCGCATATATAATTTATGCCGCGGTCTAAGTAGGCCGTGGCAGCTTGGGCACGCTCAATCGCGGAGGATGACGGATCAATGCCTGTCGACGTGTGGCCACGATGGAAAAGGTCCCTCGTCAATCCGCCCGTGCCGCAGCCGATGTCTAGGTGCTGCTTCTTTTGATCGGGCGGCAATAGCGCAAAGATGCGCTCAAGATCGACAGGGAACAATGGACGGAAGTCTTTGCCTCCGTCGTATACCTTGCTCCATTTTTGATCTGTCGTGTTCATAATTTCTTGGTTGGTTAGTCTCACCCCCGCCACATCTTCAGAGACTACTTATGCTTTCTTATGTGCCGGACGAGGGCCCAGGCAACGGCAGCCCAGAAAAGGACAACTGCATAGGGGATCAAGATTATGACTACGTTGATGAAATCGTCCATACAACTACTGGCGCCCCTCTTTCTTCTTGCTGTTCTCCTTTGGGCGTCTACTGCCGTACCAACTTACGATCGGACCAAGGAAGATGGAAAGGAGTGCTGTAAAGAGCAGGAAGAAGACGAAGATAGTTTCACCTATCGGGAGTATCCAGGGGTCCACGACTACTTCCGTTCACCCTTTCTGGGCTTCTTCCTTGCCTGATCGCTTTTCTTTAAATCGCGCCATGCATAGCCAATAACGATCCAGCTCATGAGTGCGACTATCCAGGCCGGAGCAAGTTTGCTGTCCGATAGGTACAAGGCTAGCGCCATTATTACGCCACCTATTCCAATTGCGAGATCTGCATAGGCGGTCTTTTTGGAGATGCCTTTAACGATGACCGCCGTCAATAAGCTGAGGATAAAAATAACTACAATTACAGTATCGGCGGTCATATGGCTCTCTGACTAACCTCGCGTTAAGCCTAGAATGAATTCGATCAATTTGTAGCTACCAGCAAGAAGGATTCCGCCCAGTATGAGCGCGATACCTACAACCCATACAGTCATGTCGCTGTATCTGCTGAAGGCTCCGATAATAGTCACTGTAATAAATCCGGCGAAGGCGGCAATAGTTCCTAGAACTAAGCGCAGGCGCTCGCCTACCGTTGACTCGGTATTGGGTGTCAGCTGTTTCATAAATTCTATCCTCTAGATTTTAGTGTTGCTGTACGGGCGAGACGGGTCTTTCGACTCCGCCCCGCCCGCCGGACTACTCCGCTTCTAGCAGTAGTAGGCCTTCAACCCCTGGGTCTCCCAAGGAGCCGCACTCAGATTGAACTGAGTACACATGCCACGGTTGGCGTACTGGATCATGTACCAGCGGTGACCCATGACGAGTCCGTACGCCAGACCACCCCAGACGGTCGGCCAAATGGCCGGAGGGATGGACGCGTCGTATGCGGCTCGACGGGTCTCCTCCTTGTTCAGGTAGATCGTGCATCGGGGCCAACCACAATTGACAGACACGGCCTCTGCGGGCGCGGCTGTTGCGAGGTTGACACCGACCGACATCGTGGTGACCAGCAGCAGGGAAACGAGCCCCTGCTTCACTCGGGGGCCGAAACCCTTACGAGTCAAACCCATTGCTTACTCCTCTGGGTGGGGGTTGTGAATGTGCGAGATTCACGCCAACAAGCCGCCCGGTGCCTGACCGAGGTAGCGTGGCATTACGGAATACAAATGGCTTTTATATATCCGCTCTCGTCGATGGTGGATTATGAGGCATTTCTAATATAATTACAAGCTCTAACTGTTTAGAAAAGAAAAATCCCTCATCCCGACATGGCTTTGCCGGGATGAGGGTCCGCCGTCACCGTCGGGAGTAAGCGCAACGGGAGGCGGGGTATGGATGCGGCACGCACGCCGTCACGTAGTCTATTAATGACACAGTCCGATCATCTTGCAGAGGGCGGAATTTACAACGCGCGCGTATTGAAGACCCGCCCCGATAACCCATACAGGTCACCAGGACGGGGGTGTTCTACCGGCCACTACTCGGCACGGATGACTCGCGCGTTCCTGACAGTCGCGTACGTCTCCTCGTGGATGATCGCGTAGTTGTACGCCTCCAGCCAGTCGGTGAACGTAATCGCCTTACGCGACCACGGGCCGTCAGGGTGATGCAGGAACTCAACGCCGTACATCTCGGTTTCCAGCAGCAGTTCAATCAGCTGCGGGGGCACCGACTTGGTACGTCCATTCCTACCAGGCGCACCCGTGAGGATTGCATCCCCACTGATATACGCCTGGCCGCGGAGCCCCTTGGCGTGCTGCCACAACATGACCGTGGTGCGCATGTTGAATGGCAACGACCAAAGCATCGCGCCGTCGTTGGCAAGGATCGAGGCCGGCGGGTGGTCGAAGTTGAACGCCTCGAACTGGCCGCCAACCATCTCTTGGATGGTTTCTACGTTCTCTGCGTCGAACTCAACCCGCTTGATGGGTTGCTCTTCGTCGCAGGGAAACAAGATGCCGGTTATCACGGAACCACTTACTTTCCGACCGTGGGACTGCGTCTGAGGTGACGGTCGTTTCACCTCAGATTTGAACCTCACGGCCAAAGTGATGAAGCCCCGCCCCGATGACCCATGTGGGCCACCAGGACGGGGGATTTCCGTACTGCCGGGAGCGTTGGCAGATACGGAGACTGGGGTCAGCTGCCGTTGCCGACCTTGGTTCCGGGAACGCGGCCACGGGTGCCGCGTGCGTCCTTGAGAATCTGGGACATGTTGTCGGCAGCCTTGTTGAACTCCTCCAGGGGCACGTACGCGTCGCGCTTCTTGCCGTCGGGCGTCGTGATTTCGAGGATCACGAGGTCCTCAGAAATGTCCTTGAACGCGCCCAGCTCGGTGACGAGGACGTCCAGTGCCTTCGGCTGGTCAATGTCCGGGTGCTGTCGGACGACGACACCGGCGAACTGCTTGTCGGTGCCCTGCTTACCGCTGAGGTCTGAGACCTTCTGGCTTACGATTGCCATCTTTCTGCTCCACTCGGTTGTTTCGGTTCTCGGTCGAGGCTTGTTCCTCGGCCGTACTTCTATTACACAAAAATGTTCTGTTGGAGGACTTGGTGAGTTTGGTCGGTGAAGGTTGCTGGTGCAAGAAAGCTGAAAATGTCGTGCCGATTCGGAAGCTGACAGCGCGGCCGGACATCGCAGCCAGTAGAACGAGGGGATCAAGCGCGCACCGCGGAGGACGGCCGGCCGGGGCCTGTTGGATGGCTAGATCAAGCTGGCAGCTCCGAGGCTGAGGAGCCCTTCGACCAGCACGGCGACCGGTGGGAAAAATCTCTCGGCGACTACGGTGTGCCGTGGGATCATCTGGTCATGACAGGCCAGATTGACGAGCCCGACGATGCAGGCTTGAGCGAGGACGAGTGGCGTAGGCTCGCCCGCTTCGATGACGCATCCATGCAGCTTACTGAGCGAGAGAATCGGCTCGTGGCTGAAGCCCTTGCCCCGGTGATTAGTCGTGTCGCTGAAGCGATGTCTATCATGACCGACTTCCCGGCGCCGGCATGGGTAGCCGTGCAGGACGTAATACAACGTCTTGCTGAATACTCCACGTTCATCACTGAGACGGTCAGTCAGAATTTTCAGTCGAATTTGCGGGACGTCTTTGAGGCGCTGGGCAACTTTGCCAAGCGCAACTTTCCAGAGAACTGGGGCGGTGTTTATGCACCGTCGTTCAAGGGTCTGGGTTCGATCCTGATCGACGAGGGCATCCCCTTGATGTGGGTTCCCGGCCCCAAGGTAGTCGAGTCACTTCTTACGGCTGAGAGTGCTTCCGCGCGTCGCCGCATCATCGGCTCTCGGTGGAAGAGGATCGTGTCCGACTGCGAGGCGGTGCTTCATGGGATAGACCACCCGAAGCTGTTGGGTGATCGTGATTTTGCTTTGGGCTGTGTCAATGCGCTTCGCGATGGGCACGTAAATCCTGCCCAGGCGCTCTCCGCTAACCTGCTTGATACTATTTTGCTTCATCTCAATGACGACATCCGTAAGTCGGTCAGGTCGAACCACTTCAAGCAGAGCGGAGTGAAGTTTGACCTCGACGAACACGAGTTCAGGACGGCGCTTACTTTTGCCCCTGTGTGGTGCGCGCACGTCAAGTTCAAGGCGGATAAGAAGGACACTATCCCGCGCGTATTTGCGAGGCATGCAAGTGTCCATGCCGTGTCCCGCAAGCAGTACAGCCGGATAAATGCCGTCATCGGGCTCATGGTGGTGACGTCGGTACTCAAGTTCTTCGATACTCAAATGTCGCGGTAGAGCATTCCGTCGACTGTCGTATCTTGCTGTATAATAAAATGCAAGACAATTATCCATGCCAGCCCAGCAACTAAAACCATCAGCACCTTTGATCCAGCAGCCGACCATCAAGGTCGAGCCGGTTCAAGGTGAAGCGGGCACAAAAGAATCCAGCCCCACACCAACAGCGGTGCAGGACTGGATTGATGCGCAACTAGCGAATGCGCCAGAGCTTACGCCAGATCAGTTGAAGCGTATCGCCGCTATCCTTGGCGCCACACCACCTGTAGACGCTCGGGATTAAAGCGGTTGCTGCCCTTGGTGGCTGGCATCAAGATGATGGCCTCGAACATCTCAGCCGCGATGGCTCGCCGCTGTTCTACTTCCAAGCTCGGCCACGTCTCGACCATGTTGGTTGACTTCGGCGTGGCGTGCTTCTTGGCGTAGGCGGTGCGCTCCTTGACGAGTGCCGCGATAGCCGCTTCTTTCTTTCGTACTTCGGGCCAGATGTGCGGACCCATGTCGGAGTTCTCTTTGAACTGAGCCAACAGGCTTGCCTTGCCCGCATTGAGGGTTGCGAGTTCTTCAGCCTTCGGCCATGGCTGCGTTTCAACCTCAATGTGCTGTTCTTTCAGGCGCGCAAGGATGAGCTTGGTGACGATCGCATCAATCGCGTTTCCTGACCCGCAGTTTCCGCAACCGCCATCGTTGTACTTGCACTGGTAGGTGTAGCGGTTGTTCGGCTGTGCACCACCAGTGGGCTTTCCGCCGCAATTTGCACACCGCAGGATGCCGGAAAGCATGTACTTCAACTTTCCGATGTCCTCGTGTCCTTCCGGACGGTCGGGGCCTGCGAGGAGTGCGACGACTGAATGCCAGGTGTGCTCATCCAAGATGGCGTCGTACTGACCCTTGACCGGGTTGCCTTGGTCGTCGGTGAGGTAGCGCGTGTGGTGGGGCTGATCCATCGGGCCATAGACGCGGTACCCGACCATACGCGGCGACGTCATCATGAGGACGAACGTCCTACGGCTCCAGGGGTTGCCCTTAGTGGTGAGCCTTCCTGCCGCGTTCCACTTGCGGATGATGGTTGAAGCTTTCACGCCAGCGAGCAACATTCTTGCCGCTGCCTTGATCTGCCAAGCTTCCTTGTCGATGATGGCGCGCTTGTCATCCGCCCAACCGAAGGCGCGGTTACCACCTACGGGGATGCCACGAGCGGCCCGCGCAAGATGACTGTCCCTCAGTCGACGTGACGTGTCGGTGGAGGAGCTGGCGCGGGCGTTGAGGACGTAGCGCGCCGCTGAACGACCGTTGTCTGTCAGGAGGTCGAGCGATCCACGGATATCGAGGATCGGTCGGTGGTAGTACTGCACTACCTCGATGGCGTCTTCAAGGTGTCGGTGGTCGCGGGTGAGACGGTCGATGTCATAGACGACAGCGCCGTCTACCGTGGTCAGCTTGTCGAAGCCCTCGGCTGGCACGAAGTGAGCCGATTCAGTCTTGCTCTTGCGGAGGTCGCCGAGCATCCCCTCAAACACGGGACGGATGACGCGATAGATGTAACTGCCGTCCTCTTGCTTGATGCGCTTCTTCTTCCACGCCGAGGTGTCAGGCTCGTCGTAGGTGCCGACGTACGTACCCCCGCGCGATTCGACGTACTTGCGGCAGAACGCCTCTTGTTCGTCGCGGTTGTTGATGTCCCCACCGGTGAGCGGAAGACCGGACGTTTCACGGTCGGGGTGGGTTTCGAAGGACAGTCGAACCAATCCGGCGATGTTGAGGCCGGTGAGGTCGCCACGATGGACGCGCTCTAGTGTATTCGGTTGTGACTGCACTGCGTGATCTCCTGTTACTAATTGTAACATTGATCACATCGTTTGGGGTACTGCTGCGGGCAGCGTACGACGCTGTGGTGGGACCTGCCGCTGATCGACTCGTACAAGCTGATGCACCGCATGTACCGCATTCCGGACGCCCGTTACCGCGAGAACCTCGACCGGCTGGCCGAACTCCTCGACCTGGGCGAGCTGTTGGACGTCCCGGTGCGCCAGCTCTCCCTCGGGCAGCGCATGCGGGGTGACATCGCGGCGGCGCTGCTGCACGACCCCGAGGTGCTGTACCTCGACGAGCCGACGATCGGGCTCGACGTGATCTCCAAGGCCAAGGTCCGGGACTTCCTGCGGGAGTTGAACGCCGAGCAGGGTACGACGGTGCTGCTGACCACGCATGACCTCCAGGACATCGAGCAGTTGTGCCGCCGGGTGATGGTCATCGACCACGGGCGGCTCATGTACGACGGTGCGCTGGCCGGGCTGCACGAGGTGGGGGAGAGCGAGCGGACCCTGGTGGTCGACCTGGAGCGGGAGATGCCGCCGATCGAGGCGGCGCCGGCCCGGGTGGTGCGGGTGGAGGGGCCGCGGCAGTGGCTGGCGTTTCCGGCGGCGGAGTCGGCGGCGGTGCTGGTGGCGCGGGTGGCGGCGGAGTATCCGCTGGTGGATCTGTCCGTGCGGGAGCCGGACATCGAGACGGTGATCGCGAAGATGCTGCATTCATTGGGGGACACCCCCAAACCCCCGCCGGAGGCGTCGGGCAGATACGGCGAGCAGCCGGAGGAAGCGGTCTCATAGCACTGGGTCGGGGGAACTCGTAGGCTGCTGTACATGACCGACGAACTCCCTGAGCTTCGCGCATCCGACGCCGATCGTGAACGAGTCGCCGAGATCCTGCGGGACGCCCTCGCGGAGGGGCGGCTGGACATGGAGGAGTTCGGAGAACGGCTGGACGCGACGTATCAGGCGCGTACATACGGAGAGCTGGCGCCGATCACCCGTGACCTGCCGGTGCCCGGGGCGACCGCCCCTAAGGTCGACATGGTCAAGCACCCTGAGGGTGGCGTGAGTTGGGCGGACCGGATCGTGGGCGGCGAGGGGGCGTCGACGTGGGCCGTCGCCGTCATGTCCGGGTTTCAGCGCAAGGGGCGGTGGACGGCGCCGAAGCGGTTCGACTGCGTCGCCTTCTGGGGTGGCGGGGAGATCGATCTGCGCGAGGCCGACTTCGCGGACCGGGAGATCGTGATCAACTGCGTCGCGATCATGGGCGGGGTCGATGTGATCGTGCCGCCGGGGGTCGAGGTCGTGGTGCGCGGCATCGGGATCATGGGGGGCTTCGACCAGCGTGAGGAGGGCGTGCCGGGGGATCCCGGGGCACCTCGGGTGATCGTGACCGGGTTCGCCTTCTGGGGCGGGGTCGGGGTACGGCGGAAGCTGGCGAAGGCGGAGCGGCAGCGGCTTCGGGAGGAGCGGCGGCAGGAGAAGCTGGAGCGGCGGGCCTCTCGGGGGGAGCTGCAGGGGTCGATGCGGGAGGAGCATCGGGACGTGTGGCGCCATGGGCATGGGCATGGGCATGAGGAGAGGCGGGGGCGGGAGCGGGGCGAGGACTGAGCCGGCGGTCGTGTCGCCCGGCGTTTGCTGGTGCCCGGGGTCGGTGCTGAGGCGGACGGGCGCCGCCCCAGCGGCACGACTGCCCGCAGCTGGGCGGCTGTGGCTGCCCGCAGCCGCCGACGGCGTAGCACCCCCGCTGGCGGCGTCCACCCCTTGAGCGGCCGTCACGGGTGGTGCGTGGGTGGGAGAGGTTGGTTGCCCGCAGCCGCCGACGGCGGAGTACCCGTCACGGGTGCGTGCGCGGGCGCTACAGCTCCGCCGGTGCCGTCCCCTTCAGGACGTTCAGGTCGAAGGTCTCCGCCATGCGCGCGTAGCCCTTGTCGCTCGGGTGGAGGTGGTCGCCCGAGTCGTAGTCGGGGCGGAACTTGCGGGGGTTGTACGGATCCCGGACCGCCGCGTCGAAGTCGGCCACCGCGTCGAAGACCCGGCCGCCCCGGATCTCCGCGTTGATCTGCTGGCGTACCGACTCACGCGCGGCCGTGTAGCCGCGGTGCCCCTGGAACGGCATCAGCGTCGCGCCCACGACCTTCAGACCCCGCGCATGCGCCTGCCGGACCATCGTGCGCAGCCCGTCGAGGATCTGGTCAGGGTCCGCGAGATTCGGGTTGCGGAGGATGTCGTTGACGCCGAGGTCTATGACGACGACCTTGACGTTCATCCGGCCGAGCGCGTCACGGCCGAAGCGCCCGACCCCGCTCTGGTTGTCGGCGGGCCGCCCGTTGCCGTTGGCGAGGACCTGGTTGCCGCTGATCCCCTGGTTGACGACGCTGTAGCGGGGCACGTCCTGCCCGGTCTCCACCGCGGAGCGGATCCGCTGCCAGAGGACGTCCGTCCACCGCCGGTTGGCGTTGGCCGTGGACGTGATGCCGTCGGTGAGGGAGTCACCGAAGACGACGACCGTACCGTCGGACTCGTCGCTCAGTACGTCCAGCGCGGTCAGGTACCGCCAGACCTGCGCCTGCGTGGTGTACCGCATGCCGGTCGCGTCCTCGGTGAGGTCGCCCTCGGCGACGTAGGAGGTCTGACGGGCGTGCGGGTGGAAGGTGACCGGGCCGGAGACGGTGGGGGAGTAGGTGGTGACCAGGATGTCGCTGTCGGCGGGGATGGTGAGGCGTACCGCGTCGCTCAGCGTCTGCTGCCCGGGCGGGATGACGACCGTGGTGTTGCCGCCGAAGGTGAGCCGCCGCATGGTCTCCGCGATCGCCGCCGGGCTCTCGGCAGCGGCGGCGACGGCGATCGACGCGTGCGTGATCGTCAGCGCCGACTGGCCGTACAGGTTGGAGAGGGTGATGCGGACACTCGTACCGCCGACCGTCGTGTGTACGACGTTGCGGACCGAGCGCCCCGCCAGGCCCTCCGTCTCGGTGCCGGGCTCGGCGCCGACCGGGGACGCGGACCAGGTGCCGACCCAGGTGCCGGTGGAGACCGGCGCGGCGGAGTTGCGCGGGGTCTTCCCCCTGGCCAGGGTGCTCCTGCCGGTGTCGCCGTCGTCGGCTGCGACACCGACGTAGATGGCGGCCGATACCGCCACGATCAGGGCGATGACCGCGGAAAGCAGGGCGCGGTGTCTTGTGGGGGCTGCTGACATCGGCTGCTCCGCAGCGGGCCCCACACCCCCAGCGTGACGCCTGGTCATGCGGTGCGTGTCTCCTCGGGCAGATGGGAGCCCGAGGCTCCGATGTGATCACCTCATGATGCGGCATGAGGCGGGGAGAGGTTGAACAGACCCCCCCTTTGGGCCACCGGAGTTCATCTGGAGTTCGTCGTCGAACTCCCCGGCGTGCTCTCCCCACCGGACAGACGCCGGGAACTCCTGTTCCGTTCCAGTAGTCGGTCAGGAAGGGACAATGTGTACGGGGGATCGGGAACGGGTGGAGTGGATGGAACGTACGAATCCGGATGAAACGGGTACGGGCGACGTAGAGCAGCATGCCCGGCCGGGACCCGCCGGTAACCGGGGCGTCCCCGCGTCGGCGGTACGCGCGATGACGACGTTCAGCGCCGCCGACGAGGAGAAGCAGCGCGGCGTACGGCGGATGAAGCTCACCGCGACCGGGATGCTGCTGTTCGTGGCGCTGGTGTACGTCCTGGCCAAGTGGGCGTCGGGCGAGGGCGCGGGGCCCTGGGCGGACTATGTCGCCGCGGCCGCCGAGGCCGGCATGGTCGGCGCGCTGGCCGACTGGTTCGCGGTCACGGCTCTCTTCCGCCACCCGCTGGGCCTGCCCATCCCGCACACGGCGATCATCCCGACCAAGAAGGACCAGCTGGGCGTCACGCTGGGGGAGTTCGTCGGGGAGAACTTCCTCTCCGGGGACGTCGTACGGCAGCGGATGCGCGCCGTCGGTATCGGCAGCCGCCTCGGCGCCTGGCTCGCCGAGCCCGAGCACGCGGACCGGGTGACGGCCGAGCTGTCGGCGGCGCTGCGGGGCGCCCTGACCGTGCTGCGGGACTCCGACGTCCAGGCGGTGGTCGGCGAGGCGATCACCCGGCGTGCGGACGCCCAGGAGATCGCGCCCGGCATCGGGAAGATGCTGGAGAAGGTCGTCGCGGACGGCGGCCACAAGCGGGTCGTGGATCTCGTCGTCGCCCGCGCGCACGACTGGCTCGTCCTGCACGACGCGGAGATCATGGACGCGGTGCAGGGCGGCGCGCCCGGTTGGACCCCGAGGTTCGTCGACAAGAAGGTCGGCGAGCGGGTCTACAAGGAGCTGCTGCGCTTCGTCACGGAGATGCGGGACATGCCCTCCCACCCGGCCCGCGGCGCCCTCGACCGTTTCCTCACCGACTTCGCCTCCGACCTCCAGTCCGACACGGACACACGTGCGCGTGTCGAGCGGCTGAAGGGCGAGGTGCTCGGGCGTGGCGAGGTCCAGGACCTGATCGCGTCCGCCTGGACGGCCGTACGGTCGATGATCGTGTCGGCGGCCGAGGACGAGCGCAGTGAGCTGCGGCTGCGGGTGCGGGCGTCGCTGCTGTCGCTGGGCGCGCGGATGGCCGTCGAGCCCCGGCTGCAGGCGAAGGTCGACAACTGGGTGGAGGGCGCGGCGGTGTACGTGGTGACCACGTACCGCCGGGAGATCACGTCCCTGATCACCGACACGGTGGCCGGCTGGGACGCCGAGCACACGACCCGGAAGATCGAGGCACACATCGGCCGTGACCTGCAGTTCATCCGGATCAACGGCACGGTGGTGGGATCGTTGGCGGGGCTGGTGATCTATACGGTGTCGCGGGCGCTCGGGGCGTAGGCGGGGCGGTGTGTTCAGGGGACGGGGATGGGGACGGGGGCAGGGATGGGGACCCGTCCCGGCTATCCCCCGATGAAGAGCCGGGACCGGGGCTTGTGGCGCCGCCTACTGGGACTGGCCGCCGGCCTTGTTGCGGCGGCGCAGCAGGAGGAGGCCGCCGGCGAGGGCGGTGACGCCCGTGGCGGCGGTCCAGGCGACGACGTCGTTCGAGCCGGTGGCGGCGAGGTCGCCGCCGGCGGGGGAGGCGGACGCGGAGGCCGAGGGTGAGGCCGGGGCGCCGCCGGTCTGCGGGCGGGGGTCGGATGCGGCGGCCGACGCGGTGGCGGAGGCTTCCGGGGTCGGTGACGCTGCGGTCCCCTTCGCCTTGTCCCGCGTGAACGCCAGTGTGCCGAAGCCGAGTTGGTCGAAGCCGCCGCTGTTGGGGCCGTAGTCGCCGCCGCCGCCCTCGGGGCCGGACTTGGCGGTGATCTGCGTGAGGTAGGTGGCGGACAGGCCGCGGCGCTTGGTGTAGTGGTTGGCGATCATGGCCCAGATCGGCCGGGTCCTCGCCGGGTCGACACCGGCGGCCTCAGCCGCGGTCTCGGTCCCCGACCACCCCTCTCTGGCGCCCTTCTCACGAGTGTTGGCGGTGTACGGCACATCGCCGCCCATGCTCCACTTGGCGACGTACTGGGCGCCCTTGAGGAACCGGCTGTCGTCATAGCCGTACAGGTCGATGCCCTGGTTCCAGGCCATCTCGCAGAACGTGCCCATCAGGCCGACGCCGAGCAGGGCGTGCCCCTGGTCGCGGCCGGCCTCCAGCCACTCGGCGAGCCCGTCGTCGTACACGACGGGGATGGCCTTCTTCACCGCCCCCAGGCCCTCGCCGTGCTTGAAGTACTCCACGGCCCGCTCCACTATCGCCCGGTCGTCGCAGAGGATGCCGGTGGCCAGGACGCCGCACATGGCGGTCAGGTCCCAGTTGGTCCAGTAGTTGGTGATGACGGCGCCGTTGTGGTCGGCGAGGAAGCTCTCGTTGAGCGGGTGGAAGACGTCGAGCATCATCTTCTGGAACCGCTCGAGCTCGAAGCCGTCGTGGTCGCGGACGAGTTCGGCGGCGTTGGCGAACTGGTAGCCGTACAGACCGGCCGCCAGGAACCGGTCCGCGCTGCCCTGCACGCTGGTCAGCTTGGCCGACCAGGCGTTGAGGATCGCCACGGCGGTGTCGCCGTGTGCGGCGTCGCCGCTGACGTGCCAGCGCAGGGCGTTCTGGTAGGCGGCGTGGATGTCGTTGTAAAGGGTCGCGTAGTTCTGGGGCGAACCCGACCCCCGGTACACGATGGCCTGCGGGTTGGGCGTCCAGTTGGTCTGGGAGTGCCGGTTCGCGGTCAGCCGGGCGAAACCGGCCGTGTACGGCTCGGCGCCGTCCTTCACCTTGACGGCCATACGGGCGAGGTCGGCGCGGGTGTGCAGGAGACCGGGGTGTGCGTAGGCGGCGGGAGCGGCCGCCGCGGGAGACGGGGAGACGGTCGCGGCGATACCGACGGCTCCGGCTGCCGCGCCCGCGGCCTTGAGCACGTTCCGGCGGCTGATCTGTCGTGTCACGTCGTCGTTCCTCGGGGTCGAAGGTTCGCGTGCCTGTCCGGGGGGACGGTGAGGAGACGTGACGCGGGGGCCGGCGATAACAAAAAACAACCGCCCGGATCCCGACGGGCAAACTGACAAGGGGCGGATCCGACCCGGAGCCCGCCGACATGCTGGCCCGCCGCCCGGAGACGCGGTACGCGGTGATCCCGGACGCGGGGCATGACGCACACCTGGACCAGCCGGCCCGACTGCACGACGCGATCAGGACGTTCCTACGCTCTGCCCCGTAGCGGCCGGGGTCGCACGGCGCTGATGTCAGTGGTGTGCCGTACCGTGCGCCAGGTCTCGTCGTACTCGCTCGTCGGAGGTCCCTCCCATGCCCACGCAGGCCGGACTCGTCACCACGCTGCCCGCCCCGCTGCCCCGCTCGCAGGCGGACGCCCCGCAGCTGGTCGGCCTGCCCGGGGCCAGGATGCTGACGCAGCGCGGCGACGACGAACTGGTGGTCCGGCGCATGGACGGAGGCTCCGGCACCGTACGTTTCCCGGCCCCCTGGCCCCGCCGCTACGGCACCAGCACGGTGGCGCCCGACGGCAGTCTGGCCGTCTTCGCGGGCGTGCACGCGGTGCGGGCGGTGGACCCGGCGGGCGAGGTGCGCTGGGAGATACGGCACGGCTGCTGGTCCGGCGGCGCGGCCTGCGTGGGCAGCGGACGGATGCACTCCGCCTTCGACGAGTACGCCGACGACCGCGACCACCGCCACGCCGAGGGCGGCTCGGCAGGCTTCTCGGCGGACGGCCGGCTGGTCTGGGCGCACATACGGGGGCCGCTGCCCGAAGGCCCGCTGGGCACGGAGACGGTGGACGAGTGGCTGATCATCGACGCCGCCGACGGACGCCCGTTCGTCCGGGCCGACATCCAGGCGGCGGCCGCGGGCAGCGAGCACGTACCCCACCCCGACCCGGCCCAGATGGGCCTGAGCATCGGTGAGGGCCAGGACGGGGCGCCCCTGCGCTGGGGCCGCTGGGACGGAGACGACCTGCACATCCAGCACTTCGACCACGCGGACCTGGTCCTGCTCGGTGTGAGCCCGTCGGGCGACCACCTCATGACGGTGAACCACGACCAGGACACCCTGGCCGTGCACGAGACCAAGAACGGCTCGGTCACGGCGACCTGGGACGCCGAGTCCACGATCCCCCCACACCCCGAGACGGAGCCCGACAACGACGAGGCACCGCTCTTCTGGGACTGGGCAGGCGGCTTCGTGGACGAGTCGACGGTCATCGCGGGCACGATGGAGAGCGACGAGGATTGGGGCGAGGGCCGGCACTGGCTCCTGCGGACGACCGGGACACGGGAACCGGAGCAACTCCGCTACCCCTTCCCCGTGTCCGGGATCCCGACCGCGCTCGGGGACGGGACCTGGTACATGGTCGAGGGGGACGACGTACACGTGTGGACGTGCGACTGAGTGCGTGACTCGGCCGGCCATCGTGGGTTGTTGCCGAATCGGCAAAAACCTTCGAGCGGGAATTGCCGGAGTGACGCGCGGGATCAGGAAGCCCGCGTGAGCACCACGGTCCGCATACCCCCCGGCCCGCTCTGCTCGTGCGTGACCCGCAGCCCGGCGACCCGGAACTGCTCCAGCACCCACGTGTGGGCCAGCCGCAGCTTGCGGTAACTGTGCGTCCCCAGCGTCCAGTTGCCGTCTGAGGCGCCACGGGTGTGGACGAGATCGTGCACCACGACCGTGTAGTCGTTGTAGTCGTCGGGGTACTCCAGGAAGCACGTCATGATCCGGTCCTCGGTCGCGCGGACCGGGATGAAGCGGTCCGTGCCCGTCAGCGGAACCGTCAGATCGCGGTACGCGAACACGGCCGCCCCGTCGGGCGCGAGGGCGGCGGCGACATCGGCGAACAGCGCGGCGACGTCCCCTCTGGTCGGCAGATGCGTCAGCGTGTCCCCCAGACACACGACGGCTCCGACGGAGCCCGGCCGCACAAGCGTCGGCAACGCGGTACGCACGTCCGCCCGAACCGGCCGTACGGCAGGCAAGCCGTCGGAGTGCGAGGCCAGTTCGGCCAGCAGCGCCTCACTCAGATCGACGGCGAAGACGACGTCGAAGCCGAGCCCCGCCAGGGCCAGGCTGCCGTGTCCCGGCCCGCACCCCAGATCCACGGCCACCGTCCCGCCCGCCCCCGGAACGACACCCCACTCCATCAGGCTCGCGCGCTGGGCCGCGGCGAGTGAGTCGAGATCACCGCCCAGCATCCAGGTGTAGTGCTCGGCGAGAAACCGGTCGTAGTGATCAGCGGCGTTGGTCATGGCGATCGTCACGGCGGAAACCTAGACCGCCATACGGCGATGTGGAGACCGGCCCGAACGATATTCGGAGCACCCCGCAAAATAGCCACCATGGACGACACTGATACGGCGATCCTCAGTCATCTCCAGCGCGATGCACGGCTCACCAACCGCGAACTCGCCCGCAAGGTCGGCATCGCACCGTCCACCTGCCTGGAACGGGTCCGCTCCCTGCGCGCCCGAGGCGTGATCACCGGCTACCACGCGGCAGTACAGCCACGCCTGTTGGGCCGCTCACTCCAGGCCCTGGTCTTCGCCCGCCTGCGCCCCCTGAGCCGCGACGTCATCCAGGGCTTCGAGACGTACCTCTCCGAACTCCCCGAAGTGGTCTCGGTCTTCGTGGTCTCCGGCGACGACGACTTCATCGTCCACGTGGCCGTGCCCGACATCGAGCACCTGCACGCCTTCCTCATGGACCGCTTCAGCGCCCGCCGGGAGGTGGTGAGTTTCCGCAGCTCGGTGATCTACCAGCAGACGAGTACGAGGGTGATGACGCCGTTGAGCCGTTGAGCCGTTGACCGGCGATCAGAAGAGTCCGGCGGAGTAACGGCCCGCGGAGGGGCTCGCGGTTCGACATCAACGTCGTTCACGCACCACGCGGGCGGACATGAATCCCCAACCCGCCGGCCCCCGGCGCCTCCACGCCCGGCAGCAGCCGCATGTCACGGCCGTAGTCGCCACCGACGAGCGCCCGGAACGGCACCGGCTCGTCCGTGAACAGCCCGTCGAGCCGTCGACCGTACTCCCGTAGCACCGCCGCGAACCGCTCCTCGGGCAGGTCGACCGTGCCGTACACCGCGAACGGTTCGAGCGGCGCCATGCCGGTGAACCACAACACGCCGTGCTGCAACGGGTGGAGTACGTCCGTGAGGTTCCCGTGGACGCCCCGGTCGGAGAACGCCGACTCCCGGGCGCCGATCGTCATCGACAGCAGGGCCCGCCGCCCGCCCAGCGCACCGTCCTCGCCGTAGGGCGGCGGGACCGCCGGGCCGTGGGCGAAGCCGTTGGTGAACACCCGGTCGATCCAGCCCTTGAGGATCGCGGGCACGGAGAACCACCACATAGGGAACTGCAGGACCACCGCGTCCGACCAACGCACCTTGTCCTGCTCGGCCGTGACGTCGGCCGAGAGCCGGCCCGCCAGTGTGGCCCGCTCCTGGGCGGCCAGTATGTCGAGGCGCTGGTCCGCGGCGTGGTCGGGGATGTCGTCGGCGTCCACCGCCGCCTTCCACTTCATGGCGTACAGGTCGGACACCTTCACCTCGTGCCCCGCCGCACGCAGGTGCCCGACCGCGAAGTCGGTCAAGGCGGCGTTGAGGGAACGGGGTTCCGGGTGGGCGCTCACGACGAGGATCTTCTTACGCCGCGGTCGCGGCCGCGTGGAGGTCGTATCGGTCATACGGCCACGCTCTCCCGGTGACGACCGGGTAGCCAGCACCCTGTTCGACCGGCGGACCGGGATTCCTGGTACTGCGAGACCCACCCATGACGCACCCATACTTGACGGCATGGACGGGGTCGGGCACGGGGACAGGGACGGGGACGGGGTGGACCAGATCAGGCACACAGAGGGCACAGTGGACACAGCCAACCGCACCGGCAGCAACGGCCAACACATCGACGGCATCGACGGCGTCGGGGGCGACACCCACCGCGCCCTCGGCGGCTTCCTGCGCGCCCGCCGTGGACGTGTCGCGCCGGAGCACGTAGGGCTCCCCGGCGGCGGCCGCCGCCGCGTGCGCGGTCTACGCCGCGAGGAGCTGGCCCAGCTGGCCGGGATCAGCGTCGACTACTACGTACGCCTCGAGCAGGGCCGCGCAACCCAGCCGTCCCCCGAGGTCCTCGACGCCCTCGCCAGGGCGCTCGGCCTGGACGCGGCGGAACGCAGGCACCTCACCACCCTGGCCGGCACCCGGCGCGACCCAGTCCCCGAGGCGCAGGTCAGCCCCATGCTCCGCCGCATCCTGGCCTCCATGACCGACCTCCCGGCCTTCGCCACGAACCACCGCCTGGACGTCGTGGCCTGGAACGACCTGGGCGCCGAACTGATCGGCGGCCTGGGCGACCCCGCCCGCCGCGACCGCAACAACGCCAGGTTCCTGTTCCTCGACCCCGCGTCCCGGCAGGTCCACCCCGAGTGGGAGGACCGGGCGGCAGAGGCCGTGGGCCAGCTACGGGTCTCCGCGGGCCGCTACCCCGACGACGCGGAACTGGCCGCACTCATCACCGAACTGTCCACCCACAGCCCCGACTTCCGCCGCATCTGGGCCACCGGCGAGGTAGTCATGTGCACAGCCGGCCGCAAGCGCCTACGGCACCCGAAGGCCGGCCTGCTCACCCTGAACTTCGAGACCCTGCACGTACCGGCCGGGCCCGGCGACACGGGCCTGGTGGTCCATGTGTTCAGCGCGGAGGAGGACAGCGGGGAGGCTGTGGCCCTCGGCCGGTTGTGACGGAGAGGCGGAGGCCACGGTCGCCCCTACGGGATCGAGCCCTGTCCCCGGCAATGAGGGTGGTGTAGTGCGCGGCCCCCGGAGCATCAGGTGGCGCGCGGGTGGGCAGATCCCGCTGGAGTTCAGATCCAAAGGCGACGAGCTGCATCCGCACGCGCCGGGGTTGGACTGGCGGCTTGGGGCCGCGCTGGTGGTCCTGCTGCGCGGCTTCGGCCCCGACTCATGGGACACCAAGAAGAAGTGACCGGAGTCGCGCCGCCGGTCGCGTCCCTCGCCGAGGGCGCGACCGGCCCTGATCGGGCACCGTCCGGGGCCGCCGGCCGCGCCAGGACGTTCAGCAAGATGGTGCTGGACGGCTGCGGTGAAGTGCCGCTGTTCACCGCCTGGCAGTCGAGCGCGCCCGCCGGACCCTGAACCGGACTGCCAGAGCCACGAGAGCCAGGAATCCGGTCACCGTCAGCGCCCAGGCCGGGACACCGCCGACCCTCGTCACACCGCCCTCGTGGACCAACACGCGCTGGTACGGCGTGTCGGCCTTCGCCCTGCGCAGCTCATGGTCGCCGCTGATGCGATCCGGCTCGGGGAACCTCTGCTGGTACGCCGTGAGGAAGACATCCCCGGAACCCGCGAAGTCCCGTACCGCGTCCTTGGGAACGACCTTCCCGGCGTACAGCAGCTCCGGCTCCCGCCCCCCGATCGCCGAACGCGGCTCCATCCGGTGGTCGGCCAGCACATACAGCCCCAGCGACTGAGGGGTCTTCGCCAGCCGGGACAGCCGCATCGGGTACACCAGTTCCTCGCTGGCGAAGCGCAGCAGCAGCGGATCGAGGCTGCCCGTCAGCACCTCACCGCTCTCCGGGGCGAGCCGGACCGCCACGTACTCCCACTCCGCGTCCACATACGGCTTCAGCTCGGTCGCGAGGGCGTCCGGGAGCTCGAAACCGTTGTCGGCCAGCCAGTCGCGCAGGGCGTCCGGATCGGTGGCGGTCAGCCGGGCCACGTCGAAGGGACCGAGGCGCTCGCGGCCGACCACGTCGACGGAGTCGGAGTCCTGCGGGGCGGCGCCCGAGGAGTCGTAGCCGCCCAGCCAGTCGAAGGGCCAGTCGTCGCTGTTCGGCCAGAAGTGGGTGCGGGCGCGGACCACGGGCCTGATCTCGCCCTCCAGGGCGTCGAACAGCGAGGTGTCGCCCAGCTCGACCGTCGCCCGATCGGGTACGGGCATGATCCACGCGGCCTCCGGGGCGTTCCCGTCGACCGTCAGCCTCATCGCGATCTGCTCGGTGCGCCCGTCCCAGTGCACCGCCGAGACTTCCCGGTCCACGCTGACCTGCATCGCTTTGTCGGACACCATCGCGCCGCAGCCGCACGCGTACGCCGGGTTGATCAGTGAGCCGAGCTGGAGTCCGACCAGCATCAGCCCGACCACCAGCAGCTTCTGTTTCACGTACTTGTCCCCCTTGACGTTCTTCGCACGTACGGACGGCGCGCGGATCCCGCTGGTTCCGGATCCGGGCCGGGGCCGGGACGCGGCCGAACTCCGGTGAAGTGCGGTGAACGGTGGCGCGAGCTGCGTACGCCGTATGAGAATGCCGCGAGTCTCCCTTGATCCGGCTTGCTCCAGGGGGTCTTGATCAGTTCGTGATCCGGGTTCCATTTCTTCGTGCCCGACGTCCCCTGGGTGAACGTCGTCATCACCGTCATACCGCCGGGCCGACCTCAACGGACTCGACGGGCCTCAACAGACCTCACGGCGCCGCCGAGCAGAGAAAGCCCAGTCCGGCGCACCGGCGAAGGGTGCGCAGGCCTGGGCCTCCTGCCGTTCCTGTCAGCCCTCGGCAGGCCCCGTCAGCCCGTGTGGACCTTCAGTGCCGTCCGGACGGCGGATTCGAGTGCGCCTTCGATCCAGGCGGGCTTGATAGAGGTGTGGTCCCCCGCGAAGTGCAGCGGTCCTTCGGAGGTGGGGACGTCGGGGAACAGTTCCGCGTGCTGGCCGGGGAAGAGGACGGAAGCCTCACCGTAGGCGTAGTGGTCACGCATCCAGGACTGTGTCCTGCACTTGTTGGTGAAGAAGACCTCGCACCGGCGGCCGAAGACGGCCTGGATTCCGGCGAGTGCGCGCAGATACCGCTCTTCGTCGGCGAACGCGTCCCACTTGAGGGCGTCGTCCGACCAGCTGTAGGAGGCGAGCATGACGCCTCCGTCGCTGCCTTCCATAGGGTGCGCGTGTTCGAAGTACATGAAGCGGTTGGCGTTGTCGCTCACAGATCCGCCGCCACGGATATGAGCGGCATCCGGTTCGCCGCTCGCGACGGGCCGGAAGACGGCGAAGCACTCCTTGAGTTCGCCGGGGATCGTCACCCCCAGGTCCTTCACGGACCTGTGCGCTCCGAGGTGCCTGGCGTCCCTGATCGTGCCCGCCCTGTACTTGTCGTAGAGCTTTTCTTCAATGGAGTTCAGCGTCTCCCGCCACTGCTCCTCGGTGAACTCCCACCAGCGCTGGGAGAACTCCAGCAGCACCTTGGTCGCGGCGTCGTAGTGCAGCTCCGTGACGGCCCGGCGCTTGCCGTAGGAGAGCGGAGGGTCGAAGGTCACGTGGCGCAGTCCGGCGAAGGGGACGGTGATGATCGCCTCGTCACCCTCGAAGACCTCGGTGACACCCCCCTTGCCGGTCTGGCAGTCCTCCGAGACGGTGTGCACCCGCACCTTGCCCTCGCCCCGTTCGATGCGTACGGCGCGCCTGTCGAGCCTGACGTTTCGCTTCACCGGCGCGTACAGCGCGTCGACGAGCACCGCTGTGCCGCCCTTGAGCTCCCAGAACTTGGTGCTCGGGGCGATCAGCACGCTGGACAGGAAGCTGTGCACGAAGGAGAGGTGCAGCCGCGAGGTCAGGTTCTGGATGGTGCCGATGAGGTCGATGGTCCTGGTGTCGAGCCCGGCGACCTCGGTCAGATACCGGTACATGGACCAGTGGCCGTACTTCTCCAGGACCGTGATCCACCCGTTGACGAGGGCGGTTCCCTCCTTGTCCTGGACCAGCCGGCGTGCGGGTTCAAGGGCCTGGGTGAGAATGGCGGAGGCGGTCTTCGTGCGGTTGGGGCCTGTGACGCCGAAGGAGTCGTTGATCTTTTCGGGGTTCTTCTCGTAGTCGGCGCGGCGCATGTGCATGCCGTTGACATGAATCCAGGCGCGGTTGGCCTTCCGCCCGGGGTTGTCGACCTCCACATCCACCAGGTAGAACTCCTGGCGCGCGAGGTCGTACTTCTTGATCAGTGCCATGAGGAGCGGGTGGCTGTCGGGCAGGCGCATGGCCCCGGCTTCGGCGTACTGCTGGGGGTCGGCGAACGGCTGCTCCCCGTTCTCGTGGCCGCCCTTGCGGAAGGTCTTGATGCGGCCGCCGACGCGGTTGCCGTTGGCTTCGATCACGACGACCTCGTGGCCCGCCCGGTTGAGCAGGTCGGCGGCGAGCAGGCCGGCCGGTCCGGCGCCGATGACCAGCACCCGTTTCGTGGCCTGCCCCCGGCTGGCGGGCAGGCCGTTCTCGATGGCCCTGAGGTAGGCCGGGACAAGGGAGTTGTCGTGCTCGTCGTAGACGGCGATGGCGCGGGCGACCGTCCGGTACGCCTGGTGGTCGATGCCGGGCGGCACCGTGGCCGGCGCCGTCGAGGGAGCGATGGCAGGACTCAACGCGGTCGCGGGCGCGGCGGAGGCGACGGCGAGCCCGGCGGCGAGCGCCGAGGCACCGGTCGCCGTGACCACGGCGCGACGCGAGGGTGGTGGCACGTCGGGCGACGGCGGTGAGGGCTGGGAGGTGTGTGAAGCACTCGGAGCGAGATGCTCTTCGTTCTGCTCTTCGCTCGATGTGGCCGGGATCTTCGTGAGGGGAGCACTCGCGTGTGCAGCGCTCAGGTTCTGTGTGCTCATCACGCTTCACACTCGGCGTATGAACCGTGCGAAGTAAGCGAATTCACACGGACGAGGACCGCAAACCACTCGAACCACTGAGATCGGTTTGTTTTTTTGCGGGACCAATAGTCAAGACAGCGGTCACTTGGGGCTGTTGCGGCCGAGGCGTAGCCGCGGCGGGTCTCCAGACGCCAAGCGGTGTGCTTGAAGTCCCGGAAGAGGTGCGAGATCGAGCTCGCGGATCACCGCTAGCGAGAGCCTGTCATGGCTGGACAAGGATGCGAGCCCGGCGGAGCTCGAACGATGCCCGCCCATACACGGTCGTCGTGGCCTCGGCTTGATCGGCCTGAACGACAGCCTCCTGCGCGCCTGTCTGCCACGCGAGCAGGGTAAGGGACCACGTGTGTGCGGGTGTTGCTACTCGACCCGGATAGCGACGCTCTGGCCAAACGTGCGGCCGAGATCGGGGAGTGATCAGCAGGTCACGTGATCCGGCGAGGTCAAACACCGAACTGAGGCATCCTTGACCACTCGGCGTGTGCCTGATGCCCTTGGACGGTCGGGTGTCGATTTCGGGGGTCCCTTGGTGTCCAGGCTGGTTGCACCTGTGCTCTTTCGGTTCGCCGACAGCGGCACGGTGACCGTATGAGACTGAGACGGGGCGCGGCCGTAGCCGCCGTCGCCGGGGGCGGCGCCGTCACCACAATGCTCGTCGGTCTGGTCACGAACGCCGTGTCGGAGCAGTCGCGTTGGCCCTCCTGGCTGGGCTGGTTACAGGAGCATCCCTGGCTGTCGTTCGTCATGCTGGGGGCAGTCACGGCCGGGCTGACGGCGTTGCTCGCCGCGTTCGACGACCGCCGTGTACCTGACCGGAGTCCGCAGCCGACAGTCCGCTCGGATGACGAGTCGGGCCTGCCCGGCGCGGCCCTGGTGCTGCGGTCTCTGCCGCGTGATGCCACAGCGTTTACCGACCGCGCCGCCGAGCTGGAGTCGCTGGTGCGCTCGGTGCGTGTCGCGCAGGAGACCGGTGAGGTCCTTCCGGTTCATGTGATCGACGGGATGCCCGGAGTCGGGAAGACGACCTTCGCAGTGCACGCCGGGCATGTGCTGGCCGAGCGGTTCCCGGACGGGCAGCTCTTCGTCAACCTGAACGGGCACACGACGGGCCGTAGTCCCGTGCAGGCGACCGAGGCCCTGGCCTCGCTGCTCGCGGCGGCCGGCGTGCCGACACAGCAGATACCCGTCGGTGACGACGTGGGGGCGATCACAGAGGCACGGGCTGTCATGTGGCGCAGTCGGCTCGCGGGGAAGCAGGCGCTGCTCATCCTCGACAACGCGGCCAGTTATCGGCAGCTGGAGCCGCTGCTCCCAGGTGGAAGTGGCTGTCTCGTGCTGGTGACCAGTCGTAGGCGGCTGGCCGCGCACGAGGAGGTGGTGGTGCCGGTGGAGGCGCTGCCGCCGGATCACGCGGTCGACCTGTTCGTTCGGCTCAGTGGGCGGCCGGCGGATGCGCTCGACCGGGACGCGATCGAGGAGCTTGTCCGTCTGTGTGGGTATCTGCCGCTCGGGGTGTCGCTCCTCGCGGCACGGCTGCGGCACCACCCGTCCTGGAGCGCCGACGACCTGCGCGAACGACTCATGGCAGCCCGCGACCGACTCGGCGAACTGCGGGCCGGGGAACGCGCGGTCGCCGCGACGTTCGAGCTGTCCTACCGGGACCTCCCGCCGGAGCGGCGGCGCTTCTTCCGGAGCCTCGGTTTCTACGCCGGCACGGATCTCGACGCGTACGTCGCTGCCGCGCTCGGCGCGGAGTCGATGACGGCGGCCCGCGATCAGCTCGACGCGCTCTACGACGCCCACCTGATCGACGAACACCCCGGGAGCCGCTACCGGCTTCACGATCTCCTGCGCGACTACGCCCGCGGTCTTGCTGACGAAGGAGACGGCATGGACCACCTACAAACCCTTCGACGTGTATGCACCTACTACCTTGCAGCTCTTGCCGTCGCCAACGAGCACATCGTCCGAAGCGGCGCTGCGGTCCCGCCACCTCCGGACGGCGCTCAGCAGGTGGAGACCCCGGCCCTGGGGTCCCGAACGGACGCCCTGAGCTGGCTGGAGAACGAGCGCGCGAACATCCTTGCCAGCATCCGGCGGGCGAACGGGCTCGCCCTCCACGATGTCGTGATCCGGATGGCCGCGGCCATGGCACCCTTCCTGCGCCAGTCCGGACCCTGGGACCAGGCAGTGGGGCTCCATCGGACCGCCGCCGACGCCGCCCGGCACGCCGGCGACCGACAGGCCCTGGCCTACGCCCTTACCGAACTCGGCGTCATACGGCGCTTCATGGCCGCCTACCCCGCGGCGACCGAAGCGCTGAACGAGGCGGTGACGCACTACGACGCGGTCGGCGACCGGCGCGGCAAGGCGGACGCCCTGAACCAGGCGGGCATCGTCTGGTACCTGACCGCGGACAACGACGCCTCCGCCCGTGCCCAGACCGAGGCCCTCGCCCTCTACCGCGAGCTCGGCTACCGGCTCGGGCAGGCCAACGCGCTCGCCGACCTCGGCATGGTGCGACGCCAGACCAGTGACTTCGACGCGGCCGTCGCGGCCCAGTCCGAGGCTATGTCGATCTACCGTGAGCTCGGCGACCGTTACGGAGAGGCCAACTCCCTGCGGGACCTGGGCATCGTCCACTGCCTCGTGGGCGAGTACGAGCGGGCCGGCGAGCGGCACCGCGAAGCGTTCGACATCTACAGGGAACTCGACGACCGGGTCCACCAGGCATACGCCCTGAACGAGTTGGGCGTCGTGCGACGGCTCACCGGCGATCTCGATGGCGCGCGCGAAGCCCACACCCAGGCCCTGGAGCAATACACGGAACTCGGCGAGCGGTTCGGCCGGGCCAACAGCATCCGTCACCTCGGGGTGCTGGACCGCCTGTCCGGGAACGCGGCGACAGCGGTGCGGGTGCTGGAGGAAGCCCTGGAGGCGTATCGCGAACTCGGCAGCCGCGGAGGCGAGGCCGCCGCGCTCAGCGAGCTGGGGGCCGCCCGCGCAGTCGTCGGCGAACGGCGCGGTGCTGTCGAGGCGTTCGAGCGGAGCCTTCAGATCCTGCGCGAGCTCGGCGACCGTTGCGGCGAGGCGGAAGTGCTGAACCACTGGGGAGCGCTGTCGCGTGCCTCTGGCGACGCGGTCGCGGCACGCGGGCGATTCGAGCAGGCGCTGGGCCTGGCCCGGGATATCCGCTGCCCGTTGGAGGAGGCGCGGGCACTGGAGGGCATCGGACGGTGCGACCGGATGACCGACGATCCCGCACGCGCCGACCGGTCGCTGCGCGAAGCCCTGACCGTGTACCAGCGGTTGGGCGTGAGCGCGTCGGCCGACGACGTCGAACGGCTTCTGGCGTCGCAGGCGGGATGAGCCGGGGACCTGGCCGGATTCCCTGTGTCGCGGTGAGTGGCGAGGCTGCTACGTTGCGAACCGATTGTTGCTTCAACCACCGCCGCCGCCCCGTGCCTGTCATCTCCGGCATGTCCAACACGAGGAGCGTTGAATGCCGTCACGCACGTCCGTTTCCGCGCCGCACACCACGGCCCCCGAAGATCGGGAGCCCGCCCAGGGCAACGTGGTCCTCGACCGCGTCGCCGCCCGCGTACGGCAGCGGCGGGCAGCCGAGCAGGCCACGACGAACCGTGTCGGCGACGGCGCCCACGCGGCCTCGCTCATCTGGCCCTGGCCCCTGTGAGGCCGCTCTCTCGATGACCCGGCTCGAAGCCGCAGCCCCTTTCCGGACGTTCATCCTCAAGGCCGTCAACCGCTGCAACGTCGACTGCGACTACTGCTTCGTCTTCAACTCCAAGGATCAGGTGGCACGGCGGCTGCCCGCACGGATGGACCTGGACGTGGCCCGAGCCGCAGCCCGGCGGATCAGCGAACACGCGACAGCGCACGGGCTGCCGACTGTGCATGTCGTACTGCACGGCGGAGAGCCGCTGCTCGCCGGGGTCCGCCACATGGCCGATGTGCTGGGCACCGTCCGGCAAGGGATTCCAGCGGGCATCGAGGTCCGCTTCGAGCTCCAGACCAACGGAACCCTGCTCTCCGAAGCGTGGCTGGACCTCTTCGAGCGCCACGAGGTGGTCGTAGGCGTCAGCCTCGACGGGCCGCCCGCCGCGAACGACCGCCACCGGCTCACGCACAGCGGGCGGTCGAGCACCGCCGCCACGGTGCGCGGCATCGAACTGCTGCGGTCCCGGCCGCACCTGTTCGCGGGACTGCTCGCCGTCGTGGACCTGGCCAACGACCCGGTCGAGGTCCATGACTACCTGGCCTCCTTCGACCCACCAGTGATCGACTTCGGCCTGCCACACGGGACCCACGACGACCCGCCGCACCGCGACGACCCGAACGTGCCCGAGTACGGCCTGTGGATGAGCCGCGTGTACGACGCCTGGCTCGCCCGCCCCGACCACCAGCACAGCATCCGGATGCTGGAGGACGTCGTCGCGCTCAGCGCCGGCGTGCGCGGCTCGGTCGAGACACTCGGCCTCGCTCCGCCGACCAGCGTCGTCATCGAGTCCGACGGCACCGTCGAGGGCGTGGACACCCTGCGGTCCGTCGAGGAGGGTGCCTCCTGGCTCGGGCTCGACGTCTTCGGCCAGTCCTTCGACGACGCCCTCGCCCATCCGAAGCTCCAGCACCGGCTGTACGGCAAGGACGCGCTCGCCGAGCAGTGCCAGAGCTGCCCGCTGGTGGAGGTGTGCGGCGGGGGCTACCTCCCGCACCGGTTCAGCACGGCCCGCGGCTACCGCAACCCCTCCGTCTACTGCGCGGACCTGGAGTACCTCATCCGGCACGTCCAGAAATCACTGCGCCGGAACGGCTGGGATCCGTACACCCCGACTGCCGCGTCGTCCCCGTAGCGGGGCCGCACCATGACGACGGACGCAGGCGTTGAAGACGGCGAGCCCAGCCGAGAGCGACACCAGCCGAGAACGACAGGAGAAGCACGCCGATGAGCGCGACGATCCGTCCCGCCGAAAAGCGGGACGCGGTGGCCCTGGCCGAACTGATCGAGGAGATCGAGCGGTTCTACGGATCGACCGACGTCCAGCCCTTCGAGGAACGCCAGTCCCAGGTCGAGGAGGCACTCTTCGGCTCCCCGCCCCTCGCATCCGCCCTCGTGGTCGAGGACGAGAACGGCGACCTCGTCGGCCTCGCCGCCTACGCCTTCCTCTGGCCGGCGGCGGGCTCCTCCCACTCGCTCTTCCTCAAGGAGCTGTACGTCCGTGACACGCTCCGTCGGCAGGGTGTCGGCGCCCAGCTCATGAGTGAACTGCGCGCGGTGGCCGCAGCCCGCCCTGGCTGCAGCCGCGTCGAGTGGATGACGGACCGCGCCAACCCGGGCGCGCGGGCCTTCTACAAGTCGCTTGGGTTCGCGGAGTTCGACGGGAAGATCGTCTATCGGGTCGACAGCGGAGGGGCCTGAGCGCGGGCGGGGTCAACGGGAACATCTGCACTCCTCCGGCCCTGAGTTCGGGTCGCCGGCGGAGTGCAACCCGTCGGCGGGATTACGGTCGGTCAGCATGCCGACGATCTGCTCGGCAGGGCACCCGGATCGCGGAATGCCGATGCGACGCGGTCGATGTCATTGCCTGCGGGCACTGGGGGCGACACGTCTGACAGAATCTGCGGCACCAGATGAGTGGGAGTCCAGGACGGCGGGTCGTGCAGTGCCCTTCCATGTACTGCTCCTGCTATACGGGTGTTTCCCTGTCTTTGATGGGCCCCAAGAGTGTCCCGCAAACGATCCGGGCGTCAGGGGTCTTTCGTGTCCAACAGCGGGTTGTCTTCAGAGGCCTGCGTGAGCTCCTCTACCAGCGTCATCCGGCCGGTCATCAGGACGTCGTGGTTCGCGAAGAGCGTGTCGAGTGCGAAGCGTCGGCGGATGTACGCCGTCCAGGTCACGTCCGGCAAGTCGCCGGACTTGACCATCCGGGCGCGGCTGGCCTGGGTGAGGATCCAGCGGGCCTGGTCGGCGTCGGCGGTGCGGCCGCCCAGGTCCCGGGCCAGCCGCCACAGCTCGTCGCCGTCGCTGTGTACGTCGACGACGGCGACGAGCCCGATGTCGCCCAGGCCGCGTTCGTCGCCGGAGCGGGTGGTGTAGGCGACGGTGAGGCCTTCGAGGGGGAAGACGGTCACGCGGCTGGTTGCGGTCAGCTCGGTGAGGGACACGGGTGCGGGTCCGTTCTGAGGTGCCGGAGCGGGCGGACCGGCCTGGGGGATGGCCGGTCCGCACTGGTGGGAGTGGGGGTCAGCAGCAGGGGCCGTCGCCGCAGCAGGTGGGCGCGTTGCAGTCGGCGGCGGTGCCCCAGAGCCGGTCGTCGACTTCGAACCCGGCCGCGCGGATCCTGTCGACGACCGAGGTCATCAGGCCGCGGGTGCGGACCTTGGAGTTGGGCTGGTGGTGGAGGAAGGAGCCGAAGTGCTGCTGACACCAGTCGGCGTACCAGCCGGTGTGCAGGATGAGTGTGTGCCAGCCGGGATCGACCAGCTGGGAGGGCGCCATGGTGGCGCCCTCACCCGTCGTACCCATGACGTAGACCAGGGCGAGAGCCTGGTCGACGACACGGTCTGCCACGCAGCGTTCCAGGCCGTACTCGTCGGCGCAGAACGCGGCGAGCATCTCGAAGTCAGAGTCGGTGACAAAGGAGCGGCCGGTACGCGGCTCGGCGGCGACGGTCGTGGTCATGTAGTGCACGCATTCACCTCATAGTTGGGGGAACCTCGGATGTCCCTCTCCGCGAGGCCGAACGCACATTGCGTTCTTGGGAGAGAGGGGGCTTGCGCCCCACCGCGCAGCGAAGCCCCGTACGCAGCGGGGGAACAGCGGGAACTTCTCTTTCCTCGCGGCCGACTTGCGTTGTCGACCGTGAAGGCTCAGAGGCGCGTACCGATCGCGATCCGGTCGTTGCCGGCGAGCCGTACCACCGCCCGGAGCACGATCTTCAAGCGGCGCTCGTCGAGGTACTCCACAGTGGCCAGGTACGTCTGCTGCACCCCGGCGATCGACAGCACCAGACTCAGGAACGCGCGCTCGT
>NZ_KQ949091.1:213087-214515 GCF_001514305.1 Streptomyces dysideae
CCGGAAGATTTCAAGTCCAATGAGACGGTTGTGATGCTATGAGGTTTGTGGTGCGGGTTCCCTGCGCTTGGCAGGGTCGTTGATCCACGCCTGCTGGGGTATCTCGGGTGGTCGGGGGCGTCGGCCGAAGCGTTCGGGGTGGCGGGTGTATGCCTCGGCGAGGGTGACGGCCCGCTGGTCGCGGACCTCCTCGGCGGTGCCGAAGTGGACGGATGCGGGTGTGTGCCAGCCGATACCCGAGTGCCGGTGCTCATGGTTGTAGTACGCGATGAAGGCGTCGAACCACTCGCGGGAGTGGGCCAGGGAGTCGAACCGTTCAGGATAGTCCGACATGTACTTCGTGGTCTTGAACTGGGCCTCGCTGTAGGGGTTGTCGTTGGAGACCTTCGGCCGCGAGTGCGATCTCGTCACCCCCAGATCGATGAGCAGCTGGGAGACTTTCTTGCTCGTCATCGAGGTGCCGCGGTCGGCGTGCACGGTCTCGGGCACGATGCCGTTGCGGGTGATGGTCTCGCGGATCAGCTCCTCGGCCCGCTCGGCGGACTCGGCGGCCTCGACGGTGTGGCCGACGATGTAGCGGCTGAAGATGTCGATGATGACGTAGGCGTGGTACCAGACGCCCTTGGCCGGTCCGGCCGCCTTGGTGATGTCCCAGGTGAACACCTGTGAGGGCGCGGTGGCGACCAGCTCGGGCACCGTCCTGGCGGGGTGAGTGGCCTGTCTTCGGCGCTCGCCGTTCTGCCCCTTCTCGCGCAGGATCCGGTACATCGTGGAGACGGAGCAGTGGTAACGCCCGGCATCCAGCTCACGGGCCCAGATCTGTGCGGGCGGGAGCTCGGCGTACTCGTCGCAGTTCATCAACTCCAGTACCGCACCCCGCTCTTCGGCCGTCAGAGCCGAGGGCTGAACCTGCGGCGAGCGGGGCCTTGGCGGTGGTGCCGGCCGCATCCGGCGGTAGTGGGTCGCCCGGGAGCGGCCGGTCAGCCTGCACGCGGCCGTAATGCCCAGCTCGCCCCCGACGCCGGTGAACGCGTCATCGACCACCGGGTCGGCGGCAGCCTTCAGTCCGCGCCCTCGGAGATCATTTCCAAGAGCGCGGAGGCTTTTCCCATTACCTCCAACGCGGCCTTGTTCCGGGCCAGTTCCTTCTCCAGCCGTTCCACCTGGCGGCGCAGTTTCTCGTTCTCCGCCTCGGCGGCCGACTTCTTCGGCCGAACCGGGCTGGTGCGCTTGTCGACCAGCTTCTCCAGTGCCCCGGCATCCCGCGCGGCCCGCCACTCCTTCACGTGCGAGTGGTACAGCCGCTCCCGGCGCAGGATCGCGCCCTTCTCGTTCTTCGGTGCGGCGTCGTACTCGGCCACGATCCTCAGCTTGTACTCGGGGCTGAAAGTGCGGCGCTTCGGCCGGGGAGCCGGGTCGGATCCGGCG
>NZ_KQ949092.1 GCF_001514305.1 Streptomyces dysideae
CGGTTCCCCCTCCACTACGAGTGAGATTAGGCAACCGCCGACGGCCGGACATCAGGGACGAACCCTGATTTCTCCCGGACGACCCTGATTTGTCCTGAGGGTCGCCCCGCCGGCCCGTCCGGTCACACCGGCAGCAGGCGGGCGACCAGCCCGCTGAGCTGGCGGGCGTTGCGACACTCGTGCATCTCGACCAGCTCGGCATAGGCGGGGGCGGCGGAGTCGCCAGTGCCCCACTGGGGGAGCGCCTCCGGGTTCAACCAGTAGACGCGGCGGGCCCGTTCGGTGATCTGCCGGACGGCAGCCAGGTTCGGGTCGCTCATGTTCGTACGGGCGTCACCGAGCACGAACACGGTGGTGCGCGGACCGACCGCGTCGGCGTACCGCTCCGCGAACTCGCCCAATGCGACGCCGTAGTCGCTGCTGCCGTGCCAGCCCGTGAGCGCGGCCTCGGCGTGGATGCGGGCGCCGAGGCCCTCGGGATCGGCGGTGCCGGGCACGAGCAGCCCGGTCACCTCGTCGATCCGGTTGACGAAGGCGAACACCCGCACCTTGCTGAACTGGTCGTGCAGCGCCTGCACCAGCAGCATCGTGAAGTCCGAGAACCCGGACACCGAGCCCGACACATCGCACAGCAGCACCAGTTCGGGGCGGACGGGGCGGCGTCGGCGCAGCACGGGCCTCATCGGCACCCCGCCCGTGGACAGCGAGCCGCGCAGCGTCCGCCGCAGATCGATCGTGCCCCGCGCGGCACTGCGGCGACGAGCCGCCAGCCGGGTCGCGAGCTTGCGAGCCAGCGGCTGAACCGCCCTGCGCAGCTCCGCCAGTTGGGCCTTCCCGGCGAACAGGAAGTCGACCCGGTCGGCGGTCGGGGGCACCGCGCGCCGGGCGATCTCGTCCCGGCCTCGCCGCTCGGCGACCCGGCGCCGCGCCTCCACCGCCACCAGTCTCCGAAACTCCTCGATGCGCCGCCGGATCTCGTCCTCCAGCAGCCGGTCGGTGAACCCCGGATTCCCGCCCTGCGCACGGATGCTGTCACGGACACGGGCGAGCAGCGTCTGCGGGCGCAGCCGGTCGAGGGTCTGGTGCGAGGACCAGCCGTCCGACTCCGGCGACGATCCGTATCCGCCGAAGCCGTCGACCGCCTCGACGGCCAACTGGCCCATCACTGCCTGGTCGTCGTCGGCGAGCGCGGCCGCGAGCCGGTCCCGCAGGTCGTCCCGCCCGGCGGGCTCCTGCCCGGGCGCGCCGACGCCGCGCGGGAAGTACAGGTCGAAGACCGGGTCGAACACCGGCCGTTGGCCCGTGCCGTGCAGCAGTGTCGCCGCCAACCCCTCACGCAGCCGCTCCCGGTCCGCCAGCCCCAGGGCCTGCACCGCCAGCGCCGCGTCCACGGTCTCGCCGGTGCCGATCCGGACACCGTGCGCGCGCAGGGCGGCCACCAGCGACGTCAGCCGCTCGGCGACACCGGCGGGCGTGGTCACAGGGCGTCCAGGTCGAGCTTGGCGGCCGCCTTCAGGACGTCGTCCTGGTGCTTGAGGAGGACGCCCAGGGTGTCGCGTACGACGGTCTCGTCGAGTGTGCCGGCGCCCAGTGCGAGCAGGGTGCGCGCCCAGTCGATGGTCTCGGCGACCGACGGCACCTTCCGCAGGTCCATGGCCCGCAGCGCACCCACGACCCGTACGACCGACTCGGCCAGCGCCGCGTCGAGGTCCGGCACCTTCAGCCGTACGATCCGGCGCTCCAACTCCTCGTCCGGGAAGCCGATGTGCAGGAACAGACAGCGGCGGCGCAGTGCCTCGGACAGCTCGCGGCTCGCGTTCGAGGTGAGGACGACGAAGGGGCGGCGCGTCGCCGTGATCGTGCCCAGCTCGGGGACCGTGACCTGGAAGTCGCTGAGCACCTCCAGCAGCAGGCCCTCCACCTCGACGTCCGCCTTGTCGGTCTCGTCGATCAGCAGCACCTTCGGGTCGTCGCCGCGGATCGCCGTCAGCAACGGGCGCGTGAGCAGGAACTCCTCGCTGAAGATGTCCGTGCGCGTCTCGTCCCATGTCTCGTCGCGGCCCGCGCTGATGCGCAGGAGCTGCTTGGCGTGGTTCCACTCGTACAGCGCCCGGGACTCGTCTACCCCCTCATAGCACTGCAGCCGGACCAGCCGCGCCTCCGCGACCTCGGCGACGGCCTTGGCGAGCTCCGTCTTGCCGACACCGGCCGGTCCCTCCACCAGGAGCGGCTTGCCGAGCCGGTCGGCGAGGAAGACGGTCGTGGCGACCGCGGGCGAGGCGAGATAGCCGGTCTCGGCGAGACGGGCGGAGACGTCGTCGACGGATGTGAACAGCAACTGGGCCTCCAGGTCGGCGGCAGTACCGGGGCACTATCTAAGCGCTTGTTCACCACCGCTGTCACCTGATGTCGCCCCCTTGGCCAGCGGCCGCGCACGCGAAAGGGCGGCCACCGAAGCAGCCGCTCCATGCCGCACCGAACCGGTCGCCCTCATGACGCCACGGCCACCGCCCCCACCGCCGGAGTGCGCAGCATCCGCCGCGCCGTCGCCAGGCTCGTGCCCAGCGTCACCGCCGCCGCGACCGCGACCACCGCGGCCCCGCAACGAACATCACGCACAACGGTTACGCACTCGATGAAGGAACTTATGTTCCCTGCCGTACAGGGTCCGGGACCCGCACCACCGCCGGCACGGTCGCCGTGTTGTCGAGGATTGTGCGGTGCGGGAAGAGTCCGACCTGCTGAATGATGTATCCGTCACGGCGGCGCAGCCGCACCGGGTCGACCGTCGCGATGTCCTCGCCGTTTCATCAGGATCCGCCCCGACGTCGGCTCGATGAGCCGGTTCACCATCATCATGGTCGTCGTCTGGCCGCGCCCAGACGGCCCGACCAGCGTGACCAGCTCACTCTCGGACACCTGGAAGGAGGTCGTGCACGGCCGTCGTACGTGAAGCGGACGGCCAAGCCACCCGACCGCTACGAGCTGACGTCCGCACTCTCCTGACCGTCCACCAGCACCACCTCCAGGGTGCGCGGACCGTGTACCCCCTCGACCCGGTCCAGCTCGATGTCGCTGGTGGCCGACGGCCCCGAGATCCAGGTCAACGGGCGGGCCGGGTCGAGGCGTTCGAGGGCCTGCGGGACCGACGACACGACCTGCTCCGGGACCCGTACGACACAGATGTGGTGGTCGGGGACGAGGGTGATGCGGCGGCGGCCCTGGTCGGGGGAGCCGTCCAGGACGATGGTGCCGGTCTCGGCGACGGCCACCGCGCACGCCGTGACCACGCTGTCGACCCGGTCCAGCTCGTCCGGCGTGCTCCCGGCCAGGTCCGGCACCCGCTCGGCCTCCGCCGCCGAGAGCCACTTCGCATCCAGGCCCGGCGGCACGAGCACCGTCTTCGCACCGCGCGCGGCGAGCATCCCGGCGATCGTCACCGACAGATCGCCGGCCGTGCAGCGGTGCACGATCGCCCGGTAGTCCGCCAGGTTCTCCGCCAGCAGATCCACTGTCTCCGCGACACTCCGGTCCCCGTGCACGCGCACATAGTCACGCGGAACCGCCTGCTTGTACGGCGTGTCGTCCTGTCGTTCGGCCGCCGGCACGTCCGCGAGAGCACGCCGCACCCGGCCCAGGATCCGTTCTCTGCTGCTCACTTCGCGCCGCCGTCCTTTCCGCCGTTCGTACGCTGCCACCAGTCCCGAAACGGCTCCGAGGGCACCGCCGGCAGATCCCGGGTCCCGCTCCACGCCTTGCCCGGACCCGGCAGCGACCGCGGGTGGAAGCGGCGGGTGCGCGAGGCCAGCCGCTGGCCGGTGCGCAGGGCGCCCGGGCGGGAGAACGCCCAGCGTGCCGCCCGCATGGCCGCCCGCTCGGCCGCATGGCCCTTCGCGGGCTTGAGCACCACCTTGTTGCCCTCGCGCGTCACCTCACCGCCCTCCACGACCCGTTCCCGCAGATGCACCAGTACCTCGGGGATGTCGATGGCGACCGGGCACACCTCGTAGCAGGCCCCGCACAGCGACGACGCGTACGGCAGCGAGGCGTCGATCTCGCTCTGCGTGCCCCGCAGTTGGGGGCTGAGGATGGCGCCGATCGGGCCCGGGTAGACCGAGCCGTAGGCGTGGCCGCCGGCCCGCTCGTACACCGGGCAGACGTTGAGACACGCCGAGCAGCGGATGCAGCGCAGGGCCTGGCGTCCGACCTCGTCGGCGAGCGTGTCGGTGCGGCCGTTGTCGAGCAGGACGAGATGGAAGTTCTGCGGCCCGTCCTCGTCGGTCGTGCCGGTCCAGGTGGACGTGTACGGGTTCATGCGCTCGGCGGTGGAGGAGCGGGGGAGTGTCTGCAGGAAGACCTCGAGGTCCTGCCAGGTCGGCAGGATCTTCTCGATGCCGACGACCGAGATCAGCGTCTCGGGCAGGGTCAGGCACATCCGTCCGTTGCCCTCGGACTCGACGACCACCAGGGTGCCGGTCTCGGCGATCATGAAGTTGGCGCCGGAGACGCCGACCTTGGCGCGCAGGAACTTCTCGCGGAGGTGGAGGCGCGCTGCCTCGGCGAGTTCGGCGGGTGTATCGGTCAGCCCCTCGGGCGCCGGGCGGCCCCACTCGCTCATCTCCTTGCGGAAGATGTCGCGGATCTCGCCGCGGTTGCGGTGGATGGCGGGGACGAGGATGTGCGAGGGCCGGTCCTTGCCCAACTGCACGATCAGCTCGGCGAGATCGGTCTCGTAGGCGCGGATGCCCTCGGCTTCCAGGGCTTCGTTGAGCCCGATCTCCTGAGTGGCCATGGACTTGACCTTGACGACCTCCGACTCGCCGGTCGCCTTGACCAGGTCGGCGACGATCCGGTTGGCCTCGTCGGCGTCCGCGGCCCAGTGGACGGTGCCGCCCGCGGCCGTCACGGACTCCTCCAACTGCACGAGATACCGGTCGAGATGACGGAGCGTATGGTCCTTGATCTGCTTGCCCGCCTCCCGCAGCTCCGCCCAGTCCGACACCTCCGCGACGGCGTTCGCCCGCTTGGCGCGGATGGTGTGTGTGGCGTGCCGCAGGTTGCCGCGCAGCGTCTGGTCGTGCACGGCCTCGTGCGCGGCCTTGGGAAAGGCCGGCATACCGACAAAGGTTCCGCTCATACCGCCGGCTCCTCCTCCGTGCTCGCCAGGATCTCCGCGATGTGCACCGGCCGCATGCCGGTCCGGAGCCGGGTCATGGTGCCGCCGATGTGCATCAGACAGGAGTTGTCGGCCGCGCACAGCACCTCGGCGCCGGTCGACTCGGCGTTGCGCACCTTGTCCGTGCCCATCGCCGCCGAGACATCGGGGTTCTTCAGCGCGAAGGTGCCGCCGAACCCGCAGCACTCCTCGGCCCCCGGCAGCTCCGCCAGCTCCAGCCCCTTGACGGCCTGGAGCAGTCGCCGCGGCCGGTCGGCGAGCCCCAGTCCGCGCAGGCCGTGACAGGTCGGGTGGTAGGTCACCTTGTGCGGGTAGTACGCCCCGACGTCCGTCACCCCCAGCACGTCCACCAGGAACTCCGTCAGCTCGTACGTCTTCGGCACCACGGGCGCCAGAGTGGCCGCGAGCGTGTCCCCGCGCCCCTCGGCCCGGGCCCGCTCACCCATCCGCGGATACAGCTCCCGCACCATCGCCCCGCACGACCCGGACGGCGTGACGATCGCCTCGTACTCCCCGAAGACATCGGAGAAATGCCGGGCCAGCGGCTCTGCCTCATGGCGGTAGCCGGTGTTGTAGTGCGCCTGCCCGCAGCAGGTCTGGGCCATCGGGAAGTCGACCTCGACGCCCAGCCTGGTCAGCAGTTTCAGTACGGCGCGTCCGGTGTCCGGATAGAGCGTGTCGTTGACACAGGTCAGGAACAGGGCGACACGCATCGCGGCTCCTTGCGATCGATCATCGGATGAGTGATGAGGGCACCACCCACACGCGTTCAGCGTAGTGGGGGAGTAGTCCGGGCATGCGGTCCGGGGGAGTCCCCGCTCACCCTCGGGTGAGCCGGGCCTCCGCGTCGAGCCACCGCGCCGGGTCGCCCTGAGGTTCGTAGCGCGTCAGCGCCTGCGTACGGGTGAGCAGTCGCCGCCCGTCCGCGAGGTCGCCGACGAGACCGTCGGCCCGCGCCTGGACGAGGACGTTCCCGAGGGCGGCCGCCTCGGTCGGGCCGGCCACCACCGGCAGCCCGCAGGCATCGGCGGTCAGCTGGCACAGCAGGGCGTTGCGGGTCCCGCCGCCCACGATGTGAACGACGTCGACCGGATGGCCGGCCAGCCGCTGGGCGTCGGCGACCGCCCGGCGATGGGCGAGGGCCAGCGAGTCGAGGATGCAGCGCGTGATCTCGCCGGGCGACCCGGGCACCGGCTGCCCCGAGGCACGGCACGCCTCGGCGATCCGCTCCGGCATCCGCCCCGGCGCGAGGAACGCCGCGTCCCCCGCGTCCACGACCGACCGCAGCGCCGGCACCTTGGCGGCCTCCAGCAGCAGCCCGCCCAGCTCCGGCTCGCCCCAGGCCCGTACGCACTCCTGGAGCAGCCACAGACCCATGATGTTCCGCAGATACCGGACCGTGCCGTCCAGCCCCAGCTCATTGGTGAAGTTGGCGGCCCGGCTCTCCTCGCTCAGCACGGGAGCGCCCAGCTCCAGCCCCACCAGCGACCAGGTCCCGGTGCAGATGTACGCGAACCGTTCACCCGCGGCGGGTACGGCGGCCACGGCGGAGGCGGTGTCGTGCGACCCGACCGTCGTCACCGGTACGGGCCCGGCCAGCCCGGTCGCCTCCAGCACCTCGGCCCGCAGCACCCCCGCCGGATCGCCGGGCTGCCGCAGCGGCGCGAACAGATCCAGGTCGATGCCCAGCCGCGCGGCGATGTCGTACGACCAGTCGCGTGTCCGGGGATCGATCAGCTGGGTGGTGGAGGCGTTGGTGAGCTCGGTGCCCTGCTCGCCGGTCAGCCAGTACGCCAGCAGATCGGGGATGAGCAACAGCCGCCGGGCGTGCGCCAGCTGGGCCGAAGCCCGGGCCGCGGTCAGCTGGTACAGCGTGTTGAAGGGGGCGTACTGCAGCCCGGTGGCCGCGTACAGCTCCTCGGCCGGGACGGTCGCCCAGACCTTCTCCGCGACGCCCTCGGTCCGGGCGTCCCGGTAGTGCACGGGGTTGCCGAGCAGCGCCCCGTCGGCGTCCAGCAGCCCGTAGTCGACGGCCCAGCTGTCGATGCCGACGGAGGCGACCTGCCCGGTGGCCTTGAGCCCGTCCAGGACACCCGCGTACAGCCCGAGGACGTCCCAGCGCAGCCCCTCGGGCACCCGGACGGGCCGATTGGGGAATCGGTGCGCCTCGGTCAGCTCCAGGCTGTCGGGGCCGACGCGGCCGACCATGACGCGCCCGCTGGACGCGCCGAGGTCGACCGCGGCGTACGACTTCACGGCCGTCACCGGAGGAAGGCGGCCGCGACGCCGGCGTCGACCGGGATGTGCAGCCCGGTGGTGTGCGTCAGGTCCCCGCCGGTGAGCGCGAAGACGGCGCCTGCGACATGGTCCGGGAGCACCTCGCGCTTGAGGATGGTCCGCTGGGCGTAGAACTCGCCGAGCTTCTCCTCCTCCACGCCGTACACGGCGGCACGCTTGGCGCCCCAGCCGCCCGCGAAGATCCCGGACCCACGCACCACACCGTCCGGGTTGACGCCGTTGACGCGGATGCCGTGCTCGCCCAGCTCGGCGGCGAGCAGCCGCACCTGGTGGGCCTGGTCGGCCTTGGTGGCGGAGTAGGCGATGTTGTTGGGCCCGGCGAAGACGGCGTTCTTGGAGGCGATGTAGACGATGTCGCCGCCCAGCTTCTGCGCGATCATCACCCGGGCCGCCTCACGCGACACGAGGAAGGAACCGCGCGCCATGATGTCGTGCTGGAGGTCCCAGTCCTTGGCCGAGGTCTGCAGCAGCGGCTTGGAGATGGAGATACCGGCGTTGTTGACCACCAGGTCGACGCCACCGAAGGCGAGCGCGGCGGTCTTGAACGCCTCGGCGATCTGCTCCTCGGAGGTGACGTCGACGGTCACGGCGACGGCCTTGTCGGGACCGCCGAGCTCCTCGGCGACGGCCTGCGCGTTGTCACCGTTGAGGTCGGCGATCACGACACACGCGCCTTCGGTGACGAGCCGATGCGCGATGGCCTTCCCGATCCCGCTGCCCGCACCCGTCACCAGAGCGACACGTGTCGCCAGCGGCTTGGGCTTCGGCATCCGCTGCAGCTTGGCCTCTTCGAGCGCCCAGTACTCGATACGGAACTTCTCGGACTCCTCGATGGGCGCGTACGTCGAGACGGCCTCGGCCCCGCGCATCACATTGATGGCGTTGACATAGAACTCACCGGCGACCCGGGCGGTCTGCTTGTCCTTGCCGAAGGAGAACATGCCGACCCCGGGGACCAGCACGATCGCAGGGTCGGCACCGCGCATGGCGGGGGAGTCGGGCAGGGCGTGCCGTTCGTAGTAGGCGGCGTACTCCTCGCGGTACTCGGCGTGCAGCTCGTCGAGCCGCGCGATCGCCTCGTCCAGCGGGGCGGTCGGCGGCAGGTCGAGGACGAGCGGCCGCACCTTGGTCCGCAGGAAGTGATCGGGGCAGGAGGTCCCGAGCGCGGCGAGCCGCGGGTGCTCGGCAGCGGCGAGGAAGTCGAGGACGACGTCCGCGTCGGTGAAGTGCCCGACCTGCGGCTTGTCCTGGGAGGCGACGGCCCGGACGTACGGCGCGAGAGCCGCGGCCCGCTCCCGGCGCTCGGCCTCGGGCAGCGCACCGTAGCCCTCGATGACGGGACCGAAGGGCTCCGTCTTGCCACGTTCGGCGAGGAACGCCTCGGCGGTCCGGATGATGTGCAGCGAGTTCCGCTCGCACTCCTCGGAGGTGTCACCCCAGGCGGTGATCCCGTGCCCGCCGAGCACGCACCCGATGGCCTGCGGGTTGGCCTCCTTGACCGCGGCGATGTCCAGCCCCAGCTGGAACCCGGGCCGCCGCCACGGCACCCACACCACGGTGTCGCCGAAACACTCGGCGGTCAGCTTCTCCCCGTCGGCGGCACAGGCCAGCGCGATACCGGAGTCCGGGTGGAGGTGATCGACGTGCGCGGCCTCGACCAGCCCGTGCATGGCGGTGTCGATGGAGGGCGCGGCACCCCCCTTGCCGTGCAGGCAGTAGTCGAAGGCGGCGACCATCTCGTCCTCACGCTCGACGCCCGGATACACGTCGACGAGCGCCCGCATCCGGTCCAGCCGCAACACGGCCAGCCCGCCCTCGGTGAGCGTCCCGAGATCACCCCCGGACCCCTTGACCCACATCAGCTCGACATCACCGCCGGTGACGGGATCGGTGTCGGTGCCCTTGGCCGAGGCATTGCCGCCGGCGTAGTTGGTGTTCCGAGGATCGGCGCCAAGCCGATGCGACCGCTCGAGAAGGTGGGCGGCTTCGGGATGGGTTGCCATGAGATTCAGTCCTTGTCCGAAAGAGGGTGGGGATACGTCTTCAGGGGCGCGGGGCTGTGTTGATGTGCGGCTCCGCCGCGTGGGCGCGACCAGCCACACACGGCCCGCAGCCTGCAACAGTGATCATCAGGCAGACGCGATGCAGCGCCTACGCCCCCCACCCCGCCTGCTGCCCGCCAACCCGCTCCTCAGCGATCTTCGCGGCCCACCCGGACCGCCGGTACGCCCCCATCGGATCGGGGGCAAGCCCCATCTCCTCCCGCACCTCACGCAGCAACGGCCGCACATCGGTGTTGTACGCGTCCATCAGCACGGCGTTCGCCTCGAGCACATCCCCGGCCCGCTGGGCCTCGCCCAGCGCCGCCCGGTCGACCAGCAGCGCCTTCGCCGTGGCCTCCTGCACATTCATCACCGACCGGATGATCGCCGGAATCTTCGCCTCGATGTTGTGACACTGGTCGAGCATGAACGCGACCTCGGGCGAGAACCCGCCCCCACGCACGACCTCGTACATGATCCGGAACAGCTGGAACGGATCAGCGGCGCCCACCATCAGGTCGTCGTCCGCATAGAACCGCGAGTTGAAGTCGAACCCTCCGAGCTTCCCCTCCCGCAGCAGCGTGGCGACGATGAACTCGATGTTGGTGCCGGGCGCGTGGTGCCCGGTGTCGACGACGACCTGAGCCTTCTCGCCGAGCTTCAGACAGTGGGCGTAGGCGGTCCCCCAGTCCGGCACGTCGGTCGAGTAGAAGGCCGGCTCGAAGAACTTGTACTCCAGCAGCATCCGCTGCCCGTCCCCCAGCCGCTCGTACACCTCGGCGAGGCCCTCGGCCAGTCGGTCCTGCCGTGCGCGGAGGTCGTCCTGCCCGGGATAGTTCGTCCCGTCGGCGAACCACAGCTTCAGGTCCGTCGACCCGGTCGCGTCCATGATGTCGACGCACTCCAGCAGGTGATCGAGCGCCTTGCGCCGCACCACCGCGTCCGGATGGCAGATGCTGCCCAGCTTGTAGTCGTCGTCCTGGAAGGTGTTGGAGTTGATCGCCCCCAGCTTCACGCCACGGTCCTCGGCGTGCTTGGCCAGCGCGGCGTAGTCCTCGACCTTGTCCCAGGGGATGTGCAGGGCGACGGTCGGGGCCACGCCGGTGAACGCGTGCACCTGAGCAGCGTCGTCCAGCTTCTCCTGCGGTGTGCGGGGAACGCCCGGCTGGGCGAACACCTTGAACCGCGTCCCAGAGTTCCCGTACGCCCACGACGGCGTCTCGACGGCCTGGGTCTTGAGCGCGGCCTTCACCGCTGCGAGCTCGGTCACTTGAGGGCTCCTGTGACGTCGGGTCGGAAGGTCTTCTGAAAGGCTTCGCTGTGAAACGATTCAAGAGGGGAAGCTATGAGTCCCCCGGAGGGGTGTCAAGCCCTGTGGCCAAGGCTGTTGCCCGTGACTCGGCCGTTACCTTCGTTCATCGAAACTTTTTCGACCCGTACCCATTGACGTGACATGCGCTGCATGCCTAACGTCCCGGCAACCAAGTTGAAACCTTTCACGACGCCGAGAGGGCCGTCCCGCCGGCGTCGTCGAGGAGCCCCCATGACCCACCCGTCCACCACGGGTCCGGCCCCGGTTCTTGCGCTCAAGGACATCTCGAAGTCCTTCGGCGCTGTCCGCGCCCTGCGGGACGTCTCCCTGGAGCTGTTTCCCGGGGAGGTGCACGCCCTCGCCGGAGAGAACGGCGCGGGCAAGTCGACCCTCATCAAGACACTCGCCGGAGTGCACCGGCCGGACGCCGGCCAGGTGCTGCTCGACGGTGCGCCCGTCGTCTTCCACGGCCCAGGCGACGCCCGAGACGCCGGCATCGCCGTGATCTACCAGGAGCCGACCCTCTTCCCGGATCTGTCGATCACCGAGAACATCTTCATGGGCCGCCAGCCCCGGCGCGCCCTCGGCCGTATCGACCACAAGGCCACCCACCAGGCGACCCTGGCCCTGATGCAGCGTCTCGGCGTCGAACTCGACCCCGACCGCCCCGCCCGCGGCCTGTCCATCGCCGACCAGCAGATCGTCGAGATCGCCAAGGCGCTCTCCTTCGACGCCCGCGTCCTGATCATGGACGAGCCGACCGCCGCCCTCACCGGCAGCGAGGTCGCCCGTCTCTTCGGCGTCGTCCGCACCCTGCGCGAACAGGGCGCCGCCGTCCTGTTCATCTCGCACCGGCTGGAGGAGATCTTCCAGATCTGCCAGCGGGTGACCACCCTGCGCGACGGCGCCTGGATCGCCAGCGAACCGCTCGACGGCATGACCGAGGACGACCTGGTCCGCCGCATGGTCGGCCGCGACCTCGAAGAGCTGTACCCCAAGCAGGACGTGACGCCGGGCGAGGTCGCCCTGAGCGTGCGCCGGCTGACCCGCGAGGGCGTCTTCACCGACGTCTCCTTCGACGTGCGGCGCGGCGAGATCGTCGGTCTCGCCGGCCTCGTCGGCGCGGGCCGTACGGAGGTCGCGCGGGCCGTGTTCGGCATCGACCGCTGGGACGCAGGCGAGGTCTCCGTCGACGGCAAGGCCCTGATCAACGGCGCCCCGTCCACCGCCATGGCCTCCGGGCTCGCCCTCGTCCCCGAGGACCGGCGCGCCCAGGGCCTGGTGATGGACATGTCCATCGAGCGCAACATCGGCCTCACCGGACTTCGTACGACTGTGAAGGCCGGCCTCATGGACCGCGGCGCCGAACGCAGCCGCTCCCTCGACTGGGCCGTCAGGCTCCAGGTCAAGTACGCCCGCATCGCCGACACCGTCAACACCCTGTCCGGCGGCAACCAGCAGAAGGTCGTCCTCGCCAAGTGGCTCGCCACCGGCCCCAAGGTGCTGATCGTCGACGAGCCCACCCGAGGCATCGACGTCGGCACCAAGGCCGAGGTGCACCGGCTGCTCAGCGAGCTGGCCGCCGACGGGGTGGCCGTCCTGATGATCTCCTCCGACCTGCCCGAGATCCTCGGCATGGCCGACCGCGTGCTGGTGATGCACGAGGGCCGCCTGACCGCCGAGATCCAGCGCTCCGACGCCACCGAGGAAACCGTGATGGCCGCAGCCACCGGGAGGGCCGCGTGAGCGACGCACGCGTGGCCGCCGGGCCGCAGATGAACACGATGCCCGCACCTCTGCGCCGCGTGGGCGGAGAAGCGAACAAGAGGAGGGCGGCATGACGGTGCTCACCCCGAACGAAGCCCCCGTGGCGGAGGTGCCCAAGTCCAGCGGCACCCGCCTGGCCGACCGCGTCTTCAAGATGCGGGAGCTGGCCATCCTGCTCGTCTTCCTGGTGATGATCGGCGTCACCCAGGCGGGCAACAGCGAGTTCCTGACCGAGCAGGGCATCAAGGACCTGCTGCTCAACGCGACCATCCTGGTGCTGGTCGCCACCGGTCAGTCGCTGGTGGTCATCACCCGCAACGTCGACCTGTCAGTCGGCTCGACGCTCGGCATCAGCGCCTTCGCGGCCGGTACGTTCCTCCAGGGCGGCGGCAACCCCGTCGTGGCCGTGCTGCTGGCGGTCCTGATGGGTATCGCCTTCGGTCTGCTGAACGGCCTGCTCGTCAGCCTCGGCCAGGTGCCCGCGCTCGTGGTCACCCTCGGCACGCTCTACATCATCCGCGGCATCGACTCCATCTGGGTCGGCTCCCGCCAGATCACCGCGGCCGACCTCTCCGACGGCTTCGTGGACTTCGGCTCCGGCGGTATCTCCGCGGTGCCGTGGCTGGCGATGATCGCCCTCGCGGTACTGGTGGCGACGGCGTACTACCTCAAGCACTTCGGCAGCGGGCGCGAGTTGTACGCGCTCGGCTCCAACCCCGAGGCCGCCCGCCTCGCCGGCATCCCGGTCCGCAAGCGGATCCTGGCCGCGTACACCTTCTGCGGCGCCCTCGCGGGTCTCGCCGGCGCCCTGTACCTGGCCCGGTTCGGCAACGTCGACTCCGGCACCGGCAACGGCTACGAACTCACCGTCGTCAGCGCGGTCGTGGTCGGCGGCGTCGTCTTCACCGGCGGCTCCGGCAGCGTCTACGGCGCAGCCCTCGGCGCGCTGCTGCTGACCTCCATCAACAGCGTGCTGCCCGCCCTCGGCGTCAGCTCGGTCTGGGTGCTCGCCATCAACGGCATCCTGCTCATCCTCGCCATCGCGGTCGACCGGATCGTCGCGCTGCGCGTGGCCACCGCCCTGAAGAAGAGGAACGCCCGCCATGGCTGACTTCTCGCTTAGCCGAGCCATCCGCTGGTCCGCCTTGAAAAGGTGGGATGCAGTCGTCGGCGCCCTCCTCATCGTCGTCCTGCTGCTGTCCTTCGGCACCGTCGACGGCTTCGGCAACGCCCTCAACCTGTCGTTCCTGATCGGCAACACCCTGCCGATCGCGCTGATCGCCCTGCCCATGACGCTGCTCGTGGTCTCCGGCGAGATCGACCTCTCGGTCGCCTCCACCGCCGGTCTGTCGGGTGCCGTGATGGGCGCCCTGTGGAACCAGGGCATGACGATCGAGACGATCATCCCGATCTGCCTGCTGCTCGGTGTGGTCTGCGGCCTGATCAACGGTCTGCTGGTGACCCGGCTCGGACTGCCGTCCCTCGCCGTCACCATCGGCACCCTCGCCGCCTACCGGGGCATCGCGCAGATCGTGCTCGGCTCCGACGCGGTGACCGACTTCCCCACGCAGTACCTGGACTTCGCGGCCGGACGCATCGGCGACACCTTCATCCCGTACGCCCTGCTGCCCTTCCTGGCGCTGCTCGCGATCGCCGTGGTCGCCCTGCACGCCACCCCGTTCGGCCGGTCGCTGTTCGCGACCGGCGCCAGCGAGGAGGCCGCGCGCTTCGCCGGCATCCGGGTCAAGCGGCAGAAGCTGATCCTGTTCACGGTGACCGGCCTGATGGCCTCCCTCACCGGCATCTTCTGGGCCCTGCACTACGCCAGCGCCCGCTTCGACAACGCCACCGGCCTCGAACTCTCCGTCGTCGCCGCGGTACTGCTCGGCGGAATCGACTTCGACGGCGGCAAGGGCACGCTCGGCGGTGCGATCGCGGGAGTCTTCCTGCTCGGTGCGCTGCAGAACGTGATGAGCCTCCAGGACGTCTCCGCCCAGTCGCAGATCGTCGTCACCGGCGTCCTGCTCGTCCTCTCCGTGCTCGGCCCCCGGGTCGCACGCCAGATCTCCGTCGCGAGGGCCGGGCGCAGAGCCGCCTCAGCGCCGGTGTCCAAGGCGCCCAGTCCGACCCCCTAGGTCAACTGACGCCACGGACGACCTCGTAAGTCACACCCCGCTCACCCTCGTAAGGAAACCAGTCATGCGCAAGTCATCCATCCGCCGTACCTGCGCGGCCCTCGCCGCCGTCACCTCGCTCGCCCTGGCCGCCACCGCCTGCGGCGGCACCACCAAGGAGGACGTCAGCGACGACAGCGCCTCCGCCGCCACCGCCGGCAAGGCCGACCCGAACGCCGAACTGAAGAAGGGCCTGACCGTCGGCTTCCTGCCCAAGCAGGTCAACAACCCCTACTTCACCTCCGCCGACAAGGGCGGCGAGGCGGCCCTGAAGGAGCTGGGCTCCAGCTACAAGGAGGTCGGCCCGTCCAGCGCCACCGACACCTCCGGACAGGTCTCCTACGTCAACACGCTCACCCAGCAGCAGGTCGACGCGATGGCCGTGTCCGCGCAGGACCCGGGCGCCCTGTGCACCGCGCTCAAGCAGGCCATGAAGAACGACATCAAGGTCGTCACCTACGACTCGGACACCAAGGCCGACTGCCGCAACGCCTTCGTCTCGCAGGCCAGCGCCGAGGACCTCGGCCGCACCGAGGTGCAGCTGCTCGCCGAGCAGATCGGCTACAAGGGCGAGATCGCGATCCTGTCCGCCGCGCAGACGGCGACGAACCAGAACATCTGGATCGACTTCATGAAGGAGGAGCTCAAGGACCCGAAGTACAAGGACATGAAGCTCGTCAAGGTCGCGTACGGCAACGACGACGCCCAGCAGTCCTTCCAGCAGACCCAGGGCCTGCTCCAGGAGTACCCGAACCTGAAGGGGATCATCTCCCCGACCACCGTCGGCATCAAGGCCGCCGCCCAGTACCTGTCCGGCTCCAAGTACAAGGGCAAGGTCAAGCTGACCGGCCTCGGCACCCCGAACGACATGCGCAAGTACGTCAAGAACGGCACCGTCGAGGGCTTCGAGCTGTGGGACCCGTCGAAGCTCGGCGAGCTCGCCGCCCGCACCGCCGTCGCCCTGGTCTCCGGCCAGATCACCGGCAAGGAGGGCGAGACCTTCACGGCCGGCGACATGGGTGAGTTCACCATCGGCAAGGACGGCGTGATCAGCCTCGGCAAGCCGACCGTGTTCGACGCCAAGAACATCGACCAGTTCAACTTCTGATATCCGGAGGGTTGTTGATGCAGCGCGTGTGCTTCCTGCTCAAGGTCAGGGCGGACCGCCTCGACGAGTACCGCGAGCGGCATGCCGCCGTGTGGCCCGAGATGCTCGAGGCGCTCTCGGCCACCGGCTGGCACAACTACTCGCTCTTCCTGCGCGAGGACGGCCTGCTCGTCGGCTACTTGGAGACCGAGGACTTCGAGGCCGCCCAGGCCGGCATGGAAGCCACCGATGTCAACGCCCGCTGGCAGGCGGAGATGGCGCCGTTCTTCGAGTCGCTGGACGGCGCCCGGCCCGACGAGGCCATGAAACCGCTCACTGAGGTGTTCCACCTGGCCTGACCCCCCGCTCGACCCCTGCTCTTCCCGCTCCCCGCACCTCGCCGACAATGGAGTCCCCCGAGATGAAGAGACGTACGCTGCTGGCCGCCGCCGCACTGGGCGCCGTAGCCACCCCCGCCCTCGGCGCCGGAACCGCACGGGCCGCCGACCCCGGCCCCTCGGTCACCCTGACCGGCAGCACCACGCTGGACACCCAGGCCCTTTTCTTCGTGTCGTACAACGGCCTGGTCAACAACAACTCGTTCCAGAAGAACGCGATGCTGACCTACAAGGGTTACCAGTACGCCGTCTGGTACACCGCCGACCGCAACGCCGTCGTCGGCCGCCGCAAGTTCCCGTCGACCACGTGGTCCACCGTCAAGGTCGGTCACACCCTCCGGTACAACGACTCCCACAATGTCATCTCCATGGGCATCTCCAAGGTCGACGGCCGGCTGCACCTCAACATGGACTCCCACAGCGACGGCTTCACCTACGTCAAGTCGGTGGCGGGACTCATGGACAACCCGGCCGGGATGAGCTGGACCACCAGCCGGTTCGGCGCCCCCCAGTCCACCCTCGACGGCCTCGCCCTCACCTCGCAGTTCACCTACCCGCAGTTCATCTCGACACCCGAGGGCAAGCTCCAGCTGAGCTATCGCGTAGCCATCTCCGGCAATGGCCGCAACGCCCTCGCCGAGTACGACGGCACGTCCTGGACCAACCTCGGCGAGTGGACCAGCTCCACCGGGACGTACACCAGCGAGCACGGCTCCTCGACGGCCCGCAACATGTACCTGCACGGCATCGACTACGACAAGAACGGCCGGCTGCACTCCTTCTTCACCTGGCGAGAGCAGAACAACGCCGTGATGTGCAACAGCGGCGGCATCACCAACCACGACACCGGCTACGTCTACTCCGACGACCGCGGCCGCACCTGGCGCAACAACGCGGGCACCGTCGTCGGCACCACCGGCGGCTCCGACAAGGTCGCGGTCACGGACAGCGGTCTGGTGATCGACTCGCTGAACCCGGACCACTCCCTGATGAACCAGGAGAGCCAGTGGACCGACTCGGCGGGACGCCCCCACGCGATCATCAGCTACGTCCCCGGCCGTTTTGGGCAGTGCACGACGAACTACGTCACTGACCGCACCAACAACGGCCGTGCCTTCCACGTCCGCAAGAACGCCTCCGGCACCTGGCAGAAGACCGAGATACCGGTGCCGCTGAACTCCAGCCAGCGCACCAAGCTGTTCCTCGACAAGTACGACAACGCCTACGCGATCTTCCCGTTCTGCCGGATCGCCGGCGCTTCCGCGGCCTCCGGGTACACCGACTGGACGACGCTGTACGACGGCGTCACCGCCGGGCTGAACGCCTTCGGTGAGGTCGTGTTCGACGAGACGCGGATCGGTCAGGATCATTTCCTGTCGGTCATGTACCAGGAGAAGTCCAGCGGTACGACGCCGTCGGCGCTCCGCAGCCTCAACTTCAGCCTGCCCGCCTGACCGAAGGCGCACGGGCGGCGTGAGGGTAATGTGAAGCCGCCTTCCCGCCGCCCCTCGTTCCCCCTGGAGGTCCCTGCCCCATGGCCCAGTCGGTGGGTATCAAGGACGTCGCACGCGCCGCCGGAGTCTCCGTCGGCACGGTCTCGAACGTCATCAACCGTCCGGACTCGGTCGCGACCGAGACCCGGGCGCGGGTGCAGTCCGCGATAGACCGGCTGGGCTACGTCCGCAGCGAGTCCGCGCGTCAGCTGCGCGCGGGCCGCAGCCGGATCATGGGACTGCTCGTCCTCGACATGGGCAACCCGTTCTTCGTCGACGTGGCGCGCGGCGCCGAGCGCGCCGCGCGCGAGGCCGGCCTCGGCGTGATGGTCTGCAACAGCGCGCAGAACGCGGGCGAGGAGGCCGACTACCTGTCGCTCTTCGCCGAGCAGCGGGTCCGCGGCGTCCTGCTGACGCCGGCCGACGCGAGCGGCCGCAACATCGAGGCGTTCCGGCGCCACAACATCCCCTTCGTCCTCGTCGACCGGGTCGCCGAGGGCACCACCGAGTGCTCGGTCTCCGTCGACGACGTCGCGGGCGGCGCCCTGGCCGTACGCCACCTCGTGGACGCCGGGCACCGCTCCATCGCCTACGTCAGCGGTCCGCCCGGCCTCAACCAGGTCCGCGACCGCCGCACCGGCGCCCTGAACGCGCTCGCCGAGGCCGGCCTCGGCCCCGACGTCCTGCGCGAACTGCCCACCGAACGGCTCGACGTCGCCGCCGGCCGGGACGCCGGCGCACGCCTGCTCGGCCTCGCCGACCGGCCGACCGCCGTCTTCTGCGCCAACGACCTGCTCGCCCTCGGCGTGCTGCAGGCCATGTACGCGGCCGGCATAAAGGTCCCGGACGACCTCGCGATCGTCGGCTACGACGACATCGAGTTCGCGGCCGCCGCAGCCGTACCCCTCACCTCGGTACGGCAGCCCGCCGTCACCATGGGCGCCCTGGCCGCCGAACTCCTGCTGGAGGAGACGGAGACGGAGACCGGCCCTCGCGCGCACGAGCACCGGCGGGTCGTCCTCCAGCCCGAGCTGGTGGTACGGCGGTCCAGCCTCTCCGCCCGCTGACCGGCAGGTCAGTAAGATTTCATGATCCCGGGGGTGTTCGCCGGACGGACATGTGCTGAACTGGGTCGCGGCCCGCACACCCTCCGCCCCTGGAGCACCGTTGACCGTCAGCTACCGCCAACCCGGCCTCGTCCTCACCGACCGCCACTTCACCGTGCCCCTCGACCACGACGACCCGGCGGGGGAGAGCATCGAGCTCTACGCCCGTGAGGTCGTCGCGAGCGAGCGGGCGGGACAGAACCTGCCGTGGCTGGTCTACCTCCAGGGCGGCCCCGGCTTCGGAGCGCAGCGTTTCGTCGGCAAGCAGGCCTGGCTCGGCCGCGCCCTGAAGGAGTACCGCGTCCTCCTCCTCGACCAGCGCGGCACCGGCCACTCCGCCCCCGCCAACCGCCAGACGCTCCCGCTGCGCGGCGGCCCCGCCGAACAGGCCGACTACCTCACCCACTTCCGCGCCGACTCGATCGTCCGCGACTGCGAGACGATCCGCACGGAGATCACCGGCGGCACCCCCTGGACCGTCCTCGGGCAGAGCTTCGGCGGCTTCTGCACGGTGAACTACCTGTCCACCGCCCCTGAGGGCCTGAGCACCGCGCTCATCACCGGCGGCCTGCCCTCGCTCGACGCCCACGCCGACGACGTCTACCGCGCCGCCTACCCGCGCGTCGAACGCAAGGTCGCCGCGCACTACGCCCGCTACCCGCAGGACGTCGAACGCGCCCGGCAGATCGCCGACCACCTCCTCACCCACGAGGTCGTGCTGCCGAACGGCTACCGGCTGACCGCCGAGGCCTTCCAGTCCCTCGGCATCCTCCTCGGCGGCACCGACGGCAGCCACCGCCTGCACTACCTCCTGGAACACGCCTTCGTCCGCACCCCGCTGGGCACGACCCTGTCCGACGCGTTCCAGGAGGCGCTCCAGGGCCACCTGTCGTACGCCGGCCACCCGCTGTACGCCCTCGTCCACGAGGCGATCTACGGCCAGGACGCGCGCCCCACCGGCTGGTCCGCCGAGCGGGTCCGCGCCGAGTTCCCGCAGTTCGACGCGGCCAAGGCGCTCGCGGGCGACGGACCGCTGCTGTTCACCGGCGAGACGATCCACCCCTGGATGTTCGACTGCGACCCGGCGCTGCGCCCGCTGCGCGAGACGGCCGAACTCCTCGCCGCCCGCACCGACTGGCAGCCCCTCTACGACCCCGCCCGCCTCGCCGCCAACGAGGTGCCGGTCGCCGCGGCCGTCTACCACGACGACATGTACGTCGACACGGCCCACGCCCTGCGAACCGCCCGCACGATCCGCGGCCTGCGCACCTGGGTCACCGACGAGTTCGAGCACGACGGCGTACGGGCGAGCGGCGACCGGGTCCTGGACCGGCTGCTGGCGCTCACCCGCGACGAGGTGTGACCGGTGCCGACGATGATCGAAAACCCGTCCGGTGCGTCGGGCCTCCGCCCGTAGGCTGGCCCCATGACCGAGCCGAAGACCACTGACCTCCGGCCCATGCCCGAGGACTGGCAGCGCTGCCTCGCGGTCGTGGCACACCCCGACGACCTCGAGTACGGCTGCTCGGCGGCGATCGCCGCCTGGACCGACGCCGGCCGTGAGGTCGCCTACCTCCTGGCGACCCGCGGCGAGGCCGGCATCGACACGCTGCCGCCCGCCGAGTGCGGCCCGCTGCGGGAGCGGGAGCAACGGGCGAGCGCGGCGGTGGTCGGCGTGACTGCGGTGGAGTTCCTCGACCACCAGGACGGCGTGATCGAGTACGGCACCGCCCTGCGCCGCGACATCGCCGCCGCCATCCGCCGGCACCGGCCCGAGCTGGTGATCACCCTCAACCACCGGGACACCTGGGGCGGCGTCGCCTGGAACACCCCGGACCACGTGGCGGTCGGCCGCGCCACCCTGGACGCGGCGGGCGACGCCGGCAACCGCTGGATCTTCCCGGAGCTCACCGAACAGGGTCTTGAGCCCTGGAACGGCGTCCGCTGGGTCGCCGTCGCCGGGTCCAGCACGCCCACCCATGCCGTGGACGCGACGCCGGGACTGGAGCGGGCGGTGCGCTCACTGCTCGAACACCGCACCTACATCGAGGTGTTGACGGACGAGGACCCGGAGACGTACGTACGCGAGTTCCTGACCGGGTACGCGGAGACGACGGGGGAGCGGTTCGGCGGGACGCCGGCCGTGGCCTTCGAACTGTTCAGCAGATGACGATGACGACGGCGGGGGAGCCGACGATGGACGAACGAGAGCTGCTCGCGGACCGCTTCGAGGAGCACCGCGGGCATCTGAAGGCCGTGGCCTACCGCATGCTCGGCTCACTGGCCGAGGCGGAGGACGCCGTCCAGGAGGCCTGGCTGAAGCTCGGCCGGAGCGACGCGGGCGCCATCGGCAACCTCGGCGGCTGGCTGACCACCGTGGTCGGCCGGGTCTGCCTCGACATGCTGCGCTCGCGCACCCGCCGCCACGAGCAGCCGCTGGACGACACGTTCGTCCCGGACCCGGTGATCCGGCCCCTGTCGGAGATCGACCCGGAACAGGAGGTGCTCCAGGCCGACTCGGTGGGACTCGCCCTCCTGGTGGTCCTGGAGACGCTGGAGCCCGCCGAGCGACTGGCGTTCGTGCTGCACGACATGTTCGCCGTGCCCTTCGACGACATCGCGCCGATCGTGGAGCGCAGCCCGGCCGCCACCCGCCAACTGGCCAGTCGGGCCCGGCGCCGGGTCCGCGGTGCCACGCCGTCCGCCGAGCCCGACCTCGCCAGGCAGCGGCAGGTCCTGGACGCCTTCATGGCCGCCGCCCGCGCCGGGGACTTCGAGGCGCTGCTCGCGGTCCTCGACCCCGATGTCGTCCTGCGGGCCGACGCCGGGGCGCTGGTCGGCGGAGCGGCCGCGTCCAAGCTGGTACGCGGTGCCAAACCGGTCGCCGAACAGGCCCTCATGTTCGCCCAGTTCGCGCACCACGCCCAGCTCGTGCTGGTCAACGGCACGGTCGGCGTCATCAACGCCCCCGACGGACAGGCCCTTTCGGTCATGGGCGTCACCATCGCCGACGGCAGGATCACCGAGATGCACATCCTGGCCGACCCCGAGCGGCTCGCCCGGCTCGACCTGCCGGACGGCCTCGCGGGGTAGTCAGACGGCCACGGCCAGCGTGCCGAGCGTACGGTGCGGGTCCACGACCCGCCCGTCCGGCAGGAGTTCACCGGTGTCGTCGAAGACGATGGTGCCGTTGCACAGCAGGCTCCAGCCCTGTTCGGGGTGGGCCGAGACGATCACGGCGGTGTGGTGGTCGGGGCTGTCGGCGCTGGGGCACGCCGGTCGGTGGCTGCACATGACGTCTCTCCTCGATGCGTTGGTGCTCCTGCTTCCGTCGGCTCGCATCTCAGTGGTAGCCGAGCTTGTTTTCCGTTGGATGAGGAGACCCCCACAGCACCGGAAACTCATCGGTGAGATCAGGCGGTCCGCAGGTCGTAGGGTTGTCGTCATGCAAGAACACACGATCGACCTGGTCGACCTGGTCGACCTGCGCGGCGACTGCGCGCGGTGCTTCGGGCTGTGCTGTGTCGCCCTGCCCTTCACCGCCTCCGCCGACTTCGCGGTCGACAAGGCGGCCGGGCAGCCCTGCCGGAACCTCCAGGACGACCACCGGTGCGGCATCCACGCCCGGCTGCGGCAGACGGGGTTCACCGGCTGCACCGTCTACGACTGCTTCGGCGCCGGCCAGAAGGTCTCGCAGGTCACCTTCGGCGGAGCGGACTGGCGTGCCGGCGCGCGCGAGGACGCCCGGCGCATGTTCGACGTGTTCCCGGTCGTCCGGCAGCTGCACGAGCTGCTCTGGTACCTCACCGAGGCCCTCACCCTGCCCGCCGCCCGCCCGATCCGCACCGAGCTGCGCCGGGCCCTGGAGAAGACCGAAGAGCTGACCCGCCAGACCCCGGAGGAACTCGGCGCGCTGGACGTCGCCGCGCACCGCCAGGACGTCAACGTGCTCCTGCTGAGGACCAGCGAACTGGCGCGGGCCGGCATCCGCGGCCGCAAGAAGGAGCGCCGGGGCGCGGACCTGATGGGCGCCCGCCTCAAGGGCGCCGACCTGCGCGGCGCGAACCTCCGCGGCGCCTACCTCATCGCCGCCGACCTGACCGGCGCGGACCTGCGGGGCGCGGACCTCATCGGCGCCGACCTACGAGACACCGACCTCACGGACGCCGACCTGACCGGCGCCTTCTTCCTCACCCAGCCACAGCTCAACGCGGCCCGGGGCAGCGCGGGCACGCGGTTGCCGGGGGCAGTCGCCCGTCCCGGGCACTGGGCCGCGCACGCCTGAGGGCGACTCGGCAGGGGAGTCCGCCGCCGTTCCAGGTGCGGCCGCGGCCTTTTGGGCAGTGCCGTCAGCTGTTCCGCGCCGATCTGACGGGCGCCTTCTTCGTCACCCAGCCGCGGCTCAACGCGGCCGGGGCGGCGCGGGCACCCGCAGCGCGCCTCTGAGGAGACCTCGGCGTGGGAGGTCGGCCGCCGCCCAAGGTGCAGCCGCGGCGCTTCCGGCGGCACCGTCAGCGGCTGCGCGCCGATCTGACCGGGGCCCTCTTCCACGGCGCGGGCACCGGCCGCCCCAGTCAGTCGCCCGCCCCGTGCGCTGGACAGCGCGCCTCCGAGGGCACCTCGGTGTGGGAGGTCGGCCGCCGCCCAAGGTGCAGCCGCGGCGCTTCCGGCGGCACCGTCAGCGGCTGCGCGCCGATCTGACCGGGGCCCTCTTCCACGGCGCGGGCACCGGCCGCCCCAGTCAGTCGCCCGCCCCGTGCGCTGGACAGCGCGCCTCCGAGGGCACCTCGGCGTGGGAGGTGCGCCGCCGTTCCAGGTGTAGTCGCAGCCCCTCCGGCAGCACCGTCAGCCGCTCCGTCACCCGTAGGCGGTAGGCGGGGTCGGCGTGCAGCTCGTAGCGGCGCAGCAGCAGGCCCAGTACCAGCGTGGCCTCGTGCAGGGCGAACTGGCGGCCGATGCACGCCCGCGCGCCCGTACCGAACGGCTTGAAGGTGTGTGCGGGACGGGTGCGTACGGCGCCCGGCTCGAAGCGGTCCGGGTCGAAGCGCTCGGCGTCCGTACCCCACGCCTCGGGGTCGCGGTGCAGCATCGGCGTGAGGACCAGCGCCCACGCACCGCGCCGCATCGGGTGGACGCCGCCCAGCACCGTGTCCTCACGGGCCTCCCGGGCGAAGGCCGGTGCCGTCGGCCACAGCCGCAGTGACTCGTCCAGCACTCGGCGGACGTACCGCAGCCTGGCCACCTGGTCGTAGCCGGGCACCGCAGCGTCGCCCCACACCCGGTCCACCTCGGCGCGGGCGCGGGCCGCGGCCTCCGGGTGCCGGGAGAGGTAGTGCAGGGCGAAGGAGAGCGCGCCCGAGGTCGTCTCGTGCCCGGCGACCAGGAAGGTGATCACCTGTCGGCGGACGTTCTCCGCCGACAGCCGCTCCCCGGTCTCCGGATGGGCCGTCTCCAGCATCCGGTCCAGCAGGTCCCCAGCCCGGTCCCCGCTCGCCGTACGCCGGGCCCGGACCAGGTCGTCCACCGTGCGGTTGAGGTACGCGATGTCGGCGTCGTTGCGGTGCGCGGCCCGCCGGAGCAGGAACGGCGACGGCACGGTGTTCAGCCGCTGCGCGTACGTCAGCGTGCCCACCATCGCCGTCACGAAGGGATGCGGCCGGCCCCGCTCGAAGGAGCCGAAGTCGTGCCCGAAGCCGGTGCGCGCGATCGTCTCCAGCGTCAGCCTCGTCATGTCGCCCGGCACGTCCACCGCCCGGCCCGCCGCCAGTTCCCGGTCCCAGCGGTCCATCAGCCGGTCCGCCACCGCCAGCATCATCGGGTGGTAGCCCGCCATGGCCTCCCGGCTGAACCCCGGCGCCAGAACGTCGTGCGCCAGCTGCCAGTTGGGCTCGTGGTTGTACGCCGTGAACAGACCGTCCCCGACGACCGGCCGCAGATTGGCGATGCCGAGCCCCACATGCTTGGCGAACCGCGACTCGTCCGCCAGGTCGGCCGTGAGCCCGGCGCCCCACACGAACACGAACTCCCTGCCGAAGGCCTTGCGCCGGAAGATCGGCCCCAGCCGGCGGGCGTGCCGCAGGGAGTCCTGGAGCGGCCTGGTCCGGCTCGCGCCGAGCACGTCGCCGAGCAGAGGGAGCCGGTACGGGGGATGCGGGATGCGGTGCAGCTCCGGCCAGCCCTGCTCGGCGCTGCGGAATCCCTTCGGCAACGCGGCCGCCCCGGTCGTCGTCTCCGCCATGACGCGATCTCCCTTGCTCCATCGGCAGGTTGAGCGTGTTGTAAGTGGGTTCAATAACGCGTTTCAGTCTGATCCCGTTGCTGAACCGACGTCAAGTAAAGTGCGGGCATGGCTGCCGACCAGGGTGCGCGCGTGCGCCGCCGGCTCAGTACCGGGGAGCGCCGGGAACAGCTTCTCGCCGTCGGGGCGCGGCTGTTCTCGGAGAGCCCGTACGACGAGGTGTGGATCGAGCAGGTCGCCGAGATCGCCGGTGTCTCGCGCGGCCTGCTCTATCACTACTTCCCGACCAAGCGGGACTTCTTCGCGGCCGTCGTCGAGCGCGAGAGCGGCCGGATGCTGCGGATGACGGGGGCCGTGCCCGGAGTCCCGGTGCGCGAACAGCTCACCGCCGGCCTCGACACCTACCTGGAGTACGTCCGGAACCATGCCCACGGCTACCGCGCCTTCCATCGCGCGGACGCGGCGGGGGACCAGGCCGTGCGCAAGGTCTACCAGCGGGCCCTGGCCGCACAGGAGCGGCAGATCCTGGCGGCGCTGGCGGCGGACCCCGAGTTCGGGGCGGTCCTTGACGCGCACCCAGATGTGCGCCTCGCGGTGCGGGGGTGGCTGGCCTTCACCGCCGCCGTCTGTCTGGAGTGGCTGCGGGGCTCGGAGTTGTCCCGGGAGCAGGTGCGCGACCTGTGCGCGCGGGCCCTGTTGGGCGTCCTCGTGCCCTGAGCGCCCCTGAGTGTTCCGACAGCCGGCTGACAGGTTCGGCGGACGTGGTTGGCATAGACCCCGATCTTCGATAGGTTAGGCAAGGCTTACCTAAGGAGGTATGGGATGGGTGACAGCCAGACCTGGACGGCCGCGCCTTCCGCGGCGGAGCGGGCACGTTCGGTGCTCGCCGCCGCGTGGTCCTGTTCGGTGACCGCGGAGGGTGGGCGGGAGGAGTTCGTCGGCGCGCACACGGTGGCCGAGGACGGCCAGGTGCTCCTGGACGTGCCCGAGGACAGCGCCCTGGTCACGGCGGCGATCTGCGCACCCCGCGGAGAGCCGTCCGCCGTCCTGGAGTTCGCGGACGTCGCACCCGTCCCCGTCCGCAAGCGGATCCGCGCCCGGCTCTGGATGGCCGGCTGGTTCACCCGCGAGGAGGAGCGGCTCGCCTTCCGGGCCACCCGCGTGGTGCTGCGGCAGCCGTCCGGTGCCGTGGTCGTCGGCCTCGACGAGTTCGCCGCCGCGGTCCCCGACCCGCTGGCCCTGGCCGAGGCCCAGCTGCTGACCCATCTCGCCGACTGCCATGCCGACGCGGTCGAGCGGCTCACCCGGCTCGTCGAGCCCGACAGCCTGCACGGCGCCGTCCGCGTCCAGCCGCTCGCCGTCGACCGGCACGGACTGACGCTGCGCATCGAGCGGGCCCGCGCCCACGGCGACGTACGGCTGGCGTTCCACCGGCCCGCCGACGACGTCGCGCAGCTCACCGAGCGCATGCACGTCCTGCTCACGCAGGCGAGCGCGGCCTCCTGCCCCCGGTCCCTACTGCGGCAGCGCACAGACGGCGACGGGTGACGTGAACGGCTGGCCCGCGAGCCGCAGTTCACCGCTCGCGCGGTCGACGTGGAAGACGGTGACCGAGCTGGAGCGCTGGTTCGACACGAACAGCAGCTTCCCGTCCGGCGAGAACGCGGTGTGCCGTGGCCAGTCGCCGTGTACCGGCACCGTGTCGAGGAGCCGGAGCCGGGCACCGTCCGCCTCGACGGCGTACCGCGTCAGACTGTTGTGTCCCCGGTTGGCGAAGTAGGCGTACGAGCCGTCCGCGGTCACCAGGATCTGTGACGGATAGCTGGTGCCCTCGCCGGTGCCGGTCGACTGCGGGTCGCCGATGGTGACCCGGCCGGTGGCCGGATCGTAGGCGCACACCGTCACGGTGTTGTCGAGTTCGTTGGCCAGGTAGGCGTACCGCCCGCCCGGGTGGAAGGTGAGGTGTCGTGGTCCGGCGCCCGGGCGGGACCGCGCCCGGGACACCTCGGTGAGCGTGCCCTTGGTCTGGTCGAGGCGGTAGGTGTGGACGGTGTCCGTGCCCAGGTCCACGGCGAGCACGTGGCCACCGTCGGGGGTCGTGACGATCTGGTGGGCGTGCGGACCGTCCTGGCGCTCGGCGTCGGGGCCGGGCGGCGGGCTGGAGTGCGTGATCACGTCGGTGTGCTCGCCGAGCGCGCCCGAGGCCGCGATGGGGTGCACGGTCACGCTGCCGGAGCTGTAGTTGGCGCTCAGCAGCCAGCGCCCGCTCGGATGCACGGAGAGGTGGCACGGACCCGCGCCGCCCGAACTCCGGGTGCCCAGAACCTTCCGGTCGGCGAGCCGCACGGCGGTCACGCCGCCGTCCTCCCGCTCGTTGACGGCGTACAGCGTCCTGCCGTTCGGGTGCGGGGCGAGAAACGAGGGGTCGCCGGTCTTCGCCAGGATTCCGCGGTCGGTGATACGGCCCGTGGTGGCGTCGTACGTGGCGAGGGCGATGCCCTTGCCGCCGCCCTCGGCGGAGGTGTAGGTCCCGAGGTAGAGGGGGCGCGGGCCGGCGGGCGTGCGGGCCTCGCGCGAGGTGTTCGTACTGGCCCTGGAAGGCGTCGTGTCCGCGGGGGCGGGCGCGTCGCCGCACGACGTCGCCGCCGGGAGCGTCGCCACGGCGGCCGTTCCCGCCAGACCCCCTACGAACCGGCGCCTGCTCAAGCCTCCACTGCCCATGTCCACACCTCAGGTCGTCGGTGGTCCCCGTCGCGACGACCACCTTGGCGTGGATCACCCGCCGCACGCAAGAACGACAACGCCCATTGCACATGGCGCAACACGTCGGCTACCAGTCGCCGTCCTCGACCGGCTCGCCCGGCGCGTCCTTCAGCGGCATGATCTGCACCGGCGTGGGCTCCTGCCAGGGCTCGTGGTCGTCGCCCAGCCAGTCGCCGACGGGTTTCACCGCCTCGAGCCGGTCCGTGGGGGCGAGATCCTCGGCGTCCTGGTCGTAGTAGTCGAACCAGGGCAGCCCCGCGCGCGTGTACGCCGCCCGGTCCACCGGGGACGGCGGGGGAGCCTCGCCGGTGATGCGGCGCCACTCCGGCGGCGTCACCAGGTGGACGAAGACGCGGCCCGCGGCCCGGTCGGCCCAGTCGGTGAGCGGGCGGTCGTCCCGGTAGACCTCCTGGCGCATCGAACCGCCGACGCCCAGACCCATGGCGGCGCGCGCCGGGACCGCGGCCGGGGCGGCCGGCGCCGGCATGGGCAGGGCGGCGCCGTAACCCCCGGTCGGCGTGAACGCCCGGGCCCGCTCCGTCCGGTGCCGCGCCTCCTGCTCCCGCCACTTCGCCAGCTCCCCGTCGGTCAACGGGAACGACTGCAGCTGTACGCCGCCCCAGACCTCCTCGCCCGTGACCTGGCCCTCGACGGTCGCCCCCATCCCGAGCGGCACCGCCACGAACTGGCGGACCGTGCCCTTCCCGGAGTTGATGCCGTCCAGCCAGGGCTGGCGGGGCAGCACCACGTAGTTCTGCGGGTTCCGGGACAGCCGGCCGCTCCACGGCTTCCCCGACACCGCGCACACCTTGCCCACCCCGACCTGGAGAGCGGCCGGTTCGGTCGTGCCGCCGAAGCTCAGCCACATCGCCTCGCGCAGATACACCGGCAGCATCACACCCCCGCGCGCCCGCCATGCCCCCGGAACCGTGTCCGGGTAGTCCGCCACCCGCCGGACCGGGAACTCGCCGAGCCCCGGCGGCAGCGGATGTGTGCCCTTCTCGGGCAGCCGCAGCGTGCGGATGAACCGCACCGCCACACCGCCCGGCAGCCGCAGTGTGTTCCCGTCGATCCGCACGCCCATCCGAACCGTCCCCTCAGCGTTCAGCCTTCCGGTGACTCCGTCACCTAGAACGACGGGCGGTGGCGGCGCGGTTCCGCCGCAGCCGCTTCGGCAGGCGCACCCGGTCCTGCAGCCGGGTCAGCCGCGGCATCCGTTCGCGCTGCTCTCGGGAGACCCGGTCCAGCTCCTCCAGCAGCCGGCGCGAGCGGTGCTCGGTGTCCAGCTCGTCGAGGATGCGGTTGACCTCGGTCAGCATGGCGCCGTGCAGCTGCCACTGGCGGGCGTCGCGCTGGACCTCCTCCAGCAGCAGCTGGGCCAGCTTGTCGCGGGTGACCGCGGCCTGGCGCAGTTCGGCGGTGAGCCGGGCCTCCGCCGACTCGGCGCTCAGACTGACGGGTGTCGTGACGAGGACCGCGAAGCTGACCACGGCGTCGCCGATCTCGCACAGCAGCCGCTCCACCGCGGCACCCGTCTCCGGCGCGAACAGAGGGTCGGGATCGCGGTCCTTGGCGAGATCGGTGAAGGTGCGGGCGAGGACGCGCAGGACGACCGTGCAGATCTCCAGCGTGTCCAGTCCCGTGCGCAGCACCACCCGGTGCAGCAGGCCCTCACGCACCCGCGGATTGAGCCGCAGGCTGTCCTCGGCCTGCCGCAGGGCCGCCTCCACCTCGACGATGTCGTGGTCCAGGGCACGCGCCTCGTACAGCCGCTCGGTCGCATGCTCGACGGGCGTGCGGCCCGTGGCCTCCTCGCCCATGCGCAGCATCAACTGCCGTACCCGGCGCGCCAGACCCTCCAGCGACTCGCCCGCCTCGCCCACCCACACCGGCGGCGCCAGCAGCAGATTGCAGCCGAGCCCGACCACCGCGCCGATCATCGTCTCCAGCACCCGCGCCCACGCCGTGTCCCCCACGGTCGTGACCCCGAGCACCAGCATCGCGCTGATCGCCACCTCGGGCACGTACTCGTCGACCCGCACCAGGTGCCCGACCGCCAGCGAGGCCACGATCAGCAGCGCGAGGCTCCACCAGGTCAGGCCGACCAACTGACTGAAGGCGACGGCGAGCAGCACACCGGCCACCACCGAGTTCACCCGGCGGACGCCGTTGGTGAGCGTCGCGTACAGGGTCACCTGGACGACCAGCAGAGCGGTCAGCGGCGCGGTCAGCGGCGCCGCCTCGGGACTCACCCGCAGCGCGATGACATAGGCGAGCGTCGCCGCGACCGCCGACCGCGTTGTCTGTACGACCACAGGATCCCGGCGCCGCTTCTCGAACCACTCGAGGGGCACCGGCCACTCACGTACATCTCGCATCCTTGGGCTGTTCCCCTTCCACAGATGCATCCAACGCGCTGCATGCGGAACGGAGCGGTCCGCCAGGAAGCCCCAGATTGATCGCACCGGCCGGGCGACGGCAAGAGGCCGGCGTGGTGATCGTGAACACCTGAGGTGACCGGCGGCCCGGCCTGCGGAAAACCCCCGCCGTCACCCCGGGGTTCTCCGCACCCGAGGACGGCGGAGAGCCGGATGGCCCCGGCCCCCTCCACGGCGCAAGCCTGGGATCATGAAACGGCATCGAACCGGATCAGTTCTGGCCCTGCTCATCGCCCTCGGCACCCTGACGGCCACCGTCCCGGCCGCCGCGTCGGGCTCCACCACGGTCGTCGAGGCCCTCGACCGCGCAGCCCACCAGGTGCGGACCGTCGAACCCGGCGGCGGCACCGGCGATCTGCGCCCCCTCGACCGGATGATCGGCGACGCCCGGGTCGTCGGACTCGGCGAGGCCACCCACAGCTCCCACGATTTCTTCGCCCTCAAGGACCGCGTCTTCCGCCACCTGGTCGAGGAGAAGGGCTTCCGCACCTTCGCCCTGGAGGCCCCCCTGGAGCACCGGTCTCCGCCTCAACGACTACGTCCGGTACGGCAAGGGCGACCCGCGGCGCATCATGGGCGCGGAGTTCCAGCGCGACTACCGGTGGTGGAACAACACCGACTACCTGCGGCTCGTCGAGTGGATGCGGGCCTACAACCAACGGCACCCCGACGACCCCGTCCAGTTCATGGGCGACGACATCGCCTGGACCGGACCCGAGCTGTACGACGCCGTCGAGGACTACGTGGCGGGCGCGCATCCAGGGCTGAGCGCCCGCCTCGCCGAGCTGTACCGCGGGCTGCGGCCCATTGCGGCGACCGGGACGTACATCGAGGAGTACCTGAACAAGCCGTACGCCGAACGCAAGGAGAAGGCCGCGCGCACGGGCGAGGCACTGGAGCTGCTGCGCAGCCAGGGCGCGGGCGCCGACCGGGAGGCGTACGACCGGGCCGTCCAGCACGCGACGGTGATCGACCAGACGGCCCGGCAGTACGCCTTCGACATCGAGGACCCCGCACAGATCGCGGAGGCCATGCGCTACCGCGACGGGGCGATGGCCGCCAACGTCGACTGGTGGCAGCGGCACACCGGCACGAAGACGCTGCTGTCGGCGCACAACAACCACGTCGGCTACGTCCCGGACGATCCCGTCCACCACCCGAAGGTGCAGGGCGCCTTCCTGCGCGACCGCCTGGGCGCGGGCTATGTGAGCGCGGGCCTGACGTTCCACCAGGGTTCGTTCAACGCCACAGGAGAGGACGACGACGTCATCCGTCGCTGGACACTGGGACCGCTCGGCGCCGGCAGCAACGAGCGGACCCTCGACCGGGTCCACCACCGCGACTACGTCCTCGACCTGGGCTCCGCCGGATCACCGGCCCGCGGGTGGCTGCGCGCGGCCCGGCCCATGCGCAGCATCGGAACCGCCTATCCGGACGGCCCGCACGACATCGCGCTCGCGCACAGCTACGACATCCTGGTCCACCTGCACGAGGTGACGGCGGCGCGGCTGCGCGACCGCCGCTAGTACAGCTTGTCGAGGAACGCGTGCAGATTGCCCGTCGTGCGGGCGATCTGTTCCTCCACGGTGAGGCTCTCCTCGAAGCGGGTGCCGGTCTCCAGGGGCTTCTTGCCCCGGACGTAGAGGGAACAGGCGAGGTCGGTGCACATGTACAGGCCGACCGAGTTGCCCTCGCGGCCGGCCGGCCCCGCCTTTCTGGCCGTCATCAGGGAGACACCGCCGCCCGGATGGGTCGTCAGGCAGACAGAACACATGCTGCGGTGCAGGAAGCCGCGTTTCGAGGACGGGAAGCGCAGGGTGACGCCCGTCGGGCGGCCGTCCCGTTCGGTGACCAGATAGCTGCGGTCCGGTGCTCCCGGATCCCGCCAGCCGAGGAAGTCGAGGTCGTCCCAAGGGCGTTCACCGAGATCGCGGGGCAGGGACAGGCGCTTGGCCTCGCCCTTCGAGCAGTTGACAAATGAGTTGCGGATGTCCTGCTCGGTGAGTGATCTCATGGGAGGCCTCCTGGGAAAATCCTAGGGATATTAGGTTCAGGCCTACAATAGAAGCCTCGGTAAGGGGGAGCCAGTGGATTTCAACGGCGTCGGATCACCCAGGGCGCGGGCGGCGCTGCGCCATGTCGCGACCGCCTCCGCGGGACCGGCCCTCGACCCCGGCCTGCGCATCACGCTGAACTTCCACCCGGACCGGCTGACGCGCGGGTTGTCGATCCTCCGGGCGCTGGCCGAGGACGGCATCTACCACTCGCAGTTCGTCACCGGCACCAGCAACGGCGGCCTCACCGCCCACCCCGGCGGTGACCGCTGGCGCTGGGAGAGCCGGATCTTCGGCGGCGCGTACGACGACGCCGCAGTGCACGACCGGCCGGTGTACGGGGCGCTGAACTTCCGGCACCAAGTGGTCGGCGCCGCCCCGCGGTTCGGCTCCTCGCACCTCCGGCTGACCGGCGCCGCGCTCGCCCGCGCCACCTTCTGCTACCCCGACAGCGCCGCCGAGCCGACCGACTTCGGCGTCGCCGCCGGCACGCACCTCGTCGCGCTCGCCGAGGCCGACGAGCAGGACGCCCTCAACGACTACATCGAGGCCCAGGTGCACGGCGGCGTCGACCTCACCCGCGACGTGGAGGCGATCGTCCTGGACGCGAGCTACCGCGGCACACCCGTCGAGACCGCGGCCCGCCTGCTGCCCTTCCCGGTCGAGTGGCACCCCGGCTACCGGCTCACCGTGCCGGAGCTGCACCGCCACGCGGACTACCGAGGCCAGGAGTACGCCGACCTGGGCGCCCGCATCGCCGAGGACGGCCGCCTCGACCCGCGGATCATCGGCGACGCCGCCCGCACGGGCGGACATGAACTCCAGGACCTGAAGATGGTGTGGCACGCCCTCGCCCGCTTCGGCGCACCCGAGGGCGCAGGCACCGCCTGCTCCGATTCTTCCGGGGCCGCACAGCCGGGGTGCGGGACACGTTCCGTACGCTGTACCGGGAGCACAACGGACTGATCGTGGACGGCTGTTACGCCGAGGACGTGTGCGTGGCCGGCCGGCCGAAGGGGAGGGGTGGGCGCACGGTGGTGGACTCCTGGGAGCGGGCCCGGCACGTCCTGGAGGCGGCGGGTCTGCCGCCCGGCGACCTCGCCGGCGTCCGCCCGCTGACGGGCGGCACCTACAACACCGTGGAGGAACTCGTCCTCATCGCCGGGACTCGCTATGTGCTGAAGGTGCCGCCCGCGCCGACCGTCCCGGGCCTGCGTCATGAGAGACAACTCCTCGTCTCCGAGGCGGAGTTCTACCGAGGCGCCGCCAAGGCGGACGTACCGGCACCCCGGGTCGTGGCCCTCGCGGACCACCTGTTGATGACGGCCTGCCCGGGCGCCCCCTGGGACGGCACGCTCACAGACGACGAAAAGACCGTCCTGCGCACGGAGTTGGGCCGTCAGGTGGCCCGCCTGCACCAGGTGACCGGGCCCGCGTTCGGCTATCCGTCCGGCGCCCTCGGCCCCTTGGCCCCCGACTGGCGGACCGCCTTCACCGCGATGCTCGACGCCGTCCTCGACGACGCCCGCCGCTACCGGGCCCGGCTGCCCCGCCCCGCTGACGAAGTGGCGCGCACACTCCGGGCCGCCTACGCCGCACTCGACGAGGTCACCGTCCCGCGCCTCGTCCACTTCGACCTGTGGCCGGGAAACATCCTCGTGGACCGGGTGGCGGGAGAGCCCCGGATCGGCGGCCTCATCGACGGCGAGCGCATGTTCTGGGGCGACCCGCTGGCCGACTTCGTCTCCCTGGCGCTGCTGGGGGACATCGAGAAGGACGAGGCGTTCCTGACGGGGTATCAAGAGGCGGGCGGCAGCGCCGAGTTCGATGCGTCGGCCCGGCTTCGTCTCGCCCTCTACTGCGCCTACCTCTACCTGATCATGCTCACGGAGACTGTGCCACGGGCGGTGACCGACGGGCAGAACCGGTGGGTCCAGGAGGCGGTGGCACCCGAACTCGTCGCCGCCCTGGACCGGATCGAAGAGCTGACGACCGCCTCGTAGGGGCCGTGTCGCCCGGGGATTGGGGGAGTCCTTGTGGGAGCGCTCCCGGCTGTGCAGGATGCTGCGATGACTTCGCATCCCGTCGTGCGCCCGTACCGCCCCGAGGACCGAGAAGCCGTCGACGACATCTGCGTCCGCACCGCGCACAACGGCGGTGACAGCAGACCCGTCTACGCGGACCCCGCGATCTTCCCGACGATCTTCGCCGCCCCGTACGTCCACCTGGAGCCGGAACTGGCCTTCGTGCTGGACGACGGGCGGGGCCAGGCGGTCGGCTATGTCCTCGGCACCGCCGACACGCCCCGCTTCGTGGCGGACTTCCGCCTGAAGTGGCTGCCCCTGGTCGCGGACCGCCACCCCCTGCCCGACGGTCCGCCGAGGACCCCGGACGAGGAGATGGCCGGGCTCCTGCACGATCCCGAGCGGATGATCGTCCCGGCGGTCGCCGCCTATCCCGCACATCTACACATCGACCTGCTTCCCGAGTGGCAGGGGCGCGGTCATGGGCGCGCGCTGATGCGGACGTTCCTGGCCGCCCTGCGGGACGGGGGAGTGCCTGCCGTCCACCTGGCCATGGTGACCGCCAACACCCCGGCCAGGGCCTTCTACGACCGCCTGGGCTTCCACGAGATCGACGTGCCGGATCCCGGACCGATCACGTATCTGGGGCGGGCGACGACGGATCTCGACCGCCGGTGAGCGAGGGGCTCCGGAGGGGCGGGGCCGCGCTGACGTTTCGCCGGTCACGGGGGCGGTACTCGGCCATGTCGCTCGGACGACGCGAAGGGAGCGCACCATGGCCGACGACCGTCGCGAAGGACCGGGCCAGGACACCGAGTCCGTACCCCGGGACCTGCCGGACCAGCAGGCCGACGAAGGACAGGACGACCCCTGGGAGGTGCCCGTCGAGGAGGCGGCGGACGCCACCGACGAGCGGGACGACGTCCCCGACACCGACGAGGCGGGCACGGGCCGGCAGGGCGCGCCGCACTCGGCCGGAGTCCACCCCGAGCAGCCGGTGCCGGACGAACCCGCCGACTGAGACGGCGCCGTCACCGTGCCGTTTTACAGGCCGTCTTGACAGGAATAGCGTGGAAGTACGGATGACGCTCACCGCCGCAACCTTTCGAGGAGCGGAGGCGCCGTGTCATGGGCGATCTCCGGCAATTACGTCGCCGGATGTTCCTGCGCGGTGCTGTGCAGCTGCGCGTTCGGCGGACAGCCCAGAGATACCGACGGCAAGGTCGGCTGCCTGGGATCGGCGGCAGTGCCGCAGGCAGACGTTCTTGAGCGGGCCGAGCGGGTACAGCCCGGCGAGCAGGAACGCGCCGGCCCCGATCCAGCGGCCGGTGTCCGGACGGTCCTCCACCAGGGCTCCGGTGAAGGTCAGAGCGCCGTACGCGAGCAGTCCGAACGCCGTCCACACCAGCAGATAGCCGCCCACGAACTCGGCGGTCCGGGCCGCCCGGGTCCAGCCGGAGGAGCGGCGGCCGATCGAACGCGCCCAGGTGACCGCCACCGGCGCCATCGACGGCAGCATCATCGCGGCCATCATCGTGACCCACAGCGGCAGGAACACCGGCACCGCGAGGCCCATCGTGCCGGGCTCCACGCCCATGTCCCGGGCCTGCCCGACGGTGAGCACCCAGGCGGGCACCGCGATCAGCACGACCAGGGACCAGGCGAGGACGAGATCCCGCCTCGGCAACAGACCCCCGGCCGGCCGCACCGGCGCCGGGTGTGCGAGGGAGGGAAGCCGGAGATGCTGCATGCGTACTCCTGGGGGACCCTTCCGGTCCTGAGGGACCCTTCCAGGACACCACGCCCCCGGAACCGGCGCCACCGCCCGCCGACCTGACTGTCGTTGACGCCGACGGCCGGGAACCCGACGTGCGGGCATGAGGAAGGGAGCGGCCCGGGAACACTGTCCCATCCGCACCCACGGCTGGTTCAACGGGAAACTACCGGTGGGTGTTCCTGCGTTCGCCGCGATGGGCGGCGATGTGTGTCACCCACCACGGGTCCAGGCGAGCAAATCTTCCACCGGCCAGGTGTTGACCACTCGTTCGGCCGGGACCCCGCACTCCTCGGCGCGCTCGCAGCCGTAGACCTGCCAGTCCAGTTGGCCGGGCGCGTGGGCGTCGGTGTCGATCGAGAACAGGACGCCCGCCTCGACCGCCCGGCGCAGCAGCCGCCGTGGCGGGTCGAGGCGTTCGGGCCGGCTGTTGATCTCCACGGCCGTACCGGACTCGGCGCAGGCGGCGAACACCTTGTCCGCGTCGAACTCCGACTCGGGCCGCCCCCGCCCGGTCACCACTCGTCCGGTGCAGTGCCCGAGGATGTCGGCGTGCGGATCGCGTACGGCGGCGACCATGCGGCGGGTCATCGAGCGGGCGTCCATCCGCAGCTTGGAGTGCACGGACACGACGACCACGTCCAGTCGTGCCAGCAGTGCCGGCTCCTGGTCGAGCGAGCCGTCGTCGAGGATGTCGCACTCGATGCCGGTGAGCAGCCGGAACGGCGCCCAGGTCGCGTTCAGCGCGGCCACCACGTCCAGTTGCTCGCGCAGCCGCCCGGCCGACAGCCCGCGCGCCACGGTGAGCCGCGGCGAGTGGTCGGTGAGCGCCGCCCACTCGTGCCCGAGGCGGGCCGCGGCGCGGCCCATCTCCTCGATCGGGCTGCCGCCGTCCGACCAGTCGGAGTGCAGATGGCAGTCCCCGCGCAGCAGCGCCCGCAGCCACCCGCCGCCCAGGTGCGACGCGGCCGCCGGCCTGGCCTCCAGATCGGTCAGATAGGCGGGCACCTGCCCGGCCAGCGCCTCGCGCACCACCTGGGCCGTCTTCGGGCCGACGCCCTTGAGCGCCTCCAGTGTCCCGGCCCGCGCACGCTCGCGCACCTCCTCCTCGGGCAGCGCCGCCAGCACCCGGGCGGCGGTGCGGAAGGCGCGGACGCGGTACGTCGGGGCCAGGGACCGCTCCAGCAGGAAGGCGATCCGTTCCAGTGCCTGGACGGGATCTCTGGGATCCATGGCGCCTCCTCCTGAAACGGGACGACTCGGACGACTCACGATGGCCGGATGCGCTCTACGCTCTATTGCATGACCGAAATCGCGAGCCCGCGCATCTCACGACCGCGGATCATGGTGCTCGGGGTTCAACCAAGCACACCTCCGTTCCGCATTGTGGAAATCGACGGTTTTGTCGTCGGTGAGGCCCAGACCCTCATCGACGTACTGGAGATCGCCTCCGCCTACGGCATCAAGGTCCACGACCTGGACGATCCGGACGTGGTCCGCTGGGTGGGCGGCGACAAGTTCACCTGGACAACGCACCGCTAGGACACTTCGGCTGGGACACTTCGGCCACGGGCGAAGCATTCGCTTCCTACGCTCTACGCCATGAACGCCGCACATCTCGGGGAGTCGCTGGGCGTCCTCGCGGCGGGCGTGGGCGCCGGTGCCGTCAACGCCGCCGTCGGGTCCGGGACGCTGATCACCTTTCCCGTGCTGCTCGCCACGGGCCTGCCGCCCGTCACCGCCACCGTCTCCAACACCCTCGGCCTGATCCCCGGCTCGGTCAGCGCAGCCATCGGCTACCGCAGGGAACTGCGGGGGCAGCGCCGACGCCTCCTGAAATGGAGCGCCGGCGCCCTGCTCGGCGGTCTCACCGGCGCCGTCCTGCTGCTGGCCCTGCCCGCGTCGGCGTTCGAGCGGATCGTGCCGGTCCTGGTGGGCCTCGCCGTCGTGCTGGTCGTCCTCCAGCCACTGATCCGGAAGAGGGCCCGGCGGCGCGGCACGTCCTCCCGCCCCCGCCCCGACGGCGGCCCCCTGCTGCCTGTCGGACTGACCCTGGCCAGCGTCTACGGCGGCTACTTCTCCGCCGCCCAGGGGATCATCTACGTGTCCCTGATGGGCCTGCTCCTCGACGACGGCGTGCAGTGCCTCAACGCCGCCAAGAACGTCCTGGTCGCCGTCGTCAACTCCGTCGCCGCGCTGTTCTTCCTGGCCGTCGCCGACTTCGACTGGACGGCCGTCGTCCTCATCGCGGTCGGCTCCGCCGCCGGTGGCCAGTTGGGGGCGAAGGCGGGCCGCCGCCTGCGCCCCGGTGTGCTGCGCGCGCTCATCGTCGTGGTCGGAACCTTCTCCATCGTCCAGTTGCTGCTGCGCTGAACGCCGGCCGGGAACCTAGCCGCGCCGCTCCCGTGCGTGCACCGCACGGCTCAGCCGCCGCCCCAGCAGCAGGTAACCGATCAGCGCCCCGGTCGTGTTGAGGATGACGTCGTCGATGTCGAAGGCGCGCCCGGTGACCAGCGCGCCCTGCGCGAACTCGACGAGCAGCATGACGGTCGCCGTCAGCAGCAGCACCCGCACGATGCCGCGGGCCCGCGGGGCGAGGACCGGGACCAGGATGCCGAACGGGATGCCCAGCAGGACGTTGCCGCCGATCTGCCGGAAGGCGTCGCGCAGTTCGGGCTGGTCCAGATAGGCCCGCAGGGAGCGGCCGGGGTGCAGATTGCTGTGCGTGAGGGCCTCCGAGGCGGGGGAGGGCTGCAGGGTCAGCCGGGCCAGTACGACGGCGAAGGCGACCATGAACGCGAACGCGAACAGCATCGCCAGGAGACGGACCAGGAAGGGCAGGGGACGGCGCTCAGGGCGGGCGGGCCGGGGCCCGCTCCCGGACTTGGCGGTACGCGGGCGTAAAGCGGCACGCACACGCGAGGCTCCACGGGCCATGCGGTCCTCCAGTCTTCAACTTCCTTTTGTCGTAAAGGGATTACCCCCACTGGAGGCGGCGATGCCGCCGCGCGCCCGCCCGCGGTTTTCCCGCGTGCCGGCGGGGCACTCCGGGCGGAGACCCGCGCGCGCCGCCACCCCCGGCGACCGGGGCGGTGTTTGGATGACGCGAAACGGACATGCCTGCGGAGGTGGCGCACGAACCGGGCGTACGACGCTCCTCACCGCCGCCGAGATCCTGGCCTGGTGGGCCGTCCTCGCGGCGCTGTGGCTGGTCCTTGTCAGCACGGCGGACGTCCTGGAGCTCGCCGCCTGCCGGGCGGTGACCGGACGGTGAACGGCTGGATCCTCGCCGCGGCCGTCGCCCTCGGCGCAGGTGTGGGGGCCACCCTGTGGGGCGTCGCCACCGGACCGCTGCGGCGCCCGGTCGTCGCCCAGAACCTGTCCACCGCGTTCGCCTGCCCCCGCCCTGCTGCTCCTCGCCCAGGCCTACGACCGTCCCTCCTACGTCGACCTGGCTCTCGTCCTCGCCCTGCTCGGCCCGGTCGGCACGCTCGTCTCCTCGCCGACGAACTGACCGACGACCCGCCCCGCGCCTGGGGCACGACCTGGGCGGCCGCGGCCTTGGGTGCGGCGGTCGTCCTGACGCTGTGCGTGGCCGGCGGACCCGGCCGGGCGATGGTGAAGCTCCTGGTCACCGGGGCGCTGCTGATCGGTGGCAACGTCGTCGCCGCTCGCGCGCCGGCCGGCGGATTCCGGGGGGTGCGCCGTGGCTGACCTGTGATCGGCGTGCTGACGCCCGAGGCCGACGACGGGGGCGCGCTGTACGTCCTCGGCCACGCCGGCGTGAAGGCCGCGCTGTTCGCCTGCACGGGCATCCTCCTCGACCGCTACGGCAGCGTCGACGAACACGCGCTGCACGGGTGGGCCCGGGAGCTGCGCGAGGTCACCGTGCTGTTCGCCGTGGCCGCGCTCGGGCTCGCCGGGCTGCCGCCCTTCGGTACGGCGCTCGGGAAGGCCGTCACGGAGGAGGCGGTGGGCGGCCCGCTCACCGTTCTGTACGTCGCGGCGACCGCGGTCACGGCCGAGGCGGTGCTCCGGGGCGCCGCACGCGTTTTCCTCGGGCTCGGTCCCCGGCCCGAGGGCGGCACGCGGTACGAGACGACAGGCGCCGACGAGCGGCCCGGGACCCGGCACCGGCTGCGCCGGGTCCCGGACACCATGACGGTGGTCCCCGCCCTGCTGCTCACCGGGGCGCTCGCCGTCGGCGTGGCCCCGGCCTCACCGGGGCGGTGGCGCACGCCGTCAACGAGGCCGGATCGGGCGGGGCACTGACCTCCGTCCACTGGACGCCGCCCGGCGTGCTCCTGGGCCTTGCCTCGACCCTGGCGGCCATCGGCCTCGCGGCCGTCGCCGTCACCCGGCCGAACCTCCTCGCCGCCCCGGACTGGGCCGAGCCGTTGCGGCGTCTGCAGTCCGGGCACGTCGGGGACTACGTGGCCTGGCTGCTGGCCGGCGCCACCCTGCTCGGCGCGCTGGTCCTGCCGGGGATCCCGGCCGCCTGATCAGGCCGCCCCGTACGACACCTCCACCTCCTTGAAGCCGAGCGAGTGGAGCAGGCCCTCGAGCATCTCCGTGGTGTTGGTCTCGGCGCGTTCGGTCAGTTCGCTCTCCTTGGCGGCCTCGCCGATGTGCTTGGAAGCGAGCTTCTGTACGGCCTGCTCGCCGTTCGGGTTGTCCGAGAAGAGGTCGCCGATGCGGTCCAGGAGGCCGCGCTGCTTGGACACGGCGTAGGAGCGGTCGGGGTCGAGTGACGGGGTGCCGAGTGCCGCGTGCGGCAGTTTGAGTGTGGCGGACGTACGGTCGTCGTTGACCGTCACGTCGTTCTCGCCGACCTTCCCGAGGTCGACGTAGGCGTCCACGGTGCCCGCGCCGACATACAGCGTGCGGGTGCCGCGGATCGCGTCGGGCAGGAACTTGGCGTCCTTCTCCAGGTCCACGACGACCTGGAAGTTGCCGGAGGCGGCGTCGTAACGGCTGATGTCCTGAATGGACTCGAGCAGTGCGGGACCCGAGCGGTCGTTCGTCTCCGTGCCGAACAGGTCCTTGAGACCCGGGAGCACACTCAGCCGGATGCCGGCGAAGAACACGATGAGCACCAGAACCACGGCGCTCACCACCTTCGCCCAGCCGGGCATGCGCCCAGGGAGGCGCTTGATGGGAGTCGTCATGTCGACGTTCCTCCTTCCTCCTGACCGGATACCCCCAAATCCCCTGCCCGACCTGTCTGTTGGCCGAATGGTGTCCCTGACGGCGGCAAGGACGGCGCATTGGCGTGGAGAGCTGTCCGTATCGGCGCGTCTGCGGCATGATCCGCCGGACAGGCCCTAGCGCGGCCGGAGTTCCCGGTCCCCCGACGGGCGTGACCACCACACCCCCTCGCCGTGCGTGAGACCCGGGAGCCGCAGTTCGACCTCGCGCACCCGTCGCGCCGGGAGCTCGCCGGTGATCAGCCAGGCCGTTGTGCCGCCCCTCGTGTCCGTGAACTCGGCGCCACAGGAGGCCAGTTGGGCCGTTCACGCGGAGAGCGCGTCGAGCGGGATCTCCGCCTCGAAGGCGTGATACGGCTCGTACAGCCGGGTCCGCGCCCGCTCCAGGGCGCGGCGCAGCACGATCGGGGTGAGTCCGCGGAAGTGGGCGGCGGTGCTGACCGGCGCGGAGTAGCCGGACCGGATCAGGGTGACCCGGTAGTCCGTCACGGGCGCGCCGGACAGCCCAGCAGGACGTGGCGGAACAACGCTCGGCTCCTGAAGCAGCCGGACCTACACCGAGCCGGACGTGGCCTCGGACTGCCCCAGGGCCGCGTCCAGCGTCGGCTGCGGCGGCAGCAGCCGGGCCAGGCCGGTGACCCTCAGGACGCGCAGGGTGAGCGGCTGCGTGCAGACCAGGTGCAGTTGTCCGCCGTGGTCGAGCACCCGGGCGCGGGCGCGGTACAGCAGGCGCAGCCCGGAGCAGTCGAAGAACTCCACCGGCCGCAGGTCGATCACGATCCGGGCGGCGGGACGCGCCGTGACCCGGTCCAGGCAGGGGACGATCTCCAGCGCCGCGGCGATGTCGATCTCGCCGCGGAACTCCAGCACCGTGTGGCCCCGGTCCTGGTGGACGCGCAGATGCCGGGTGAGTGGCGCAGGATCCTGCTGCACGACGACATCGCCTCCAACCTGCTCCATCCGTGGCGGGGTTGCGGATCACCGGGTCCCGAGTGAGCGCAAATCCGTTCCCCGCACTGCAAGTTACCCTCGATGGAGTGAATTTGAGCATGTTCGATTGACATATGTCTGTGAATCGCGGGCAACGTGCCCGGTGAGTCTCAGGACAGGGCGTGCCAGGCCGTCGTGAGTGCCTGCCGGAACTGCTCGGTCTGGTGTGCCGTGAGGTCTCGGACCATCCGCTCCTCCAGCTCGCGGACGGCCCCTTCGTGCCGCCCGAGGAGCTCGCGGCCCTCGTCCGTCAGCAGGATCAGCAGCTCCCGCCGGTTGCGCGGGTTGCGCTCCCGGCGCACCAGCCCGCGGCCCTCCAAGGACCGCACGAGATCGGCGATCGACTGTGCGGTGACGAACGAGTCGCGGGCCAGCTGCGCCGCCGACAGTCCGTCGTGCCGCTCCAGGACGGTGAGCGCGGTGTACTGCAGTGCCGTGATCCCGGACGGTCTGACCAGGTCGTCCAGGTGTGACCGGACAACGAGCTCCACCTGCTTCACCATGTAGAGAAGGGATGGAGGTGCCTTGGTTGCCTGGGCGTCGAGCATGAGTTCAGCGTAGAGCATTGACAGGAAACCTGTCTGTAATGAAACTGCGAACAGACAGGAATCCTGTTGGTTGAAAGCTTAGCGATGAGGCTGAGGAGTGGCGATGACCACCATGGAGATCGAACCCGGTCGGTTGTTCATCAACGGACAGTGGCGCGAGGCCGCCGACGGAGCGCGCACCGAGGTGGTCGACCCGTCCCGGGGCGAGGTCGTCACCACCGTCGCGGAGGCGGGCGCCGCCGACGTGGACGCGGCCGTACGCGCGGCCCGGGCGGCCTTCGACGACGGCGGCTGGTCCGGCCTGAGCGGCCGTGAGCGCGGCCGGGTGCTGCAGCGCGTCGCCGACCTGATCCGGGCGAACGCCGACGAGATCGCCCGGCTGGAGAGCCTGGACGTCGGCAAGCCGATCATGCTGTGCCACGCCGTCGACGTGACGAACGCGGCCAATGACTACGAGCATTTCGCCGCCCTCGCGCACTCCCTGCACGGCGCGAACCGCGACACTCCCATGAACGCCCTGGCCTACACCCGGCGCGAGCCGCTCGGTGTGGTCGCCGCGATCACGCCCTTCAACTTCCCGCTGATCCTGGCCGGTTCGAAGATCGGCCCGGCGCTCGCGGCCGGCAACACGATCGTGCACAAGCCGGCGGACGAGACCCCGCTCAGCGCCCTCTACATGGCCCGCCTCTTCCAGGAGGCCGGCGTCCCGGACGGCGTGGTCAACGTGATCACCGGCGCGGGCCCGGTGGCCGGCGAGGCGCTGCTGCGCCACAACGGCGTCGACAAGATCGCCTTCACCGGCTCCACCGCGGTCGGCCGGCACGCGGCGAGCGTCGCCGGTGAGGCCCTCAAGCCGGTCACGATGGAGCTCGGCGGCAACGCGGCCCACATCGTCTTCGAGGACGCCGACCTGGAGAAGGCGGTCGGCGCGATCATCAAGGGCTTCGTCTTCAACACCGGCCAGTTCTGCATGGGCGGCCCCCGGCTGCTGGTGGCACGCTCCGTCTACAGCACCCTGCTCAACATCCTCGCCGAGGCCGTACCCGGTGTGCCGGTCGGAGACCCGCGGCAGCCGGAGACCGTCGTGGGGCCGATGGCGGGGGAGAAGCACCTCAAGAAGGTCGAGGAGTACATCGACCTGGCCCGCAAGGAGGGCGGCCGCATCGTCTGCGGCGGGGAGCGGCTCGACCTCGACGGCGGCTACTACTACAAGCCCACCGTCGTCGCGGATCTGCCGAACGACTCCCGCGTCGTCCAGGAGGAGATCTTCGGCCCGGTCCTGACCGTCCAGCCCTTCGACTCCGAGGACGAGGCCGTCCAACTCGCCAACTCCACGCCGTACGGCCTGGCTTCGGGCATCCAGACCAGCAACCTCGCCCGCGCCCACCGCGTCGCCGAGCGGCTCCAGGCGGGCATCGTCTGGATCAACGACTGGGCGATGCTCGACCCCGCCGTCCCCTTCGGCGGCGTCAAGGACTCCGGCTTCGGCCGCGAGTACGGCCCCGAGGCGCTCACCGCCTACACCAAGGTCAAGTCCGTCGTCGTCTCGCTCGACTGAGCGCCCCCGCAAAGGAGTTCATGATGTCCATCACCACTCGAGCCGCCGTGGTCGAGTCCGGGGGAGCGCCCTTCACCCTCTCCGAGGTCGTCCTCGACGAGCCCGGGCCCCATGAGGCCGTGGTCCGCATGGTGGCAACCGGCCTGTGCCACACGGACCTCGGCGTGGCGAGCGGCGGACTGCCGTTCCCGCTGCCCGGCGTGCTCGGTCACGAAGGCGCCGGAGTCGTGGAGGCCGTCGGTTCGGCCGTCACCGGTGTCGCGCCCGGCGACCACGTCGTGCTGTCCTTCACGTCCTGCGGCGACTGCCGCAACTGCCGGGGCGGCCACCCCGCGTACTGCGCGACCTGGCTGCCGCTGAACCTCATCGGTGGCCGCCGCGCGGATGGCAGCAGCACGATCAGCCGGGACGGAGAGGCCCTCGGCGGCCACTTCTTCGGCCAGTCGTCCTTCGCCGAGCGGGCGCTGGTGGACGAGCGCAGCCTCGTCAAGGTCGACCCCGATGTGCCGCTGGAGTCGATCGCCCCGCTGGGCTGCGGTGTGCAGACCGGGGTCGGCGCCGTCTGGAACGTACTGAAGCCGGTCACGGGCAGCACGGTCGTCGTCCTCGGCGCCGGAGCCGTCGGCCTGTCCGCGGTCATGGCCGCCGCCCTCACCCCGGCCACCACGATCGTCGCCGTCGACCGCGTCGGCGAACGCCTCTCCCTGGCCAAGGAGTTGGGCGCCACCCACACGATCAACGCGAGCGAGGCCGACCTCGGCGAGGCGCTCGGCGTGATCACCGACGGCCAGGGCGCGGACGGCGTCGTCGAGACCACGGGCAACGTCGGCGTCCTGCGCCAGGGCGTCGACGCGCTCGCCGCCCGCGGCACGCTGGTCGTCGTCGGTGCCCCGCCCTTCGGTACCGAAGTCGCCCTGGACGTCAACGGGCTGCTCGGCGGCAAGCAGGTCGTCGGGCTCACCCTCGGTGACGCCGAGACGCAGAACTTCATCCCCGCCCTGGTCCGCCTGGTGAAGGAAGGGCGGCTCCCGCTGCACCGCCTGATCAGCACCTATCCGTTCGCGGACATCGACCAGGCGGTGCGGGACATGGGCGCGGGCAAGGCGATCAAGCCCGTGCTCACGTTCTGAGTCTCTTCTCGAAGGTCAGTCCATCAGCAGGACCAGCTTCCCCGCGGTCCGGCCGGTGTCGCCCGGCGCATGCGCCTCGGCGGCACCGGCCAAGGGGAAGGTGGCGGCGATCGTGGCGCGCAGCCTCCCCGCCTCCTCCGGCGCCGCGATCGCCTTCGTACCGGTGTGGGAGGCGTCGACGAGCATCCTGACCGCGCGGACACCGAGCCGCTCGGCACATACGCGCCCCGCGCTTGTCCTGCCACGAGGTCAGCGTCACCAGCGGCAGCGCTTCCGCCTGCGTGTGGTCGATCCCGGCCGGCTTGGCCACCAGCGCCTCCCTGCGCCGGTATCTGCACGCCGCGATCGGGGTGTCACCGCAGGCCTACCGGCGGATGTTCCAGGCTGCCGTCCGGTGACCGCGAACGTTTCCGCGCGCCGCCGCGTCGAAGGATCAAGAAGTTCAGGCGGTTGATCTTTTTCGGACGAATCGGGGGCGGGAATGCGCAGAGGGCTCGGGGTGGCGACGGCAGTGGTGGCCATGGCCTCGGTGGGATGCGGCGGCGAGGGGGACGAGGAGGACTGGGCCGGCCTCGTGGCCGGGGGCACGCCCCCGGCCACCCCCTACGACGGGCCGCTGTATGTGCCCGGCGAGGAACCCGAGGTGTACACCCTGGAGGCCGTGCGCACCGCGGCGGGCGCCGCCGGCCGGGCCCTGGAGTGCGACGGGGAGATCTACTCGGGTGGCGGAAGCGGCTCCTGGGGCAAGAGCGACGGCGGCCGGACTCCCGAGGAGGGCCTGCGGGCCTTCTTCGACATGGAACAGGCCGACGACCCCCGCCACGGCTACCGCGTCGAGCGCGAAGAGGCGGACCGCGTCCTGTTCTCCTTCGATGTCGACGGCCGCACCAAGGTCGCCGTCGTCGTCGCCAAGGACCAGAAGGGCCGCCCCGGCTGGGGCCCGGAGTCCAACGCCACCTGCGATCCGGCCGAACTTCCGGCCAGTTTCACCGAGTCCAAGCCGTACGAGATCTGGACGGACCGTAACGGTGACCGCGTACCGCTCGCCGAGGTGTCCAGCCACGCCGGGGACGCGCACTGCGGCTGGGAGACGGCCCGCTTCCTGAGCATGGGCCACTACGAGGACGACAGGACCTACGCCCGTGACCCGGACGGCGTCCTCGGAAGCGACCTGCTCACCGCCCCGTACGACGGCGAGGCCGCGCTGCCCGAGGGGGCCCGCGACACCGGATTCCGCTTCGGAGACCGGCAGTTGTGGCTCACCGACGACCCGTCGAAGGTGTACGTCCGCGCGTCCGGGGGCGTGGAGGCCTGGCCCCTGGTGAAGGACGGCATGGGCTGCAGGTGAGCGGCGCCGACCGGGTCGGTTTCTCTAACTGTGCAGGTGAGTAAAGGTATTTGTCGATTTATGTTCGCTTGGCGCAGAGTGACGGAACCCTCACTTCCGTCCGAGCGCGAGGTTGATCCTTTCGCGCTCAAACCCGATAAGCTCCCGTTCGGCGCTGCGGGTTGACTCGGTCACGAACGGTCATTCGCGGTGCGTACTCATGAGTGCGGTCCCCCTTGCACACCCCCCTGTTCGATCGTGTTGCTTCGAAGGATGCAGATGGAACTCGCCACTCCGCCACCGGCGGCGCGGGCCCCTGTTGCCTGGTACAGCTGGTGGTTGATGCCGCTGGCCTTAGGAGGCGGGACGGTTGCCGCCACGTTCATGAGCTCGGAGCGAATAACCGCCGCCGTCGCCGGTGCCGCGGCGACGGCTGCCGGTTCCGTGTGCGTACGCCTGCTGCTCCGCACCAGAGCGCAGCTCAGCCGCGCCGAGGGCGACTTCCGTACCTCGCAGGCCGAACACTCCCAGCAGTGGCAGCAGCATGTGGCGGGCCTGGAACGGAAGTTCACCGCCGAACGCGCCTCCCTGGAGGCCCAGCTCACCGACCAGTCCGCCCGCTACGAGGCTCAAATGGCCGAGCAGTCCCGGGCCTACGAGGATCGGCTGGCCGAGGACTCCCGGTCCTACGAGCAGCGGATCGCCGACCAGGCCAAGTCCTACGAGGGACAGCTCGCCGACCAGGCCGAGGTCTGGCAGGAGCAGCTGAGCCACCAGCTGTCCGCGGTCACCCGGCTCGCCGACGAGCAGCTGCCCGACGCGATCAGGCAGTTGCGCGAGGGCGACGCCATCGATGACCTGCTGCCCGCCGCGAACCAGTGCGCGAAGGTCAGCGCCGAGCTCCAGGGCGAGCTGCGCAAGGTCCTCAGGACCTCGCTGATCGGCATGGAGGAGGAGTTCAACCGCTCCACCTCCGCCGAGCAGGCCGTGATCAGCATCGGCAACCGCATCCACGTCCTGACCAGCAAGCTCCGTGGCCGCCTGCACGAGATGCAGGGCGAGCACGGCCGGCTGCCGCTCGTCGCCCGGGGCCTGATGGAGCTCGACCAGGCGATCGGCCCCGCCGACTGTCTCGCCGCCAGCATCAGCGTGCTCGGCGGCTCGGACCGGCCGGGCCGGCAGTGGCAGGAGCCGCAGCGGCTGCTCAGCGTGGTCCGCGGCGGCATCGGCCGGATCAAGGACTTCCACCGCGTCGAGGTGCGCCATCTGCCCGAACTCGGCGTCGACGGCGGTCTGGTGGACCACCTGACGCTGGTCTTCGCCCACCTCCTGGACAACGCGGCCCGCTACTCGCCGCCCACCGAGCCGGTGCTCGTCTCCGGCAAGGAGGTGCCGAACGGCGTCGGCATCGAGATCCAGGACTCCGGCAAGGGCCTGAGCGAGGAGAAGAAGCGCGAGGCCGAGCACGCCCTCGCCGGCACCTCGACCGGAGCCGGCCTCGGCGGCATCTCGGAGGACGCCAACATCGGCCTCCGGGTCGTCGGCATCCTCGCCCGCCGCTACGGCATCCGCGTCACCTTCGCGGACTCGCCGTGGCTCGGTACGTCGGTGGTGGTCGTGGTCCCGCACAAGTACTTCAGCCCGCTGCCCGCCACCGCCCCTGTCGCCGCCCCGGCTCCCCAGGCCACCGAGGACGTTCCGGCCGCCCCGGCCCCGGAAGAGGCCGTGACCGAGACCCCGGCCGAGACCACCACCGACGAGGGGGTGGACACCACGCCCGGCGGCCTGCCCCGGCGCCGCAGCAAGCGGACCGAGGCCGCCCTGCACGAGCCGGCCGAACGCGCCGAGCGGACCGGCGTCTCCGCGATCCCGCCGGACGCGTCCTTCGCCGGTCTGGCCGCCTTCGCCACCGCGGGCCGCGAGCCCGGCGAGGAAGGCGGAGGGGCCGACGGCCGCGAGTCCACCGAGCAGCACCGCACCGAAGAGAGCGACTAGTCCATGACGCAACTGGGAACCGACGTGAGCTGGGCGCTCCGCGATCTGGTGGAGTCCATCCCGGAGATCCGCTTCGCCCTCGTGGCCTCCAGCGACGGCAAGGCCATCACCTCCTACGGCGCCGAAGACCCCGACGACGTGGACCGCTTCGCCGCCGTGGTGGCCGGACTGCAGGCGCTGGCCCAGCCGGTCGCCGAACAGTTCCCCAAATACGCGGGGCAGCTGCGGCTGGCGATGATCGAGGTCGACGGCGGCCACCTCTTCGTCGTACGCGCGGGGGTGGAGACGTATCTCGGCGTGCTCGCCCGGGAAGGCCTCGACCAGGGGCTGCTCGGCCATCAGATGAGGGATCTGGCGCGCAGGATGGGCGAGCTGCTCGGCACCACTCCGCGCCTGGAGGAGCACTCTGGATGAGTGCTCCCCGCCGGCCCGCGGACCCGTCCGGTCTCGAGCGCTACTACGTCCTCACCGGAGGACGCAGCAGACCGGGCGGTTCGGCGTCGAGCCTCGACGTGGCGACCCTCATCGTCACCCGCACCGCCCCCGTACCGGGCATGCAGCACGAGCACGAGGAGATCCTCCGGCGCTGCCGTGATCCGCTGTCGGTGGCCGAACTCGGCGCCCACCTCGGACTGCCCTTCAACATTCTCGCGGTGCTGCTGACGGATCTGCTGGACGCAGGCCGTGTCGACGCCCGTGACCCCATCCCGGCGCACGACGCCGGCCGCGGGCCCGACCTCGCGCTCCTTGAGGAGGTACTCAGTGGACTTCAAAGGCTTTGACCACCCCGGTGGGCCGGACGCCGGGGGCACCCGCTCGGTGAAGGTGATGATCGCCGGCGGGTTCGGCACCGGGAAGACCACCATGGTCCGCTCGGTCAGCGACATCAAGCCGCTCACCACCGAGGAGACCCTCACCCAGGCGAGCGCCGACGTCGACCGTCTCATCGGCGTCGCCGACAAGACGGAGACCACCGTCAGCCTGGACTTCGGCAAGATCAGCCTCAACGACAGCCTGATGCTGTACCTGTTCGGCACCCCAGGACAGGAACGTTTCTGGTTCCTGTGGAACGGCCTGTTCAAGGGCGCCCTCGGCGCGATCGTCCTGGTGGACACGCGGCGCCTCGCCTCCAGCTTCCGGGCGATCGAGGAGATGGAGCGGCAGGACGTCCCGTTCGTCATCGCGCTGAACGTCTTCCCCGACTCCAAGGACCATCCGATCGAGGAGATCCGGGACGCCCTGGACATCTCCCCGCACACCCCGGTCGTGGTCTGCGACGCCCGCGACCGGGCCTCCAGCCGTGACGTGCTCGTCACCCTGATACGCCACCTGAAGGAACGCTCCGCCGTCGCACTGGAGTCCCGATGAACGCCCAGCCCTTAAACGACGATCCCGGCGCCCCGCGCGGCTGCCCCGTGGCCCACGGCGAGGGACTGACCCGGCTGTACGGGCCGGAGGCGGCGAGCGACCCGTTCGGCATCTACGAGCGGCTGCGCAAGGAGTACGGCACGGTCGCCCCGGTCCTGCTGGAGGGTGACGTCCCGGCCTGGCTGGTCCTCGGCTACCGCGACAACCGGCGGGTGCTGGACAACCCGCTGCAGTTCAGCCGGGACGCCCGGATCTGGCGGGACTGGCGGGACGGCCGCGTCGAGGAGACCTCGCCGCTGATCCCGATGGTCGGCTGGCGGCCCGACTGCGTGTCCCAGGACGGCGAGCCGCACCGCCGGCTGCGCGGTGCGGTCACCGACGGGCTGCAGGCCGCGGCCGGCCGCGGTATCCGGCGTCATGTCACGCACTTCGCGAACAAGCAGATCGACGCGTTCGCGGACGTCGGCCGGGCCGACCTGGTGACGGACTACGCCGAGTACCTGCCGATGCTCGTCCTCACCCGGATGTTCGGGCTGCCCGCGGCTGAGGGGCGCCAGCTGGTGGAGTCCAGCGCCCAGGTCCTCAAGGGCGGCGAGGAAGCCCTCGCGCACAACGAGCGCATCATCCAGATCCTCGCCGAACTCGCCGAACGCAAGCGGGCGGAACCCGGCCCCGACTTCACCACCGCCCTGCTCCAGCACCACGCCGACCTCGACGAGGACGAGATCGTCAGCCATCTGCGGCTGGTGCTGATCGCCGCGCACACCACGACCAGCAACCTGCTGGCCCGGGTGCTGCAGCTGGTCCTCACCGACACCTCCCGGCTGTCCGGACTGGTCAGCGGGCAGCTGAACATCTCCGCGGTGGTCGAGGAGGTCATGTGGGACACCCCGCCGCTGGCCGTGCTGCCGGGCCGGTTCGCCGCCGCCGACCTGGAGCTCGGCGGCCAGCCCATCCAGGAGGGCGACCTGATCGTCCTCGGCCTCACCGCGGGCAACGTCGACCCCGAGGTGCGGCCGGACGCCACGGTCTCCATGCAGGGCAACCAGGCGCATCTGGCGTTCAGTTCGGGCCCGCACGAGTGCCCGGGACAGAACATCGGGCAGTCCATCATCGAGATCGCCGTGGACGTCCTGCTGCACCGGCTGCCGGGTCTGCGGCTGGCCGTACCGCCGGGGGAGCTCACCTCGACCGCATCCACCTGGGAGTCCCGGCTGGACAGCCTGCCGGTCGAGTTCGCCGTGTAGCACGGTGGCCCCGGCCGGGGGAGAACCGGCCGGGGCCACACCGTCACGTCACACCGCGAGCAGGTCGTCCACCGATCCCCGCCCGGACAGCTCGGCCGATGCCACGATCCCGTCCTTGTCGGCGGCGTACCGGCCGGAGACCAGCGCCCACTCGTAGTTGCCGTTGATCCAGTGCTGGACGGCCTCCACACCCATCCGGACGCGTTCCCGTTCCCCGGTGTCGAGACCGAGCTCGTCGCACATCGCCGGGATCCGCGCCTCCAGCTCCAGGTACTCGTCGAGGCACGAGACGGTCATGCGGTACGCCTCGTCGGCCGCCTCCTGCCACGAGCAGCCCCGCTCCCGGTGCAGCACGGCGATCAGGTTGTGGCCGTCGCCCCGGCGCTTCTCGCGCTCGAAGGAGTGGATGTCGTTCATGAACCCGATGGTGTCCGCGGCCAGATCGCGCATCCGCTCCATCACCGGATGCCCCATCACCTGCGCCGGCACCTCGAAGCCGCGGCTGCGCTCACCCGCGTCGATGCTGTGGTGGATCCCGACCGTACGGCGCCGGAACAGGGCGTACTCGTCGAGCCCGAGCGTGCCCTCCAGACCCCGGGCCGCCAGGTCGACCTCCTCGCAGTGCGCGACCAGGAACCGCCCCCAGGACGCGGCGAACCGTGTCTGCCATGTCAGGGACATGCCATCAGAGAGACGCCCCCAGACCTCGGCCCAGGCCAGCGTGATCGGGCAGGACACCCGAGGCACGGTGCCCGACGGGCGCAGCGGGGTGACGATCAGCTCACGCGCGACCTCGGCTATGCGGTCGGCGCGGTCCGGCTGGTTGGCGTCGAACTGGTCGTCGAAGAGGAAGGCCAGTGAGAACCAGTTCATCAGGACGACCATGTCGTCCGCCGAGGCGTACGGGTAGGTGCGGGCGGCGGCCTGCGGCAGGTCCCACGACGTGTACTCCTCGAACCCGGCCCGGCTGCGGACCAGTCCCATGTCCCAGATCCAGCGCAGATGACGCGCGCGGGCGTACTCCAGATGCCGGCTGACGGGGGTGTCGAAGGGGAGGTCGAACCTGACGTCCTGAGACATGCGCTTCCTTTCGGGATACGGAACGCAGAGTCCCCCCCGGCCCTGCGAACGGACGGCCGGCGCGACCGCCCGCGCACTCCAACTGGCCTTCCCGATACGAAAGTTGAATCGGAAAGCGCTGCGAGGCTGCCCAGAGCCTAGATGATCTACGCCGTGACCAGGCCGTGATCTCCGTTACTGCTCAGGCCTGTTGGGCTGCGTACACTCGCTCGGCACGGCTCGCGGAAATCAGTGCATGGACCGGACATCCGACGGCCAGACTGGGCACGTCCGTGACATTTCCGCCAGGAGGCCGCCCGCCGATGACCACGACACCCGCACGCCCCGCCAAGCAGCGCAAGCAGGACACCCTGCACCGCCTGGAACACGACGTCGACGCCTGGGTGGCCACGGCCGGCAGCGACGGGGGAGCGCCCTGCCTGGTGCCGCTGTCCTTCCGCTGGGACGGCACGGCTTTGCTGATCGCCACCCCGGCCGCGAGCCCCACCGGCCGGAACCTGTCGTCGACCGGCACTGCGCGCCTGGCTGAGCCGTCGGGGCCGGCGCCTGGGAGTGGCCATGCCCGGCCGGTGGTGTCAGGCGGCGGTGTCCGGTGTGGTCAGTGAGGTGAGGGCGGCGTCGAGGCGGCGGGTGGCCTCTTCGGCGACCGGGCGCAGTGCGTCGAGTTCGGTGAGCGCGACCATCGTGTTCGGGTCGAGGGCCTGTACGGCGGTGCGGTCTCCGTCGCGGCGGACGACGACGTTGCAGGGCAGCAGCAGGCCGATGGCGCGGTCGGTCTCCAGGGCGCGGTGGGCGAGAGGCGGGTTGCAGGCGCCGAGGATGACGTAGTCCTCCATGTCGTGGTCGAGCTTGGCCTTGAGCGTGGCGGTGACGTCGATCTCCGTGAGGATGCCGAACCCCTGCTCCGCGAGGGCGTCGCGGGTGCGGGCCACGGCGGTGGCGAAGTCGGCATCGAGGTGGACTGTGCGGTCGTAGCGCATGGCGTGTGCCTTTCTCGTCGGTTCTCCCGACCCTTGAAAATACCCCCCGGGGTACTCATGCTACCGTCGAAGACATACCCCCTGGGGTAATTCTTCACTGGAAGGGAGTACCTCGTGTTCTTCGTCGACACGATCGAGGTGCCGGGCCTCGGCAACCGGAGCTATCTCGCCGGCGGTGAGGAGAGCGCGGTGGCGGTCGATCCGCCGCGCGACGTCGACCGGGTGATCGCGGCGGCAGCCCGGCGCGGGGTGCGGATCTCGCAGGTCGTCGAGACGCACGTCCACAACGACTACGTCACCGGTGGCCTGGAGCTGGCCCGGGTCACGGGCGCCGCCTACCGCGTTCCCGGCGGGGCCCGCGTCTCCTTCGCCCGCGTTCCGGTCCGCGACGGCGACCGCACGGAGATCGACACCGACGCCGGCCTGACCCTGCGCGCGCTGGCCACGCCCGGTCACACCCCGCACCACACCTCCTATGTGCTGGAGGAGAACGGCACGGCGGTCGCGGTGTTCACCGGCGGTTCGCTGCTGATCGGCACCGTCGGCCGCCCGGACCTCGTGGAGCCGCGGCTGACGGAACAGCTCGCCCGCGCACAGCACGCCTCCGCGCACAGGCTGGCCGCCATGCTGCCCGAGGAGACGGCGGTGCTGCCCACGCACGGATTCGGCAGCTTCTGCTCGTCCTCCCAGGCGGAGGGCGATGCCACGACCATCGGCAAGGAGAAGGCGTCCAACGAGGCCCTCACCCGGGACGTGGACACCTTCGTCGCCGACCTGCTGGCCGGCCTGGACGACATCCCCGCCTACTACACGCACATGGGCCCGGCCAATGCCGCCGGCCCCGAGCCCGTCGACCTGACGCCGCCCGCCGTCGCGGACGCCGAGGAGATCGCTGCCCGGCTGGCCGCGGGGGAGTGGGTGGTGGACCTGCGCAACCGCGTCGCGTTCGCCGCCGGGCATGTGTCCGGCTCGTTCAACTTCGAGGCCGAAGGGCAGCTCGCCACCTATCTCGCCTGGCTGATCCCGTGGGGCAAGCCGGTCACACTGCTCGCCGGGTCACCCGAGCAACTCGCAGCCGCCCAGCGCGAGCTGGTCCGCGTGGGCATCGACCGCCCGGCCGCCTCGGCCACCGGCGAACCGTCGGCCTGGATGCGCGAGGGCGAGACCCCGGCCACCTTCCCGCGGGCCACGTTCGCCGACCTCGCGCGCCGGCACCCGGCGGAGGGCGTCGTCGTCCTCGACGTCCGGCGTGGCTCGGAACGGGCGGGCGGGCACATCGAGGGCTCGGTCCACATCCCGGTCCACCTGTTGCCCCGCCGCCTCGGCGAGATCCCCGACGGTGAGGTGTGGGTGCACTGCGCCGGCGGAATGCGCGCCGCCATCGCCGCGTCCCTGCTGGACGCCGCAGGCCGGGACGTCGTCGCCGTCGACGACTCCTTCGACGCGGCCGAGCAGGCGGGACTCACCGTCCGGACCCCCTGACGGCGTCGGACGCCACGGACGCCCCACCGACCTTCCGAACCGATACGGGAAACAGGAGCGAGAGACCGAAATGAGCATTCTCCGACGAGGCCGGGGTGGCCCCGGCCGCGTGACCGTCCAGGAGGCAGCCGCGCGCACCGGCCACGGGAACGCCGCCGAAAGAGGCGGCCATGCCGTGCTGCTCGATGTCCGGGAACCCGGCGAATGGGAGGCGGGACACGCCCCCGGGGCCGTGCACCTGCCGCTGTCCTCGCTGGCCGCCGGGGCCGGGCTGCCCGAAGACGCACAGGCACGGCCCCTCGTCGTGATCTGTCGCTCGGGCAACCGCTCCCGGCAGGCCGCCGAACTGCTGGCCGCCCGCGGCTCTCAGACCGTGGACGTGATCGGCGGCATGCGGGACTGGGCCGGAGCGGGCCTGCCCATAGTGGACTCGCACGGCGGGAACGGCACCGTCGCGTGAGCGTTCTCGTACTCGCCCTGGCCGCCGGGGCCGTGATCGGTCTGGCGCTCGGTGCACTCGGGGGCGGCGGCAGCGTGCTGGCCGTCCCCGCCCTGATCTACCTGCTCGGCTTCACTCCGGTCGCCGCCACCACCGCCAGCCTGGTCATCGTCACCCTCATTTCGGTCACCGCGCTGTCCGCGCACGCTCGCGATGGTCAGGTCCGCTGGCGTACCGGGCTGTTGTTCGCGGTGGCCGGGATCGGTCCGGCGATGCTGGGCGGCGCGCTCGCCGGGCGCATCCCGGCCGCCGTACTGACGGCGGCGTTCGGCATGGTGGCGGCGGCCGCCGCGCTCCGCATGCTGCGGACCGGGCCGCCCGCGGACACCGTCGTGCCGGTACGGCCGGGCCGGGCCGCGGCCGCGGGAGCCGGGCTCGGTGCCGTCACCGGTGTCCTCGGCGTCGGCGGCGGTTTCCTCGCCGTACCGGCGCTGGTGGGCGTGCTCGGCCTGCGGATGCGGAACGCGGTCGCCACCAGCCTGCTGGTCATCACCGTCAACTCCCTGGCCGCGCTCCTTGCACGCGCCGACACGCTCGACGGGCTGAACTGGGCGGTCATCGGGCCGTTCGTCGGCGCCGCGATCCTCGGCGCATGGGACGGGAAACGGCTGGCCGCGAAGGTCTCCGGACGCACGCTGCAGCGCGTCTTCGCCCTGGTGCTGCTGGCCGTGGCCGCGTTCATGCTGATCGACGCGGTGGTGTGATGCGCCGAAGCCCACCGGCCCGGGCGCGCCCTACGCCAGGGACAGGAACAGCTTCTCCAGGCGGTCCCGCATCTCCTCGCCGTTCCTGCGGCCGGACTCGATGTCCGTCACGCACTGCTGCAGACCGGTCGCGATGATCGCGAAACCGGCCCGGGCGAGCGCACGGGAGGCGGCGGCGAGCCGGGTGACGACGTCCTCGCAGTCGCGCCCCTCCTCGATCATCCGGATCACGCCCGAGATCTGCCCCTGCGCCCGGCGCAGCCGGTTCAGCACGGCCTTCAGGTCCGCACCCGCGAGCTCCAGTTCCACGATCACTCCTCGAAAAATACCCCTAGGGGTACTCTATGTCCCGGTTCGGGACAGCGTCGAACATGTCGAACATTAAGGACCACACCTGCCATGACCAGTTCTCCTTCTCCCACCCCCGTCACCCTCGGCACCGACCAGGCCCGCACCCGGCTGCACGAGCTCACCGTCATCGATGTGCGCACGCCCGCCGAGTACGCCTCCGGCCACCTGCCCGGCGCCCTGAACATCCCCCTGGACCACATCCGGCGTGCCCTGCCGGAGATCCGGGACGCCGCCGAGCGCGGTGACGTCCTCGTCGTGTGCGCCTCCGGGGCCCGGTCCGAGAACGCCTGCAAGCTGCTGGCCGGGCAGGGCATTCCCACCGCAACGCTCGCCGGCGGCACCGGCGCCTGGGCCGCGGACGGGCACGACCTGCAGCACCCGGCGGCCTGCGACACCCGTGCCGGGTGGAGCATGGAACGCCAGGTCCGTTTCACGGCCGGTGCCGTGGTGCTCCTCGGTCTCCTGCTCGGCCTGCTCGTGCATCCGGCCTTCCAGCTCCTGTCTGCGGGCATCGCCGGTGGCCTGGTCTTCTCCGCGCTCACCGACACGTGCGGCATGGCGGTCGTCCTCGGCAAGCTGCCCCACAACCGCCCCCGCGCGGCCGATCTGGATGCCGCGCTGGCCGCTCTGCGCAGCCGCTGAGCGGTGCGTTCGAGGGCACCCGCGAACTCCGTGGGTGCCCTGGGCGTCAGTTCGCCCGCGCCGAGCCCGCGCACATCAGCGTGGGGATGGAAGAGATCCGGAAGGCCGACGCCGGCTCGGGCCGTGCCTCGGTTCCAGGCAGACGGGCGGCAGCGGGAACCAGCGCATGCACTCGAAGTCGGCCGGCAGTCCGGTGGGGCCGTCGTCCAGGCGGTCGGGGCGAGCGGCGAGCACCTCGCGGGCGCGGCCGAGTTGACCGGACAGTGCCTCCTCTCCCAGTCGGTGGTGGTGGACGCCCGGAGCCGCGATCCGTCCGTCGGCGGTGAAGCGCACGCCGGTCAGCCGCAGCGGCGGGTCGGCGGCACCGGCGCGGTGGTGCCACTGCCCGGTGTGCGGGTCGAAGCGGTAGTCGGGAAGGAGCCGATGGCCTTGCGTGGCGATCAGGTCGACGGCGGCGATGAGGTAGTCGCGGACGATGTCGCTGATGAAGTAGTTGAAGTTGACGCGGGTCCAGCCGGGTTTGATGCCGTCGCAGCCGTGGACCACCTCGTCGAGCAGGGCGTGGGAGGTGGTCGCGTCGATGGCGAGCAGGCGGTGGCCGTACGGTCCGGCGCACGAGCAGCCGCCGCGGGCCTGGACACCGAACAGGTCGTTGAGCAGAGCGACGACGTAGTTGTGGTGCAGGTGGGAGTGGTCGCCGTGGCGGATGCGGAAGGAGATGACGGCCAGCCGCCGGGCGTGGTGGTTGCCGAGGATCTCGATCCGCGGGTTGCTGTCCCAGTGGGCCAGCGCGTGTCGCCAGTGGCGCTCCTCGGCGGCCTGAATGGAGTCGGTGCCCACGGCCTGCTTGAGGGCGAAGGCGAGCCCTGCGCGGATGGATTCGACGATGGCCGGAGTGCCGCCCTCCTCGCGGGCGACCGGGTCGTCGAGGTAGCGGTGGCCGAGGGGGTCGACGAAGGCGACGGTGCCGCCGCCGGGCACGGTGGGCACGTGGTTGTGGACCAGTTCACGGCGTACGACCAGGACCCCCGGAGTCTGCGGGCCGCCGACGAACTTGTGCGGTGACAGGAAGACCGCGTCCTTGTGGTCGACCGCGCCGGGCTCGCTTTCTGCGACCCGGATCGGGACGTACGGGGCGGCGGCCGCGTAGTCCCAGAAGGAGAGCGCGCCGTGCGCGTGCAGCAGCCGGGCGATGCGGTCGGTGTCGGTGAGGATGCCGGTGACGTTGGAGGCGGCGGAGAAGCTGCCGATGCGCAGTGGCCGGCGGGCGTACCTTCGCAGTCCCGCTTCGAGCCGGTCCAGGTCGATGTGGCCGTCCGGGTCCTCGTCGATGACCACGACGTCGGCGATCGACTCACGCCAGGGCAGTTCGTTGGAGTGGTGCTCGTACGGCCCGACGAAGACCACTGGACGCTCGGCCTCGGGCGGCTTCTCCGGACGGCGCAGCTCCAGGATGCCGACCAGTTTGTTCACCGCCGCGGTGGCGCCCGAACCGCAGAAGATCACGAGGTCGTCCTCGGTGCCTCCCAGCGCGTCGCGGATGATCCGGCGGGCGTCCTCGCGCAGCCGGGTCGTCTGCAGGCCGGTGCTGGAGCTCTCCGTATGGGTGTTGCCGTAGCGCGGCAGCACCTGCTCGCGGATGAAGTCCTCGATGAAGTCCAGCGAGCGGCCGGAGGCGGTGTAGTCCGCGTAGACGATCCGCTTCGGGCCGTACGGGCCGTCCAGTACCTCGTCGTCTCCGATGAGCCCGCCCCGGATGCGCTCCAGCAGTGCCGACACGGCCGGCGCCAAGGACGTGCTCATGGCTCCAGCTCGATCGCGATCTCGGGCGGCTGCCGGAGGGTGTTGTGCACCGTGCAGTGCGAGGCCACGGCCAGCAGGGCCGCCCGGCGCTGCTCGGGGAGCTCCGGCGGCGGCACGACCACGACGCGCAGGGAGGCGACACGAGCGGGGCGGTCGGTGGCCGTCGTGAACTCCGCACGGACCCGAAGCCCCGCCTGGCTGAGGCCGTGCCGGTGGAGGTAGCGGCCCGCATAGAACGCGACACAGGTGGCCAGCGACGCCGCGAACAACTCGGTGGGGGTGGGTGCGGTGTCCGTGCCGCCCGCCAGGATGGGCTGGTCGACCTGGATGCGGTGTCCGCGGATGTCCACGGTGTAGGCGTCCCGCTCGACGTGGGTGACCTCGAAACGGTTCACGTCCGTGGACTGCGGCCGGTTCGTGCTGTGCTGCGTGCTGGCGGTCATGGCCGGGCCCTTCTCGCTGGTGCCGACTGCTGCCGGATTCCATTCGACCGCGGAGAGTGTGGCGGATCGAGAGGCCGACGGGGTGCGGCAGGGGCCGTTCGGCCCTCGTGCAGGCTGTCGTGGCAATATACCCTGCAGGGTATTTTATCAGCGGGTTTGCGGCGGGCAAGCGGGCCGTGGGAGGGCAAAGGGGGTTGCTGAAGGCATACCCCGGTGGGTACTGGAGTGAGGACCAGCGGCCCATGTCTCGCTCTCATCTGCCGTATGACAGTGGGGGCATGGGCAAACACATTGTGATCCTCGGCGGCGGAACCGCCGGCACCATGACGGCCAACCGCCTGCAGCGCACGTACGACGAGCGGGATTTCCGGATCACGGTCGTCGACCAGGACGATGACCACGTCTACCAGCCCGGCCTGCTGTTCGTGCCGTTCGGGCTGGCCCAGCCGCACCACCTCGTCCGCTCCCGCCCGCAGCAGCTGAACACCGCCGTCGACTACAAACAGACCCGGATCGAGCGAGTCGACCTGAACGGGCGGACGGTGTACCTCGACGGTGGCATCCGACTGTCCTACGACATCCTCGTGGTCGCCACCGGAGCCCGGCTGCTGCCGGAGGAGACCGAGGGACTGACCGGTCCCGGCTGGGGCGAGAACGTCTTCACCTTCTACGACCTGCCCGGCGCCGTCGGTCTGCGCCATGCGCTGGAGCGCATCGACGGCGGCCGCGTCGTGATCGACGTGGCGGACCTGCCGCTCAAGTGCCCTGTGGCGCCCCTGGAGTTCGCCTTCCTCGCCGACTGGCACTTCCAGCGACGCGGCATCCGCGACAAGGTTCAGCTGACGTACGTCACCCCCCTCGACGCCGCCTTCACCAAGCCGGTCGCCGCGAAGGCGCTGGGTGGTCTGCTGGCGGAGAAGGGCATCGAGCTGGTCACCGAGTTCACGCTCGGCGAGGTCGACGGCCCGGGTGGGCGGCTGGTCTCGTACGACGAACGGGAGGTGCCGTTCGACCTGGCGGTCGTCGTCCCGTTGCACGGCGGCGCGGAGTACGTCGGACGCTCCGAGGGCCTCGGCGACGAGCTGGACTTCGTGCCCGTCGACCCGCGCACCCTCCAGCACTCCGGCCATCCTGAGGTGTTCGCCATCGGGGACGCGGCGGGCGTGCCCGCCTCCAAAGCCGGGTCGGTGGCCCATTTCGAGGGCGAGGTACTGGTGCACAACATCGGCCGCTTCCTCGCCGGGCAGTCGCTGGACGCCTCCTTCGACGGGCATGCCAACTGTTTCGTCGAGACCGGCTTCCACAAGGCGCTGCTGATCGACTTCAACTACGACACCGAGCCGCTGCCCGGCCATTTCCCGGGTCCCGTCGGCCTCCCGCTGCTGAAGGAGTCGCACGCCAACCATCTCGGCAAGCTCGCCTTCGAGTGGCTGTACTGGCACAGCCTGCTGCCCGGCCGGGAGCTGCCCGGCATCGGCTCGGCCATGCCCGAGCACGGCAAGCACCACGCCCACGCCTGAACCCAAGGAGCACCTGCCATGCCCACTGCCACTTACGGCGACACCGCCGTTCCCGTCGACGACGAGGGCTTCTTCATCGACCCCGACCGGTGGAACGAGCCCATGGCCGAGCAGATCGCCCGCGAGGCCGGCATCGAGGCGCTGACCGACCGGCACTGGACGGTCATCCGCTTCATGCGTGCCCAGTACGCGGAGAAGGGCACCGGCCCCACCGTGCGGGTGCTGGGCAAGACCTCCGGCGTCAGTGTCAAGGAGCTCTACCAGCTCTTCCCGAAGGGGCCGGCGAAGACGGCCGCGAAGATCGCCGGCATCCCCAAGCCCCGCGGCTGCATCTGAGAAGGAGCGTGCCCGTCATGGCCGACACCGCCACGATCGAGAAGGTCTCGATCATCGTCTCCAAGGGATCCCTCGAAGGGATCTACCCGGCTCTGATCATGGCCAACGGCGCCCGCGCCGAAGGCATCGAGGCCGACCTGTTCTTCACCTTCTTCGGCCTGGACGCGATCACGAAGAAGCGCTGGGAGCACATCAAGCTGGCCACGGTCGGCAACCCCGGTCTGCACCTGCCGACCCTGCTGGGCGGCATGCCGGGCGTTCCGGATCTCGTCACCCGGTACATGGAACGCAAGATGGACAAGCTCGACATCCCGCCGATCCCCGAGTTCATCGAGATGATCTCCGACACGGGCGCCGGAATCTACGCCTGCAAGGCGTCGGTCGACCTCTTCGAACTCGACAAGGACGACCTCGTCGAGCAGGTCCAGGGCATCATCACCGTCGGCGAGTTCTACGAGCACGCGGCCGGCGGCCAGATCATCTACACGTGAGACGTCCGGCAACCCGGTGCTCTGGCGCCGTCCGGAACTCCTGGGCGACCGGGAGTATCCGCGGATCCTGGAGTGACCCGGGCCGGTGTCGAAGTCAGAAGGAGGGGGAGTCCGTCCGTGACGGGCCTGCGGGCTCGGTACCGCGCTCGGCCAGGCCGGCCTGCAGGAGGAGCAGGCGGGCCAGGTCACGTGCCTCGTCGACGGTGAGCGCCGCCCACACTCCCGGCTCGCCCCCCTGGTCCCGGCCAACGTCCAGGGTGACCCGACTGATGGGCCGGTCCACGGCTGCGAGCCGTAGGCATCGCACGGCGATCCTGCGCCCGCAGGTCGTCACGACAAAGCCGTCCTCGCCCGTAGGGAGTCGGTCAGGTCCTGTCGTCGTCATCGTTCTCACGCTCCTCCGCCGGGTCGGTGACGGTCTCAGGCGGGCGTCTTCCGGGACTCGAATACCCGCCGGGGTATAAGTGGAAGCGTCGCGCAAGGCCGCATTGTTCCCGTGCTCGCGTGCCGCAGGCGGAATCCACCCACGGGCCCGTCCGGCTCGCCGACCACGCCGGCCGGTGGCTGGTGCTCTTCAGCCACCTGGCGGACTTCACCCCGGTGTGCACCACGGAGTTCGTCGCCTTCACCGAACCCGCCGACGAGTTCGCGGCCCGCAACACGGCCCTGCTCGGCAACTCCGTGGACTCCGTGCACAGCCACCTCGCCTGGACCCGCGCGATCGAGGAGAAGCTGGGCGTGCGCGTTCCGCTCCCGATCACCGCCGACCTGGACACCCGCGTCTTGCGCGCCTACGGCGTGCTCCACCCGAACACCTCGAACACCGCCGCCGTACGCGCCGTGTTCGTCATCGACCCGGAGCAGACCGTCCGGGCGGTGCTAGTACTACCCGGCCGTAACTCGGCCTCGCTCAGCGGCGGGGTGTGACCCCGCTGCCGTTCGGTGAGGCACTGGCGCATGCCGCTGGGGCCTTGGAGCTTGTGCTGCGGAGCTGTCTACGTGTCGTGCGGTGAGGGGCCGCCGCCCGGGGCGCGGTGGATCAGACGTCGGCCGGTGCGGGCTGGGCGAGCCAGGCGCCGTAGCCGCCGAGCAGGTCGGAGACGTCGGTGCGGCCTTTGTGCCGCAGCAGGCTGGCGGCGATGGAGGAGCGGTGGCCGCCCGCGCAGTGCACGACGAGGGGCCGGTCGGCCGGGATCTCGTCGATGCGGCGGGCCAGTTCGGCCAGCGGGACGTGCAGGGAGCCCTCGATGAATCCCTCTTCGCGCTCGGCGGTGTTGCGCGCGTCCAGGACGAGCGGGGGTTCGTCGCCGTCGAGCAGCCGGCGCAGTTCCTCGGCGGTCAGCCGGCCGGCCTGCCGCATCTCGTCGGCCAGGGTGACGAACGCGCCCTCGGGTTCGCGCAGGTACCCGCCGACCTTGTCGAAGCCGATCCGCGCGAGCCGGGTGACGATCTCCTCCTCGCGGTCCTGGGGCGCGACCACGACGACTTCCTGCTCGGGGGAGACGACCATGCCGGCCTGTTCGGCGAAGCGTCCGTCGGCGGGGACGTTGACCGAGCCGCGCAGGTGGCCGGCCGCGAAGTCCTGCGGGGAGCGGGCGTCGACGACGACCGCACCGGCCGCGCGGTGCGCCAGGAACTCCTCGGTGGACAGCGGTCGCGGCGCGGCGGCCGCGTCGAACAGGCCGTGCTCCTTGCGGTTGAGGATGGCGTCGTAGACGAAGTAGGCGGGCGCGGACGGCTGTCCCGCGGTGACCAGCTCGACGAACCTCTCCTCGGCCATGGGCCGACAGGCGTAGTTGGTGGCGCGTTGCTCGCCGATGGTGGACTGGCGCTGGGTGGAGAGGTTCTTGCCGCAGGCGGATCCGGCGCCGTGCGCGGGGAAGACGCGGACCGCGTCGGGCAGGGCCATGAGCTTGTTCTGGACGCTGTCGTAGAGCATGCGGCCGAGTTCGTCGGCGGTGGCGCCGAGCGAGGCGAGGAGGTCGGGGCGGCCCACGTCGCCGATGAACAGCGCGTCGCCCGTGAGGACGCCGTAGGGGACGGTGTCGTCGGCGTGCTCGTGGACCAGGATGCTGATCGACTCCGGGGTGTGGCCCGGGGTTTCGAGGACGTGCAGCTGGACGTCGCCGAGGCTGATGCGTTCGCCGTCGGTCAGCTTGCGGATGGGGTACTCGGCCTCGGCGCGCCGGCCGTAGCCGATCCAGGCGCCGGTGCGGTCGGCCAGCTCCAGATGGCCGGCGAGGAAGTCGGCGTGGAAGTGGGTGTTGAGGACGGCCTCGATGGTGAAACCGTGCGTCTCGGCGTCGGTGAGGTATTCGGAGACGTCACGGCGCGGGTCGACGACCACGGCCCTGCCGGTGGTCTCGTCGGCGATCAGGTACGACGCCTGGGAGAGGCAGTCGAGGTAGTACTGGGCGAAGAACATCTTCGGACGACCTCCGTGTCGGAAGTGAATGGGGTTCCGTCTGATACCCGAGGGGGTATATGAAAGGGCCTGGTCCGCCCCGGTTCGGGGCGTGGGGATGGCGGGCCCGGGTCGGGGGACGCCCGGGCCGACCGGTCAGAGACGGCCGGTGAGCATGCCGTGCCAGTACACCGGCGGCAGCGCGTACCGCTTGAACACCCACATGTCCCGCCGCTCCTTGAACGTGTCGATCAGCGGGAAGGTGGGCGTGGGACGCAGGTCGTAGTCGAACTCGGCGAGCAGCATCCGGTCCCGGGCGGTCACCAGTGGGCAGGACGTGTAGCCGTCGTAGCGGTGCGACGGGGACCGGCCGTCCATCACGTCGAGCAGGTTGCCGGCCGCCACCGGTGCCTGCTTGCGCACGGCCGCGCCGGTCTTCGAGGTGGGCAGGTTCGCCACGTCGCCGACCGCGAAGACGTTGTCGTGGTGCGGGTGTTGGAGGGTGTGCCGGTCGGCGGCGATGAAGCCCTGGGGGCTCGCGGGGTCGGCGAGCGGGCTCGCCTTGACCCAGTCGGGTGCGCTCTGCGGCGGAACGGCGTGCAGCAGGTCGTAGGAGACGGTCTCCTTCGTGCCGTTCGTGTGGTCCGCGATCGTCAGCTCGCGGCGGTCGCCGTCGACGGAGGTCATCTCCGAGCGCAGGCGCACCTCGATGCCGTAGCGGGTGGCCACCTTCTCCAGGACCTGCGACCAGGCGGGCACCTTGAACAGGGCCGGATCGGGGATGACGAGGATGACACGGATCCGGTCGAGGACCTTCTGTCTGCGCCAGTGGTCGGCGGCCAGGTAGGCGATCTTCTGTGGGGCGCCGCCGCACTTGAGCGGGCCGGCCGGGTGGGTGAAGACGGCGGTGCCGGAGCGCATCGCCCTGATCAGCTCCCAGGTGCGCGGGGCGTACTCGGGTGCGTAGTTGCTGCTCACCCGGTCGTGGCCGACGGCTTCGGCCAGGCCCGGCACGCCACCCCAGTCGAGTTGCAGTCCCGGTGCCATGACCAGATGGTCGTACGTGATCTCGTCGCCGCCGGAGAGCGTCACCGTACGGGCGCCGGCGTCGACGGCCAGAGCGCGCCGCCGGATCCAGCGCACGCCGTCGGGTATCACGGATCCCTCGGGGCGACGGGAACTGCGCAGGGGTGCCTGGCCGCCGCCGACCAGGGTCCACAAGGGCTGGTACCAGTGGGTGTCGGACGGTTCGATCAAGGTGATGTCGGTGACGCCGGCGCGGCGCAGGCGGGCGGCGACGCTGATTCCGGCGCTGCCGCCGCCGACGACGGCGACGCGGTGGCGGCCGGAGATCGGAGCGTCGGAGGGTGAAGGGGTGGCGGCCAAGGCGGAGCTCCTTCCTGAAGGGCCGGTGTGCGGGTACCGGACGGGGGTCAGGCCGTGTGCTCGTCGGTGTCGAGGGAGTTCATCTGCTCCTGTGTCACTTCGCGAGCACTTCGTTGCCCCCTCAAATACCCCGGGGGGTTTCCTGCTGGCGAGAGTACGGCGGCTCCGAGAGGTGCGTCAAATACCCCAGGGGGTATTTGCCCGCGAGGCAACGTCCGGCGCCGCCCCGGCTCCGCGGAGTGTTCCCGAGCACCGTGTGCCGGCCCTCGACAGGCGGAGGGTGATCCGCGTTCCGCCACCTGGTCCCGAGTCCGCCGGTCACGCGGGCGCGGGTGCCGCGCCACAGCCGGTCGAAGACATGGGTGAGCCCATCGGCGGGGATACCCGGACCGGTGTCGGCCCCCCCTCGACGAGTGCCTCGCCGGTGGTGGCGGAAGCGGTCACGGTGACGGTGTCGCCGGGGCGGCAGTGGCGTGCGGTGTTGCTGAGGAGGTTGCCCAGCGCATGGTGCAGGCGGTCGGCGTCGGCGTACACCGCCAGGGGAGCGGAGCCCGTGCGCGTGCGTACGGTCAGACCGGCGGTGCGCAGTTCGGCCTCGCCGTCGGCCACGGCGGCACGGACCAGGGCGGTCAGTTCCACCTCGGCAGGGTGGAGGGACAGCCGGGCCGATTCGGCGTCCGCCAGACGCCGAGGTCGCCGCCGACGCGGCCCAGCCGCAGGGTCTGGTCGTGGAGGGCGGCCAGCCGGTCCGGGGCGGGGTCGGCGTAGCCGTCGCGCAGCTCCTCGAGCACGGCCTGCAACGCCGCGAGCGGAGTGCGCAGTTCGTGGGCGATGTCGGCGGCGAGCCGGTGGCGCGCCTGCTCGGTGTGGGTGACGTCGTCGGCCATGGCGTCGAAGGCGCGGGCGAGGTCGCCCAGTTCGCCCGGGGCGTCGATCCGGGCGCGGGCGCCGCGGTCTCCGGCGGCGAGCGCGCGGGCGGTGGCCGCGACCCGGACCACGGTTACGACGTCACCGACCCGACCGCCGGGCAGTCGGCAGGGGAGTTCGCCGACACGGCCGTCCAAGCCATCTACGACCGGATGCTGAGGCAGGGAGAGGACAGCCTGGACGCGGCTCTGAAGGCGGGGTGCACGGTCGAGACCGACGGCATCACCGCGCTGACCAAGGCGATGTCCGGACTCACGGCCTCGGACGCCCGCCAGGTGTACACCCACCTGCTCGCCGCCTCGGAGAGGCATCTGGCGGCGTTCGAGCGCGGGTCCGTCCGTCCATAGGGAAACGGTGACCGACCCCGACCGGCGACCCCGACCGGCGACCCCGACCGGCGACCCCGACCGGCGGCCCCGACCGGCGACCCCGACCGGCGGCCCCGACCGGCGACCCCGACCGGCGACGCCGCCCGGCGACCCCGACCGGCGACGCCGCCCGGCGACCCCGACCGGGGCCGGAAGCAGGCGCGCCTCAGTCCCGGCCCCCCTTGTCACTCACCGGCCACACACCGGTCGACCGCTCGACGGCCTTCGCGCCCGTGCGGTCCGCCACGCTGCGGGCCACCGCGAAGAGGGCGCCCTGGACCGCGGCCGCCAGCAGGATCTCTCCCCACCCGCGGTCGCGGTCCAGCGCGTCGGGTGCGTCCTCCTCGTGCCGGATCGCCATCCAGGCCTTGCGGAAGGCGAGTCCCGCCAGCGCCCCGCTCGCCCAGCCCAGCGCGAACCCGAGGGGCTTGTAGGCGAGCGGGAGCTTCAGCTTCGTCTTCTTCTTGTTCCTGGCCACGTGGGTGCCTCCTTCGTCGGTCAGGGCCGCCCGCGCGCCGGCACCTCCTCGGCCGCGGGCACCGGCCCGGGCGGTGTCCCGTCCCCGAACGGCCTGCCGCCGAGCTCCTCCCGGTGGTGCGGCGTCAGCCAGCCGGACAGATCCGGCCCGTGGGGCACGATGCCGGTCGGGTTGATACCGCTGTGCACCTGGTAGTAGTGCCGTTTGATGTGGTCGAAGTCGACAGTGTCACCGAAACCGGGCGTCTGGTAGAGGTCGCGGACGTACGCCCACAGCACCTGTTGCTCCGTCAACTTCCAGCGGTTGCACTTGAAGTGGCCGTGGTACACGGCGTCGAAGCGCACCAGCGTGGTGAACAGCCGGATGTCCGCCTCGGTGATCGTGTCGCCGACCAGATACCGTTGCCCGGACAGCCGCACCGCCAGCAGCTCCAGCCGCCGGAACACGGCCGCGCAGGCGCCCTCGTACTCCTCCTGGTCCGTGGCGAACCCGGCCCGGTACACACCGTTGTTGACGTCCTCGTACACGTCCGCCATCACCGTGTCGATCTCGTCGCGCAGCGCCTCCGGGTACAGATCCGGCGCCCCCTCCCGGTGCAGGCCGGACCACTCGGTGGCCAGGTCGAGGGTGATCTGCTGATAGTCGTTGGTGACCAGCTTGCCGCTGGGTACGTCCACGATCGCGGGGACGCTCACACCGCCGGGGTAACCGGTCTCCCGCCGGTCGTAGGCCTCGCTGAGGTAGCGGATGCCGAGCACCGGGTCCCGGCCGTCGGGGTCCAGGGTGAAGCGCCAGCTGCGGTCGTCCTGGATCGGATCGGCCACGGCCAGCGACAGGGCGTCCTCCAGACCGAGCAGCCGCCGGGAGACCAGCGCACGGCTCGCCCACGGGCAGGCGCGGCTCACCACCAGCCGGTAGCGGCCGCTCGCCACCGGCCGGCCGTCCCGGCCGTCCGCGGTGATCCGGTCGGCGAAGTGCGCCTTGGACCGCTTGAACGCCTTCCGGCCGTACGACTCGTTGCCCCCGACGCTCATGACCGCTCCTCCCTGAGTCACAGCTGTGCCGCACCGGCTGTACTGGCTGTTCTACCGGGTTCCCCGATTTCCGCCGACCGCACGGTGTGAGCCGCGCCGACCGGGGCAGTCGGCGTAGATGAGCAGGCGATCCTCCAGGCGGAAGGCCGACCGCAGGACGCGGGTCACCGTCCTGGTGGCGCTCGTGGCGAACCTGTTGATCGCGGTCGCCGAGGCGGTCGGCGGCCTCGTCGCGCGGTCGCTGCTCGCCGCCGTCGGGATCTTCGTGATGGGCGGCTGCTTCTCGTTCTTCCAGGGCTTCGAGGCGCCGCGCAACGGCGCGGAGGAGGACTTGGACGGCTATGTGGCGGGCATGATCGTGCTCGGCGTCGCCCTCGTCGCGGAGGGGGCCTCACTACTGCGGGCGCTGCACCAGATGCGCAATCAGGGCGGCGCCGCGGCGGGACCGCGTGATCCCGCGCTGCGTACCGTCGTCGCCGAGGACAGCATCGCGGTGCTCGGCTGACCCTGGCGCTCGCCGGGATGGGGGCTGCACATGGGTACCGGGCAGGTCGGGAGGGAGGCGGCCGCCTCGCTCGCGATCGGTGCGCTGCTCGGGTACGTCGCCTACCGGCTGGGCCGTGAGGCACGCGACCGGCTGATCGGGGAGGCCACCGACCCGGAGGTCAGCGGCCGGATCCGGGCGCTGCTCGAGGCGCAGCCGGAGATCGACAGCGTGGAGGCGCCACGCGGCGGTAGCCGCATATTGAATGCACCACCATGAAGACGGGGCTGGAGACGACACTGGTGGCGGCCCGCGTCGACCCGGTGCCCGGTCTGACAGCGAACGCGTCGAGGAGGTCGCCGACCGGATCAAGCGGTCCATCGACGGCGCGATCCCGGAGGCCGACCCGGTCTTCCTTGACATCACCGACCGGCCGGCGCCCGCGGCACGGGAAAGCCCCGCCGCGACGGGGGAGCGCGGCGGGGCCTGACGCACGGGTGCCCGGCGAACAGGGGTTCATGCGTCCCGGAACCAAGAACTTTCCCGGGCCCGTGACAACCCCTGCCCACCCGTCACTCGCTGTCGGTCGGCTCCAGCACGAAGACCGGGATCACGCGGTCCGTCTTCTCCTGGTACTCCGTGTACGGCGGGTACGCGGCGACGGCGCGTTCCCACCACTCGGCCTTCTCCGCGCCGGTGACCTCACGGGCCTTCATGTCCCGCTTCACCGGCCCGTCCTGGAGCTCCACCCGGGGATCGGACTTGACGTTGTGGTACCAGACCGGGTGCTGGGGCGCCCCGCCCAGGGAGGCGACCGCCGCGTACCGTCCCTCGTGCTCGACACGCATCAGCGGCGTCTTGCGGATCTTGCCGCTCTTGGCGCCCCGGGTGGTCAGCAGGATGACGGGCATACCCGTGTCCATCAGGGTCGTGCCCTGCGTTCCGCCGGAGCTCTCGTACAACTCCACCTGCTCACGTACCCACTGGGTGGGGCTGGGTTCGTACTCGCCCTCGAGAGGCATGGCATCGGTCCCATCGTCGTGTACGGGTGCTGACTGCTCCATCCTTCAACACCGGTCCGTTCAGGATTCATCCACCCCCCTCGCATCTCCGCCGCCCCCTCACGCTTACCCGACGGGTAATCGACCTCACCCGGCCGGTCGGGCAGAGTCGGCGTCGTACGACAGCCGCCGGTGCCGACGGAGAGGACCGCCATGACCGTGACCACCGACACGACGACCCGCGCCGTGGTCGAGGAGCTGCTGCGCAGGATCGGCCGGGGCGACCCCGAGCACATCGCCGAGCTGTACGCCGACGACGCCGACTGGAAGCTGAACTGGCCCGAGGACGAGCACGGCCGCACCGCCACCCCCTGGATCCGCCACCGCTCCGGCCGGGCCGACGTGGCCGCCCACTACCGGGAGCTGGCCGCGCACCACGTGCCCGGAGCGGCGGCCACGCAGGTCGAGCGGATCCTGGTCGACGGCACCGACGCCGTGGTGCTGGGCGAGATCCGGCAGACGGCCGCCGCCACCGGACGCCCGTATCGCGCCAGGTTCGCCCTGCACCTCACCGTCGAGGCCGGTCGGGTCGTCCGCCATCACGTGTACGAGGACGACCTCGCCGTCGCCCGGGCCTTCGCGTAGCGGACCGGACACCCACGACGGCTACAGCAGCATCCCCCCCGCCAACGCCAGGATCACCGCACTCGACACCAGCGCCGTCACCAGCCGCCCCCGATCACCCGTCAGTGCCTGTCCCAGCAACGCCCCGCCGCCGGCCAGTGACAGCTGCCAGCTCGCGGACGCGGTGAACGCCGCCAGGACGAACACCCCTTGTTCCAGGGCCGGTAGGGCGACCGTGGCACGGGTGCCGAGGACCAGGGCCGCGAAGTAGATCACGGTGGTGGGGTTGAGGAGGGTGATGCCGAGCAGCGACAGGTAGGCGCGGGCGGGGCTCGGCGGAGGTGGCGTGGTGCGGGTGGCGAGCCGGTGGCGGCGGTACTGCCGTACGGCGGTGACGGCGCCGCGTATCGCAAGCGCCACCAGGACCAGGGCGGAGGCCCAGCGCAGGGGCCCCAGGAGCGGCTGCAGCGCGGCGGCGAGCGCGGCGCCGCCGACCGTGGCCAAGAGGGCGTAGAGCCCGTCGGCGGTCGCGACGCCCAGCGCGGCGCAGACACCGGTGCGCAGGGACGTCCGGGCGGTCAGGGAGACGAGGTAGGTCGCGACCGCGCCGACGGGCACGGCGATGCCGTAGCCCGCGAGCAGTCCCGCGACGAGCGCGGCCGTCACGACGTGGGAAGCGTCGGCCTCCACCGTCGGCCGGGCTGCTGCTGGAACCGCACCGGACGAACGGCGGTGACGGTCAGCGGCAGGGGGAGGGAGATCGTAGGCATGGCCGGATTCTGGGGTACGGAAGCCGCGCCCACAAGCCGATTTCCTCCGGGGGCCCACCGACACGCGGGGCGGGGCGACCATCCCCGGCCAGATTGCCGCCGTAGCCGATCTGGCCGAACTTGACGTGGCCTCACTAGATGCCCGGGGCATCTACTGAAGATCGGCACGACGCACTCTTCGTCTGCGAGGTCTCCCATGACGGAACCGCACACCGTCGCCTTCCCCCAGGACCGGACCTGTCCCTACCACCCGCCCGCCGCCTACGACCCGTTGCGTGACGAGCGCCCCCTGTCCCGGATCACGCTCTACGACGGCCGCCCGGCCTGGCTGGTCACCGGCCACGCCCTGGCCCGCACCCTGCTGGCCGACCCGCGCCTGTCGACCGACCGCACCCGCCCCGGATTCCCCGCACCCACCGCGCGCTTCGAGGCGGTCCGCAACCGCAGGACGGCCCTGCTGGGCGTCGACGACCCCGAACACCGGGTCCAGCGGCGGATGATGGTGCCCAGCTTCACCCTCAAACGCGCCGTGGAACTGCGCCCCGAGATCCAGCGGATCGTGGACGAGCGGCTCGACGCGATGATCGCGCAGGGGCCGCCCGCCGAGCTGGTGAGCGCCTTCGCGCTGCCCGTGCCGTCGATGGTGATCTGCGCGCTGCTCGGTGTCCCGTACGCCGACCACGACTTCTTCGAGGCGCAGTCACGCCGGCTGCTGCGCGGCCCGAAGGCCGCCGACATCGAGGACGCCCGCGACCAACTGGAGGCATACTTCCACGAGTTGATCGACCGCAAGGAGAAGCAGCGGGATCCCGGCGACGGCGTCCTCGACCAACTCGTCCACGAGCAGCTGCGCGAGGGCACGATGGACCGCCCGGAGCTGATCGCCCTCGCGATCATCCTCCTCGTCGCGGGCCACGAGACCACCGCCAACATGATCTCGCTCGGCACCTTCACCCTCCTCCAACACCCCGACCGCCTGGCCGAGTTGCGCGCCGACCCGACGCTGATGCCCGCCGCGGTCGAGGAGCTCATGCGGATGCTGTCCATCGCGGACGGCCTGCTGCGGCTGGCCCTGGAGGACATCGACGCGGCCGGGACGACGATCCGGGCCGGTGACGGGGTGCTCTTCTCGACGTCGGTCATCAACCGCGACGAGGCCGTCTACCCGGCCCCCGACACCCTGGACTGGACCCGCTCGGCCCGCCACCATGTCGCGTTCGGTTTCGGCATCCACCAGTGCCTCGGCCAGAACCTGGCCCGCGCCGAGATGGAGATCGCCCTGCGCGCCCTCTTCGACCGGCTGCCCGCCCTGCGTCTCGCGGCGCCGCCCGACGAGATCCCCTTCAAGCCCGGCGACACGATCCAGGGGATGCTGGAACTCCCCGTGACCTGGTAAGAGGATCCGGTCATGCACATCGACATCGACAAGGACCTCTGCATCGGCGCCGGCCAGTGCGCCCTGGCCGCCCCGGACGTCTTCACCCAGGACGACGACGGCTTCAGCACCCTGCAACCCGGCGGCGAGGACGGCACCGGCGACCCGATGGTCCGGGAGGCGGCGAGGGCCTGCCCGGTCGGCGCGATCACGGTGTCCGAGACGGCGGGGTGAGGCCGGGCAGTTCGAGCACGGCCACGTCGAGCCGGCGCAGCCGGTCCGGGTCGGCGATCACCTCGTACGACGTGATCCGTTCGCCCTCGACGGTCACCCTGAGGGCGAACAGCAGCCGACCGCGCGGGGCGACGACGACTCCGACGTCGCCGTCGACGAGGGCCGCCGCGGCGCGCCGGGCCCGGTCGCGCAGCAGCACCGTGCCCTCCGCCACCGCCCGGGCACCCCGCAGCTCCCGCGGCACCCCGGGCGGCAGGATCGGCACGGCGTACGGCGTACGGCGTCCGGCGCCAGCACGTCGAGCAGTGCGCCGAGGTCGCCGCCCCGCGCGGCGGCGAGGAACGCCTCGACGACCCTCCGATGCCGGTCGAGTTCGGCCCCCGGGACCGCGGGAGCGCCCCGGACCTTGAGCCGGGCCCGGCTGGCGAGCTTCTTCGCGGCCGGCTGCGAACGGTCCACCACCTGGGCGACCTGGTCGAAGGGCACGCCCTTCCTCTACGTCGTCTGCGCCGCCGGGATCGCCGCGGACGTCAGCAAGCTGATCACCGCCGCTCAGGAGCGGGACGGGGCGCGGGGCTGGGGCTGAGTCGATGTGCGGCTCCGCCGCGTGGGCGCGACCAGCCACGAACGACCCACAGCCGAAACACCCCCTAGTGCGGCCCGTGCGGTTCAAACTCCGTACCGCACGGCCCAGCCCCCTCACTCTCGGCCAACCGCACCCGCTCCCCACGCATCGACACAGTCCGGTAGTACCTCCCGATGCGCTCGGCCGAAGACCCCGCATAGTGCCCGATGAACGAACGCCGGAACCGCTCAACCGACCCGTTCGGCTGCGACCCATGCACCAGACTCCCGTTGAAGAACAGCACGTCCCCCGGCCGCATATCGACGGGCACAGCCGCGAGCCCGTCCGGCGGCGGCACATACTCCCGCGCGAACGACACCTCCGCATCGGCCACCTCAGGACAGAACAGATCCATCGCATGCGTACCGGGCACGACCTCAAGACCACCGTTCTCCCGGTCGATCACATCGCAGGCGATCCACGCCGCCACACACGTACCCGGCTCGACCCGCAGATAGAAGTTGTCCTGGTGCAGCGCCTGCCCCCGGGCCCCCGGCGGCTTGAAGTAGAACATGCTCTGCGCGGCCAGCACTTCCTCCCCGAGCAGCACCTCCAGCACAGCGCGCAGCCGCGGGTCGAGGAGCACACTCAGGGACAGCTCGTTGATCTCGTGCGGCTGCATCACCCTCGGGTAGGTGTGCAGCGGGTCGCCGGAGTCCGCCCGCGGCTCGAAATGCCCGCGCACCGGCCCCGCCGCACGCAGCGCCGCGAACTCCGCGCACAGCCGCTCGATCTCGTCGTACCCGAACAGCCCGCGTACGACAGTGAAGCCCTCCCCCTCGAACTGGCGGCGCCCGGCCTCGGGCAGGATGGGAGCGCCGGCGGCGCCGATGTCCATGGCTGTCATGCGTGCACTCCTCGGTCGGATGTCCTTCGCCCGCCAAGCTAGGCCCCCACCCATGCCAGGAGGATGACCGTGCGTGCTGACGGATTGCCCGGGACTGCTGCCGCCGGCGATCCCGCACCGCCGCCGGGCCTGGTGGTGGCCGGCCACTTCGACCAGCCGCAGGGCTACGGCATCAACCGGCCGCACGGCGCGGACAGTTGGCTGTTCACCTGGACGACCGGCGGTCAGGGCAGACTGCGGCACGGCGGGGCCGAGGTCCGGGCCGCGGCGGGGGACCTGGTGGTGCTCGGCCCGGGCGTTCCGCATTCCTACGGTGTCGAACCGGGCGTACCGCACTGGCGGTTCTGGTGGGCGCACTGCCAGGCCCGGCCGTCGTGGCAGGCCTGGCTGCGCCCGTACGACGCCGGGGGCGGGATGTACGTCGTCGCGCCGACGCCGGACGCGGTGCGCGGCCGCGTCGAGGCGGCGTTCCGCCGGATGCTCGCCGATGCCCGCTGGACCGGCACTGAGGCGCCGCCCGCCGTCGCGCCCGGGGACGACGCGGTCGCCGTGGCGCACGGCACCGCCGCCCGTGAACTCGCTCTGTGCGCACTGGAGGAGGCCCTCCTGCTCGCCGCCGTCACCGCGCGGATGCCATCGCCCCGGCCCGGTGCGGACGACCGGGTGCGCCGGGCCGAAGAGCTGATCGCCGCTGACCCGGGCGCGCCGCACACCGTCCGCTCGCTCGCCGCGCACGTCGCCCTGTCGCCCTCGCGGTTCGCCCACCTGTTCACGCAACAGCTCGGTCAGTCACCGATGCGGGCGCTGCGCGAGGCGCGGCTGCGGCATGCCGCACGGCTGCTGGAGGGGACCGATCTGTCCGTGGAACGTGTGTCCTTCGCCTCCGGTTTCGCCAGCCCCTTCCACTTCAACCGGGTGTTCCGCGAGCGCTTCGGGATACCGCCCGGTGCCTACCGGAAGAGCGGTTCAATGGTTGGAGAGTGAGTCGACGAGACCCACCGGAGGTGCGGTGGGGTGGCCGTTCAATGGTTGCCGCGGGGAGCGCCGACGAGTCAGGTGAATACGGTTTCCAATTGCCGTAACGATACGGCGGCATTGATCCCCGGCCCGCATTGACGATTCGTCAAAATGGATCTCTGGGTACGCAATGCACAAAACTGCGGTATCACTTGTTCCGTCTCGCTGACCTGTGCAAAGGTGTGCACGCTCCCCATGCGTCCCCTGCTCCAAAAGAGCCGCGCCGGGCGAAAGTTGGTGAGCTCAATCCCCGCTACATACCTCTTGGTATGGACTTTTGGTGCCGCATGCCCTCGGGAGGAATGCCGCTGTGCACGACGCAGGCCTGTCGAATTCCCCAAGCAGTGCCCGCCTCTTCGGCGTGACGGACGCACAACTGAGCGCCGAACTCAAGAAGTGGACGGGCGCGTCGCCGGCGCTGCACCCGGTGGGTGAACTCCTCGACCGGCACTGGGAAGCGGGCTTTGCCTACGCGCGGCTGTGTACCGACGACGCCCGTTCCGCGGGAATGCTCACCACCGCGGCGTTCACCAGGCTCTTCGGTGAGTCCCTCCGGCAGACCGGGCCGAGCGCCGCGTGGCGCCCCCATCTGCTCGTCACCGTGCGCCGGATCGTGGCGGAATGGGACACCGACCGCAGACGGGAGCAGCTCCACCCCGAGCTGAGATCCGAGGCCGGCGAGGGGGAGCGGCTCGCCGCCCGGCTGCTGCCGCCCGCGGACCGGCGTCTGCTGTCCGGTGCGTTCCAGCGGCTGCCCCAGTCGGCCCGTTGCGTGCTGTGGCACAGCGAGGTGGAGGCCGAGCCGCTGGAGATTCCCGCCGGGTTGCTCGGCCTGTGCGAGGAGGACGCCCGCATTGAACTGGAGCGCGCCCGCGAGAGGTTGCGCGAGGAGTCCCTCCAGTTGCACCGCGAGCTCGCCCCCGAGCAGGAGTGCGGGCGCTTCGCACGGATGCTGGACGTCACCTACCGGCGCGGCGGCGTCGACGTCGACCCCGACCTGCGCGAGCACCTGGACCGGTGCCGGCACTGCCATCAGACCGCCGAGCAACTGAGCCAGTTCAACGCGGGGCTCGGCCTCGCCCTGGCCGAAGCGGTGCTCGGCTGGGGTGCGCGTGCCTACGTCGAGTCGAGAGCCGCGCAGACCGAGGAGGCCGCGGCGGGCACCACCGCCGAGCACGAGGCGGTGCCGCCACCCGTCATCGCGGGCGAGTCCTTCTTCGCGGAGGGCGAGGCGTCCGCTCCTGCGGCTGAGGCTTTTCCTGCCGGGGGAGGGGCCTTGGCTCCTGTGGATGGGGCATTTCCCGCCGGGAGTGAGGCGTTCGTTCCTGCGGCGGGGGCATTTCCCGCCGGGAGTGAGGCGTTCGTTCCTGCGGCGGGGGCATTCCCTGCCGGGAGTGAGGCGTTCGCTCCCGTGGTTGGCGCATACGGCGCCGGAGGCGAGGCCTTCGCCCCCGTGGGGGAGCCCTTCTTCACCGAGGGAGATGCCTTCGGCGCCGCGGCCACGCCCGCGGACGGCGCTCCCACCGCCGGAGACGCGGCCGGCGTCCCCGGCCCCCGCACCGGTCGCCGCACCCACGCCACTCCCGGTGGCTCCCGTACCGCCTCCCGCCGCTCGGCCCACAAGGCCGCCCGCCGCCCCCGTCCCCGCCGCCGCAACCTCACCGCGGCCATCATGACCGTCAGCGGCCTGATCGTCCTCCCGCTGGTCCTGTGGTCCACCCTCGGCAACGGCGACGGCACGAACCCGGCCGCCGACGACCGCCCCTCCGAGGCGCCCGGCTCCGACCGGGGCACGTCGACCAGTAACCCCTCCTGGGCCGGGGCCGAAGAGGCCGCCAAGGGCACCCTGCGCGGACGGCTGCACAACCTCGGCTCCGGCCTGTGCGTCGGCATCGTCGGCGGAAAGGCCGTCGAGGGCGCCGAGACCGAGCTCACCACCTGCTCCTCGGCGCCCGGCCAGCAGTGGTCGTACGAGACCGACGGACTCGTGCGCAACGGCGAGGACCTCGGCCTCTGCCTCGACTCCCACCTCGGGTACTCGGTCCGGCTGGCCCCCTGCACGGGCACGACCCACCCGGACACCAAGAACATCCGCTACGACTTCACCCTCCAGGGCACCCTCGTACCGCGCTTCAACCAGGAACTCGCCCTCACCCCCGCCGCCACCGACGGCTCGGGCGCGCTGGTCCTCAAGACCCGCGACGCCAATGAGGACCAGCGCTGGGTCGTCGACACCTCGAAGACCGAACTCCAGATGGAGGTCGTCAACTGGGACGCGGAGACCCCCGCCGCACCGAAACCCACGCCCACCCCCAAGCAGGCGAAGACGCCGACACCGACGCCGACCGCCACCCCGTCCACCCCGCGGCCGACCCCGACGCCGACGAGCCCGTACCCCGGCGGCGCAACCTGCTCCCCCTACTCGTACGGCTGCTCGTGGAACGGGGATTACGGCCAGGGCGGTTGGCCCGGTTACAACGGCGGCTACGGCTACGGCTATGGCGGCGGCGGCCGTCGCTGACAGGCGTCAGCAGGACGACCCCTGCGGTTCCTGGGTTCAGGCGCCGGTGCCTGCCCGCAGCACCGTCAGGAACACCCAGTTCCCGGAAACGGGCACCTCACGGGCCGTCCACCTCACCTTCAGGGGGTCCCGCTCGTCCGGCGGCGTCACCAGACGGAGGCGCGCAGTTCGGAGGTGCGGCAGCGGGTGCCGGTGGCGGCCGACTCGGTCGCAGGGCTGCTCGTGCCGACCGGTGTCTGCGCACTGCTCGCCGAGCCGCCCCCGCCGTCACAGGCGGCCAGCAGTGCCACCAGCGCGGCGACGCTCACAAGGGGAGTCGTGCGGCGTAAGGCCCGGGCCGCGGATGCACATGCCATGCCTGTCACGCGTCCCCGCTTCCCGGGATGTACTCACGCCTCGTCCAGGAGCCCGATCTCCGCCCAGATCGTCTTGCCGTCCGCCGTGTGTCTGCTGCCCCAGCGCTGGGTGAGCTGGGCGACCAGGAGCAGCCCGCGGCCGCCCTCGTCCCACGTCTTGGCGCGGCGCAGATGCGGTGCCGTGTGGCTGCCGTCGGACGCCTCGCAGATCAGCGTGGCCGCGTCGTGGATCAGCCGCAGCCGTATGGGGTGGGCGCCGTACCGGATGGCGTTGGTGACCAGCTCGCTCACCACCAGCTCCGCCGTGAACGACACCTCGCTCACCTCCCACGCGGCGAGCTGCTCGACGACCTGCTTGCGGATCGGGGCGACGAGCGCCGGGTCTGCCGGGATGTCCCAGGTCGCGACCCGCGACGCGGGCAGCCCCTGAGTGCGGGCCAGCAGCAGGGCCACGTCGTCCGCGGCGCCGCCCGCCGGAAGCAGGGTGTGCAGGATCCGGTCGCAGGTCTCGTCGAGGGACCCGGAGTACGCCGACAGCGCCTCGCAGAGCAGCGCGTGCCCGGCGTCCACGTCCCGCTCGCGGCTCTCGATCAGACCGTCGGTGTAGAACCCCAGCACGGTGCCCTCGCGCAGTTCGAGCTCGGCGGACTCGAACGGCAGCCCGCCGAGACCCAGCGGCGGCCCGGCCGGCAGCTCGACCTGCTGGGGCGTGCCGCCGGGCGGGAGCATGACCGGCGAGGGATGCCCGGCCCGGGCCAGCGTGCAGCGCCGGGTCACCGGGTCGTACACCGCGTACAGACAGGTGGCGCCGACCTCACCGGGGCTGCCCTCGCCGCCGGCCTCCGCGGACAGCCGTACGACCAGGTCGTCGAGGTGGGTCAGCAGCTCGTCCGGAGCCAGGTCGATGTCGGCCAGGGTGCGCACGGCGGTGCGCAGCCGGCCCATGGTGGCCGAGGCCTGGATGCCGTGGCCGACGACGTCCCCGACGACCATCGCGACCCGCATCCCGGACAGCGGGATCACGTCGAACCAGTCGCCGCCCACCCCGGAGCGCGCCGCCGGAAGGTAGCGGGAGGCCCCTTCGAGGGCGGCGGTGCGCGGCAGCGACCGGGGCAGCAGGCTGCGCTGCAGGGCGAGGGCGGTCTCGCGTTCGCGGGAGTAGCGGCGCGCGTTGTCGATGCAGACGGCGGCGCGGGCCGTGACCTCCTCGGCCAGCAGCACGTCGTCGGGGGTGTACGGCTCGGGATTCCGGAACCGGGTGAGGACGGCGACGCCGAGTGTGGTGCCGCGGGCCTGGATCGGCACGGACATCGTCGTGTGGATGCCTTGCTCCTTGATCCGTTCGCCGCGCCCCTGGTCCCAGGAGAGCCACTCCGCGAGGTCGCCGGTCGACGTCGACGCCACAATCGTGTGGCCCACGAGCAGGGAGTCGGCCTGCGGCGACGAGGCGGGGTACACGTCCACGTGCCCTGGCTTGACGACGGTCTCGGGGGTGCCCTCGTCGATGGACCGGTGGGCGGCCCGGCGCATGCTGATCGGGGCGGTCAGCCGCCCGGCGGCGGGTTCGCCTCCGTGCTCCGGGGGGTCCAGCAGGTCGACGCTGACGAAGTCGGCGAGGGCGGGGACACAGACGTCCGCCAGCTCCTGGGCGGTCCGGGTGACGTCGAGGGTGGTGCCGATGCGGACACTCGCCTCGTTCACGATCTGCAGTCGCTCGCGGGCCAGGTACTGCTCGGTGAAGTCGTGGGCGGCGACCGTGACGCCGCGCACCCGTCCCTTCTCGTCGGTGACCGGGGCCATGCGGGCCAGCCAGGCGTACATCCGGTCGCCGCCGATCGGGATGTACGCCCGGACGTCCTGGTCCCGGCCGGTGGTGAGCACCCGGAGGAGGTGCCGCTCGATGTCCGTGCTCTGCGGCCGGCCGCTCAGCTCGGGCGCCCGCAGCCCGCGCACCCGCTCCTCGGAGAGCCCGAGGACGTCCGCCATGACGTCGTTGATCCTGCGCAGCCGGAGCCGCTCGTCATAGATCGCGATGGCGCAGGGCGACTGGAGGAGCCCGACGCTCTCCAGCGGATCGTCGGGCGACGGCGGACCGTCCTCATCGAGCGGCGTGACCACGAGCCAGTGGCCGGGACCGGCGCCGTCCGGCCGCACCCGGTGGGCGAGCACCCACACGGATACGGCGCCGCCGTCACGATGCCGCAGCGTGAGGGTGCCGTGCAGGCGGTTGTCGCCCGGCGTGACCGCCCGGCCCGCCCGCGCGTCGGCCAGCAGCCGCTCGGCAGGGTGTCCCACGACCTCGGCGGCGGACCATCCCAGCAGCCGTTGGGCACCGGCGTTCCACTCGACCAGGGTGCCGTCGTCGTCGACGACCGCCCGGGCCGTCGCGGCATCGTCGAACGGGTACTCCGGGCTCATCGTCGTCGCCACTCCATCGCACACTCACAGTGAACAGGCGTGCCACTTCGGCTCCAGCCTAGTGCGTCCGCGACCTGCACGGACGGGAACCGTGGAGCCACGCGGCGGCACCCGGTCAAGGGGGAAAACCGGCCGTTGTCCGCCGTGGGGCACAAGGCCCTCCCCGCACCCTTGACGGGCCTGTGTGGCCCGCCGTCAGAATCTGTTTGTTCGCGATCAGTTGTGAGTACTTCTGGGTTCTGAGGGAGAGCCGCCATGACAGTCGCTCGAAGATCGTTACTGCTCGCCTCCGCGGCCGCACCGGCGGCCGGAGCTTTGCTGGGCGCCCCGGCCGCGCGGGCCGCCGAGACGGCGGGAGGAGCGTCCGGCCGCCGCACCGTCCTGCTGCGCGACGGGTGGCGCTTCGCCCTGGTCAACCCGGGCGGGATCACTGACCCGACCGGCGCGTACGCCGGTGCCGCCGAGCCCGGCCACGACGACTCGGGCTGGCGCGAGCTCGCGGTGCCGCACGACTGGAGCATCGAGCTCGCCCCGACCACCCAGCACGGCACCACCAGCGGCACCGGCTTCTTCCCCGGCGGCCTCGGCTGGTACCGCCACGCCTTCACCCTGCCGCCCGCCCTCGCCGGGAAGCGGATCTCGGTGGAGTTCGACGGCGTCTACATGGATTCGTACGTCTACTGCAACGGCACCGAGGTCGGCCGCCACCCCTACGGCTACACCGGCTTCGCCTTCGACCTCACCGACCTGCTGCACGCCGACGGCAGCACCGAGAACGTCATCGCGGTCAAGGTGCAGAACCGGCTGCCCAGCAGCCGCTGGTACTCGGGCAGCGGCATCTACCGAGAGGCCCGCCTGGTCGTCACCGAGCCGGTGCACGTGGCGCGCTGGGGCACCCAGGTCACGACGCCGGACATCACCGAGGACCGGGCCGTCGTCCGCGTGCGGACCTCGGTGGTGAACGAGTCCGACGACGGCGCGGACGTCGAGGTCGTGTCACGGATCGTCGATCCCCGCGGCCGCACCGTCGCCCGTACGTCCGCCACGGTCACCGTCACCGACCGGGCCACCGCGACCCAGGAACTGACCGTCCCAGACCCGAAGTTGTGGGACTTCGAGGCCCCGCACCGCTACACCCTGAAGACCGAACTGCGCGTCGGCGGCACGATCACGGACACCTACCGCACCACGTTCGGCATCCGCACCTTCCGCTTCGACCCGGACGAGGGCTTCCACCTCAACGGCACCTATCACAAGATCAAGGGCGTCGACCTCCACCACGACCTCGGTGCGCTCGGCGCCGCGGTCGACATCGACGCGATCCGCCGGCAGATGACCATCATGAAGTCGATGGGCGTCAACGCCTTCCGCACCTCGCACAACCCGCCCTCGCCGCAGATGATCCAGGTCTGCGAGGAGCTCGGCATCGTGATGATGGTGGAGGCCTTCGACTGCTGGCGGAGCCCCAAGACCCGCTACGACTACGGTCGGTTCTTCGACGAGTGGGCCGACCAGGACATCACCGAGATGGTGCTGGCCGCCCGAAACTCCCCTGCGGTTCTCATGTGGTCGATCGGCAACGAGGTCTCCGAGTTCACCTCCACCTCGGGTCTCGCCATGGCGGACCGGCTCATCGCCGCCATCAAGGCGTCCGACGACACCCGCCCGGTCGTGATCGGCTCCCACCGGCACCGCAGCGTGCCCGCCCCGGGCACCCCGGGCGACCTGATCCTGGCCAGGCTCGACGGCCTCGGCCTCAACTACAACACCGCCAGGTCGGTGGACGCGCTGCACGCCCGCTATCCGAACCTGTTCCTCTTCGAGTCGGAGTCGTCCTCGGAGACGTCCACCCGTGGCGTCTACCAGGAGCCGGAGCACCTCAACACCGGCGAGAACCACACACCCGGCAAGCGGGGCCTCTCGTCCTACGACAACAACCTCGCCTCCTGGACCATGAGCGGCGAGTACGGGCACAAGAAGGACCGGGACCGGAAGTGGTTCGCCGGGCAGTTCCTGTGGTCGGGCATCGACTACATCGGCGAGCCCACGCCGTACGACGTGTTCCCGGTGAAGGCCTCCTTCTTCGGCGCGGTCGACACGGCCGGGTTCCCGAAGGACATGTACTACCTGTTCCAGAGCCAGTGGCTCAGCGAGCCCATGGTCCATCTGCTGCCGATGAGCTGGAACCACGAGAAGGGCGACACGGTCGAAGTGTGGGCGTACTCCAACGTCGACACCGTCGAGCTCTTCCTCAACGGCAGGTCCCTCGGCACCCGGACCTTCGACACCAAGAAGACCACCGACGGCCGTACCTACCTGGAGACCACCGAGGCGACCGGCGACGACAAGACGTTCACCGACGGCCCCTACCCCGGCAGTTACACCAGCCCCAACGGCAGCGCGGGCAAGCTCCACCTCACCTGGAAAGTCCCGTTCGCGCCGGGCGAGTTGAAGGCGGTGGCGAGGAGCGGCGGCAAGGTCGTCGCCACGGACGTGCTGCGTACGGCCGGTGAGCCGAAGGCCGTGCGTCTGACCGCCGACCGCAAGTCCCTTGGCGCGGACGGACGTTCGCTGGCCTTCGTGACCGCCGAGATCGTCGACGCCCGCGGCGTGGTGGTGCCCGACGCCCAGCACCTGATCTCCTTCGAGGTGAAGGGCGGCTCGCTCGCAGGGCTCGACAACGGGCGTGAGGAGAGCGCCGAGCGCTACCACGCCAGTACCCGTACGGCCTTCGGCGGCAAGGCGCTGGCGATCGTACGGTCCGGCACGAAGGCGGGCGCCCTGAAGGTGACCGCACAGGTGGAAGGCCTACGGTCCGACACCGCGACCGTGCGCACGACGCCCGCCGCGTCGGCCGCCACCACCCCGGCCACGGAGTTCGCCCCCGACCACCCCGCGCCCCCGGACCACCCCCACGCGGACGCCAGTTACTCCGGCCGGCCCGACACCCTCCCGGCCGCATTGCTCGACGGCGACCCGGCCACCGGCTGGTCCAACGGCTTCCTCAAGGCGGCCACCGCCCTGCTGCCCGCCTTCAGCGGAGCCCGCCCCGAGGACTGGGTCTCCGTGGACTTCGGGCGGACACGGACCTTCGACCGGGTGGAAGCCTCCTTCACCGTGGACACGACGCACACCCTGCCCGCGCGGGTCGAGGCCGAGGTCTGGGACGGCCGACGGTACGTACCCGTCGAGGGAGCGGCCGTCGACTGGGCCACCGCCTCGGACGCGCCCACCGTCATCACCTTCACCCCGGTGCGCGGCTCCCGGCTGCGGCTCACCCTGACCAGCAGCCATCCGGGTGAAGCCCGAGGGGCGGTACGGATCAGCAAGTTGGAGGTGCCCGCCACCTGAGCCCCGCCGCGGTCCGGACGGACACCGTGCAGGTCGGGCGAAGTCCGCTGACGGTTCGGCAGCGCCCCGCAAGGGGGCGGGGCTGTGTTCAATATGCGGCGCCGCCGCCCGGGCGCGACCAGCCACGGCGGCGCCGCGGACGAGAGACGGCACAACGCGGCACCACTCAGCGGAGCGCTTAGTCCCGTCCGGACCGTTGACGGGGTGTCACACTCCCACAAGCATGGTGCGCGTCCGCATCTGGGAGCGCTCCCATCGCGAGCGTCACCCGCACCTCCCCCCCCCGAGGAGCCCAGACGTGAAACGACGCAGAACCACGCTGCTGTCCCTGACGGCCCTGCTGGCGGCGGGTCTCACCACGCTCCCGGCCGCACCGGCCGGCGCGGGAGAGGTCGAGCAGCTCAAGAACGGCACCTTCGACACCACCACCGACCCCTGGTGGGCAACCGGCAACGTCACCGCCGGCCTGTCCGACGGACAGCTCTGCGCGGACGTGCCCGGCGGCACCACCAACCCCTGGGACGCCGGCGTCGGCCAGAACGACATCGCCCTGGTGAAGGGGGAGTCGTACCGCTTCTCCTTCACCGCGAACGGTGCTCCCGAGGGGCACACGGTACGGGCGCTCGTCGGGCTGTCGGCGGCGCCGTACGACACGTACTTCGAGGTGACGCCGCAGCTGAGCGTCTCCGGCAACGCGTACTCCTACACCTTCACCTCGCCCGTCGACACCCCGCAGGGCCAGGTCGCCTTCCAGCTCGGCGGCAGCGCGGACGCCTGGCGCTTCTGCATGGACGACGCGTCGCTGCTGGGCGGGGTGCCGCCCGAGGTGTACGAGCCGGACACCGGGCCGCGGGTGCGGGTGAACCAGGTCGCCTATCTGCCCGCCGGCCCGAAGAACGCCACCCTGGTCACCGACGCGACCGCGAAACTGCCCTGGCAGCTCAAGAACGCCTCCGGTGCCGTGGTCGCCCGGGGCTCGACGGTGCCGCGCGGGACCGACGCGTCCTCCGCGCAGAACGTCCACTCCATCGACTTCGGCGCCTACCGCAAGCAGGGGCAGGGCTTCACCCTGGTCGCCGACGGGCAGACGAGCCGCCCCTTCGACATCGGCACGGCCGCCTACGAGAAACTGCGCCTCGACGCCGCGAAGTACTACTACACCCAGCGCAGCGGCATCGCGATACGCGACGACCTGCGCCCCGGCTACGCCCGCCCCGCCGGCCATGTGGACGTCGCACCCAACCAGGGCGACGGGAACGTGCCCTGCCAGCCGGGCGTCTGCGACTACACCCTCGACGTCACCGGCGGCTGGTACGACGCGGGCGACCACGGCAAGTACGTCGTCAACGGCGGCATCTCCACCTGGGAGCTGCTGAGCACGTACGAACGCTCGCTCACGGCCCGCACCGGACAGCCGTCGAAGCTGGCCGACGGCACACTCGCCATCCCGGAGAGCGGCAACAAGGTGCCGGACCTCCTCGACGAGGTCCGCTGGGAGCTCGACTTCCTGCTGAAGATGCAGGTGCCGGAGGGGCAGCCGCTGGCCGGCATGGCCCATCACAAGATCCACGACGAGCAGTGGACGGGCCTGCCGCTGCTGCCGAGCGACGACCCGCAGAAACGCGAACTGCACCCGCCGTCCACCGCCGCGACCCTGAACCTGGCGGCGACAGCGGCACAGGCGGCCCGCCTGTACCGGCCGTACGGCCCGGAGTTCGCCGCGAAGGCGCTGGCGGCCGCCCGCAAGGCGTGGTCGGCGGCGCTCGCGCACCCGGACCGGTACGCCTCCGAGAGCGACGGCATCGGCGGCGGGACGTACGCCGACAACAACGTCACGGACGAGTTCTACTGGGCGGCGGCCGAGCTGTATCTCACCACGGGCGAGAAGGCGTTCTCGGAGTACGTCCTGAACTCCCCGGTCCACACGGCCGACATCTTCGGCGCCCTCGGCTACGACTGGGCCCGGACGGCGGCCGCGGCCCGGCTGGACCTGGCGACCGTGCCGAGCAGGCTGCCCGGCCGGGACAAGGTGCGCCGGTCGGTCGTCAAGGGCGCCGACCGCTACCTGGCCACGCTCAAGGCCCACCCGTACGGCATGCCGTACGCCCCCGACGACAACCTCTACGACTGGGGCTCCAACCACCAGATCCTGCACAACGCCGTCGTCATCGCCACCGCGTACGACATCACCGGCGGCTCCAAGTACCGGGACGGCGCCGTGCAGAGCATGGACTACATCTTCGGCCGCAACGCGCTGAACATGTCGTACGTGACCGGCTACGGCGAGGTCAACGCCCGTAACCAGCACGCCCGTTGGTACGCCCACCAACTCGACCCGAACCAGCCGAACCCACCCGTCGGCACCCTGGCCGGCGGCCCGAACTCGAGCATCCAGGACCCCTTCGCGCAGAGCAAACTCCAGGGCTGCGTGGGCCAGTTCTGCTACATCGACGACATCCAGTCCTGGTCCACCAACGAACACACCATCAACTGGAACTCGGCCCTGACCCGGATGGCGTCCTTCGTGGCGGACCAGACGTAGGGCGAAATCGGTTGGCAGGGGCTCCATGAGTGCGGTGATACTCCGCCATGAGCAGAATCGCGGAGGTCATCGTGCTGGCGCTGGGCAATTCCGACGAGGTCATGGAGCCCCTCCTCCAGTACGACGATCAGCGCAGCTGGAAGGGCCGTTTCGTGCCGATCCCGAGCTCCCTCGGCGGCGGCACCATGTACGGCTGGGCGTCGGAGTTCATCCGGGTGGGTTCCCGGACGGGACTGCTCAAGCATCTGGAGTCGCTTCCCTGGGACCGCCCGGAGAGCGTTCAGGTACTGATCCACGACGAGGAGGACGACTGCTTCGGACTGTGGATGATCCGCGACGGGAGGCTGGTGGAGATCCCGATTCCGGGCACCGAGCGTTTCCATGCCCCGGCACCGGAGACCTTCGAATGCGTGCCGAGCCCCGGGTACCTCGTGCGCACGGACCAGGGCGAGGGGCACTGGCGTCCGGATCAGACCCCGGAACACCTCCGTGACCCCCGCCCGGCCTGGTAGGGGCGCCTACCGTTCGTGCTCCACGAGTTCCCCGGGCCGCTCGTGCGCGGTCAGGGTGTGCAGCTGGGCCTGTTCGAGCGGCTGGTGCGCCTCGACGTACTCGCCGTGCGGCAGCCGCTTGATCACACCGGTCGCCCGGCCGTGCAACACCCGCTCCCTGTCCTGGAGTTGGAGCCCGAGGCAGATACGCCGGGTGACGACGAAGACGATCGCCGGGACGACGAACACCCCGATCCGCACCGCCCACGTCACCGTGTTGATCGACAGATGGAGGCGGGTGGCCACGATGTCGTTGCCGCCGCCCGCCAGCAGGATCAGATAGACACTGATCCAGGCCGCGCCGATCCCCGTACGGACCGGACGGTTGCGGGGCCGGTCCAGGAGGTGGTGCTCGCGTTTGCCGTCTCCGGTGAACCGGCCCTCCAGGAACGGATACACGCCGATGAACACCAGCAGCAGCGGGAAGACCACGACCGGGATCAGCACGCCGAGGGCGAGCGTGTGGCCCCACAGCGTGATCTCCCAGCCCGGCATGATCCGGACCAGGCCCTCGGCGAAGCCCAGGTACCAGTCGGGCTGGGCGCCGGTGGAGACCTGGTCGGCGCGGAACGGGCCGTACGCCCAGACGGGGTTGACCGTCGCCACGGCCGCGATGATCGTGAGGACGCCGAAGACCAGGAAGAAGAAGCCGCCCGCCTTCGCCAGGTACACCGGCATGAACGGCGCGCCGACGACATTGCGTTCGGTGCGTCCCGGGCCCGCGAACTGGGTGTGCTTGTGGTGGACGACCAGCAGGATGTGGGCCACGATCAGCGCCGCCATGATGCCCGGGATCACCAGGACGTGCAGCGAGTAGAAGCGGGCCACGATGTCGTCGCCCGGGAACTCCCCGCCGAGCAGGAACATGGAGAGATACGTCCCGACGATCGGCACCGACAGCAGCGCGCCGTTCACGAACCGCAGGCCCGTCCCGGACAGCAGGTCGTCCGGCAGGGAGTAACCGAAGAGGCCCTCGAACAGGCCCAGGAACAGCAGCGTCCAGCCGAACAGCCAGTTGACCTCACGCGGCCTGCGGAACGACCCCGTGAAGAAGTGCCGCATCATGTGCGTGAGCATCCCGGCGACGAATATCAGCGCCGCCCAGTGGTGCAGCTGCCGGATCAGCAGCCCGCCGCGCACGTCGAAGCTGATGTCCAGGGTGGAGGCGTACGCCTCGGACATGCGGACGCCGTTGAGCGGCGTGTAACTGCCGTGGTACGTCACCTCGTTCATCGAGGGATGGAAGAAGAGCGTGAGCCACACTCCGGTCAGGATCAGGACCACGAAGCTGTACAGGCATATCTCGCCGAGCAGGAAGGACCAGTGGTCCGGGAAGACCTTCCGCAGATAGCGCCGGCCCAGCGTGTGGATGCCGAGCCGGCCGTCGAACCAGTCGGCCACGCGCTCGCCTTTGCCGGTCACGCCTCCTCCTTGTGTACATGCGTGAGCTTCTCGGGGTTGGACACGATGTAGACGCCGGACACCTGGTCGCCCTCGGGCGTGAGGTCCATGACCATCACGGCGTACGGCGAGTCGCCCTGGAACAGCACCGCCGCGTCGTCGCCGTTGACGCGCCGGTAGCGCAGTTCCAGGTCCCGCGGGCCGCGCCGGGACGCGTACGACGCGAGGAGGCGGACGGCCTTGTCCCGGCCGTGCACCGGGCGCAGCCCCGCCGGCCTGCGCTTGCCGCCGCCGTCCGTCCACACCGTGACGTCCGGCGCGAGGATCTCCAGCAGCGCGGCGATGTCCCCGCCGAGCGCGGCCCGCACGAACCGCTCGGTCGCCTCCCGCCGCACCCGCGGATGCGCCTCGTACAACGGCCGCCGCGCTTGCACATGCCCCCGCGCCCGATGCGCCAGCTGCCGTACGGCAGCCGGGGTGCGGTCGATGATGTCCGCGATCTCGGTGTGCGGGTACCCGAACACCTCGTGCAGCACGAACACCGCCCGCTCCAGGGGCGTCAGTGACTCCAGCACGACCAGCATCGCCATCGACACGGACTCGGTGCGCAGGGCCGGTTCATCGGCGCCGTCACCGTCACCGCCGTCTCCGAGCAGCGGCTCGGGCAGCCAGGGCCCGACGTACGTCTCCCGGCGCCGGCTGATCGCGGCCTGTCGCGCCAGCGCGTGGTTCACGGCGACCCGGACGAGATACGCCCGCGGGTTGGCGACCCCGTCGAGGGGCGAGTCCTGGTTCCGCGCCGTCCACGACAGCCACGTCTCCTGCAGCACGTCCTCGGTGTCGGCGACGCTGCCCAGCATGTTGTAGACGACCCCGAACAACAGCTCGCGCTGCTCGACGAACACCCCGGTCGCCTCGTCGGCATCGGGAACTGCGATCTCGGACATACGTGGGCCTCCCAGTGACGCGGTCACCACTACGAGGCCTGCCGGGGGCCGGAATGTGACATCCAGGAGCGGGAATGTGAGCTACGCCTCATCGGCGGCGGTCCGTGTCCTGCCCCGCCGGTACCGTTGTACATCACACTTGACCTGCTGGTATTTACGGGTAAGTACCCGCGCGGTACCGTGAGGGCATGCCAGCTCTCAACGTGGAGTTCAGCGACCGCGAGCTTGAGGACCTCCGACAGATCGCCAAGGAACGCGGTACGTCCATGAAGGCCCTCGTGCGCGAGGCGGCCGCGGCCGACATCGCCCGGCACCGGGCCCTGCAGGAAGGCGCCCAAGCCTTCCGCCAGTTCTTCGCGGCGCACGCCGACGAGTTCGCGGCCGCGTTCCCCGAAGACGAACCACTGACCAAGGGCGAGGGGCGGGCCGCCTGACCGATGGCACCCGTCCTCCACATCGACGTGCCCTGGCTGCTGCAGCGCCATGAGGAAGTCCTGCCGGACCAGCCCACGATCAACGACTTCTCCGCACTGGTCGCCGCCGTCGCCCGGCACCGTGTCGACCCGCCCCGCCTCGGCGTGGACTCCGACCCGGCCTGGCGGGCCGCCGCCCTGCTGCACACCCTCGCCCTGCTCAAGCCTCTGCCGTCGGCCAACGCTCGCTTCGCCTGCGCCACCGCCGTGGCCTACATGTTCGTCAGCGGCGTCGGCATCGACCCGCCCTACGGCGCCCTCGTGGACCTGGCCCGCGACCTGATCTCCGGCAAGACGGACGTCTACGGCGCGGCCGACCGGCTGCGCTCCTGGCAGATTTGAGGGCCGCGAAAGCGGCGAACCCCCGCCCCGCCGCCCTCGGGGCCGCCGGCCGAGGGCGGGAGGAACGGGGCCGGCGGCCTGTCGCACGGGAGAGCCGCCGTCCTGCGCGGTGCCTCCGAGAAGGGCCGGTTCCAGTGGACTACGGGGTGGTGTGCGCCGGGAGCGTGCGCGGCGCTCCGGCGTGTGCGCGTGTTTCACACGGGGCGCTTGGAATCTCGAAACGGGGTGCGAGCGAACAGAGTTGCCACCGCATCTGACTTTCCGTCAACGAGGCTGATGTTGCCCAAGTGCCTTGTTGGTATGAGTGTGTTGTGCAAGGGTGAACTACCCGTGCGGGGGGTTGAAAAGGCCGGGCTCATTCGTTCCGTGGGGAACCGGAGCGGATGGACGGTGGTGAATTCACGCTCCCCGCGCTCACGCCGAAGAGGTGCACACCAACCCGGGCCCCCTTTTCGGCGACTGGAACTTCTGTGAGTCACCCGCGCGTGGGAAGGAATCCGCTCAGTGCCCACCCCCCACCCCCCTCGCCCCCCTTACCCCCCGCCCGGCGGGGTTCCCGAGGAATCCGACGAAGGCCTCGCCGTACGGTTGCGAGGCGGCACGGACGGCGAGGCCGCACCCTCCGTCGCGTTACTCATGGCGCGGCACTGGCAGCCGGTGCACGAATACGCCGTCATCTGCCTCGCCTCCCCGGCGAGCGTCGCCGACATGGTCACCGCTGCCGCCTTCCACCAGGTCCTGGACCGGCTGACCCTCGGGGAGCCGGCCGCCGCGCTGCGCCCCCGGCTCCTCGTGGCCGTCCGGGACACCGTCCAGGGATGGTCGTCCGACGACCGGATATCCGGTGTAATGCCGGATCTCGGGAAACCCGCGGACGGACGCGGTATGCGCGCCGCGAAGTCCATGACGCCCGAAAATCGGAAGTTGGCCGACCGTTCATTCCAGACTCTTCCCGGACTCGCCCGCTGTCTGCTCTGGCACACCGAGGTCGAGGCGGAGCCCATAACCGTGCCCGCCGGTCTGCTGGGCATGGATACCGACACCGCGTCGGCCGCACTCGAACAGGCGCGTGAAAAATTCCGCGAAGGTTGTGTACATGCCCACAGGGAACTCGCGCCGACCAAGGATTGCCGGTTCTACAACCGTCTCCTCGACGTTCCGATTCGCCGGGGCGGGGCACTGCTGCCGGATGTCCAGCAGCATCTGGCGGAGTGCCGCTACTGCCGAAACGCGGCCGAACAACTGAGTCATTTCGAGGGCGGGTTGGGCGTACTGCTCGCCGAGTCGGTGCTCGGCTGGGGCGCCCGCCGCTATCTCGACTCCAGACAGGGCCGCACCGAGCCGGAGGAGTCCCACCCCCAGGGCGCCGCCCGGCACGGAGCCGGGCGCAGACGGCTGCTGTCCAGGATTCCCGCGCCCGGCCGCCGCGGCCCCGCGGGACCGCGCTCCCCGCGGGCACTGCTCACCGGTGTGGGCCTCGCCTCCGCCGGGCTGCTCGCGACCATTCTCGCCGTGAGCGCCCTGCCGGACGACGACGGGGTCGACCCGGCGGCCTCCGCCACGAACGGCGGCACCGGCGCCCAGGCCCCGCCCGCCGTGTCCACGTCGCCGCCCGGCACCGCCCAACTCCCCTCCGTGCCGGGGCAGACCAGACTGCGCAACGCCGCCTCCGGGCTGTGTCTCGACATCCAGGGGCAGGTGAAGTCCGGGGCCGGCACCGAGCTGGCGGCGTGCTCCGACGCCGGCACCCAGCAGTGGTCGTACGAGGACGACGGGCTGCTGCGCAGCGTGGCGGATCCCGACCTGTGCCTGGACTCACACGCCGACGCCGGGGTCGTCATCCTCGGCACCTGCGCCGACGAGGACGCCAAGCGGGGTGACGACGTGCGCTACGACCTCACCGTGCAGGGCGAGTTGCTGCCCCGCTGGGACGAGCAGCTCGCGCTGACGTCCACCACCGAGGACCCGGGCGCCGACATCGTCGTCAAGGTCCGTGACGACTCGGACGGCCGGCGCTGGCTCACCGACCCGGTGACCACGGCCGGCCCCGGCTCACTGCGGATCACCGGCAGTGACGCCCCGTCCGCGCGTGCCGTCCAGCTCGCGGACGGCATCAACTAGGGGGTGTTTCGAAAGTCCTGTGCGGTGCCCGCGGTGTCCGGTGCGTGCTCTCGGCGTGCCGGACGAAAGCCCTCGTACTGGACGTACTTGGGCTTTTGGCCGGTGCGGCGAGTGGGGGCACCTCCCACGCCCTTAAGGCAGTGGGGGAGGGTGCCGGGCGCCGTGGGTGCTGTGCGGGACTTTCCAAACACCCCCTGGTTCACGATGTCCTGCGGCTCCCGTCCGGACACGAAGCCGGCCACGTTCCGCACGGCGGCCGACGCGACGGGGACGAGTGTCCCGCGGGTGAGGCCTCCCACGTGCGGGGAGAGCACCACGTTCGGGGCGCGGAGCAGGCGCAGGGCCGGGGTGGGCGGTTCGAGGTCGCAGACGTCGATGCCCGCCCCGGCCAGCAGGCCCTTCTCCAGGGCGTCCGCGAGGGCGTCCTGGTCGATCAGGGCGCCCCGCGCGGTGTTGATCACGAACGTCCGACGGCTTCAGCAGCGCCGGCCGCCCGGTGTCGAGCAGTTGCCGGGTCTCCTCGGTGAGCGGCGTGTGCAGGGAGTCGTAGTCGGCGGTGTGCAGTAGCTCGTCCAGCGGGACGTGGCGCGCGCCGGCCGAGCCCGGACTCCGTGTCCGGCGGCAGTCGGCGCCGTCCGGCGTGGAGGACGGTCATGTCGAACGCGGCCGCGCGGCGGGCGACCTGCTGCCCGATCTGGCCAGGCCCACGATGCCGAGCGTCTTGCCGGACAGCTCGGTGAGGGACCGCTGGAGGCGGGGCAGGGCACAGTCGGCCCCGGGAGAGCGGTGTGCGCGGGGACCAGCTGCTCGGCCGGCGCGAGCATCAGAGCGAAGGTCTGATCGGCAACGTTCTGGGCCTCGGCGCCCGTGAACCCGCTATTGCACACCCGCACCCCGCGTTCGCCCGCGGCCCGCCACATCGACGTAGTCGAAGCCGTGGCTCGCGCACTGCACCAGCTCCAGCTCCGGTGCGGCGGCTATGCGTTCGGCGGTCACCGGCGCGAGTGCCGTGATGACCGCGTGCGCCGCGCGCGGGGCGGCCGGTTCCTCGTCGGCCGCCTCGACGAACGGTGACATGGGCCTCGGCGGGGAAGAGTGTGGCGAGCCCGGCTCCGGTGCCGCGGCCGCCCACCACGGGGGAGACGACGGCGAGGACGTTCTTCGGCGCGGTCATGAGGGGTCCTCGACGAGGTCGGCCGGACCGATCGTGGCGGGGGAGGCATGCCCGGACAGCGCGAGGGTGAGGTCGAGTTCGGCGAGCAGACAGCGGACGACGTGCTCGACGCCCGCCTGTCCGTCGAGGCCGAGACCATAGACGTACGGCCGTCCGACGAGCACCGCCCGCGCGCCGAGCGCCAGGGCCTTGAAGACGTCGTCGCCGGTGCGGATCCCGCTGTCGAACAGGACGGTCAGCCGGTCGCCGACCGCCTCCGCGACCCGGGGCAGCGCGTCGGCCGCCGCGACGGAGCCGGCCACCTGCCGGCCCCCGTGGTTGGACACGACGACCCCGTCCATCCCGGCGTCGACGGCGGCGCGGGCGTCGTCCGGGTGCAGGATGCCCTTCAGCACGATCGGGCCGTCCCAGTTCTCCCGCAGGAACGCCAGATCCGGCCAGGTCTTGCCGGGGTCCGCGAACAGTCCGACGAAGTGCATGACGGCCGCGTTCGGATCCTCCCGCACCGGCTTGGCCAGGCCCGCCTGGAACGCCGGGTCGGTGAAGTAGTTGGCGGTGCCCACACCGTGCAGGAACGGCAGATACGCCTGGTCCAGGTCACGCGGCCGCCACGCCAGCAGCGGTGTGTCCAGCGTGACGACCAGCACGCTGAACCCGGCCGCCTTCGCCCGGCCGAGGAAACTCCGGGCCACCTCCGGGTCCTTCGGCCAGTACAGCTGGAACCAGCGCTCGGCGTCCCCCATCGCCTCCGCGACCTGCTCCATCGGCGTGCTCGACGCCGACGACAGGATGTACGGCACGCCCTGCGCGGCGGCGGCCCGGGCGGCCGCGGACTCGGCGTCCGGATGCATGATCGACAGCACGCCCACGGGCGCCAGCGCCAGCGGAGCAGGCAGCGCACGGCCCAGCACCTCGACGGACAGGTCCCGTTCGTGCACGTCCCGCAGCATGCGCGGCACGATCCGGCGCCGCCGCAGCGCGGCCCGGTTGGCGCGGGCGGTACTGCCGTCGCCCGCGCTGCCCGCGACATAGCCGACAGGGACGGGACCGAGCCGCTGCTCGGTCAGCTCCTCCAGCCGGGTCAGATCGGTGGGCAGCCGCGGTACGGCACCCGTCATCCCGTTCAGATAGATCTCGTACTGGAAGTCCGCCCAGTGGCTGGCCATCCGTACCTCCCGTCTCTCGTCGCCGAGAACGCGCTGCACGGCGACGATACCGGCGGGTAGGCGGAGTCGGCCTTCAGGATCCGGCCGCTGATTCCCGCAGGACACGGGCCAGTTCACGTGGCTGCGAGAACATCGGCCAGTGCCCGGTGTCCATCTCGACCAGCTCCCAGCGCTCGCTCTTGAGCAGTCCGGCCGCGGCGGGCATCGGTTCGTCGCCGTCCAGCAGGCACTTGATGTACGTCGCCGGAAGGTCGCCCAAGTCGCCTGCCAGTACGGCCGGTTCGGTGAGCGTGGCGCCCGGGTGCGGGGTGGAACCGGCCACGATCCGGGCTGTCTGCTCGTCCGTCAGGCCCTGGTCCGCGTAGTACCCCGCGGTGGCGCGCGGCCAGAAGCCGTCGTTCTCCTCGATCTCCTTCCGCACCTGCTCGCTCGGCCAGCCCGACAGGAATGACTCCCCGTCGACGGGAACATTCGAGTCGACGAACACCACACGCCGCAGCCGGTCTCCGATGCGCTCGGCGGCCTGGCCGACCGGGATGCCCGAGTAGCTGTGTCCGACCAGGACGACATCACGCAGATCGAGGTGCTCGACCTCGTCGACGATGTCCTGGACGTGCGTCTGCTGCCCGGCGGGGACGCCCTGCTTCTCGGCGAGGCCGGACAGGGTCAAGGGATGGACGTCGTGCCCGGCCGAGCGCAGTTCGGCCGCCACTTCGTCCCACGCCCACGCCCCGAGCCGTGCCCCTGCCACCAGTACGAAGTTGGTCATGCGGGCAACTTAGCCGAGGGGACTGACAACGGCCCCTCGGCGCAGGGCCCGGTGATCGGCTGCGCCGGCACCTCGACGGTCCGCGCCAGCCGCGGCCCCTCCGGCCCGTATACCGCCCGGGGCTCGGGGAACAGCCGCAGCAGCGCCAGGAACAGCACCGCGGCCACCACCATCGACAACGGCAGGCCGATGTCGACGCCGTCGTGCACAGGACCAGGGCGCCCACGACGACGTCGAGGAGCGTGGCCGCGAGCCCCTGCCAGAAGGAGAGGCCGAAGAGGATCGGGAAGGCGCCGAGGACGCAGGTCAAGAAGGTGTTGGCGCCGCCGAAGGGACCTCGGTCAGCGAGGGAACGGGGGAGTGGCCGGGAAGCTCGGGCTGTGGGGACAAGGGGGCTCCAGCGTGGGCGTGGCGGTGGAGCGCGGGGTGGCGCGGCGGAGGTCTCGACGGCCGGTCGCTGCCGCGGGAGTGTGCGGGCAGCACGGATGCCGTCCTCTCGGCGGTCTGCCGACGGTACGGCGGCGCACAAGATCCGCACCAGAGGACGGTTCATCCATCTACGGCGCCATGGGTGGACGAATCGTCCCTCACTCGTCGTCCGTTGGGGCGTCCTCCGGCTCCGCGTCCGGCCCCTGGGCCCGGACCCGTTGGACGTTCTCCAACGACTCCCGCAGCTCGGCCAGCCAGTCGTCGGTGTGCCGCTGGACCAGTCGCACACACCAGGCGAGGGCGTCGCTGCGGCTGCGGGCGACCCCGCCGGCGATGAGGGTGTCGAGGACCTGACGCTCGGGCTGGCGCAGCCGGGTCATGACGGGCGCGGCCACATGCGTGAACAGGGCACGCTCGGTGCCGCACTCGACTCCCCAGGACACCTTCCGCCGGAACCGGTGCTCGGCCTCGCGGGCCACGCCGATCCGGGTGTCCCGGGTGCGCCCCCGGAACTCCTGGATCCGACCCTGCAGGGCCGCCTCCCGCTCCGCGGCCGAGGTGTCCTCGGCCAGGTGGGGCTCGGGAATGCGGCCGATCACGGTGATCTCCTCGCGGTCGACCGTCACCTTGGTCAGCTCCTCGAAGAGGTCGTCCGGCAGGCGGCCGGTGAACCAGCCGCGTACCTTCTCTCGCTGCTCGTTCGTAATCATGTAATGACCATTACTCGGCCCGGACATGAACACAAGGGGTGGAGCGGAAGTCCGCCGACAGCTCAATCGGAATGTTTCAGGCCTATTAATCAGGGTGCGAGATTCGGCCACTTGGCAACTTCGGGCGATCAAGAACCGCTCAGTTCCGGGGTTGGAACGTCCAAGTTCCGTTACTTCACGCCACTGATTCAACACGCAATGTTACTGAAACCCATGGGGTCGATGTGAGTTTCGGCGGCGGACTCGGCAGACTCGCGCTCGCCGCTCCGGCACCGATCGCGTCGGACGTGGCACACCCCCGAAATGAGCGGAAGGATGCACACAATGCGTTACACCGCGCGCTGGGCAGCGACCCTCGGCCTCACGGCCACCGCCGTCTGCGGACCCCTCGCCGGGCCCGCCCTCGCCGCCCCCGGCACCACCCCCGCCTCGCTCTACGCCCCGTCGGCCCTGGTCCTCACCGTGGGCCACGGCGACATCGCCGCCATGGCCGCCCCGGACCGCGCGGTCGTGCTGACCTGCGCCCCGACACCCTCCGGCACGCATCCCGCCGCCGGGGCGGCCTGTGCCGAACTGCGCGCAGCCGACGGCGACTTCGACGCGCTGACCGGCAGAGCCGACGTGCTGTGCACCAAGGAGTACGACCCCGTGGTCGTCACGGTCGACGGCGTCTGGCAGGGCAAGCGCGTCTCCTACGAGCGCGCCTTCGCCAACGAGTGTGTGAAGAGCTCCCACGGGACAAGCCTCTTCACCTTCTAGACCGGGATCGCGCGGCCCTCGCACGCACCGGCGGGGGCTCGCGGATGGGGAGTGCGAGCCCCCGCCGCGGGGGCCGCAGCGATCTCGCACCGGGGGCCGGCTGGGCGGAGTGGGGCCGCCCGGCCGGCGCCTCGGTTCACTGCCGCTGCCCCGGGATCCCGGGCAGCGGCGGAAAACGGTGCAGCAGTCCCGCGCCGCGCAACAGCCGCCGGATCGACGGCGCGTCGGAGACGACCCGCAGCCTGCCGCCCCGGCTTCTGGCCCGGCTGTCGGCCCGGCACAGGACCCGCAGCCCCGAGCAGTCGAAGAAGCCGACGCCCCGCAGATCGACCAGCACGTCCGGCTCCGGCCCGGCGGTCGCCGCGTCCAGATGCTCGGCGAGGAACCCCGCGGTCGCGAGATCGATCTCACCGGCGGCCTCGACCACGGTGAACGCACCCCATGTCCGGGTACGGGCATGGGGGTTCGTCGGGGGAGGCCCGGAACGGGAGGCCAACGGGGCTGAGTTCCCGGTCGGTTCGGGGGCGAGGTCGTCGGATGCCGGCGTCATGTCCGCTCCACCTCGGCAAGGGGGGTATTTGATCTCGGAGTTACCCCGGTGCGATGGCGGTCATCCCTGCGGCGCCGCCCGCAAGATCTGGTTCACTCGACCTGGTGAATTCCGGGAGTTGTGGTTGACCGATCCGGGGCAACTGCGGCAAGGGAGAGGGGCCGCCGTCTCCCTGATGACGGCGGCCCCTCGGACCTGGGTGACCGGGGCGGTCACATGTGGACGACCGGTGCGGCGGACTCGTCCTGGTCCGGCGTCCCGCGGCGGAAGAGCAGGAAGGCGATCGCCGCGCCCGCGGCGAACAGGCCCGCCGACCACCAGAAGGCGGTGGTGTAGCTCTCGATCGTCGCCTGGGCCTGGACCAGCTTGCTGGTCGCGTCCTTGCCGGCGAGATGGTCGGTCGCGGCGCTCGCGGCGAGGGTGTTGAGGAGTGTCGTGCCGATCGAACCGCCCACCTGCTGCATGGCGTTGACCGTCGCGGAGGCGACGCCCGCGTCCTCGGCCGCCACTCCACCGGTGGAGAGCTGCATGGCCGCCGGCATCACCAGGCCGAGGCTCAGGCCGATCACCATCAGCTGCGGCAGCACCGCGCTCATGTACGACGAGCCGACGCCGATGCCGGTCAGCCAGGCCATCCCCGCCGCGGCGATCGCGAAGCCCAGCGGGATGACGGTCTTCGGGCCGAGCCGCGGGAGCAGCTGCGTGGTGCCGAGCTGAGCGGCCACCATCAGGACGCCGACCATCGGCAGGAACGCCACGCCGGTCTTCGTCGGGCTGAAGCCCAGGTTCAGCTGCAGGTAGTGGGTGAGGAAGAGGAACACGCCGAACATGCCCGCACCGGAGATCAGCACGGCGAGGAGCGAGGCCCCGCGGTTGCGGTCGAGCAGGATGCGCAGCGGCAGCAGCGGGTGCTTCGCGCGGGTCTGCCACCAGGCGAACGCCGCCAGCAGGATGCCGCCCACGATCAGGAAGCCCCACGTCTGCGGCGAGCTCCAGTCGTGCGTCTCGGCGTTGGAGAAGCCGTAGACCAGGGCGAACGGACCGCCCGCGACCAGCACCGTGCCCGGGATGTCCAGCTTGGAGCCGGCCGCGTCACGGTGGTTGTCCAGCAGTAGCCAGCCGCCCACGAAGGCCACGACCGCGATGACCACGTTGACGTACATCGTCCAGCGCCAGTCGAGGGCGTCGGTCAGGATGCCGCCGAGCAGCAGGCCCACCGCACCGCCGGCCCCGGCGATGGCGCCGTAGACGCTGAACGCCCTGGCCCGCTCGCGGGCGTCGGTGAACGTCGTGTTGAGCAGCGAGAGCGCGGCGGGCGCGAGCAGCGCGCCGAACACGCCCTGCAGGGCACGCGCGGTGACCAGCATCCCGAAACTGTTCGCCGCATCGCCGGCCCCGGCGATGGCGCCGTAGACGCTGAACGCCCTGGCCCGCTCGCGGGCGTCGGTGAACGTCGTGTTGAGCAGCGAGAGCGCGGCGGGCGCGAGCAGCGCGCCGAACACGCCCTGTAGGGCACGCGCGGTGACCAGCATCCCGAAACTGTTCGCCGCACCGCCGAGCGCGGAGACGGCGGCGAAGCCGACGACACCGATGAGGAAGGCCGGCTTGCGGCCGAACAGGTCGGCGATCCGCCCGCCGAGCAGGAGCAGTGACGCGAACGCGAGCGCGTACGCGGTGACGTTCCTCCCCCACTGCCTTAAAGGCGTGGGGGGACCCCCAGCCGGTTGCCGTCGGAGAACCCGAGGTCGGCCTGGGCCGACGGCAGGGCGATGTTCACGATCGTGGCGCCAGCACCACCATCAGCTGCGCGACGGCGACGATCGCGAGGATCCACCACCGCTTCGCCGAGGCCGCCGACGGCGCCTCCGCGGCGCCCGCGCGGGCGCTCTCGGTCAGGGTCTTCTGAGACATCGGGGAACTCCAGGGAAGTCGTCCGAGGCAGGGGCACGGAAGGCAATAGGCAGGTAAGCGAAACTGTTTCGTTCACTTCGAGACTGGACCTCTGCGATCGAAACGGCAACGTTTCGTTGGGTGACGTACGCCCCATCAGGCCATCTGGCGCCGCACCAGCTCATGCAGCCGCCCGCCGGTGTCCGCGAGGAGCTGTGCCGGCGCGCCCTGCTGGGCGACCTTGCCGTCCTCCATCACGATCACGCGGTCCGCGTCGAGGACCGTCGAAAGGCGGTGCGCGATGACGATCCGGGTGGCGTCGAGGGCCTTGGTGGACTCGATGACCGTGCGCTGCGTCTCGTTGTCGAGGGCGCTGGTCGCCTCGTCGAAGAAGAGGATGCGAGGCCGGCGGATCAGCGCCTGAGCGATCATCAGGCGCTGCCGCTGGCCGCCGGAGATCGCGCCGCTGCCCGCGACGATGGTGTGCAGGCCCATCGGCATCCGCTTGATGTCCTCGGCGAGGCCCGCCATCTCGGCCGCCGCCATCGCCTCCTCCGGCGTGTACGGCTCGGTGCCGCAGATGACGTCCAGGATCGAGCCGTTGAACGGCTGGGCGTGCTGAAGCACCACCCCGCACTGCCGGCGGACCGCCGACTGGTCCAGCGCCGCCAGGTCCTGGCCGTCGTACAGGACACTCCCGGACACCGGCTTGTCGAAGCCGATCAGCAGCCTGAGCAGCGTCGACTTGCCGCAGCCGCTGGGGCCGACGATCGCCACGAACTCGCCCGCCCGTACGTCGAAGGACACGTCGTCGAGGATCAGTGGACCGTCGTCGGAATACCGGAACGACAGGCGCCGCGCCTCGATCGCCCCGGTCAGCGGGCCCGGCCGGGTGCTCGACGTGCGGACCTCGGGCGTCGCGTCCAGCACCGGCTTGATCTGCTCGAACAGCGGCATCGCGGCCACCGTCGACACGAACGCGCCGGTCAGCTGGGTGACCGAGGTGAGCAGCATCGTCACCGACGTGTTGAAGGTGAGGAACGCCGCCGCCGACATCGACCCGCGCGCCGGACCCGCCAGCAGCATGAACATCAGCAGGGTGCACAGCGGCAGATACACCGTACCCATCACCGTGTTGAGGTTCTTGATCCGCCCCACCTGCTGCTGGAGCTCACGGCTGCGCGCGAACTGGGACGCCCAGGCCGCGTACGCGTAGTTCTCGGCCGCCGCCACCCGCAGCTTGGGCAGCCCGCGCAGCGTCTGGAACGCCTGGTTGTTCAGCTTGTTGCCGAGCACCACCAGCCGCCGCTGCCAGCGCACCTGCCACAGCCCGAGCCCCAGGAACACGGCGGCGATGACGACGAGCATCCCGATCGCCGCCAGCGCCATCGACACGCTGTACCAGAACAGCAGGGCGAGGTTCATCGCGCCCACGGTCACCGACTGGGCGACCACCGGGCCGATGCCCGCCATCATCCTGCGGATCGAGCTGATGCCCATGGCCGCGCTCGCCAGCTCACCCGTCGAGCGCTCCGTGAAGAACTTCGTCGGCAGCCGCAACAGCCGGTCCCAGACGGCCGACTGGAGCGTCGCCTCGATCCGGCCCTCCAGGCGGAGGATGGTCAGGTTCTGCAGCAGCATGAACGCCGCGGCCACCACGCTGCTGATCATCACGGCCAGACAGAACTGCACGATCAGCGCGGTCTGGGCCTTCGGCACGAACTCGCCGAGCACCTTGCCGGTCGCGATCGGCACCAGCGCGCCGATGGCGACCGTCACCAGACCGCTGAGCAGCAGATTGGTCATGTCGCCGCCCGTGCCGCGCATGCTGAACCGCAGCAGCCGCGCGGGGCTCAGCCCCCGGTCGGGCAGCGGACGGTAGAACATCACCGCACGCGGCTCGAACTCCTCCGCGTTGGCCTTCTCGATCGGCGTCTCCCGGCCCGTCGCCGGATGGACGGAGACGTATCCGCCGCGCCGCCACAGCAGCGCCACCGGTGCGCCGGACAGGGCCCGATGCCCCACCAGCGGGCCGATGTCGTCCCGCCACCAGCGCCCGTCCAGACGTATCGCCCTGGTGCGGACCCGGGAGGCGACGGCGATGCGCTCGACCGGATCGAGGCGGTCGCTCTCCGTGCCGCTCTGCGCGGGCTCGGACAGCGCGATCCCGGCCGCCTGGGCGACCAGCTTGCACGCGGCGTACGAGGCGTCGGCGTCGGCGGCCGTCGTGCGCTGCCCCGACCGCTTGCCGATCGACGCCAGCAGCGTCCGGTCGGCCTGGGCGCGCACCGCCTCACCGGCCTTGATGCCCTCCGCCGTGCGGGTCTCGTGGGTGCGCTCCAGCTGTTCGATCCAGCGGTCCAGCGTGGTCAGCAGGCGGTACTGCTGGTCGACCATGCTCTGCCAGACCGCAGGGTCCATCAGCAGGTCGGCGGCCGCCTCCGCGCCGTACAGCGACCCGTACTGCACACTGCCCGGCGGCACCTGCATCCAGAAGACGTCGTCGTCGGTGATCTCGGCGGCCCGCTCGGTGGCCATCGGTGCCTGGAAGAGGATGGAGAGGCTGCGGCCCACACCGAGAGCGAGGGCGTACTCCAGGGGGCTCGTCGTCGGCGGCACGTACTGGGGGTTGCCGTACTCGTCGTACGACCAGGTCTGGGTGCTGGCGGGCTGGTACAGCTCGCGCAGCCCGATGCGGTGCACCACGCAGTCCCGGAGCGGGCGGGCGACCAGCGTGTGCTGCGGGCCCGCCATCGGCCCGAGCAGCAGCGAACCCGCCTCCAGGCGGCCCAGGTGATGCCAGTGGCCCTGCTGTTCGGCGTCCACCGCGAACAGGTCCACGGCACCCGAGGCGACCAGCCACAGCACCTGCGGGCCTTCGAGGTCGAGGCGGCTGAACCCGGTGCAGTCGATCGGCGTGCCCATGGACCCGAGCGCGCCCAGGACCAGGTCCCCCTCGTGTGCGGTCGTCATCTCATCGCTCCCTGACCAGCTGCGCGTACACGCCGCCCCGCGCCACCAGCTCCTCGTGCCGCCCGCGTTCCACGATCGTGCCGTGCTGGAGTACGACGATCTCGTCGCTGTCGCGCACGGTGCTGAGCCGGTGCGCGATCACCACACAGGCGCAGCCGCGCTTGCGCAGGTTGTCCATCACGACCTGCTCGGTCTCGGCGTCCAGCGCGCTCGTCACCTCGTCCAGGACCAGGATGCTGGGACGGCGCACCAACGCCCGGGCGATCTCCAGGCGTTGGCGCTGGCCGCCGGAGAAGTTGCGGCCGTCCTGCTCGACCCGGCTGTGGATACCGCCGGGGCGGCGCATCACGACGTCGTACAGGGCCGCGTCGCGCAGGGCGTCCACGACCGCGTCGTCCGGGATCGACGGGTCCCACAGCGCCACGTTGTCGCGGACGGTGCCCTCGAAGAGGAACACCTCCTGGTCGACGAAGGAGACGGACGCGGCGAGCGCGCCGCGCGGAATGTCGTCCAGACGCTGGTCGTCGATGCGGATGACGCCCTCCCAGGGGGCGTACAGGCCCGAGATCAGCCGGGACACCGTGGACTTGCCGCTGCCCGAGCCGCCGACCAGCGCCACCTGCTGACCCGGGCCGACCGTCAGGTCGAAGCCGCTGAGCAGGGGCTTGTCGAGGGGGCTGTAGCCGAAGGTGATGTTCTGGAGCTCGACGTGGCCGTGCAGCCGGCGCGTCGACTCGCCGGCGCCGGGACGGCCGTAGAGCGGGTCCGCGTCGAAGTTCTCCACGTCCTTCAGCCGCGCCACGTCGGCCGCGAAGTCCTGGATGCGGCCCGCGACGCCGTTCAGGCGGGTGATCGGCGCGGTGAAACGCGTGACCAGTGCCTGGAAGGCGACGAGCAGACCGACGGATATGTGGCCCTCGACCGCCCGCATGCCGCCGATCCACAGGATCAGCGCGCTGTTGAGGGTCGCGAGCGTCGGCGCGACCACGCCCAGCCAGGCGCTCGGCACACCGAGGCGCTGCTGTTCCTCCAGCGTGGTGGCGTGCTGGCCGGCCCACTTGCGGAAGTAGCCGTCCTCGCCGCCGGTCGCCTTCATCGTCTCGATCAGCTGCAGGCCGGTGTACGACGTGTTGGTGAGCCGGGCGCTGTCCGCGCGCAGCTTCGCCGTACGGGTGGCGCGCAGCCGGATGACCACCCGCATGGCGACGATGTTCAGCAGCGCGACGCCGATGCCGACGAAGGTGAGCTGGGGGTCGTACGTGTAGAGGAGGATCGCGTAGAGGACGACGACCACGGCGTCCACGCCCGCCGCCGCGAGGTCACGGGCCAGCGTCTCGGCCACCTGGTCGTTGGACTGCAGGCGCTGCACCAGGTCGGCGGGGCTGCGCTGGGAGAAGAACGTCACCGGCAGCCGCAGCAGATGGCGCAGGAAGCGGGCGCTGGAGAGGGTGGAGGAGATGATGCGGCCGCGCAGCAGGTTCGCCTGTTGCAGCCAGGTCAGCACGACCGTGAGCAGCACGCACGTCCCCATCGACGCGAACAGCACGCCGAGCAGGGAGGTCTGGCCGCCGATCAGGAACATGTCGATGTAGGTGCGGCTCAGCGCGGGCACCGCGGCGCCGACCAGCACCAGCAGCAGGCTCGCCAGCACCGCGGCGGGCATCGTGCCCGCGGTACCGCGCAGCCGGGCCGGCATCGCACCGAGGATGCCCGGCTTGCGCCCGCCCCTGGTGAAGTCCTCGCCGGGCTCCATGACCAGCACGACACCGGTGAAGCTGCCGTCGAAGTCCTCCATGGGCACGAAACGGCGGCCCTTGGCGGGGTCGTTGATGTAGACGCCGCGGCGGCCGAAGCGGCGGCCCATGCCGTCGTAGACGACGTAGTGGTTGAACTCCCAGAACAGGACGGCCGGCGTCTTCACCCCGGCGAGGGCGGCCGTGTCCATCTGCATGCCCTTGGCCGTGAGGCCGTAACTGCGGGCCGCCTTCAGCAGGTTGCTCGCGCGTGAGCCGTCGCGGGAGACACCGCACGCGATGCGCAGCTCCTCCAGCGGGATGTGGCGGCCGTAGCGGCCGAGCACCATCGCGAGGGAGGCGGCCCCGCACTCCACGGCCTCCATCTGGAGCACGGTGGGGGTGCGGACGGTCTTCGACTTCCCCTTGGGCACCGGGCGTTTCGGCGGGGCGGAGCGGCGCCTGCTCCGGGTGTCCTGCGCGGCGGTCACGGCAGCAGCCAATCGACGGGACGCTGGTCGGCCAGCCGGATCGAACCCGTGGCCATCGTCATGGAGGTGAGGGAGAACGGCGGCCCGTCCGCGGACGACCACTCGTAGCCGCTCTTCGTGCCCGACGCCTTGTCCAGCTTCACCAGCACGGCCACCGGCCGGCCGTCCTTGGTGAACTGCTCGCCCAGTTGGCTGTCGCCGAGGAACGCGGAGATCTGCTGCGCCGACTGCACCGAACGGTCCACCGACTTCACATGGCCGCGCAGTACGCCGTACTCCTGGGTGGGCACCGACTGGACGGTGAGATCGACGGCGGCCTTGTCGGGGATGGAGGCCGCGTTCTCGGCGGGGACGTACACCGTGGCGTAGAGCGGGTCGCCGGCGTGAGCGACCTTCTCGACGGCGGCGACGTTCGCGCCGGTCTGGATGATCTGGCCGATGGTGGCGGCCAGCGCGGTGACCCGGCCCGCGGCGACCGTGCGAACGACGGTCTCGCCCTGGGCCGTACGCACCTTCAGTACGGGGGAGTTCGCGGGCAGCCGCTCGCCCTGCTCGGCGAGGACCCCGGTGACCTGGCCCGCGACCGGGCTCTGCAGGATGTAACTGCCCTGCCCGTGCGTGAGGATGGCGGGCGCGCCGACCGTGGACGCGACCGAGCCGGTCACCGCCCACACCGACGCCGCCGCCATGACGACCACCGTCACGGAGAGGACGAGCCAGCCCTGGGGACGGGCGAAACGCACCGGAAGGTCGAGCTCCTCCGGCGACTGCAGCCTGGCGAGGGCCTGTTGGCGGAACTGCACGGAACTTTCCCTCACCTGAAAGCGACTGGTTCTACGGCACCCGAGAGTCCCGGAACCGGGGAACGGCTCCGGGACTCAGCGGTACTACACGCGATCAGAGACCGGCTGGGATCAGAGACCGGCGACCAGGTTCGTGACCGGAGCGGTGTTCAGGCCGGTGACACCCTCCACGGTGCCGACGGCCGTGTCGACCAGGCCGGAGACCGGGACGATGCCGTTGACAGCGTCGAGAGCACCGTTCACGGCGTTCACGGAAAGGCCGCCGGAGACGTTGTCGAGCTCGGCGTCGGAGATCTCGACGGTCTCAACCTGGGGGGTGGAGTTCATGATGGAACTTCCCTTCGTATGGATATTTCACAAGGGGGGGAGCGGCCCCCTCTGGGGACAGATGGACGGCCGCGAGCCGCAGGCGCCCGGCGCCCGATTCCAGGAACCGTTGGCGGCCCCTGCGGTGCGATGGATCAAAGCACGCTGCGGGTCCGCCCTTCCAATCAACCATCCGTCTCATCAGGGCACTTGAGTCCCTTAGGCATCGATCGGTGCAGGCGAGGTCACGGCTTGTCGGCGACTTCTTCACATGCGGCACCGCATCGGTTCGGCCGGGCCCTTGTCGGTGCCGAAGCGAAAGCGACACTCCCGCCCCAATGGCGTGGCGGGGGCCGCCGGCCTGTGCAGAACCTAGGAGCCCCGTGACTTCGTTGGGCATTCGATGTGCAGATTCGCTGAAGCAGGGATTCCGCTCGGTGTTCACAACCGACCGTCGCTGAACGGTCGCGGATCGTGTCAGCCCAGAAGCGCATAGACCGTGCTCGCCCGGGCCGTGATCTCTCCCGATCCCTCGTCGGTCATCGTGATGTCGGCGAACGCCATCCGGCGGCCCAGCTTGGTGATCACCGCTTCGATCAGGACATCCGAGCCGGTCACCGCGCGCTGGAACGACGTGGACTGCTGCACCGTCGTCATCGGCCCGTAGGCACCCCGCGCCGCCGACACCGCGATCACGGTGGCCGTGTCGGCGGCGGCCATCAGTGCCTGCCCCGACAGCGCGCCACCCTCCCGGGCCAGCCCCGCTGACCAGGGCAGACGCAGGATCGCCCGGGCGTCGCCCAACGCCTCGACCGTGAGGCCGAGTTCGAGCACCCAGGGGGCGAAGTTGGTGGAGAGGATCTTGTCGGCTTCGGCGGTGGTCATCGTCATATGGGGGATTGTTCCCGCCGCCGGGCGCGCGGACTCGGGCCGTGGCTGATTCGGCATGGCAACCGGGGCGCGCGCAAACGGAATTGAACGCCCCACACGACCCGTGCGTACCCACTGCCAACCAGGCGCCCCGAACAGGCTGCCGAACGGCGGCACAGACCCCGTCCCCCAGGAGGTCGAGAAGTTTGAGTCACAAGCGAATTCCGAAGCGCAAGGCCGTAATCGCGGTGGGTGGTGTGGCGGCGCTCGGCGCGGCCGCGATCCTGCTGCCGAACGCCAACGCGTCCCAGGACGGTGCGTCGACCGACGCCGCCGCCCCGAAGACCCTGAAGGCGGCGGACGCGTCGGATCTCGCCTCGCAGCTCGAAGGACTGCTCGGCGACGCCTTCGCCGGTTCGTACTACGACGGGGAGAGCCAGCAGCTCGTCGTCAACGTCATATCCGGCGACAACAACAACGTGATCGTCCAGGCGAAGAAGGCGGGCGCGACCGTCCGCGAGGTCGAGAACAGCATGGCCGAGCTCGAGGCCGGCGCGCAGACTCTGAAGAGCGAGGCGACCATCGCGGGCACCGCGTGGGCCGTCGACCCCAGGACGAACAAGATCCTGGTGACCGCCGACTCCACGGTGACCGGCGACAAGTGGGACAGACTGGAGTCGACCGTCCAGACCCTCGGTTCGGGTATGGCGACCATCCAGAAGTCCAAGGGCACCTTCAAGACGTTCGCGTCCGGCGGTGACGCCATCTTCGGCGGCGGCGCACGCTGCTCCCTGGGCTTCAACGTCCAGGCGGACGACGGCTCCCCGGCCTTCCTGACCGCGGGTCACTGCGGGGTCGCGGCCGAGCAGTGGGCGGACGCCGAGGACGGCCAGCCGGTCGCCACCGTCGACCAGGCCACGTTCCCGGGCGAGGGCGACTTCGCGCTCGTCAAGTACGACGACCCGGCCACCGAGGCGCCGAGCGAGGTCAACGTCGGCGGCGGGCAGCTCGTCCCGATCAGCCAGGCCGCGGACGCCGAGGTCGGCCTCGAGGTCTTCCGGATGGGCAGCACGACCGGTCTGAGCGACGGTCAGGTGCTCGGCCTGGACGCCACCGTGAACTACCCCGAGGGCACGGTGACGGGCCTCATCCAGACCAACGTCTGCGCCGAGCCCGGCGACAGCGGCGGCTCCCTGTTCACCCAGGACGGGCTGGCGATCGGCCTGACCTCGGGCGGCAGCGGCGACTGCACGGTCGGCGGCGAGACCTTCTTCCAGCCGGTGACGACCGCGCTGGAAGCGGTCGGCGCGACGCTCGTCGGCGACGCGGCCGGCGGCGGCGCGGGCGGCGAGGAGGCCGGCGGTGAAGAGGCCGGTGGCGGCGAGGCCGGTGCGGGTGAGGAAGTCGGCGGCCAGGAAGTCGGTGGCCAGGAGGCCGGTGGCGAAGAGGTCGGCGGCGAGGAAGCCGGCCAGGAAGTCGGCGGCGAGGAAGCCGGTACCGGTGAGGAGACGGGCACCGGCGTCCAGGACGACTCCGGGCTGACCCACACCAACTGACCCCGAGTCCCAGACACGTGGTCCGGCCCTCCGGCGGGAGGGCCGGACCGCTCCGTGTGCGGTGTGCGCCTGGTGTCGAGCTCTCTTCGTGCGTCGGAGGGGGGCCTCTCACCCCCGCGCCCAGGGGGAGGAGGGCCGCCTGCAGTCCATGGGCCAGCTGGTGCTTCGCGTCGTAGAGCACCGCCCGCTCCAGGGCCTGCGCGATCAGCCCGCCCAGACTCGCCAGCACCGCCCGCTCGTCCGCCGGGAATGGGTGCGGATCGGCGTAGGCCAGCACACAGGTGCCCACCGGGCGGCCGGAGGCGATCAGCGGCAGATACGCCCAGGCCGCGAAGTCGTCCGGAGTGGCGTGCCGCGCCGGATACAGGTGCTCCAGCTGTTCCCGCGACTCGAAGAACGCGGGCACCCCCGTGGTCAGGGCGTGCGTGCCCGGGGTCTGCTCGGCGAGCGGCAGCCCGTCGAACCGCTCCACGAGGTCCGGGTCCGGCGGCCGCCGGCAGCGCATGTGACAGCCGGCGCGGTCCCCCTGCGTCGGCCGACGCAGGGGGACCGATCCGCTCTGGCACCCCCTCGGCGGCAGCGTGCGTGCCGTCGCGAACCCGCCGAACGGTCACAGGGGCTGCGCAGGTGTCTCATAAGCGCTGTAATGGCGGACGTGGTGAGTGAGGGCGCTGCGGGACGCAGAACAAGGACTCTGCGTGCCGAAGATGCCCTCCACGCGCTCACCGCCGACCCGGAGTCGCCCGAGCGGCTGCGCCGGGTCCTGGAGCAGGCGCTCGTGTTCGCCGGTGCCGCGTTCGTCGCGGTGTACACGCCGGGTGCGACCGGTGAGCAGCTCTTTCTGGTCGAGTCGGTGGGGGTGCCCCGGACCCTGTACGGCGTACGCGACAGCTATCCCGCCGCCGGGGGTTCCCCGGTGGCCGACGCTCACCGCGCGGGGCGGCCGGTCTGGCTCGGGCCGCAGGAACTCGCCGACTCGGCGGACTCGCGGCGCACCCCGTCGCGTGACTTCTTCCTCGCCGCCCTCCCGGCCCGCGCGGACGCCGGCGGCGGCTGTCTGCTCGCGGTGAGCGAGGGCCTGGGCGGTTTCGGCAACGACGACCGCAAGTGTCTGGAGCTGATCGCCGACGCCGCCGTCCTGCCCATTCCCGGCGCGGACACGGAGGGCGGTGAGCTGCCGTCCGACGCGTTCAGCCTCGCCATGGACACCGGCCGTGTCGAGATTGGCGACGACATCCTGGACCTGTTCGGCCTCGGCCCCGCCGACTTCGACGGCAAGGTCGAGACCCTGCTCGGTCTGACCGTCCCGGAGGACCTGCCGTCCCTGATGTCCGTCGTCGAGGCCGACCACATGTCCATCGGCGACCGCGAGCTGGAGTTCCGGGTCCTGCAGCCCGCCGGCCCACCCAGATGGCTCAGGCTGCGCGGCCGTTTCCTGCCCGGCGGCGAGGGCCACCCGGCCCGCCTGGTCGGCACCGTCGACGACGCCTCCACGCTGCGCCCAGAGGTCACCGACGTGGCCCGCGTCCAGCGCCTCGCCGCAGCCCTGGCCACCGCCGGCACCGTCCGCGACGTCGGCCAGGCCGTCGTCACCGCCCTGCGCAAGCCGCTGCGCGCCGACCGCATCGCGCTGGCCGAGCTGGAGAACGACCGGCTTGTCGTCACCGTCCTCGACCCGCCCGAGCCCGAGGCCTGGCCCGAGCTGTGGCGCCTGGAGTGGCGCTCCGAATGGCCCGACGCACCCGTGCGCGCCATGCCCACCCTCGCCGCCGCCCTGCGCGAGGGCCGCGCCCAGATCTGGCCGGCCGACGCCCCCCTGGAGCCCGCCCTCGCCGAAGTCGGCCCCGGCGGCCTCGCCGTCCTGCCGCTGCCCGCCGCGGGCCGCATGGCCGGCGCCTGCCTGATCGGCTGGGACAGCCCGCACGACTTCGGCCCCGACGAACGCGCCCTGCTCACCGCCTCCGCCGGCCTCGCCGGCCAGGCCCTGATGCGCGCCCACGCCTTCGACGCCGAGCACGAACTCGTCGGCATGCTCCAGCGCCAGCTGCTCCCGCGCCGGCTGCCGAAACTGCCCGGCGCCGTCGCCGTCGCCCGCTATCTGCCCACCACGGCCGGCCTCGAGGTGGGCGGCGACTGGTACGACGTGATCCCGCTGCCCGACCACCACGTCGCCCTCGTCATCGGCGACGTCCAGGGCCACAGCGCGGCCGCCGCCACCCTGATGGGCCAGATGCGCACCGCCCTGCGCGCCTACGCCACCGAGGGGCACCCCCCTGACGTGGTGGTCTCCCACGCCAACCGCCTCCTGGCGGACCTGGAGACCGACCTCTTCGTCACCTGCTGCTATGTCGACATCGACCTGGAGGAAGGCTCCGCCTGGTGCGTGCGCGCCGGACATCTGCCGCCGGTGCTCCGTCACCCGGACGGCAGCACGGAGATCGCGGAGGCGGAGGGCGGCCCGCCGCTCGGCGTCATGACGCAGGCCGACTTCCCGATGAGCCCGCTCGGGCTGCAGCCCGGCACGGTCATCGCCCTGACCACCGACGGCCTCGTCGAGTCTCCCGACACCGACATCGACACCGGGATGGGCCGGTTCGCCCATGAACTGGCCGTCTCCGACCCCGCCCACCTCGGCCTCGTCGCCGACGCCCTCCTCGGCAACGCCCGCCGCAGCGACGACGTCGCCCTGCTCCTGCTGCGCTACGACGGGATGGCCTCGCGCCCGCTGCGGGAGGGCTGGACGGTGTGGCGGGTCCCGCAGGCCGTCGGCCACGCCCGCCGCTTCACCCGGCGCACCCTGCGCACCTGGGGTGTGCCGGCGGCGGACCTGGACGCCGTCCTCCTCGTCGTCTCGGAACTCGTCACCAACGCCCTCGTCCACACCGACGGCAAGGTCCGCCTCGACCTCACCCTCATCAGCGACCGGCTGCGTGTCGCGGTCGCCGACGCCTCACCCCGTACGCCCATCAAACCGACCAGCATCGGCTGGGAGGCCACCGGCGGCCGCGGCATCCTCCTCGTCGAGGCCATGTCGGCGGTCTGGGGGACCGTGCCCGTCAGCGGCGGCAAGCAGGTGTGGAGCGAGATCGCGCTGGGCCGGTAGGGCACATGCGCGTCAGACCGGCACCGGTTATCCGGCTGGATCAGGGCTATCGTGAAGCAGATGAAGGCTCTCGTGCTGTCCGGTGGCGCCGGCACGCGGTTAAGGCCGATCACGCACACTTCGGCCAAACAACTCGTGCCGGTGGCCAACAAGTCCGTTCTCTTCTACGGGTTGGAATCGATCGCCGCGGCCGGTATCACCCAGGTCGGCGTCATCGTCGGCGACACCGCCGCCGAGATCGAGGACGCCGTCGGCGACGGATCCAAATTCGGCCTGGAAGTCACCTACATCCCCCAGGAACGCCCCCTCGGGCTGGCCCACGCGGTGCTCATCGCCCGCGACTGGCTCGGCGACGACGACTTCGTGATGTACCTCGGCGACAACTTCATCGTCGGCGGCATCGCGGACCTCGTCGACGGGTTCCGCAGAAACCGGCCCGACGCCCAGATCCTGCTCACCCGCGTCCCCGACCCCCGCTCCTTCGGCGTCGCCGAACTCGACGACGCCGGCCAGGTCGTCGGCCTGGAGGAGAAACCGGAGCACCCGAAGAGCGACCTCGCCCTGGTCGGCGTGTACCTGTTCACGCCGGTGATCCACGAGGCGGTGCGCGCCATCGGACCGTCCTGGCGCGGCGAGTTGGAGATCACCCACGCCATCCAGCACCTGATCGACCGTCATGCCGATGTGCGTTCCACGGTCATCAAGGGCTACTGGAAGGACACCGGGAACGTCGACGACATGCTCGAGGTCAACCGGACCGTCCTGGAAAGCCTGGGCCGCCGCATCGACGGCGACGTCGACACCGCGTCGGAGACCGTGGGCCGGGTGGTCGTGGAGGAGGGGGCGCGCATCGTGAACTCGCGCATCGTCGGCCCCGTCGTCGTCGGTGCCGGAACCGTCGTCAGCGACTCCTACGTCGGCCCCTTCACCTCGATCGCGGAGAACTGCCGTATCACCGACAGCGAGGTGGAGTTCTCCATCGTGCTGCGGAACTCCTCGATCCACGGAGTGGGCCGCATAGAGTCCTCGCTCATCGGCCGGCACGTCGAGGTCACCCCCGCACCCAGCGTCCCCAGCGCCCACCGACTCGTCCTCGGCGACCACAGCAAGGTGCAGATCCACACATGAACCTTCTCGTCACCGGCGCCGCCGGTTTTATCGGCTCGCACTACGTCCGCACCCTGCTGGCCTCCGACGCGCCACCGAGGATCACCGTGCTGGACAAACTCACCTACGCCGGCACCCTCACCAACCTCGAACCCGCCCATCCCCGGCTGAAGTTCGTCCACGGTGACATCCGCGACGCCGAACTGGTCGACAAGCTGATGGCCGAGGCCGACCAGGTGGTGCACTTCGCCGCCGAGTCCCACGTGGACCGTTCGATCGACGGGGCGGCCGACTTCGTCCTCACCAACGTGCTCGGCACCCAGACCCTTCTCGACGCCGCCCTGCGCTACCGGGTGGAGCCCTTCGTGCACGTCTCCACCGACGAGGTCTACGGCTCCGTGGAGACCGGCTCGGCCACCGAGGACGACCCGCTGCGGCCCAGCTCCCCGTACTCCGCCTCCAAGGCATCCTCCGACCTGCTCGCCCTGGCCCACCACCGCACCCACGGCCTGGACGTCCGCGTCACCCGCTGCTCCAACAACTACGGCCCGCACCAGTTCCCCGAGAAGGTCGTCCCCCTCTTCGTCACCAATCTCCTCGACGGCGCCAAGGTCCCGCTCTACGGCGACGGCCGCAACGTCCGCGACTGGCTGCATGTCGACGACCACTGCCACGGCGTGGAACTCGTCCGCACCCAGGGCCGCCCCGGCGAGGTCTACAACATCGGCGGCGGCACCGAGCTCAGTAACCGGGACCTCACCGGCCTGCTCCTCGAGGCCTGCGGCGCGGACTGGGACAGCGTGACGTACGTCGAGGACCGCAAGGGCCACGACCTGCGCTACTCCGTCGACTGGACCAAGGCCCGCACCGAGCTGGGCTACCACCCCCGCCACGACTTCACGGCCGGCCTCGCCGCCACCATCGCCTGGTACCGCGAGCACCGCGCCTGGTGGGAGCCGCTCAAACGGCGTGAGGAGCCCGGATGAGGTGGCTGGTCACCGGAGCGGCCGGCATGCTCGGCCACGACCTGGTCGAAGAGCTGCTGCGGCGCGGCGAACACGTCACCGGCCCGTCCCACTCCGCCCTCGACATCACCCAACGGGCCTCCGTCGACCGGGCCTTCGCCGAGCACCGCCCCGACGTCATGGTCAACTGCGCGGCCTACACGGCCGTCGACGACGCCGAGGAGGACGAGGAGGCGGCCCTGCGGATCAACGGCGACGGCCCGCGCCTGCTCGCCCGCGCCTGTGCGGCGTACGGCGCACGCCTGATCCACCTCTCCACCGACTACGTGTTCTCCGGCGACGCCCGCACCACCCCGTACCCGGAGGACCATCCGACCGCCCCGCGCACCGCCTACGGCCGCACCAAACTCGCCGGCGAACAGGCCGTGTCGGACGAACTCCCCGAAGCGAGCGCGATCGTACGTACCGCCTGGCTCTACGGCGTCCACGGCCGCAGCTTCGTCCGTACGATGATCGGGCTCGAGGCCCGCCGGGACACCGACACCGTCGACGTAGTCGACGACCAGCGCGGGCAGCCCACTTGGACCGCCGACGTCGCCGCCCGTATCGCCGACCTCGGCCCGCACGTCGGCCGCGACGCGAAAGGCGTCCTGCACGCCACCAGCTCCGGCGAGGCCACCTGGTACGAGCTGGCCCGCGAGGTGTTCCGACAGCTCGGCGCCGACCCCGACCGGGTGCACCCGGTCAGCAGCGAGGCCTTCCCGCGGCCCGCACCCCGCCCCGCCTACAGCGCCCTCGCGCACGGCCGCTGGCGGCAGACCGGTCTGCCGCCGCTGCGCGACTGGCGCACCGCCCTCGACGAAGCACTGCCCCGGATCCGCAAGGAGGCCCTAGGTGAAGCGCCATGAGTTCCTGAGGGAACTGCACAAGGTGAGCGGCAACCGCAACTACCTGGAGATCGGCGTCAACGACGGCCGCAGCCTCAGACTGTCCCGCGTCCCCACCGTCGCCGTCGACCCCGCGTTCAAGGTCGTCACCGAGATCCGCTGCGACGTCCACCTGGTGAAGGCCACCAGCGACGACTTCTTCGCCCGCGACAACCCGCTCGTCCATCTCAGGGGCGGCCGCCACCCGCTGCGCAACCTGCGCCGGGGCCGCGGCCCGCTCGCCCACTGGCGGCGCACCACCCTGGACCTGTCGTTCATCGACGGCATGCATCTGTTCGAGTACGCGCTGCGGGACTTCATGAACGTCGAGCAGTACTCAGACTGGGCGAGTGTGATCGTCTTCGACGACATGCTGCCGCGCAGCGTCGACGAGGCGGCCCGCGACCGGCACACCGGAGCCTGGACCGGCGACGTGTACAAGCTCGTCGAGATCCTCGCCCGGTACCGCCCCGACCTGGTGACCGTCCTGGTCGACACCCAGCCCACCGGCCAGCTCGTGGTCTTCGGTGCCGACCGGCGCAACACCGTGCTGCGGGAGCGGTACGAGGAGATCGTCGCCGAGTACGACGTGCCCGACCCGCAGAAGGTGCCCGAGACGGTCCTGGACCGGGCGGGCGCGGTGCCGCCGGAGGCGTTGCTGGAGGCGGGTTTCTGGCGGCCGCTGGCCCGGGCCCGGCGCCTCGGCGTGGGGCGTTCACGGGGCTGGGAGCCGTTGCGGCACGCCGTCGAGCAGATCGCTGTCAGCCGCTGAACCGGCGGTCGCGCAGCTCGGCGTAGCGGGCGGTGCAGGCCGCGTACGACGGGAGCAGGCCGGAGCGTTCCGCCGCCGCCAGCGAGGGCGCCTCCTCGTCCTTCGGCGACAGCAGCGGCGGGATGTGCTCGGGCCAGGCGATGCCCAGCTCGGGGTCGAGCGGGTGCACCCCGTGCTCGCGCTCCGGGGCGTACCCGGTCGAGCACAGGTACACCACCGTGGCCTCGTCGGTGAGCGCCATGAAGGCGTGCCCGAGCCCCTCCGCGAGGAACACGGCGGGCCGGCTGCCCTCGTCGAGCCGCAGCGCCTCCCACCGCCCGAAGGTGGGCGAGCCGACCCGCAGGTCGACGACCACGTCGAGGACGGCGCCGCGCACACAGGTGACGTACTTGGCCTGCCCGGGCGGCACGTCCGAGAAGTGCACCCCGCGCAGCACGCCCCACCGGGAGACCGAGCAGTTGGCCTGCGCCAGGCTCAGGTCGTATCCGGTGGCCTCGCGGAACTCCTCGCCGCGGTACCACTCGTGGAAGCTGCCCCGGTCGTCCGGGAACACCTTGGGCTCCAGCGCCCAGGCGCCTTCGATGCCGAGGGCTCGCATACCGTCACCTCCGTCGTGTCCGGATCCGGGCCACCGCCCGCCGCAGCACCGTGCCGAGCTTCCGGCGCGTTCCGTGGGCCAGCCGCCGTACGGCGCCCGTGCGGGGAGCGCGGACCATCCGCACGGCGTCCGCGCGGACGCGCAGGGCGAACGGCAGCGCGACGAAGCGCGGCCCGGGCACCCCGAGCGCCGTCCGCCAGGTCGCGTCCGTCAGCTCGCGGACGGGCAGTACGGCCTCCAGCAGCGCCCCCGATCGGTCCGGGACCAGCGTGCCCGGCGCCTCGACGGTCGTACCCGCCGAGGCGAGCCGTAGCAGCACCGCGGTCTCGCCGGGTACGTGCAGCGGCAGCGGCGCGCGGAACCGGCCGCCCGAGACCATGACGTTCGCGGGCGTGACGGCACCCAGGCCCAGGCGTTCGGTCGCACGGTCGACGTCCAGGGCGAGATGGCCGTGCGGCGACGTCCAGTACGGCAGGACCACATGGCCGCCCGCCACACCGGCGGACAGGGCCTCCCGGCGCGGGGCGGGGCCGAGGCGGCACTCCTTGGTCCAGCCGCCGACCTTGACGCGGACGAAGGCGTCCCACAGGCCGCCGCGGGTCAGGTCGGCGGGGTCGACGTCGGCGGTGGCCCGCAGCACCAGCCGGACCGGGCCGCCGTCCCCGGCCGGCACCGTCTCCCTGGTGAACCGCACCGGCTGGAAGTACTGGGCGCCGCCGGCGCGTTCACGCAGCAGCAGGTCGGCGGTGGCCTTGCCGAACCGGGCGACGGTGTCGGCGCCCACCCAGGCGATCGCCGCGGCGACGTCGGCCGGCGGACCGTCGAGGGGCGCCCGGTCGCCGTCGCCGGGGAACGTCATCGGCGTACCGCCGGAGGCATACTCGGCGGCGAACCCGACCCGCAGCCTGCCGCCCTCCCACACCACGCGCTCCGGTACGGCCGTCAGGACGACCCCGGCCTCCCACGCGGCGAAGGCCTCGACGTCGTCGTACCGGCCCGCCGCGATCAACGCGGCCACGACCTGCTGCGTGGGCTGCAGACCGGCCGCGACACCCGGCCCGAAGCGGTCGACGACGACCTGGCGGATCTCCTCGAACAGCTCCCGGCGATAGTCCTCCGGCACCGCGAGGAGCCGCCGCCCGCGCAGCCGCTCCACCATCTCGACCCGCAGCCATCGCCGGAACAGCCGGTCTCGCACCGGCCCCGGCTCGGTGTACAGCTCGACGACGTCGAGCGCCTCCCGGAGGTTCTTGAAGTACCCGGCCGGGTCGAAGCGCTGGAAACCCGCGTTCGAGGCGTCGTCCCGCCGCGTGTGGTAGTAGCAGACGTAGTCGCTGAGCACGGAGACGTTGGCCGCGCGCAGGAACGCCTCGGTGACGAAGACGTGGTCCTCCAGCCGCCGCCTGCCCTCCGGGAAACGCAGCCCGATGTCGTCGAGGAACGCGCGGCGGAACATCTTGTGCGGGGTGAGACTGTCGATCAGCGGCGCGTTCTCGACGGTGGCACGGGGATGGTTGCGGCGGAACAGCTCCACCGGCACCCCGCGCCCCTTGCCGGCCATCTTGCCGACCACGACATCGGCGCCGTTGGCGACGCCGTAGTCGTACATCCGCTCGAGGGCCTCGTCGCCGAGGTAGTCGTCGTTGTCGACGAACATGACGTACTCGCCCCGGGCGGCGGCGATCCCGACGTTGCGCGGCTTGCCCGACCAGCCGGAGTTCTCCTGACGGAGGACCGTCACCCGGGAGTCCGCGGCGGCGAGCGCGTCCAGCCTGGCCGGGGTCTCGTCGGTGGAACCGTCGTCCACGAAGAGCACTTCGTACGCGTCCGGCGGCAGCGACTGCCTGAGCAGTGACGCGATGCAGTCCTCGATGTAGGACCCCGGGTTGTACACGGGGACGACGACGCTGACCTTGACCGGCATCGGGCTCCGAGCCCCCTCGGGTGACGGTGCGTTCAGGTCACATTACGGTGCTCGTGGCCAGATGCTAACCCCGTGGACGCCTTTGTCCACGTGAAGCGCCGGGCGACGGCAACGCCTCAGGGGCGCGGGGCTGTGTCAATTTGCGGCTACCGCCGCGTGGGCGCCGGGTGTAGTCACGCAGCACGACGCGTTCAACGGCCAGGTGCAGGCCAGGGCCCGCCTGGACAGCCGCCGTGCCGCCATGAGGCCCGGCTGATTCACTGGGCGTCCGGGCCGTCGTCCCGCTGTGCTGGTCGGCGTGGTGATCGACGCCCCGCTCGTGCGGCTGCCGCGGTACGCCCACTGGGTGGGCCAGGTGGACCGCGAGCAGTACTGGCCGCCGCGGCTCGCCCCGCATCTGCCGCTGCCCGTCTCCGAGCCGGTCGCGAGGGGAGAGGCCGGCGAGGGCTATCCGTACCCGTGGTCCGTGTACCGCTGGCTGGCGGGGGGAGACGGCGACCACCGAGATGCTGGCCGACCCGGTCCGGGCCGCCCTCGACCTCGCGGAGTTCATCGGCGCGCTCCAGTCGGTCGACGCCACCGGCGGGCCCGGCCCCGAGCAGAGCAACGCCTTCCGCGGCGTCCCGATGGGCGACCCGCGCGACTCCATCGCCGTCGAGGCCCGCGTCCGGCCCAAGATCGAGGTGTTGAAGGGGACCGGCCTCGTCGACACGGACGCCGTGACGGAGGTGTGGAAGGCGGCCCTCGCGGCGCCCGCCTGGCAGAAACCGCCGGTGTGGATCCACGGCGACCTCGATGCCGGCAACCTCCTGGCCAGGGACGGCCGGTTGAGCGCCGATGGGGGCACCTCCCGGTTCGAGCGAAGCCGAGAACTGGGGGACGACTTCGGGACGCTGGCCGGATCGCTGCCGGTCCCGACGACCTGTTCTTCCGGGCGGACCCGGCACGGGTGACCACGGCTCTGCGCCACCTGGAGCAGGTCATGGCCGACCATCGCCGGGACCAGGCCTGACGGCTCCTCCGGCCCTACCGACGACGACTCCGCCGCCACCGCCGTACCCGCGTCGCCACCACCAGCACCACCACGACGGCCGCCCCCACCACCGCGGCGCGCTTCCCGACCGGCACCCCGGCGGTACGGAGCAGGTCCAGTGGCTCATCCATCTGATGGGGCTCGGCCTCGGCCCGCTCAGCCAACCGCTCCGACAGGCACTCCGCGAACTGCCCGACCAGCCGGTCGCCCACCTCCGCCAGCACGCCGCGCCCGAACTGCGCCGGCCGCCCGGTCACCGACAGATCGGTCCGCACCGACACCGCCGTACCGCCGTCGCGCTCGCCGAGCGTGCCGGTCACGGTGGCCCGCGCGGTGCCCTGGCCGCGGGTCTCCCGGCCGCTGGCGATGAGCACCATGCGGTGCGTGGTCTCGTCCTGCTCCTCGAAGACGGCGGTGCCCTTGTACGTCACGGTGACCGGTCCCACCTTGACCTTCACCGAGCCGGTCACGGTCTTGCCGTCGTACTCCTCGACGCTCGCCCCGGGCAGACAGGGCGCGACACGTTCGATGTCGAGGAGGGTCCGCCAGGCGTCGTCGACGGGGACGGGGACGGTGAACTCGTGGTGCAGCTCCATGACTTCCTCCAGCGGGCTGACAACGGGCGTTACGGCGACGGGTGGATCGCGCCCGCCGTGGCCGTCAGCGGAGCGCCGGTACCACCCCAGCGCAGCGCGACGATCTCGGCGGCGACGGACACGGCGACCTCCTCGGGCGTACGGGCGCCGAGGTCGAGCCCGACCGGCGAGCGCAGCCGGGACAACTCGCCCTCGCCGAGCCCGGCTTCGGCCAGCCGCTTCATCCGGTCGTCGTGGGTACGGCGGCTGCCCATCGCCCCGATGTACGCGGCCGGCCGGCGCAGTGCCTCCTCCAGCAGCGGTACGTCGAACTTCGGGTCGTGGGTCAGGACGCAGATCACCGTGCGCTCGTCGGTGTCCGTGCCCCGGAGGTAGCGGTGCGGCCAGTCCACGACCACCTCGACGCCCGCCGGGAAGCGCTTCGGCGTGGCGAAGACCGGGCGGGCGTCGCAGACCGTGACCCGGTAGCCGAGGAAGTCGCCGATGCGGGCGACCGCCGCGGCGTAGTCGATGGCGCCGAACACCAGCATGCGGGGCGGCGGCGCGAAGGAGTGCAGGAAGACGGTGACCGCGTCCTCGCGGCGCTCTCCGTGCGGGCCGTAGTGCCGCAACCCCGTCGCCCCGAGGGCGAGTTCGCCGCGCGCGTCTGCGGTGACCGCGACGTCCAGGCCGGGCGTGCCGAGGGTGCCGGCGACCCGGTCGGGCCAGACGGCGAGGGTGGCCCCGCGTGATGCGGGTCCGTCGGTCACCGTCGCCACGGTCACCGGGCGGCCCTCGGCGACCGACTCCGCGACCGCGCCGAAGGACGGATCCAGACCGGCCGTGACGGGACGGACGAGCACCGTGATCTCGCCACCGCAGGTCAACCCCACCGCGAACGCGTCCTCGTCGCTGTACCCGAAGGTCTCCAGCCGGGCCTCGCCGCTCGCCACCACCTCCTGCGCGAGCTCGAACACCGCGCCCTCGACACAGCCGCCGGACACACTGCCCACGACCTCGTCGCCCGGCCCCACGGCCATGGCGGCCCCCGGATCGCGCGGCGCGCTGCGGCTCACGGCGACCACCGTGGCCAGACCGAACGGCGACCCCGCCGCGTGCCAGCCGCTCAGCACCGGGAGAATCTCACGCACGACCCGCTCCTCTCACCACCGCCGCCAGCCTCTCCAGCGCGGCCAGGCTGTGCCCCTCGACGAACGCGTCCACGCTCGGCAGCGCGGCCGCCATCCCGGCCGCCAGGGGCGCGTAACCGGGGCGCGCCTTGCGTGGATTGGCCCAGATCACCCGGTGCGCCAGCCGCCGCAGGCGTCGCATCTGGGCCCCGAGCAGCTCCGGATCGCCACGCTCCCAGCCGTCGGACAGCAGCACCACGACCGCGCCGCGCGCCATGCCCCGCTGTCCCCAGCGGTTCAGGAACGCGCGCAGCAGCTCACCCAGCCGGGTACCCCCACGCCAGTCGGGCACCGCCGCCGCGACCGCGGCCATCGCCAGGTCCGGATCGCGGTGGGCCAGCTCCCGGGTCACACGGGTCAGCCGGGTGCCGATCGTGAACACCTCCGTACGGCCGTGCCGGGCGGCCGCGTGCGCGAAACGCAGCAGCGCGTCCGCGTACGGCGCCATCGAACCGCTGACGTCCACGAGCAGCACGACCCGCCGGGGCCGCTCGGCCCGCGCGTGCCGGCGCAGCCGTGCGGGCTCCCCGCCGCGCCGCAGCAGCTCCCGCACCGTCCGGCGCGGATCGACCTCCCCGCGCCGGGCCGGCCGCCGCCGCGCGCTGCGCCGCGTCTCGCCGCGCAGTGCGAACGCGGCCAGCAGACGGCGCAGCTGCTCACGCTCGGCGACGTCCAGGTCGGCGATGTCACGGTGGCGGAGGACCTCGCCTGAGCTCGCCAGGGAGGCGACGGGAGGGGCTTCGGGCCCGTGGCCGCTCGTACGGGGCTCCGCGGCATCCCGTACGACCAGCCGCAGCCGGGGCGGGGGAGCGGCGGACACCGGACGCCCGGTCGCCTCACCCGCGCCGAAGTACGCGGCGAACACCCGCTCGTACCGCTCCAGGTCGTCCCTGTCCGCGCACAGCGTCAGCCGACCCGCCCAGTACACGTCCGCCCGCATGCCCGGCCGCAGTACGTCCACCGCCCGCAGGAACGCGTGCACCCGCTCGGCGCTCGCGTCGACGCCCGCCGCGCGCAGGGCACGGGCGAAGCCGAGGAGCGCGGCGTCCGCGGCGAGCACGTCCGTCACGCCCCTCGCGCGGCGAGCACCGCGGCGAAGTCCAGCCCCCGTGCCCGCTCGGCGTCCTCCCGGTACTTCAGCACCGACCCCAGCGTCGCCACCGCCAGCTCCGCGTCCACCTCGGTCGCGCCCAGCGCGTCCAGGGCCTCGGCCCAGTCGATCGTCTCGGCGACACCCGGCGGCTTGAGCAGGTCCTGGGCGCGCAGTGCCTGCACCAGGGCGGTCACCTGTTCGGCCAGCCGTGCCGACACGTCCGGCAACCGGCGTCGCACGACGGCCAGTTCGCGGGCGAAGCCGGGATGGTCGAACCAGTGGTAGAGGCAGCGCCGCTTCAGTGCGTCGTGCACCTCGCGGGTGCGGTTGGAGGTCAGCACGACCACCGGCGGCACCTCGGCCCGCAGCGTGCCCAGCTCCGGGACGGTGACCGAGAACTCCGACAGCAGCTCCAGCAGGAACGCCTCGAACTCGTCGTCGGCCCGGTCGATCTCGTCCACCAGCAGGACGCACGGCTGGGTCTCCAGGGCCCGCAGCAGCGGCCGGGCGACCAGGAAGCGCCGGTCGTACAGCTCGCCCTCCAGCCGCTCGGCATCGGTGATGCCGGCCGCCTCCGCGGCCCGCAGATGCAGCAGCTGACGTGGGAAGTCCCAGTCGTACAGGGCCTGCGAGGCGTCGATGCCCTCGTGGCACTGCAGCCGGATCAGCGGGGCGTCGAGGGCCTCGGCGAGGGCGGCCGCGAGCGCGGTCTTGCCGACGCCCGCGTCGCCCTCGCAGAACAGCGGCCGGTGCAGCCTGAGCGCCAGGAAGCAGGCGACGGCCAGCCCGTCGTCGACGAGATACCCCGTCTCCTCCAGGCGGGCCCGCACCTCTTCCGGGCTCCGCATCGAGTCGATCGGCGCTCACCCCATTCCGGCGGCGGTGAGGACCGCCCGCTTGGTGAGCACCCGCGCCAGATGCGCCCGGTACTCGGGAGACGCCGACGTGTCCTGCGCCGGCCGGGTCCCCTCGGCGGCCTCCTGAGCGGCCCGCGCCACAGCGTCCGGATCCCCTGCACCGGACAGCGCGGCCTCGGCAGCCGAGGCCCTCAACGGCGTCGAGCCCATGTTGGTGAGCCCGACCCGGGCCTCCGCGATGTGCCCGTTGTCGCGCCGCACGAGCGCGGCCACCCCGACGATCGCCCAGGCCTGCGCGACCCGCTGGAACTTCTCGTAGTGGAAGCCCCAGCCGTCCGCCTTCGGGATCCGCACCTCGACCAGCAACTCGTCGGCCGTCAGCGCCGACTGGAGATAGTCGACGAAGAACTCCCGCGCCGGGATCGTCCGGCGCCCCCGCGGACCGACCGCCACCAGCTCGCCGTCCAGCGCCAGCATCACCGCGGGCAGGTCCCCGGCCGGATCGGCGTGCGCGAGCGAGCCGCCGAGGGTGCCCCGATGGCGTACGGCGGGATCCGCGACCGTGGCCGTGGCGGCCGCCAGCAGACCGGCGTAGCGCCGCACCAGCGGATCCCGGATCACCTCGTGGTGCGTGGTCAGCGCGCCGATGGTGAGGCTGTCGCCCACCTCGCGCACCCCGCGCAGCCCGGGGATCCGGCCGACGTCCACGACGAGTTCCGGGAAGGCCAGCCGCAGCCTCAGCAGCGGCAACAGGCTCTGTCCGCCCGCCAGCACCTTGCCCTCGTCGCCGGCGTCGGCGAGCGCGCGCACCGCCTCGTCGACGGTCGCCGGACGGGTGTAGTCGAATGCCGGAGGAATCATCGCGCGGCCTCCCTGAGTGTCTGCCAGACCCGTTCGGGCGTGCACGGCATCCGCACGTCGCGCACGCCCAGCGGCCGCAGTGCGTCGACGACCGCGTTGACGGCGGCGGGAGTGGAGGCGATGGTGCCCGCCTCCCCAACTCCCTTGACACCCAAGGGGTTTGTGCTGGACGGCGTCTCCGTCCGGTCCGTCACGAAGTCGGGCAGGTCGGCCGCCGACGGCACCAGGTAGTCGGCCATCGTGCCCGAGAGCAGGTTGCCCTCCTCGTCGTACACAGCCTCCTCGAACAGCGCCTGCGCGATGCCCTGCGCGAGCCCGCCGTGCACCTGCCCCTCGACGATCGCCGGGTTGACGACCCGGCCCACGTCGTCGACGCAGACGTACGACCGGATCCGTGTCCGCCCGGTCTCGGTGTCGACCTCGACCGCGCACAGGTGGGTGCCGTGCGGGTAGGAGAAGTTGTCCGGGTCGACCAGGTACTCGGCGTTGATGGTGGGTGCCATGCCGTCGGGCAGGTCGTGCGAGGAGAACGTCTCGAAGGCGACCTCCTGGATGGTCTTCCGGGCGTCCGGGGAGCCCTTCACGGAGAAGACGCCGTCGGTGAACTCCAGGTCGTGCTCGCTTGCTTCGAGTAGATGCGCGGCCACCTTCCGCGCCTTCTCCACCACCTTCAGCGCCGCGTGGTGCACCGCCGAACCGCCCACGACCAGCGACCGCGAGCCGTACGTGTCCATGCCCTGCGGGGCCGCCATCGTGTCGCCGTGCACGACCTCGACGTCCTCGAACGGCACGCCCAGCACATCGGCGGCGATCTGGCTCCAGCAGGTCACATGCCCCTGCCCGTGCGGGCTGGTGCCGGTGACCACCTCGACCTTGCCGGTGGGCAGCATGCGGATGGTCGCCGCCTCCCAGCCGCCGGCCGCGTACCGCAGATCGCGCAGCACCCGGCTCGGCGCGAGCCCGCACATCTCGGTGTACGTCGACACCCCGATGCCCAGCCGTACGGCGTCACCCCGCTCGTTGCGGTCCGCCTGCTCGGCGCGCAGCTTGTCGTACCCGAACAGCGCGAGCGCCTTCTCCGTCGCGGCCTCGTAGTTGCCGCTGTCGTACGTCAGGCCCGCGATGGACGTGTACGGGAAGTCCTCGTGCCCGATCCAGTTCCGGTGCCGCAACTCCACCGGATCCAGGTCGAGTTCGGCGGCGAGGTCGTCCATGATCCGTTCGATGGCGTACGTCGCCTCCGGGCGCCCGGCGCCGCGATAGGCGTCCGTGGGCGTCCTGGTGGTGAACACGCCGGTGCAGGTGAAGTCGTAGGAGTCCATCTTGTAGATCGCCGGGTACATGAAGGCGCCCAGGATCGGGATGCCCGGCGTGACCAGCATCAGGTAGGCGCCCATGTCGGCCAGCAGGTCCACCTTCAGGCCCAGGAGCTTGCCGTCGCGGTTCGCGGCGATCTCGACGTCCTGGATCATCCCCCGGCCGTGATGGGTGGCCAGATAGCCCTCGGAGCGGGACTCGGTCCACTTCACCGGCCGGCCCAGGCGGCGGGCGAGCGTGAGGGCGATGGCCTCCTCGCCGTACACCTGGAGCTTGGAGCCGAAGCCGCCGCCCACGTCGGGGGCGACGACGCGAAGCTTGTGCTCGGGGACGCCGGTGACGACCGAGAGCATGACCCGCAGGATGTGCGGGATCTGGGTGGCCGAGTAGACCGTGTACTCGCCGGAGGCGGCGAGCGGGGTGACGACGACGGCACGGGGTTCCATGGCGTTGGGGATGAGCCGCTGCTGGTGGTAGCGGCGCTTCAGGGTCACCTCGGCGCACTCCCGGACCGAGTCGAAGTCCTCGCCGGTCTTCAGCGGCCAGTCGTAGCAGCGGTTGGTGCCCTTGTCGGAGTGGACGAGCGGGGCGCCCTCGGCGAGCGCGGCCTCCAGGTCCAGGACCGGAGGCAGCGGCGTGTAGTCGACCTCGATCGCCTCCAGCGCGTCGGCGGCCGCGTACCGGTCGCGGGCCACCACGACCGCCACCGGATCACCGGCGTAGCGCACCTCGTCGACCGCGATCGGCGGATGGTCGGGCAGCACGATGTCCTCGGTCACCGGCCAGGCACAGGGCAGCGAGCCCAGGCCCTCCGCGAGGTCGGCGCCGCTGAACGCCGCGACGACGCCGGGGCGGTCGAGGGCCGCGGAGACGTCGACGCGGTCGAGCCGGGAGTGTGCCATCGGGCTGCGCAGGATCGCGACGTGGAGCAGGCCGTTGACGCTGATGTTGTCGGTCCAGTTGGTCTGGCCGGTGATCAGCCGGGCGTCCTCCTTGCGGAGCCGGGGGCGGCCGACCTCCCGTTCGACGGTCCCGCTCATGCCGTGACCTCCTGTCCGGAGGCGGCGAGGACCGCGCGCACGATGTTCTGGTAGCCCGTGCAGCGGCACAGGTTGCCCTCCAGGCCCTGCCGTACGTCGTCGGCGCTGGGGTTCGGGTTCTCGCGCAGCAGATCACGCGCAGCCATGAGCATGCCGGGGGTGCAGTAGCCGCACTGCAGCGCGTGCCGCTCGTGGAAGGCCCGCTGCAGCCCGCTCAACTCCCCGTTGTGGGCGAGCCCTTCGACGGTGGTCACGTCGCTCCCGTCCGCCTGGACGGCGAGGACCGAGCAGCTCTTGACGCTCTCACCGTCCAGGTCGACCGTGCAGGCCCCGCAGTTGGAGGTGTCGCAGCCAATAGGGGTGCCGGTCAGGCCGAGACGGTCACGCAGGTAGTGGACCAGGAGCAGCCGGGGCTCCACTTCGTCCTCGTACGTCGTGCCGTCCACCTTCACCGAGATGCGGGTCATGTGCCCTCCCAGAGAACGCGCTGGGGAATAGAGGGGAAATCGGTCGCGGGATGTGATGTACGTCACTCTATGGCGGGTCTCCGGAGGGGGCGAGTGCTGCGACGGGTTTGTTGACCGTTAATCCATTGCCGTCGAGCTTCCGGCTCTGCTGCACTGCACAGGAACCGTCGTCACACAGCGAGGAGCAGCGATGCGCACTGCGTGCATGTCCACCCAGGAAGGAACCCCCACCATGCCGAAGGACATCACGCTCAGTGCACTCGCTCAATCTCGGAATCGTCGCGCACGTAGACGCAGGTAAGACCAGCCTCACCGAGCGGCTGCTGTACTGCGCAGGGGTGATCGACGAGATCGGAAGCGTCGACACCGGCAGCACGCAGACCGACACCCTCGCGCTGGAGCGGCAGCGCGGCATCACCATCAAGTCCGCCGTCGTCTCCTTCGCGCTCGACGACGTCACCGTCAACCTCATCGACACCCCCGGCCACCCGGACTTCATCGCCGAGGTGGAGCGGGTGCTCGGCGTGCTCGACGGGGCCGTGCTGGTCGTCTCGGCCGTCGAAGGCGTCCAGGCGCAGACGCGCGTCCTGATGCGGACGCTGCAGCGGCTGCGCATCCCGACCCTGATCTTCGTCAACAAGACCGACCGGCGCGGAGCGCGGTACGAGGGCGTCCTGCGGGAGCTCTCCGAGCGGCTGACGGCGTCCGTCGTGCCCATGGGGACGGCCGACGGACTCGGCACCCGCGCGGCGCGGTTCCTGCCGGGCCTCGGCCCGTCCGCGCTGGACGTCCTCGCCGACCACGACGACGACCTGCTCTCCGCGTACGTCGAGGACACGGTCTCGTACGACCGCCTCCGCACCGCCCTCGCCGCCCAGACCCGGCAGGCCCTCGTGCACCCCGTGTACTTCGGCTCCGCCATGACGGGCGCCGGCATCGCCGCGCTGGCCGACGGCATCAGGGAACTGCTGCCCACTGCCGGCGGCGACCCCGGCGGCCCGGTCTCGGGCACCGTCTTCAAGGTCGACCGGGGTCCGGCGGGGGAGAGGGTGGCGTACGCGCGGATGTTCTCCGGGACCCTGCGCACCCGCGACCGGATCCGCTTCGGCGAGGCCCGGACCGAGGGCAGGGTCACCGCCGTCAGCGTCTTCGACCACGGCACGGACATCCGCGCCGACGAGGTCCCCGCGGGCCGGATCGCCAGACTGTGGGGCCTGGCCGACATCAGGATCGGCGACACCCTCGGCGAACCCCGCAAGGCGTACGGCCACTTCTTCGCCCCGCCCACCCTCGAGACGGTCGTCGTCCCCGGCGTCGGCACGGACAAGCGGGCCCTGCACCTCGCGCTCACCCAGCTCGCCGAACAGGACCCGCTGATCGACCTGCGTCACGACGAGGTACGCCAGGAGATCTCGGTCTCCCTCTACGGCGAGGTGCAGAAGGAGGTCGTGCAGGCCACGCTCGCCGACGAGTACGGCCTCGACGTCACCTTCCGCGAGACCACGCCCCTGTGCATCGAGCGGCCGGTCGGGTCGGGAGCGGCGGTCGAGTTCAACAAGAAGGACGCCAACCCCTTCCTCGCGACCGTCGGCCTGCGCGTCGATCCCGCGCCGCCCGGTTCGGGCGTCGCCTTCCGGCTGGAGGTGGAGCTGGGCGCCATGCCGTACGCCTTCTTCAAGGCCGTCGAGGACACCGTGCGCGAGACCCTCGGCCAGGGCCTGAACGGCTGGCAGGTCACCGACTGCACGGTCGCCATGACCCACTCCGGCTACTCGCCCCGGCAGAGCCACGCCCACCAGGGCTTCGACAAGAGCATGTCGAGCACCGGCGCCGACTTCCGCGGAGTGACCCCGCTGGTCCTGATCGAGGCACTGCGGCGGGCCGGCACCCGGGTGTACGAGCCGATGCACCGGTTCCGCGCCGAGGCCCCGGCCGACACCCTGGGCGCCCTGCTCCCGGTGCTGGCCGCGGCCCGGGCCGTACCGCAGACCACCGAGACCCGGGGTGCGGCCTGCGTCCTGGAGGGCGTGGTGCCGGCGGCCCAGGTGCACGGACTGGAGCAGCGGCTGCCGGGGCTCACCCGGGGCGAGGGCGAGATGGAGTGTGCCTTCGACCACTACGCGCCCGTCACCCGCGGCACGGTGCCGGAACGGCCGCGCACCGACCACAACCCGCTGAACCGGAAGGAGTACCTGCTGAACGTGACACGCAGAGTCGGCGCATGAGGCCGCAGAGGTGGCTGAGAGTCAACTTACTGGGGAGTCAGGGGTGTTGACTGTGTCCGGATATCGCCGGACTGTAGTGGACATGCCGAATAAACGCGCGCGTCTGCTCGTTGTTCTGGTTCTCCTCTTCGGATTCCTGACGGTCGCGGGCAACCGCCCCGCCACCGCCGCCACTCTCCCCGACTCCCTCTGGTTCGACGAAACGCCGCTGACCGTGCAGAACGGCCGCTTCACCGACGGCCAGGGAAGAGAAGTCGTACTGCGCGGCTACAACGTCTCCGGCGAGACCAAGCTGGCGGAGAACAGCGGCTTGCCCTTCGCATCGGTCGCGGACGCGAAGAAGTCCGCGACCGCGCTGCGCGCCCTCGGCGGCGGCAACTCCGTCCGCTTCCTGCTCTCCTGGGCGTACGCCGAACCGGTCCGCGGCCAGGTCGACACAGCGTACCTGGCCGCCGCCACCGCCCAGATGCGCGCCTTCCTCGACGTCGGCCTCCGCGTCTACCCCGACTTCCACCAGGACCTCTACTCCCGCCACCTCTTCGACCCGGACAGCTGGTACACGGGCGACGGCGCCCCCAAGTGGGCCGTGGACGCGGGGAACTACCCCGACGAGAACTGCGGGATCTGCCTTTTCTGGGGGCAGAACATCACCCAGAACGAGGCCGTGAAACGGGCGACGTACGACTTCTGGCACAACACGTACGGACTCCAGGACGCCTTCCTCGCCACCGCCCAGAAGACGATGGCGTACATCAAACAGAACGTCACCGCCGCCGAGTTCACGGGCGTCCTCGGCTTCGACCCGTACAACGAACCGCACCCCGGAACATACGATTCCGGCCAGACCAGTCGCACCTGGGAACGGGACGTACTGTGGCCGTTCTACGAGAAGTTCCGGGCCCGCATGGACGCGGCAGGCTGGCAGGACAAGCCCGTCTTCGCCGAACCGAACCTCTTCTGGAACGCCAACATCGACTTCCAGAAACAGGAGGGCGGACTGCTCGACGCCGGGACGCTCGGCCCGCGCTACGTCTTCAACACCCACTTCTACGACCAGAAGGCCATCTCCGGCGTCTTCATGTGGGGCAAGGCGCAGGACGGCCAGTACACGGGCGACTTCGGCACGGTCCGGGACCGCGCGGCGGCCACCAGGACGCCCGCGATCATCAGTGAGTTCGGCCATCCGCTGGCGGGCTCGGTCTCCGACAAGGCGCCGACCGTCCTCAAGGCGATGTACCAGGCCCTCGACTCCCGGGTCCCGGGCGCGAGCTGGTGGTCGAACCCGGCGGGCTCCGGCCCCGTCCTGTCCGGCAGCCAGTGGCAGTGGGACATCTACAACGGCCGTCACCACGAGCTGATGAACGACAACCCCGACAAGGTCCTCACCACCGGCGACGCCTGGAACGACGAGGACCTGTCCGCCGTACGCCTCGACGACTCCGGCACGGCGACACTGCGCCAGGACGCCCGCCTGCTCGACCGGGTCTATCCGAGCGCCACCTCCGGCACGACGGTCGCCTTCACCTACGAGGACCGCTCGCGCGACGGCTCGACGACCCTGACCTGGAACCCGGTGCCGAGTTCGCTGCCGAACGTGGCGCGGCTGGTGGGCACGGGCCAGTACGGGCTGCTGGTGTGGCGCTCGGGCAGTGGCTCCGCCCCGACCGAACTGCACCTGCCGGCGTCCTTCCCGACCGGCACCACCACCGTCGTCTCCGACCTGGGCACGACGTACGGCCCGCCCGCGTACACCTCGACGACCCCGGTCGCCGCGGCCCCCGAACCAGGCGGCACGGGCAGCCGCCGCCTGCTGCTCACCGACCAGGACTCCGGCGTCCTGCACTACGCGCTGGTGACCAACGGGGCCACCCCCGCTCCCTCGGCGGCGCAGCTGACCGCGGCCCGGTCCGAGCTGGCGGCGTGGGCCGCGCAGAAGATCGGGTAGACGATCGGATCCTGGCGCTGAGTTGACCCTCCCCTTACGTCAGGCTGCACGCTGGGTCCCGACGAAAGGGCAGGTGAATGAGTTATTCCGTGGGGCAGGTCGCGGCCTTCGCCGGGGTGACCGTGCGCACGCTGCACCACTACGACCGGGCGGGACTCCTCTCGCCCAGTGGCCGCAGCGGCGCCGGTTACCGGCTGTACAGCGACACCGACCTGGCCCGGCTCCAGCAGATCCTCTTCTACCGGGAACTGGGCTTCTCCCTCGACGAGATCGCCGACATCCTCAAGGACCCGCAGGCGAACGCTCTGGAGCATCTCCGGGTGCGGGTAGGGCAGTTGACCGCGGAGATCGACCGGCTCCGGCGACTCGCCGAGGTGGCCGAGCAGGCCATCGAGGTCCAGCAGACCGGGGTGCGGCTGACTCCCGAAGAACGCTTCGACGTCTTCGGCGAGATCGGCTTCGACCTGAGCTATGCCACCGAGCGGCAGATCAAGTGGCAGGACTCGGCCGGCCAGAAGGAGTCGATGGCCCGGGCCGCCGCCCACACCAAGGAGGACTGGCGGCAGCTCATGGGCGAGGCCGCCGCCTGGCGCGCGGAACTCCTCGCCGCCTACGACGAGGGCGAGCCCAGTGACGGCGAACGGGCCATGGACCTCGCCGAGGAACACCGGCTGCACATCGCCAGCTGGTTCACCAGCTGCCCGCCCGACATGCACCGGCGCATCGCGGACGACTTCGCCACCGACCCGCGCGCCTTCGCCCTCGTCGTCCCGCCGTCCCAGCAGCGGCCGGGCCTCGCCGCCCATCTGCGCAAGGCCGTTCACGCCAACGCGGCCCGCCGGGTGGCTTCGGAGGAGGACCGATGAGGATTCTGATCGCTGCCGCCGGCTCGCGCGGCGATGTCGCGCCCTACACGGGGCTGGGTGCGGAACTGGGGCAGGCCGGATGCGACATTGCCCTGGCCACGACCGGCGTCTTGCGCGGCTTCGTCTGCCATCTGGGCGGGGCAGTTCATGCCAACGCGGTGCGCAGGGTGGCTCCGGGGGAGGATCGATGAGGATTCTGATCGCTGCCGCCGGCTCGCGCGGCGATGTCGCGCCCTACACGGGGCTGGGCGCGGAACTGCGGCAGGGCGGATATGACGTCGCCCTCGCCACGACCGACGCCTTCGCGCCCCTCGTACGGGAGGCCGGGGTGGAGTTCCGTAGCCTCCCCGGTCGCCCGGAATCCCAGGGCGATGTCACGGACCGGCGTGAACTGATGCGCACCGCGGCCGCCTTCGTCACCGACCTCGGACAGGGCTTCGCCGACGCCGTCGCCCTGGGCACCGACCTGCTCCTGTTGTCGGCCACCACGGCCCAGCTCGGCTGGCATCTGTCCGACGCCACGGGCGTGCCGACCCTCGGCGCCTACCTCCAGCCGACCGCCCCGACCGGCGACTTCCCGCCCGTGGTCGCGGGGACCCGTTCCCTGGGGCGCCTCGGCAACCGTACGGCCGGGCGGTTCGCGCTCCGCATGGCTGACCGGATCTACGCCCAGGCGGTCACCGAGCTGCGCCGCCGCCTCGACCTGCCCCCGCTCACCCCTGTCGCGATGCGCCGACGACAGCAGCGGGCCGACTGGCCCGTCCTGCACGGCTTCAGCACGGCACTCGTGCCCCGCCCGCCCGACTGGCGGTCCGGCCTGGACGTCGTAGGGACCTGGTGGCCGTACGTCGCCCCGGACCGACGGCTGCCCGCGGAACTGGAGGACTTCCTCGCGGCCGGACCCCGCCCGGTGTTCATCGGCTTCGGGAGCATGGCGGGCGGCCACGGGGAGCGGCTGAGCGAGATCGCCGTGACCGCGCTGCGCAGCGCCGGGCTGCGCGGGATCCTCCAGGCGGGCAGCGCCGGGCTCGCCGCCGACGGGGACGACGTGCTGACGATCGGGGACGTACCGCACGCGCTGCTGTTCCCGAGGGTGGCCGCGGTGGTGCACCACGCCGGCGCGGGCACCGCGGCAGCCGCGCTGCGCGCCGGGGCGCCCGCGGTGTCGGTGCCGGTGACGGCGGACCAGCCGTTCTGGGCCGGACGGCTCGCCGCACTCGGCGCCGCCACCGACCCGATCCCCTTCACGTCCCTCACCGCGGAGCGGCTCGCCGACGCGCTCGGCCGGGTGGTACGGCGGCAGACGTACGCCCGCGCCGCCGCGGTCGCCGCACAGCACATGGCGACCGAGGACGGCGTGGGGGCGGTACTGAAGGCGCTGCGCTGATCAACCGGCCGACGGGCTGGTCCAGTTGGCCTGCACATGGCCCAGGCGTACGCGCTGCGGGTGGTCGCCGACCGGGACGGACACCGTCTTCTGCCCGGTGGCGAAGTCGATGGCCGTGACCTGGTCGGTACCGCTCTCGGACACGACACAGGACTTGCCGTCACCGCTGACGGTCGCCCAGTAGGGCTTCGAGGCGGTGACCAGCGGGCCCTCCTGGAGCGTCGTGCGGTTGACGACCGTCGCGTAGTCGTCCATCGTGCCCGCGACACACAGCTTGCTGCCGTCCGGACTCATCGAAATGCCGTGGTGGCGCGAGTCGTTGACGAACGTGGTGCGGTCGTCGTTGGTCGCCGGGTTCTTCGGCAGGGTCTTCGTCCGGGTGATCTTGTCGGTGGCGATGTCGTACTCGAAGAAGCCGTTGAAGAACGACACCTGGAAGTACAGCTTCGACTCGTCCGGCGAGAACACCGCGGGCCGCACCGCGTCCGAGTAGTCGGACAGACCGATCGCGTTCAGCCGCTCCCGCATGTCGATGACCTTGACCTGCTGGTACGTGGTCGCGTCGACGACCGTGATGCGCCGGTCACCCTTCGTCCAGTCCAGCCACGGCGCGTCGGTGGACGTGTTCACGTCGCCGATCGACATGTTCCAGATGTACTTGCCGTCCTTGGTGAAGATGTTCTCGTGCGGCTTGTCGCCCGTGCCGAACGAACCGAGCTCCTTGCCCGTCTCGATGTTCAGCACGTGCACCTTGTTGCCCGTGGAGGCGGACACCGCGACCCGGGTGCCGTCGGGGGAGACCGCCATGTGGTCGGCGCGGTAACCCGACACGGCGAACCGCCAGTTGATGGCACCGGTGGCCAGGTCGATGGACACGACATCGGCGAAGCTCGGCCGCGAGACCACCACCGAGTTCCCGTCCGGCGTGGAGTACATGTCGTCGACGAACTGGTCGTGCCCCTCGCCGACACTGTTGCGGATCGCCATGAAATAGATCCACTTGATCGGATCGGCGTTGATCTCCGCCATCCGCGCGTCCTTGTCGGGGATGACGTTGATCCGCCCGATCTTCGCGAAGTCACCGGAGGACTTGATGACTTCGGCGGTGCCGTCCCAGTTGTTCCCGACGAACAGCACCTCGCGCAGGGCGGCGGCGGAGGCGTCCGGAGCGGCGGTGGCGGCGGTCGCTGGAGCGGTGACGGTCAGGACGAGGGCGGCGGCTACGGAGCAAAGGTGCCTGGGACTGATGGCAGGCATGCTGCGCTCTCCTCTGGGGTGGGGGTGGGCCGTGACATGGCTGAGAATCTGAACACGAGCGCATTCAGAGATAACTTACTGAAAAGTAAGGAGGGGCGGCCTTCTGCACAAGACTGCGTACGCGACAAAATTGGCCCGGGGGTCGAACGACGCAACAGGAGGAACAGCGTGGCGGGCAGGCTCAAGGCGCCGACCGGTCGCTATGGCGGCAAGACCGCACAGGAGCGCCAGGCCGAGCGGCGGCGCCGCTTCCTGGACGCGGCACTCCAGCTGTTCGGCGACAGCCCCGGCTTCCGGAACACGACCGTCGCCGCGCTCAGCGAGGCCGCGGGTCTGTCCACCCGTCAGTTCTACGAGGAGTTCCGCACCCTCGAGGACGTGCTGGCCGCCCTCCACCTCCAGGTCAACGCCTGGGCCGAGGAAGCGGTCCTGACCGCGGTGGCCGGCACGGAGGACTGGTCGGTCCTCGAACGCGCCTCCACGATCTTCCGCGCGTACGCAGCGAACGTCACCGCCGACCCGCGCCGCATCCGCATCACCTTCGTCGAGATCGTCGGCGTCAGCCCGCGCGTGGAGGAACAGCGCCTGGCCCGCCGGTCCGGCTGGATCGAGCTGATCTGCGCCGAAGCACAGTCGGCCGTGGCCCGCGGCGAGGCGGCGCCCCGCGACTACCGGCTCGCCGCGACGGCGTTCATCGGCAGCGTCAACGGGTTACTCCACGACTGGAGTGCCGGGTGGGTGAACGCGACGCTGGACGAGGTGGTCGACGAACTGGTCCGGCAGCTGGTGGCGATCCTGCGGCCGCCGGGTTGGAGCCCGGACGACGCCTCGTCGGCGCAGGTGGGCGTGCCAGGCCCCGCGTCTCCGGCATGATCCGCCGGGCAGGCCTTGGTTCCCGAGGCGGTTCAGCGCGTCCACCACGGGGGTGACCCCGTCCTCCGCGCGGATACGAGCCCCCAGCGTTCGCGCCCGCTCGCCGTACGCGGGCTCACGGACCGCCCGGACCAGCGCCGACGACGGCGTGAGGCGGGCCCTGGCGCGAGGCAGTCCCAGTCGTGCCCCGCACCTCCGGGACGGTCGCCGCGAAGACCCGCTCGACGGCCAGGTTCACCGCGTGCCCGGCGATGCGGTTGCCGACGGCGCCCCAGGAACCGGTGCGGAGCATCGGCGGCGCGAACTCCCCGGTGGGGGCGAGCGGTTGGAGGTGGACGCCGATGCTCGGCAGCGACATCCTCTCGGCGATGCTGTGTCCCAGGGGAGCGGTCGAACCGGCCAGCAACAACACGTCACTCGCCCATGCAGATCCTCCTCGACCACTGGACCCTCGGCGCCCGCGGGTCCGCCGCGCTCGCCCGGCTCCTCGCGGACGCCGAGGGACTGCGCCCGGCCGGGCAGGTGACGGACCGGCTCGGGCGGTGCGGACAGGCGTATGTCCACCACGTCCCCGGCGCACGCCGGATGCTCATCATGGCCCCGGCGACGGACACCGTCCTCGGTCTGGAGACCACTTTCACCAAGGACGGGCCCGAGCACGGCGTCGAGGTGTCGTACAACGCCTGGATGCGCTGACGATCACACGGAGCGCCCTGCCTATTCGTCCCAGGCCTGGACTATGGTCTGGTCGACGATCTTGCCGTCGCGCAGGGTGATCATCGATTCGGCGAAGACCCGGACCCCGTCCGAGTACTCGCAGGACTCCGTGTAGGCGGCGCTGTCTCCCTGGATCACGCACTTCTCCAGCTTGTGCGTCTTGATGTCGCGGCTGTAGACGTCGTCGAACAGCTCGCCTATCTCGTCGCGGCCGTGCAGCACCCTGGGCTGACTGGGCTGGGTGTTGCGGTCCACGACCCGCAGTTCCGCGCCGTCCGCGTAGAGCGACAGAAGATTCGCCGCAGTGCTTCCTTCGATGCTTCGGCGCAGTGTTTCGGTGGTGAAGCCGGAACTTGCCGCGGTGCCCATAGTGACCTCCTTCGAGGGCCGCGGCCCGATGAGAAGCGGGCCGCGAAGAACCCCCCCCACCTTTCGAGCGTCCTCCGCCCCGGCGGGCTCGGCAAACGCAGCCGCCCGCTCCGCCTGACGGGTGAGCGGCACCGGGCGGCCGTGTCCGGCACGGTGCCGTCGGCGTTGCTGAAAGCATGATCTCAACACGACGTATCGTCGCCGCCGTTGGTCTGGCCGCCGGAATCACCGGCCTCGCCGCACCGCTGGCCGGCGCGGCCGAAGCGGACGCCCAGAACGTCGGCAAGCTGAACCCGATCAGCACGCTCGACGCGGTCACCGTGAGCGACATCCCCGAGCAGCACAAGCACAGGATGCCGCGGGTCTCCCAGCAGCTGACGCAGCTCAACCGCCTCAACGACCTGAACCAGCTGCACCAGGCCACCGACCTGGCCGCCCCCGTCACCGGCCTGCTGCCGGCCATCGAGGCCTGACACGTCCCACATCCACCGCCAGGGCCGCCCGGATCGTCGCCGGGCGGCCCTTCGCGTGCGCCGAGCGTGACGTGCCGCCTACCCGGTGGCGTCCAGGAAGTGGAAGCCCGGCCTGGGGTGCATCAGGAAGTCGTGGTGGGAGATGTTCCACGCGTAGGCACCCGCCAGTGAGAACGCCACCCGGTCCCCGGCCCGCAGCCCCGGCGCAGGCACCCGGCGGGCCAGCACGTCCTTCGGCGTGCACAACTGTCCGGCCAGGGTGACATGGTCGTCCTCGGCGGCCGGGCGGGGCCAGGGATACGGCCAGGCGTCCACCTCGAGCACGGAGCAGGGCTGGTCGTGGCCCTTCGCCGCCGGGGTGCGCAGATGGTGGGTGCCGCCCCGGACGACGGCGAACTCCTCGCCGTGGCTGTGCTTCACGTCCAGCACCTCGGTGGCGTACCAGCCGCAGTACGCCGTCAGCGCCCGCCCCGGCTCGATCCGCAGGGTCAGCTCCGGGTGCGCCTCGGTCAGCCGGGCCAGGCCCTTCCCGTACGCGGTCCAGTCGAAGCGGCGCTCCGGGTCGGCGTAGTCGACGGTCATGCCGCCGCCGACGTTCACCTCGGCGAGCGGAACCCCGAGGCTCGTCGCCCAGTCGACGACCGTCTCGGCGACCGCCAGCTGCTCCGGAGCCTCCAGGCCACTCGCCAAGTGGGCGTGGATGCCCCGCAGTTCGAGCTGTCGATACGTGCCGTCCGCGAGCGCCCCGATGACGGTGACGGCCCGGGCCGGGTCCATGCCGAACGGTGTCGGACGGCCGCCCATCGCCAGCGAGCTGCCCGCCAACGAACCGTCGGCCACCGGCAGGTTGACGCGCGGCAGCACCGCGACCTTCCGCCCCGGTGCGACCTGTCGCGCCAACTCGGCCAGCATGCGCAGCTCGTACTCGCTCTCGACGTGGAAGCGCTCCACTCCCGTCTCCAGCGCGGCCGTCACCTCGTCCGGCGTCTTGCCGGGTCCGCCGAAGGCGAGCGGCCGGCCCGGCACCGCCTTGGCGACATGGGCGAGTTCACCGCCCGAGGAAACCTCGTAGCCGTCGACGTGCGGGCCGAGCGCGGCGAGGATCTCCGGCTCCGGGTTGGCCTTGGCGGCGTAGTACAGCTCGACCCGCGCGGGAAGCGCCGCCCGCACGGTTGCCGCGTGGTGGCGAAGGGCCGCCAAGTCGTAGAGGTACGCGGGCAGTTCGGCTGACGGCAGGGACAGGACGCGGTCGCGGACCGCGGGCGTCGGGTCGGTCATCGGGTGGCACTCCCGGTCGTCGTGTCGCGCAGGATGTCCTCGGCGAGCGGCGACGGCAGCCGGACGTAACCGGCCTCGCGGTCGGCCTTGCGCTCCCAGCGGGTCAGCAGATTGGTCTTGGCCGGCAGCGGCACTCCGGCGAGCAGGGCGGCCAGGCGCGGCGGGCAGCCGTTCCGGTCGGCGTACGTCTGGAGCGTGCCGCGTACCCGGGCCCACAGCGCCGCCTCCGCCTGCGGATGCAGGTCGGCGAGCGCGGCGAGCAGCTCGGCGACGTGGTTGACCAGCAGGCAGTAGACGACGCGGTCCCAGCCGCGCTGCGCGTCGTACGTCATCGGCCCCGCGACCTCGGGCGGCAGCGCGGCCAGCATGTCCGTGTGGTGGTCGGGGACCAGCTTGGTGCCCTCCAGGTCACGGAACAGGACCTGGGCGGGCATCGCGTCGCCGTCGACACAGACCAGCACGTTCTGGAGGTGCGGTTCCAGGACCAGGCCGTGGTCGAAGTAGGCGGCCAGCACGGGTGGGACCAGGAGGTCCAGGTACGCCGACCACCAGTCGAGGGCCTGCTGTGCGTCCGCACCCGCCAGGAGGCGGGAGATGTGGGCGGCGCCCGTCGGGTACTCGTCGGCGACCGCGGCCGCCAGCAGGGGAGTGGTGCCCGGCGCCAGCCGCAGTGGCAGGCCCTCGCGGACGATGACGCCGAAGCCCTCGAACAGCGCGAGGTCCGGGGTCCCGTCGGCGCCGGGCAGGGCGAGCGTGCGGTAGGCGGGTTCGCGGAGCACCGCGCTGCCGGAGAAGCGTTCGGCCAGGTCGGTGAGGGCCGGGGCCAGGGCGTGGGTGAGGGCGACGGCGCCGGACAGCTCGTAACTGCTGTTCTTGCGCAGGCAGTTGGTGATCCGCACGTTCAGGCTGAACTTCAGGAACGTCTCGCCGTCGTACAGGGTGCGCACCGACGCGGTGGCGGCGAAGGGCTGTCCGCCGGGGCCGAGGTCGAGGACGTCACCGCTGTCGAGGGCCGCGCGCAGCGCCGGGTGCTCGCTGAGCGTCTCGTACTGCCAGGGGTGGGCGGGCAGCAGACGGTAGCCGTCGGGGACGTCCGCGCGCTGCTGGTCCAGCGGGGCGACGGCCGACGGGTCGGCGTACTCCTCGGCGATCAGGTCGGCGCGGACGGCGAGGTGCCGCAGCGGGAAGGCGGCCCCGACCTCCGGCGCGTACGCGGACCAGGCGCGCGGGTCGCCGGTGCGGGCCTTGGGGGTGGGGTGGAAGCGGTGACCGAACAGCAGCGACTGCTCGGAGTCCAGGTAGGCGGAGAGACGGTCGGCGGAGGGGCGGGCCGTCCGTGGGGCGGCCAGTGCGGTGGCGATGGCGTCGTGGCTGGAGGCGATCTGCTCCAGGAACTCCTCGTTGCGGACGCCGGTGCGCAGCGACAGCTCGTCGTGCGTGTACTCGGCCAGCCGGCGCCAGTCCACCTCCGCCCAGCCGGCGTCGCGCTGTTCGCTCACCGGGCCCGTGAAGCGGTGCGCGCCGAGCAGGGAGGTGCGGCGCAGGGCGACGCGCAGCAGCACTCCGCGGCGGGGCAGCCGCAGCAGCAGCCGGCCGTCGGCGACGACGCTCTGGTGCTCGGGTCCGGACACCTCGCGCAGCAGGCAGTTGAGGAGGGTGTGCGCCACCGCGTCGTCGGCGGTGGGCAGTTCGGTGGGGGCGACGGGGGTCCCCCCGGGCTCGAACGGAGTCGAGAGATTGGGGGCGCTCCCGAGCGAATCGGTCAGCGAGGGCATCAGCGGCTCCAGCGGGTGCGCAGGTGCAGTGTGGGGAGGAGAGTGGCGGTGAGGGCGGCGGCGGCACCGCCGATCAGCACGGGTGCGGCCGGTCCGAAGCGGACACTGCCCGCGGCGGCGGCCACGCCGGCGGCGACCGCGCCGGCCTTGGAGAAGAACTCCAGCGAACCGAACATGCCGCCGGGCGCCCGGCCCTTGGCGCAGTCGGCCGCCAGCACCGACAGACACACCAGGCCGAGCGTGAGCCCCGCGCCCAGCAGCAGCCGTACGGCGATCAGCGCGGGCAGCGAACCGGCGATCCCGTGTCCGGCGAGCCCGAGCGCGATACCGGCGAAGCCGAGCGCGAGGCCGGTCCGGGGCCGGTCCTGGAAGACGGAGTGGACCTTGAGCGCCGTCACCAGATAGCAGAGGTGGGGCAGCGCGAAGAGCACTCCGGACAGCGCCGGTGAGGTGCCCGGCAGCCGGTCTTCGACGAGCTGGATCAGATAGGGGAAGGAGATGACGGTGGAGAACACGAAGGCGAACTCCAGGGCGTACAGGGCGTTCAGCGAGACCGTCGGGGTCTCCTCGGACGCCGTGACGGGCTTGCGCTCCGCCTGCCGTACCGTTTCCGGCTCGGGCAGCGCGGCAAGCAACAGGGCGGCGGTGAGCGGCAGTACGGCCAGCAGCGCGTACTGGCGTTGCGGGGACATCCACCCGGACAGCGACCCCACCACGATCGGCGCGACGACCAGGGCGGCCCGGGCGCTGCCCTGCATCAGGGTGAGCGCCTTCGACAGGGCCACGCCCTCCAGCGCGGCGCCCAGATAGCCGTTGGACGCGGCGAAGGTGCCGCCCAGGATGCCCTGGAGCACCAGCGCCACCGTGAAGGTGGCCAGGGAGTCCGCCCAGCCCGCGAGCAGAAAGGCCACGGCCAGGCCCAACTGGGCCCGCAGCAGCAGCCGTTTGCGCCCGAACCGGTCGGCGAGCCGACCCCACAGCGGGGCGCCGAGCGCGCCGAACACGGTCGGCACGACATACAGCACACCCGCCCAGCGGGCACCCCGGTCGCCCAGCTCCGGCAGGATCTCCGTGAGATACGGCGGCAGCCCCAGCGCCGCGAAGGACGCCACGAAGTAACAGCCCGCCACCGCGTGCACATGGCTGCGCCCGAACGCGCTGCCCGGCATCCGCAGCGCCTGGACGCTCATGCCGAACCTCCGCCGGTCAGCAGGTAGTTGGGGCCGGTGGTGTAGTGCTTGTTGACGTCGGCGGCGCCCGAATGCTCCTTGGACAGCAGCGTCCCGGCCGTCACCATCGCCTTCACCGGCAGCCGCGGCGCCCGCAGCACCCGGGCGCGCAGAACGTCCCCCGCGTCCCCGCCGAGCCGGTCCACCGCCTCCGTCAGCCGGTCCCGGACGAGGCCGAGCAGGGCGTGGCGGTGCCGGGGGAGCCCGAACGCGTAGGCGCCCGCGCACAGATGGACGGTGATCGTGGCGAACACGTCGGCGACCGGCCCGTCGTCGGTGCAGAACGTCCGCGCGTCGTCGAAGCCCCACGGCCCGGGGAGCACGGCGTCCAGCCGCTCGCTGTTGATCCGCGGCCCGTCGTTGTCCTTGAACAGCAGCCGCAGACTGCCCGGCCGCAGCACCAGCGAGACGTTCTGCTGGTGCGACTCCAGCGCGATGCCGTAGCCGAACAGCGTGGTCTGCCAGTCGAAGAGCAGCGTCAGGCAGGCGTCCAGCAGGGCGAGCGGGTCGCCGCCGTAGAAGCGGTCGGCGAGCTGGTCGACGACCAGCCGTCCGTCGGGCGCCTCGGCGAGGAGGGCCGCCAGCGGTACGACCACGGAGTCGTCGAGGCCGGGCGGGTAGCGGCGGCAGAGGACGGCGAGCAGCTCGTGCCCGGCGTGCGCGTACGTCGTCTCGTCGGCGTGCAGGACCGTGTCCCGGAAACGGGGCTCGCGGGCGATCACGGCCTCCAGCAGCCGTTGCCCCGCCGCACCGTCGACCAGCGTGCCGGGCTTGACGGTCCGCTTGTTGCGCAGGCCCAGCGTCGCGGTGGCCAGGGGGAGTTTGAGGTGCACGGACGGGTCCTCGACCGTGGCCACGGTGCGCATGGACAGCGTCGGTACGACGTCCAGGTACGCCCGCTCGGCCAGTACGGTCCCGTCCGGAAGGTCGCCGGCCCTGCGCAGGGCGTCGACGGTCAACGGGTGCACGGGCAGCAGCACATGAGTGTCGCGCACGCCGTCCAGACCGAGCGCCTGGGGAGGGGGCCAGAACTCGGGCAGCTTGCCGGTGAGGGTGACCGTCTCGCGGGGTACCGCCATCCAGCGCAGGGCGAACCGCGGGTGGAACTCCGGGGCGTACGCGCGCAGTTGGTCCTCGGTGAGCCCGGACCGCCCGCGTGCCGTCGGATACACGGGGTGGTCGAGGCGGGCGGCCAGGGTGTCGTAGGCCAGGCCGACGTCCGGAACACCCAGCGTCTTCGTGAGCTCGTCCCGGGTCGCGGCGTGCAGCCGCATCGTGGCGAGGGTCTGCCGGCACTCCTCGGTGAACGCGTCGAAGCCGCCCCGGTCCTCGGACTCGGCGAGCGCCCGAAGCGCGGCCAGCACGGTGTCGTACGACGTCAGCTCGGCGCCGTCCGACTCACGCACCAGGAGCGGCAGCCGGGCGGCGTACTCGCACTGGAAGCCGTCCTCGGCGACGGGCAGCAGCAGGGCGTCGTCCGGTGCGGCGAGCCGCAGCCAGCGGCCGTCCGCGCGGTCCACGGCCGTACTGGCCGTGCGCAGCCCGACCACGTCCTCGCGCAGCAGGGCGCTCAGCACCCGCGTGAGCAGTTCCGCCTCGGACGTGTCCGGCACGGCGGGTGCGGTCACGGCTGGATCTCCCACTGCCGTTCGGCCAGGAAACCGGCCACCACCCGGTCCACCGTCCGCTGGTCGGTGCCGGTGGCGCGCAGGACGCCCAGGTAGTCGCGGTTGGTCAGGTACAGGTCGTGCCGCTCGCCCACCGCACGCAGCGGACGGTACGTCAGATGGACGCCGTCGACGTCGAGTTCGGTGGCGACCGGGGCACCGACGAGGGTGCCGGTGCGGTCGGCGCACGGGTACTCCAGGCGGGCGGCGCCGTCGCGGCGGGCGCCCAGGTCGGCCGGGAGAGGCTCGCCCAGGTGGGTGCGCAGGATGTGCTCGAAGAGCGGGATCTGAAGCAGGCGGGCCAGCAGCAGGTCGCACTGGTCGCCGATGGCCCGGTAGTTGACCTCGATGATCCGCGCTCGGCCCTCGTGCACCACGAACTCGGTGTGGCAGGCGCCGAACCCGACGCCCAGCGCGTCCAGTTGTGTCAGGACCTGTGCGACGACAGGCTCGGGATGGGCGGGGACGAAGGCGAGGCGTTCCTCGATGAAGTAGGGCGGCGGAGACAGCTCGGTGTGGAAGCCGCCCAGCACATGGCGGACGGTGCCGTCGCCGAGGGTCTCCAGAGTGAACAGCTCGCCGGGGAGGTACTCCTCGACGACCAGGACGGCGCCCGGGCGGCGGTCCAGGATCTCCTTGGAGCGCGTCACCAGCTCCTCCGCGCTGTGCACGAGGACGACGTCCTCGCTGGCCACGCCCTCGCGCGGCTTGATCACACACGGGTACGGCGCGTCCAGCGCGACCGGCTCGGTGAGCTCGGCCGACCACACCGTGTCCACACCGGCCGCGGCGAGACGGCGGCGCATCTCGGCCTTGTCCTTGGTGCGCAGGGTGGCCCGCCAGTCCTTGCCGGGGAGGCCGAAGTAGGCGGCGGCCTGGGCGGCCTGGGTCTGCAGGTGGTCGCTGTTGGTGAAGACGGCGTCGGGCAGGTGATGCGTGGAGATGCGGGTGATCACGGCCCGGAAGTCACGGACGTCGCACTCCAGGATCTCGACGTCCGGGTGGACGGCGCGGTGCGCGGCGGGCTGGTCGGTGACGACGGTGACGTCCAGGCCCAGCCGGTTCGCGGCCGGCAGGAAACCCTCGGTGACCGAGTCGGTCGGGTTGAGGGCGAGCAGGTACAGGCGCATGGCAGAGGAACAACTTCCGCTAGCGGGTGGGGGGTCGGGGCGGGCCGGCTCGGAGGGAGCCGGCCCGCCCCGCAGGAACAGCGGCGGCTACTTCGCCGGGAGCTCCACGCCGGTGGCCTTGGCCACGTCCTTGAGCATCTCCTCGGCGGCCTGGACGCCGATGCCGGACATCCAGGTCTCGTCCGCGACCTCGAAGACCTTGCCGTCCTGCACGGCCGGGAGGTCCTTCCACACCGGGTTGGAGGTGACCTGCTTCTTCTGGGTCTTGTCCTCGGCGTCGGCGGAGGTGACGAAGATCAGGTCGGCGTCGGCCTGGTCGATCTCCTCGGGGCTGACGTCCTTCATCGTGACCTCGGGGTCGTCCGAGATCTGCGACTTCGGGCGCTCCAGGCCGATGTCGTTCAGGACGACCCCGCTGTAGGAGTTGGTCTGGTACAGGCGGGTCGGGCCGGCGACGAAGCGGACCACGGACGCGGTCGGCATGGTGCCGCCGTCCTTCTTCTTGATGGCCTCACCGAGCGCCTTGGCCTGCGTCTCGTACGCCGTGAGCTTGGCCGCGGCCTCCTTCTCCAGGCCCAGCGCCTCGGCGTGGACCTTCAGGTTCTCCTTCCAGACACCGCCGGTGGTCTCGGTGAAGACGGTCGGGGCGATCGCGCTGAGCTTGTCGTAGACCTTCTCGTGGCGGACCTTGGAGGACAGGATCAGATCGGGCTTGAGCGAGGCGATCTTCTCCAGGTTCGGCTCCAGCAGCGGGCCGACGTCCACGGTGTCCTCGAGCTCGCCCTTCAAGTACGTCGGGAAGCCGCCCTCGGTCTTGAAGTGCGGGGCGACCGCGCCGACCGGGTCGATGCCGAACAGGGTGACGTCGTCCAGCTCACCGGTGTCGAGGACGACGACCCGCTTCGGCTGGGACGGGATCTCGACGTCGCCCATGACGGTCTTGAGGGTGCGCGGGAAGTCGGACGACGCGGCGTTGGTGGCCTTCGCCGTGTCGGCCTCGGCGGCGGAGTCGTCGTTGCCGCAGGCGGCCAGGACGGCCGTACCGAGCAGCACGGAGAGCAGCACGGCGAAGAGCCGGCCGATCCCGTGCAGGGGAGATCGCATAGACATGAGCGGGTGGTCTTTCTGATAGGGAGCGGTCACACGGTGGCGGCGGAGTGCCGCACCGCGCTGCTTCTCGGGACGACCAGCGGGGTGCCGGTCTCCGGATCGGGGATCACCCGGCAGTCCACGTCGAACACGGACTTCACCAGCTCCGCGTCGAGGACGTCGGCCGGGGCGCCGGCGGCGGCGAGACGGCCGTCCTTGAGGACCACCATGTGGTCCGCGTAGCGGGCGGCCTGACCGAGGTCGTGCAGCACCATCACCACGGTGCGGCCCGCCTCGGCGTGCAGGGCGGCGACCAGGTCGAGGACGTCGAGCTGGTGCCGCAGATCGAGGAAGGTGGTGGGCTCGTCGAGCAGGAGCAGCTCGGTGTCCTGGGCCAGCGCCAGCGCGATCCAGGCGCGTTGCCGCTGACCGCCGGAGAGCTGGTCCACCGGGTGGTCGCGCAGCGGTGTGGTGCCGGTGTGCTCCAGGGCCTCGTCCACGGCCCGCTGGTCGGCGGCCGACCAGGGGCTCAGCAGCCGCTGGTGCGGATACCGGCCGAGCCGGACGAGCGCCTCGACGGTGATGGCCTCCGGGGTGACCGGCTGCTGGGGCAGCAGTCCCATGCGGCGGGCCAGCGCCCGGGCGGACATGCCGTGGATGTCCGCGCCGTCCAGCATGACGTGTCCGGCGGCCGGTGCGAGCAGCCGGCTCAGGCCGCGCAACAGGGTTGACTTGCCGCAGGCGTTGGGCCCGACGATCGCGGTGACGGCGCCGCCGGGCAGCGTCAGGTCGAGGCCGCCGACGACGAGCCGGTCGCCGTAGCGCAGGTCGAGGCCCTCGGTGGTGAGCTGGTTCGGGGTGGGCATCTGCGGCTCCTGACGCGTTTCCTGTACGTCCGTCATGCGTGGTTCCTCTGCACGGGCGAGCTCTGGCGCAGCATCAGCACCAGCAGCCAGGGCGCGCCGAGCGTGGCGGTGACCGCGCCGACCGGCAGCCCCTCGATCGGCAGCAGGTGCTGCACCACCAGGTCGGAGGCGAGCAGCAGCATCGCCCCGGTGAGCCCGGCCAGCGCCAGCGAAGCGGCCGTCGGCGGCCCGGTGACGAACCGCACGATGTGCGGCACGGCCAGCGCCACGAACGTCACCGGACCGGCCAGCGCGGCGGCCAGCGACGCCAACACGACGGCGATGACGAGGAGTTGCAGCCGTGCGGCCGACGTGCCGAGGCCGAGAGCGCCCGCGGAGTCGTCCCCGAGGTCGAGCACGGCCAGCCGCCGGTGCAGCACCAGCGCCGCGGCGAGCGCGACCACCATGGCGCCGCCCGCGCCCCACACCTCCGTCCACGTCCGCCCGTACACCGAACCGGTCGTCCACTGCAGAGCGGACCCGGCGAGCTCGGCCGGGAAGCGCACGATCATCAGGTTCACGGCCGCCGCGAGCCCCGCCTGCACGGCGAGCCCGGTGAGCACGAGCCGGGTGACCGCGAGCCCGGACCGCCAGGCGAACACGCCCAGCAGCAGCGCCGCGAGCAGCCCGCCGCCCAGCGCCCCGACCGGGATCAGCACCTGCGAGGCACCGGCGGCGATCAGCGCGACCGCGCCCAGCGACGCCCCGCCTGTCACGCCCATGACATCGGGGGACGCCAGGGGATTGCGGAACAGCCGTTGCAGCACCAGGCCCGCGGCCCCCAGCCCGGCCCCGGCGACGATCGCCGCCACCGAGCGCGGCGCCCGGAACTGCTGCACCACCAGCACGTCCCCCGGATCCCCGAGCCCGACCAGCGCGCGCAGCGCCGTGCCCGCCGGCATCGGCACCTCACCCGTCGTCAGGGACACGGTGAGCAGCACGAACAGGGCGGTCAGGCCGGACGCGGCGAACACCAGGACGCGGCGGCGCACCCGGGCCCGGGACGCGGACGGGGGCTTCGTACGGACGGACACGACAGCACTGGTCATCGGGTCACCCGCCGGGCCAGCAGTGCCAGCAGGGGTGCGCCCAGGAACGCGGTCACGATGCCGGCCTCCAGTTCCGAGGGTCGGATCACCATCCGGCCGACCACATCGGCCGTGAGCAGCAGCAGCGGACCGGCGATCAGACAGCCGGGCACCAGCAGCCGGTGGTCGCCGCCCAGCAGGGGACGGACGAGATGGGGCGCGGCAAGCCCGATGAACGCGACCGGCCCGGCCACCGCGACCGCCGACCCGGCGAGCAGCACGACCGCGACACCGCCGGCCAGCCGGATGCGGGCGACCGGCACACCGAGCGCCTGCGCCGAATCGTCGCCGAGGGCAAGGGCGTTGAGGGCGGGGGAGACCGCCAGCGCGACCACCAGGCCGAGGACCAGGGTCGGCAGCACCGGCCACAGCACGTCCAGGGTGCGCCCGGACAGCGAGCCGGCCAGCCAGAAGCGGGCCTCGTCCAGGGTGCGCTGGTTCATCAGCATCACCGCCGACGTCCAGGACAGCAGCACGAGTTGGAGCACGGTGCCGCCCAACGCGAGCCGTACGGCGTCGATGTCCCCGGCCCGCCGGGCGAGCGCCTGCGCGAACAGGGCGGCCCCGGCCGCACCGGCGAACGCGAACCACACGTACTCGGCGGGGCTGTTGAGCTTCAGCGCGAAGATGGCGACGACGACCGCGAAACCGGCGCCCGCGTTGATGCCGAGCGTGGTCGGTGACGCGAGCGGATTGCGGGTGATGCCCTGGGCGACGGCCCCCGCGACCCCGAGCGCGGCGCCCACCGCGAGTCCGATGACGGTACGCGGCAGCCGCAGCCCGGTCACCACCAGCGCCTCCCGGCCGTGCGCATCGCCGAACAGCGCGTCCGCCACGGTGGACAGCGGCACGGAACGGGCGCCGAGGGCCAGGCTCGACGCGGTGCAGAGCGCCAGGGCGCCGAGGCCGATGAGGAAGAGCGGAATGTGCCGGAAGGCACGGAAGGGCACACCGGGGGGTGCGCCCTGTCGGGTCGCAGTCACAAGCCGTGAGCTTAGGTTAGCCTTGCTTTAGACGCCAACTGCTGTGTGATCTCTGTGATGTGTGCAATACAAGATCGCTCAGAGGGGGCACGCTGACCGTTTTTACGGTATCTCACGTGTAAGGTAAGGCTTACCTTTCCGACTCTCGCCGAAATCCCCTGCACTGGAGCTCCGATGTCCGTGGCCCTGAAGACCTCGCCGGCCGGCGCCGTCGCAGACACGCTCGGTGACGTCTACCGGCGGCTGGCCGACATCTGCGAAGTCCTGTCCGTGCGGATCGCGGGCGACGCCCAAGGGGGCGCGACCGCAGCGGAGTTGGTGAAGGACGAGGCCGTGCTCGACGCCTTCGTCGACGCCGAGGCGGCGCGCATCCGGCACCGCTACGGAACGGTGCCGCGCCGCGACGTCGCCGCCTCGCGCGCCCTGCACGACTACGCCTGGTCCGTCGCCCTGCTGATGAGCGGCGCCTGGTACCTGGAGCGCCGGGTGCCCCGGATCCGGCCCGAGGACCTCCGACTCGACCTCGCCACGGCCGAGTTCACCCTCACCCCGGGCGCCGACCTCACCTGCCTGCCCGGCGACCCGGCCGCCACCTTGCCCGGCGTGCTGACGGTCCCTCACGAAGACGCCCTGTGCGACGAGTTGAGGGCGGCCGTCGCCGAGCACATGGAACCGCTCCTGACCGCGATCGGCCCCCTCGCCCGACGGGGACAGCGCGCCCTGTGGGGCATGGTCGCCGACGACCTGGTCTCCGGCATCTGGTACCTCGGCCGGACCCTCGGCCGCGAGGGCGACGCGGTACGGGCCGCCACCACGCTGCTGCCGACCGGCGTGACCCCGTACCCCGGCGGCGCCGGCTTCCGGTACCTCACCACCGACGACGGACGCCGGCACCCGACGCGTACGCGCACCGGCTGCTGCATGTACTACACGATCCGCCCCGACGAGGCGTGCGCCACCTGCCCCCGCACCTGCGACGCGGAACGGCTGCGCCGGCTCCAGGGCTGAGCCCGCCGGGTCACTCCGCCGTCGCCAGGAACTGCGTCGCCGCCAGCTCCGCGTACAGCGGATCGGCCGCGACCAGTTCCCGATGGGTCCCCACCGCACGTACCCGCCCCGCGTCCATCACCACGATCCGGTCGGCCATCGTCACCGTCGACAGCCGGTGCGCGACGACCAGGACCGTGGTCGTCCGGGCGACATCGGCGACGGTGTCCCGCAACGCCGCCTCGTTCACCGCGTCCAGCTGCGAGGTGGCCTCGTCGAGGAGCAGCAGCCGGGGCCGGCGCAGCAGGGCGCGGGCGATGGCGACACGCTGCCGTTCGCCGCCCGAGAGCCTGGTGCCCCGGTGTCCGACGAGGGTGTCGAGGCCGGCGGGCAGCCGTGCGACCAGACCGTCGAGGCGGGTCGTCTTCACCACGCGCGTGACGGCGTCCTCGTCCGCGTCCGGGTTGCCCAGCAGCAGGTTGTCCCGCAGTGAACCCGACAGGACCGGCGCGTCCTGCTCCACATAGCCGATGGCCGACCGGAGCCCGGACAGCTCCCAGTCCGCGAGGTCCCGTCCATCGAGCGTGATGACGCCGGACTCGGGGTCGTAGAACCGCTCGATCAGGGAGAAGACCGTGGTCTTGCCCGCGCCGGACGGACCGACGAACGCCGTCATGCCCTGGGCCGGCACGGCGAACGTCACCCCGTGGTGGACGTACGGCAGATCGTCGGCGTACCGGAAGCGGACGTCCTCGAACGCGAGCGCGGCGGGCTCGGCGCCGGTGGCGGGCAACGGTGCGGGCAGGGCGGCCGGTTCGGACGGCAGGCTCAGCGCCTCCTGGATGCGGGCGAGGGCGGCGGCACCCGTCTGGTACTGCGTGATCGCGCCGACGACCTGCTGGATCGGCGACATCAGATAGAAGACGTACAGCAAGAACGCGACCAGCGTGCCGACATCGACGGCTCCCGTCGCCACCCGCGCCCCGCCCACCGCGAGCACCGTGATGAACGCGATCTGCATCGCCAGCCCCGCCGTGTTGCCCGCCGCCGCGGACCACTTGGCGGCGCGCACACTCTGCCGCCACGACTCCTCGGCGGCCCCGTGCAGCGTCCGCTCCTCCCGGTGCTCGGCACCGGACGCCTTGACCGTGCGCAGCGCGCCGAGTATCCGCTCCAGCGAGGCCCCCATCACGCCGACCGCGTCCTGCGCCTGCCGGCTGGCCCGGTTGATGCGCGGCACGATCACCCCGAGGACCGTCCCGGCGCCCAGGATCACGGCGAGCGTGACGCCGAGCAGCACCGGATCCACCAGGCCCATCATCACCACCGTCGCGACGAGCGTGAGCCCGCCCGTACCGAGACCGACGAGCGAGTCGGTGGTGACCTCACGCAGCAGCGTCGTGTCCGAGGTGATCCGGGCCATCAGGTCGCCGGGCTCGCTGCGGTCCACGGCGGTGATGCGCAGCCGCAGCAGATACGACGACAGGTTGCGCCGCGCACCGAGCACCACCGACTCGGCGGTGCGCCGCAGCACATACGAACCCAGCGCGCCCACCGCCGCGTTGGCCACCACCAGGCCCGACATGACGACCAGCGCCCCGGTGATCGTCCGGTCGTGCGACAGATCGTCGATCAGCTCCCGCGCCACCAGCGGCAGCAGCAGCCCCGTGGCCCCCGTGACCAGCGACAACACCGCGCCGGCCAGCAGGGCCCACCGATGCGGCCGGACATATCCGAGGAGCAGCCGCCACGGGGGCTGGTCGGTGTGCGTCGCTGCGATGGTCACGGTGCTCCTCGGAAGTCGGACGGAGCGTTCAGGCTACGTCGGCACCCCCGCCCCGGGCTCGCGGGTTTCCGCGCCTGCCGGCCGCCGCGACGACCTCCTGCGCCGGCCCGCAGACGACGACCCGGTCCAGATCGCCGACCCGCAGGAAGCCCCGGCGGCGCGGGCGGCCATGCCGCAGGTGTTTGTGAGCGCCCGGAAGACCAGGCCGCCCGCGATCCCGGCGGCCGGCCCCGCGTGCCGCCGGTCAGTGGCATGGCGGATGAGATCCTTTTGAGGGCCGGGAACGGGAAGGGGGCCCCGAGGTAAGATACCCCCAAGGGTATCCAGAGGAGTGATCGTGGAGCTTCAGTTCGAGGGTGATGACCTCAAGTCCGTGCTGAACCGGCTGCGCCGGGCGCAGGGGCAGATCTCCGGTGTGATCAAGATGATCGAGGAGGGCCGCGACTGCGAGGACGTCGTCACCCAGCTCGCCGCCGCCTCCCGCGCCCTCGACCGGGCCGGCTTCGCGATCATCGCGACGGGACTGCAGCAGTGCCTCACCGATGCCGAGAAGGGCAAGGCCAACGGTGAGACGACCGAGCAGATGAAGGCGCGGCTGGAGAAGCTGTTCCTGTCGTTGGCGTAGGCGTTACTGATCAGTCACGCGTAGGGTCGAGGGTCCGCACACCGGCCGACGGAAGGGTTTCAGCACCATGGCTCAGGAAGTACGCGGCGTGATCGCACCGGGCAGGGACGAGCCGGTGCGGGTCGAGACGATCGTCGTGCCCGACCCGGGGCCCGGGGAGGCCGTCGTACAGATCCAGGCGTGCGGGGTGTGCCACACCGACCTGCACTACAAGCAGGGCGGCATCAACGACGAGTTCCCCTTCCTGCTGGGCCATGAGGCGGCGGGTGTGGTGGAGTCGGTCGGCGACGGGGTCACGGACGTCTCCCCGGGTGACTTCGTGATCCTGAACTGGCGTGCGGTGTGCGGGAACTGCCGGGCCTGTCTGCGGGGCCGGCCCTGGTACTGCTTCGACACCCACAACGCGACGCAGAAGATGACCCTGACCGACGGCACCGAGCTCTCGCCGGCGCTGGGAATCGGCGCGTTCGCGGAGAAGACCCTCGTCGCCGCGGGCCAGTGCACCAAGGTCGACCCGGCGGTCGCCCCGCAGGTCGCCGGCCTCCTCGGCTGCGGAGTGATGGCCGGGATCGGCGCCGCGATCAACACCGGCAACGTCGGCCGGGGCGACACCGTCGCGGTCATCGGCTGCGGCGGCGTCGGGGACGCGGCGATCGCCGGGGCGAACCTGGCCGGCGCGGCGCGGATCATCGCGGTGGACATCGACGACCGGAAACTGGAGACCGCCCGCACCATGGGCGCCACCCACACCGTCAACTCGAAGGACACCGACCCGGTCGAGGCGATCCGCGAGCTGACCGGCGGCTTCGGCGCGGACGTGGTGATCGAGGCCGTGGGCCGCCCGGAGACCTACAAGCAGGCGTTCTACGCCCGGGACCTGGCCGGCACGGTCGTCCTGGTCGGCGTGCCCACCCCGCAGATGAAGTTGGAACTGCCACTGCTGGACGTCTTCGGACGCGGCGGTGCCCTCAAATCCTCCTGGTACGGGGACTGTCTGCCCTCCCGGGACTTCCCGATGCTGATCGACCTGCACCTGCAGGGCCGCCTGAACCTGGAGGCGTTCGTGACCGAGACCATCGAACTCACCGACGTGGAGAAGGCCTTCGAGCGCATGCACCACGGCGACGTCCTGCGCTCGGTGGTGATCCTCTGATGGCCGCCCGCATCGAACGCCTCGTCACCTCAGGGCAGTTCAGCCTCGACGGCGGCACCTGGGACGTCGACAACAACGTCTGGCTCGTGGGCGACGACCACGAGGTCGTCGTCATCGACGCCGCCCACGACGCCGACGCCATCGTGGAGGCCGTCGGCGACCGCCGCCTCACGGCGATCGTCTGCACGCACGCCCACAACGACCACATCGACGCCGCGCCCGCCCTGGCCGACCGCACCGGCGCCATGATCTGGCTGCACCCCGACGACCTGCCGCTGTGGAAGCAGACCCACCCGGACCGCGACCCCGACGCCCAGCTCGTGGACGGCCAGATCATCGAGGCCGCGGGCGCCGACCTGACGGTCCTGCATACCCCCGGACACGCCCCCGGCGCGGTCTGCCTCTACGACCCCGGCCTGGCGACCGTCTTCACCGGCGACACCCTCTTCCAGGGCGGCCCCGGCGCCACCGGCCGCACCTACTCCCACTTCCCGACGATCGTCGACTCGATCCGCACCCGCCTGCTCACCCTCCCACCTGAGACGAAGGTCCTCACCGGCCACGGCGACACCACCACGATCGGGGCCGAGGCACCGCACCTGGAGGAGTGGATCGCCCGAGGTCGCTGACGCGGCCGGGAATCTCCCCTCGGGCCGTATTTTCCTGGCGCAGCCCTCCGCACCGCTCCTATGATCACGCCGCATGACCTCTGAAACGGTGAACCTCCACGGTGTACGCGTCCTGCGCTGCACCCCCGACGGCCCGACCCTGGACGGCGAGCGCGCCGCGCTCGATCTGATCGGGGACGCCATGGGGCAGGAGGCCGAGCTCGTCGCCGTGCCCGTCGAGCGGGTCGGTGCGGAGTTCTTCCGGCTGCGGTCGGGGGTCGCGGGGGCGGTCATGCAGAAGTTCGTGAACTACCGGGTGCGCCTGGCCGTCGTAGGCGACGTGTCCCGGCACGTGGACGGGAGCACCGCCCTGCGCGACTTCGTCCACGAGACCAACCAGGGCCGCCAGGTATGGGTCCTGGCCGACTTCGACGCACTCGGCGAGAAACTCCGCGCGGCCGGGTGACCCGCCGTAAAAGGTGACAGGAGATGTCCGGCTTACCCGGCAGCCTGAAGGCGACAGCAGTCGTCATGGGAGGTCGGACATGTCACAGCCACTGCGGGACAAGGTCGCGCTGGTCGCCGGAGCGACACGGGGAGCCGGACGCGGCATCGCCGTGGAGCTGGGGGCGGCCGGCGCCACCGTCTACGTCACGGGGCGCAGCACCCGCGCGCGGCGCTCGGAGTACGACCGCCCCGAGACGATCGAGGACACCGCCGACCTGGTCACCGAGGCCGGCGGTCACGGCATCGCCGTACCCACCGACCACCTCGACCCGGCACAGGTCCGCACCCTCGTCGACCGCGTCGCCGACGAACAGGGCCGCCTCGACATCCTCGTCAACGACATCTGGGGCGGCGAGCACCTCTTCGCCTGGGACAGCCCCGTCTGGGAGCACGACCTCGACAAGGGGCTGAGGCTCCTCCGCCTCGCGGTCGAGACGCACGCCGTCACCAACCACCACGCCCTGCCCCTGCTGCTGCGCCACCCCGGCGGGCTGGTCGTCGAGATGACCGACGGAACCACCGAGTACAACCGGGACAACTACCGGAACTCCTTCTTCTACGACCTGGCCAAGTGGTCCGTCCTGCGCATGGCCTTCTCCCTCGGCCACGAACTCGGCCCTCGCGGGGCCACCGCCGTGGCGCTGACCCCGGGCTGGCTGCGCTCGGAGATGATGCTCGACAACTTCGGGGTGAGGGAGGACAACTGGCGCGACGCCCTCGACCGCGTCCCGCACTTCGCCGTCTCGGAGACCCCGCGCTATGTCGGCCGGGCCGTCGCCGCCCTCGCCGCCGACCCCGACGTGGCTCGCTGGAACGGCGAGTCCCTCTCGAGTGGCGGACTGGCCCAGGTGTACGGCTTCACGGACCTCGACGGCAGCCGCCCCGACGCCTGGCGCTATCTCGGCGAGGTCCAGGACGCGGGGAAACCGGCGGACGTGACCGGCTACCGCTGAGCCGAGCCGTCGGGCGCGGCGGACACGACCGCCCGTCGCGCCGAGTGCCCGGGCGGCAGCGCCAGATCCTCCCGTACGGCCGTGTAGTAGCCCTCACGCCCGGCGCGCTGCCGCTCCCGCGGCGCCCGGTCGCGCCTCCGGATCCCGCGTGCCGTCGCGGACGAACCGCTCCATCTCCATCACCGTCACGACCCAGGCCCGTGCCTTCTCCATCACCGTGAGGCTGCCACGGTGACGTACCGGGTCGCTTCCGGGCTCGGCAACGGGACGCACCCGGACCCCGGCGCGCCGCCTGCTCGCGCCGCAACCTCATCCGGTCGCCCCGCACGGCCGCCGGATACGAGGCTGCCGGACAGTACGGGGACCGGACCCAGCGCGGCCACGCCGTCCGGCGACACGGACACCCCGAGCCGCTCGCCCACCCACTCCCGGCCGATCGCCACCCCACGGTCTTCCGCTCCAGAGCCGCAGCCCAGGAGCCGGCCACGCCCGAACCGTTCTGGTCGTACGCGCTGGTCAGCCAGTCCCCGGCGACCTGGGCGGGCGTCGCACCACCGGTGACGAACCGGCCGCTCGGCCAGCCCGCGGGCGGCCAAGTCGCTTGCGGACTGGAGGAGTTCGGGAGGCCGGGACATGTCGTCGCCGAGTGTGCGGTACATGAGCGGCAGCGTAAGCGGGCATGACGGCCGTGCATTCGGTCCAGTCGAAGGAACCGCTGCGGACGCGGCCCCTGAGTTTCACCGTTTCGTCACAGCCGGTCCGCGCCTACAACCGACACCCCCGCACACCGGTCTAGCTGGCAGAAGACCAACAGGAATCACGCAAGGGAAAGGCCCGGCCATGGGGGACATACGCAGACGGCGCGCCGTCGCACTCGGCATCACCGCAGGACTGGTCGCACCGCTGACGCTCGCACTCGGCACCGCACCGGCACAGGCGGCCCCGAGCTGTACGACCCAGACCGGGCCGTACCAGAAGCAGGTCGAGAAGTTCCTCGGCCGGCCGGTCGACGGCAAGCAGTCCGCTGCCGACTGCAAGGCCATCCAGGCCTTCCAGACCAAGCACGGCATCACCCCGAACGCCGGCTACGCGGGTCCCGTCACCTGGGGCGTGATGGACCTCATGAACAAGCAGAAGGCCGTCGGCAAGAACCCCAACAAGGCCGGCAAATGCCCGGTCAACAAGGGTCGCATCGCCTGCGTGAACCTCACTCTCCAGCTGAGCTGGATCCAGGACGGCGACAAGCTGGTCTACGGCCCGGTACCGGTCCGCACCGGCCGTAACGGCTACGAGACCCGCACCGGCCTGAAGAAGATCTACTGGCGGAACATCGACCACGTGTCGAGCATCTACCACGTGCCCATGCCCTACAGCCAGTTCTTCGACGGCGGCCAGGCCTTCCACTCGGCCGGCGTCAGCATGTGGAACCCGCCGGGCTCGCACGGCTGCGTCAACATGACCAAGACCGACGCCAAGAAGTACTGGTCGCTGCTGAAGAAGGGCGACGACGTCTACGTGTACGGCCGCAAGCCGGGCACCTGACGCGGCACAGGCACCCGGCCCGACATCGGCCGGTGCCTACAGCTCGGGAGCGTCCCCGAAGTCGGGGATCTCCAGCCGCGCTCCACCCTGCCGCGCCGACTCGTGCGCGACGATGCCCGGCAGGGTGTAGCGGGCGGCCACCCAGGCGTTCACCGGCGGCAGCGTCCGCGTGTTGACGGCGGTCACGAAGTCGTCGACGAGGAAGTGGTGGCTGCCCTCGTGGCCGTTGTGGAGGTTGTCGAACTCCCGCGGGAGCCGCGCCCGGTCGTGCACCGGCGCCGAACCCGAGGTGAAGGCCGCGCGCAGATCTGGCGCGATGTGCTGGAGTGACGGGTCGTCAGGAGACATGGTGGGCTTGGGCTCCAGCAGCTCGCTGATGTCCTTCACCCCGTTCTTGTCCTGCCAGAACGCCACCGTCGCCAGCTGCTCCATGCTCGCCTCCGTCCCGAAGAACCGGAAACGCGACTCCCGGATGTGCGAGGGATACCCCACCCGCCGGAACTCGTTGGTACGGAACGACCCGCCGCCCGCCACCTCGAACAGCGCGGTGGCGTTGGAGACGTCGTTGCCGAACTGGCTGACGCCCTTGTCGAACACCCCGTCCCCGCGCTCGTCGACGACCCCGATCGCGGACACGCTCACCGCGTGCGTCTGCCAGGCGCCCAGCACACCGCCGATCGCATGCGTCGGATACAGCAGCGGGGGATAGCTGGCGGTCGCCTTCCAGTTGTCGCCGCCGCTGTACTGGTACGCCTCGTAGAACCCCAGGTCCATGTCGTGGACGTAGTCGCCCTCGGCGTAGAAGATCCGCCCGAACGCGCCGTCGGCGATCTGGTTGCGGGCGTGCACGGTCGCCGGGTTGTACTGGCTGGTCTCGCCCATCATGTACGTCAGCCCGGTCGCCTTGACCGCGTCGATGATCGCCGCGATCTCCTCCGTGGCGATCGCCATGGGCACCGCGGAGTACACGTGCTTGCCGGCGTTCAGCCCTTGGAGCACCAGCGGCCCGTGCGTCCAGCGCTGGGTGAAGATGGCGACCGCGTCGACCGCCGGCGACTCCAGCATCGCCTCGTACGTGGGAAAGGTGCCCGACAGGCTTTCGGCGGCCGCGAGTTGCTCGGCGCGTTCCGGCAGCAGATCGGTGACGTAGACGTCGTCGACGCCGGGATGGGCCAGGAACAGCTTGGCGAACTGGCCGGAGAACTGCCCGGCGCCGACGATGCCGAGGGAGAACGTCATGGAGTGTGTGCCTTTCACTGGCCGAGGAGGAAGTTGATCTGGTCGTTGGTCCTGGTCAGGCCGCTCACCGGGGCCCCGTTGGCGAAGACGTCCTGCATGGCCGGGCGCATCAGGGCGTACACGTCCGCCGCGTAGTCGGTGACCGGGAAGGAGAACGTCGTGGAGTGCTTCCTGTCGGTGACCGGCTCGGTGAAGGCGGACACGTCGATGCCCTTCTTCTCGTACGCGGCCACGGCCGCCCGGGTGCCGTCCGGAGTCGCCGGGAAGACGATGCCGTAGCTGCCGACGGTCTTCTGGCACTCATCGGAGGCCAGGTACTTCACCCACTTCTTCGCGCCCTCCTTGTTGCGGGCGTTCTTGGTGACCGAGTCGGCGAGGCCGTTCATCATCGTGGCCCGCTTGCCGGTCGGGCCGGTCGGCGTGGGGGCGGTGCCGACGTCGAGCCCCTTGGTGCCGTAGTACGTCGAGATCATCCAGGCGCCGTCGAAGGAGGTCGCCGCCTTGCCGGAGGCGACCTGGGCGTTGGCCGGGTTGGCGCCGTCGGTGTAGTCGGTGAACGGCGCGAGGTAGCCCTTCTTCGCCAGGCCGAAGTACCAGTCGGTCACCGACTGGAAGGTCTCGCTGTCGTACTGGTATTCGGTGCCCCAGCGCGCCTTGTCCGTGTAGTGCCAGCCCGCCGAGCCGGTGAACGGGCTCCACGTGGTCTGCCCGTCGCCGTCGCCCGCCCCGCCCGTCGCGAGGCCGTACACCTTGACGTTGTTCTTGTCGAAGCCCGGCTCGTCCCCGCGCTTGCCGTTCTTGTCCACGGTCAGGTGCGCGATCGTCTTCTCGAAGGTGCCGCCGTCCTTCGGGTTCCAGGCGAGGGTGTTGAGCTCCTCCGCGGTGAGCCCGGCCTCCTTGACCATCTTCATGTTGTAGAAGAGAGCGACGGTGTCCCAGTCCTTGGGTGCGCCGTAGCGATGGCCGTCCTGGCCCGTCCAGTTGGCGGCCAGCCCCGCCTGGTAGGCGGAGTCGTCGATGTCCAGGTCGTCCAGTGGCTCGAGCACCTTCAGATCGGCGAACTGCCCGAACTTCTGGATGTGGTCGGTGAAGACGTCCGGCTCCGTGCCCGCGATGAAGCTCGCGGTGAGCTTGGTCCAGTAGTCGGCCCAGCCCATCTGCGTGATCCTGACCTTCAGGCCCGGGTTCTCCTTCTCGAAGCCCTTCGCACAGGCCTGGTAGGCGGGCTGCTGGTTGGCGTCCCACAGCCAGTACGTCACCGTGTTCGCCCCCGATCCGGCCGCGCCGCCCTGCGCACACCCGGACACCAGGGACAAGGCCAGCGCTCCGGTGAGCGCCATGACGGTACGAGTTCGCATCCCAGTCCCCTTACTTGATGCCCGTGAAGCTGATGGTGCTGACGATGCGGCGCGCGAAGATGCCGAAGAGCACGAGCATCGGGAGAGCCGCGATGAGCGTGGCCGCCATCAGGCCGGACCAGTCGTAGCCGGTCTGCGGGGTCTGCGCCCGGAAGATGGCGAGCGCGACGGTGAGCACCCGCGAGCTGTGGCTGTAGGACACCATCAGCGGCCAGAAGTAGTCGTTCCAGGAAGTGATGTACGTCAGCACCCCGAGCGTGAGGACGGGCGTGGACGCCATCGGCAGCATCACCCGGAAGAAGATCCGGATCTTGCCGGCGCCGTCGAGCAGGGCCGCCTCCTCGACCTCCCGGGGCACGTTCATGAAGAACTGGCGGAGGAAGAACACCGCGAACGGCGTCATGAACATCGTCGGCAGGGAGATGCCCAACAGGCTGTCCACCAGGCCGAGTTGCTTGATGAGCACGAAGTTCGGCAGCAGGGTGAAGATCGTCGGTACCATCAGCCCGGCCAGGAACAGCCCGAACATCTTCTCCCGCCCGCGCCACCGCAGCCGGGCGAAGGCGTAGGCGGCCATGGCGGAGAAGAAGATCTGGCAGACGGTGATGAGCGTCGAGACGACGACCGAATTGATCAGGTAGCGCCAGAACCTGAGCCCGCCGCCGGCGCCGCCCTGGGCGATCGCCTCCTCGGTGGACTGCAGCCCCAGCGCCCGCTCGAAGCCGCCGGTCGTGAGGTCCACCGGCAGGGGGTCGCCGGGATGGGCCGCGAGCGCGGCGTTGGCGGACAGCGCGGTGCGCAGGATCCAGTAGAACGGCAGCAAGGTCACGAGCACCATCGCGGCCATCGCCGCCCAGGCCACGATCCGCCCCGGGGAGGGACGGCGCCTGAGGGGCCGTACCCGTGGCGCCTGTGTTGTCGGGGCGGTCACGGCAGCTGTGTCAGTCATGTCGGTGTCTCCCTTCCGTCAGCCGAGGTCGGTCTGGCCGGCCCGGGTGAGCCGGTACTGCAGGACGGTGATCGCGCTCAGCACGACGAGCAGGGCGACGGACATCGCCGACGCGTAGCCGAACTGGAAGCGGCCGAAGGCGGCGCCGTAGATGTAGAACTGGAGGACGTTGGTGGCGTTCGCCGGTCCGCCGTTGGTCGTCACGGCGACCGTGTCGAACACCTGGAACGAACCGATCACCGTCATGATCAGCACGACCGCCAGGACCGGCCGCAGCAGCGGCATGGTGATCCGCCAGAACATCCGCCACTCGCTCGCGCCGTCCACCTTCGCGGCCTCGTACATGTCGCTCGGGATCGCCTGGAGCCCCGCGAACAGCAGCAGCGCGGTGTAGCCGACATGCCGCCACACATTGATCAGGGCGATCATCGGGATCGCCCAGGTCTCGTCCGCGAGGAACGGGATGCGGTCGGCACCGAGTCCCGCGATGATCTCGTTGCCGATGCCCAGCTGGGTGTCCAGGATCCAGAGCCAGACGATGCCCGCGACCACGTTCGACATCAGATACGGCGTGAGCACGACCCCGCGCAGCACCGCCGACTGCGTCAGCCGCTGCAGCAGCACGGCGATGGCGAGAGCCGAGACCGTCTGCACACCGATGTTGATGGCGACGTACTCGACGGTGACCGTCAGCGAGTCCCAGAAGATGGGGTCGTGGACCATTCGCACGTAGTTGTCCAGGCCCACCCACTCCGCGGGCGTGAGCAGATTGAATCGGGTGAAGCTGAGGTAGATGCCCCGCAGCGTCGGCCAGAGCAGGAAGACCGTGAATCCCAGCAGGGCCGGTGCCAGGAACACCGCGGCGAGCCGCCCGTCCCCCCGCGTCTCGCGGGCCCCCGCCCGGTCCGTCCTCGGCTTGGGCCGTGCTTCTTCCGCGGCGCCGAGTGGCAGACGCGACGGTGGGCTGCTGGAGGCGATGGTCATCGGGAGACTCCCTTGTCCGCGCGGCTCGACCTCAGGCCACTTACTTTTGAGGCGGAAGAATCGATGCGTCAAGGGGTGTGCAGACATCTTCTACCGGCCGGGCCGGAGGGCTTAGATTGGCCTCGTTGTTTTTGTGGTGAAAGAAATCATGAAGGAAATCATGGGGAAGGGTGACCGTCATGACGGCAGTAGCGGCCAGCTGGCTTCCGCTCAGTCCCGGCGAACGCTCGGTGGCGATCGAGGTGCTCGTCGGCGGCCCGCTGTCGCGCACCGAGCTCGCCCGGCGGCTGAACCTGTCCGCCGGCAGCCTCACCCGGCTGACCAAACCGCTGATCGAGTCGGGCCTTCTGATCGAGGTCCCCGAGGCGGGCACCCCGGCCGAGGTGCGCCAGGGCCGCCCCTCCCAGCCGCTGGACGTCGTCGCCGAGTCCCGCTCCTTCATCGGCTTCAAAATTACCGAGGACATGGTCTACGGCGTCGTCACCACCCTCCGCAGCGAGATCGTCGCCCGCCACGACCGCCCCCTGACCAGCCACGACCCCGCCGAAGTCGCCGGCCTGCTGGGCGAGATGACCGACGAACTCGCCCGCACCCACCCCCGCCTCGCGGGCATCGGCATCGGCGTGGGCGGCCTCGTCCAGGACCGTGCCGTGGTGGGGGAGTCACCCTTCCTGCGCTGGCGTGACGTGCCGCTCGCCGAGCTCGTCGAGCGGCGTACGGGACTGCCGGTCGTCGTCGAGAACGACGTCGCTGCCCTCGTCGAGGCCGAGACCTGGTTCGGCGCCGGCCGCGGCCTCGACCGGTTCGTCGTCCTCACCATCGGCGCCGGCATCGGCTACGGCCTCGTCCTGGGTGGCAAGCGCGTGCCCTACGCCGAGGAGGACCGGGGATTCGGCCGCCACTGGATCGTGAACCCCAACGGCCCGCTCACTCCCGACGGCGAGCGCGGCAGCGCCGTCTCCCTGCTGACGATCCCCAACATCCGCTACCAGATCCAGGCCGCCACGGGTCAGGACCGGACGTACGAGGAGATCCTCACCCTCGCCGCCGCGGGCGACGCGATGCCCGCCCGCGTCATCGACGAGGCGGCCCGCGCCCTGGGCACCCTGGTCGCCCAGATCGCCAATTTCGCCATGCCGCAGAAGATCCTGCTCGCCGGAGAAGGGGTCGGACTGATGGACGTCGCCGAGGACGCCGTGGCGGAGACCGTCCGGGCGCACCGCCATCCGCTGGCCGCCCCGATCGACCTCGAGACCAAGGTGTCCGACTTTCACGACTGGGCGCGCGGCGCCGCCGTGCTGGCGATCCAGGTGCTGGTCCTGGGGGCGACGGAAGCGTGAATTCCGCCACCTCACCTGCGTGAACTCCTCGATCTGCGTGGACAGATGGACGTGATCAGTAACACGGTCCGAAATGTCCGGATCGCTCGTGATTACTCACAGTGCCTTCACCTCTGGAGTCGTATGCTTCACGGCATGTCCACCAGTGTTGAACCCGTTTCCGATCGATCGGCTGACGAGGTCAACGAGGAGATCCGGGCCCTGTGGCGCCGGTCGGGCGGGACACTGAGCGTCGAGCAGCGCGAGATCTACCAGCGCCTCGTCCTGGAGTGGGCCGCAGCGGCCCCGCCGCAGCCGGTGCAGGCGGCCTGACGCTCCCCGAGAGGATCACCGCCGAGCCTCGGAGACCGAAGCGGGCACCCTGACGCGAAGGGTGCCCTTTTCATTGCGCTGATCATCCCCAGGTCGCCGAGTAGTACCGCTGATAGGCCTTGCGGTCCTGCTCGGCGCGGATGTACCGCGTCGCCACCAGTGCGACCAGACTCCCCGCGATCACCAGCATCCCCGGCCCGATGTTCCTCGGATCCGCGAGCCGCGACAGCAGCGTCGACACCTGTGCACCGCCCACCGGCGCCGACGACCCCGGTGACGCCGCGCCGGGCGCGATCGCGCTCTGCGTGGCCGAGGCGGACGGCTCCGGCGACGGTGCGGCGCCCTGCTGCCCGGAGCCGTTCTGCGCCGCCACGATCAGCTTCACGTTCAGGTCGGCCAGCGCCTTCGTCACCGGCTGGAAGAACGTCGTACCACCCGACGTGCAGTCACCGCTGCCGCCCGACGTCACCCCGAGCGCGATGCCCTCGGAGAACATCGGCCCGCCGCTGTCACCCGGTTCTGCGCACACGTTCGACTCGATGAGCCCGGTGACCGTGCCCTCCGGGTAGTTGACCGTCGCGTTGACCGCGGTCACCTGGCCGTCGCGCAGCCCGCTCGTGCTGCCACTGCGGAACACCCGCTGCCCGACCGCCGGATCGGCCGCGCCCGTGATCCGCACGCCGTTCCCGTCGCCGATGGCCACCACGTCGGCACCCTGGCCCGCGTCGCCGCCCTGGTACTCCACCAGGGAGAAGTCCCCGCCGGGGAAGCTCTGCTGGACCGTCCGGCCGACCTGCTGCCGGCCCCCGTTGTCGGCGAACCACACGGACCCGTTGGGCCCGCAGTGCCCCGCCGTGAGGATGAAGTCGCGCTGCCCGTCGGTCACGTTGAAGCCCGCCGAACAGCGGCCCGCCGTCGACAGGATCGGCTGGGCGCCGTTGATGCGCGTCGTGAAGGTGCCCTCGGTGCGCTCCATACGGACAAAGCTGCCGATGCCGTCCGCGATCCGCGTCAGCCGCGTCCAGTCGGCGGCCGAGACGGTGCTGTCGGCCCGGACGACCACCTCGTTGGTCCGGTAGTCCATGAGCCACGCCGTGCCGGCCACCGTCGGCTGCGAACGCAGCGTCGACGTCGCCGACTTGAGCTCGTTCATGCTGTGCGACACCATCTGCGCCGCGGCGCCCGCCCGCCGCACCTCGGCGGCCGCGTCCTCGTCGGTGACCGCGACGACCGGCTTCCCGTCGGTGCCCATCCAGGTGCCCGCCGTACGGGAGTCACCGAGCCGGGTGACGAGACCGGAACCCATGTCGGCGGCCGACGCGGCGGTCGTCCGCGGGACGGCGGAGGCGTCCGGAGGCTCACTCGCCACAGCCCGCGTGACCATCGTTCCTCCGAGGAGGAGTCCGCCGACGGCCGCCAGCCGCGTCACTCGCCGGACGACCTGTCGTCGTGCGTGCCTCATGCATGGCTCCCGAACCAGTACAGCGCGGCGCGAACACCGCGGGGCCCTCCCGGAGTTGAGCACCCTCTCTCCATACGTGGCCCGGTCCGGTCGTGTTCACCTCACAGGTGATCGTTCTTGTGTCCCGCCCCGAGCGAGCAGTTCCCAGCTGCGTTCGTCGCCCCACACCGACGCCGGATCCACATACGGCCTCAGCAGCTCGGTGAGAGCCGGATCACCGCGCCCGTTCAGCTCGTCGGAGGCGATCTTGCGGGCGATGCCGGCCAGGAAGTCGGCCAGCTGCACCCGCGGATCGAGCCGCGCGTGCACCAGCCGCACCCCGGCCAGCCCGATCCCGGACCGCCGGGCCGTCTCCTCGAGCCAGGCGATCCGCTCCGGCGTCAGCATGTTCTGCCGGTCGTGCACCAGCAGGACCGGCCGCCCTCCCGCGCTCCAGTGGGCGGCCGTCCGCACGATGGAGGGCAGCAGCGGATTGAGCACCGGAACCAGGGTCGGCCCGGCCGTGATCCGGGCCCGGTAGGACGCGGCGCGGGCCCGGGCGGCCGCGAGCTGCTCCATCGTTCCCGCCACACTCGTACGGGACTCCGCGCGCCGCAGGGCCTGGACCGTACGGAAGAAGACGTCGACGGGCGCCTCCGGCTCACCGTCGTTCCGCACGCGCAGCAACTGGTTGGCCGCCGCCAGGAACTCCCGCCACCGCTCGTCGCCGAAGGCGCCCGGCCCCGCACGGAACAGGCCGACCGCCTCGGACCCGTCACCCAGCAGCAGATCGACGGCCCGGTCCACGACGAAGAACGCCTTCTCGGTCAGACACACATGCGCGTTCCCGTGGATCGGCCCCGCGGGCGAGAGCAGCCACTCCAGCACCGCCCGGTGCTTCTCCCGCAGCAGATGGTTCGCCTTGTACTCCTCCGCGGGCGACCGGATCCGGTCCCGTATCTCCTGCACATACCCGGCCGCCGCGGCCATCGGCAGCCGCACACTGGCATGCGCGAACACGTCCGTGTTCCCGCCGGTCAGATTCTCCCCGTCCGAGCCCGACTCGTCGCAGGCCACCTCGAGAAACCCGGCGTCCGCCACCGCCCGCACCCCGTCCTCACCGTTCCCGGTCATCGCACGGCCCCCTTATCTTGTGCCCCATGACCAGGATCCCGCACGAGACGGCCGATGAACCGAATCCCCTGCGCGCACTCACCCTCGACCGGCTCCGCAGCCGGACGAGCATGAAATGGCGCACCTACCCCGACGACGTCCTGCCGCTGTGGGTGGCCGAGATGGACGTACCGCTCGCCGAACCCGTCGTTCGCGCGCTCACCGAGGCCCTCGCCCTCGGCGACACCGGCTACCCCGCGGGCACCTCCTACGCGGAGGCCCTCGCCGACTTCGCCGACAAGCGGTGGGGCTGGGAGGGACTCGCCGTGGAGCGGACGGCGATCGTGCCCGACGTCATGCTCGGTGTCGTCGAAATGATCAAACTGGTCACCGGACCCGGCGACGCGGTCGTGGTGAACCCGCCGGTGTACCCGCCGTTCTACCAGTTCGTGGAGCACATGGACCGGCAGGTGATCGAGGCCCCGCTCGGGACGGACCTCCGCATAGACATGGGCGCACTGGAGGAGGCCTTCCGCCGGGCCGTCACGGACCGAGCGCACGCCGCCTACCTGCTGTGCAGCCCCCACAACCCGACCGGCACCGTCCACACGGCCGCTGAACTGGCCGCCGTCGCCGCCCTCGCCGACCGCCACGGCGTGCGCGTCGTCGCCGACGAGATCCACGCCCCGCTCACCGCCGGCGGCGTGGACTTCGTGCCGTACCTGAGCGTGCCGGGCGCCGAGCGCGGCCTGTCCCTGATGTCGGCGTCGAAGGCGTGGAACCTGGCCGGACTCAAGGCAGCACTGGCCGTCGCGGGCCCCGCTGCCGCCGCCGACCTGGCCCGCCTGCCCGAAGAGGTCAGCCACGGCCCCAGCCACCTCGGGATCATCGCCCACACCGCCGCCCTGCGCGACGGCACCGACTGGCTGGACGCCCTGCTGGCCGGCCTCGACGACAACCGGCGGCTGCTCGCGGACCTCCTCGCCGAGCAGCTGCCCGCCATCACCTACCGGCCGGGCGACGGCACCTACCTCGCCTGGCTCGACTGCCGCGCCCTCGGCCTCGGCGACGACCCCGCGGACGTCTTCCTGCACCGCGGCCGGGTGGCCCTGTCCTCCGGCGTGCCCTTCGGCACCGGCGGCACCGGGCACGTACGCCTGAACCTGGCCACGTCACCGGAGCTGCTCACGGAGGCGGTGCGGCGGATGGCCGCGGCACTCCACTGAGCAGGATGCCTACACTTCCGGCCATGGACGACACGTCGCTGGACCGGCTCGGGGCGGGCAAGTACCTGCTCGTCACCAGCTATCGCAAGAACGGCACCTCGGTCGCCACCCCGGTATGGGTGGTGCGTGACGGGGACGCACTGGGCGTGTGGACGGCCGCCGACTCCTGGAAGGTGAAGCGGATACGGGCGCGCGGCGATGTCCTGGTCGGCCCCTGTGACCTGCGGGGCAGGCCGACCGGCGACCAGATCCCGGCCACCGCCGAGATCTGCGACGCTGCCACCAGCGCCCGCTACCGCGGGCTGATCGCCCGCAAGTACGGCATCACGGGCCGCCTCTCGCTGCTCGGCAGCCGGCTGCGCCGGGGCGTGAACGGCACCCTCGGCATCCGGGTGACGCTCACGCCGGACAACTGACAGTGGCCGCGCGGGGCTCCTGAGAGCACCGCGCGGCCACCGCCGTCGCACCGGGCGGGCTACGACGCGTCGAGCACCGTCCCCGTCACCACCGGCGCGCCCGGCAGCGGCTCACCCTCCTGGCCGGCGAGCTGGAAGCGCACCGACTCGGCCGGCTCGGCCACCGTGTCCGCGACCGTCGGCACGGTCAGTTCCGCGCTAGTCCGCCCCGCCGGGACGGACACCCACAGGTACAGGCCGTCCACCTGGGACAGCGGCCGCTCCGGATCGGGCTGCTCACCCGAGTTCTCCTCCAGCCACTCCGGGGCGACGTCCTTCGTGGACAGCTCCGCGCCACCCGTCACGGGCAGCAGCGCGAACAGACCGTCCACGTCCACGTCGGCCGGCTCGGACAGGCTCACCCGCCACGTCAGCGGCCTGCCCTCGGTCACCCGGTCGGCGACCGGTGTCACCTCGAGGGTGGGCACCGGGTCGTCGTTCCGCACGGTCACCCCGCCCCGGTGCGCGCCGACCACGGCACCGCGGACCGCCTTCACCAACACGTCGTGCTGCAGGTCGTAGCCGTAGCGGGTGTTGCCCTCCACCCGCACCGGGACATCGACGACGTTCGCGCCGGGTCGCACTGTCACCAGCCGGTTCTTCGCCGTCCCCGTCTCCGGGTCGACGACGTACAGCCGTACCTTTCCGCTGCCGTGCCCCGACACCTGTATGGGCACCCGGTACGTCCGTACGCCAGAGTCGCCTTCCTCGACGGTCGTCCGGCCGACATCGACGCGGGGCAGCGCGGCCTCCCGCACCGCCGGGGTACCGGGGCGCCAGGCCCAGGCGTCCATCAGCCACGCCTGCCCGGACCGGGTGCGCGGAGTCAGCTCCAGGGCCTTGATACGGCGCAGGTCGAGCGCGGTGCGGCCGGCGTCCGGGAGCGGCACCCGCACCTCACGGGCCCAGTACGACGCGGTCCGGTCGCTTCCGGGCAGCCCGTCGACCTTGACCCGGCCGAGGGTCTGGCGCCGGCCCGAGATGTCGGTGAGCGACACGTCGAGCTGTGTTCCGGTGCTGTTGGGCGGGACGATGACGCGCAGCGCCAGGTTCTTGGCGCCGCCGACGTCCAGCGGCTTCGCGGGCCGGACCCGCACCGCGGATCCGGCCGAGGTCCAGCTCAGGGCCACCGCGCGACGGCCGGCCTCGGGTGCCGTCTCCCACTGGGCGAAGTGCGGTGCGGCTCCGACCGTGTCGGGGCCGAGGCAGGCGGCGGCCGGATCGGGATCCACCGCGGAGCACAGCCGGCCACCGGTCACGGTCACCGGACCGTCCGGCAGGAACCCGGCGCCGCGCCGCGCGCCCACCGCGTGGGTGAGGACCCGCGCGGGATCCGCCGACGGGGCCCGTCGGCCCGAACCGTCCAGCAGCGGGCGGACCTTGTCGTCCCCGGCGACGAACAGCCGCGCCGCCGCCGCGATGTACGTGGCGCCGGCCTTGTGCTGCTGGTCGGCGGTCAGCCGCGTCCGGGTACCCGCCGAGCAGACCCGGTCGGGGTTCTCCTCGTCCTCCCAGAAGTCGTCGAAGGCGGGCGCCTCGGCCTGCCCCGGCGTCCACTCGCTGTTGAAGTAGTTGTGGTTGGCCCCGACCACATAGACGGCGCCGTGCAGCGCGGCACCGCGACTGACGCCACGCGTGCCGTCGACGTACACCTCGCCCTGGAGGTCGGAGACGTCACCGTCGCAGCCCGGCAGGATCGTCACCGACGGGACGTCGGGGACCGGGTTCTGCCCGAACACCGTGGGACCGATGAGCACCGTGCCGCGGATCCGCCAGCGCACCGGACCGCGGTAGCCGTCCTGAGCGGCCGGCGGCGGGTACAGGCTGTCCATCGCCGCCCGGTTGACGCCCTCCCCGCCGCGCGAGTGTCCCACCAGCAGGACCCGGGACAGATCGGCCTTCGGCGCGTTCCGTACGGCCGCCGGTGCCGTGCCCGGGCGGGCGGCCCACTCGGCCCAGCGGGCCAGGTGCTGCCGTACCAGCGAGGACCGGGCCTGCGCGCCGCCGTCCTCCGCCGCCCAGTCCTGCCCGTTGATGCCGTTCGCCGAGATCGACACCGTCACATAGCCCTGGGAGGCCAGCAGCTTCTGGTCCCGCAGATAGCCCTTGTGGCTCGGCACCGGCTTGCTGCCGGCCGGGCAGGGCCACTCGCCGTCGATGTCCCCGTCCGGCTTGTAGCAGGTGAAGTGACGGCCGTGCAGGAACAGCGCGAGCGGGCGGCTGCCGGTGGCACCGGCCGGCGCCACCACGACAGCCTGCATCTCGACCGGCTCGGGGAACCCGGGCAGCCGCACCGGGGCGAGCCCGTACTCACCGGTGACGGTCCGGTACGTGCCGGGCTTGCCGGGGTCGACGGGGTTCGCCGGAAGCCGCTCCGGGACGGTCACCGCCTGGCGCGCGCCGGAGGTGTCGCCGGGCGCGTCCAACCGGCGCCCCCCGGCCCGTACTTCGAGATCCTGGGCGGAGTCCAGGCGCACCCCGTCGAGGCCGAGCCGGAACGTCCGGCCGTCCTTCGCGGGCGCCGGGATCCCCAGCAGCCGGTCCCCGGAGTAGAACTCGACCCGGGCGTCCCCCATGGGCACCCGCTCGTCGGAGCGCCACACCAGCTTCCGGGAGGATCCCTCACCGGTGATGCGCCAGTCGGGCGGCAGACCGTCGCCGTCATCGGCCGGGGACGCTAACGGCCGTACGTCGGACGCCTGTTGAGCCGAGGCCCACCCTGGCGATCCCGCCACCATCGCGAGGACCGCCAGCGCGGTGACCCCTATTCGCCGGGCACGCATCAACATGCCCCTCCTTCCGCTCGCCCCGGAACGGCACCGGGACCTCACCCCGGAGGACGGCGGGAGGGACGTGTGAGTTGCCTGTGAAGCAGCGGCAAAAGCGGGCCGGAGTATTTCACCGGCCCTGCGGGCAGCGGGAGTTGAGGCTCAGGACAGCGGGCGGCGCACCGACTGCCGGAGGACCAGCTGGGTGCCGAGCACCACATGGTCGTCGCCCGCGAGGCCCTCCGCACGGTCCAGCGCCAGACGTACGGCAGTCCGCCCGAGTTCCTCGTACGGCACCCGGACCGTGGTGAGCGCCGGAGTGAGGTCGGCGGCGAACGGCACGTCGTCGAAGCCCACCACCGACACGTCACCCGGCACGTCGAGACCGGCCTCGCGCAGCGCGGCGAGCGCGCCCAGGGCGACCATGTCGGAACCGGCGCACACCGCCGTGAACTCCAGCCCGGCCCGCAGCGCGTCACGGGTCCGCAGATAACCCGAGGTGCGCGTGTACGACCCCATGGTGTCCAGCTCCTCGACGTACTCGGCCCCGTGGGCGCGCAGCGCGTCACGGCAACCGGCGCGGCGCTGCTCCGCACTGCTGAGCCGCGCCTCGCCGCCTACCGCACCGGCGGCTCGCGCGCGGCGGCCGACTTCGTCGCCGGCGCCTTCGGCCCCGACGCCCCGCCCGGACTTCGTACCGCACACGTCCGGACCATGCTCGGCACCCCGGACCACGTGATCGCCCAGTCGTACGCCGGGATGTACACCGACCCGGACGCGGTCGGCATCCGCCCGCACAGCGAGGAGTACCTGCGCCGCCGTACCCGACCGGCGCTGACGGTATGGACGTTCGCCGAGGCGGCCGCATGGGAGCGCGGCATCCTGCACACCCCCGGCTCCCGAGTGGACCACTGGCCGGGCACCGGCCACTACCTCCACGAGGAGCACCCACGACGCACCATCCGCCTCATCGAGGACTGGACGACGGCCTGACGGGAAAGGCCACCCCGCATGAGCCGAACTCCCCTCCACCGAGCCGCCGTTGTAGGCACCGGCCACCGCGCCCAGACCTTCACCCGGGCCCTCGCGGAACGCCCCGAACACCGCGTCGCAGCCCTGTGCGACCCCAGCCCGACCCGCATGGCCTTCCACAACCGGCTGCTGACCGAGGCCGGCGAACCCACCGCCACCCAGTGGGAACCCGGCCGCTTCACCGACATGCTCGCCAAGGAGGACATCGACGAGGTCGTCGTCACCACTGTCGACGCCGCACACGACCGCTACATCGTCCCCGCGCTCCGGGCGGGCTGCCGCGTGGTCACCGAGAAACCGATGACCGTCGACGCGGACCGCTGCGCCCGCATCCTGGACACGGTCCGGGAAACCGGCAACTCGCTCACCGTCGCCTTCAACTACCGCTTCAACCCCGTCCACGAGAAGGTGCGAGAGCTGATCGCCGACGGCGCGGTCGGCGAGATCCTCTCCGTCCACTTCGAGTGGCTCCTCGACGTACGCCACGGCGCCGACTACTTCCGCCGCTGGCACCGGGAGAAGCAGCACAGCGGCGGCCTGATGGTGCACAAGTCGAGTCACCACTTCGACCTGGTCAACTGGTGGCTCGCCGACCGGCCGCAGGAGGTCTTCGGCTACGGACGGCTCGGCTTCTACGGCCGTGACGCGGGCGAACGCCACGGACTGCGCCGCGACTACACCCGCGCCCACGGAGCCGACCTGGCCGCCGACGACCCCTTCGCCCTGGACCTCGCCGCCGACGGCACCCTGCGCGCCCTCTACCTCGACGCCGAGCGGGACGACGGCTATCTGCGCGACCGCAACGTCTTCGACGGCCATGTCACCATCGAGGACGACATGGCGGTCCTGGTGCGCTACGCGAAGGGCGCGACGATGACGTACCACCTCACCGCGTACTCCCCGTGGGAGGGCTACCGGGTCATGTTCAACGGCAGTGCCGGCCGCCTGGAACTCGAGGTCGAGGAGAGCCGCTGGCAGCCGCCCCGGACCCGGATCACCTCCGACAGCGGTGCCCTGCACGGCGACACCGCCGCCGAACACGCGGGCGGCGCCTGCCTCACCCTGCGCCCGCTGTGGCAGCCGCCGCGCGACATCCCCCTCGTGACCGCCCACGAGGCCCACGGCGGGGGCGACCCCCGCATGCTCGACGCGCTCTTCGGCCCCGCCGATCCCGCCCGGCCGGCCGACACCGGTACGGCGGCCCACCGCACGGCCACCGAACGCGACGGCGCCCTCGCCCTGGCCGTGGGCCTCGCCGCCAACCGGTGCTTCGAGACGGGGCGGCCCGCGGCCGTGCGGGAACTGGTTCCCGGGGTGTGGGAGCGGTGAAGGCGGCGGATTATGCCGGATTGCGGGCCGGGTCCCGTGCCGTACTCCTGGTGACCTGCGGCTCGTCGGGGGGCGGACGGTGCCAGAGCCGGCCGGGCCACCAGAACCAGCGGCCCAGGTCGAGGGCGAGGGCGGGCACCAGGACCGTGCGGACGAGGAAGGTGTCCAGCAGGACACCGATGCCGACGAGTACGCCCATCTGCGCCATGGTGACCAGGGGCAGCCCGGCGAAGACGGCGAAGGTGGCGGCCAGGACGATGCCCGCGGAGGTGATGACGCCTCCGGTGCTGGTCAGCCCCTCCAGAACACCGCGCGCGTGGCCGAGACGGGTCGCCTCCTCCTTCACCCGGTGCATCAGGAAGATGTTGTAGTCGATGCCGAGCGCGACCAGGAACACGAAGCCCATCAGCGGGATCGACCAGTCCACACCCGCGAATCCCAGGACGTGTTCGAAGAGCAGGTTCGACGCGCCGAGGGCCGCGAAGTACGACAGCACCACGGTGGCCAGGAGCAGCAGTGGGGCGACCAGGGCCCGCAGCAGCCAGATCAGGACGGCGAACACGACCAGGAGCACGATCGGGATGACCGTGGTCAGGTCGCGGTCGGCGGCCCGCCGGGTGTCCAGCGACTCCGCGGTGGTGCCGCCGACGAGGGCGTCCATCGGATGTACGGCCGCGCGGAGGCCGTCGATCGTGTCCTTGGCCGCCTGACTGTCCGGGGTGTCCCTCAACACCACGGAGAGCGCGGTGAGTTCGCCGTCCGGAGTGCGGTCGCCGCCGTCCTCGACGCGGGCGACTCCGGCCACGGCGGAGGCCGCCGTGCGGACCTCGGCGGCGCTGCCGGTGCTGGTGACGATCTTCGCGGGGTCGGAGGAACCGGACGGATAGTGCGCCGAGATCCTCTCCTGGGCGACGACCGACTCGGGCTTGTCCTGGAACATCTCGGCCTGGGTCAGGCCCATGGAGACGCCGGCCGCGCTGAGGGCGAGGGCGCCGGTGACGGCGACCGACATCAGCCACGACCAGCGGGGGCGCAGGGCGACGGCGCCGCCGATGCGGGACCAGACGGTGCGCGGCTTGCGGGCGGGTGTGCCGTACCGCGGTACCAGGGGCCAGAAGACCCAGCGGCCCGCGATGACGAGCAGCGCCGGCAGCACCGTGACCATCGCGAGGAAGGCGCAGACGACGCCGACCGCGCCCACCAGCCCCAGCGACCGGGAGGAGTTGATGTCGGCGAAGGCCAGGCAGGCCAGGCCGACTGCGATCGTGGCGGCGGAGGCGAGGATCGCCGGGCCCGAGCGGTGCAGCGCGATCCGCAGCGCCGTGTGCCGGTCCTCGTGGCGGTGCAGCTCCTCGCGGTAGCGGGCGATGAGCAGCAGCGCGTAGTCGGTGCCGACGCCGAAGACGAGCACCATGAGCACACCCGCGCTCTGCGGGTCCACCGGCAGGCCGGCGTACTTGGCCAGCAGGTAGGTGCAGACCTGGGTGAGGACGGCCGCGAAGCCGACGGAGAGCAGGGGCAGCAGCCACAGGACGGGGCTGCGGTAGGTGAGGAGCAGCAGGACGGCCACGACCAGTCCGGTGGCGAGCAGCAGGGTCGAGTCGAGGCTGTCGAAGACCGCCACGGAGTCGGTGAGCGATCCGGCGGGGCCGCCGACCTCGATGTCCACGCCCGGCGGAGCGTTGGCGCCGGCGAGCTCGCGCAGCTCGTCGACCTTGTCGGTGATGTCGTCCTCGCTGTCCAGCGGAACGACGGTCATCAGGGCCTTGCCGTCCTCGGACGGGATCGGCTGCGAGACCTCCTCGCCGGCGGCGGCGAAGCGCTCGAAGGAGGGCCGGTCGGCGGCAGCCTTCGCGTCCGCGCCGTCGCCGGTGTAGACGACCACGGCGGGCATGACCGGGTCCGTACGGAACTTCTCCAGCTCGGTGTTGACCCGCGCGGACTCCGCGCCACGGGGCAGGAAGGCGTTGGCACTCGTGTCCTCGACGTCGCCGAGTTTTCCGGCCAGGGGGCCGAGTGCGACGGCCACGATCAACCAGGCCGCCAGCACCAGCCACTTGCCGCGCCGCCCGCCGGGCGCACGGGCGACACGCTGCAGTAGCGCACGCATGAGTAGTCTCCTTCGTGTGGAACGCGCCGCCGCCGGTCGGTGACCGGCACAAGGGCGCACGGGACCCGCACCACGGCGCAGAGGTGTGACGACCGGCCGTGGCGTACGGGATGGGTGTACCCGGGTGTGTTCTGCGTCGGTACGGCCGGGAGTTGCAGCTCCCGGCCGTACGTTCATGTCCGGCGTTACTCGATCTCGCGCATCATCTTCTCCATCGAGCCGACCGCGAGCCGGGTCTGCGTCAGCTCGTCCAGCGTCTGCCGCTGTTCCTCGGCCATGCGTCGCTGCAACTCCACTGTGTCTTCGAGGAGTTGGGCGTACTTCGTGGCGAGTTCCCGGTACTGCTCCTCGCGCGCGGCCACCATGCGGGCCCGCCAGGTTGCGGCGACCTGCCAGACGATCACGATCAGCAGGGTGAAGAGCCCGGCCGCGCCGACGGCGCCGACCAGGATCCCCCACTCGTCCTCTCCGGCGGCGAGCGTCACCAGTTGTTCATTCACTTCGCTTCCTCTTTCGCGGTCCGGTCAGCGGTCTCGGTGATCGTCATGGCTGCCCGTGCGACGACGTGGGGCGTCAACTCGTAGAAGAAGGGTGTGACTTCGAAGTACTTCATCGCCTTGCCGTCCTCCGCGAGTTCGAGCGTGCCGACGACCAGTCCGGCCGCCTCCAGGCGCTGCAGGTGCATGTGCAGCAGCGGGCGGCCCATGCCGATCTCGCGGGCCAGCGCGCTGACGTAGTTGCGGCTCTCCAGGAGCGCGGCGACGATCCGCATGCGATGCGGATTGCCGAGCGCGGAGAGCACCTTCAGCAACTCGTCGCCCGTCGGTGCCGGAGACGGGACCTCGGCCATCGCGGCCCCTTTCCGTCGTGCCTGTCAGAAAAGGCTGACAGGTATCTCGGGCACCTGTCAAAGATTCCTGACACATCTCAGGGAGATATGGGGGACACGTCAGGGTCGGTGGCGGGGGTGAACTCCTGCTCGGAACCCGTGCGTTTCGAGGTGCGGAAGGAGCGATGATTGCCTGATGCCCGACAGGCTGTCCCTGCACTCACTGCGAAGGACACGTCTGGGCGGACGTACGCCGCAAGGCGTTCTCGCGGGCCGAGGAAGCCGGTGCACAGAAGCCGGCGGACACTTACGGCGCGATCCGCTCTGCGTTGCAGGCCGTTGGTGACGGCCACAGTTCCTTCTTCGAGCCCAAGGAGGTTGGGGAGAAGCTCCAGGCGCCGCCCGCGGATTCCTTCGACGGCCTGGAAGGCCGTTCGCTGGAGAGGCGCATCGGTTACGTCTCCCTCCCCGGGGTGCAAGGGTCGGACGAGGCGTACGAACAGTACGTACGGCAAGGCCGCGAGGCGGTCGCGAACGCCGACCGGCCCCGGGCCTGTGGCGGGATGGTGGACCTGCGCCGCAACAGCGGCGGTTACATGTGGCGGCAGTCCGCGCTACGCCGGCAAGCCCTTCGACCGGGGAGACGGAGCTGGCCAACTCCCGACGCCCCGGTCGCGGTGTTGACCAGCAGGGTGACAGCCAGTTCCGGCGAGGCAGTGGCGGTCGCCTTCTGGGGGCGGCCCGACACGCGGTTCTTCGGCCGGCGAACCAGCGGCGTCCCCGTGGAAACGACGGCCATCGCCTGCCCGACGGCGCCCTGCTGGTCCTCACGGAGGTCAAGGACGCCGACCGCACCGGCCGCACCTACGACGCGCCGATCCCCCCGGCGAAGGACTGGCTGCTCGAGCAGGCCGTGTGTAAGTGAACCGGCATTTAGTTCCAGGCCCGGTACGGCTCGTCGACCAGTTGGAACACCGGCTCGCCGCGCACCGGATCCTTGGCCGTGGACAGCCGCACCCGGTCACCGCTGTGAATGCCGATCAGCGGGCCCATGACCCGGCCGCGTACGACGAACCCCTCGGCCAACTCGACGAGCGAGACATTGCGCGCGGCGGGCGTGTTGCGGTGGACCACCGTGGCATGGCGGACGGTCCCCACCCCCTGGCTGCGCTCCGTGCGCAGGTCGCTGCCCTGGCAGACCGGACACAGCAGCCGGTGGTACATCGCGGTGCCGCACCAGGTGCAGCGCTGGAACAGGATGGCCTCCGTGTCCGGGGCCACGGGATCGAGCACACCGGCCGCGGAACCGGCGGTCTGGCGAACAACGCTTCCTGAGGGGTGGTACACGCTGGTCAACTCCCTGCACTCGGCCGGAATCCCACGTGCGCGGGCGCCCCGTGCACGCACGTGCGCGGTTCGCCGTGCCACCGTGCACACCGTCAGCGTATGGCACTGAGTGCCAGGCGTAAAGGCACTGCGTTCCCTCGATGTGCCGGAACCGGATCGTGCGACCCGCCGGGCGGGTCAGTCGCGTCCGAGCGTGGTCTCGATCTCCTGCACCACCCGCCACAGAGGCGCACCGCGCCGCGACACGACGACCACCACGTCGTCGGCCGGCTCGTCACCGGCGGGATGCGGGGGAGAAGCGGCACCGAAGGCGGACTGCACATATCCCAGCGCATGGTCCACCGTGGCACTCGCGTCGCCCTGCCCGTCCGAACGCAGCCAGGAACGCAGCGCGTTGTTGTGCGCCGCGACCACGGCGGCGGCGATCACGTCGGCCTGCAGGGTGCCGTCACGCCGGACGGCGAGACGCCCGCGCAGATACTCGGCCAGCGCCCGCTCGTAGCGCCACACCACGGACAGCTCGTACGCGCGCAGCCCCGGCACCTTCTTGGTGAGGCGGTAACGCTGCACGGAGAAGGCCGGGTTCTCCGCGTACATGCGCAGCACCAGCCGGGCCGCGTCGCACACCCTGCGCACCGGTTCGTGCTCCTCGTCGCTCGCGGCGAGGAACGCCGTCATGTCGGCCAGGCAGCGCTCGTGGTCGGGGAAGACCACGTCCTCCTTGGACGGGAAGTAGCGGAAGAACGACCGCCGTCCGACACCGGCGAGCGCCACGATGTCGTCGACGGTGGTCTGCTCGTACCCCCGCTCCAGGAACAACTGGAAGGCCGCCGCGACCAGCGCCTCCCGCATCGGGGGCTTCGCGCCCGCGGTCTCCGCCGTCTCGTCACGGCGGGGTGCCGCACTGCTGGAGCTCATGGACGGGAACGTAGCACCAGAGGCACCCGGATGGCACTCAGTGCGCTGCTGAAAGGGAACTGAGTGCACCCGGTCCTGGCGCGGGCCCGTGCAGGGGACCTCGGATCCGCTGAACCCACGGGGCGGCGGCCACGTATCACTACGCGGGAATGGCGAAGCGGAACGCGGAGTGCCGACGCCCGTGAAGACGGGACGGAAGGAGAGCGGATGCCGACACGGCCCGAACCCTCACAGCCGGACGACAGCCGGGTCCTCGAACCGGTCCGCGTCCTGCGCCCCCGCCGCACCGACGCCCTCGCGGAACTGTTCAGGGAGTTCGAAGAGGACGCCCGTGGCCGGGCGGCACGGGAGTCACGCGGCTACGAGTTCCCTACCGTGTCGAGGCCGCATTCGGGGCCGGAGCCCGAGACGCAGGAGCTGCCGCCCGTCGCCACCGGCGAGCGCTACGCGTCGAGCCGCGTCCGTGACTCCGGGCGCCGACGGCGCCGTGCCGCCGTCGCGATCGCGGTGACCGCGGCCGCGCTCGGGGGCTTCGCCGCCGCGCTCCTGCTGGCCGGCGGGAAGGAGAGCGCCGAGGCCCAGGCGCCCGCCCCGTCCGCCACGGCACCGGCCGCTCCCGCCGAGCCGCCCACCGAGGCCGCCCCGACCGAGCCCGACCCCGACCCCGACGGCCCCGGCACTCTCCGCGAGGGTGACAACGGCCCCGAGGTGACCGACCTCCAGCAACGCCTGCTGCGCATCCCGAACGTCTACGAGAACGGCTCCACCGGCGGCGAGTACGACGCCCGGCTCACCGAGGCTGTGGCCCGCTTCCAGGTCTGGTACGGCATCCGGGGCGACGAGAGCGGTGTCTACGGCAACGACACCCGGCAGTCGCTGGAGTCCCGCACCAGCGGCGACTGACCGCACTCGAACGCCTGGCAACGGATGCGGAAAGTACGGGAAGTGAGGGGTCGGCGGACCTCATCATGGGCGGAGCGGCGACGCGTCCGGCGTCGCCCCGCCCGTGCCGAACCGAAAGCCCCGCCCATGAACGGCTCCCGCATCCCGGGCTTGGTGCTGCCCGCCGCCTTCCTGCTGGCCCTCGTCGTGGGCGCGTTCTGGTACTGGCGGCACCGCGACGACGACTGACGGCGACAGGTACCCGGCTCAGCGGCCGTTGGCGACCAGCGCCTGGGACACGGCCCGGACACTGCGGGCGATGTGCTGCAACTGCAGGACCTCCGCCGCGTACAGCTTGATGGTGTGCTCGATGACCGACTCCGGCATGCCGAGCCGCGGCAGGTCGGCCCGCGCCGTCTGCAGGGCGGTGCGCGCGACCCGGATCTCGTGCTGGACCTGGATCTCGGCATGGCGGGCGAGCAGCACGGGGTGGCGGATCAGGGCCGGGTAGCTGGCGTAGCGGGCCGGTACCAGCTCGCGCAGCCACTTGGCCGCCGAGCGCTCCCAGTCGTAGCTGCCGGGGGCCTTGACCTGGCACGGCCAGTCCGGGCTGATGCGCGTAGTCGTCAGAGTCATGGTCATCGCTTCCGGGGTGTGCGGCGTCGTGGGGGTGGTCCGACGGGTTGGGCGGCCCCGACCCAGGCGATGACCGGGGCCGCCATGGGCGGTCGCGCAGGCGATGCCCGACCGAACGCCCCGAGCGCCGACGCGGGTAGGAGACGGCGGCTGCGGAGGGTTCGCGCAGGAGCCCGGGAGGGCAGACGGTCCAGCGGACCGTCGGCCTTCTACGGGCGGGTGATCCTTGAGCAGTATTTATATATGCCGTCCGGTTTGCAAGAAGCATGAAAACATTCATGCGCGAAATGAGGCGAATGATGCCCTTGTGACGCCGTCTGGCCGGAGTGGTCCTGCGCCCGGGAAGTCAGTCCCGGAGGAAGAACTGGTGCTGGTCGGAGATCTGCTCGTACTCCTCCAGCCGGCCCTGGGTGCGCTCGGGATCGGCGTCGGTCATGGCCTGGAGCAGCGCGGCGGCCATCACGCCGGGCGCGGCGTAGGAGTCGAAGACCAGCCGGGAGCCGGTGCCGGTGGCGAAGACGACGTCGGCGGTGTCGGCCACCGGCCCGAGCGCCAGGTCGGTGACCAGGGCGACCCGCAGCCCGGCCGTGCGCGCGACCCGCACGGCCGTCAGGGTCTCCTGGGCGTGCCGGGGCATGGAGAACGCCAGCACCCAGGTGCCGCCGGCCTCCCGGGACTGCAGCAGCGCGTCGTAGGCGACGCTGCCGCCCAGCGTCACCACCCGCACATCGGGGTGGATACGGCGCGCCGCGTAGGCGAAGTACTCGGCGAGCGACGCGGAGATGCGCAGCCCGAGGACGGTCAGCGGGGTCGACCGCGACAGCTCGCGGCCGATGGCGATCACCTGGTCGGGGTCGGCGAAGTCGCGCCGCAGGTTCTCCAGGTTCTCGATCTCGGCGTCGACCGCCGCCTGGAGTTCGTTGCTGCCGTTCTCCTCGGTCGTCGCCGGCCCTCCGGCGAGGGTGCCGAGGGCGATCGCCTGGAGCTTCTCCCGTAGCGCGGGGTAGCCGCTGAAGCCCACGGCCGCGGCGAAACGCGTCACCGAGGGCTGACTCACGCCGACCCGCTCGGCGAGATCGGTGATCGAGAGGAACGCCGCTTCGGTGATGTGCTCGATCAGGTACTGGGCGATGCGCCGCTGCCCCGGGGACAGCCGGGGCTGGTCGAAGAGCGTCCTGAGCTGGGAGGTCGGGGATGCCTCGGCCTCCGGAACGGTCTTCCCCGAGGTGATCGCTGATGCCTGTGCGCGTGCCTGCTGCGGCGATGGCACCGGGGCGCCTCCTTTGTCTCCCACAGTGTTTCAACATAGCTCACACACCGTGGTGGCCAGGGCTTGAACGGGTACCAGGTCAGCGGCGATAGACGGTGATCGAATGGCCGACCGTGTCGACCGGACGGCTGCTGTCGATCAGTTCGGCCAGCCGCCCCGTCGCCTTGGCCACCGAGGAGTCCGACACGACCAGCAGCCCGCGCACCCGAGCGGCGGGCACCGTGCGCGGATCGGAGGACTCGATGCCGTAGTACGAGGGCACACCGCTGCCCTTGTACACGAGCCAGACCCGCTCACCCGGGTACCGTTCGCGCAGCCGGTCGGCGAGCCGTCCCAGGTCCTGGCCCCAGTCCACGTTGGAGTCGTGGAGATGCAGATGGGTCCGGGCGGGGCCGCCGAACGCCTCGTTGGAGTACGGCAGATAGTAGGGGAACGTCCGCACCGAGCTGACCGCGACCCACAGCACCAGCACCCCCGTCACGGCCGGCGCCCACCGCCACCGCACCGCGAGCACGCACCCCGCCGTCACCGCCAGGAACATCGGCACGAACACGACGTAGCGCGTCCCGAAGTCCCGCGACCCGAGCATGGCCGCGGCCGCCGGCGCAGCGGTGGAGGCGAGCAGATACGGCGCCGCGGGCCGCAGCCGCCGTACCGCCACGACCACCACGACACCTGCGGCCCACAGGGCGAGCATGCCGAGAGGCGTCTTCACCAGCAGCGCGGCCGGCAGGTAGTACCAGAGCGACCCGGTGTAGAGCCGGCCGAACAGGAAGCCCTGCCACGGGTGGTTCTCGAAGCCGAACTGGATGCGCATCCCGTCCCGGTACGCCTCCGGGAACGGCATCAGATCCACGAACAGCGCGCGCAGCCCGTGCACGACGGGCACATGCTGCTGAGGCGTCCAACGCAGCCGCGGATCGACCACCAGATACGAGACCCATACGACGGCGACGGCGGCCACGGCCACGACGCCCGCCCCCGCGGCCGCCCGCGCCAGCACCCTGCGCCGGGACTCCGAGGGCGAGCGAGCGGACCACACCGACAACGCGGCGAGCGTCAGCAGCACCGGAAGCGCCGACAGGGCGCTCATCTTCGTCGCCAGGGCCGCCCCCAGTGCCACCCCGGCGAGCGGCACGAACAGCTGCGGCCGCCGACGTGCCCGCCACAGCAGCCACACCGACGTCAGCAGGAAACCGGCCGCCGGCACGTCCAGCGTGGCCAGCGAACCGTGCGCGACGACGTCGGGGGAGAAGGAGTACAGGGCCAGCGCCGCCAAACCGGCCGCCGCACCGGCGAGTTCACGGGCGAAGGCGAACACGACAAGACCGAACAGCAGCGTCAGCACGATCACCGGAAGCCGGGCGAACAGCATCAGCCGCCACGGATCGTTCCCGGACTCGTACAGCAGATGCCGGCCAAGGCCGCCCTGGTCACCGGAGAACGAGGCGTCGTAGCGCGGATCGGCCAGCGCCACCCCGACCCCGACGACCAGTTTGCCCAGTGGCGGGTGTTCGGGGTTGTAGCGCAGGCTGCGCTCGTGCAGATAGACGGCCGCCGTGCCCACGTACACGGGCTCGTCGATGGTCGGGGTCTGCCGCACGGCGGTCGTCACCATCGCGACGGCCAGCTGCGCGAGCAGCACGAACACCAGCATCGGCACCAGCCACCGCCGGTCCGCGAGACGTGCCGAGCCCCCCACCGCCACAGGCGGCAGGGGGCGTTCGAGGACCGTGTGCCGTTCGCGTGCCATCATCCGCCCCGCGGGAACACCGTCGGGGCGGAGGCGGGAGTGATCCGGAGTGGCCGCATGGGCCTACTCTCGCACCAGCTCCCGCCACCAGGGTGTCACCGCTTCAGGAGTCGTACCGACAGACCTTCCGCCGTGTACACGGGTACGGCCCGCAGCGTGTCGGAGTTCAGCTCGATCCGGTCGAACTGGCCGCGCAGCACCGGGGCGTCCAGCACCCGCACCGTGCTCCCCGCGGCCGGCGGCTTCTCGGCGTCCAGCCGCAGCGACAGCACGCTGCGCCGGCCCAGCACGGCACGCCGCGTCACCTCCAGGGCGGGCCCGCGCCCCGACCGCAGCGTGACCTCGAGACCGGACGCCTCCTGCGTGTACGTGCCGTGGATCTGCACCGTCGACCTGCCCGGGACCCGCAGCGTCCCGCCCTGCACCCGCACGTCACCGTGGCCCAGGGCGTGCGCGGACGCGGCGGCCAGGACGCCGTCCGCCAGCACGGTCCCGCCGGTGTACCGGTTGTGGCCGGTCAGGGTGAGCGTGCCGGTGCCGCGCTTGGTCAGGCCGCCGTGGCCGCGGATGTCGTTGCGCCAGCTGTCGGCCGCCCCGAAGCCGCCGGCCGCCGCGTCGAGCGTGACGGTGACGTCGCAGTCGAAGGAGCCGTAACCGTCCGCTGCCGCGAACAGGTTGAGCCGGCCCCACTGCTCGAAGCCGTCCAGCAGGACGTACCCGGAGGGCAGCGCGGTCGTCCGCAGCACCTCGCGGCGCTGGGCCGCGTCCAGGTACGGCAGCCGCGTCTCCAGCAGCACCTCCGCGCCCTTCGGCACGGTCAGCGGCTCGTTGCCGCCCTGCCGGGTCAGTACGTACGTCAGCCGGGGCTTGACCGCACGGGCGTTGGCACCCCGGTCGGCGTAGGGGTCGGTGTCGGTGCCGGCCGAGTGCGCGTACGCGTACAGGGTGTCCGCCGTCGTGCCGGTCTGCTCCTGGAAGTACGCCAGGGCCTGGGCGCGTGCCGCCTTCTTGAGGTCGGAGTTGGCCGGGTCGGCCAGTGCGGCGGCGGCCAGGGCCGTGGCCATCACGCGGCCGCCAATGACGTCGACCGGGGAGTGCATGCCGGACACGATGCGGTCGTGGCTGAGCTCGAAGGCCCGGGTCACCAGCTCCTGGAAGCGTTCGGGCACTGCGTAGGCGAACGCCAGGGCCGCGAGGTGGAGGGCGTTGGTGTGGCCGCTGGGGAAGCCGCCGTCCTCGGCCGGGGTGGTGGAGCGCTGGCGCAGCAGCTGCGGGGCGACGACCACCTCCGAGTCGTACACCGGGTAGCCGAACGCGTCCGTCCGCCCGGTGTCGACGACCTCGCTGTCCTCGTTCATACGCCACGGACGCGGGTACTGGAAGGTGAACTTGGCCGGGTTGCTGGAGGCGAACGGGCCGCGCACGGTGTTCACCAGCGTGGCGACCTGGCCGAGTTCCGAGTCGGGTGAGCCCGCGCCGGTCGCGGATCCGGCCGGGGCGTCGGCGGGCACCGAGTCGCTGATCTTGGCTGCGGGGGTGCCGTCCGGCGCGCTGGTGATGGACGTGACCGCCTTGGCGCCCGACTTGTACAGCTCGGCCAGCGGACCGAGCCCGTCGATCACGGAGTAACTCTGATGCTGGCGGTCGGAGATGAACGCCTGCTTGGCTTCCGCCTCGGTGCGCCGCGACGTGATGCGCGCGCAGTAGCGCATGTTGGCGCGCAGCACCTCGGGCCTGAGCGGCGTGCCGGTGTCCCAGGCGCCGCCGGTCTTCCACACCTGGGCGAAACCGCCCAGGATCCGGACCACGGCGTTGGTCTCGGGCGTCTGGTTCGCCACCACGTTGGTCTTGTAGTCGTCGACGAACGCGGCGGGCCCGGTCGCGGCCTTCGCGTCCGCGGCGGCCAGCCACGTGGCGAAGGTGGGCGCGGCCAGCACGGCGGCCGAGGCGCCCAGGGACGTCTTGAGGAACCCCCTTCGGTTCACGGCGAGTTCACTGACCGACGCGGGGGAGTGGTGCCCGGCTGGTGACGGCATGCGTCTGCCTCTCTGGAGTTCTTCGGCCGTACGGCCGGGGAGATCGAGTGGACCGACTCGACTGTCGTGGTGCGCCTGGGGCGCAGAGTGTGGTCGAGTCGTACGAGCGAAGATCTACGGGCGAGTTGTGTCGGAGACGGGATGACCCGGCGTCCGGCAGATGTCATACGAGTGAACGGGCCAGCGCCACCGCCCCCTCGACCGGCGGCCCGTGCAGCGGCTGCGGCCGCGCCCCCGGCACGCGCTCGGTGAGAGCGGCGACGAAGGCGTCGTACAGGACGGGTTGGGCGAGGACGGTGCTGCCGGCGACGACGACGTCGTCCACCGCGACCCCGCGGGCGGCGAGCCGGGCGACGAGCGCGGCCAGCGACCGGCCGCCGTCGGCGATCACCGCACGGGCGAGCGGCGAGCCCGACTCGGCCGCCGCGAACACGGCCGGCGCGCGGCTGCCCCAGGCGGCGGAGAGATCGGTGGCGCCCTCCAGCGCCGCGCCGAGTGCCGGAACCTCGTCGACACCGAACGCGTCGACGAGCCCCAGGGCCAGTGCGTCGGGTTCCGCACCGCGGTCGTGCGCCGCCCATACGGCCCGTACCGCCTCGCGGACGAGACCGGCCGCGCCGCCCTCGTCGCCGAGGACCGCGCCCCAGCCGCCGACCTGGACCGGAGTGCCGTCGGCCAGCCGGCCGACCGCCACCGATCCGGTGCCCGCGACCAGGCCGACGCCCTTGTCCAGGCCCGCTGCGGGGACCAGGAGTTCGGCGTCGCCGACGACCAGCGCGGGCGCGTCGAAGTGGAGCTGGAGAGCGGTGCGGGTCTGGGCGCACTGACGAGGCGTCTCACAGGCGTGTCCGCCGAGGGCCACCGCGGACGGGCGGGCACCCGCCGGCAGGGCGTCGGCGACGAGCGCGGCCAGCCATCCGGCGGCGGCCACCGGGTCGTGCGGCCGCCAGCCGCTGCTCGTGCGGACGTGATCGGCGACCAGGCCGTCCCCCGCGCGGGCGCGGAGATGCGTCTTGGTGCCGCCCACGTCGATGCCGACCACGAGCGGGCCCGAGTGAGGGGTGTCCTGCACGGATCCTCTTTCGTCGTTGCACTGGGCTGCGACGGTGGGCGAACCGTACCTGGAGGAAGGGGAGTTGACGAACTAGCGAAGCCCCGGGACGGGCCTCTGACGGACCACGGCAGGCGAGTACCGTGACGTTCGTTAGGAAGTTAACTAACGAAGTACAGTGCGTCAAGAGGCATCACGCACTCGATCACCGGAGCGGCCCGCACGGGCCGCCGCGGGTGGGAACGCGGCCCCTTACCTGTGTGGGAGAACTGTGGAACACGACGTGGCGAAAGCCCCCCGCCTGACCGAGAGCGCGAGCGCGGTGTTCGCCGTGCTCGCGCAGGCCGGCAGCGCGACCCGGCCGCAGCTCGCGAGCCTGGCGGGCCTGTCCAAGCCGACGGTGTCCTCCGCCGTCGCGGAACTGGAGAACGCCCGGCTCGCCGCCCACTCCGGCACCGCCTCCAGCGGCACGGGCCGCTCCGCCGCCGTCTACCGCCTCGGGCCGGCCTCCGGGGCGGTACTCGCCGTCGACCTCGGCCCCGCCCTCACCCGGGTGCGCGGCTGCGCCCTGGACGGCACCCTGCTCGCCCAGGCCACCGGCCCCCGGGAGGGCGCCGCCGACGTCGTGCGCGAGGCCCTCCTCGCCCTGCCCGACAGCGTCCCGCTGCGCACCATCGTCGTCGCCGTCGGTGATGTCACCAGGCAGGAGAAGGAGGGCGCCGTGCGCCCCGCGACCGCCAAGGCCGGTCCCGTCTTCGACGCCATGGCCGTCGCGCTGCCGCCGGGAGTGCCCGTCCACCTCGAGAACAACGTCAACTGCGCGGCCCTGGCCGAGCTGCACGAGGGTGCCGCCCGGGGCCGCCACACCTTCGGCTATCTGCGGATCGGCGTGGGTATCGGCCTCGGCATCGTCGTCGGCGGCCAGGTGCTGCGCGGTGCGAACGGCGCGGCCGGAGAGCTGGCCCGGCTGCCCTACCCCTGGGACGACGGCCGGGAACCGCGCCAGGAGGCCCTGGAGGAGTACATCGGCGCCCGCTCCCTGCTGCGGCGGGCCGCCGAGGCCTGGCAGGACGCCGACGGGCCGTGCCCCCGCACCGCCGAACGGCTCTTCGCCCTCGCCCAGGAGGGATGCGCCGCGGCCCGCGCCGTCGTCGGCCGCCATGCCGCCGACGTGGGCCGTCTCGCCGCCGCCGTGACCGCCGTACTGGACCCGGGACTGATCGTGCTGGGCGGCAGTACCGGCGCGGACCCGCAGCTGCTGCCCGGGGTGCGGGCCGAGCTGGCACGGCTGAGCTGGCCCACCGAGGTGGTCAGCAGCACGGTCGGGGACTCCGGCACCGTCGTGGGTGCCGCCCGGCTCGCGGTCGCCCGGGGAGTCCAAACCGTGACCGAGGCCGCGCGGACTAAGGATTGACGGCCTCCGACTCGGTCTGCCAATGTCCGGACAAGCGCTTTCTAAGTCGGCCGGGACGCCGACTTGGGGTGAGCGTCCCGCCCGTACGCGAAGTACGGCAGCCGCACGAGGGCGTGCCCGTGCGGTGACGGCCAGGACGGCCGGGGATCTCGCCCCGCGTGGACGACGCGGCCGGGCGAGGCCGCGCCCCCGGAAAGCGAATTTTTCTGCAAGATGCACCCGTGCCGCCTCGGTCGGCGCCGTGCTCCGTCCCCTACCGAAAAAAAGGGATCGAAGATGACCACTGTGGGTGTGCGGCGCTCCCGCCGACTCGGCCGCGGCGGTATGCGCCGCCTGGTTCCCCTCGCTGCCGTTGCCTCGGCGGCGACCCTGCTGCTCTCCGCCTGCGGAGGGGGATCCGACTCGGGCGGTACCTCCAAGTCGCTGACGTTCTGGATCTCCACGGTTCCGGGGCAGGACGCGGGCTGGAAGAAGATGGTGGCGCAGTACGAGAAGGAAACCGGCGTCAAGGTCAAGCTCGTCAACATCCCCTACGACGGCTACGCGACGAAGCTGCGCAACTCCGCGCAGGCGAACTCGCTGCCCGACGTGGCGGCAGTGCCGGCGCTGGACCCGATCTGGTCGAACAAGCTGATCGACCTCGGTGACATCGCCAACAACAAGACCAACAAGATCAACGCCAACTTCGTCGCCAAGGACTCGTCCGGGAAGGTGCTGTCCATCCCCTCGGACGTCACCGCGTCCGGCATGTTCATCAACAAGTCGCTCTTCGAGAAGGCCGGCGTCTCCTACCCGACCTCGCCCGACAAGACCTGGACCTGGACCGAGTTCATCAAGGCGGCGGACGAGGTCCGTGAGAAGACCAAGGCCAAGTACTCCCTGACCTTCGACCAGTCACCGTCCAGGCTGCGCGCCATGGTGTACGAGATGGGCGGGAAGTACGTCCACGCCGACGACTCCGGCAAGTTCTCGGTGGACGCGGCGACCAAGAAGGCCGTGAACACCTTCGTCGGATGGAACGACGACAAGACCATGCCGAAGTCGGTGTGGACCAGCGGCGCCGACCCGTCGGCCATGTTCCAGAGTGGTGACGTCGTCGCATACTGGTCCGGCGTGTGGCAGGTTGCCGCCTACGCGGAGAGCATCACGAAGTTCGAGTGGGCGAGCGTCCCGACTCCCGCCCAGCCGGTGCAGGCCAGTGACGTCAACAGCGGCGGCATGACGGTGGGCTTCAACAACAACGCCGACGCGGCCGCCGCCGCGAAGAAGTTCCTGTCCTGGCTATACGAGCCCGACCACTACAAGGCGCTGTGCGAGGCCTCCGGCTTCCTGCCGGTCGAGAGCGGTCTGAACCCGAAGTACCCCTTCGAGTCCGAGGCGGCGCAGGCGGCGTTCAAGCTCTACAACGAGTCCATCCCGCTCTACGACCCGATCTCCGGCTACTTCAACGGCGCGCAGACGAACTGGGTGCTGAAGGGCAAGAGCCTCGCCGACGACCCGACCAAGGCGGAGCTCGGCAAGGCGATCAACGGCGAGCAGTCGGCCGACAAGGCCCTGCAGAACATCGTGGACGGCTACAACCAGCAGGTTGGCGGCTGATCGTAGGCCACGGGCCCGGGCGGCGGTGTCTCGATCCCGCCGCCCGGGCCCGTGGACCCCACGTGATGCCGGGCTCATGGCCTGAGCCCACAGGAACCCATTCCACCAGCACGGAGTCAGGAAGATGACAAAACGAGCTTCGGACGTGTCCGTGAGCCCGCCCAGGAGACGAAGCAAGTACACCGTCGCACCGCTCGTCCTCATCGCGGCCAATGTCGTGCTCTTCGCGCTGTTCTTCCTCTGGCCGGCGGTGATCGGGCTCGTCTACTCCTTCACGAACTACACGGGCGTGGGGGCGTTCCAGTTCGTCGGACTGGACAACTACAGCAACCTGTTCGAGGACTCCGCCTTCTACGGCGCGATGACCCGCACACTGCTGTACACCGTGCTCTTCGTCCCGCTGAACTTCGTGTTCTCGCTGCTCATCGCCAACGTGCTGGTGAGCAAGCACGCCAAGGGCGTGTCGGTCGCCCGCGTCTTCTTCTTCATCCCGTGGCTGCTGTCGCCCATCGTGGTGGGTGTCCTGTGGCGGTGGCTGTTCGGTGAGAACTTCGGACTGGTCAACTACCTCATCGAGAAGGTCGGCGGAAGCGCCGTTCCGTGGCAGTCGAACGCGGACCTGTCGCTGATGGTGGTCGTGGTGGCGGCGTCCTGGGCCTGGACGGGCTTCTCGATGCTGCTGTTCATCGCGGCGATCAAGAACGTACCGACGTCGTACTACGAGGCGGCCGCGCTCGACGGCGCCGGTCCGTGGCGCCAGTTCATCAGCATCACACTGCCGAGCATCGCGCCCACTTCCTTCATCGTCATCCTGCTCAACACGATCCACGGGATGAAGGAATACCCGCTGTTCGCCTCCCTCAACAACGGCGGACCCGGAACGTCGAACAACCTGCTTGTCCAGTACATCTACCAGACCGGGTTCAAGTCGGGCCAGATCGGCTACGCGAGCGCCGCGTCGTTCGTGCTCATGCTCATCCTGATGGCCGTCGCGATCATCCAGCTGATGGTCAACCGGCGGGTGGAGAACCGATGACAACCACAGACATGCCACGCAAGGTCGAGACCGGGCCCGGACGGGCTGTCCTCAAGAAGCGGTCCAGCGGCGCGGCCACCGGTGGGCTTCGGCGCGCGGTGCCCGCGACGACACTGCTGTGGGTCCTCGCGGCCCTCTACGGGGTGCCGGTGCTGTGGTTCGTCCTCAGCTCCTTCAAGCCGGCGGGAGACCTGTTCTCCCTCCCGCTGACGCTGTTCCCGACGAACCCCACCGTGTCGGGTTACGAGGCGGCGTGGGACAGCGCCAACTTCTCCCAGTACTTCATCAACACCACCATCGTGTGCGTGATCGCGACGATCCTCACGGTGGGAGTCAGCTGCTGCACGGGGTACGCGCTGGCCAAGTACGACAACAAGTGGCTCAAGTTCTTCTTCATCTGCATCCTGGCCACCACGATGCTGCCGTCCGAGGTCATGCTCGCCCCGCAGTTCCTGGTGGTCCGCGACCTCGGCCTCTACAACTCGCTCGCCGGCATCATCCTCCCGGCCGTGCTCACCGCGACCGGGTGCTTCATGTTCCGCCAGTTCTTCCTGACGGTCCCCGACGAACTCATCGAGGCCGCCCGCATCGACGGTGCGCCTGAGCTGAAGATATTCCTGAGGATCATGGTGCCGATCTCCCGGCCCATCATGCTGACGCTCGCCATCCTGTCGTTCCAGTGGCGGTGGAACGACTACATCTGGCCGCTGCTGATGCTCAACGACCCTGAGAAGTTCACTGTCCAGATCGGCATCCAGAGCCTCGTCGGGGCGCAGAACATCAACTGGTCGGTGCTGCTCGGCGGATCGGTCATCTCCATGGTGCCGCTGATCGTCGTCTTCCTGGTGTTCCAGCGTTACGTCATGAACGCCGACATCAACGCCGGACTGAAGGACTGACCTTGCCCACCCAGCTCGACCACGAGTTCGTCCGCGCGGTGGCCCGCGCCGCCGACCGGTCGGCCGCCCCGCTTGCGGCCCGCCCCGACGAGGAACCCGCCGGTGTGCCGCACCGTGGTCTGGCGCGGCGGGTGAAGACCCTGGTCGCGGCATACCGTTCCCCGGACTCGGCACTGCACCGCAGCAGGCGGGCCGTCGCCGCCGCGATGACCCACCTCCGCGTCCTGCGGGCCACGCAGACCACCACCGGCCTCTTCGCCGGCGGCGACAACGTGCAGTCACCGCCTGACTCCGCGTTCACGGTCAACGACGTGTGCGACGCGCACGTCCTCGCCGCCGACGCGGGGCCGGAACTGCGCGAAGTCACGGCCGCGCTCGCCGAGATCGCCGGCGCCGTCTCCGGCAGCCTCCTGACGGGTGGGGTGCACACCCCGAACCACCGCTGGGAGCTGTGCGCGGCGCTGGCCCGGCTGCACCGGTCGTTCCCGGACGACCGGCTGCTCGACCGCGTCGAGGAGTGGCTCGCCGAGGGCGTCGACATCGACGTGGAGGGCCTGTACTCGGAACGGAGCGCCAACTACGCGGCCCATGTGTCCAACCCGTCGCTGCTGCTGCTGGCCGACGTGCTCGGCCGCACCGACCTGCTGGACGCCGTCGAACGCAATCTCGCCACCACCCTGGACCTCATCAGGCCGGACGGCACGGTGGAGACCGTCCACTCGCGACGGCAGGACCAGAACCGCCCGTTCCCGCTGGCGCCCTACCTGCCGCACTACCGGCTGCTCGCCATCCGCACCGGCCGGGGCGACTTCGGCCGGGCGGCGCGGCTGGCGGCCGCCGGCGGCATCGACGACCCCGACCTGCTCGCCCAGACCCTCCTCACCCCGGACCTGTGCCGTGCCCTGCCGGCCCCGGCCGCGGAGACACTTCCGCGCGACCGCTACATCACCACCGCACGCCTCGCCGCACGCGCCTCGGCCGACGTGCACACGGTGGTGTACGGCGGCTCCGACGTGCCCGAGCACCGGCGCATCCGCTCGGGCCTCGCCTGCAATCCCACCTTCCTGCGGCTGTTCGCCGGCGACGCCGTCCTCGACGCGGTCCGTCTGACGCGGGGGTTCTTCGACCTGGGCCCGTTCCGCGCCGCCGACATGGAGCAACTCGCCGACAACCGGTACCGGCTCACCGAAACCCTCACAGCCGCCTACTACCAGCCGCTCCCGACGGATCAGAGGCGGGACGACGGCATCTACCGGCTGGTGGACGAGGGACGCTTCTCGGCCGCGATGGCCTTCCCGGACCGGCCTCGGGACGAGGTCTCCCACACGACCCGCGTCGAGGTGGACCTGAGGGAAGACGGTGCCGACCTGCGGATCGACATCAGCGGACCACGAGTGCCCTGGGCCCTCGAACTGACCTTCCGGCCGGGTGGCGTGCCGGAGGGCGCCGTACCGATCGGCGACGGACGCTGGTGCCTGACGACCGGGCCGATGACCTACCAGGTCGGCGACGACGAGATCCGGGTCGAGGCCGGGGTCGAGGCGGGCGAACCGCTGGCCGGGCCGGACCGGAGCGACGTGCTGCGGTACGACCCGGGTCAGGACTACACCGTGGTGGGCGGCACCGATGCGACGACCGGGAACCGTGTCTACATCGGGGGACTCGGCCCGCACATACTGACCGTCGCACTGCGCGCCCGTCGGCCCGCACCTGTCGTGTGACCCCGACGACCCACGCCATGGCCACCTCAGGCTTGAAGGGCTGATCCCCGTGCACCTCACGCCCTCTCCCGTACACCTCACGCACCAGCGCGGCCCGCTGCACGACCTGCCGGACAGCCCCGAGGCATACGACGCGGTCCTCGCCGACGTCGTCGAGCAGGCCCTGGCCCGGCTCACGCCAGAGGGCAACCTGGAGCACCCGGACTGCGTCGACGACATCGGCGACACCTCGCTCGGCATCACCTCACTCCTCGCCCTCGCCTGGCAGCGCGGCAGGACCCGCGCCTGTTTCAGGCGGTGCGCCGCAGCCTCGCCTTCCACCTGCGGGAGCGGGTGTACACCGAGGACAACCCCGGCTACCCGAACCTGAAGGCGCGCAACTCCGATTTGCCGTACGCCCGTTACACCCTCGCCTCCGGCGCCCACCCCATCGGCGACTGGCCGAGCACGGTGTGGGCGCTGCTCCAGGCGGTCAACGTGCTGGACCTCGCGGAGGGCCTCGTCGAGGACGAGCAGCGCGCCGAACTCGTCGAGGTGGCGCACGGCTACTGGCGCCGGCTGACCGAGGCGACCTTCTTCAACCCGCAGAAGGCGGGCAACCAGGCCATCGGCTGCGTCGTCGGCGGGTTGATGCTGGCCCGCCATCTCCCGCCGGAGCAGGGCGAGCCGGTGCGTTCGCGCGCGATCGACCTGTACGTCGACAAGATCCGCGCCCACCGCGTCGCGGACCGTGGCGCACTGCTGCCTCCCGAGCACGGCGGCGCCTACGACAACAACTACGGCCCGATCTCCCTGTCCTTCCTCGCCCAGGCCCACCGGATCAGCGGCGAGGAGATCTTCGCCGAGGACGGCGACGCGCTCGCCCGCTACATCGACGCCCGGCTGACCGGCGGCGGCTTCGACAACGGCGGCCCGCGCTACAGCGAGCAGCACTCCGCCTTCGAATCGGTCCTGGGACTGCGCTACTTCGGCGCCCGGATCGGCTCCGACCTCGGCCGCTACCGGGGCGACAGCCGCTGGGGCCGGCACGCGGTCAAGCCGGACGGCGGCGTAGACGGCCACTTCGCGTTCATGCTGGTCTGGCAGATCCAGGACACCACGCGCTGGCACCGCACCCCGTCACCGACACCGGCCCGGCACCAACTCCGCGCCGGCACGGTCTCGGTGGCCTTCGACAGCCACCTGACGCCGTCCCTGGTCGAGGCGGCGGGTACGTACTACCTCCCCGCCGCCGTCAACCGGCAGCACGGCTTCGGCCCGGTCACCGACGGCTTCCTGCTGTCCCGCCCCATGGGCGAGGTCCGGGTCCGCGACGTCCGCGCCGACGGTCTGACGGCGAAGCTGGTCACCAAGCCGGTCGTCGGCCGCGACCACGTCCTGCGGCACGTCCAGTCGCTGTACGTCACGGACGGCACGGCCCTCTGGCTGACGGTCGCCGTGGAGCGGCTCCCCGGCACGCCGTACCTGCTCGCCGGTCTGCCGTACGCCACGGACGACGGCGACCGCGTCCGCAGGACGGCGGACGCGAAGGCGACATCGCCGGGCGCACTGCGCCTGACCCACCCGCCGTCGGACACCCCGGACCACTTCGACGCCCGCGCGGACATCACCCAGGAACAGGCGGCCTTCGCCCTGGCCCTCGACCCCCGCGGCTACGGCAACCCCGACGAGGGCTGGCGCCACCTGGTCACGTCCACGGCCCTGGAGGCGGAACCGGCCCCGGGCGCCCCGGAGGACCTGCACGTCTTCGCCGTGCGCTACGGACCGGAAGGCCCGTACACGCCGGCGTTCGAGCGCGACGGAAGGGGCCTGCTCATCCGCACAGAGGCGTTCACCGCCCTGGTCGGGGACGCGACGGGCGACGCGCACGGAGAGCCGGAGCTGAACCTGCGGGCGTCGTAGGCGCGTTCAGCCCTCGAAGGACATGCGCGGGGTGCCGCGCACGGCGTAGGCCGGCAGGCGGGCGCCGTCGAGGTAGGCGGGGTCGAGCGACAGGCCGAACCGTCGCGCGACGACGCCCAGGGTGCGCCGGTACCCCGTTCTGAAGTCCTCGTCCTCCGGGGCGAGTTGGGCCGTCCCGTCGGGTGTCAGGATGCCCGCCGTGGCGAGTTCGGGCAGGAGCAGGTCGGGCTCCTGCCCCCAGCGCCACAGTTCCTCGCGCAGCCCGAACCCGCACAACGACACGCCGTCGCGGGCGTAGCAGACGGTGGCGGGCGGGTGCTCCTGGACGATCCACCGCCCCGGACACGCGGCGTGCACGCCGAACGGCTCGCGCAGCGTCTCCAGCAGCGGTTCGGCCCGGGCCCAGTGGGCGGCCAGCGCGGTGACGGCCGGCGGCGGGCAGACGAACAGCAGGCTCGGCCGCCGCCGGTCCGTGCCGACCGGCAGCAGCGCGGTGTCCGGGACACCGATGACGCCGCCTTTGCCGTCCGCGTCCCAGAGCAGGTCGCGCAGGAAACCGTCCAGATGCTCCCGCAGCACCGGATCGGCGAAGTCCCGTACGTCCTCCCATGCCTCGCCGGCCCAGAAGTGCGGCTTGTACGACCCGGCCGTGCTGTGGAACTCGTACCGCCCGCACCACGGCACGTTCGACGCCGCCGGCCACACCCAGCCCCGTCGCGGCTCCGCGTCCCGGTCCAGCTCGTGCTCGGGCAGCGCCGCGTCCTCCAGCAGCCCGAGCCGCTCACCGGCCGGCGTCTGTTCGAGCCACTCCCAGTCGACGGCGAGCACCGTGATGTCCAACCCCATGGCGAAAGGCTAGGCGCGCGACCGGCCGCGTTCGCCGGAATTTCCTACAACCCCCACGTCGACGCCCGGCAGCGCCGACACCGGTACGACCAGATCGGCCCGGTCCTGGGTCTCGGCGACCAGTTCCGCGTTGTGCTGGTCCGAGCCCAGCACCCATGCCACCGCCTCGTTGTGGCTCTTCCCGAACTCCTCGTGCCGGGCGACCAGCCGCCGGACGCGTTCCCGCTCGTCGAGCTCGCAGAACCACACCTCGTCCAGCTGCGGCCGCACGCGCGCCCACCCGTCCGTGTCCAGCAGCAGGTAGTTGCCCTCGGTCACGACCAGCCGGGCCGACGGCGGCACCGGAACGGCCCCCGCGATCGGCTGCTCGAGCACCCGCTCGAAACCGGGCGCGTACACCACCTCGTCGTCCTCCTCGCGCAGGCGCCGCAGCAGCGCCGCGTACCCGGCCGCGTCGAAGGTGTCGGGCGCGCCCTTGCGGTCCCGGCGCCCGAGGCGGTCCAGGACGACGTCGGCGAGGTGGAACCCGTCCATGGGGACATGCGCCACCCACGGCTCCCCGGCCCCGTTCAGTTCCCGCACCAGGTGCTCCGCGAGCGTCGTCTTGCCCGCACCGGGACTGCCGACGATACCCAGAATGGCGCGCCGCCCGTCCCGGGACAGGGAACCGGCACGGGTGAGGAGGTCGTCGAAGGTCAGGGGCACACAGCAGAGTGTGTCACCACGGCGCCGATGACTTCCGGCGCGGTGGGGAGTCGGAACAGTGAGTCCGCACAGCGAACAGTCCCGCACAGCGACAGTGGAGGGAGCGGCACCATGCCCGACGACACCGCGCGGATCCGCACCCTGATCACGAACTGGGCCGACGCGGTCCACCGTGGCGACCTCGACGGCGTCCTCGCCGACCACGCCGAGGACATCGTCATGTTCGACGTACCGCCGCCCCACGACGGCATCCGCGGCCTGTCCGCCTACCGCGCCACCTGGCCGCCGTTCTTCGGCTGGCAGGCCCAGGGCGCCCGCTTCGACATCGAGTCCCTCGACATCACCGCCGGCACCGACGTCGCCTACGCCCACGCCCTGCTGCGCTGCGGCACCCCGGACGAACTCGCCGAACGCCCCACCCTCCGCCTGCGCCTGACGTTCGGACTCCGCAAGGAGGGGGACCGCTGGCTCGTCGCCCACGAGCACCACTCGTTCCCGCACGACTGACCCACGTGCGCGTGGACCGTCAGGCACCTGGCCGAACTCCGCGCTGCGCACTCGCACCGTGCGCGTTAGTTTGTCCATGTTTTTCCGTTTTTCCGTTTTTGCGGTTTCTGTGTGGTCCCTGGCTCCCGCCTTCAGCCCGCCAGGCTGTGGGGTCTTAGAAGCCCTACGACTTAGAAGCCCTACGACTAGTAGGGGTAAGGGGTGGACGATGACGCTCGACACGAACGCCATGCTCGTAGCCATGCGGCGGCGCGGCGAGGCGACCGTGACCGGCAGGTCCTGGCGGTCCCGCGACGACGGTCTGCTCGCCGCCGTGGCCGGCCTGTACGTCCTCGCCCAACTCGTCCTCGTGTCGCCCGCCATGGGGCTCGGCTGGGACGAAGTGGTGTACGTCAGCCAGGTCGGCACCGAGAGCCCCGCCGCCTTCTTCAGCGCACCACGCGCGCGTGGCGTCTCCCTGTTGGCGGCGCCGGTCGCGTCCTGGTCGTCGTCCACCGAACTGCTGCGCGTCTACCTCGCCGTCCTGTCCGGCCTCGGCCTGTACCTGGGCCTGCGCGCCTGGCGCGGACTCTTCCCGGCCCGCGTCCTGGCCGGCGCCGGAGCCCTGTATGCCTCCCTGTGGCTGACGCTGTTCTACGGTCCGCAGGCCATGCCCAACCACTGGGTCGCGATCGGCGCCCTGCTGTGCGTCGGCTGCTTCCTGCGGGCCCGCGCGGACCGCTCCGACCGGCGGGCCCTGTGGGGCGTCCTGGCCGGCGCCGTCCTGATGGCGTGGATGCGGCCCACCGACGCCGTATGGGTCACGCTGCCGCTCCTGGTCCTCGCCCCGGCGGTACGCCACTGGAGGCTCGCCGCCGCGCTCGTGGCGGGGCTCGTGGCGGGCGCCGTCGAGTGGGTGATCGAGGCGTACCTCTCCTACGGCGGCCTGGGGGAGCGGCTGGCGGAGGCCTCCCGCATCCAGGGCGGCCTCGGCTGGAACTTCGCCGTCGACGACCAGCTGCGCAGCCTGGCCGGACGCAGCCTGTGCCGGCCGTGCACCGTCCCGATGCCCAACCCGGTCGTGTTCGCATGGGTGCTCGCCCTGCCGCTGATCGCCGCCCTCGGCCTGGCGATCGCGGTGCGGGCCGGGCGCACCGCCCGCACCCTGGTCCCGCTGGCCTGCGCCACGACAGCCGCCCTCCCCTACCTGTTCATGATCGGATACGCCGCCCCCCGCTTCCTCCTGCCCGCCTACGCCCTGGCGGCCATCCCGGTCGCCGACGCGCTGCGCCACCTCGTCACCACGCCGCAAGGCCGGTGGCGGCCACTGACCGCCGCCCTGATCGCGCTCGGACTGGCCGGGCATCTGGCGGTGCAGTACGTCATCCTGGACCGCACCACGGACCGTACCGTCGCCGCCCGCCAGGCCTGGGCGCGCTCCGCCGCCGAACTGCACCGCCTGGGCGTCCGCCCGCCCTGCCTGCTCACCGGCCGCCAGTCCATCCCCGTCGCCTACTACACGGGCTGCTCGTCCGGCGCGACGAGCGGCAACAACGCCAACACGACGACCGCGGAGATCCTGCGGACCGCGGACCGCATCCCGGTCGCCGCCCTCAGCGCACCGGGCGCCACCCCGCCCCGGTACGCCCGCGGCTGGGACCTCCACCGACTCGACGGCCTGCAGGCCCGCATCGCTCCGGCGGCGGGGGAGCGCTGACCCGTATGACGTCCGAGCAGGTCCGCGCCGCACCCACCCGAAGACGGGCCCACTGGCACACCGCCCTCACACTCGCCGTCCTGGTGGGCGCCGCGTATCTGGCCCGGCGCCACTGGACGGTGCTGGAGAGCGGAGCCGGCCGGCTCGTCGTCGCCGACCAGGGCTGGCTGCTGGTGGCCGCCACAGCCACGGCCGGGACCTGGCTGTGCGCAGCGCTCGCCCAGCAGGGCGCCGTACCCGAACGGCTGCCACGGGGACGGCTCGTGGCTACGCAGTTCGCCGCCTGCGCGGCCAACCACGTGCTGCCCGCCGGCCTCGGCGCGGGCGCTGTGAACCTACGTTTCCTCATGCGTTGCGGACTGCCCGCCGGCCGCTCGGTGACCGCCGTCGCGGTGAAAGGCACGGCCGGTGCGGTCGTCCGCGGCGCCCTGATCGCCGTACTCGCCGCGGTCTGCCCCGGAGTCCTGCGGATCCCTCCCGTCCCCGGGGCGGTCCTGGCCGCCGTACTCGCCGTGGCCTTGGGAGTGACCGTCCTGCGGGCGAGCCCGCTGTGGGCCCGCTGCCGACGGGCCCTGGCCGCAGGGCTCGCGGACGTCCGGGCCGTCCACGCCAGACCGCCGAGGGCGGCGGCCCTGTGGGGCGGCTCGCTGGCCTTCGTCACACTGCACGCCCTGGTGCTGATCGCCGTCACCCGGGCCGTCGCCCTCCCGCTGCCCCCGGTCCGGGTGGCCATGCTGTACCTCGCCGCGAGCGCCGCCGCCGCCCTGCTGCCCACGCCCGGCGGCCTCGGCTCCCTCGACGCCGTGCTCGCCCTCGCCCTCACCGCCGCCGGAGCACCGGCCGCCGCGGCCGCCTCCGCCGTGCTCGGCTACCGGCTGCTGACCGTGTGGCTGCCCCTGCTCCCGGGGCTGGTCGTGCTCGGGGTGCTGATCCGCCGTAAGGCACTGTGAGCACGACAAGCGTTTCCCGTCCGTCCGCGACAGGTAGGAGTCCGGTTGTCGGCCCGGTGACCAGGACGAGGGGGAGAGCCATGACGTACGGCGAGAACGGCGGGCGGTTAGGGGAGGAGTTCTTCACTCCGGGGACCTCGTCCTTCACCGAGTTCCTGACGGCACACCGCCCGGCCCTGCTGCCCACGCGCCGCCCCTTCCCGGAGGGTGTCGCGCTGCGAGGCGGCCACCGGTCAGGACGGCATTCTCTTTCGGCCGGCTGGGCTGATGCCGGTGAGCACGTCGTGCCTGCGCTTGCGCGACTGCCTCCAGGACGCCAATACCAACCGCACCAGCGCCGTCGTCCCGGGCGAGGGACAGGCCGAACACCGGAGCTGAACCTCTGTCATGAGCCGGGAGCAGCCGGCTGCTGGACCTGGTGGCCACCGCCGCGCATCTCGCGGGCCAACTGCAGGCCCTCGCCGACGACTTGGTCGAGGACTACGTCGAGCACTGCCGGATGCACGGCAGCTCGTGGACCGACATCGGGGCGGCCCTCGGGGTCACCCGGCAGGCGGTGCAGCAGCGCTTCCATGCTCCCCACAAGCGGTACGGCCCCGAGACGATGTCCGAGGACCTGCGCGGCGCCATGGTCCAGGTGAAGCGCGCCGCCGTACTGCACCGCAACAACTACATAGGCACCGAGCACCTGTGGTGGGGCCTCACCGCCGAACCGAACAGCGCCACCGAGCTGCTGGAGAGGGGCGGCGTCGACCCGGCGGCCATCCACCGCAAGGTCGAGGACCGCCTCGCTCTCGGCGCCTCCCAGGCCGCCGAACGGATCGCCTGGACTCCCTACTCCCGCAAGGCGATCGCCCTCGCCGAGGTCCGTTCCGCAGAGTCCGGCGCCGCGCGCATCGACTGCGGCGACCTGCTCGTCGGCCTCGCCCGCGTCGGCCGGGGTGTGGCGGCCACGGTCCTGACCGAGGCCGGATTCGAGGTGCCGGTCCTGGACCGCACGGCCGACCGGGACCAGCCGTGAACGGCCGTCACCCCCGCAGCCGCAGCTCCTTGCGCCACTTGACGATCTGTTTCTCCGGATCGCCGGTGTACGACCACGGAGTGCGCGTGGCCCGGCGCCCCAGCATCCCGAGCAGCGCGGCAGCGACGTCCTGGACCCCGGCGAGACATGCCGCGTGCGTCAGACAACCGAGGTCCCGCAGCTCGCCGGGGGCCACGCCGGTGTCCGTGCGCCCCATGATCCAGCGCTGCCAGGTGCGGCGTACGTCGTTCGCGGCGCCGTCGTTGTTCCAGTGCCGCGCGAGAGCCACGGAGGCCTGCCTGCCCTGCGCCGCGTCCACGGCGTGGCGGAACTCCTCGACCCGGGCGTGCTGCACGAGCACCGGCAGCGGACTGCCGGGCGGCGCGACCCCGGCCGCGTCGCGGGCGAAGTCGTACATCAGATCGTGCGAGCCGTGCCAGCGCGCCGAGTAGTAGTGCAGCACCTGGAGGTGCCCCTCCATGCTGTACGGCTCGCGCCGGTGCAACTCGTCCCACCAGCGCGCCAGTTCCTGCCGTCGTACGCCCGACGGATACAGCCGGGCCACGCAGATCAGGGAGATCCACGGCGTCGGGTCCTCCGGATACGCGTCGGTGGCCCGCAGGCACGCCAGCACCGCGGCGTCGACACGGCGCTGGTCGATCGGCACGCCCCGGTCCGCCGCGGTGGCCAGGTTGAAGGCCCGCGCCGTCTCCGTCGCCGCCCACAGTACGTGCGCGTCGGCGTTGTGCGGCTCGGCGGCCAGCCACGACTCCGCCGTCGAACCGCTCGCGCAGGCATGAGCGAGCAGCCGGACCCGGTGGCCGCGTGCCCGCCAGTCGGGCCCGGTGACATACAGCAGGTCCCGCAGGCCCTGCCAGCGGCCGATGACGATGTCGTGCCGGGCGGCAGTGAGAGGCGCGTCCCCGCAGTCGGGATCGAAGTCGGGAACGAAGCGGTCTCGCGCCATCGGGATCTCCCTCAGAAGTCGGAGGGCAGACCCTCGTGGACACGGGAGTGCGGTCCGGCGACGCAGACCGCTGTCGTGGCGGTGCTCGGCTCGCTCAGCGACTCGACGACGATGTTCTCCGCGTGGCTCTCCGCGCGCCCCTCGTCGAACAGGGTGGGCGTCATCGACCACGCCCGCAGCCCTCTGCCGCTGCTGATGCTCATGACTGTGCTGCTTTCCGTCGCGCTCGGCGCACGGGCGTGCCAGGCCCGGGCGGCGTGGAGGGGGGTGAAGCCGCCGATGACCGGAGAGGGGTGGCCTCGGGTCAGGGGCGTGACAAGGGGGTGGTGGATACCGTCCGCCCGTTCCGCAGCCGGACGGTCACACCGTGTGTGCGAGTGATGATAACCCCACTCATTGACCTTTCAAGATTGACTGGACGGTAACCTCCCTCAGTCGCCGATGCGGTCGATCTGCCGCAGCCGGTTCGTGGCGTCCAGGGCGGCGACCTTGTAGGACTCCGCGAGCGTCGGGTAGTTGAAGACCGCGTTGACGAGATAGTCGACGGTGCCGCCGCACCCCATCACCGACTGCCCGATGTGAATGAGCTCGGTCGCCCCGGTGCCGAAGCAGTGCACGCCGAGCAGCGTGCGGTCGTCGGGGGAGACCAGCAGTTTCAGCATGCCGTGCGAGTCGCCGATGATCTGTCCGCGGGCCAGCTCGCGGTAGCGCGAGATACCGGCCTCGAACGGCACCCGCTCCTCGGTGAGCTGGTCGTCGGTCCGGCCGACGAAACTGATCTCCGGGATGGTGCCGATCGGCTGGAGGTTGTGCATCCGCCCGACGGGCTCCCCGCAGGCGTGGTACGCCGCCGAGCGTCCCTGCTCCATCGACGTCGCCGCCAGCGCCGGGAAGCCGATGACGTCGCCGACGGCGTAGATGTGCGGCACCTGGGTCCGGTAGTGCTCGTCGACCGCGATCCGGCCGCGCGGGTCCGCGGACAGCCCGGCCTTGTCGAGGTCGAGTTCGTCGGTGAGCCCCTGCCGGCCCGCGGAGTACATCACCGCGTCGGCGGGGATCTTCTTGCCGCTCTCCAGCACGGTCAGTGTGCCGCGGGGATGCCGCTCCACCGCCGCGACGGTCTCCCCGAAGCGGAACGTGACAGCGAGGTCCCGCAGGTGGTACTTGAGCGACTCGATCACCTCGACGTCGCACATGTCGAGCATCCCGGCCCGCTTCTCCACCACGGTGACCTTGCTGCCGAGCGCGGCGAACATCGACGCGTACTCCATGCCGATGACCCCGGCGCCGACGATCACCATGGAACGCGGCACCCGCTCCAGTGTGAGGACGTTGTCCGAGTCCATGATCGTCCGCCCGTCGAACTCCACGCTGTCGGGCCGCGCGGGCCGGGTGCCGGTGGCGATGACGATGTGCTCGGCGCTGAGCAGCCGCT